>NZ_SPPK01000001.1 GCF_004569505.1 Dysgonomonas mossii
CCGTAACGATATTCAGGTGGTTATAACACCGGGGCTCCACCTCTTCCCATTCCGAACAGAGAAGTTAAGCCCGGTCGTGCCGATGGTACTGCGTAAAAGTGGGAGAGTAGGTTACCGCCGTTTTAAATGCAAAGTCCGTATACATCTAATTGTATGCGGACTTTTGCTATTGATACAAGCATACAAAGGATAATAGAAAGATACAAATACATATCAGACAGCATAAGAAAGGAGAGCTATGATAGACTCTCCTTTTTTGTTTACAAAAGATAAATAGGCATATTTAATCACCGCTCTTAATATTAGAATATACATAAAATACCCTTTAGGCTTTGAGTATCTAAAGGGTATTTCATTTATATAGTATGTCTTATCTTATTATAAGAAGGAGATTTTAATCATTTTGATAAGGGATATTTTTGTATTCGCAAATTTCTACTAGTTTGCTCTTTACAGTTTTTACATCATCATATTTTAAAGTAACGAGATCTATTTTTCTTTGTTTCTGTCCTCCATTCAGAGAGAAAGTAATGTAGCTGATACCAATATTTAAACTACTTACATTTGTCCAATCTATTGCAGATTTACTCTGTCCCGAGATATTCGGTTTAACTGTATTGTTATCGATTGAAAGTATAGCTCCCGAAACCCATAGGGTGTTGCTTAGTAATAGTATGGCAGCAAGAATAAAGGCTATAAGCGCACTGAAAAATAATATACCATAACCACCAGAAATTCCCTCTGTAATACAGAAATAAAGAGCAAATCCTGTTAAATAAATACCTGTTATGATATTTATAGTTTTCTTAGTGGAAGAAAGCGTATTGTAATCAATAATTAATTCATTCATTGTAGTTTTATTTAAATTTATTACTACAAATATGAGAAATAATACTGATTTTATAGTGTTCTCTGAAATTATTCTTTGCAGATATCTTGAATAATAAGCCCTGCTAGGGTGAAGCCAAATGTAGCTGTGATATGAACCAGCGTACCATTGGTCTGAGCTTTCACACTCGGATTGTCTTGTTTTAGTAATTCTGAGCTCTTTGACTCATCATGTTCATACTTCAGACCTTTGTTTTCTAAAACTTCGTCACTATATACACATTTAAATTTTTTCCACGGTTTTTCTCCTTGTTTCATTTTTCGACGAAGGGCTGCAGCGAGCGGACAGCCTTTTACATTCCAAAACTCGGCAACTTTAATTCGCGTTGGATCCATTTTTAAGGCAGCACCCATCGAAGAAAATAATTTAGCTTTAGTCCGTGTTGCTGTGCGAATTAAATGTACCTTATGTTTCAGGCTATCTATTGCATCAATTATATAGTCGTAAGATTGAAGATTGAAAGAATCAGAAGTTTCTTCGCTATATACCTGAGCAATAATTTCTATTTCTGCATCGGGGTTGATGTCGAGCAATCGAGACTTTAATACTTCTACTTTACGCTGTCCAATAGTTTTTGTTGTAGCCATAAGTTGTCTGTTTATATTTGTCTCACAAACTTTATCGGAGTCAACGATAGTAAGATGTCTTATTCCTGATCGAATCAGGCTTTCGGCACACCAACTACCAACTCCTCCTACACCGAATAAAATAACTCTTACCGAAGAGATCTTGTTCATCAATTTGTCACCCAGTAATAGTTCTGCTCTCTTAAAGATTCCTTTTTCCTCTTGCATTCTTTCTATTTTCATTTTTTTAGGGGTACAAACTTACAATAAATATTTCTGATTTCATGTTAAGAAAATAATCATGTATCTTTGCTGCTCAAATAATTAACGTGTCATGGTACTCTTCTTGTATTGAGACACCTATTATTAAGTGAATCTAGCTAAGAATACAACAAAATATTATCTTTTTAATTATGAATATATTATTATTAGGAAACGGAGGTCGTGAAAATGCATTGGCATGGAAGATTAAGCAAAGCGATAAGGTTCAGAAACTTTATGTGGCTCCCGGCAATGCAGGAACTCATGAAATAGCTGTAAACGTAAACTTATTGCCCACTGATTTTCCTGAGATAAAACAATTCGTATTAGAGAATAAGATAGATATGGTTGTTGTAGGTCCCGAAGAGCCACTTGTAAGAGGAATATACGATTTCTTCGTCAATGATGATGATATTAAAGATATTCCGGTTATAGGCCCCTCTAAGATAGGAGCACAGCTTGAAGGTAGCAAGGATTTTGCTAAGCAATTTATGATGCGTCATAATATTCCTACAGCCAGATATAAAAGCTTTACATTAGATGAGTTGGACGAAGCTTATTCATTTTTAGAAGAGTTAGAGGCTCCGTATGTGTTGAAGGCTGATGGATTAGCCGCAGGAAAAGGTGTACTTATAATAAGTGATATAGAGGAAGCGAAACAAGAGCTAAAAGAAATGCTTTCGGGGATGTTTGGCGATGCTAGTAAAACTGTTGTTATAGAAGAGTTTTTGTCGGGAATAGAATGTTCTGTATTTGTGTTAACGGATGGAGATTCATATAAAATACTACCTGTAGCCAAAGATTATAAACGAATTGGCGAAGGAGATACAGGGCTGAATACCGGAGGAATGGGTGCTGTGTCGCCGGTATCGTTTGCTGACGATGTATTCATGAAAAAAGTAGAAGACCGTATTGTTATTCCAACAATAGAGGGACTGAAAAAGGATAAAATTATATATAAAGGATTTATTTTCTTAGGCTTAATAGAGGTCAAAGGAGAACCTATGGTAATTGAATATAACGTACGTATGGGTGATCCTGAAACTGAAGTTGTCATGTTGCGGATAAAGTCTGATTTTGTTTCTTTGTTAGAAGGGGTTGCAACAGGTACATTGGAAAGTAAATTGTTGGAAATAGATAGTCGCTATGCTGTTACCGTGATGCTTGTTGCGGGTGGTTATCCGGGAGACTATGAGAAAAATAAAGAAATGTCGGGTTTGGATAAGGTAAAAGATAGTATCTTATTTCATGCCGGAACAAAGCTTGAAAATAATAAGGTGCTGACAAACGGAGGACGTGTTATTGCAATAAGTTCATATGGAGAAACCAAGAATGAAGCCCTATCTCTATCCTTCAAGAATGCAGATGTAATATCTTATGATAAAAAATACTATAGGAAAGATATAGGTTTCGATCTCAAATAAAATGGCAGCTATTCCTAGATTTTATAAAAGTCATATTGCGGAAGGAAAGGGGTTTCTTATAATCTCTATTATTTTCGCAGTATGTATGAGGATAGCATTTGTAGTATCATCAAATGCTATGCCTTCAAATATGGAAGGAGGGTATCTTTGGCAACTGCTCGATTTCTTTTCGGGTAATCCATTATATTCATTGGCAGGTAGTAGTATTATTGTATCTGCAATGGCTGTATTGACTGCTCATATCAATACTGATTTTGTACTGATAAGGCGGAGGACTCTGTTGCCTCCCGCTATTATAATTTTATTGTTTAGCTGTCACCCTTCGTTGGTGTGGATATCTCCGGCGTATATTGGGGTATTATTCATGCTTTTTACAGTATCTATATTATTCGCCTCTTATAATCACTCTGAAAGATCTGTCGCTGCATTTAAAATAGCGTTTATGCTTTCTTTAGGAAGCCTGTTTACGCCTCTTTTATTACTCTTTGTCCCATTAACATGGATTGCTCTTGTAATAATGAGATGTTTTAGTTTTAGATCCTTGTTAGCATCCTTTTTGGGAGCCTTTATAGTATATTTTCCTACATTCTCTTTTTATCTTCTTACGGATAATCTAAACGAATTTCTTTCTCCTTTTCTACATTATAGCAGTTCTCAACAGTTAGTTATGTTTCCTTTTCTCCGTTTTGATATTGCTATATGGGCTTCTCTTATTTTTATAATTCTTTTTTTGAGTATTATCATTGGAGATAATTTCCTTAACAGGCATAAGGATAAAATAAAGATAAGGGCATATTTATCGTTATTGATATTTTTCACAGTCTTATCTTTATTGTTCTCTATCTTTATAAATATAACACCGCAAGTGAGTCTGTATATTTTTATGGGTGTGGGATCATTCCTATTATCTCATTTCTTTGCACTAGGAGAAACAAAGGGGACAGTAGTACTATTTTATATCTTTATAGTGGCTTGTTTGTTGTTTAGCGGCTTATCTTTTCTCCGATAGTAAAAAAAATACCAACAAATGTTTTTGTAGTTCAATTTTATCACGTTGATACAAAGTTTCTTAGTTTCTATCGTGGTTTGAGTGATAAATCTTCTGGTAGTTTTTTTACTCAAAAACTTGCTAGTCTCGCTAAAAAGCAGTAATATTGCATCCGATTTCGGGATAACCTCCGAAAATCAGGTCCTATAGCTCAGTTGGTTAGAGCATCTGACTCATAATCAGGGGGTCCCTGGTTCAAGCCCAGGTGGGACCACTTAAAATGAAAGAGTTACAGTAGAAACTGTAACTCTTTTTTTGTTTTAATGCCCTTGTTTTAGTAGTGTTTCGATGGGTTTTGTAAACCAATAGTAAAACCACAAAACAATTTTGTGGAGAGGAAAATAAGTAATTTCTAAACTGTTTCTTTATAAGAACATAGAATTTAATGTCCCTATTTTACAACCATTCTTGCTTATTTGAATAAGCGCAACCATAATTATACTTAATGAATATTTATGATTTTATATTGACCGATTCCACAGGTTGCTTCTTTATGCTATCCAAAGGCATACTGTGATATTTTACATTTTCAAAATCAATAGTGTTTAGGTTGATGCAACGGATATTACTATTATACATAGTTCGATAATAGATGATACAATTTTGTGTATCTGTAGCCACTGTAAACTGAGTAGCACTTGGTACATCAGCTGATGCTTTTCCCCATAGTTGTTCTGTACCTGTTGGAATATCGAAATTATTCAAAATATGAAATGCCTGGAAAACACTTTCCTGTGCAGACTGTTGTTGTGGAGCAGTCAATTGGAAAAACGTAGCACGAACAAATCGAGATGGAGGAGTAAAATCTCCCGGAAGTCCTAACAAACCGGTTCCATGTCCGAGCGACTTCGTTTGCAAAGGGCCAAAATTATGTCCTGGAGGTGTGCCGGGTTGTAAATTTATATAATTATTCAAGTTTGTCCAGTGCCATTCTAAGCCCGGTGAATTGGTCAATACTCCCAAAGGATTATCATAAAAATGCATGATTTCATCTACTATCTCAAGTACGATCTGACGCCCCGATGGTTCAGTGAATCGCCAATGTACAGTGGAAGACCGAGGATCAATATTCGTAACACGTATATTTTTTAGTTTTTCTTTAACTTCATCTACAGTTTCACACTCACCTAGTACATAAGATACTAATTGGAAATCCGCTAAGTTTCTTTCTTTTTGGGATGGATCATAAGAGGGGTATTTTCCATAATTAGGGAAATAAAAGAGTCCGGCAGACAGACCTTTTTCATTGACACCTTCCACCATAAATTCCTTTTGCTCTACCGACAAACCTATAAATCCGTATTTGCTAGTAAATTTCATTCCATCCATTCCGGAAGGTGTGAGCGACTGAAGCTGCTGATGGCGAGGAACAACCACATACATCGTATTCATAACACTTTCAGCCCATTCAATAGTACGTGCGGCAACGACACTTCCATCACTACTTTTTAATGTGATACCTGTACAAGCATTTATTGACGCTTGTAATTGCAAAACAAGTATAGCCAGTAAAATTAATGATTGTTTTGAGTTCATAGTTAACAATTTTAGTGTTTCAATAATAAAACAATTGAAAGACAAAAACTGTTTAATGTGAAATTTTAATTGCCTTGTAATCAGATTTTATAGCATTCAGCCGTCCACGGCTAATACTGATAAAGAATATATTCTTGTTTTATATATCCAATAGAAATGTTTGTTGTACTTCGTATCAATTACTTTGTTTGATTTACCATTTGTATTGTACCATCAGCATTATAATAAAGCTTATCTACACATACTGATCGTAGCCAATCATTAAATTCTCCATTTTTTTCAGATAAGGAACTATCATGGTAGAAAGAGTACCACTGACCTTTGTATTCTACTATCGATCCATGGTTCGTATAGCTATTTGTTGGTTCCATATAAATGCCCTGAGACTTCCAAGGTCCTAGTGGACTATTGCTCGTTGCATATCGCATGCGATTGTCTCCTTTTACTCCATCATTCCAATTGTTATCATGATTGTCTGAATAAGATAGATAATAAATACCATTACGCTTGTGTACCCATGCCGCTTCATGGAAATCATAAAGACCTTCCATCTTCTGAAGGCTACCATCTAGTTCCATCATATTGTCTTTGAGCTTACCTCCGAGGCATATACCTCCACCTCCTTGATATATGTATGCTTGCCCATCATCATCGATAAATACATTCGGGTCGATATGAGCCTCCATTCCTTTTACGTATCCTTCTACCACAAAGTCTTTTGCAGGAAATTTACTTGTTGCCACTCCAATTTTCCAACTTTTGTCCCAATCCGATTCGCTTGGATGCGGAAAATAAAAATAATACGTGGCGTTTTTATAAACACAATCGGGAGCCCACATAAACCCCCCTTCAGGTCTACCCCAGGATACTTGAGTCGAGCGAAGTATTTCGCCATGATCTACCCAGTTTACCATATCTTCTGTAGAGAATACATGATATTGATCCATCAGGTCGCACCCTTGAGGCGGGGCGATATCATGCGATGCATATACATACAGACGTCCATCATTCCATACCCGAGCCGAAGGATCGGCTGTATACATATGTTTTATAAACGGATTTTTCTGAGCATAGCTATTGCAGGATAACAGAGAAAATACAGCGATGTATAGGGTGAAGAGACCTTTTTTCATTTAGGTTAGTGTTATGAATTATTTACGACTTATTTATTTTCTATTTGCTTTTAGTATGAAGTCAACAATGGGTGCAGGATTAGAAAGACTATGCGGGTGATGTTTGAAGCCATCCTTCATCATTACGGTGATATCTCCACCCGCTTCTTTTATTTTTCTTTCAAACTCGATCGTTTGACTTGGAGGTACAGCTTCATCCTGATTGGCACAAAGTATAAGAATAGGGTATCTTCCATTTACTATTTCTTTTATCTTATCTGTTGGGCTTCCTTTAAATGTACGTATATCCGCTTTCGTTTTCATATTGTATGCTTGTATGAAGTTTTCCGTCATTTCATCTAAATCTCCATTTCTATCTGCTAAATAGCGGCAGTCGAGCAAAGGATTATCTACGTATATGCAACTAACTTTATCTGGATTGGCTGCTGCCCAGCAAAATGAATACATTGCACCGCGGCTCATACCTTCCATTGTACTCTTTTTCGATAAATCTGCATTTGTTAATAGATTGTAGAACTCATCCCATATAGAAAGTGCCTCCTTATTTCCCATCAGTTCGGCAACATCGCAATATACCAGATGATAGCCTCTTTCGAGTAGAGCTATATCGGTTTGTGGTTCATGCGCCCAAAATCGGGCACGCCATATCCACGGTTTTCCCAAAGCTGTAAATTTAGGTTTAACAACTTTACAGTCACGACCTCTTAACTTAAAATCTATCGATACGTATCCTTTGAAATTATTTATAGTATGTGCTGTTTTTAGTTTCGCCAGAACATCAAAAGATTTTTCTGTTTTTAATGTAATTTGCTCATATAATCTGCTCGCTATAATTTCCGAACCTTTGTCTCCGGGATGTATCTTGTCCGGAAATAAATCGGGTCTATTTATCAGCAGGGAGTGCATATCCAATACTTCTATATCTTCATTGTATGCTACCTGCTGAATAATTGGAATAATATCGTTTACAATAACGGGATCCCATATTTGGTTCGAGTCTGTTTCGAAGGAAACAAAGGGAAGCATCAGGATAATTCGTGGTTTTGATGGCAGGCTTTTAAAGGACTTTACCATGTCGCTACAATCCTTTGCAAACTCATTCATGTAAACCTGATTAATAGCCTTTGCATCATTTCCTCCTAGATCAATAAACACGATATCGGGATTGCTATTTAAAGCTTTCTTATAGGCTTGGGTATTCCAATAGGGATGATCTCCTTTGCGAAGCATGGTACAACTACTTACTCCACAATTGACCACTTCGTAATCACTCCCTAAAAGGTGTGCGAGCTGTGCTGGATACGAATCTCTTTTCGGATCAGTTGTTAACGCCCCTTCCGTAATACTCGCTCCTACACAGACTACTTTTGTCTGAGCACTAGCTATCATCTGAGAGATGAAAAGACAGAGAATAAGTATATATTTCATGCTGTGCGTTTATTTCCTTTTATATTAGCATGGTGGGATGAAAATCAAAAGAGTAAGTCACACTTTCTTAATACTAGAGCTTAATGTTCATTTCTTCACCTTGATATAGAATTTCTTTATCGGGTTGTGAAGTAATATTTATGCTTTTCCCTTCCTCTATTACTGTAATATTAAAAGATCTGGTTTTCAACATGCCCGGAAATTCGCCTCGCCTCTTTCCTATAGTCAATGTTTTACTTTTGTCATTCCATTTCATTGTAATTGTTGAATAGATCCCTTTTTCGTAATTATAGTTGTTGTTCTCATCTTCATACAATACAGATTCAGCATCTTTTCCGGGATAAACAAATAGCTTAAGATTATCCCATTTTCTTTCCTCTGCATATTGCACTTTGGGACCCCATGGGAGTATAGTGCCCGCTTTTATATATAGTGGAATAATATCTATTGGTGCTGCTTTGCTGACTTCCTGTCCTCCGTTAAGCTTTTCTCCTGTCCAGAAATCATACCAGTCGGCTCCTTCCGGCAAATATACTTTTCGAGATTTTACCACATTGAAATTTTCTATAACATTGCCATTTATACGATCCACATACATAGAATCTGTTACAGGGGCAACTAGTATTGACTTACCAAACATAAACTGATTGTCTATATTATGTACTTTTTTGTCTTTGGCAAAATCCATGCTTAAAGCCCTCATCATAGAGCCTGCATTTGCTGTAATGTCATGTCCTATAGAATACATATATGGTAATAGACTATATCGAAGATTGATATATTTCTCCTGAGCATCATAAGCCCAATCTCCTTTTTTTCCGAACAGATATATCTCTCGGGGAGTATTTGTTCCATGCGAACGCATCATTGGTGTAAATGTAGCGAACTGCATCCAACGCACATATAATTCATGGAATGCTCTATCTTCAACCCCTTTAGGATAGACACGCCCTGCCCAAAAACCTCCTATGTCTGTGTTCCAGTAAGGAATTCCGCAAAGAGAGAAGTTTAGGCCTGCCGAAATTTGATTGCGAAGCACATGCCAACGTGAATCGATATCTCCCGACCAAGAGTTTGCTCCATAGCGTTGCTGTCCTGCAAAGGCTGAGCGGGTAAGTATATATACGCGCTTTTCAGACGTCGTCTTGCGTTGGTTGTCGTACACACCACCAATAGATGCCAGTGGATACGCATTTGCTATGTCTCTGTATGACCCAAGATATGTAGTCTCATTGAAAGACTTTTCACTTACATTGTATTCTGGCTCTGTGGCATCCAGCCACCAACCGTCCATACCGATAGAGAATATATTTTTATTCATGAAATCCCAATACACTCGGCGACCTTCGGGATTGAATGCATCATATACTTTTACTCCATTATCTTGAGGAAATGTATCGAAGTTGAATAAGAGTTTTTTATTTTTTAGTTCTTTATGGATATTTGTATTCGGGCCAAAGGATGGCCAAACGGAGATGGCTATATGTGCATTCATTTTGTGCACATCGTCTATCATTTTCTGAGGATTAGGGAAAGTCGGATTTCCAAATTCTACAGCGTTCCACTGCTTGTTGTCAGTGCTCCAGTATTGCCAGTCCTGCACAATGCCGTCAAGAGGTATGTTTAGACTGCGGTATTTTTTTACCACATCCAGTAGTTCATCTTGCGATGTATATCGTTCGCGGCTTTGCCAAAATCCGTATGTCCATAACGGAAACATTGGAGCCTGCCCTGTCAGTTCTCGTATCTGTGCAATGACACCATCAGCATTTTGTCCATACATAAAATAATAATCAATACATTTACCCGAAGCAGAAGTAAAAGACAATCCTTCTGCCGAATCTTTATAAACTGTAGGCGAGTAATTATCCCAGAAGATGGCATATCCTTTTACCGAATGAATAATTGGTATTGCTATTTCCGTATTTCTCTGGCGAAGCTCTACCTCTTGTCCGCGTTGATTCATATGTCCTTGTTGATGCTGTCCCAGCCCGTAAATGGCCTCTTGCTTATCCAATAGAAATGTTTGTTGTACTTCGTAAGACTTACCGCTCTCGTAGTTTTTTGGCGTAAAGATGGAAGAACTATTCTTCTCTGCTATAAAAGGTCTCGTGTCAGTACCGTTAAATAATACATCTCCGGTCTTGAGGTTTAGGGTAACAATAACCTCTGATGAAGTTAATGTTATCACATTGTTATATTCTTGTATTTGAAAATTTGTGCTTTCAGGTTCTTTAATCACCGAGAGGCTTTTTTTGTTTGGGATTTCTCCCTGTGGATATTTTAAAATCCTTATAATTTTAGAATTAAAAAATTGAATTTCAATGCTTGTTGAATTTATATTAGCCTTTATGCCTTGAGATGTACGCTGATAATTTTGTGCAGTAAGCTGACTGCAAAGGGTGAGAATGAAAAGTGTAATGAGTGCTTTTTTCATGATTGTATCGATTTTTATATTCTCCCTGTGATGTTTTATATTATTTAGCATCACAGAGAGAAATGACTTTTTATAGTTTTTCGGCTGAAGGTGGAGCTTGGTTTGCTCCCCATGCTTTATTCGCCTTATTACCCATTATTAACACAAGTTTGCCGCCATTTTCTATATTCGAATGATTGAACCAAGGTTTGTTCCACTCTTTTCCATTCAATGTAGCCGATTGGATATACTTGTTGTCTTCAGAATAGTTTTGAGCTACTACTTCAAATACTTTACCATTGCTCAATATCATACTAGCTTGAGAAAACATGGGGCTTCCAATATTATAAACAGGCATACCCGGAGTAACAGGATAGAATCCCATCATAGAGAATACCACAAAAGCAGATGTTCCTCCTCCGTCTTCATCGCCGGGAACGCCCATCAGGTCGTTTCTAAACCACTGCTTCAATAAAGTATGAATACGTTTCTGCGTTTTCCACGGCTGTCCGGCGTAGTTGTAGAGATAAGGAATATGAAGGCTTGGTTCGTTTGCCATAGAGAATTGTCCTACATTGCCTGTATGATCGGGCAATTGTGCATAAAATTCGTATTTGCCACGTCCAAGAGGTTCGTTAAAAGTTTGATCCAGATTCTTTATGAATTGTTCATTTCCTCCCATCAGATTTACAAGGTCATCCACATTATGAGGTACATCCCAACGATAAATCCAGCCGTTATTTTCTCCGTAATAGTCCCGTGCACCCATGCCTCCCGAGAAGCGGTAATCGAACGGTTCTATAAATTTCCCTTCTTTATCTTTCGGGTGGAAAAAGCCTGTTTCTGCATTGTAGACATTTCTATAGTTGTAAGAACTCTTCAGATAATACTTTGCTTCATCTTCTTTGCCCAAGGCTTTGGCTATTTGCGACAAGCACCATTGATCGTATGCAGTGCCAAGGGTTACGGCTATCGGTTGTCTTTTTTCGAAAGGGCTAACATTTGCTACCGTTTCTTTTTCGCCCGGATATAACGCCGGAATATATCCTTTTTCTTTATAAAACTCATCTAGCCATCCGGCAGGAGCTCCCGACCATGGAATAAGCGTTTTTTCTTCTATTCCTTTTTTACATGCGATATATGCCTTTTCCAAGTCGAAACCTTTTAACCCTTTTGCATAGCCATCAATAACTGTAGCTACGGCATGGTTGGAGTTCATCCGGCGAGAATCGCCTGTAATCTCAGGGAAGGTAGGCATCCAGTTGTTGCCCATTTGTTCCGCCATCAGCAAGTATGAATTAATGATATTCACTTCTTCCTCAGCATCGATCATTACACGCAAAGGATGAGTAGCACGATAGGTGTCCCAGATCCAGTCGTCTGTAAAGAACGGTTTGCCTGCGTCTTCATGTACTTTTCCGTCAAAAGCACTGAAGTAACGACCGCCTTCGCTGATGCATACCGGACGTTCATAACAACGATAGAGAGAAGTATAGAATACCGTTTTGTCAGTATCGCTGTCTCCATTAACCTTGATTTTGCCTAAAGCGTCATTCCATATTTTGCGGCCTTTATCAGCCAGTTGTTTCACTTCATAGTCTTTTTGCTCTCTGCGTAGATTCTCTTTTGCTTGTTCTTCGCTGATAAATGATACTCCGTAGCGTAAGCGCAAAGTTTGTGCATTATCTCCATAATATAATACGACACAGGCATTGTTGCCTTCGGCACTTTTTTCTTTGTCGTTTATTGTATTGTCTTTCAATACTCCTGTAAGTACAGGGTTTTGTTCTGTTTCCAGATATATATATACATTCGTATTATTCGCCAGTTTTTGGTATCCGCTTACTATATTTCCGTCTGTCCTTATCGCTCCGTTACGCGAATTGAGTATCAGGTAAGCAGGAGTGTTGGGCAAAGTATAGTCTATCTGATAAATAGCGGATTGGTGAGCAAGTGCATATTGGATATGCGTTTGTTGATCGTCCAAGTCAACCTCATAGCTGTACGGCGTGATCTTTTCACGATCGTAGCTGTAGGATATAACAGGTTTTATTTTGGCTTTATCACCCTGATAAGGACTCAGGTTGAAGGCCGAACTACCTCTGTGACTCGTGATGATCAGAGGTAGCCCCTTGATCATATCGCTCGTGAAATCGGCACGTTCGGGGTAAACCCGAAGCATACTGTTAGGCAGATGGATGGTCGGATACGTGGGTACCAATAGGTGACTGATGTTTCCCATATAAGGGTTTACATAATCTACCGGCTGCTTGTTGACACCGCTGTTGTTACTTGCTGTGCAAGCTGATAAAATAGAAATAAAAACAATGGTGAATGCATTTCTAAGCTTCATGATAAGTTTTAATTTAAGTTGGCATTTATTTAATTTCGAGTACAAAGTAAACATATACCATTCGTATAAAGAATTAAGATTTGTATTTTCTATTCAAAGAATGTTTATTAACATATATGTCGAAATAATTTTATCTCCGGATTTATGATATTTTTCATTGGTATTAATGATTATGATATTTTTATATCACAAAGTAATGTGAGGGCAATTAAAAAAATACGTCGCTAGGTGTTAATAGGAGTATTAAAATGTAATTAAAATGCGATATTAACCGATGATTACATGAAAAATGGGTCTTTTTTGATGCAAAAGCAGTAAAATTTGGGTAATCTCCTTTTTTTAATAAGATATTAAGTCTGCATTAATTTGATTTTTAATATATAAGCTTTTTCTTTGTTCTCGAATGAATACTTGTAAATATCATGAAGAAATACCTTTTGTTTTTATCAATTTTTACTTTAAGTACTATTTTTTGTAAAGCTGAAGACACTAAGCTTTTCTATAAGTGTCCGGCTAAGGAGTGGGTAGAAGCATTGCCTTTGGGAAATTCTCGGTTGGGTGCAATGGTTTTTGGAAATCCTGCAAGAGAACAGCTCCAGCTCAATGAGGAAACGATGTGGGGAGGAGGGCCTCACAGAAATGATAGCCCTAATATGTTAAAAGTGCTGGATGAGGTGCGCTCTCTTATCTTTGCCGGAAAAGAAAAAGAAGCAGAGGCTTTGTTGGAAAAAAATATGAGAACTCCGCATAATGGTATGCCCTATCAAACAATAGGAAGCTTATATTTAGATTTTGCAGGACATAATAAATATTCTAATTATTCAAGACAACTTGACTTGGCTACAGCAGTAGCTACGACAAAATATACCGTAGATGACATTAATTATACTCGTGAGATATTCTCTTCTTTTACAGATAATGTCATTGTTATGAAAATCACAGCTGATAAGGCGAATAGTATTAGCTTCACAGCAGGATATGACTCTCCTGTAAAAGATTATAAAGTTCAAGCTAAGGGTGATAAGCTTATTCTCAAAGGTATGGGAGCAGAACACGAAGGAATAAAAGGCGTGATTCGGTTCGAAAACCAAACTCAAATAAAAACTGTAGGAGGGAGTGTAAAAGTTGAGGGTAACAAACTCTCAGTAAAAGCTGCCAACTCGGTTGTTATCTATATTTCTATAGCCACTAATTTTGTGAATTACCAGGATGTGAGTGCTAATGAATCAACAAGGGCTACTCATTTTTTGAAAACCGCAATATCGAAGTCCTATGATAAAGCATTAGCAGATCATATAAAATACTATAAAAAACAATTCGATCGGGTATCATTAGATTTGGGAAAATCGGACAGTATTCTTGAAGAAACAGATGTAAGAGTTAGAAACTTCAAAGAAGGAAAAGATCAAAGTCTGGTTACCCTACTTTTCCAGTTTGGGCGTTATCTGCTTATTAGTTCATCCCAACCGGGAGGGCAACCAGCTAATCTGCAAGGAATATGGAACGACCAATTAGTGCCGCCTTGGGATAGTAAATACACTATTAATATCAATACGGAGATGAACTATTGGCCTGCAGAGGTTACCAATCTAAGCGAAACGCATCAACCTCTTTTCCAGATGTTAAAAGAATTGGCGGTGACAGGGCAGGAGACAGCAAAGGTAATGTACAATGCCAATGGCTGGGTTGCGCATCATAATACGGATCTTTGGCGTACTACAGGTCCTGTAGACGGAGCATTTCATGGCATGTGGCCTAATGGAGGGGCATGGCTGAGTCAACACATGTGGCAACATTACTTATATACAGGAGACAAGAATTTCTTAAAAGAAGCATACCCTGTGCTGAAAGGCGCAGCAGATTTCTTTCTCGATTTTTTGGTGGAACATCCTACATATAAATGGATGGTAACATCACCGTCGACCTCTCCCGAACAAGGCCCTCCTGGAAAAAATACGAGTATAACGGCAGGATCTACAATGGATAATCAAATTGTATTTGATGTGCTTAACAATGCTCTGGAGGCATCCAAGACCTTAGGCGTAAGTGATGAAGCATATAATCAAAAACTCGAGAATATGATTTCTCGCCTTGCACCTATGCAGATAGGAAAGTACAATCAATTGCAGGAATGGTTGGGAGATTGGGACGATCCGAAGAATGATCATCGTCATGTCTCTCACTTGTATGGGTTATATCCAAGCAATCAGATTTCGCCATATTCACATCCAACGCTTTTTCAGGCGGCAAAAAACTCACTTCTCTATCGTGGAGATATGGCTACAGGCTGGTCGATAGGTTGGAAAATTAATTTTTGGGCACGTCTGCTCGATGGTAATCATGCCTATAAAATTATTTCGAATATGCTATCTTTGGTAGAGCCGGGTAATAACGATGGGCGTACTTATCCGAACCTGTTTGATGCCCATCCGCCATTTCAGATAGATGGGAATTTTGGTTTTACTGCAGGGGTAGCAGAGATGCTTCTGCAAAGTCATGATGGAGCAATACATTTACTACCGGCTTTGCCTGATAAGTGGAAGAACGGAAGTGTTAAAGGGCTAGTGGCTCGTGGTGGTTTCGAAATTTCGTCGATGGATTGGAGTGATGGCGAGATCTCTTCTGTAACAATTACCTCTAAACTAGGCGGAAATATGCGCCTTCGCTCTTATGTGCCATTAAGTGGTGATGGATTGCAGGAGGCAAGGGGCATGAATACTAATCCGCTATATAAAACGGCAGATATAAAAGAGCCGTTGGTATCGAAAGAAATAAATCCTCAATATCCTCTGTTGTATAAAGTTTACGAATATGATATAATGACTCAACAAGGGCAGTCATATACCTTAAAGAGAGGTAAGTAAGTTTTCCTGTAGTGGATTAAAAGTGTTTTTCGTTATCAATATTATTCTCTCTGTCATTCTGAATACAATGAAGAATCTCCTCTTTCTGAGTATATTAAAAACTGACAAGGAAATAATGAAAAACACTTTTAATCGCTTACTTACTATATTATAATTTACTGTGTTTCTTTATCCAGTCCAGTATCAAATAACATCCCGGAGCATATACGTTGCCATGATCAAATCCTTGTAGCTCATACAATACAACTTCTTTGTTGTTCAGCGATTTTAGAATAGCTTCTAAATGCGCATTTTCTTCGTATCTGGCTGTTAACTCGAGTTTACGATCACCTGTAATTAGTAAAGTGGGAGGGATACCGGTTCTTGCCTTATTCAGAGGAGCGTATTCGTCAATAATTGGGATATTATATGGTATGCCTCTTTCTTTTCGGATGGTGAAATGTGTATTTGTTTGTCCACTAATAGGTATAAGTCCTTTTATCTTATCGGCATCTACTCCATATTTTTCAAGATAACTTTTATCTAAACCGACCATCAGGGTCAGATATCCTCCTGCCGAATGTCCCGATACATAAATATCTTTGGTGCTGCCTCCGTAAGATGCTATATTGTTGAATACCCAGGCAATGGATGCCGCAGCATCTTCGATATAAGCCGGATTTGTTGCTTTCGGGCTCAGACGGTAGTTAACAGCTACTACAGCAATACCTTTATTCTTTAGTTCGTTAGGTATTCCTTTTTCTCCACCTTCGAGTCCTCCGCCGTGAAACCATACAATAACAGGGAAATCTTTCTTATTTACGGGATAATATACGTCAAGCTTGCAACGCTCCTTGCGATAATTATCTTTTTCGTTCAGACTGATATAGGATATATCTTTATCCGTTTTATACTCGTTACTAACAGAATTTTGTGCAAAGGTTGATATTGCACATAACCAAAAGATCAAAAAAATACCTTTTTTCATGACATGAATTATATTAAGTAGAAGAATTTGTGATAAAGGTATAGATTTTTAGTTTTTTGATAAAATAAATGAGACTAAACACAGAGTTAATAAGAGTATAAAAAATAAAAGCGGGCATCCCTGACCACTTTTATCTTTAGATTGATTCCTCAATCTTACTGAACTTAACTTATTAACTTATTCCTATCTTTTGTTAGTATTATTCTTATTTTCAGGTTTTCTGGCTTTTGTATATATAGTTTTTTATCTTTCGAAACAAAATTATATACAAATTATTTCGCGGAAAATAATAATCGATAGAAAGGGCCGAACTCTCGACAAAAGGATGAGATATTTCTTGTGAAAGCTGATAGTAAGTAGTATGTATATTCTAAAAAGATTCTTGGTATCTATGGCTTTGGATGGAGAACGATCTATTCTAATTTCTCCGTAAAACATTTATATCTCCACCCATACTTTTACGTCTTCCTTTCGAGTTGGTATACTCTATCACGTAATAATAGACGCCGGTAGATACATATTTGCCGTTGTGTCTTCCGTCCCAACCTTTCGATGGGTCGTTCCATTGATATATTTTTACACCCCAACGGTTGAAAATGGTACACTTAAACTTCACGATGGATTTGTAATAAACCTTAAACTCTGCATTTGTAGTTCCTCCGGGAGAAAAAAAGTTAGGGGCTTGAATGTCAGATTCTTCTATGTTAAGTTCTAAAGTGCTTATATTAACACAGGTTGCGGACTGATCGGCATTATTAGCCACTTCGAGTTTAACGATGTAATTACCATCTTTTTCGAAGGTGTACTTTTTTACATCACTACCTGTATAGCGTACAATATAGTTTGCGGTATCTTCCTTGTTATATATACTCCATGTATAGAAATAAGCTGCATCACTTCCCCGTCCATATAAGTTGACTGTGACAGGTGCAGAACTTCCTATTTCCCCATTATTTTTCCCTTCTTGCTCTGCTACAATATGTCCTTCTACAGCAATAGCATTGTACTCTTCCGAACTCTTCTCATGTGGCATCTTGAAGTATTCTGCAAATTGATCCCCCTTCAGTTTGAAAACGGTATTCATTAAAGGAGCATCTATCGTTTCTTCAGTATCTATATTTAAGGTTCTTATGTTTTCTACAAAAGCCTTGTTGTTTTCGTCCCATTCTTGAATGTCGTAGCTGACAGTATATCTTCGGGGGATTTCTCTTCTACTTCCATTTGTTGTATAGAAGAATAGTTTATCTTCTGTTTTTCCAACTAGTAATTTAAGAAATTGGCATTTGTCATCATTTTCTCGGGCTTCGATGGATCTTAATATTGATTTATGTTGGTTATAATCAATAATCCACACAGCACTTTTGGCAACATTGTTTTCTTCTACAAAGTAGCCGTAGCCATCTTCTAGATTCGATACAGTGTATGTAGAGTTTCCGTTGATCGATTTTATGTGGAGATCAGGCTCCTCTATCTGTTTTTTATCGCCAATCGATTGTTTGTATTTGTAAAATCTGACCGAAATAGCCGATGAGTTATACTTTATTGCAGCGCCTGCAAAAGTGTTGAATAGATACACTTCTTCTATTCCTGTGCCGGTAAGGCTTTGACCTGATTCTTTTTTATAAGCGTAAGGTGTTTCTAACCCTCCCGAAACTGTATAGGTTTGTGCAAATATTGAGGTCGTAAAAACCAATAAGGTTATTAAAAAGATAGACTTTCTCATAAGTATATTCGAAGAAATGAAAAACCCTCTATCTTTTAACGGACAGAGGGTTCTCTTATTTTATATTTGAAGTATATTCTTTTGCTCTACCCTTTTTTAGGCTTTTGCATGTAATAATACTCCCATTTTTTTGAATATTGATTCTATTTTCTCAAAAGCAATGTCTACTTGTTCTTTTGTGTGTGTAGCCATAAGAGAGAAACGAATCAAAGTATCGCTTGGCGCAACAGCCGGAGATACTACAGGATTTACAAATATTCCTTCTTCGAAAAGAAGTTTTGTAATCAGGAATGTTTTCTCATTATCTCTGATAAATAGAGGTATAATAGGTGTAGATGTGTGCCCTATTTCAAATCCGCGCTCACGGAAGCCATCTAATGCATAATGCGTAATATCCCACAATGCTTTTATTCTTTCCGGTTCAGATATTATGATATCCAATGCTGCGCTGGCTGCAGCTGTTGCAGCAGGAGTAGCACTCGCGGTAAAGATATATGGACGGGAATTGTGACGTAGATAATCAAGTATTATTTCGTTACCTGCAATGAAGCCGCCAATGGAAGCTAGTGATTTACTGAAAGTTCCCATAATGAGCTCGACATCATCGACAAGTCCACATTGATCGACAAGTCCTTTTCCACTATAATCGCTTCCTAACACACCTAGACTGTGTGCTTCGTCAACCATTACACTTGCATTGTATTTTTTTGCTAATTCAATTATTTCAGGAAGATGTGCCACATCCCCTTCCATACTGAACACACCATCAATAACGATTAGTTTAACCTTATCCGGTTCACATCTTTGAAGTTGCTTTTCCAAAGAATCCATATCGTTGTGACGGAACTTGAGTTTGGTAGAATAAGATACTCGTGCTCCTTCTATGATAGAAGCGTGATCCAATTCATCCCATAAGATATAATCTTCACGTCCGGTGATACATGAAATAACACCTTGGTTTACGTTAAATCCTGTGGAGTAAACGATAGCATCTTCTTTTCCAACAAATTTAGCCAGCTTTTTTTCTAGTTCTACGTGGATATCTAATGTTCCATTCAAAAAACGGGAACCGGCCATGCCCGTTCCATATTTTTTAGTAGCATTGATTGCTGCTTCTTTTACTTTTGGATGATTAGTAAGCCCCAGATAGGCATTTGACCCGAACATCAATACTTTTTTTCCGTTGATAACAACTTCTGTATCCTGGTCGCTTTGGATTTCTCTAAAATAAGGGTAAATACCTGCAGCTCGTGTATTTCGTGCTGCGTCATACCGATACAACTTATCAGTTAATAGACTCATATTAAACTTATAACAAATGTAATTATTATAGCTGCATGTAATAAAATCACGTTATTTCACTAAAATGCAGGCTGCAAAAATAGCTAAAAAAAATAAGATTGTAATCATTTTGAATTAAATATTTAAAAAAAGGACAATTTGACCTAATCTTGTGTGGCTTCAGGTAAAGGTATATCGCTTTTTTTCTTAAATTTGTAGCTTGGTCTATAGTGTGTCTTGTGTACAAAGTGTATAGGTACACCATCAGTAGTAGCGTGATCAAAAAAATGAATGGTTAAGAAGAAAAAGAACAAACATGATATATGGAAGCGGTTACATTTCAAGTACCGTCTTTCTGTAATGAACGAAAATACACTTGAGGAAGTATGGAGCATAAAGGCATCCATGTTTTCAGGAGGTGTGTTGTTTTTGTTATTTGCTATATCTCTCGTTACTATTACCTCGTTTCTCATTATCGCTACACCTATACGATATTATCTGCCCGGATATCTCGATGCTGAAGTCAGAGAAAAGGCTCTGAGAGCTGCTATCAGGGTTGATTCGCTACAGCAACAACTCAACTATCAGGAGGCATATATCAATAATCTGAAGAATGTTTTTACCGGCGTTCTGGATGTTGATTCTGTGAAAATAACCGATACGATATCCGTTTCGGAAAATGATCCGTTGTTGAAAAGGACAGAGAAAGAGAAAGTCTTTGTAGATCGCTATGAGGATAAGGAACGGTATAATTTATCCGTTATCTCTCCTACTGCTTCGGGTCCTATGGAAGGAGTTGTTTTCTTTAAGCCATTGAAAGGATTGGTAATTAGTAAATTCAATCCGTCAAACGACCGATATGGTATTAATCTGAAAGTAGCATCTCAGGAAACTGTTTTGGCAGTACTTGAAGGTACAGTCGTTTTCTCGGGTTATGATTTTACAACAGGATATACTATGCAAATTCAACATAAAAATGGGTTTGTTTCAATTTATAAGAACAATACGTTACTTCTAAAAAAAGTAGGGGATAAAGTTCGTACCGGAGAAGCGATTGCCGTTATCGGTGATGGCAAGGCTAAAGACAATGCTGATTTAGTTCTCGGCTTTGAGCTTTGGTATAAAGGAAACCCTGTAAACCCTGAAGATTATATAGCTTTTTAATAAAAGCCCAGAAAGAAATAGAATATACATGAAACGAAATATTGCAATACTTGGCTCTACCGGCTCTATAGGAACACAGGCTCTTGATGTGATCAGGGAACACAAAGACGAGTTTGAGATATATGCACTTACAGCCAATAATAATGCAGATTTACTAATTGCGCAGGCTCGGGAGTTTATGCCCGAGGTAGTAGTGATTGCCAATGAGGAAAAGTATGCGTATGTAAAAGATGCTTTATCTGATCTTCCTCTAAAGGTTTGGTGTGGATGTGATGCTATTGCACAAGTGGTAGAGAGCGAACCTATCAATATGGTTTTGACTGCTATGGTGGGCTATTCGGGCTTGAAACCTACGATAAATGCAATCAAAGCAAAAAAGGCGATTGCGCTTGCCAATAAAGAGACTCTTGTTGTAGCCGGAGAATTAATAACAAATCTGGCTATCGAAAATAAAGTGCCTATTCTCCCTGTCGATTCGGAGCATTCTGCGATATTTCAGTGCCTGAATGGGGAGAATTCTCAAATAGAAAAAATATTATTAACTGCTTCGGGTGGGCCATTTCGTAAACATTCGAAAGAGCAGCTGCAAAGCGTTACTAAAAAAGAAGCCCTAAAGCATCCCAACTGGGATATGGGTGCAAAGGTAACTATCGATTCAGCCTCGTTGATGAACAAAGGCTTGGAGATGATAGAAGCCAAATGGTTATTCGGTGTCGAACCCGACCAGATTGAAGTGGTGGTACATCCCCAATCAATCATCCATTCTATGGTGCAATTCGAAGATGCTTCTATTATCGCTCAGCTGGGCTTGCCGGATATGCATCTTCCGATACAATATGCACTTGCTTATCCCAAACGGTTAAAATCGAATTTTGAAAGACTTGATTTCTTTAAGCTGCAAACAATGACTTTCGAAAAACCCGACACAGACAGATTCCGTAATCTGGCTTTTGCTTTTGAGGCGGCAAGGCTCAAAGGAAATATGGCATGTATAATGAATGCTGCGAATGAGATCGCTGTTGAGGCGTTTTTACACGACAAAGTCGGCTTTTTGGAAATGAGCGACGTGATAGAAAAAACAATGCAGAAGGTATGCTTTGTAGATACACCAACGTATGACGACTATGTGCAAACAGACACAGAGGCTCGCTATATAGCAAAAGAGTTTATCAAATAACACTATAATAATTTTTAATGGAAACTATTTTAATTAAGGCGTTACAACTAATATTAAGTTTATCTATACTTGTTGTTATACACGAGTTCGGGCACTTTCTTTTTGCCCGCCTTTTCAAAATAAGAGTCGAAAAGTTCTATCTTTTCTTCAATCCATGGTTCTCGCTGTTTAAATTTAAACCCAAAAACAGTGATACAGAGTATGGTATCGGTTGGTTGCCCCTAGGTGGCTATGTGAAGATATCGGGAATGATAGATGAGTCTATGGACAAGGAACAGATGGCGCAGCCTGCACAGCCTTGGGAATTTCGTTCCAAACCGGCATGGCAGAGACTATTGGTGATGGTTGGCGGAGTGCTGTTTAACTTTATATTAGCAATAATCATATATGGAATAATCCTATTTTCGTGGGGAGACTCTTACATCCCTGTAAAGTCGGTGAAAAATGGTATGACATTTTCTCAGACGGCAAAAGAATTGGGTGGATATCAAGAACGTGATATCATTCTTAGCATAGATGGTAAGGATATGAACAACCGCAGTGGCGTGTTGAACATGAATACCTTTATGCAGTTCCTTGATGCGAAGCAGGTTGTTGTAGAACGCGAAGGCAAACAGGTGACTTTGACCATGCCCGAAAAATTTGCAGAAAATGTTATTGGTGCTGAAGACCTGCAACCGCCATATTATTATTGGACATCAACACGTCTGGATACAGTGTCTGATGCTGCTAAAGCGGCCGGTTTACAAAAAGGAGATAGTATTCTTTCTGTAAACGGAAATAATGTGACATCTTGGATGCAGCTTTCTGGAGAAATCTCTAAAAAAGAAAATAAAGGAAAACATATAGCAATCACTTATATGCGAGACTCACTAACCGCAACAGTGAAAGTCTTGGTAAACGATGAAAATAAAATAGGGATAGGTGGTGTAAGTCCTATATACGAAGTTAAAACAGATAAGTTTAGTTTCTTGAAAGCC
The DNA here is from genome assembly GCF_004569505.1 of Dysgonomonas mossii. NCBI lineage: Bacteria > Pseudomonadati > Bacteroidota > Bacteroidia > Bacteroidales > Dysgonomonadaceae > Dysgonomonas > Dysgonomonas mossii. The sequence continues at coordinate 23,211 of NZ_SPPK01000001.1, forward strand.
ATACCATCAGGTGCGGTTCTTGGTGTGGAAACGCTGAAAGGCTACGTTGCTCAGATGCGTTTTGTGTTTTCTTCTAAAGGGGTACAAAATCTGAGTGGCTTTGCCGGAATTGGTAACCTTTTCCCACCTGCTTGGGACTGGCATGCTTTCTGGTCGATGACTGCGTTTCTATCTATCGTTCTTGCATTTATGAATATATTGCCTATTCCTGCTCTGGATGGCGGCCATATCATGTTCTTGTTGTACGAAGTCATTACAAGACGGCAACCGAACGAAAAGTTTATGGAAAGAGCCCAAATGGTAGGTATGATTTTCTTATTGCTCTTGCTTGTGGTGGCAAATGGAAATGATATAATCAGAATCTTTTTCAAGTAAAAAATATGACTATTACAGAATTAATCAATAAAAGTGATAAAACTGCTTTCTCTTTCGAAATTCTTCCTCCATTGAAGGGGAACAATGTAGAGAAAGTATATAATATAATAGATAAGCTAATTGAGTTTGATCCTCAGTATATAAATATAACAACTCACCATAGCGAGTACCTCGATCAGCAAATGCCCGATGGAACAGTAAAAAGGGTGAATATACGCAAGCGTCCCGGTTCTGTGGCTATTGCAGCTTCTATTCAGCACAAATACAATGTGACGGCTGTTCCGCACATGATATGCAAAGGGTTCTCTCAGGAGGAAACCGAATATGCGCTTATCGATCTCAACTTTTTGCATGTTCAAAATTTGCTGTTGCTTAGAGGTGATACAAAACGACTTGCACCTGAGCAGATATATCCAAACCGGAATGAATATGCAACAGACCTTCAGCTACAGGTGAATAACTTCAATGAAGGTATTGCGGCAGATGGAAGTTTATTCGAAAAAAATGCAACTCCTTTTTCTTACGGGATGGCATGCTACCCGGAGGTTCATGAAGATGCTGTTAGTGCGGAGTCCGATATTTTCTATATGAAGCAAAAAGCAGACAATGGTGCAGAATATTTTGTAACTCAAATGTTTTTTGACAATCAGAAATATTTCTCATTCGTAGAAAAGTGTAGAGAAGCAGGAATTACGCAGCCTATCATACCGGGTGTAAAACCTATTGTTTTGATGAGCCAGTTGGAAGTATTACCAAGAATATTCCGTTCGAGCATACCCGAGGAGTTAGCAGTTGAACTAAGAAAGTGTAAGACCGATGACGACGCAAAAGAAGTTGGAATAGAATGGGGTATTAAGCAGTCTAAGGAGCTTATTGAATATGGGGTTCCTAGTATACACTTTTATTCTTTGCTTGCAACGGAGAGTGTAAGACGTATTGCTAAAGAGATTTACTAGAATTTATCTCTATATAAGAGAGTTCTTATAAAAAAGGTAACAATAAAGTAACAACAAAATAGGCGTTTATTCTGTCACTTTTGTCACCTTTTGAAAATAAATATTTGAATATTAATTTTTTATGTTTCTAAAGGTTTGTTACTTTTGATGTGTGACAGATAACTGAAAAAGAATGTTTTTTAAAGATATTGTAGGGCAGAGTGAAGTAAAAGAGAGGCTTGTTACATCGGCAAGGAAGGGGCTTATACCCCATGCTCAGCTTTTTTGCGGGCCAGAGGGAGTCGGTAAATTCCCTTTAGCATTGGCTTACGCCCAATATCTTAACTGTGAAAATCCGAGGGATAACGATTCGTGCGGAAAATGTGCATCTTGTGTCAAATATGCTCATTTGACTCATCCCGATCTTCACTTTGTTTTCCCTATCGTAAAGAAAGCAGCGAAGAAAAAAGAGGTTTGTGATGATTATATAGCCGATTGGAGAGAATTTGTAAAGCAACACAACTATTATTTTAACCTTACCCAGTGGTTAGATCATATCGATGCCGAAAACTCTCAAGGGCTTATTTATGCGAAGGAAAGCGAGGAGATTCTGCGTAAGCTGAGCCTTCGTATATATGAAGCTAAATATAAGATAATGATTATCTGGCTTCCCGAAAAAATGCATGAGTCTTGTGCAAATAAGTTGCTGAAGATTATAGAAGAACCGACAGATAATACTATATTTCTGCTTGTATCCGATACGCCGGATAATATTATAACAACTATTCAGTCTCGTTGTCAGCGTATCAATGTGCATGGCGTAGCCGAAAGTGATATTGTGCAGGCTCTCGAATCTGAATATAATATTTTGCCTGATGATGCAACTACTGTTGCACATTTATCGAAAGGTAGTTACCTGAAGGCTGTGGAAACGATCAGCCTGAACGAAGAACATAAGTTTTTTTTCAATCTGTTTGTGCAGATGATGAGAGCTTCTTATGCTCGTAACATAAAGGAAATAAAGACTATCGGTAATGAATTGGCAGCAATAGGACGCGAGAATCAAAAAAGCTTCCTGATATATAGTCAGCGCATGGTTCGCGAATATTTTGTAAGTAACTTGCATCAGCCCGAAATTACCTATTTAGCTCAGGATGAGGCTAATTTCGGAATACGCTTTGCGCCGTTTATCAATGAACGTAATATTGTAGGTTTTATGGATGAACTGGCTCTGGCTGAAAGACATATAGAACAAAATGTAAACGCCAAGATGGTGTTTTTCGATCTTTGTCTGAAAATAACAATGCTGATTAAACAATAAATATAAACCCACAAAGCTAGAAAAGGGGCTTTGTCTTAATTAATTAAAATGAATAACAATGGATTCAAATCAAAATACATTTAATCCTGCCATGGACTGTCAGGGCACTTGCAAAACACCGATAGGGTGTACTTGTGCCAGGGCAAACCGAAAGGCACTTGTTACAGTCGCTACTAGCGAATCGCAGAAGCAGGCGGTAACTAAAACGTGTGGTTGTCAATCCGGTGGAGGTTGCGGCTGTCAGTCGGGAGGCGGCTGTGGTTGCCAATCGGGAGGCGGTTGTCAGTCTAAAAAAGGCGGATGTTGCAGCGGTACTAATAAATTGGAAGTTTACAATTGGCTTGAAGATCTTCCGGAGATACCGGGCGAATCGCAGATGGTTGAGGTTCAATTTAAAAATACACGTAAAGGCTATTATCTCAACAGTAATAATATAGAACTATTCAGAGGAGATATCGTTGCTGTAGAAGCCACACCGGGACACGATATTGGAGAAGTAACGCTTACAGGCAAACTGGTGAAACTTCAAATGCTAAAGAATAACTATCGTGGAGAGACTAAGCGCATTTATCGTATAGCTAAACAAAACGATATTGAGAAATGGGAAGACGCTAAATCGAAAGAACATAAAACGATGCTTCGTTCGAGAGAGATAGCCGAAGAACTTAATCTTGCGATGAAGATCAGTGATGTCGAATATCAAGGAGATGGGAACAAGGCTATTTTTTATTATATAGCAGACGAGCGTGTGGACTTTCGTCAGTTGATAAAAGTATATGCTTCCGAGTTTCGCGTGAAAATAGAAATGAAGCAGATCGGAGCACGTCAGGAAGCCGGTAGAGTGGGTGGCATTGGCCCTTGTGGGCGAGAACTTTGTTGTTCTAGTTCGATGTCTAACTTTATCTCGGTGTCTACATCTGCCGCTCGATTACAAGATATTCCGCTAAATCCTCAGAAATTGGCGGGGCAATGTGGTAAACTCAAATGTTGTCTCAATTTTGAGGTAGACACTTACGTGGAGGCTCAACGAAAATTGCCATCACGCGAAGTAATCCTTGAGACAAAAGATTCGTCTTATTATCATTTCAAGACCGACATACTTTCGGGGACAATGACCTATTCCACAGATAAGAATTTTGCGGCGAACCTTATCTCTTTACCTAAAGACAGGGTTTTTGATGTGATAAGGATGAATAAGAGAGGAGACAGACCTCTGCATTTAGCTATGGAATCTCAAGAGCAAACCGAGAAACCGACCTCACATGATATATTGCAAGAAAATATCAATCGTTTTGATGATAATGGAAATGGCAATAACCGTAATAATAAGAAAAAGAAGTTTGTAAAAAACAATAAAGGGGAAAATCCTAAACCGGGAAATGTGCAGCCGGCCAATAATCAGCCGAATAGTAAGCCTCAAATAAATAAAGTTCAGGGAGGAAATAATAACAGGCCGCAACAACAAGCTGAAGCCAATTCTCAGGGTAATCCCAATCCGAATCAAAATTCGAATCCGAACCCGAATCGGAATAAAAATAAAAACAGACATAACAGAAACAGATCAAACCGCAATGGAAATTCGGAACAGAAGAAGCCTGAAGCATAAAGTTTTTTTTGCGTTATGTGTTATGTTGCTAACCCTTATAAATATCTCCTGTGACAAGCAGGAGATATACTATCATTTTCATGAACTGAAGGATGAGGCATGGGCACAAAACGATACGCTTGTGTTTGATATAGATTCTACGCTTTTCGAACTGAATAGACCTTATGATCTTACAATAGAGGTTACCAATAGCGTGAGTTATCCTTATCAGAATATCTGGTTTTTTGTTCAGTCAAATATCGATACAGACTCTCTATTCGTTGATACATCTAAAGAATTTCTGCTGGCTGATAAACTTGGTAAATGGCAGGGATCAGGATTTGGTACATTGTATCAATCTTCTCTCCCTTTCGGAGAAATTACCTTTAAGGAAAAGCGAAACTACCGTATCAAGATAGAGCACGGTATGCGAGATCAGACCTTGAGCGGTATAGAGAAAGTAGGCATTAAGATATCTAAGCCTTAATAATCAGAAGTCTAACTTCAACTGCTTGTCTATTAAATTGAATGTTAGCCTGTGATAAGGTGTGACACCATGTTTGTCTATTGCCTCACGATGCTTTTTTGTCGGATATCCTTTGTTGTGATCCCAATCATATAGCGGATACTCTCTGTGTAAATTGAGCATGTAGTCGTCCCTGTATGTTTTAGCTAATACCGATGCCGCAGCAATAGGCAATAGTTTGCCATCTCCTTTTACAACACACGTGTGTGGTATGTCTTCGTATTTGCGGAAGCGATTACCGTCAATTAATAAATGTTGTGGACGAGTCTTTAGGTTTGCTACAGCTCGTTGCATAGCAAGAAACGAAGCATTCAGTATGTTGATCTCATCTATCTCCTTTTGATCCACAATGCCTATAGCCCAAGCCAGAGCCTGCTCTTCGATAAGTGGACGTAATGCATACCTTTCTTTTTCGGTCAGTTGTTTTGAGTCGTTCAGCTTTTCGCAGATAAAACCTTTGGGTAATATAACAGCCGCTGCAAATACAGCTCCCGCCAGACAGCCTCTTCCGGCTTCGTCACATCCTGCTTCTACTAGGTCGGGATATAATGATAGTTCTAACATTTCTAAAACTTAATATATAGGTTATTATCTTCTGGTGGGAAATCCAACTCTATTTCATTCATATTGATTGGGATATCCGTTGCTTCAGATAGTTTTTCAAGATACTCTTTTAAGGATTTGTCAACCTTTTCGTCTCCATAAGCATGTTTGATAAATATCTGTCCTATTATATCGGCAAAGAGACTCGATGTTTCTTCCGAAAGATTATATCCTAGTTTGTTGATCTTACTTTTAGCAAGGGTGGTGGATAGTTTAAGCATTCGCTGTTTATCCTCTTCCGCCAGATTGGGGTTGCCGGGTATTGATGTCACATTTTCAGTTCTTATTTTCATACCGTTAGCATCCAGTTCCACAAAACGATAAGAGAATGGATAGGCTGATAAAGTACCGGTTTCTATATCATATATCACATTGCCTTTGTCGGAGGTAAAGGCTGTGATGTCATTCGAATGAAAGTGCCCGGTAAAGATAGCTTTTACACCATTGTCTGCAAACAGGTTTGCTAATCTTTGATAATCGTCTACAAGGTAGTCTTTAAAGAATGAAGACTGATACATGATATGCTCCGCAAAGCCCCAGTGCATCATGCCTATTACTTGTTTATTCTTTTGTTTGGCTTCTCTTAAAATCTCGAGTATCCATCTTTCTGTATCGGGAGAGGTTTTTCCGGCTGTTATGCTGTTAGTTGTATACTCTTTATATCTGGCTGCGTCTATGGCGAGAAGCCATGTTTGATCATCGAGAGAAGCGACATAACTTAATGAATTATCATCTCTTTTCAGCGCATTGCTATAGCCACAATCTTTGTAGATCGACGCAAAGTCATCGGGAGAAATATTTGCTACAGGTAACTTTTTGTCTCCCTTATATTCCGAAGCATTTGGCATGTTAATATCATGGTTGCCGGGAATAACATATATTTTGATTCCCTCTTCTTGTAGCGGTTTTAGCTTTTTCAGGAAGTCAAGATGGCTTAATTTTTCTCCGTCTTTGGTGATGTCGCCGCAAATAAGTAGTACTTGTATATCACTGTTAAGATACTCATTTAGCACTTGATCCAGAACTTGTGGCACATCCTTGATATTCTTGCCACTGGAAGCTATATAATCATTTAAGGCTTGTCCTTTTTCCATCAATTGTTCCGACAGATAGTGGGTATCTGTAATTACTCCGATTCTCAACGGCTCTTTGGCAATAGAACAGGATGAAATAAAAAGAAGCACATAAAATAATAGATATTTCACTGTAATTTCGTTTGATATAGACAAAAGTAAAGTATTTATTCTAGTTATTATTCCTATTTTTGTAGATGCATAATTAAATAATGTTACAATGTACAAGAACAAAGCCCTTCTTTTTTCTATACTAACAATTACTATAATTTTATTATCATCTTGCGGTTCTCAGAAACAACGTGTGAAATTCTCCGATATATCCCATCCCAAAAGGGAGTTTAGGGGCGCATGGTTGAGTACTGCTTGGCAATCGAGATATAAGACTATGAATTCATCTCAGATGAAGGCATACTTTACAAATATATTAGACCAAATGCAGGCGGATGGCATCAACGCTGTTATATTTCAGGCTCGTCCTTATGCCGATGCTTTTTACAAATCAGATCTTGAACCTTGGAGTGCTTTCCTTACAGGGATACAAGGGAAAGCTCCCGATGGAGGCTTCGATCCTTTGGCCTTTCTTGTAGATGAGTGTCATAAGCGAAATATGGAATTGCACGCTTGGTTGAATCCTTACCGGGTATCGTCGGGAACTAGCGATGTGTTTTCCAAAAATCATATTTATCATAAATATCCAGAACGTTTTGTGAAATATGACAATAAGATATATTTTGATCCGGGTATTCCTGCCAACCGACAATTTATTTGTGATGTAGTTAAGGATATAGTCATGCGCTATGAGGTAGATGCTATTCACATGGACGATTATTTCTACCCTTATCCTGTTGCAGGGCAATCTTTCCCTGATGATAACAGTTTCAACACATACGGTAGGCAGCAAGGCTTCTCTCAGAATCAGCGAGCAGACTGGCGTCGCAACAATGTCAATCTGTTGATACAAGATGTGAGGCATACCATACAGACTACAAAGCCATGGGTGAGATTTGGTATCAGCCCTTTTGGAATATATAGGAATAAGAGAAGTACACCTGATGGCTCGGGAAGTAATACGAGTGGATTACAAAACTATGACGACTTGTATGCTGACGTTAAGCTATGGGTGAAAAATGGGTGGATAGATTATAATATGCCTCAAATATATTGGGAGATAGGACATACTGCTGCAGACTATAAAACATTGATAGAATGGTGGGCGAATAATAATCTCGGACAACCTCTCTATATTGGTCAGGATATAAAGAGAACAATGGATGCTACAACTCAGCCTTCGGGAGACAATCAGTTGGCAGAGAAAATGCTTTTGTCTCGCAGTTTTACCACAGTGCATGGAAATTGTTTCTGGCCTGCTTATGAACTATTGGACAACTATAAGGGAATAGCTAGCCGTTTGCAATCTAATTATCACAAATATCCGGCTCTTATCCCTGCATATACGCATATGTACAAGAAGCAGCCCAAAAAGGTGAGTAACTTGAAAGAGTCGTTTACTGCAACTACTCATACATTGCAATGGGATGCAAAGTCTGATAAATATGATCCGGAGACAGCTCAATATTATGTTGTTTATCGTTTTGCAAAAGGAGAAAAGGAAAACCTGGAGAATGCTCAGAATATTGTTTCTATCACAAGGCAGAAAAGTATAGTACTCCCCTATGAAGGAGGAGCTAAAGAATATAAATATGTTGTAACGGCTGTAGATGCTTTCCATAACGAGTCGAAAGGAAAATCTAAGAAGTTGAAATTATAAAGGATGATAAAAAGAGAGTTTAAAATGATCGCCAAAACAATGGCGGGACTAGAAGATGTGTTGGCCGAAGAATTAATAGGCTTAGGTGCAAACAATCTTGAGATAGGCAAGCGTATGGTTTCCTTCGAAGGTGACCTTGCTTTAATGTATAAGGCTAACATACAGTGCCGTACTGCTCTCCGTATACTTCGTCCTGTCTATGAGTTTAAAGCAAAGACGACTGATGATATATACAAGAAGGTGAAAGCCATGAACTGGTTTGAACATCTTACAGAGGATAGTACTTTTGCTATAGACGCCATAACCTTTTCGGACTACTTTACACACTCTAAGTTTGTCGCATATCGCGTAAAGGATGCTATTGCCGACTATTTTATGCAGAGGACGGAAAAGCGTCCTTCGGTAAATGTAGAAAACCCGGACTTGTTAATTAACTTTCATATAGCTCATGATAAGTGTACCCTTTCGTTCGATAGTTCGGGAGAGTCTTTACACAAAAGAGGTTACCGTGTTGCTCAAACAGAAGCTCCTTTGAACGAGGTGCTGGCTGCGGGAATGATACTTAAAACAGGCTGGCGCGGAGGGTCTGACTTTATAGATCCGATGTGTGGTTCGGGTACTTTGCTGATAGAGGCTGCGATGATAGCCATGAATGTGCCACCGGGAATATATCGTCAGAATTTTGCTTTTGAGAAGTGGAAAAACTTTAATGCAGACTTGTTTGAAACGATATATAACGATGATTCCGGAGAGCGGGAATTTAAGTATAAAATATATGGTTCGGATATCTCATCCGAGGCTATTGCTATTGCTGCGAAGAATGTAAAGAATGCCGGATTAGATAAAAGTATTGACCTGAAAGTGATGCCTTTTGAGAACTATACAGAGGCTCCATCCGAGAATGCTATTTTGGTTACGAATCCTCCTTATGGTGAAAGAATAAAGCCCGAAGATTTGTTCGGCTTGTATGAAAATATAGGCGAACGGTTGAAGCATGTATTTATGGGCTATTCGGCATGGATACTCAGCTATAAAAAAGAGTGTTTTGACAAAATAGGATTGAAGCCTTCTAAGAAAATCCAACTGGTAAATGGCTCTTTACAATGTGAGTTCCGTAAATATGATATATTTGCAGGAAAGAAGTATCCGAAGAAAGAAGATTAACTTAATATAGAAATATTATGAAAGCATTACTCGGTCTATTTGGTTTGATACTTGCGTTTAGTTTTCAATCTTGTTATTCTGGTCGTCCGTTAATAGAAGCCCCTTCTCAGAATAATAAGACGTATGAGGTCTCATATCTGTTCGAACATGATGGTTGTAAAGTTTATCGTTTCTATGACAGAGGAAATTGTGTCTATTTTACAAACTGTAAAGGTAATATTACGGCTATAAGTACCGACTCAACAAAGAATACGGTTCAAACTGTTATTGATGCAGATTTGACTCTGAAGTAATTTACAGGCTATCTATCTTTAAACTTGATATGGGTATGCTGATATTATCTTCAATACCCATCATTGCGTTTATTAAGTACAGTTTTCTATAGTCTTCAATATCCTCGATCCGAATTACCTTTTCTTTAATAACTCTTTCTTTTAGAAGGGTTTGTCTTTTTGTGCCCGGTAGCAGGTATGTAGAAGGGGTAAATAAGCCTTTATCACTTTCGAATACTACATTCGTGAATGACGTGTCGGTTACAAATCCATTTTTGACAACGAGTATATCATCACAATTTTCTTTCTGTGCCATCAATTTCTCAAATGCTGTTCTTTCCGCATACTTGAAAGAGTAATAGATTGAGTTATCATGAATGATTTTCAAACTGTTTATTTCTCTGAATTTATAATGAGAATATTCTATTTCCAGATTCTCAAGAGAGTATACAATACGGCATTTTACCAATCCTTCACGGAATTCTAAAGGAATATCTTCATCCTTCAAACTAAATGGAATAGTAGAACCGAAAAAAGATTGTAACGTAAAGTTCATTCTTTCTATATGTGCAGGAAGATTGAAAATTCTACCATTACAAATTTTTATTACTTCAGAGAATGATGGCTTCATACTATTGGTAGATAAATTTTTTCTAAAACTTCTTTATACTCCTCCTCACAATCGCTATAGGCTGTGATACCTCCTCCGCTTCGAAAATAATATTGGTTGTCGTCATTTTCTATATAACGTATTATAACAGCCGAATCCAATTCGTTTCCATCATAATATCCGCATACTCCTGTATAATAGCCTCGGGGTTCTTTTTCTGCATCTTGTATAATTTTTCTTGTAGCATCTTTGGGTGCACCCGAAATAGACCCGGCAGGAAGCATACCAAAGATAATATCTCCATAATTAAGATAATTTTCTTCGCGTAGCGTGCCTGTTATCTCTGAGCTGACCTGTAATATATCGTTTTTATTTGTTCTGATACGATCGATATATCTGAATCTGTTTACCCTTACATTATCAGCTATAATGCTGAGGTCGTTACGCAGAAGGTCTACTATTGTATTATGCTCTGCTGTCTCTTTATAGTCATTTAGTATAATCTGTTCGGCATCGGGGATGTTTGCATCTATAGTTCCTTTCATGGGATTGGTTGAAATAGTCTTTCCCTCTATTTTGACGAAACGTTCGGGCGAAAAACATACAAACTTATTTGGATATAAAACTTTGTAACAAGCATTACTCTGAAAGAAAATATCTTCAAGAGTAAGATTAAAAGAAACAGGTGTTTTTATTGTCAGGTTGGTCAAATAAGAATATCCTTCTTTTAATCCTTTATGTACAATATCAAATTTCTTTTTGTACTCGGAATAGGGGATAGGGATGTAATTGAATGAAGATACTTTTTTTATAACCTCTTGTTCAGGAGCATTCCCTTTTCCGCAGAACTGAAATAAAACATCAGTTTGTTGCAAAGGATTATCGATAAATAAACCTTCTGTTTGTTCAAAGTTAATAGCAAAGAAGAATGGCTTCCCTTCTCTGCCATATATATTCATTTTATGTCTTATCTCATTTATAACTGTCGTTGTCATAGAACAGGTTTTGATGAAAAAGTAACAAAAGTAACACTTTTTACCCTGTTTTTATCTGTCACTTTCTCTGTATCCAGATTATAAACCCTTTCTATATAGATAAAGTTTTGAGGTTTTTGTGATTTTAAAAACCGAATACCCCCGTGTCATTACTATCCTCTTTCTTCGGACATTTTAAGTAAACGTACTGATCTTCTATTTTGAGTATATTTTCTTTTGGGATTCTTTCTATTAGCTTCGCCATATTTTTATTATCAGTTGGATAAATGAGTACAGTATTGCTTTTCGAGGCGAGCCATATATCGGAGAAAGATATGCCTTCTATCCATTTCAGAAGTGATGGTTGGGCATTTGATATAGACAGATTTCCTTTTAAGTATTTTATAGACGATGAATAAGGAATCTCTTTAGTCATTTCTAACGGTAAAGCTATTCTTTTCATATTCAGCGTATCTACGTACAAATACAAGAGTTCATCGGCATTCCTTTTAGCTTTGTTCGAGCCCGACTGAAAAACGATTGAAACATATTTATTCCCGATTGCTGCCTGATATTGGTATGCGGATAGGCAATTAAAAAAACGGAGGGTGTCAGCTCTCATACATTTGAATGTATGTAAGGAATATATACCAAAAGCATTTTCGAGAGACGACATTTCATAAATATCTATTGTATATTTCTCATCCTTGTATTTTATATCTCTTGTTGTTAGTTTTTCGAATCCATATTCGAGGTATAAGTCTGAACCTCCATTCATAAAACCATAGAGACCTGTCCCTACAAAAGTACGTTCCTTTTCAATCGTGATATCCGACAACGACTGCCCTACTGCAAAAAGTGGGAGTAATGATAAAAGCGTTAAGAAAAAGTATTTCATCTAAGCTAGATTTACTTCTGTTAGGTCTATTTTATTTCTGTTTGCCACCCCGAGCTTTAGTTCTTCTGCCAGATGCATGAATTTGAGAGCAGCCGGTTTGTCTTCCGATTGGATGCCTTCCTCTATCCTTTTTGCTATCACAATGTCATGTCCTATACGGTCAACGGCGACAGGGTCGGTTCCCACCAGAATAGTATTATAATTGCATATAAATTGAGGATTCGCTGCAGGTCCTCCTTCGAAACAACCTATCAACCCGTCCACAATATTCAAAACAACTTTGTCCCGTAGTGGCGGGAAGGCACATACATACGCAGAAGTTTCGTGCCACAAATCCTTGTGGAGCCTTGCGGTATTTGAAATAGAACCGAACGCAAGATTTTTCAGACAAAGTGTAACTGATGATCCTGCATTTTTCAATACAGGCAGATTGATGATTTTTGTTACCTTTTGAGAACAGATCTTCGTAAAATAAGAATATTTTCCTCCATTTACCATGAAAGGCATTGTATAAGCGTCATACTCACCTTCTACATCAGCGTAGAAATAATGATCTTTATCGATACGCTCTTCGCTGTATAGTTTACCTTCGCTATTATAGTAGCTGCCCGAAGCATCTTCACACTCAGTACCGGTGATGGTTATGCCGGGATAATTTTCTTCTGTATAGCCTGTTTCATGCAGTTGCATTTCGCGCCTGTCCCATATTACCATATTGCTACGGGATATGCCTGCATCTTCCAATTGTTTTATTACGGCTTGTGTAACGGCATGCGAAGTCGTCAATAGTTTTCCGGCTACAGGATTAACCTTTAGTCCTATTACGTCATCTTTGCCGACAAATTGTAGCCAAGCCTTGTTGAGATCGCTTTCTCCTGTAAGTTTCAGTATCGATTCTTTAAGCATCTCAAAAACGGTTTCCACCGAAGGTTTACCATCAGTAACAGCCAAACTATGATTGACTCTGACTACTTTACCCGGATATTTCCCCGGCATAGAAGATTCGGTTCTAGAGATAGATAACGCATCCTTTATATTTGTCTCAGGCTTTATATCTGTTGAGGTGAGAGTTGGAGCAGCTTTAAGGATAGGAGAAACTGTTGCACCCAGACCACCAATAACTAATGACTTAAAGAATTTACGTCTTTCCATAGTGCGAAGGTTAAATTAACTGATTATCAAAAGTAAATAAATAATTTGATATCCAATAATAGTCTAAAAACAAAAACAAGAAAGGTGAATTTCCTTTCTTGTTTCTGTTTTATTTTAGTCGTTATCTTTATCCTTCTCCTTTTTTTTCTTTCCCGAGAAGATCGATTTTAGTTTCTTTATTACAAACCGCCATATTATTGGCTGCACAATTTCCCATATTACGGGGTAATAAGCGGTTAATCCGCTAAGCAGACTGCTTGATGTTGAGGTTTCTTCTTGTCGCTTTTTACTTTTGGATGATCCCCCGAATCCAAATACGCTTAGTACAGAGTTTATAGTACTTTGAAAAATCAATGAACCTGCATTGTCTGAAAGATACGCCCAATGTTCGGATAGACGTTCTTCACCTTCCTTGCATTCAAGCCTTACTAATTCTTTTTCTTGACGCAGTTCTTCTAATGGTGTCAATCTACTCTTCATCATTTGTATCTATTTTACGCATAAATCTTATAGTATTCTGTAATATCGATTGTTGTATCTTTTTTCGAAAAAGAACTACAAGCAATAAAACAAACAATGAAAACAGAGTCATGATTCCAAAGCCTACAGCCAAGCTGTTGAATAATTCTCCAAGAAAAAAAGCCATACCAATAAGCCCGAAGAATAAAATAACAGCTACAATAGCTATTATTATTAAGCCATATCCCAGACCGGAGGCAGATAAACCTATCTTCTCAAAACTATCCAGTTTAAACAAACGGATACGTCTGTTGATATAGCTTAATAAATCTAATTTAATTTCTTCAATTAAGATTCCTAAGCTTTTTTCTTCTTCGGAGTTATTCAACATCGTCTCTTAATTCTTCCAGTTTATGTTTGCCTCTGCCGGCTGCGTTTCTTACATTTCCTTTTACTTTGTCTACCAGGCTGTTTATATCTTTCAGCCATTCTTCCTTTTTGTCAGAAGCAGCAACATAGCCAACAGCTGCACCTAGCGCAGCACCTATAGCCAAGAACAATAAGTTCGAACCTGTTTTATTCATAATTATTTATTTTATAAATTAATTCTACATTAATATAATAACGTGTGAGAGTATCAATAAATTTCATCAATTCAACACTTTATTATAAATTGGATTGATCACTAAATATACGGGCTAAACCGCTAATAATCTTCTTGCTTTCCCTAAAAGGACAGCTAATATAGCTATTTTTTGAAATATCGAAAATATTTTTCAGTAAAAATAACTATTAGCCCGATTCTTATATCGCTTCGCCAAATAGTGTAGCCGAAGTATTCCCTGTTACTTTTACGGTCACAAAGTCTCCTATACGATGGTTTCCTTTGTCAAAAATAACAACTTTGTTTTGGGATGTTCGTCCAAAAAGCTGTTCCCTCGACCGTTTAGAGAATCCTTCAACAAGTACTTCAAATACTTTGCCTACATCTCGCTTGTTGCTTTCAAGAGAGCATTCGTTTTGCAAATCTATAATTTCCTGTAAACGTTTTATTTTAACATCTTCAGGTATATCGTCTTCTAATTTTTTTGAAGCGTATGTTCCCGGACGTTCCGAATACTTGAACATAAATGCCGAGTCGAAACATACTTCACGCATCAGCGATAGTGTCTCTTGCTGATCTTCTTCCGTTTCGGAGTGAAAACCGCACATGATATCAGTAGATATGCCGCATCCCGGTATGATGCGTTTAATCGCTTCGATACGGTTCAGATACCACTCTCTATCATATTTTCTTTTCATCACGTTTAGCATCTTGCTACTGCCCGATTGCACAGGTAGATGGATAAACTTACACAGGTTATCGTATTTTGCGATTACCTCCAGTGTTTCATCGGTCATATCTGTTGGATAAGAAGTCGTAAATCGGATACGCATTTTGGGTGCAGCTTTCGCTGTCATTTCCAATAGTGCGGGGAAATCTACAATGCTGCCGTCTTCGTTTGTAAAGCGGTATGAGTTGACATTCTGTCCCAATAATGTAGCTTCCTTAAATCCTTTGTCTCGCAGATTTTCCAATTCGTTAAGGATACTCTGTGGCGAACGGCTTCGTTCACGACCTCTTGTATAAGGCACTATACAATACGAACATACCTTATCGCATCCTCGCATGATGGATATAAAGCCCGAAATGTGGTTTCCTCCAATACGTAGAGGGATCACATCTTTATACGTTTCGGTTTTGGATAGTTGAACATTGATTGCTTTGTTGCCATTTTCGGCAGCTCCTACCAGATTAGGCAGGTCGAGGTAGGCATCGGGGCCTACTACAACATCTACATGATGCTTGTCGTGTAGCTCTTCTTTTACTCGTTCGGCCATACAACCCAGAACACCAATAATCATATTTGGCTTCTTCTTTCTCTTGAGGGCGTTGAAGTAGTCGAGACGTTGAATAACTCTTTGCTCGGCGTTGTCACGTATCGAGCATGTATTTACAAAAACAGCATCAGCTTCTTCCAGCTTATCTGTCATGATATAACCATCCATTTGCATTACGGATGCAACAACCTCGCTGTCTGCTACATTCATTTGACAGCCGTAGGTTTCGATGAACAGTTTTTTGTCTTCGGTTGAAATCGTGGATTTAAAGTCCAGTCCTTTCTCGTTGTTCATAGAAATATATTTTAGTATGTAATTAAGCTTCGATGATTTAGTCTCAAAGCATCTTTGGCTGGCAAAAATACGAAGAAAAATGGAATTGTTTATTTGTTTTGTGCTTTTTAAGGGAATGTCTAAAGAATGGTCGTTAAATATTTGAATGTTTTTTAATCAATCCATGATTATCTTTATCTTTGTCCGTTGACCTAAAAACTCTTTTATCTAAAATATATTTTATGAAAAGGAACCTATTTTTATTCCAATTATTACTTCTCGCATTTGTAATGAATGCTCAACCTAAGAAAGATTTTAAAACAGTACGTATCACCTACCAGACAAGTATGAATGGTAAAGCCTACGAAGGATCAAATACCATCGTAGAGATATGCGGAACAGATGTGCAAATAAGTCGTAAATATGCCGAGGTGCAAGAGGGTACTCCGGTACAATACACCTATCTTGATTATGCAACAAATGAAGAAACGAAAACCGCAAAGTTGGCAAATGGGAATGAGTTTTATACAACCCGATCATTTACATTAAATGATAAACTGGAATTTTTGCCCGAAACAGAAACTATTGCGGGTTACCTCTGCAAAAAGGCGAAAACTGTTATTAATTCTAATACGATAGAAATATGGTATACAACTCAATTAGGAGTCAAAGGATCTATGCAACCTGGTGTTGGTTTGCCTGATGGAGTTGTGCTAAAGGTGGTAAGAAACGGACAGTATGAAGAAAAAGCAACAAAGATTGATTTGCTAAAAGAGATTGTGAATGTAAAACCTGTACTTAAAGGGGATAAACTAACAGCTCCTGCCTATAATTACCGTATACAGCAAAGCCAGGTTATTGTAGCCGACGTGTTTAATAATCAGAGTATATACTTTAGGGATATTCCTAAGCCGGAGCAGTTGAACGATACAGAAATAATGCAATTTGCCAATGGTTCTATTGTTCTGAAAAAAGTAAAACTTCCTGCCGATAATAGTAGCTATTCTATTTTTGCAGAGCTAGCCCAACACTCTGAAGGGGACGCTTATGACCGTACGGGTAGCGTCTTTATCGTTCCTACCGATAAGAAGCAATCATTTATGGATGGACTGCTAAAAGGAAGAGAGGCATTACCTCAGTATACTGATAAACATGGAAAATCGTATGAGGGAATGGTTGCTACAGAAGATTATTTGCCACCTCTCGAGTTGATGCGTTTTTATACTTCATTCGGAGTAAAAGGATATAACCATATTGAGGTAGCTGAATATAACTGGCCAGACTCTGTGGTGTTTAAACAAGAAATTACAGACTATGCCAAGTATCTGAAAAATGAAGTGTGGGTAGGTGCATGGATCGGAAACTATGCGAAAAACGGACACAATGTTTCTTTAAAGATTAAGTATTATCCGAATGATAAGCGGGCAGAGAAAGAAGTATATCCTCTGTTTACAACTACAAATATAATGGAGATGGCAGGACAAGCTTATCCTGACGGATTATTCCGCAACGATTCTCTGACTGTGAACTTCAAAACAGATGTAGACCTCAAAGATGCTTATATCCGCTATATATCTACAGGCCATGGCGGCTGGGGTGGAGGAGACGAATTTAATCCGAAGCTTAACGAGATATTTATGGATGGCTCTCGCCTGATCGCTTATACCCCTTGGCGCGAAGATTGCGGCAGCTATAGAGAGTTGAATCCGGCTTCGGGTAATTTCGCAAATGGCTTATCGTCATCCGACCTGAGTCGTTCGGGTTGGTGTCCGGGTACAGTGAGTTACCCTGTGTTTATACACATTGGGGATGTGAAGGCAGGTGAACACCAACTGAAGGTGGCTATACCTGTGGGAGATCCCGAAGGTAGTGCTCTGAGTTATTGGTGTATCTCTGGAGTATTAGTGGGCGATAAGAAATAAGACTATAATATTTTCGGAGCTCTGTGACTTTTATGTTTTTGGTGCGACTAATATAAAAAGAATATAAAACATACTATAGAATATGTATTATCTCGAAGCCCACGATGTGGTGAAACAATATGGTAGTCATAGAGCTCTCGATGGCGTAAGCGTACAAGTGCCAAAAGGTTGCATCTATGGATTGCTGGGGCCTAATGGTGCAGGCAAATCTTCGCTAATCCGCATAATAAACAGAATAACTGCTCCCGATGAAGGACAAGTCTTTATAAATGGAAGGGTGTCGGTAGCCGATGATGTTTTTAATATCGGTTATTTGCCCGAAGAAAGAGGCTTGTACAAGAAAATGAAAGTTGGAGAGCATATTATTTTTCTGGCACAATTGAGAGGCCTCTCGAAAGAAGACGCAGTACAAAAAACTCAATATTGGCTAAAGAAGTTTGATATACTATCCTGGCAAGGAAAAAAAGTGGAGGAGCTGTCGAAAGGTATGCAGCAAAAGATACAATTTATTGCTACCGTCATACATGAACCCGATTTGTATATCCTTGATGAGCCTTTCAGCGGATTTGATCCTGTGAATACAGAATTGTTAAAGAAAGAGCTGTTAGATCTGAAAGCAAAAGGCAAAACAATAATTCTTTCGACTCATAATATGGAATCGGTAGAGGAATTGTGTGACGAAATATCTCTGATAAATAAATCTAGGGTTGTATTGAATGGAAATGTGAAAGAAATACGCGCAAGATACAGAAAGCATATTTTCAAACTTCAGGTCGTAGGGGAAACTTTTGATCTGGAATCTTCTCACTTTTCGATATTATCGCAATCAACGGACAGTAATATTACGGAGCTACTTATTCAGCGTAATGATGAGGCTTCCAACTCAGAGTTGATACAAGAGATAGCCAAACGCTATGAAGTGGTGACTTTTGAAGAAGTATTGCCTTCGATGAATGATATTTTTATACAAATCGTATCAGAGACAAAACAATGAGAGGATTAAAGCTAATTATACATAGGGAATTTACCTCGAGGGTAAAAACCAAAGCGTTTATCTTGACAACGTTGCTAACTCCATTCTTATTCTTGGGAGTGTCTACTATCCCTGCATTGCTTATGATGTTAAGTAGCAATGATGATATAAACAAAGTGTATGTAATCGATCATACAGGTTCTTATTTTAGTTTGTTTCAGTCATCTAAGAACTATGAGTTTGTGAAATTATCGGATAGCGATAGTAAGCCGAGCGATAAGCGGACAGCCATATTAGAGATATCGGAAGACCTGAGTGTAAATCCGAATGCAGCAACTTTCTATTCCGAAAAGCAGCAGCCTCCTCGTGAGTTGACTGTTTATATCAACAACATACTTACGGATGCTGTTAGAAATAAAAAGATAGATGATTTTACCCAAAGGAGTAATATCGAACCACAACTTGTTACAGATCTGCAACAAATATTGAAATCGAAAGATCATATTAATGTTTCCACTATCCGTCTCGACGAAGCCGGACAGAAGACCGAGACACTTGGTCAGGCGGCATCTTTTGTAGGGATGGGACTTACATTGTGTATGTTCTTCTTTATCATGATGTATGGGCAAATGGTCGTGCAAAGTGTTGTGGAAGAGAAAACAAACCGTATCATTGAGGTGATTATTTCATCCGTTAGACCTTTAGATCTTATGATGGGTAAAATAGTCGGAGTTGGATTAGTTGGTTTGCTACAATTGGTTATCTGGCTTGTTATAGGAGGCGGCGCACTTGTTGCTATGCAAATATTCCTCGGGACAAGTGTAGATACCACTGCTACAATGGAGGCTCAACAGGCAATAAGTGCAATGACACAGAATAACTCGGAGATTACTTCTGCTGTTAATGGTATATTGGGCGTCAACTGGCTGCAGGTCGGGATCTGCCTTATATTATATTTTGTGGGAGGGTATCTTCTTTTCTCCTCTTTGTATGCCATGTTTGGGTCTGCTGCTAACGATTCGCAAGAGGCTCAGCAGTTGATGATGCCATTGACTATTATATTATTATTAGCCTTTTATACAGGTATTGCAGCATCTCAGAATCCTGAAGGCGCGATGGCCTTTTGGTGTTCGATCATACCATTTACCGCGCCTGTCGTGATGATGGTACGTGCTCCGTTCGAAATATCTATATGGGAGTTGGTCTTGTCGGTTGTTGTGCTGTATGTAACCGCCATATTAATGGTTAAGTTGGCTGCAAAGGTCTATCGTGTCGGTATTCTGATGTATGGTAAGAAAGTGACCTTCGCCGAAATGTTTAAATGGTTGAGATATAAGTAATTTAAGATAAGTTTAGTGAAGCAATCCTGTCATATCTATTTTGGCAGGATTGTTTTTTATTATTGCTAATACTTTCCTTAAAATGTTTTCCCAAGATATAACAAAGCAAAAGTCCAACAAGAATCACCCGTTACTTAGAATAAAATAAAAATACAGTAAGTCTATAAGCCGGGTTCTGTACTCTTCAAGAAGAGTGCTTGCCATTTATCTACGCCTGATGTCACCAACAGGCTCTAGCGACCTACCCCCCGGCATCGGACGAGCAGCCCTACATGCGCCGGTATACATGGTCTTACAACTCGCAAGTGGTACGGCTCTGTATATTGCTATACAGACCGGTGAGCTCTTACCTCACCTTTTCACCCTTACCCCTGATAGGGGCGGTTGTTCTCTGTTACCTTAACTCTGCCCTCACGAACAGCTTCCCATTAAGAAATACGATGCTCTGTGTTGCCCGGACTTTCCTCTTTCTGCCTTGCGGCAGCCAGCGGCAAACCGACCTACTGCAATTTGATGCAAAGATAGTTCATTTTCTTGGAATATATCTTACTGCTGTAAGTTTGGATTTATTCGTTGCTTTGTTTAGTTCTCTTATCCTTATACATTTCATTGAACTTAGGACGAATTAGCAGACGTAGCGAAACATCATAATTCAGGTAACTCCATACCCAGTCGATGAATACAGAAACCTTATTTCTCATTCCCACAATAGAAAGGATATGTACCAGCAACCACAACCACCAGGCAACCCAGCCTCCAAAGCGGAGTTTACCTAGGTCGGCAACAGCAGCATTACGTCCAATGGTAGCCAATGAGCCTTTGTCTACATATACAAATTTATCCCAATTGTCCGATTCTCCCTTATTGATATTTTTGGCTAGTTGCTTTGCCATCTGTAAGGCTACTTGGGCTACCTGAGGATGACCGACCGGATAACTTTCGGTTGTTTGTAAAGAGGTATCGCCAATTGAGAAAATATCTTTATAGCCATTTACCTGATTGTATTCGTTTACAACCAAACGTCCTCGGTTGTATGCCGTTTCGTCAAGACCTGCTAAGCTATTTGGCTTAACCCCTGCCACCCAAAATACATTACGTGAACGTATTTGAGTGCCGTCTGCAATATTCACATAAGGGCTTTCTACCGATTTTACCGATTTCTCCTGATATACGATAACACCTCTGTCTAGTAATGTTTTTAATGCTGTTTCGGATGCTTGTTCCGACATGCCTGCCAGTAGGCGAGAGCCTGCATTTACCAAGTGGATTTCCATTTTAGTAAAGTCTATCTCCGGATAGTCTCTCGGCAAAACAGTTCTTCTCATATCGGCCAATGCTCCGGCTAATTCTACTCCTGTCGCACCTCCTCCGACGATAACAAACGTCAACAGTTCTTTTCGTTTTTCTTCGTCTGTTGTGATCAAAGATTCTTCGAAGCTTAGTAGTATCCTGTTTCTCATCAAGAGTGATTCGGATACAGATTTTAGAGAGAATGTATTTTCTATTAGATCTGTATTCCCGAAATAATTTGTATCACATCCTGTGGCGATAACTAAAAGATCGTATGTAATGATGCCGATATTTGTTTCAATTTTCTTATCAGATGTATTCACACTTAAAGCCTCACACATTCTGAAATGAAAGTCTTTATTTTTCTGAAAGTTCTTTCTATATGGATAAGATATCGAACTTGGCTCTAATCCACCGATAGCTACCTGATAGAATAGAGGTTGAAACTGATAGTAATTGTTCTTGTCTATCAGTACTACCTGATATTGATTCTTATCCGCTCTTTTCGCAAGTTCGAGTCCGGCAAAGCCTCCTCCGATAATAACCAATCGTTTCTTTTTTCCGGAGTCGGGCAAGTTTGCTTTTATAATCATATTATAGATATATTTAAATTAAAAAACCATCTTACTGATAAGAGTTGATCAGTAAGGTGGTTTTATTTATATATAAAGATAAATTTAATTATCTTTCTTAATTTCCTATTTTGGCTTTAGCTTTCGCTTCCTTTTTTGATTCCCACTTAGCCTTAGCTACTTCGTAAACACCCGGAAGAATAGATACGACAACAATAATAATGACTACCTTGTCGAGATTTTTTTCTACCCATTCGTTACTTCCTATAATAGCACCTAAAGCACAAAAGATAACCACCCATGCTATACCTCCTATAACATTGTAGGAGAAGAAATGTTTATAGCTCATTTTGCCCATACCTGCAACAAAAGGAGCGAAGGTGCGAACAATAGGCACAAAGCGGGCAAGGATGATAGTTTTGCCTCCATGTTTTTCGTAAAACTTGTTTGTTTTTTCGAGATATTCTTGCTTGAATATCTTCGACTTGGGATTGCTGAAGAGCTTTTCTCCGAAGAGACGACCTATCGAATAATTTACTGCATCTCCTATAACAGCTGCTACAATCAGTATACCGACAAGGTAATAGATATGTAGTGGATTGTCGGGGCGTACAGCGATAGCTCCCGCTAAAAATAATAAAGAGTCACCCGGTAAAAATGGTGTTACAACCAAACCTGTTTCGCAGAAAATGATCAAAAACAAAATGGCATATACCCATAAGCCATATTCAGTTACCAGCATGTCTAATGTTCCGCCTGTATCTCTTAACAGGTTAAGAAAGAAGTTCCAAACTTCGTGTAAGAATTCCATTTTAATGTTGTGTTACTTAATTTTTATGGTAATACGAGAAATGATGAGATTCGCACCTCATCATTTCCCATTAAATTTTTCACTGAACCAACAAGCCGGCTGCGACTTCATCTCTCTTTGTCTTCCCTGCCAATTGTTCAACAAGGCTTAGTGCAAAATCGATAGTCAGTCCGGGACCTCTTCCGGTAGTTATATTTCCATCTATTACAACAGCTTTTTCTGTTTGCAATGTAGCTCCTTTCAGGTATTGTTCATATCCGGGATAGGCTGTTGCGCTCTTCCCTTCCAAAAGACCTAAGCCTCCTAATACCATCGGTGAAGCGCATATTGCAGCAACCTTTTCACCTTTGTTGGCAAAAGCGAGTAGTTCTTTTTTCAAGCCCTCGTGTTCGTTGAATTTTGTTGTACCTCCCGGCAAAACAAGCATTTCTGCTTTAGAGAAGTCAACCTCGTCGAACATCAGGTCGGCTATTACAGGTATTTGATGACTGGCAACCACTTGTTTGCTATCAGTCAACGAAACTGTTTTCACATCCAAACCTCCACGGCGAAGAACATCGACTGTTCCAAGAGCTTCAATCTCTTCAAATCCTGTGGTCAGAAATAAAAATATAGTTTTCATATCCATTTAATTTAAATTAAACTTATATGTGATTGTTCCTTTTTGATTGGTGACAGATGACACTGTATTGAACTTTGTTCTTTTTGCCGCTCTTAGAGCTTCGTTCCGTAGATTTGTGTTTGGCGTATTTGTGCCTTTTCCGATTGTGGCTTCTACTACATCACCTTTAGCATTTACCAATATATCGACAACAACAGTGCCGTAATCATCTACCGAATAGTTCGGTTTGATTAGTCCGCCACTACCAAGGCTGCGCCCTCCAAGATCGAATGATCCCCAGCCGCCAACTCCTGACGTTTTACCATAACTGGCATTTCCTGTTGGTACACCTTGTGTGCCTGTTCCTTCAGTATTACCTCTGCTGCCGCTGCCTGTTCCATTGCCAAACAGTCCCGCCATTTGGTTGTTGATCTGTCCTTTCTTAGCCGCTTCTTGTTGTGCTACACGGTCAGCTTCAGCTTTCTTCCGCCTTTCGTCTGCTTCTTGCTGTTTCTTTTCTTCCGCTTTTTTCTTAGCTTCTTTTATAGCTACTGTTTCTTCCAGATTTTGAGTAACGGGAGCTTCCTTTGTGTTCGATACTGCCGGTTTTGTTTTGGTTGCAGTATTTTCTACCATCGGGATAGGATCTTCAACCACATTGGGTGAAGTGGCTTCTTCAGCACCAACGTCTCCATTGCCTCTACCAAAGGGCTCATCGTCTCCAAATGCATCGGGTACGTTGCCAAACATAACAGGAACTCCTCCCAAATCTTCGGCAGTCCTTGCCATTGGTGTCAAATCGAGGGTATAAAAAATAAGAGCTAAGATAATTAGCAAGTGAAATCCGATTGTTGCACCTAGACCTATTATTTTATCCTTCTGAGCTTCCATTTTTTAGTCTACTTCAGTTTTTGGTTTCAGGCAATCCTTGTATGCCTTTATTGTATTTTCAAGACCCAAATACAATGCGTCGCTGATAAGGGCATGCCCAATAGAGACTTCATCTATTGTGGGTATATTTTCATATAGATAATTCAAATTTTCGAGACTGAGGTCATGACCTGCATTTAATCCTAGTCCAAGTTTCTTCGCTAATTTGGACGCAGCTACAAAAGGCTCTATGGCAGCCTCTTTGTTTTTGACATAATTGGAGGCATAAGGCTCTGTATATAGCTCAATCCTGTCTGTTCCCGTTTTTGCTGCTGCTTCTATTATTTCGAGTTCTGTGCCAACAAAGATAGATGTGCGTACACCTACAGCCCTGAATGTATCAACCAAATCGGATAGGAATTGTTGATGTTCAACAGTGTTCCAACCTGCATTGGATGTAATCGCATCGGGCTTGTCCGGAACAAGTGTTACTTGTGTGGGACGTATCGTTGTAACAAGGTCTATAAACTTTTGTGAAGGATAACCTTCGATATTAAATTCAGTTCTGATCTTCGCCTTTAAGTCATACACGTCTTTGAATCGAATATGTCTTTCGTCGGGACGGGGATGAACTGTTATACCTTCTGCACCAAATTTTTCGCAATCGAGAGCAACTTGTACAACATCCGGAACATTACCTCCTCGAGCATTGCGTAGTGTTGCAATCTTATTAATATTTACACTTAACTTTGTCATGTCAAACCATTAAAAACCGCCGTTCTTCACAAATTGCCAGAGATAGATGTTAATAGATAAAACTTTTTTAGCACCTTTGTGGAACGATATCAAACTACAAATGTAATATGATTTGATGAGAATGCGCGTATCAGTTCCGTTTTATTAACAGCTTAGAAAATCATTTGTTTGTATATAAATAGGTTCCGTTAAAAGTAAATGCGATGAAAATAGCCATATTCGGTAGCAAACATCAGAAGAAAGAACAGGTCGAAAAGTTATTTGGAATCTTAAACGATAACAACGTAGAAATCTATCTTCAGGAGAAATTCTATTACTACCTAAGAGATTGTCATCACTTGCAATATAATGTCGCAGGTATTATAAAGAACGATGAGTTCGATGTTGACCTCGTGGTTACAATCGGAGGAGACGGAACATTCTTGCGTACGGCATCGGTAATAGGCAAAAAGAATATTCCGATACTCGGTATAAATGCCGGACGATTAGGCTTTCTGGCAGATGTAGGTGAAGAAGATCTGGAAGTTACCTTCGAAGATGTATTTTCGGGTAACTACCGTATCGAACATCGTAGCCAACTGCATCTGACTACCGAACATAAAATATATCATGGCTTCAACTATGCTCTCAACGAAGTGGCTATTATGAAGCAAGATACGGCTTCGATGATCACCGTGCATGCATATATCAACGACGAATACCTGACTTCGTATGAGGCTGACGGACTCGTTATGGCTACACCTACAGGCTCTACGGCATACTCGCTCAGTGTGGGAGGGCCGATAATAGCGCCCGATGCTCACAACTTCGTTATTGCTGCCATAGCCCCTCATAGCTTGGGCGATAGACCTTTGGTTATAACAGATGATAGTATCATCACCTTTGATGTAGAAAGCCGTAACAATAGTTTTCTCATCTCATTGGACGGAAGGTCTAATGTATTTCAGGCAGGGACGAAGCTGACTGTAAAGAAGGCAGACTTTACTCTTCAGGTATTAAAACGGAAAGATAATACCTTCTACAAAACATTGAGAAGTAAACTGATGTGGGGCGTTGATCCCCGCCAAAGCTAAGACCTTCCCGTAAGACTATAAGAACAGCGATTCATGTATAATCTCTCCTACTGTAGGATGAGGGAATACAATTTTCTGAAATTCTTCTACAGTAAATCCTTTTTCGATGGCAATGCCCGCTATAACCACCAGTTCCGAGGCGGGATTACCTAACATGTGGCAACCTATGATTTTCGAATCTTCGTCGATGATCAGTTTGCAAACACCATTTCCCAGTTCATTCTCAGCTACAAAACGTCCCGAATATGCCATTGGGAGTTTGTGAGCAGTGTGTTTTATACCTTTAGCCGTAAGCTCTTCTTCTGTTTGTCCTACTCCTGCAATCTCAGGGTTGGTGTATACCACTCCCGGTATTGCCTTGTAGCTCATGCTGTCGGTCTTACCCAGTATATGATTGATGGCTACCTCTCCTTCACGTACCGCAGTATGTGCGAGTAGTGAATATCCTGTAATATCTCCGCATGCATATATATTGGGGTGAGATGTCTGCATATTCTCATTCACCTTCACGCCATTTCTGAACAACTCGATATTTAGCTTATCCAGATTCAGGTTTGCTGTAACAGGGCGTCGTCCTGTGCTCAGTAATATCTGAGAGGTTTCGATTGTTGATTGTTCCCTGTCTTTTTCGATAATAATCTGACCGTCTTTTATTTCAACGACCTTGGTGTTCAGGTGAAAGTCGATACCTTTCTTCGTATATTCTGCACGAAGCATGGCTGATAGTTCTTTGTCCATTGTGCCGAGTATTTCGGGTAACATTTCTATCACTGTCACTTTTACTCCCAGACTATTAAAGAATGAAGCAAATTCGACACCGATAACTCCCCCTCCGATAACGGCTAAAGATTCCGGTACTTCCTTATTGTCCAACGCCTCTTTCGATGTCCAGTACCCTGATTCGCTGAGTCCCTTGATAGGAGGAATAATTGTTTCAGAGCCTGTTGATAATAATACCTTTGCTGCGGTAATCGTTTCACCGTTGCATGATATGACGATATTACGCTCTCTGTCTTCACCTTCTATGGTTGCTTCGCCTATAATTACTGTTACATCATGAGCAGCCATTTTCTGTTTGATGCCGGCTACCAGCTTGCGCACTGTTTTTTGTTTGCGGGCAATTATTTTAGGCAGATCGAAAGTTGGGCTTCCTTCTACGCCGACTCCATACTTTGCAGAGTTTTTTACATTGTCTAGGGTCTTTGCCGAGTATAGAAGGGTTTTGGTTGGGATGCAACCTTCATTGAGGCATACGCCACCCAATGCATTCCTTTCGAATAATACAGTTTTTAATCCGTTGGCAGAAGCTCTCTCGGCTGCGGTATAACCTGCGGGCCCTCCTCCAATAATAGCAACATCGTATAAAGTCATATTCTAATTATATAGTAAAAAAAGTAACAAGGTTACAAAAATAATTGATATTCATTTTCAGTATCTTATGAGCAAAAGGTGACAAAAGTGACAGTTTTATCGCTGTCTTATCTGTTACCTTTTTATCCTCTGTGCCTACTCTGATAAAGATAAAATCTTATTGTTTTTATACAAGACGAGTTTGTCATATTATAAGATATAGCAACATGGTAAAGATAGGGAATTTAGTGATTTGTTCCTCCCAATAGAAGTTAGATTATTCGACCTTCTATTGTTTTTTGCTTTACTTTACTTAAATACATTGTCTCAGTTTATTTGTGTGAAAGAAGTTTACTCTTTCAATGTTATCCTTTCCCCTGTAATTATAATTAATCTTTATATACCTGAATGTAGGTGTTTTTTCTATTCAAAATCATTATTTATGGTGATTGTAGCTTTTTGTACTGATTTATATTTTTGTGCCGAAAAAGCACTGTTTATTTTTATATAAACGAGTAAGCAAATTAAGGAGACAAAAAATGCCGGGCTCATCCCAAAGGATAACTAAAATATCTATAATCTTTTGATAGTAGAAATAGACTTTGTTTACGTATATCTGAAACATACGTGTGTTAAGCTGATTAACATACAAAATTATTATCATAAAATTACTTACAAATGCAACAACAACGTATTTCTTTACGCCTGTTCGGTATAATGTTTTTGCTTATGGGCATTGTCATATCATTGTCAGCACAGCAAAAATCGGCTGTTATAAGTGGTCGGGTATTTACTTCTGATGGAAAACCAGCTTCTAACGTTAGTATAACGATAGAAGAATTACATAGGAGCGATATGTCGAATTCTCAAGGATTCTATAAGATATCAGGCGTTCATGCCGGACGTTACACGCTCTTGTTCTCATCTGTGGGACTGCAATTGTCTAAAGTAGAAGTCGCTTTAGAGTCAGGCAAAGACCTACAGGTTCAGGATGTTTTCTTGAACGAAACGACCGAAAATCTGCAAGAGATAGAAATTATAGCAACCAAGAAAAACCCATTTGCTGAAAAAATAAGTGCATCGGTTGCTAAACTACCACTTGCCGACTTAGAAAATCCACAGGTATATAATACAATCAACAAGACGGTTATTAAAGAACAAGTCGTTACAAGCCTCAATACAGCATTGAAAAATGCAACAGGTATAACCCGTCTGTGGGAAAGTACCGGACGTGCAGGCGATGGTGCGGAATATTACACCATGCGTGGATTTTCTTTGCAACCTACCATTGTGAATGGTGTGGCTAACATCAGCAACGGAGCTTTGGATCCTGCGAATGTAGAAAATATAGAAGTGGTAAAAGGTCCTTCGGGAACACTTTACGGTGGAAACCTTATTTATTATGGTGGTCTGATCAATGTTGTTACCAAGAAACCGTACGATACTTTTGGCGGAGAGTTTGGTTACATTACAGGTAGTTATGGGCTAAATAGAGTAACAGCGGATGTAAATACCCCGTTGAGCGACAAAGCCAGTATGAGAATCAATGGAGCTTACCATTATGAAAATACATTTCAAGATAATGGTTATTCAAAATCATTTTTTATAGCTCCTAGCTTTAAGTTTAAGGCTTCAGATCGCTTAACTTTCTTTATTAATACGGAATATAAATCGTTGGAGAGAACAACTGCTCCTATGATTTTCTTATACCGCTCTGCTCCCGTTACCTTCTCAAATATTGATTTGTTTGAAAAGAACTATAAAAAGTCATATACAAGTAATCGCCTTGCTGTCAATAATCCGACCTACGGTATGCAAGCTCAGGCTTTGTATAAAATCAATGAGAACTGGAACTCGCAGACTATTGTGGCCGCCAGCAATACAAAATCTGACGGATATTATCAATATTTATGGGACAATGTAAATGGTAGCGATTTTACACGCTACATCTCCAGATTAAATTCTTCTACCGATGCTATAAATGTTCAGCAAAACTTTACAGGAGATCATAAATTTGGTAACATGCGTAACAGAGTTGTTTTCGGTGTAGATTATTTACAGAAAGAATATCAGGATAATGGTTATGCTTGGGTTGCAAACGGAGTTGTGTCGCTTGCCAATCAGACAGATACAGGCGTGCTTACCGCTACAGGAGTGGATGCTCTCTTATCTGCTGATCCGGGAAGTGTATCCAATTCTACCGTTAAGATTTGGAGTACCTATTTGTCTGATGTTGTCAACTTTATTCCTCAACTGTCTGCATTAGTAGGACTTCGCTTGGATAACTATTCAGCATCAACTTCGTGGAATGCTAAAGAGGTGAAAAATCAGGTGACTTTCTCTCAAAAATTAGGTCTTGTTTACCAGCCAATTTTGCAACATCTTTCTTTGTTTGCTAATTATATGAATGGCTTTCAAAATCTTGAACCTGTAACGCAGCACGATGGTTCGGGTAATACTTCTATGAAGATCTTGAAACCTGAGAAAGCGAATCAGTGGGAAGTGGGTGTGAAAAGCAACTTGTATGGCGATAGAGTTTCGTTGACTGTGAGCTACTATGATATCAAAGTTTCTAACAAGACGATGGCTGATCCGGCGAATGTGTTGAATGTAATTCAAGGCGGAGTGGTAAAGAGCAGAGGGGTAGAGGTTAGCCTTATTGCCAATCCTGTTGTAGGATTGAATATGATTGCGGGTTATAGCCACAATTACAATAAGATAACAAAGGATGCTGCCGATGGTGATTATATCGGTTTAAGATCGGAAGAGTCAGGTCCGGCAAACTTGTTTAATGCATGGGTAAGCTACAAATTGACTACAGGTTCATTGAAAGGGTGGGGAGTAGGCGCAGGTGCTAACTACGCATCAGAATATAAAACACTCAACAGACACTCAACCGGTAGTTTCACTTTGCCAAGTTATACTATTTTCAATGCATTGATCTCTTATAATGGAGATAACTATACCATCAGTTTGAAAGGGGATAACCTCGCCAATAAAAAATATTACGGAGGATGGAGTACAGTTACACCGCAGAAATTGCGTACCATATCTCTTGCATTGAATTATAGATTCTAAGAAATAATGAGGTTGTCCCAAAAGTAATATTTTAATAATCAAAATTACTTTTGGGATATCCTCTTTAAATTTTCTAATTAAAAAAAACTCTCATGACATTCAAAAAGATAGCTTATCAACTGCATCTTTACCTGGGGCTTATCTCCGGGCTTATTTTTTTTATTGTATGCCTGACGGGAGCTATTTGGGCATTAAAGCTGAATGGATGGGTAGATCAGGAGAAACTGCCCGAAGTATCGCAAGGCAAACATACGACAGTTGTTTCGCCCTCATCGGTAATAGAAGTTGCCAAGAAAGAGTTTAAAGATAAAACGCCTGATTATATAGAGTATTCGGAAGATGCGCCAATTAAAGCAACTTTTCGTGGACAAGGTTATAATTATTCGCTGCAAATGGATCCTTATACTGGTAAAGTGATATCGGTAAAAGGAGCTGAAGGTTCTTCGGGTTACGACTTTTGGGATTTCATTGGGATGGGACACTTTTCACTTTGGCTTCCTTATAGTATAGGGCAACCCATTGTAGGGTATTCTACATTGGTTTTTGTGATTGTAATAATCACAGGACTTATCCTTTGGATTCCGAAAAGTAAAAAAGCCCTTAAATACAGTCTCTGGTTCAGATGGAAGAAGAAAACCAAAATGTATAAGAAAGTGTACGATTTGCACAATATTCTTGGTTTTTATGCCGCTTTTATACTTCTTATCATAAGCCTTACGGGTATGGTGTGGGCACTGGAATGGTGGTCGCAGGGTGTATATAAGGTTACTTCGGGTGGCAGGGTGATGCCTGAATGGAGAATGGCACAATCCGATACGTTGCATGTTGATACTCCGGCTAAAGATATTTATCTGGGAATTGATTCATTGTTTTCGGATCTGTCGCAAAAAGCTCCCACTGCTCAGGCTTTTTCGATATATTTACCCAATGTAGAAGATAAGGCTTCAGCCATTATGATAACCGTATTCCCCGACAAGAAACTGTATTACAATGTAGATAGGTACTCGTTTGATAAATATAGCTTTAAGCAGGTTGAGGTTGATCATCCGTATCAGGGTAAATATGAAAACAAAGATTTTGCGGACAAGCTACGCCGTATGAATTATGATATTCATATCGGAGCCATAGGCGGTACAGCGGGTAGATTATTGGTATTTCTTTCTACTCTATTTGGTATGAGCCTGCCGTTGACAGGATTATATCTTTACATCAGAAAGAGGAAGAAAACGAAGGAGAAAAAGAGTAATATTGCTGAATAAGATTATCTACCCACTTGCAAAACTCTTTTAGTTCAGCCGGATTATAGCCATCCTTTCGCCAATGGTTTAATAGAGAATCGGATTTGTTTAATATCTGATTTTCTATAGGTTTTATCTTTTGCAGAATGCCGTTGCCATCAGCGGTAATGAGTGCTGCTAGATTGATATAGTCATTGCCTTCTCCTCTGTCTATGGGGAAGAGTTGTTTCTTTAGTTTCAGAGACCAATCGCATAGCTTTGCATTTCCTGTTTCATCAGCAAGCATTGTGGATGGGTACCAATTGTCTTTGTTGAGCCATACGGGTACAACCACTGTGGTAAGTGGTGAACCTAATATCGTCCACATAGTGGTAAGCGAAGCGGGTTCAGCTTTTTTTACGCCTTGCACAACGATAACCGAAGAGGTAGAGTAGCGGGGTATATAGTCTCTGAATGCTGCAAAAACAGTCTTTGAAGTGTCTTGAGGCATTATGTCATATAAGTTTGTCCCGGTCAGTCCGTGTGTGAGATGACGTGAAACATCCTGTAACAAGAAGCGGTAAGAAAGTGAGCCTGATAAAGCAGCATTGTAAAATAACGGTTCGGCAGCCTGATAGCGGCTCAAACCCTTATCTCTGGCTCTATCTCCCGAAAAAGAATAATTGGTGCGTATAATATATCCCATAGGAGCTATGGAAGGATCATTTGCATCGTATTTCTTGAAGGTATAATCGCCTGTTTCGTAATAGGCAGCTCCTCCTTGTGCGTCGATCACCCCGAAGTTTGCATTTACATAAAGAGGCTTCGGTAATGTTTCCAGCATTTTTTCGAAATCGGCGAGCGTTGCACATTGTTGCAGAGCCATTTTTATGATAATCCCTTCACGTTCCTCAGGTCCTACTTCCTTCTCATTCAGGTTGTACGATGCTGAATTCATTATGGCAAAGCCTGTAGAGTTGTAGCCTCCCCATACTTCTTTGCCTGTCTTATCTGTACTGTTTACAATACCAATGTAATTATACTTACCATCGCTAAAAGCCATTAGTTTATTCTGTAAGGCACTTGTATCCCTGTGTTTGTAGAGCAAGGGGCGTCCGTCGATAGTTCCTTTACCTGATATAATAGCAGTGGTACATGCTATGGCGTGACCAGAAAGGACGAATAGCAAAAGATAAATAAAATATAGGCGTTTCATAGTAACTGATTTTAAGACAGATAAAAGTAATATATTTTATTCTATATATATCATCTTTTTTGTCATACCTCCGTCAACTACAATATTTTGTCCATTAATAAAATCATTCGCCGGATCGCAAAGGAACAGGCAAGTGCGAGCTATATCTTCGGGTTTGCCCACTCTGCCCGAAGGGTGCTGCTTATGGTCTTCGGGACGTAAATCGCCATAATGCCCTGTGTCTATCCAGCCCGGACTGATACAGTTCACCGTTATATTATATTCACTAAGGGAAATAGCTAAAGCGTGAGTAAGCGATACGATTGCTCCTTTAGATGCCGCATAGGCTTCGGAATTCGGTTCGCTCATCAGGTAGCGGGTAGATGCCATGTTGATTATTCGCCCGTAGGTGTTTAATTCTTTATTTAGTGAGCGGTGTTTTGCTAATGATTTGGCTAATATGAATATAGGACGTAGGTTGATGTTCAGAACTTTGTCGAAGTCTTCTACTGACACATCGAGTATCGATCCGAAATTGCTAACTCCTACATTATTGATAATGATATCTATATTTCCTTTCTGGGAGATAATAGTATGAATAAGGTCACTCAAAGCTCTTGCATCGGAAACATCAAGTTGGGCGAATGAGCATTTATAGCTTTTCATCTCTTCGCTTAGTCGCTTTCCTGCCTCTTCATCCATATCGCAAAAAGTAACATCTGCTCCTTCTTCGCAAAAAGCTTTTACTATGCTTCTGCCAATACCATTGGCTCCGCCTGTGACAAATACTATCTTGTTTTGCAAACTCTCCATAATTATTGTGCTTATTTGGGGATGAATACCTCTTCAAATAATATTTTCATTCTGCTTTTTACTTCTTCCATATCTACCTTATGCCCAAGCTCTTTTTCAAGCGATGTTACGCCTTTGTCAACAAAGCCACAAGGATTGATAAGTGAGAAATAAGATAAATCTGTATTTATGTTGAATGCAAATCCGTGCATTGTCACAAAGCGGCTACTACGCACACCTATCGCCGCAATCTTTCGTGTGCGAGCAGGGACTGTTGTATCTATCCATACACCTGCTGCACCTTCGAGTCTTTCGGCTTTGATATTGTAAGACGCCAAAAAACGAATTATAATTTCTTCTAGGTTAAAGATATATTGCCTCAGTCCGATGTCGTATGATTCCAAATCGAAGATAGGATAACCTACAAGTTGTCCCGGACCGTGATATGTAATATCTCCTCCACGATCTATTTGGAAAAGTGATACTCCTTTTTCTTTTAGAAAATTTTCCTGAAACAGAAGGTTTTCATGTTTACCATGTTTGCCAATTGTTATAACATGTGGGTGCTCGCAAAACAAGAGGTAGTTTTCGGGCTGTTCCCCTTTCTCCTTAAGGGATAGAGCTTCTGCGAATAACTCTTGCTGGTATTTCCATGCATGCCCGTATTCTATATTTTCTAGATCTTTGTATATCATTGTGTTTGCTTATTTATTTAACTTTTCCCGGATTTTTATTTATAAAATCTTTCCAACTTGTAAATTTCTTTTCTTGTGTAGGGTTGTTTGTTTGGAAATAATGGCAAACTGCAGCGGCTAAACCATCGGTAGCATCCATCTGAGTTGGCATATTATTGTCGGGTATATGGAGGAAATGTTGTAACATATAGGCAACTTGTTCTTTAGCTGCACGTCCATTTCCGGTAATTGACATTTTTATTTTCAATGGGGCGTATTCAAAAATGGGAATGTCCCGCGATAATGCAGCTGCCATGGCTACTCCCTGTGCTCTACCCAGCTTGAGCATACTTTGTACATTCTTTCCAAAGAAAGGAGCTTCGATGGCTAGTTCATCGGGTAGGAATTCATCAATCAGCCCAATTATCCGTTCA
Source organism: Dysgonomonas mossii (assembly GCF_004569505.1). Lineage (NCBI taxonomy): Bacteria > Pseudomonadati > Bacteroidota > Bacteroidia > Bacteroidales > Dysgonomonadaceae > Dysgonomonas > Dysgonomonas mossii. The sequence goes on from NZ_SPPK01000001.1 coordinate 58,031, forward strand.
AAAATCCGTCGGAGTTTCAGATAATGGTCGTCATACTTACTGAGTTGTAGTACCCCCATTGCTAATAGTTCGGGCTTGTTATTCACTACACGCAAGATACCGTATCCCATTACTTGTGTGCCGGGGTCGATACCCAATATTATTCGTTCTTTTTGTATCATACTACAAGCTTATTTCTTCCAATAATGTAACAAACCCCAAAGCCTTATTTCCAAACAGAGAGGTTAGCTCTTTCTGGAGGGCTTCGCCTTCTGTAGCATACCAGTGATTGAGCGTATCTACATTCTTCACCTTGAACTGTAATGAATAGCTGGTTCCACTTTCCTCATGCTGTGCGTGGATACGTGCGAAACGAGGTTCGTGTAAGAAACCGCTATTCGTTGCTTTGATTATGTAAACATCTTTGATAAAACGGATATAATCGTTGCAGACTTCGTCTTCTACATGAAATGTAGTATTGAAAATGATCATTTGTCAGTGTTTTTTTCTAAACAAAAATACGAAAAGTTTATGGTTTTTTCTTCAAGAATGAAACAAGCTGTTCTTGCTTATGGAATTTTATAGATTTAGATATCTATTAGAGAAAGATAATTATTGCGATTATGAGAAGTATGTTTTTTTACTTATTTTTTTATATTGCTATTATTTGTAATGCACAGACTAACGGGAACGTTTTAATTACAACAGAACCAATGCCGACATATCCGGGTGGAGAAAGTGCTTTATATTCTTTTATCGAAAAGAACTTGGAATATCCCAAATCTGTTCAAAAACAAGGAATAGAGGGACAGGTCGTTGTACAATTCAATATTGCGCCTAATGGGGAAGTCGTGAATGTGAGAATAAAAGAGGGTTTAGAGTCTTCGTGTGATAGCGCTGTTGTAAGAATGGTAAAAATGATGCCTAAATGGATTCCGGTAAATAAGAATAGGCTCTCGGATGAATTTACTTTACCTGTCATTTTTAAATTAAAGTCAGAATAGGCATATTAATATTGTTAGTAAATGATTTCTTTAAATTAAAGAGGTTGTCCTGAACCAATTTTCAGAACAACCTCTTTGAATATTTATATAAGTTAATTAAGGTTTTAAGTCGACAAAAGAAGCCTTGTTATTCAGTACATTATTTACTTTTTCTACAATTTTTGTTTCCGGCAGCATAAATGACTCTTTAACCTTTGTGTCTAGTGCTGATGCTGCCACTTCAATCTGATAAGAACCTTTGTCAGCTACCCATGCACTCTTTCCTTGATTAAAAGAAGCTAGGTCGCGAAGAGTTAAACGTAAAGTTACTGTTTGTTCTTCTCCCGGTTTTAGCAATCGGGTCTTGGCAAAAGCCTTAAGTTCTTTTGCGGGCTTATCTATAACATTCGTTGGCGAGGATAAATATAACTGAACGATTTCTTTTCCTGCCACTTTTCCTGTGTTCTTCACATTAACGCTTACATACAGTTCGTTGTCAAACATCTTGTCGCTTATTCTCATATCAGTATACTCAAATGTTGTATAAGACAGACCATATCCAAACTCGTATGCAGGTTTTACATTGAAGGTGTTGAAATATCGGTATCCTACATATACTCCTTCTTTATACATCACTTCGGTTGGTTTGTCGGCAGGAAGTCCTTGGAAATTCTCGGCAGAAGAAACATCCTCATATCTTACAGGAAATGTCATTGATAATTTTCCCGACGGGTTTTCTTTCCCTGATAAAATGTCTGCTACAGAGTTTCCTGCTTCTTGCCCCGGAAGCCAAGCCATTAAGATTGCGTCCACTTTGTCTTTCCAACTTGTAACTTCTATTGCTCCTCCATTATTGAGAACCACTATCACTTTTTTTCCTTGAGCGTGAAATATAGATGATACATTGTCTATTAGGTTCAGTTCTTCTTGTGTCAGTTTAAAATCAGCTTCAATCTTTCTATCATCCAGTTCTCCCGAACTTCTTCCTATGGTAATTATTGCAACATCATTTTTTGAGGCACTTTCTTTTATCATCGATTCCTTAAGTTTTGGTTGAGGCATCAGCGGAACCAGCATTAACGGGTTCGCTTTTAACGCTTCTTTTACTTTGGCTGCCTCAGCATTTACAAATGGAGTATAAAATTGATCTAGTTTCTGATCCGTTGAATAGCCTGCATTCTTTAGTCCCTCTTTTAGTGATACAATATATGCCTTGTTTACATCTCCACTACCTGTTCCTCCTGCAATGAGATTGTAAGATAAGCTTCCGAAAACAGCCAGATTCTTTGTGCTTGGAGCAAGAGGGAGAGCATTCTCTTTATTTTCTAATAAAACCATGCCTTCGGTTGCTGCCTGACGTGTGAGTTCTGCATGTTTTTTCAAGTCGGGTTTGTTTGAAAATTGATAGTTTCTTATTTTGTTTGAAGACAAGATCATATCCAATATTCTCTTTACACAAATATCCAAATCCGCTTCGGTAAGAGCTCCCGATTTTAAATCATTCAGTATGTCTTCTTTTTGCGAAGGGATACCCGGCATTAATAAATCATTACCTGCTTTTAGTTGCAGCGATGTGTTGTGTTCTTTCCCTTTACCCATCAGAGCCTCTAGTCCGTTGCTATATCCACCAAACCAGTCTGTTATAACTACACCTTTGTATCCCCATTCGTCTCTTAGTATTGTTGTCAGCAAATCATAATCGGCAGAAGTATATATTCCGTTTATCTTGTTATAAGAAGACATTATGGTTGCTGGGTTTGATTCTTTAACTGCGATTTCGAAACCTCTTAAATAAATCTCTCTTAATGCCCTCTGAGATACATTGACATTCAAGTCCATCCTGTTTTTTTCACTGTTGTTTGCCGCAAAGTGTTTTACCGATGTTCCCGAGCCGTTCTCCTGTATACCGTTTATCATTGCTGCCGCAATTTTTCCTGTCAATAAAGGGTCTTCCGAGTAGTATTCATAATTTCGTCCACAGAGTGGGTTTCGCATAATGTTGATGGCCGGAGCAAGTTGTATATCAGATCCGTATTCCAATACTTCGTTTCCTATTGCTCGCCCTACTTGTTCTATCAACTTTGTATCCCAAGTGCAAGCTAATAGAGTGCCCACTGGGAAGCCGGTTGCATAAAATGTTTGATCTGTGTTTTTTCTGTTTGGGCTGATGCGGACACCTGCCGGCCCGTCTGTCATCACAATAGCCGGGATACCATATTTGTCAAGAGGATAAGTTGTGCCGGCAGCACCCGGGACTAGGTATTCCGTTCCTCCTACTACCATGTCTTTTATCAACCCCTCGAAGCCTTTCATGCCTGTTCCCAACACTAGATTTATTTTATCGTCTAGTGTCAGGCGAGTCATTAAGTCTGAAATTCGTTTGTTGTTGGGCAAACGAGTATCTTCATACGGTTGTAGTTTTCCGTCATTATTTAAGTCTGGGAATGTTTTTCCATCTACAACAATTTGTTTAGGCGGTTGGCCTAATAATTCAAAAGTTGCGATAATTAAACAAAAACCTGTTAAAATATATTTTTTTATCATATCAATATTTTTTTATCAATTTTATAATAACGTATTTTACACACCAGAGGCAAAATTAATACATATGCCCATATGACGTACATAATACGCTTTTATTTTTTATGTTGTATAACATGCAGCATGAGGGATCATGTCGTCTGAAAAATAGATATTGGTTTAATGATGTAAAGAAGAGAGACTTATGAAATCATTGTACTTGGAGACTTTTAAAGCACAGACAGAAAATATACACCCGGGACTATCTGTAGACTGTGTTATTATATCTTTTCATGAGCAAAAAATGAAGATATTGCTCAATAAATATAAATTAAGTAAACTGTGGATGTTGCCGGGAGGTTTAGTCCATAAAGAAGAAGATGTGGATGAAGCTGTACAAAGAGTTTTACTTCAGCGCACCGGTTTGACTAACATAAAATTGAGACAATTCTATTTATTTGGAAAGAAAGATCGCTGTAATATAGATAACAATAGAGATCTGCTGGAAAGTTATGGTGTTAGCCCTGACGATATCCCCAATTTGATGAGCCGATATGCGACGTTGGGCTATTTTGCTTTCGTGCGTTACGATCAGGTATCGTTGAGCGAAGACGATACAGACTTGAGTATGTGGTTTGATATAGATAAAATACCTAAACTCAGCCATGACCATAATGAAATCATAAATCGGGCAATAAAGCATATACGACTGCTTATAGACGTTATTCCTATCGGATATGAATTGCTTCCCGAGGAGTTTACGATAGTAGAGTTGCGAAAGATATATGAAGATATATTGGGAGAGGAACTTGATAAGCGTAATTTTAGAAAACGAATGCTAACTTCTGAATTGATTGTTAGTCTTGATAAAAAGAGAGAATTAGATCCCTATCCTCAGCCAAACTTGTACTCCTTCAATATGAAGAGAATAGAAGAGCTGTTGGATTTATGATATAATCATTTTGTTATTATTTATGTGTATCCAAGTATGTTTTATTCATGCTTGGATATTTTTTTTCTTATTTTATGTTTTAAAACATGTTATTTTGTTGTGGCGTATATTGTACGCTAATGAATAATGCTATACTTTTGTATCGCGTATTAAATACACCACACGTAAAAGACTGAACTTAACAAAATTAATCCCTAATGTTTTAACATAAATATGAGAAATATAAATATCAATAAAGTAATATATACCGCTATCTTACTATCCTTATTGGGTAGTACAACTATATATGCGCAAAAGGTTGAGGCGCTAAAAAAGGATACGGTTGCAGCCGATGCTAAAGATGAAAAAAACATGATGCTGAATGCCAGCAGCAGTACGGGCCCTCGTACAGTAAATATCGGACTGCCTGCCGGGGTTGGCGGTACATCGGTTATGGAAAATGGACTACCTGTCTCTTACTTTTACTGGCCGGTTCTTCCTACTAGAGCATGGCGATTGGATGCTTCAACTATAGGTTTCGAAACTCTAAACTTAAATCAGACAGCATTGCGTACGGGAGATGTCGGCATTTCTATTGCTACGTATGATAATCTGGGGACAGATAGGGTATTTGGTAATTTTGACATTACCGGAAACCATTACGGCTTGATGAAAGCTACTGGTGCTATAAGTGCTCCGATCAATAAAAATGGACTTTCTTTTGCAGCAGGGTTTTATCTTAATTATGATCCCGGAACATTAGACGTCCCTTTCAAAAAATACTATAATGACCAGACTCAAATGTTTAAAGGAGCATTGACCCAGAAATATAACGGAGGCAGGGATAAGATCAGCGTTATGTATAAATATATGAATACAGGTGGAATATCTTTAGGTTTCAGTCCCTTTTACTATAATGGGGATGGTAGTATAAAGGAAATTCCAGGCGTAAAAATCGGACGGTCTTCATTCTTTGAAAAATCAGGAAAAGTATGGATGAAAGACGTGTATTCAGGGAATATGATTGAAGAAGATATGTTTGACCAAAATAAATGGAAAACACATGAATTATATCTTATCGGAGAAAACAAATTTGATAATAACTGGAACTTAAACTATACATTTAAATTGTCACAAACCAAAGGCTCTCAATTGATCCAGGTGCTGTTAGGTGCACACGATATCACAGGTTATAGCTATATGGATGGTACGCCTGTAAAAGGGAATGCCGGCATTCAGCATTGGCTCTTCTCTAATCCCGAAATGACTATAAAAACTCTATCAGGAGTTTTGAATCTGAATAAAAAGACCAATACGCATGATTTTAATATAGGCTTAATGGGGGCTATGTATAATCCGGGAGAATATTATACAAAAACCTCAACATATTATACAGACGTAAAAGAGAACCCTTCTAAAGTTGTTGATAACTCTAATCAGATATTTCAATTTGATCAATACGGTCAAATTAAAAGTATAGTAGGAAATGAAATGTACAATATCGGAACAGAGTACGATAGCGGATATGAAAGAAAACTGGCTTTATATTTCTCTGATAAATGGAATATCAGTCCAAATTTTAATATGGGATATGGTGCGAGAGTGGAATGGCAAAAAGTTAAGGGAACTTATGCCCCTAGATATAATAAGAATGGAGATCTTTTGTCTGTAACGGCGCGTAATGCCGATGGGACTTTATCTAAAGACAAATCTAAATATAAAGCAATAAATGATGATTATCTGAATCTTGTTTTTAATGCTGATGCTCTTTATAAACTGACAAATAGCTTTGGTTTACTAGCTGATGCCGGATATAACAGGCAATCACCTCACTTGGAAAGCTATGCAGGTCAATACGAAGTAGATGCCAAACAAAATACGGTATTAAGTGGAGGCTTAGGTTTATACTTCAATCACCCGCTGGTAGAGTTGGTATCGAAAGGTACTTTTATCAGTAAAAATAATTATGTTGGACGCATGGACCTGAAGTTAGGAAATGAAAGTGCTAACACGGTTATTTACTACGACATTCAAACACTGGGTTGGACGACGGACTTTATGTTTACGCCGTTTAAGTTTTTCGACAATTCTCTAAAAAACTTTAACCTTCACTTTTTAGTGACACTGCAAGATCCTGTTTACAAAAACTATTCGATCAATCCCAAGTTCCCGAGTGGAGCAATGCTTCCGGAGCCTGTAAAATTTGACGATAAAAATGTTCTTGTGGTTTCTAAATTCTTACTCGAGATAGATCCTAGCTATTCATTCGGTATAGATAAAAATACAAACGTAAGAGTTTGGTTAAGTGGTCGTTATTATAGTAAGCAGTATGCAAACCTGCCAAACAACTTATATTATAAAGGTCACTGGGAAACATTTGGAGGTTTGAATATAAACTACAAAGGACACTTCGATTTTTATGCCAATTTTGTAAACCTGCTTAATCAAGAAGGTATCGGCGGTACAATCGGAGGAACAGACCTATATAATCAAGAGCAGGCAAATGCAGTTGCCGGAACTATACAGGGTGCGACCTATATTCGTCCGTTTACAGCAGAATTTGGTGTTAAGTACAGATTTTAATATAATATTTTAATAAATAGAGATTATGAGAAAAGTTTTATTATTAGCTCTTTGGGGACTATCCTTATGTGTGTATAGTCAAAACAAAGGCGATACAAAGATGAATCAGTTTATAGATAATCTGATGCAGCAAATGACATTTGAAGAGAAAGTGGGGCAGTTAAATCTTGCAGCATCACCTGCTCTGATGACAGGGACTACTTTTACTGAGAATATAAATGAAAAGCTTACAAAAAGCCAACTCGGAGCTTTCTTAAATGTTATAAGCCCTGAAGAACAGAAAAAGGCTCAGGAAATAGTAACTACACAAACACGCATGAAGATTCCGCTTCTTTTTGGATTGGATGTTATTCATGGCTACAAAACTATTTTCCCTATTCCGTTAGCTCTTGCATGTACATGGGATCCGGCTTTGATTGAGAAAACAGCACGCAGAGCTATTGTAGAAGCTACCAGTACAGGTATAAACTGGGTATATTCACCGATGGTAGATATCTCTCGCGATCCGCGTTGGGGACGTGTGGCTGAAGGTGCAGGCGAAGATCCGTATCTTGGCGGACTTGTTGCAAAAGCAATGATTAGAGGTATTCAAGGTGACGATCTGAGTGCTGATAATACAGCTATGGCATGCGTAAAGCACTTTGCCCTTTATGGAGCATCGGAGGCTGGTAAGGATTATAACACAGTGGACATGAGTCGGGTTCAGATGTTTAATTACTACATGGAGCCATATAAAGCAGCCGTAGAAGCCGGAACAGGAAGCTTGATGACATCATTCAATTTGGTAGAAGGAATTCCTGCTACAGGAAACAAATGGTTGCTTACAGATGTGTTGAGAAAACAGTGGGGCTTTGATGGTTTTATTGTTACTGACTTTACATCTCTCAACGAAATGATAGATCATGGTATGGGAGATCTGGAAACAGTAACCGGTTTAGCTCTAAATGCTGGAGTAGATATGGATATGGCCGGAGAAGCTTTCTTAACAAAGTTAGCCGGATTAGTAAAAAAAGGTGTTGTAAAACAAGCAGATATAGACGCAGCTTGTAGAAGAGTGCTTGAAGCTAAATATAAACTTGGTTTGTTTGAAGATCCTTTCCGCTATTTGAAGCGTGTAGGAGAGCCATTGGTGACACCAGAATCGAGAGCTTTGGCTCGTGAAGCTGCCAGACAATCTACTGTTTTACTGAAGAATGCAAACCAAACTTTGCCTTTACAGAATAAAGGGAAAATTGCTTTGGTCGGTCCTCTTATGGATTCCCAATATGATATGATGGGTACATGGGCACTTACTGCCGATAAGAAATATTCGATAACACTAAAAGAAGGTATTAAAAATGCAGTGGGTGATAATGCTACTGTAGTATATGCAAAAGGAGCTAATATAGTTGATGATGAGTTTATCTTTGATAAGTCAAATTTCTATGGTTTCCCATTTGTATCCAAAGATCCTAAATCTCCGGAAGAATTACTAAAAGAAGCTATTGAAGTTGCAAAACAGTCTGACGTTGTAGTTGTGGCTTTAGGTGAAGGAAATAGCCAAAGTGGAGAATCGGCATCAAGAACAAATATTGATCTTTTCGAAAACCAAAAAACATTGCTTAAAGAGCTTGTGAAAACAGGTAAGCCTGTAGTATTGGTACTGTTTAACGGACGCCCTCTTACATTAACTTGGGAAGATGAGAATTGTGCTGCCATCGTAGAGGCTTGGGCTCCCGGTAGTGAAGCGGGTAACGCTGTCGCAGATATCTTATTTGGCGATTACAATCCATCGGGTAAGATAACAATGACTTTCCCTCGTTCGGTTGGGCAAATTCCTATCTACTACAATCATATGAATACAGGTAGACCGTATGTGGAAGGCGGCCCTCATAAGTTTAAAGCAAATTATATTGACGAGGTTAATGAGCCGCTTTATCCATTCGGATATGGCCTTAGCTATACTACTTTCGAGTATGGTGATGTTAAGCTCAACTCAAATAAGATGAATGAGAACGGAAGTGTAGAAGCTAGTGTAACTGTATCGAATACAGGAAATAAAGATGGAAATGAAATCGTACAGCTATATATCAGAGATGAGGCTGCCAGTATTTCAAGACCGGTGAAAGAACTGAAAGGTTTTGAGAAGATATTCCTGAAAGCAGGTGAAACAAAAACAGTTAAGTTTACAATAACTGCCGATCAGTTGAAATTCTACAATAATAATATAGATTATGTTTGTGAGCCGGGTATGTTTGAAGTCATGATCGGAAAGAATAGCCAAGATGTAAAATCAAGCAAATTCGAGTTGGTGAAATAATCGATTCTCTTAAATATTATAATTATAATAGAAAAACACCTTCGGATGAATAGTCCGAAGGTGTTTTATTATTATTTTGAGGTATCAGAGGACGAGGATGGAGATGGTCTGTTCTCAAATTCATACTTGTTTAACCATACTTTATTCCACCCCAACAGTTTGCCATCTACAAACCTGAGTTTATATATTCCGTCATCAAACGCTTTATAACCCCAGACTATGACATTGTCTTTAGCTTCCACTACTTCATATTGATCTCCCATAATAGAGACAATTTGTTGTTGAGACATTCCTATGCTAATATTTCTGATATTTTTGTCTGCATTTTTCATGCTATTGTATGTGCTACATGAAAACAGGAGCATGCTGAAAGTAATTAAAAGTAATAGTTTTTTAGCCATAGCATTTGTTTTGATTATTTTAGAATAAAGATAAAAAAAGTCCGTATAATATTATACGGACTTTACATATTTTATTTGATTAATTAAAATCTTAGTATCCTCTGATAGCTTTGATTCCCGGAAGAACTTTACCTTCGATGAATTCAAGTAAAGCACCACCACCTGTAGAAACATAAGATACCTCATCTGCAAGGTTGAACTTATTTACAGCAGCAACAGAGTCACCACCACCTACAAGAGAGAAAGCTCCGGCTTTGGTAGCAGTAGCAACAGCTTCAGCAGTTACTTTTGTTCCTTGTGCGAAGTTGTCGAACTCGAATACACCTACAGGACCATTCCAAAGAATAGTTTTTGAAGCCATAAGTACATCTGCAATTTCTTTTTCGCCTTTAGGACCTATATCTAATCCCATCCATCCGTCAGGGATAGCGTTAGCTTCTGATATTTCAGTATTAGCGTCGTTGCTGAAAGCATCTGCTATTTTAGCATCGCTTGCTATTACTAATTGTACACCATTCGCTTTAGCTTTGGCTACAATTTCGTTAGCAAGGTCTAGCTTGTCATTTTCTACAAGAGAATTTCCGATCTTACCACCTGCTGCTTTGATGAAAGTAAATGCCATACCACCACCAATAACAAGATTGTTTACTTTATCCAATAGGTTTTCAATGATGTCGATTTTTGAAGAAACCTTAGCACCACCAATGATAGCAGTAAACGGACGTGCTGTATCTTTCAATACTTTTTCTACAGCGTCAATTTCTTTCTGCATCAGGTAACCGAACATTTTGTGTTCAGCATCGAAGTAATCTGCAATAAGAGCAGTCGAAGCATGTGCACGGTGAGCTGTACCAAAAGCATCGTTTACATAAACATCCGCATAAGAAGCAAGTGTTTTAGTGAACTCTTTTTGGCTTTCTTTTATAGCTTTTTTCGCAGCAGCTTTTTCTTCATCGCTTGCATCTTCTGCCAAACCACGAGGCTTGCCTTCTTCTTCGGCATAGAAACGAAGATTTTCGAGCAATAATGCTTCTCCCGGTTGAAGGGCAGCAGCTTTTACTCCGGCATCTTCGCCTACGCAATCATTTGCAAACTGTACATCTACACCAAGAAGTTTAGATACGTGAGCAAGGATATGTTTCAATGAATATTTTTCTTCTACTCCTTTTGGACGACCAAGGTGAGATGCTATAATCGGGCTACCACCATCAGCTACGATCTTTTTTAGGGTAGGCATAGCCGCACGAATACGAGTGTCATCTGTGATGTTGAATTGTGCATCTAGAGGCACATTGAAATCAACTCGTACAAAGACTTTTTTGCCTGCAAAGTTGAATTTGTCAATTGTAATCATGATTTGTTTTAGTTAAATATAAATAATATTACTGATTATCAATGCTTTGTTAGGGGCTGCTGCCCATTTTAAAAAGTGATACAAATATACTAAATTCTGTGAGAGATATTTTATGAAAAAATGAAATTATAGTAAAATTTGACAGAATATTAATTTAACTCGAAGATTTGTTAATCCGAGTTTGCAAAAAAGATAAAACTTTAGTGCACTCATTTTATAGGTGATTAAAATGAGAATGTACTTCTCTCTTTTCTTTATTATATTATTAAGATCAAAGGGTAAATCTTTCGCTTTACTATAGTTCTTTTTGTACAATGTGTATCCGAAGATAATCTTTTCGTAGTGTTATGATTGTTAGACTATAATTAAGGAATGGAAATATAAAAAGTTGATTTATGTTATATCTGCTTTTTGATATTTATTTCTAGGCCTTTAAATACTTCATTCTGCTTAATTTTTTTTAACTCCGAATTATCGCTTTTAAGATTTAACATTTCTATTTTTGTCGTGCTTACTAAAAATGAAGATCAATATAAACTCAAAATAGAAGAAAAATATGGCACATGTTGATATTCGGGAGCTTACCGAAAGAATTCAAAGCAAAAGTTCATTCGTCGAATCACTCACAATGGGAATGGATCGGGTTATTGTGGGCCAAAAGCATCTGGTAGAGTCGTTGCTTATCGGTCTGCTCGCTGATGGACATATATTGCTGGAAGGTGTTCCCGGTCTCGCAAAAACGTTGGCAATAAAGTCTTTGGCGTCACTTATCGATGCTAAATATAGTCGTATTCAGTTTACTCCCGATTTGCTTCCGGCCGATGTGGTGGGAACAATGATCTATAGCCAGAAAACTGAAGAATTCTTAGTGAAACATGGGCCAGTGTTCTCTAACTTTGTATTAGCCGATGAAATTAACCGTGCTCCAGCCAAGGTACAAAGTGCTTTGCTTGAGGCTATGCAAGAGCGTCAGGTTACTATCGGAGAGAAAACCTACAAGCTGCCGTCTCCTTTCCTTGTGATGGCTACACAGAACCCTATTGAGCAAGAAGGTACTTATCCGCTTCCTGAAGCTCAGGTTGACCGTTTCATGCTGAAGGTGGTAATTAACTATCCGAAAAAAGAAGAAGAAAAATTGATCCTCAGAAATAACCTCGCCGGAGATTATGGTAGCCTTCAGCCGGTAATGAAAGCCGAAGAAATCATAAGTGCCCGTGAAGTGGTTCGTGATGTTTATTTGGACGAAAAAATTGAAAAATATATTGTAGATATAGTATTTGCTACTCGTTTCCCTGAAGATAACGGGCTGGCATCTTTGAAAGGTATGATCGGGTTCGGAGCTTCTCCACGTGCATCTATCAGCCTTGCCCTTGCGTCAAGAGCTTATGCTTTTATCAAACGCAGAGGATATGTGATACCGGAAGATATACGTGCAGTATGTCATGATGTATTGCGTCACCGTATCGGTTTGACATACGAAGCTGAGGCAAATAATACTACATCTGATGAAATAATAAGTGAAATCTTAAATAAGATTGAAGTTCCGTAATTGATCACAGTCAACAGTTAACAGAGAGCAGTTAGCAATGTAATAAACTGAAATGATAACAAACAGTCTTGTATATGAAAAAGCTTATTCTTTTGCAATAAGAATTGTAAATGCTTATAAGTTCTTAAAAGATAAACAAGAGTTTGTTCTATCAAAACAACTGTTGAGAGCAGGAACTTCTGTCGGAGCTAATATAGCAGAAGCCAACGGCGCTATTTCGGATTCGGATTTTTCAGCTAAAATCAGTATAGCATATAAGGAAATATTGGAGACTAAATATTGGCTTTCTTTACTTAAAGATACCGGATATATTTCTCCTGATACTTTTAATGACGTGCATGAAGATGCTGATGAAATAGCTAAAATGTTATACTCTATATTAAAGATAACTCGAATAAATAAAATTTAATAATTGTTGACTGTTAACTGATAACTGTTAACTGAACAAGATGGAAACAAGCGAATTATTAAAGAAAGTACGTCAGATAGAGATTAAAACCCGTGGATTATCCCGCAATATTTTTGCCGGTCAGTATCACTCTGCTTTTAAGGGGCGTGGTATGGCTTTCTCAGAAGTGCGAGAATATCAGTATGGAGACGATATCCGCGATATAGATTGGAACGTGACAGCACGATACAACAAGCCTTATGTAAAGGTCTTCGAAGAAGAACGCGAGCTTACCGTTATGTTGCTTGTCGACGTTTCTGCCAGTCAGGATTTTGGTACACACCTTTCTGTAAAGAGAGATGTCGTAACCGAAATTGCTGCTACTCTGGCCTTTTCTGCTATACAAAATAACGATAAGATCGGAGTAATCTTCTTTTCTGATAAGATCGAAAAATTCATCCCTCCAAAGAAAGGGAAGAAACATATCTTGTACATTATCCGCGAATTGATCAACTTTCAGGCAGAAAGTCCCAAAACTGATATGGGAATGGCTCTGAAATTTTTGACGAATGCTATAAAAAAGAGATGTACAACCTTTATGATATCCGACTTTATTGATGTCAAAGATTACTACAATGCGCTCACGATAGCAAATCGTAAACACGATATTGTTGCGTTGCAGGTATATGATTCTCTCGAAACTCAGTTGCCTAGCATTGGTCTTATGAAGATACTGGATGCAGAGAGCGGAAGCGAACATTGGATCGACACCTCGTCTCGTAAGGTAAGACAGACGTATAAAGATTGGTGGCAGAAACAACAGGATAGTATGCAAACCTCATTCAATCGCAGCAAGGTGGACAGTGTATCGGTGCGTACCGATGAAGATTATGTGAAAGCATTGTTGGCTTTATTTAAAAAGAGAAGTTGAAAATAAAATCGATACATTGATATATGTTGAAATTGAAAAATATAATACTGCTTAGCTTATTCTTCTGTTTGAGTTTTGCGCTTCATGCACAAAAGTCGACCGTAAGGGCAACTATACAGCCGTCGGATATATTGATTGGTGAGCAGGCAGTTATAAATGTAGAAGTTATTGCCCCAAAAGGGAAGAATATTATTTTCCCTGCCTACAAGGACACACTAATCAGGGGGGTAGAAGTTCTCGCGATGTTGAAGCCGGATACAACAATGACTGAGGTGATGACTATCAATCAGAAATACATTGTTACCTCATTCGACTCTACGCTGTATCATATACCTTATATGATGGTGATAGATGGCATAGATACCCTGAAGACAAATGATTTTGGGCTCAAAGTGTCTGCTCCGCAACTATCCGACTCTACGTTAGCTTATCTCGAACGATTGAAAAATCATGAGACTGACTCTATCGATTTTGCTAAGCTTCAGATTAACGATATCAAGGATGTCCAATCTCCTCCATTTGTATGGCTCGATTATTTGGAATACTTGTATATACTTTTCCTGGCATCTCTTATTATATTATTGATTGCTGCCTTAGTTTATCTCTATTACAGGAAAAAGAAAAAAGGATATTATTTTACTCCTAAAATTGTATTGCCTCCTCACGTCGAAGCATTGCAGGGTCTTGATAAACTCAAGGATTCAAAAATGTGGCAGCGAGGTATGGAGAAAGAATATTATACCGAATTGACTGATATCCTTCGTAAGTATATTGGTCGTCGTTTTGATATTGCTGCTCCCGAAATGATATCGGACGATATTATTGCCGCTGTTCATCTGGTTACAGATACAAAATCTGCGACAGACGGACTTGCTCAAATCCTGAAACTGTCCGATCTTGTGAAGTTTGCAAAATATACACCTTTTGCCGATGAAAACGACCTTAGTTTGGTTAATGCATTCTTGTTTGTAAATCAGACCAAGATAGAAGAAAGACCTACATTGGAAGAACAGAAGGAAGGAAAAGAAGCGCAGGGGGAAACAAGTGCAACAGGAAATCAAAATATGAATAATAAACAAAGCTAAAAGATACAGAAATGGAATATGCCAATCCGAAATATTTATACTTACTCTTATTGCTTATACCTCTTATTGGGTGGTATATCTTTAAGCTAAGGAAAATGCAGGCTACATTCAAGTTGTCTTCTGGCTATGCATTCGAAAAAGCACCGTCGACACTGAGGGTATATATGCGTCACTTTCCCTTTTTGTTGAGGGTAATTGCTATTGCCCTTGTTATAATAGTGTTGGCAAGACCTCAGAGTGTCAATTCTTCAGATATATCCAAGTCGGAAGGGATAGACATTATTATGGCGCTGGATATATCAGGAACCATGATGGCGAACGACTTCTCTCCAACTCGTTTGGAGGCGGCAAAGAAAGTTGCATCCGAATTTATCAACGACAGGCAAAGCGACCGTATCGGTTTGGTCATTTTTGCGGGTGAGAGTTTTACTCAATGTCCGTTGACTACAGACCACCGGGTACTTCTCAACTTATTGAGCGAAGTTAAATTCGGAATGATAGAAGATGGTACAGCCATAGGATTGGGACTAGCCAACTCCGTAAACAGATTGAAAGACAGTCAGTCGAAATCTCGTGTTGTTATCCTTCTGACAGACGGTTCTAACAACGCCGGACAGATTGCGCCGTTGACAGCTGCTGAGCTGGCCGCATCATACGGAATACGTGTTTATACGATTGGTATAGGTTCGAGAGGAACGTCAGTGGCACGTGTCATGACTCCGTACGGAATGCAATCGATGAATGTATCGGGCGACTTTGACGAACGCACATTGACCGAGATAGCCTCTAAAACGGGAGGTTCGTACTTCCGTGCTACGGACAATACCAGTTTGAGTGGCATATATGACGAAATAGATCAAATGGAAAAGTCTCATATAAGTGTAAATACTGTGACAAAGCGTAAAGAGCTTTATTTGCCTTTTGCAATTATGGCTTTAGTGCTGATCGGAGGAGAACTTATTCTGCGACGTACATGGTTGAGAAATATTCCATAAATAAAACAAGTGTAAGCATTAATTATGAGTGTATTTAAGTTTGCAAATCCCGAATTCCTATATTTGTTCCTTGCCATACCTTTATTTGTTATTGGCTTTATCTTATTGAATATAGCTAAACGTAAAAGTGTGGAAAAGCTGGGGACATTGTCTTTGGTGAAGAAAATGATGCCGGAACTATCGTTAAAACGTTCTTATCTTAAATTTTGGATAACGATGGTTGCAATAGGATTTGGTATCATCGTTTTGGCTCGTCCACAATTTGGGACAAAGGTTGAGAAAGTAGATAAAAAAGGAATAGAGCTGGTTATTGCTATAGACGTTTCTAATTCGATGATGGCGGAAGATATAAGCCCGAGCCGATTGGTAAAGGCAAAGCAAATATTGACTCGTATTATCGATGAACGTAAGAATGATAAGGTAGCAATTGTGGTTTTTGCAGGAGAGGCATTTATACAGTTACCTCTGACACCTGACAATCAATCGGCGAAGTTATTCCTCGAAACGATCAATCCGAGTCTTGTGCCTGTACAGGGTACTGCCATTGGTAGTGCTATAGATATGAGCATGAGTTGCTTCTCTAACGATGCCGATATAGATAAAGCTATTGTGCTTATCACAGACGGAGAGGGGCATGAGGGTAATGCAGAAGAGGCTGCTGCCCGTGCTGCGAGTAAAGGTGTGCATGTGAATGTAGTAGGAATAGGAACGGCAGAGGGTGCAATGATTCCCGAAGCTGAAAATTCACGAGATATAAAAAGGGACACGCAAGGGCAACCCGTAGTTACCAAGCTTAATGAAGAAATGTGTCGTCAGATAGCAAAAGCCGGAGAAGGATTGTATGCGCATGCTGATAATTCTAACAGTGCGCTGAAAAGCTTACAGGCAGAGCTGGATAAACTACAGAAGAAAGAAATAGATGGTATTGCATATTCTGAATATGACGAAAAATATCAGATTTTTGCATGGGCTCTATTGGTTTTACTCTTTGTAGAGATTTGTATCTTCGAAAAGAAGAATAGAATATTCAGAAATATAAGGTTGTTTAAGTAAGATAAGTAATGCACGTTTTTTGTCATGCTAAGGTAACGAAGAGCTTAGTCGGAGAGATATAAGATTTATTACTTTGTTTTGAAATGACATCATAATTGAATATCGACGAAATGAAAAAAATTATATTTATAACACTTTTTACCCTGATCGCAGTTAGTTTATCGGCTCAGAAAGAATCACGCAAAGCCGTTCGCTCAGGTAATAAGGCATATAAAGACCAACGATACGGTGCTGCCGAAGCCGAATATCACAAAGCGCTGAAAGATGATGCCGCATCGAAAGAAGCTTCATTCAATCTTGCAAACGCATATTACAAACAACAAAAGTGGGACGATGCCTTGAAAGAGTATCAACATTATCTCACATTGGAGAATCAGAATCCCATCAAGATGAGTGCTGCTTGGAGTAATATGGGAAACACTTTCTTGAAAAAGAAAGCAAATGAAAAAGGACAAGGTCAACAAGCTCCCGTACCTCAGGGGCAGCAGCCCCAACAACCCCAACAACAACAGGGGGATAATCTGAAAATGTCGATGGAAGCGTATAAGAACGCATTGCGTTTGAATCCGAAAGATGATAATACACGTTATAATCTGGCTGTTGTACAGAAAATGATACAAGACCGACAAAACGAAGATCAGAATAAGGATCAAAATAAAGATCAGAACAAAGATCAAAAACAAGACCAAAATAAGGATCAAAACCAAGACCAGAATCAGAACAAGGATCAGAAACAAGACCAAAAAGATCAGAAGGATCAAAATCAAATGTCGCAAGACAATATGCAACAGATGTTGCAAGCTATAGAGCAAGACGAAAAAAATACTCAAGAACGCGTAAACCAAGCGAAGGCTCAGGAACGCAAACAAAAGAATGAAAATAACAGAAAGCAGAATAAAGACTGGTAATAATGAAAAGAAGTAATATTCTCTCATTTCATCGGCTTTTAGTTTTGTTCTTCGCCTTATCTTTTTATATCTCTTTAGCAGGACAGGAGAACAAAGTGAGGATAAAAGCACCTGAAACGGTAACTGTTGGAGAGCAGTTTACAGTCGCTTATATTGTGGAAAGTGATAAGGAAGTGAAAGAACCTGTAATCATCAAAAATATGAATGGGTTTGAAATTCTTTACGGGCCTTCTTTGTCCGCATCAAGTTCTACCGTGTTTAAAAAAGGGAAGAGGGTACAGTCTTTTTCGGCTACATCAACCTATATACTTCGTGCACCCGAAAAGGGTAAGTTTTCTTTGCCACAGGCAGAAGTGAATATCGATGGTAAGAAGTATAAATCGGAAAGTTTAAAGATAGAAGTACGATCACTAGAAGAGAATATAGCTAAGGTGAAGGATGTAGATGCTTTTCTAAAAGTGGTAGCCTCCAAAACCAGTGTTAACCTCTCGGATACGTTAACCCTCTCTTATCGTCTATATACAACAAAGGATATATATAAGATCGTGGATGTAGACTTTCCGTATCCGAATGATTTCTATTCAAGTGATATAACCCGCTTGAGACAGTCATTTTCTGAAGAAGTAATAAACGGAAAAACATACAAAGTAGTGGAAATGCGAAAACTACTCTTGCAACCTCGCAAAATCGGAGAAATGGTATTGCCCGAGGGTTCAGTGACTGTTCAGTATTCGACTCCTACCGGACGGAAAGTAAGAGATATTTGGGGAGATGTATACGACGAGTCGGTGACTAACGACAAGGTGCTGAAAATAGATTCGGTAGTTATACGTGTTCAAGACTTGAAAGCTATATAAAGTAAAAATATTACTTTTGTGATAATCTTTAGAAAAATAAATTGAGAGAGTAATGAAGAGGTGTTCGTTTTTATTGATATTATTACTCATAAGTGTTTCAAAAATATTGGCCGATGACATCTCGTTTGTCATCAATGCTCCTGCATCTACCGTAAAAGGAGCTCAGATACAACTGCAATATATATTGAAAGGAGGGAGTGGAAACAATATCCAGATTCCTGATGAGATAAGAGGATTTGATATTCTTTTCGGACCTTCTGTATCTCAGGTTTATAGCTCTTCTAATATCAATGGGAAAGTTAGCTCGGAGAGCAATACAACTTTCACCTATGTACTGATGGCTAATGCTGAAGGGACATTTACACTACCTGCTGCGTCAATTAAGGCTAATGGTAAGAATTATAGGTCGGGAACGGCTCAAATAAAAGTATTGCCACCCGATAAGAACGCACAGCCTCAACAGCCGGGACGTAATCCTCAAGTTATTACCCAGACATCAAAAGAAGGAAATGTGAGTCCTGATGATGCCTTTGTAAGAGCCATATTCTCTAAAACTAAAGTAAAAGAACAGGAAGCTGTTGTAGTAACATTCCGATTCTATACCGTACTTAATATCAGAGATGTTGGTAAAATACAATTCCCTGAATTTGAAGGCTTCATGACAGAGGATTTTGATATGGCCACAAACCGACAAATGACAGCTGAGCATTATAAAGGTCGAAACTACATGGCAATAGATGTAAAGAAGACCTTGTTGTTCCCTCAACGCTCGGGCAAGATAACCATTCCTTCGGGAACGATGGAGATTGTTTTTGAGGTTTCTTCAGGACGTAAAGTACAGACCTTCTTCGGTCCTCAGGATGTGATGACAGAAGCTAAGAAGATATTGAAAACAACACCTGTTACTGTCGATATTTCGGCTCTTCCGTTACAAGATAAACCTGCTAACTTTTCGGGAGCAGTGGGTGCATTTACGTTTACGCCTACTATTTCTTCACAGAAAGTGAAAGCGAATGATGCTGTAACCATCAAGCTAAATATTTCGGGTACAGGTAACCTGAAGCTTATAAAGAATCCGGAAATAAAATTCCCTAAAGATATAGAGACTTACGATCCTCAGGTGAAAAACGATTATAAGTTGACTGAGAACGGTTTGTCGGGTACAAAGACGATAGAATATATGTTTATCCCTCGTTATCCGGGTAAGTTTACTATTCCTCCTATCGAATTTTCATATTTCGATACACGTACCAATACTTACAAAACGGTATCTTCTCCATCTTACGAATTGGATGTAGATAAAGATCCGAATGCAGGGAAGAATGTATCAACAAGCTATTCTAATCAGAAGGAACTGGAGATAAATCAGGATATACGTTATATAAAAACAGGCAGCTACTCGTTTAAGAATCCGAACGACTTTTTTGTCGGCTCTCTTTCCTATGTTCTTTGCTATCTCATCCCGCTTGCATTGTTTATTATCTTCTCGATTATATATAGGAAGCAAATACAGGCAAATGCAGATATAGCCCTGATGCGTACCAAGAAGGCAAATAAAGTTGCAACTAAACGCCTGAAACTTGCCAAACAATATTTGCTTACACATAAAAAAGATAATTTCTACGAAGAGATACTTCGTGCTGTGTGGGGATATCTGAGCGATAAACTGACTATTCCGGTAGCTGATCTCAATAGAGAGAATATTGAAACAGAGCTTCGCAAATACGGAGTTGGAGACGATATTATAGGAACGTTTATAAATATACTCGATACCGGAGAGTTTGCACGTTATGCTCCGTCAGAATCGGATGATGCGATGGATAAGCTCTATAACGATACGGTAGATGCTATCGGTAAAATGGAAAATACAATCAAAAAAATAAAATAATGATGCGTGAGATGAAACGAGTCATATTATCATACATATTCTTCCTTTTTGTATTCGCTATATCTTCATATGCACAAGATACAACCAATGTAAAAGTAGATAGTGCAACAGTGAAGCCTTCTGCTACGATTGCAGACAATAAGGGCGGTGATAATACTGTATTTGATAAAGCGAACGAGTTATACAATAGCGGAGACTTCCGCAAAGCAATAGATTTGCTCGAAAACGAAAAGAATGAACAAAAGAAACAGGGGTTAGAGTCTGCGGAATTATATTATAACCTTGGGAACTCATATTATCGGGTTAATGAAATTGCAAAAGCCCGCCTATATTACGAAAGAGCACATTTGCTCGATCCGGGAGACAGGGATACGAAGCATAATATAGATTATATTATGACTAAGATTGAAGATAAGATTCCTGTTGCTGATACGTTCTTTCTTAGCATCTGGTTCAATGGGGTACAAAATCTGTTTAGCTCAAATAGTTGGGCGAATATCGGTGTTGTTTCATTTCTCCTATTGATCGGCTGTTTAGTATTATTCTTCTTCACGAAACTGATTACGATTAAAAAAATAGCTTTCTATACCGGCATAGTATTCATTATAGTCGTTATATTTGCCAATGTGTTTTCGTTTAGGCAAAAGAGCCGCTTGGAATACCGGGACACAGCGGTAGTAATGGCTGCTTCGGCTTCTATGGTTAGCTCTCCCGATATAAATAGCAAAGAGCTTACAGTATTGCACGCAGGAACGAAGGTGTCGATAACAAAAGAAGATCGTAACTGGCTTGAAGTAGAAATAGATAATGGTACAGTGGGCTGGATACAACGCGATAAACTGGAAATAATCTGATTCCTTTTCTTCCATTTATATATTTACATGAGAATATTATTTTAATGAGTTTAGTAGAACGAATTTTACCCTATGAGAGGAATCTCTTTTTGTGGCTTAATGATCAGCATACCTCTTATTGGGATGTTTTTATGTGGATATATAGCGGCAAGCTTGTATGGCTTCCACTCGCAATCGTTGCAATAGGTGTTTTTGTTTACAAAATAAAATGGAAAGAGGCACTTCTGTTATTACTCTGTGCCGTTTTGGTTGGCGTGCTTTGTGACTATGTCTCTTCTTCTCTAATAAAGCCCTTTTTTGAACGTCTCAGACCTACCCATCATCCCGACTTTCAGAACTATGTAGACACTGTGCGTAATTACCGGGGAGGAAAGTATGGGTTTATATCCAATCATGCCGCTAATGGTTTTGGTATTGTCGCTTTTACATCTCTACTTTTCAGATATAAATATTATACAATCACCGTTCTTTTATGGGCATGCATAACAGGGTACTCCCGAATATACCTTGGAGTGCATTTTGTATCCGACGTTGTTGGAGGTGCAATATGGGGTGCATTGGTCGGTATTTCTATGTATTATGTTTATTTAACCTCACGCAGGTATATCTTAAAAGTTCCTAAAGAAGAACTGAAAATTCCTGTCTACACAAAAGTTAGGGCTCAGATACTAATGTGCACGATTTGGGTTCTGGTGATTTCGATCGCCATTTATAGCGCAGTATTTAATATTCCCACATAAAATCCATTGTTTTTCAAAAAAGAATTTTATAACTTTAGAACATATTCCTAATCATTTACCATTTAAAACTTAGAGAGTATGACTAGAGTTATCAGATTTGCAGAGCTAAGAAGGATTAAGGACACCTTACCGGATGGAAGTATACACCAAATAGCAGAAAAGTTAGAACTCCCGGTGGAAACTGTATGGAACTACTTTGGCGGATATAGTTACGAAAAAGGTCAAAGCTGCGGAATTCATATAGAACCGGGCCCGGATGGAGGATATGTCTCTATTGATGATACCACTATTTTGGATATGGCTTTAGAAATGATGGAATCAAGGGAGGCCTAAGAGAATAAGAGAGATGAATACGCCAGAAAGTGTTCATCTCTTTTCAAATATATCCGAACGTTTTTAGCTGCAAACATGATAATTTGCAATACTGAGAAAAAACGATTACAAAATTTGTACAAGAAATTATATAAATATGCCGATTATGGAAGATAAATTAGTAACACTAGCTATTCATACAAATGAAAAAGCCCAAATATTAAAACATGTATTGGAAGGTGAGAACATTGAAGTACATATCAATGATGTAGATCTTGATAATCCCGGAGTATCGGCCGGAGTTCGTATCCGAATAAAAGAATCTGATCTTCCTAAGGCGTTGAGTGTTGTAGAAAGTCGCCATTTGTTTAGCTACGATGAGGAAGAAACATATCGTACCGATGATGGACGCCAAAGGATTTTAATCCCTGTGGACTTCTCCGATTACTCTCTTAAGGCTTGTCGTATCGCTTTCAATCTGGCTCGTGAGCTGGGTGCAAAGGTCAAAATACTCCATGTGTATTTCAATCCTTATTATCCTACCGCCCTTCCTATGGCAGAGGCTTTTGCCTATCAGGGGAAAGAGGAAAAGGAATTTCAAAACATAATAGAGAAAGTAAAAGAGAATATTCAACGCCTCTGCAATACCATCGATAAGAAAGTATCTGAAGGCGAATTTCCGTCAGTGAATTATTCTTATGTACTTAGAGAGGGCTTGCCCGAAGAAGAAATTGTGACATTTACAAAGGAATATAAGCCATCAATCATCGTAATGGGCACTAGAGGGAAAGACCAGAAGGATGCCGACCTGATAGGTAGCGTAACAGCCGAAGTGATAGAAATGACACATGTGCCGCTGATAGCCATTCCCGAGAATACTCCGTTTAAGGATTTCAAGGATGTGAAGCACATTGCGTTTCTTACAAACTTTAGCCAAAGAGACCTAATTTCGTTCGACTTGTTAGCTAAATTATTACAACCTTATCAGGATATCCGTATCTCTTTGACTCATATTGCTGTGAAAAAATCGGATCAGTGGGACGAAATTAAGCTTCAAGGTATTAAAACGTACTTCTCGAAGCAATATCCAAATTTGAATCTCGATTATAAGCTCATCGATACTTCCGATATGCTGAAAAGCCTCGACGAATATATAAAAGATGATGGAATACAGGTATTGGCACTAACAACTAGCAAACGCAATATATTTGCCCGGATGTTTAGCCCTAGTATCTCCCGCAAGATGTTGTTCCACTCAGATACTCCGTTATTTGTATTGAGAGGGTAGAGCGGCTTGATAAGACATATAGTTGTACTTTATATATCTATCCGTATCTCTGAAAAGATACGGATAGCTTTTTTAAAATAGAGCTTATGCTATTCACTCACCATACTTTCGATAATTCTTCTAAGATTTTATCATTTCCGGGATATCCTGTAGTTTCAAAAACTTTCTTACCGTTCTTGTCAAAAATCATATAGGTTGGAATTCCATCTATATTATATTTCTTTTCCAAAGCACCCCATTGTAGATCTGTAAGGTAATAATGTAGACCACCGATCTCAGGCAGCATGCTTGTCCATTTACCCTTAGGCGATGTTTCTCCCGAAATATATACAGAAACAACCCCTTTCTCTTTCATTTGAGGTTTTATTGGTTTTATTGTTTTCATAGCCATCAGGCACGGGCCGCACCACGTTGCCCAAAAATCGACAAAAACAACTTGTCCTTTGTATTTAGCAATAATAGATTCCAGTATTTTATCATTTGTCACAACCGGTGTTGATTCAATCATAAACCCACCCTTTGCCAATGCTTCTTCCTGTTCTCGCTTACTTTTTTCAAAGATTTGTGTATATACCTCTTTATAATACGGTGTTGAAGCTTCAGACAATTTCTTTTCATCATTTGACGTTAGTTCTTCCAAAAGAAAACCTTTCTTTATTATTTTTGAAACCTTTTCCATGTCTTGGAAATATCCGGATTTGGTATCTGTTATCTCTTCGATACTTAAATCAGCAGGTTTACTATTCAGCAAGCTTAATACCGTATAACTAAGATCATCAGAGTAAACCAACATCGAGTCATTAAGATTTACTTTTTTAAGAGCAAGAAAATCTTTTTCTGTTGCTTTAGGAAGAGTTTTTTCAACAGGTTTATTCCAATCCAGTTTGTTCTTTTTGCGATAGCTCAATTCGTATACTCTGTGTTTCAGGGATATATTGTTTATAAGAGAACTTTTTAGATTATACTTCACAATTTGCTTCATAGCTTGAGGCAGGTCTGATTTTTCAACTTTCTGTATCTTTTCGTCATAAAGCCCAAAGATGTAATCAAGGTACTGCTCGCTGTCCATGTCCAGAATTGCCGGATCGCTAAGATCCCAATATGCATGCAACATAAAATTATAAGCAATCACAGAATCTTTGTATTGTAAAAGCTGTGTATTCAGCTCGGATAATCCGCCGGTGAATCCTCCGAAAGCTAAATCCGGCTGCGGGTTATAGCGAGAATTCCGTTTTGAGAAAGCCGTCGCATCATAATATACTTCCATATCTTCTCCCGGGTTGAGTATTACCTTTATCGATATATTATTACAAAAAAGATATCCTGTGGATGTAGAATACAGGTCTACATCGAAAGTGTATTTCCCATCTGATTCTTTTTTCCCTGCAACTCCATCCCTTTCCTGTGCAATTATATTTTCTACGCTAAGCTCGGGTTCGCCTATTGCATACCCATCTTTTAACCCTGTCAGATATAAAGTCACTTTTGTCCTGCCGGACTTAAATACAGGCTCCGGTAGCTTGTAATCTTTATTGGTTTTATAATTCAATACATTATCAGGTAAAGAGGGTTTATAAGCTTTAGCTTTTCCTGTAAGGTCGATATCCCATATCTTGAAACAATTATCACAATCAGATTCAATAAAGTCTATTGTTTTAGTTCCTTTTGGTATCGGCGGAAAGAATAGTGTAAAATGAGTCTCGCCACTCTCGGGCATCCAATGCTCTTTATTGAGTTTTATGCTATCTGCTCCTGTTATTATATACTTTTTTCCATCAGCTTGAATATATGTGGCCGAATCTATCCGAATCCAGGTTTCCGGATAAGAATAAGCATCTATATACAAAATTGTGGCTGAATCAGTCAGGATGATCTTGGCTATTTCAATCGTTTTTGTATTCTGTAATCCATACACAGGTCTTTCTATAATTTTAGGACCGGGTTTTGTACACTGGGTTATAGATAAACTCAAAAGAAGGAGAAAAAATAAATAAATTTTTTTCATGGTATTGTTGTTATGATAGTTAGCAATACAAAAGATTTTCCTAAGTTAGTTAAATAATCCAGACCAGAATCATTTGTAATAAACTATGTCATGAATAATGAGATATATTCTTTGCTATTTTTATTACTTTTGGAATAAAATATCTAATATATCGTTTAACCTGCTCTTCGCAATAAAAAGGTAACACGTAAAAACAATCAAAAAAGTGTCACTTTTGTCACCTTTTTGAGATTATAGATATAATGAGACTATCGAACAATAAATATATAACTCAATGAAAAAAACAGTATTAATTGCTATGACAGGATTTTCAATGTTGTTTGCAGGCTGTGGAGGAACGCAAAAAGCATCCCTTGGAGAGGCTGCATTGACAGACTCTGTTCCTGCTGATTTTAAATATGAGGTTGATGCCTTTGCCGATCTCCAAATTCTACGTTATTACGTTCCCGGGTTCAATAACCTTTCGTTACAACAAAAGGAACTGGTTTACTATCTATCGATGGCAGCCATCGAAGGGCGTGATATTCTTTACGACCAAAATAATAAATACAATCTGGCTATCCGCCGTGTGCTCGAAGCTATATATGAAAATTATAAAGGAGACAAGAATACGAACGATTATAAAGAGTTTGAGGTTTATCTGAAACGTGTTTGGTTCTCTAACGGTATACATCACCACTATGGAGAAGAAAAATTCCTTCCGGGCTTTTCTAAACAGTTTTTTGCCGAACAGGTTAAAGCCTTACCCGATAATCTGATTCCAAGAACCAGCCGTTCGGGGAATGAATCTGTGAATGCAGATGATTTTATAAAAATGATTACTCCTGTCATGTTTGATCCGAATGTGATGGCTAAGAAAGTAAATCAGTCGGGTAACGACCTAATTCTTTCTTCAGCTAATAACTATTATGGAGAAGACGTCACTCAGAAAGAAGTACAGGCTTTCTATGGAGCTATGAAAGATACGACAGATCAAACTCCGATTTCCTACGGTCTTAACAGCCGCCTTGTAAAACAAGGGAACAAGCTGGTAGAAGATGTGTGGAAAGTAGGAGGTCTTTATTCCCCTGCTATTGAACGAATCGTAGGATGGCTAGAGAAGGCTGAAGCTGTAGCTGAAAATGATCAACAGAAAGCTGTTATCACTAAGCTGATTTCTTATTACAAAACAGGAGACCTAAAGACATTTGACGAATATGCGATAGCGTGGGTAGAAGATCTGAAATCTCAGGTTGATTTTGTAAATGGCTTTACCGAAGTATATGGTGATCCGCTAGGAATTAAAGCAAGTTGGGAATCGGTGGTAAACTTCAAGAATGTAGAAGCTACCAAACGAACAGAAGTTATCAGCTCAAACGCTCAATGGTTTGAAGATCACTCTCCGGTGGATAAACGTTTCAAAAAAGAAAGTGTGAAGGGGGTATCTGCAAAAGTAATTACAGTAGCTCAACTGGGCGGAGATTGTTATCCTGCAACGCCTATCGGTATCAACCTGCCTAATGCCGACTGGATACGGAAAGATCATGGGTCAAAATCGGTGACAATAGAAAATATAATGGAGGCCTACGATGCTGCTGGAGCACATACAGGCTTTAATGATGAGTTTATGTGGTCTGAACATGAAGTTAACTCAGTAAAGCAATATGGTTTTATAACAGACGTATTGCATACCGACCTTCACGAATGTTTAGGGCATGGCTCGGGTAAATTGCTGCCGGAGGTTGATCCGAATGCATTAGGAGAATTCAGCTCGACAATAGAAGAAGCCCGTGCCGATTTGTTCGGTCTTTATTTCCTTGCCGATCCTAAGCTTGTAGAACTAGGTATAATACCGAATGGCGATGCATACAAAGCGGAGTATTATAAGTTTATGATGAATGGTCTTATGACTCAGTTGGTGCGGATAGAACCGGGTAAGAATATAGAAGAATCGCACATGCGCAATCGTCAGTTGATCGCTAAATGGGTTTATGAAAAAGGAAAAGCAGACAATGTAGTCGAATATAAAGTGAGAGACGGAAAAACATACGTTGTAGTGAACGATTACAATAAATTACGGACTCTGTTTGGGGATCTGTTAGCTGAAATTCAACGTATAAAATCGGAAGGCGATTTTAAAGGGGCAAAAGCGATTGTAGAAAATTATGCTGTCAAGGTAGACCAAAAATTGCATAGTGAAGTTTTAGCTCGTTATAAGAAGTTGAATATGAAGCCTTACAAGGGATTTGTAAACCCTACTTTCGAATTGGTGAAAGATAGCAATGGTAAAATTACAGATGTGAAAATTAATTATAAAGAAGGTTATGCAGAGCAAATGATTCGATACTCGAAAGAGTTCTCTTCATTGCCAACATTCAATGATTAATGTTTTATAGACGTTAAGATAAATGCAAAAAAGATCGGAAATTATATCTCCGGTCTTTTTTATTTATATATTTGCTATGCTAAACACCATAAAAAACATGTACTAGACGCAAATGAAAATCTTAATTATATCATCAATCTTCTTTCTTTCAACTCTTCCCTTGCTTTCGCAGTCCAAAAAGGATATTGCGGCACAAAAGGGAATAGAAGCAGTAAAATTAATGGACTGTGGAAAAGTAGAAGAAAGTATCACTCTGCTTAAGGAAGCTCAAAAGCTTGATCCGGCGAATATTGTGTATCCTTACGAAATAGCTTATGCGCATTGTCTCGAAGAAAATTATGAAGAGGCTATTAATATTCTGAAACCGATACAGGAAAATGAAGATGCTTCGGATACATTTTTCCAGATGTTGGGTATTTGCTATAACTCTATAGGAAATAATGAAGGTGCAATAAAGACCTTTGAGGAAGGTATAAAGAAATTCCCCGATTCAGGTGCTCTTTATTTTGAATTAGGAAATGCGTATATGGCTCAAGATGAAAAATACACTGCACTATCTTATTTTGAGAAGGGAATCGCAGCAGATCCTAAATATCCTTCTAATTATTATTGGGCAGCTAAAATATATTTAGATACAGAAGATGAAGTATGGGGGATGCTCTACGGCGAACTATTTATGAATCTGGAGCGTAATACACATCGCACGGTTGAGATGAGTAAGTTGCTCTATGAGACATATAAGAGTGAGATCACGATAGTGAGTGACTCTGCTGTGTCTGTCAGTTTTTGTAAATATGCAGGACTAGATTTAAAAAATAATTCGGAATCCTCTTTTGGTAGTGGTATCTACGAACCAATTCTTATGTTGTCTCTTCCGGATGTCAAAACTTTAGATTTGGCTACATTGAGTAAGATTCGCACTAATTTTTTGAATATCTACTATAAAAATAATATAGAGAATATATATCCAAATGTACTGCTCGACTATCAAAAGTTGTTGATGGATGCCGGACACCTTGAAGCCTATAACTATTGGATATTGATGCAGGGAGATCCTTCCGAATTTCTTCAGTGGAAATCCGCGAATGAAAGTAAATGGAAAAGCTTTACAGACTGGTTCTCCAACAATCCGATCAAGCTGTCTTCTAAAAATAAGTTTGTAAAAGATCAATATTGATTTTTTAAAAGAATTGGAGCTTCAAACCAAACGATAATCTTAAATAGTCTTTTGGTTTAAGGTACTTGTTCGTAAAAGCACTTGCAAGATATAAGTCATTTGTACTTAGTTCGTAAAAAGCCGTAACAGACTTAGCAAAAAAACGCTTTTCGTGTGGAATCTTATACGTAAGCCTTTGTCCTATATAGACATTAAAACGCATTTTCGTAGAGAACGAATAGTAATCGTTTGGATATTTGTCGGGTTCACTTATCCAAAAATCTCCGTTAAGGATAGTGTTGATATACAAGCCACAGGCTAGCGGATCTATATAGAATCCTTTTGTCCCTATTGGCTTTGTCCAAGGAATAAAGTTTTGCTTCAAGGTAAATGTTATCTTATTTTCTTTTGTTGAGTATTTAGGAAGAAATCCAAAGAACACATCCGTTTCCCACTTATTGTTTTTTCCATAGTCCCATCCTGTTCCTATCGATATAAGCCCCATGCCGCCTGCATACTGAAATTTTATATGTGTAGGAATGAGATTGGCCCACTGGTTCTGATATTTTTCTACACGTTTTTCGTAGCCATTCTGAGAATAACCGGACAGGTTGAATAATAGGATGAGTGATAAAAAAGATATATATTTAATAAGCGACCACTTCATAGTCATAGGTGTTATCTGAATTTAATGTGAATAGTAAATATTTCTTTTTAGCTATATTGGGTGTGCCATAATAGATTATTCCATCATCGAAGAGATCGTCTACTGCTATGTTGTGATCGTGAGCATTGAGGCAAAATTGAAGATTCGGAAATTCTTTTATATAGCGTTGAAATACATTGGCTATATTGTTGTTGAACTGTTCTGAAAAAGGACGGACATGCATTGCCATTACTGTTTTATCGTATTCATCCTTCTTGTCTTTTATTTCTTGTTCTATAAATTGAAAGTCGGGTACAGGGAGCGAATAATCAAATTCCAAGGCATTGGTGTTTAAACATACGAACTTCGTTTTTCCGGCAATGAAGGAAAAATTTTCTTCACCAAAAACTTTCCTGAAGACTTCTATCCCATTTGCGAGGCAATCGTGATTTCCCAATAAGACTACATAAGGTACTTTCAGTTTGTTTAGAATATCCCGTTGCCATAGAAATTCTTTGGTAAGCCCAAAATCTGATACGTCTCCTCCGTGAATAACGAAATCTATATCGTTTCTTTTATTTAGTGCATTCACAAAAGCCTCTGTTTCGTCATACCATCGTTGGGTATCGCCAATCATCGCAAACCGTATTGTTTCTTTGTTTCTACAAGTTTCCTCTATTCGTGCTATATTCTTTTTGTTGATATCTGTTTTCCCTGAAATGCGACCATCGTACGGATGATATTCGATCATCTCGCATGACTGAAATATACATAAAATACCAAGCAGTAATATTCTTATCGATTTTTTCATTTAACTTATTATTTGGAGGTACAAGAGTACTGCCAATAAATATAATTAGGAAAAGAAGGAAAGACCTGTGCAATTTTATTGAGCTTTTTTAAGGATGTTTTAACGAAAAGTCCTTATCTATCCTTGATTCTTCGTGTCAACTATTCTGTAATAAATGATGCTTAGTAATTATTTGCGAAAAATATTCAGAGTTGTATCGTTATCTACAGAAGCCAATCTCAAAGTGCAAAATAAGGATGTGATAAAAACAATAAAGAAGCGGAAGATAATGGCTGAGATATTTTATTTCGCCCCTGTCACTAAGCTGTTTATGTATATATGTAAAAAGGCTTCTTTGTTAAGGCGTATAAATAGGAGAGTTAATCAGGCCTTGTCTAATTAAATAATGCTTACCTTTATTTTCAAAATATATAACAATGAAGCTAAAAGAAGAACAAAAAAACAGATCGGTACTGACAACCAGTTATGTACTAACAAACGGATCTCCGATAACTTTCGTCCTCTATGATGAAGACGGAGACTGGCAGTTGTTTGGTGATGATGAAGTTGATGACGAAGAGGATGCTTATCTGGTATCGGTAGATGAGATATTGGAGATGGAACCGATATTGAAGAAACTTCCTGATTTGCAACCGGGACAAGCTGCTACAAGAGAAAAAGATAGTACGCGCTGGTTTATAGTCGAGGATGAAGAATAAGGTACTTTAAGTCTCTGCGAAGAGTTATTGTCGTATTTTATATAGATATGTGACTAAGCATTTCCTTTTCTAAAGGTATTGAGATGTGAAGATAAGGTACGGCAATAAATACTTTAGACTGTTTACCATCGCAGAATAATTCTTTCGCCTAATTCTTTTGCCAGAATCTTTTTTATTTCGTCCATTTCCTTAAGCTTTTGCATAAGGATAATAGCTCCGTCCCAGTCTTTCTCCTTTTGTTTCTTTTCCAGATCTTCTTTGATCTCCTTCATCTGTTTAGATATATGAGCATCTTTTAACTCGGTAACTGCACGAGGAACGTTTTTCCAGAGATGCTTTTCTTCGGCAAGAGGGGTGTCTTCCTTTTTAAGATTCTCACCAAATTGTTTTATATGCAGTTTACTCAACTGATATCTGTCGCTTACCAACTCGGCTGCAATTTTGCTTATATGTGCGTCTGTATGAGCCAGAAAGTAACGGCTAGGGTTGAAATACTCATTTGCCGAGTGTTCTATTGCATCTTCCAGTATTGTTTTATACAGAGGATTTGTAAACCAAAAACCATCTCTTTGCAAGTCAAATTTCACCCAATCTATTACGGTTGTCGGCATATCGCCTGTCGCAGGATTATTTTCTCCTCCTTCTATCAATATTTCCATTCCATAACGGACAATAAAGTAGAGGATCGCCAACTCAAACTTATCAATGTTAGTCTTTTTTACAACGGGTTTCCCTCTATGCGCTTCAGGCTGCGAGAGGTCAACGTTGATTGCCGATAGTTCCGGATCTATTTTCGGCTGAGGAGCCTTCTCTAGGTGAGCAAGCCTTTTCTTATTTACTTCCTGAATAAGTATCCGTTCGTCTATATTCAGTAGTATACTGCAATCTTTTATATATACACTGCGTATAATGTTGTCGGGGATAACCGCTATACTGCTTACTATGTCGGAGATAAGGGTTGCTCGCTTTATAGGGTCATTGCCTGCATCATCTAATAGTAATTGTGTTTTGAAGCGTATGAAATCCACTTCATGTTCCTGTACATATTTTGTCAGCGACTCGGCATTTTGTTTGCGTGCAAATGAATCGGGGTCTTCACCATCAGGAAGGAGTACCACCTTTATTTTCATTCCTTCTTCAAGCAAGAGGTCTATCCCTCTCAGCGCCGCTTTTATACCCGCAGCATCACCATCGTAGAGTATAGTTACATATTCTGTAAAGCGATGAATGAGCCTGATTTGTCCGTGAGTAAGTGCTGTCCCTGATGAAGCAACTACATTTTCTATACCTGCCTGATGCATTGATATCACGTCGGTGTATCCTTCTACCAGATAGCAGCAGTCGGCTTTGGTGATAGCTTGTTTTGCAAAATATATTCCATATAGTTCGCTGCCCTTGTGGTATATCTCACTTTCGGGAGAATTTACGTATTTTCCTGTGTTCTCTGCCTTTTTTAGAATACGTCCTCCAAAAGCAACAACTTTCCCCGATAACGTGTGTACGGGAAATATAACTCGCCCTCGAAAACGGTCGATAAGAGCGCCGTTACTCTCACTTTTTATCGTGAGACCTGTTTTTACAAGGAATTCTTCTTTATAGCCATTTTTTATAGCTTCCTGCGTGAGGCTGTCTCTTTGTTCGAGACTGTACCCGAGTTGGAATTTCTGTATAATATCTTCACGGAATCCTCTCTCTTTAAAATAACTTAGACCTACAGATTTACCCTCGATATGTTCATGCAGAGTTTTTACAAAATGATTTCGGGCAAAGTCATTTAATATAAAAAGGCTTTCACGCTCGTTATAAGCCTGCTTCTGCTCATCGGTTAACTCCCGCTCTTGTATTTCGATGTTATACTTCTTTGCGAGATAACGTAGTGCATCGAAATAAGAGAGCTGCTCATGCTTCATAATGAAGTGAACAGCGGTTCCTCCTTCGCCACAAGCAAAGCATTTACATATATTCTTAGATGGAGAAACGTAGAATGACGGAGTTCTGTCTTCGTGGAACGGACACAGCCCTACATAATTAATACCTCTACGCTTGAGCGTAACAAACTGAGACACTACATCCACTACTTGTGCAGCATCTATTATACGGTCTATGGTGGCTTGATCTATCATTGTTATTTACTAACACGAAAGTAATAAAAATATCCCAGTATAGATATTTTATATTTCTATGCCAAAGTTAAATTATACTTATCGGTCTTCCTCTTTCGTGAATATTCTACACAGTGTCTCTTATGGTTAGGTTATTGGTCTAGTGTAGAGATTTTTTACAAATTTTAGTAATGAAGATTGATCTTATTGGTAGATATATTTGTTACTATTTTTTAAGATTCTATCTATCAAGTATGTTTACTTATAAAGAACAAGCTATATTTGTAAATATTTCGGATAAAAATCTCGTATGATTGAAAGAATAAAAGAGTTTGTAAAAAGAGTAATTCGATTTCTTAGGTATGATATCTGGCGGATAAACAAGCGCGAGAGATCGTCTCGTAAAATGGGATTGTACGATATTATTAAGTCTTTTATCCTAGCCATCAGGAATATTGATGGAGAGCAACTTTTTACACGTGCATCAGCATTGACATATAGCACCTTACTGTCTATCGTCCCCATGCTAGCTGTATTGTTTGCCATAGCTCGAGGCTTTGGTTTTCAGAATATTGTAAAGACTCAACTCTTTAGCTATTTTGCAGGACAAGAAGAGATATTGAATAAGGCGACAGCTTTTATCGACAAATCGATCGAATATGCTCAGGGTGGGATTTTCTTGGGCGTCGGCGTCATCTTGTTATTATATACTGTAATCAATCTGCTTTCGAACATAGAAGATAACTTCAATAAAATATGGCAGATAAAAAAAGGACGTACCTATTTTCGGATGTTCACGGACTATCTGGCTCTTATCATTATTGCGCCTGTTTTTCTTATATGCAATGCCGGGGTTAATATTCTTTTGAGCACTACAGCCGAGCAACAGTATATACTGGGACTGGTTATTGGTCCTTTTATGAAAGTTGTTCCTTTTCTTATTACCATTTTACTCTTTACAATACTATATATCTATATTCCTAATACGAAGGTTAAGTTTACCAGTGCCTTATTAGGCGGTGTGTTTACGGGTATATGTTTTCAGGTATTCCAAATGCTGTATATCGGTGGTCAGATTTGGATCTCTAAATACAATGCTATATATGGTAGTTTTGCTGCTTTGCCTTTGTTGCTGCTATGGTTGCAACTGACATGGTTTTTTGTGTTGTTTGGTGTGCAGCTATCTTTTGCTTATCAGAATGTAAATAAGTTTAGTTTCGAGCATGAAACTTCTAAAATAAGTCGTCGCTATAAGGATTTTGTTGCATTACTAATAATGACTTTGATTGTTAAGCGGTTTGAAAAAGGCGATATGCCTTATACTGCTGATGAACTTTCGGAGCAATATAAAATTCCGACAAAATTGACTAGTGATACTCTTTTTTATTTGCAGGATATCGGTCTTATTGTAGAGACTCCATCTCAAAACGCATTAGTACCCGCTTTTATACCTGCTTTGGATATCAATCATATTACCGTAAGTTATCTGTTTGAGAAAATAGAGATGTATGGTTCAGAGGATTTTGTGATTGATACAAATGCAAAATTCAGGAAAGAGTGGGAGACTATTTTAGAAATTAAAGAGCTTTCGGATAGCGAAAATGGGGACAAACTGCTCAAAAATTTATAATTCATACACGTGAAATCAGGTATTCATAATCTTACCGAGGGAAAAATATTCTCTACCTTAATACGCTTGGCTTTGCCTCTGATGGGTACAAGCTTTTTACAGATGGCTTACACGCTGATGGCTATGTCGTGGGTTGGCAGGCTGGGTACTGTGTCTCACCCCGAAATAGCAACCAAATCGGAAGCTGCAATCGGTGCTATAGGTATGTTGTTGTGGTTGACTTCATCGGTCGCATATCTGGCTATGATCGGATCGGAGGTCGCAGTCGGTCAATCGATAGGTGCGAAGAAAATGAAACGTGCAGCTATATACGCCTCACATTCTACAACTATCTCTATTGTGCTTAGCGTGGTATGGGTATCTACACTCTTTGTTTTTGCTAATTCTATCTTGTCTTTTTTCAAATTATCTGCTGATATTACAGCCGATGCGGTGCTTTATTTACGAATACTCACTATTAGTCTTCCGTTTCAGTTCTTGTCATACAATTTCGCAGGGATATACAATGGTGCAGGGCGAAGTACTGTTCCGTTCAAAAATAATGCAGCCGGGCTCGTGTTAAATATGATACTCGACCCTATTTTGATGTTTGGTATGGGGATGGGATTGCACGGTGCCGCTATTGGCACAGTTGCTGCACAATTGTTTGTGTTTTCTTTGTTCTTTTATCAGATTAAATATGGTAATCGTATTTTAGGCGATTTCTCCTTCTTTATTAAGCCGAAAGGTATTTACCTTAAACGCATAATTTTTCTGGGAACGCCTGTTTCAATAATGAACTCATTGTATGCCATCATCAATATGAATCTGGCTCGTGTGGCTTCTATTCATGGCGGTCATTTAGGCATGATGGCTCAGACAACGGGAGGACAGATAGAGGCCGTTACGTGGAATACATCACAGGGATTTTCTACGGCGCTGAGTGCCTTTGTTGCTCAGAACTATGCTGCTAATAAATTGGAAAGAGGTAAAAAGGCATATATCTATACGATACGTGTTATGTTTACCTTGGGTGTTTTTGTCAGTATTGCATTTATTTTGTTTGGTGCTCAAATTTTTGGAATTATTGTTCCTGAAGAGAATGCTATGCGAGCCGGAGCCGAATATTTGTTTGTTATGGGCTTGGTTCAGATTTTTATGATGTTTGAGTTGACTACACAAGGTATGTTTAATGGTATTGGCCGCACAGTAGAGCCTGCCGTGATAAGCATCACATTCAATGCGCTACGCATCCCTTTGGCTTATTATCTGGCTTCGCAAATGGGCATTGTTGGGGTGTGGTGGGCAATTGCTATATCTACGGTTTGTAAAGGTATAATACTGCCTGTTTGGTTTACAGTAGTCTATAAAAGAGTACAAAAACGAAGACCTAAGATAGCATAATCAGAATAAAAAAAGAGGCTTTAAAGCCTCTTAACTATTTATATATTTGCTGTGGGTTATGATTTATCAGACGCTCTTCTGCCAGTCGTTCAAACTTCGTACCCGGACGTCCATAGTTGCAAAACGGATAAATACTAATGCCTCCACGTGGCGTAAATATTCCTACCACTTCAATATACTTCGGATTCATCAGTTCAATAAGGTCTTTCATCATAATATTTACACAGTCTTCATGGAATGCCCCATGATTGCGAAAGCTAAATAAGTATAACTTAAGACTCTTGCTTTCTACCATTTTCACATCAGGTATGTAGTTGATGTGTATTGTTGCAAAATCGGGTTGTCCGGTAATAGGGCATAGGCTTGTAAACTCCGGGCAATTGAATGTTACCCAATAGTCATTTCCCTGATGTTTGTTTTCGAAGGCTTCTAATACATCAGGAGCATAATTATCTTTATATTCGGTTTTTCCGCCTAAATGGCTAAGTCCTTCTATTGTCATATTATAGTTTTGTCTTTAGATAGTTGTCTAATCCTTGTTTACGCAATTTGCAAGAAGGGCAGTGTCCGCAACCATCGGCAATGATACCGTTGTAGCAGGTCAGGGTTTGAGTACGAATGATATCGAAAACACCCAGCTCATCAGCTAATTGCCATACTGCAGTTTTGTCTCTCCACATCAATGGCGTATGTATCTGGAAATGTTCGTCCATTGCCAGATTAATAGAAGCATTTGCTGAAAGTATAAATGTATCTCTACAGTCGGGATAACCACTGTAGTCGGCTTCTGATACTCCTGTTACAATGTGGCGTATACCGTGCGAGCGAGCAATTACAGCCGCAAAAGTAAGAAATAATAGATTACGTCCAGGTACAAACGTATTTGGGTAAGAGTCTGCCGGTTTTTCCTGATCCATAACAATATCGCTTGTCAAAGAGTTGACGGATAGTTGACTAATAATAGATGCATCCAGTAGCTGGAACGGTACATTGGCTTTTTCGGCAATAGCCTTTGCTACTTCCACTTCTTTGGAGTGACGTTGTCCGTAGGTAAAACACAGCGTACGAACGGATGAGAAATTTTCAAGAGCCCAGTAGAGGCATGTTGTTGAATCTTGTCCACCCGAAAACAAGACCAACGCTGATTCTGTTTTATTCATTCTATAACTTTGTTTTTTACGTGGTTAATCCTAAGATACACGGAGGAGAAATCTCTCTTCGGCTACAAAAGTAAGGAATAATAGGTGAAAAATGAAAAGTGAAAACGAAAAAGAGTTGTATCCTTATTTTGGGGATACAGCTCTTTTTGATACTTTAAGATTATTTATTGGGGCTTGATTCCATTTAGCAGTAGAACCATACCGATTATACTCTGTTGGATTGTTTCACCATTCAGGTTTTCAGTGTTTTTAGATATATTTTTTTGAAACGGTCCCGGAGTGGCAGACTCTTGTCCGATTTTTTTATCACCATTATAGTAATTTGCCGAATCCAAGTCTATAACGATATAACCGTCTTTTTCGCTGAAATTTTTCCAGTCATCAAAGTTGATTCTCTTTCCGTTCCGATAGGCTTCTATCCTGTATTTATCCAAATCGATTGATTTAAAAAAAGCTTCTTCGCTTCCTGCTGTATTTATCATATCCTTTTGTTTTTCATGGGATATGGCATATGCAGCTATCATTCTGCGTTGTATTGTTGCTGCGTTTAAATTTTTGGTGTTTTCTGCAATGTGAATTGTTCCTCCGTGAGTATAGGATAGCATTTTATCACCTTTGTAATAAAATGCGGAGTCTGACGTAACAAGAATCTTGCCGTCTTTTCTTTCAAAGTTTTTCCATGAATTAAAATCGATTCTTTTGCCCTTTTTGTAGGCTTCTACCCTATACTTTTTCAGGTCGATAGTGTCGGAAGGGTGGGTGACAGTTTTTTGTTGTTCGACGTTTATTTCCGAATTTTCGGCTACCTCAGTTTTCTCATCAGTCTTGTCGGTCTTTTGCGGATAAGCATTTTTTTCTATACCTTCAGCGTCTGAAAGCTCGTCCAATTTACTTGTTAGTTGAGGGTGGGCAAAAACTGATACGGCAATTGCAAATACAGGAACCAGAAGTAGATACTTCATTTTTGCATGCGGATTGTTGTTTTCTTTTAACATCATAGTGATTCTTTTTTCGAGTTTACTGTGGTTAAAGCTGTTGGTCATAAAGGTGAGATGTTGTGAGCCGACAGCTTTTTTAATTAATAAAATTTGATATGTTTTAGTATCGATACCTGATTTTAGTACACAGTTATCTGCTTCAAATTCGTGAACATTACGCAGTTCTCTTCTAAAAAGCCACGCAAAGGGGTTGTACCATTGAAAAAGTACGAAAAGCTCTGAAAAGAGCAAGTCTAATGAGTGCCTATTCTTTATGTGCGATAATTCGTGAGTCAGTACTATTTCTTTGTTTTCATTATAATCTTTTCGCGATATGATAACGTAATTCATCCAGCTGAATGAAGGGATGTCTTTATCTGTAATAAGAATATTGATTTCGTCTGTTTTCAGTCTTTCGCATCCCTTTATCATAGCCAATATGTGCAAAGTAGAGTAAGTGTTACGTATCAGTATAAAGAGTGCTCCTGCCAGATAAATGATTCCCACTATCCTAATCCAATCTATTGTTGCATGTTCTGCGACTACTATAGAAGTGGCGGAGGTGGCGGGGATGAATTCTATCGGAGCCGATTCGCTGGTCAGTGATGATTCGTATGCGGCAATGGTCTGATGTACTTCGTTTAGTGCAGAGGTTTTTATTTTTATAAGAAAGATAAAAAGGCTGCTGATATAAAATAAAAGAATACAAAATCTGTTTATTCTGAAAAATTTATTCCGGCTATATACCAGTTTATATATTATATAGAAGAAGAATAAAGCACAGGAAACCTTGGTGCTGTATATTAATAAGTCTGCCATCACTTTTTATTTTTAGCTGCATTTTCCACTTTTTCTATTAACCCCTTTAGGTCTTCGACGGAAATTTTCTCTTCTTCGACAAGTGAAGATACTGCTCCCAAATAAGAGTTGTTGAAGTATTCGCTGATTATCTTTGTCAGTGTGTTTTTTTTGAAGCTATCCTTGCTTACCAGTGCATAATACCTGTAAGCTTTTCCTGTAGGTTCGTAGCCCACATAGCCTTTGTCCTCAAGTATACGAATTAATGTTGATATTGTGTTTACATGAGGTTTTGGGTCATCATACAGATCTTGAATGTCTTTGACTCGCATAGGACCTTGCGACCAAAGAATGTCCATTATTTCCTCTTCTTTTTTTGTTAGGTTTTTCATGTTAGATATTTATTTAAAACAAATATAACTAAATGTTTTAGTTGTAACTATGTTTTTTAGTTAAAAGGTGTTCTCTGAAGAATTATTGTATTCAAAATCAATGTTTAGCTATATTTATAGTAGTATATTATTTAAGACGAAGAAAAAGAGTGATTAATAAAAGCTAATTTTTCTTAGATTAATTTTCTTAAAAAGAATAATTATTATACTTTTGCACTCACCAAACGACTCCGTAGCTCAGCTGGTAGAGCAATTGACTCTTAATCAATGGGTCGAGGGTTCGAGCCCCTCCGGGGTCACAATGGGTGTTTGTAAGTGGCTGTATATTATTGTTATATGCAGCCACTGTTTATTTGGGGCGGTTGTTGGGGCGGTTGTTTGTTGGCTACTTATTTATTATATCACTAAGTATCGAAAATATATCCACCTTATACTATATGAAAAATAGAGGCTTTTAAATCAAATTTAAAGGCCTCTATCCTAAATAGCACGTTAGTTATGCTTTCCTTATCGAAAGTTCGTCATATCGAAAATTCGATTAAAATAATGATGCTTTTAACTCCATTCAGAACAAGCAACGATATCAGATTCTGTATATTTTTCCCTATCTATAAGTTTCTTTAATGATATATCTTTTCCGGATAAATCATCATGTATTATTATTGATGATAATTCATTTAATGCAACCTCTGATATATGGTCTATACAATCTGTCTCAGCATTCATTTTAGTAACATATTCTCCTATTGCGTCACTCTCATTTTTTGCTATTACATAAGTTATAACGCCTCCGTCGTCGATCTTGAATACTTTCATGTCATTCATTTTTAGTTTCCATCCCACAAAAAAGGTGTTCCTTTAGGTGTAGACAACTTATAGTCTTCAATATTGAAGTCTTCGCCATTTGCAAGCATTAGGTCTGCTAATGTTCCAGCTTCATCTTGATCGTATATATTTACATATACATCGTTTTCCACGTATTCCACGTCGTCTATAACTTTAAAAGAATCGTCGTCCCCAGTCAAGAAATAAACTTGTTTTTGACGTTGCTCTTCACTCATATTATTTATCCGCTCTTGCAGATCATTCCATGTAAATTTTTTCATATCTATTTTTCT
Organism: Dysgonomonas mossii; assembly: GCF_004569505.1. Classification (NCBI taxonomy): domain Bacteria; kingdom Pseudomonadati; phylum Bacteroidota; class Bacteroidia; order Bacteroidales; family Dysgonomonadaceae; genus Dysgonomonas; species Dysgonomonas mossii. The sequence continues at coordinate 99,170 of NZ_SPPK01000001.1, forward strand.
TTAAAATTTATACACGTTAATTTGATATGTATAGAAAATGTTACTTTACTATACACGTTGGAAGTGTTCTTGAAGTTCGGATAGAGTAGCTTTGTGAACATCCTTCACGATATTACTAGGTATTGAAACTTCATATCTGAAATCTGATTGATTACGGCAAACCCTTATATTGCCATCTGTAAACCACTGCATATAATCGCTATCATCCCTCATAGCTGTTACGGATCTGAATAAATGAGGGTTACCGATGCAGCTTATAGCCTTATGATAAAAATAGTCTGGAATGAAGTTACCTCCAACAGCATAAGAGGAATCATGGAATACGCATATATATTTATCTAATTCACTATTGACAACTAGTCCATACCCGACCTTCTCCAACCACTCTCTATTTTCAGGCGTATTGTCGCCGATAACACTGTATCTTAAACTCATAGTTATTTTATTTTTTAACCCTATGGTAGGTATGCATTATTCTGGGTTTTTCTTCAACTATGCCGACACCCATGCCTTCATCAAAATAATCATTAAGTACTTTATCCAGTTCAGACCATCCAATTAGATCACCGTATATTTCCAGATTTTCGTCATATCCTCCTAAAGATATATTTTCGACATCTTCATCTGTAAATTTATCTGGATTTGCTTCAAAGAAAATTTGTAACGATTTAGATAATTTAGATACCCATTTATCCGGATATGATATACCTTCCACATGTCCATATCCATTATCTAATTGAATAGCTTGCATTATATGCCTTGCTATTACTTTATAATCCTTATTATTTAATTCTATTCCTTGTTTCATTTCTTCTCTATTTAATGTGATTTAATTATTTTATATATATTTGTTTACTAAAATTTAATACGATGAATCGATTTAGAAATAAAACTCCTATAGAGCGTGTCAATGATCCCAACGACCCTTACGATTTAGATGATTTTGATAGAGATACCCACGGCGATAACGACTTATTGAGCAACTCTATTGAATTTCGAAATATAATGGACTACCAGGAGACTAAGAGAAGATCTGATATTCAATTTCGGAGAGACAATACAGCATTTATTATATCTATAATCGCTCTTATTGTGGCTCTTATTGCTTTATTTCGTTGATTCTGAAACTTTTTCTATGTCTAGTATTTATTCGTGAGCAAATCTGGGTTGTCAATTATGTTTCCTATGATATATTTACCCTCGTCATTTATATATTTTTGAGTCAACAAGCCACAATCGAATGGCTTAACAACAATATCCTGAGCCATAAACAAGTACTGTATATATCCATTTATCGCATTATTATATAACACTATATGGCGGCAAGGCCTACCTCGTTCATCCACAACCTCTATGATATCTCCGTTGGATAACTCTTTGCCCTTGATGTCTACAAGTGTATTGCTTTCAATCTTTATTTTTATAGCACATGATCCCATATCGTCTATTATTTTGTTAATGGGTGTATACTTTTACCTTTCAGGTGCTCGTTACAGTTCCAGAGATTCAAATTCCCTTTAACGTTTACAATCGGAGTCTCAAACATTACAGGATTTGCAAGTATCCAGTGATAATGTCCGGGTATCGCCCAAATAGAAGAGCTATTTTCAGTTATGGCGACAAGATCGACGTGTCCGATTATGGCCGAATACATCATCTGAGTATCTTTCAGTAGTGTGCCAATTAGAGGAATATCCGAAACTATCTCTTGTTGACTCTCCGTCAAACTATATATTGACTTTTTCTTCGTTCCACAAGCATGAATATATATCCTACCTCTATAACTAGTTTCCCATGATCTATTTTCAACGTCTTTTATCCCCAATACTTCCAGTAGGGCGAATGGCTGTTGTACCGACAGAGCCTTTGGTTTTCGCTCATGCGCCTCTCTAAGTATATTGTCAGTTGAGTATACATCGCCTATCTTTGTATTGTTAGCCTCAGCTTCAGTGTTGAATAGTAGGATATGAGTTCTTATCACGCCGTATTGTTTCGATTCAACACGTAAAATCCATTTGTCTTTATATTGCTGCGGGGTTTTTGACCTATCTGTTATCGTTCTTTCCATTATTGTCTCTTTTAAATTGTTCTTTTACTTCTCCTGTAGATTGCCATTCTATACTTGCTACAGCTTGTATCAATCCTGTACCCTTGCACATAACACAAGCTTCAAAACCCTCTTCTTTTGGCGGGCCATCACGATACATCCCTCCTGTACCTTTGCATGATGTACATTCATACACCTTTGTTTTAACAACCTCTTTTCTTGATGCTGGCCAGTACAGAGATATAGGAGGATTTATTTCTATTATTTCTCTTATCTTACTCATTTTATTTATCGTTTTTAGTTTCTTCTTTATCTATGTCTATTTCTGCAATCTCGATCATGTGTACACCTGTAATCTTACACAGCAATCTTATAATATCTCTTATATGAATTTTCGATGTGTCTGATATTTCGTTACAATAAATCGAGAGTACAATCTTTTTCATTATTCGGTCTTTTTGATTTCCCTCTTGGAAGCCTTACGGCTTTCCCTTTCGGGAAATATACGACAAGCTACCAACCTGTTATGGATGTTATAATAGTTGCCATGAAAAACATTTTGTTTATCCATTTATAGCCATCTGTATTCACTGATTTTTGTATCTGTTTCATATATAATTATTTACGATTTTAATGTCAATTGCGTATTTCCTCATTTCTTAGGATAGTATGATACACTCCTAACAAGTGCCTGTATTCCTTTTCCTCATCGCTCTGAATGAACCGGATTTCTTTCTTGATTATATCCCATTCATTGCAGATAAATTCTCTTATATTTCTATACTCCCAGTCTTTCAGAGATCCGTTTTTATGCCTCTCTTTTGCCTGTGCCAGTACTGCATCTTTACCGAGCTCTATAATCTGCATACATAGATGCTGCCTGGCTCTCCCTGTACCTTTCGGCGTGATAATATCTTGTTCAAATTGGATTGTCCTCCAATCACGGAAAAATGACTCAACTAACTTTTTAAGATTATCCGGCTTAAAGAAATTATTTACCATACAATTCTCCTGCCTTCTGTATACAGTTTCTATCCTCAATATATTTGCATCAGGAATGATCTTTCGTTTCCGATCCATAGACTCAAAAACCTTATCGTATACTTTGAAGTATTTTCGGGCGTCCTTGTGGAATAGTGTTGTCTTCATGCGCTCATCTTTGTATCTGGCATTCACATACAGCTGCTTTTCATCTCCCGACGGGCCTATACTTTTCATCTTACTTAAAAAATAGTTACAATCCCTAGATACGTCGATATTCAAACCTATTTCGTAACCATATATCCTCAGATTGTCTATACTTACATCTTTTTCGAGTAATAGATGATTGATAGATTGTTTAGCCTCAGCCATCGAGAACATGTTATAATTGTTTCTTTCCCGGCCTGATATCTCATTGAAAAACTTATGCAGACTACACTCCATCTTTAGCTTTTTATTTGTCTCTATCCGTATGAATACTCCTTTATCTTGAGAGAAATTTTTAGTTGCCAGGTTGTCGTAAAAGACTACTCCATCTTTAGAGTTTGTTTGGAGATGGTTTTTTGCGACGATTGAGCTAATTTCATTATCTGATAATGGTTTTACCAGTGTGATTAAATCAATCATCTACAACCTCCCCTCTTCGATAAGCTTATTGAGACTAGACCTCAATACAAATACTTTTCCCTGTTTCTGTTCATTAAATGGATGTTGTTCAATTATACCATTCTGTACATACCTCTGATATGTACTTCTGCTTATCCTTAGAATTTTACACGCCTCGCTAGGCGTTAATATTTCGTTTTCTTTCTCCTCTAGTAGCTTAGAGAGCTTTTCTTCTATCCTCATCCAGATAGATTGAGCCTCCCGCCACTCTTTTGCTGAAACGGTTATATTGTTTTCCATAATTTATAATTATTCTCATATCGTCTCTATTTCCATTAAGTCAAACAATGTCGGTGCGGATGCTTTCATTTCCGCTTCACGCATATAGCCTAACCCATCTATCCAATAGTCATAATTAAGTTCAGTCACGAAGGCTTTTCTCTTCTTTTTCAGAGCGCAATAACCAACTGTACCGATACCTCCAAATGGCTCGTATATCTCATCTCCTTCGTTACTATATCTATCTATCAGCCTATCGACTATATCTATCTGCAAGGGACATATATGATTTTGCTTGTTATGCTGTGTCTGACGAGTATTAAGTGTCTTCATTCTCGCTACATCATCCCACACCATCGGATGATCTGTTGTCGGGTCTATAGCCATAAATGTACGTGGTAGAATATTTATTCTATCCATCATTTCGGCAATCTCTACATGTCGCTCATAATTGTATACATTGTTTCTATCAAAATCCTTGAATAGTAACCTAACCTGATCTATTTTCATATTGGAAATATGCTCGGCTGTCAACAATGTATTTCCAGATGATTTCCAGAACGCATGCGCATCTACTTGCCATCTTGCCAAAGAATATGATTCCGGGTCTTTAACTACCGGTATATCTGCGTATGCCTTGCTTTTATTGGTTTGCGGTTTGCGGAACAATAATACATATTCAGGACAACCGACGCCCATTTTCGAGCCATCTTTACACATCTCTGTATATCCAAGTCTGTAAGTTTGGTTATTTTCCCTTACTACATCGGTAACTACTGTTATCATTCCCATAAATTCAAATCCGTGCTTTATATAATGAAAAATACACATGGCATGAAAAGGATCTATTGTTGGCATCCCTGTACCTGTAGCGTTTCCGAATAGCACACGATCTTTAACGTGGATACAGGCTAGTCGTCCCGGTTGCAAGATCCTATACATCTCCGGTGTTAAGAAATCCATCTGCTGAAAAAATTTATCATTATTGATATTATGCCCGAAATCGTTATAAGTTGGTGTGTATTCGTAATGATTAGAGAATGGGATAGATGTAATTACTAACCCTGAAGAATTATCCTTCTTTTTAAAAGCCTCTAATACACAATCATTGTTAACAGATATAAATTCCGTGCCCTTATATTCTTCACGACTGGCAAACATCCATCGCATCATTTTTTCTTGTGCATCCAGTCCGTAAAGTCCGTATTTGCGTACTATTTCGGCCATATTATCCACGAGTTTATTGTGTTGTTCCCATTTCAGGATGAAATCCTGATAAATCTTGCTTTCAGATTCAGCATATACCAGATATAGATGTACATTGTATTTCTGCATGAAACGCCAAATACGATGTATAGCTTGGAATTTATCGTGGAATTTATCGTCAATTATCATTATTGCTTTATGACAATAATATTGGAAGTTTAAACCCTCTCCCAGCATCGAGGGTTTTGCAGCTAGATATTTCAAACGACCATTCTTAAAGTCGTCAATAATGATGTCGGCCTCCTCATCCTTTTGTGTGCCATATACGGCTTTACATTCAGGGATGGCTTTACAGATGGCGTGTCGTTCAGCTTCCAAGTCGTGCCATATCAAGAAATGATCATCTTTGTTTTCAGGCCGGGCCAGTATCTCTACTATACGATCTACTTTAGCATCTAGGTTATCTCTTCTTTCCTTTGCTTTTCCCCGGAAATCCTTTGTTGAGGCTTCACGTAACATTTTAACCTGTCCGTCCTTATTTACACCTGCTGTAGAGTTATCTACATTAACAACTTCTTCATAGGCTATCAAATCCGGCAATTCGTAACCCTCGTCAGAATATCCGAGATCAGAAGGTTTTGTCAAAAACAACGCCCATGTTGACATCCATAACCAGAACTCCTCTTCTTTGTGATCGTATAGTGTCAGATTGTTCGCTTTTGTGCTGTCACGTTTAAAGAATCTAGTTAAAGCTTGCCCCGTATCCATAATTCCTAGATACCCTGCATAATGTATTAGCTCTTTATACCTATTCGGAGATGGTGTTGCAGTAGCTACAAATCTATAAGGTACTGTCGAAAATTTAGGTAGAAACTCTTGATATGTTTTTGTACCGTAATCTCGTAATACCGAAGCCTCATCAAGTGATGTCATTATGAAATAATCCGGCATTATATCTCCATCCCGGACACGTTCATAATTAGCTATCATTATGTCCGTTTTGCAGTCTATTACATCAGTCATGTATCTCACATAGGTTACATCCATATTAAGATGTTCTTTAGCCTGAGCTTTAAACTCTATAACGACACGTTTAGGACATACAATAAGAGCCTTACCCCCCTTGTGTGCTATTATAAGCCTTGCTATTTCCAATTGGGTTACTGTTTTCTGTAACCCGAATGATGAAAATATAGCCCGGCATCCTCCCTTTATGGCCCATTGTACAGTATCTTTCACATGTGGATATAATGTAGGTGTTAATTCGCTTTTTTCTACATCAAATCCTGTTTGGCTACTGACTGCCATTTTTAAGGAAAGAAAATTTATATATTCCTCTTCTCTTGTCATATCCTTATCTTAGTATTAAGGGCATTGATAATAAAGTTAAATCGCAATCCTCATCATTTATTTCCGGCTTTACAAGAATAGGCCTTTCAGGTGCTGAAAATGCCAGTATTGCATTTCCATATATAACAGACAATATATCTATCATTTGAGAGCCGCTAAACCCTATTGTTATTTCCATATTGCTGCTAACCTCTACAATCTCTTTTGCAGATTTATTACTAAACTCATCCGATGTAGACAATGAGCAGTCTATCATTCCTGTTTCTAATTTTATAAGAGCAACGAGGGGGTTTGCAACTATCAACAACCTATTTATGATAGAAGCAAGAGCTTTGCTATCTATCATTATTTCAATATTATTATCAGATGGAAATATACTGTTGTAGTTAGGGTAACGACCTTCAGCCAGCCTTGACGTTATTTTTAGGCTACCTGCCGACATATTCACGTTTGTTTTATTCGACGTTACTTTCACATCAATATCTGACAGTCCTTCCAGTGTAGAGGAGCTTATGTTTACTGCATCCAACTTGAATATAAATCCCTCGCATCCCGGACACTTAACAGATTCGTCCTTGAATCGAGACATATAGGCTCCATTAGTAGCCACAAAAGTTATACAATCTTCTTTTAGATCAAAGAATACAGCTGACTGTGTCGGTTTCATCGCATCTGTCCCCGCAAATTTTCGTGTCATATTTAAGCCTCTTCTTAATTTTTCTACAGGTATTATGAAAGATTGCCCGGACGTTTCTTTCATTTTTTCGAAAAACGTTGCATCCATTCCCGGTATAATTGCACTTCCTGACGAGTGGCTAAAAACAATAGTTACACTAGCTGTTCCCTCGTTATGATTTGGAGTTTTTGTCACTTCAATCGTAACAGGTTGCTCCGGTAGAGTTTTCAGTATGTTTATTATCGATTTATCCACGCAGAATGTAAGCACATTATTAGATTCTATTACCTCCATACTTGTCTCTATCTGTATTTCCGTTGTAGATCCTGTCAGGTTTAATTTTTTGTTTTCCAGTAGCTCAAAAAGTATATATGTGTAGATTGGAAGTGTAGATTTATCCAATACCGATTTACTAACTTTTTGCAATTGGTGTTGAAGCTCATTTTTTGAGACTTTGAATATTGCTTTTTCCTCCATAGTTATTTTATTGAAATATTTATATTTTAGCTGCAATGAGTTTCATTAACTCGTCTTTCGGCGTGGGATGATTTACGCCTACCATATCACAAAACAGGTCTTTTAGTTTATAGGGGGGGAGTTCGGATAGATGGTCGGGTAATTTACCTGATTCTATCACCTCGTATCCAAGCCCAGATAAATGTTCAACTATATCAGATGTTTCAACTTCGTCTAAATCCACATCGTCATCATTATCATCGTTTGGAAGTAATCCACGAGAATCCATTTCTTTCATTAATTCGCTATCTGATATTTCACCGAATATTTCATCTAATTCTATATTCAATTCGGATAGCTCTTCAAGATCTGATATATTATCTATATCTATAATTTTATCTAATCCTATATATCCCATAGTTATTTTATTTGTGCCCTACCCGAAAGTAGGGCGATGTTATTATATGATTATCTTTTTCTTTTCTTCCTCAGAGTGAGGAAATACGTCCATGATCCTGGTTTCTTTTACCTCAGCTATCTCGTAGTCCGCCAATGTTCCTGCCATACCTGTCTTTATTACGGCTTGCGCCTCATCAATATCTGAAGCTTGAGCTAGCATATAAACAGGGGTTTTCTTTTCAGTTCCTGATTTTTCATCGAGATGAACAAACAATACTTTCGCTTTGAAAAATTTATCTCCATTATCATTGAAAAATAATTCTGAAAGTTTAGCCCTCTTTATTGTCTGTATCGTGAACTCTCCAGATATATATGGCTTTATTTCTTCTGTAATACGGGCCTCAGCCTCAGTAAAAGAAAGAGCATCTACCAAATACGGCTCTGTTACTTTCTTTTGTAATCCATTCTCCATCATTTTTTCATGGGAGACTTTACATTCAAACCAATTGTGCATAATGATTAATTTTAGGGGTTATTTTTTTCTAATTCTATCTCTTTATTGAGTATATCCTGTAATGGAGGGAGTATTTTTTCAGCGAATACTTCGGCTGCCTTATCTATCTTTTTTCCATAAGCTACATATCCCATTCCGTTAGCCATCTTTCCGGCAAAATAGTCTGTATTAAGCCTACATATAAATTCTCTGAAATCTCCGCTACCATATGATCTCCAGGCAAAAGAAAAGTTTCCATAATCTGTTATTGCCATAAAAGCACCATCAGATGTAAGGACTATTTGCCCTAACCAGCACCCATTTTTAGTATATAATGTATAGCTTTTAGCTTTTACTTGATTTGGTTCCATAGTTTATTTTTTGTTTTTTGCTAGCTCTTCAGCTTTGCGTATTTTGTCTTCAATTTCTTTTTTCGATAGTGTGGGAAACTTTTCCTCAAAGAATGCTTTTTGTGCTTCATATATTTTTTCGCGTGGGATGTAGTTTCCGATATCGTATCTCATTTGATGGCGTTCCGATCCTGTATCTTTATCCATCTGTACATTTCCGTAGCTTCCTAAGTAGAAGTATATGGCGTTATTTGTTCGGCGGGACATCCTGTAGTCCATAGGTTATTTATATTTAGTAGTTGATAAATACTCTTTTAGTAGTTCTATCCCAGAGGCGGCTGATCTGTATATCAGGTATAATCCGCCGGAGGCCTCAACTTGTTTCTGAAATTCTATTTGATCGGCTGATTGTGTGCCTGTATCCGTCTTTGTTTCCAGGCATAGAAAACTGTATCTATCGTTTGGAACTAAGCAAAGTATATCAGCCGGCCCCCGTTTTACTCCCTGCCTTTTCAGTCTTACAGCTTCAGGGTAGTTTCTTTTCCCGCCATTCGGCACGGCAAAAAGAAGTTTATCCAGTTTAGGAAATATCACCCTGGCACTCTTGAAAAAGCACTCTTGTATATCATCCTCCTCGTGCGATATTGATTTTGTTTGCTTTTCCGCATCCTCCTTAAGGAAGCATGACAAACAAATATCTTTGCCCCGCAATGGTATATTTCCGCATTTACAATTCATGTTGTTATTTACGTATGGTTGGGATATCGTATTCTTTACTTTGACTTAGGGCCTTTGTTCTGTTGTTACACTCGATACAACTATGTATTGCAAGACCTATCGATATCAGAAGGAGTATAAGCAGTAGCACGTCCCAGATGTGTTTTTCAAATATCTTTTTCATATTAGTTTGCGTAAAATGTTATCTTTAAACCTCTCCTCAACCTACATACAACTACATCCTTACCTTTCTTGAATGCCATATCCAGAAGATTATTAGCCACATCGGTATTGCCTACTATATCGAGATATCCACCGACGCCCACGAGCGTATGAAGTTTTGCGCCGTTATTTTGGCCGCTAACTTTTATCTTGAAATTCATGTTTATTTCACGAGTCGAATATTTCAATCCGTCGTAGTAAATCCCCTTATATTCCTGAGTAGTTGAGTCCATAGCTATTTTTTTTGTTGATCGATTTTTATTTAAAGATTCCTTATCTTAACTTCATTTTTCATTACATAAGCCTCTAACTCTGATAGCCTGAACCTTACATTACTATCTATCTTCGAGTATTTTATTTTCCCGTTCTTTGTCAGGTCTTCTAATTTGCGAAGACTTATATTCAGGTAGGCGGCCGCTTCTTTTTTATCCAAAAGTGGAGATGCAGGTGTAGAAGCTTTCTTCACAATGCCCTCGATACGTGACATTATTTTACTTGTTACCTCATCTATAAGGGCATCCTTGCTAATTCCCTGGAGTATTATATCGTTATTCATCGTTGCAGTTCTTTTTGCAGGTTATAGCGTATTTGTCCGGCTCTATCTCCCTCCAATCGCTAAACTCTACCTCCGGGTGACGTTTCTTATAGTCGCTCAATCTTGAGGCTACCGATAGTCGCTCTTTTAGCGTACAATAGAGTGTTTGTCCCGCCTTCATTCCTCGGATGGTGTCCGTCCATGATATCTTTTGAACCTTTTTTGCTAGTATCTGTGCCATAGTTCTTTTGTTTATTATTTGATTGGAGATAAATAGACATTTAGTTGAGCGCATTGCTCTTTCGGGTAAACTACAGCGGATAGTTCCTGACCTCTTGTTTCTACGTAATTAGATGTTCCCACATCGGATATCTGAGCGGACAAAAGTTCCGGCAATCCTAGCTCACGTTGGTGTACCGTGTTTACGAAATCTATTGCTGATGTTGGGTTGTTGAACGATATTACACTTACCCACAAAAAGCCGAATACCTGCTTTTGAACTACATAACAGTTTTTCAAGTCATAGACTAACGGGCGTACGAGCTCATTGTATTCTGTTACTTCTTTAATCCTGAATGTTGATGTTTTCATTACTCTATTTTATTATATTTGTTATCCGTACCGTATTACGTATGCAAATATAGAACATAATGTTCTGTAATGAAATAATTCAGAACATTTATTTCTGTTATTAACTTTATTTAATAATTATCAAAATGGAAGTAAATGATATAAAAGGCAGATTAAAACAGGCTTACCATCACTTAAAAGGGGCCGGGCTAATTAACGATCAGAAAGATTTGGCGGATAAGATGGGATATTCAAGAACATCTATTTCAAAGGCTCTTAATGGATATGAGGATTATCTTACAGAAAGTTTTGTGATAAAATTGCAGCAAACTTTTTATAATGTGTTTAGTAAGGAGTGGCTTCTTACAGGTGATGGAAATATGTTAAAAAACATATCCGATACACCCCATAACGCCAATTCGCACGAATCGTTAGGGAATAATGAGTTTATATCATTTCTACGAGATCAAATATCTGAGTTGAAGGATGTAATAGAGGGCAAGGATAGGGAAATAAACAACCTCAACCAAGAAATAGGACGACTAAAGGGAATACTCGATGAGAACAAAATACAGTACCGTCAAACGGGTACTTAAAAATCAAAAAATATCCCTCCTAACCCTATATGCAGTATAGAGTAAGGTTAACGTGTCTTATGTTAAATATTATCGTGTTAATTGTGAACACAAAATGTTAAATTAAAGTTTAAATCAAAATATATATAGACTATGAAAAATTTAATATCGTTTTTTATTTTATCTCTTTTATTTTTCAGTTGTAGTAGCGATGATGATAACCAACAATCCGACATTTCTCTTGATTATATCATAGGCGAATGGCAAATAGTTAATTCAGATGGCACGTCTGGCCGTTTCCTTGAATTTAATTCGGATATGACAGGTTCGTATTTGATATATGAGAATAAAGATTTTTCTTTTTCTGATTTATTTACTTATGAATTATCTGCAAATAAGATTATACTCAAATACAATAAGAATGGAACCAAAGAATATAATATACTTAAAATCGGATCAGATAAATTAAAATTCGATCAATGGATATTTGAAAGGAGTAAAGAATAATAACCCTGCTTATGTACTGGATAATGCTTATTATTGCAATCATATTTATTGTATTAGCAATTTATCATACAAGATCAGAGAGTCTATGTATCTCAGTGTCGAATGTTCATAACAAAAATTACATAGTTCCTAAATTGTTAGAACAGGTTGAAAAACGGGGAAGTATCCTTGTAGATAAATATATAGACTGCCAATATTCTAAAAATGGTATAGGATGGTATCTAAATTCATACGATTTCATTGAAGATTATAACCAATTAGATAAATATATTGCATATGTAGAATTTTATGATAATCAAAGGAGATGCGGAGATGTCAAACAAATAATATTAAGAATAAACCCGAATCCTGATTTGAACGTAGGTAATCCGTTTTATCGACAATCATTAGTAATTGTAGGAAAATTCAATATCTCTCAAAAAAAACTGGCTAATAAGCTTAGATGTATGGGTGCTACTGTCGGAAGCTCTGTTCATGAACATACTGATATTATATTGATTGGCGATAAAATCAAGGGTACTCAAATTCTCGATAAACTCAAATCCTTAAAAAATATAGGATACAAAATTAGAGAGATGCATAAAGACGAACTTTATGAAATATTAAGAGAATATGAATAGCCGCCCTACTTTCACAAGCAAGGCGGCTCTATCGAGGAAATAAAATAAACATAAATATTTTGTTTATCTTATCTAATTAACAAAGAATCTAAATAAGGAGCAATAATTCTAGTTGCAACAATAGTTGTATTTCCAACTTCCTTCTCCATTTCTTTAAAAGAAATATTATAATCATCTCTTTACTAGATTTAATCCGCCCAAAATAAGTCTGACTAAATCTAGATGGGTATCTTTTATATTTGGTTATGATTTTTTGCCACTTTAAATATTATTTAAGGTTACAAAAATAGAAAATATTGACAATTATATGTATTTTTTTAATCTAAAAATAAATTTGGCTATCATATATTTAGCAAACTCATTCTAAAGATAAATATTAAAAAAACCGCCTATCTCAACAGATAAGCGGTTTGAACATTGCATTATTTTAATAATTTTCTATCAACTTTATTATAGCTATCAATAGCCTCTTGTTTTTTACCTTCGGGCAATGAATCTATCATTTTCCTTAGATATGGGAGCGCGTTAGTATCCCTTTGAGCAAAATATATTGGGGCATTTTTCACTAACCATACATTATGAAAATGCTCCCTAAATTCTGCTAATAATTCATTCGGGTATAGGCGTGCAGGAAAACTACGACCATCAGGGTATGTATGATTATATCTTGGAAAGTTATCAGGATTTAGCTTTTTCGCTCGTCTTACCCAATCGGCGAACATCCTCCCCTCTGATATATCTGGAACCATTGAATCAGGAAGCTCATACCCATAATCCTCTAAAGGTGCTATCAGATTATATACAAGTTCATTAAATACGGAGAAATGGGTAGGGGGAATTTGGGTCCTATTAATCATATATCGTTGAAGATGATAAGGCAATTTCCCTGCGCTTGGGATATTACCACTCATCCATTCGAATACCCATTTTGATACTAATACTGCAAATTTAGGCGATGCCCATTGCGCAAGATTAATTGCGACTTGTGGATGTACCCATGTCCCCTGAAATCTAACATCACCGCCTCTAACAGATTGTATTAGAGTCGAAACGGGAATTCCCGTTTCGGAAGAAAGCACATCTATAAATTCATTGGTTGATTTAAGTCTAGAGTAATCATTGAAATTTTTTCCACTTGCTTGACATAATTCTGTTGCATTTATATACCCATCCATTAATCTTTGCTGTATGGGCATATCATTTTCTGAATTCCTCTCTATTAAGGCTAATTTAAGTTGAGCATCTTCATTCATATTTCTGTATTAGATTTAGTTAAAATTTAAAGCGAATATAGTTGTTTATATTCAATATTTTAAAATAAACATTAAAAAACATTCAATCTCACGACTAAACGACTCCATAAGTTTAACCTTTAATAAATTAAAACTTATACTTCACCCCAAACAAATGTCCGTTGCTCTGACTACCTAAACTCTTTTGATATTGATATTCAATACCAATATCGTGATAGAATATTCCTCCTCCAATCCCTATATAATTAAGAGTAGAGTAAGACGCAGAGATAAACGGCTGCCATATTTTAGTCTTATAAATTGTCTGACGCTCTATTACCGGAGTGAAATTATAATCTAGTGCCGATAGCCTGTTATATTGTATAACCGGGAATAAATCAAGCTTACCCTGTGTCTTATTATCGAAGGCCGTAAGCTTATATGTTCGCTTTAGTTCATAATCAGCAATAACAAGTTTTGCATAAGCTGCTGAATCAATAGGCATATATCTCACACTACCTGTATCCCGGTACTGAATAAATGGTAATAGAGATTTATCCGGCTTTTCTTCTTTTATTGGTTCAAATTGAGTTGGACTTACTGATCCTGTAAGCGTTTCACCCTTTATATATTCTTTCTTCGGTTCGGAATCAATAGATGATCTTCCACTGAAGAAACCAATTGCTAAACTAACTATCATGGCTAAAACTATGGCTGATGCTTTTTTCATAATATATTGATATTAAACTAATTTATATCACTACATTTACTTGATTTATTAATCTTTAAAATTGTATGAATATGAAATTAAATATGGAACAAAAACAAAAGTTTTATAAACTTATTAGAGATGCTGTATGCCCTTTCTGTAAAAGAAGTAGCTTTTCTTTTGTTGAAAAGAGAGAAATCTTCGGTTCTGCAACTGCTCTGGATATTGAAGTTCAGAAATTTGTTCCAAAGTCCGTGTATACCCTTATATGCACAAAATGCGGATATTATTCCTTCTTTAATTCAACCATCATTGAGTCTCTATAATATATTTAAATATAAAATTTAAAATCATTCAACCGGTTTAACCATCCCTTAATCCATCCTTTTTGTGTAGGATCAGCTTTTACGATGTCTTCAAAATGCTGCTTTCTTCGTAGCCAAAGTTTTTTGAATAATTCCGATTGATCAGGATAGCTATTAATAGCAGCTAGGGTTTTAGGCCCTACGACTCCATCATCCGCAACTCCCAGTATTCTTTGAGGATATTTTATCCCCCATGATCCAGAAGCCCACACCCAATCGACAAGGATATTTGCTATCGATTGGTTTTTTATCTGATCGGCTTTCCACCTATTCCAATAATGAGGTTTTAATACACGGTTCACAACATCCTCTTTTGTCAATAGCTTCAGATCATCCACATCGATATCTCCGTCTCCGTCCTTGTCATAACCCACTTTGCGCCAAGTCTCTACTGTGACGCCCATATTTGTGGGGCCTCCTTTGTCAAGCGGATGATTATTGTATCCTCCTTCCCATTTCAGGATGATAGGAGCTAATTTGTTAACCTCAGCCATTATTGTCCTCCTTTTCTTCTACTTCTATAATATCGTTTTTCTTCGAGAAGAATTTAAATACATTTACTTTTACCTTTTTACCTTTAGCAGCAAAGTAGTTCACATAGATACTTTCAAGCTCAACTCCGTAAATTACAAGGAGGATAATAAGAGGTAATAGATCAATGCCGAACGGTTGCCCGAATGCCTGACCGAAAGTATATGCGAGTATAATCCAAAGACAATAGTTTGTTATCTTATCGAGTGTCCGCCTTACGGCTCTCGATCGCTTAACTATTTCGTTGCGATATTTAGCGGCCGATATGCCAAATTTCAAATCTGCCATTGTCAAAAGAAAAGCTAATGCCAGAAGCCATTTAGCCCAAATAAAAAACTCAAGCAATCCAATAAGGAACCCATCTGTATAGTTGTTATCCATAGCATTATCCCTCTATTGGTTGTAGTTCTTTTTCTATCTCGCTGACAATTGCTTTGAACTGTTCGGCATGGGCGATATAGTCCTCAGTATCCCGAAGGAATAAGTTTACTTGTCCGTTTTCCTTACTGATTTTACCAACCTCATTTAGTACAGAGCTCACTTCTTGTCGAATCGAGCATGAAATCGAGGTTATCACTCCGTTAACAATCGTATAGATCACACGATATTCATAACCTCCTACGGTCAAAGTTGACTCTTTTGTTACTGATGCACTTACTAGCTTTAGCATAATGATATAATTTAATTGTTTTATATTAAACCTTTATTTTGTCTGACAAATCGTATTTTTTCATAAATCTGATATTACACACTCTTACTATACCTTTATCTCTCTATTGTTTGGAGGTAAAAAAAATAAACACACATTTCTTTTTTATTTAGTTTTTCATGCAACTAAATAGAATAATTTATATATTTGTTAAAACTTAAACTGTATCTGATTATGAAGAAGTTATTATTTATTTTGCTGTGTTTGCCGCTCATTTTTGCGTGCAACGATGGCAATGATCCCGTACCGGTGTCGAAAGAAAGAACGATTACGTACAAGTTCAATACCAATAGTGCACCTACAGGCACAAGCAACCTGATAGGTGTTCAGATTTATAAAGGAATCAAAGCAGGTAGCTTGGTACAATATAGCCCTTACGCTTATGGCCTTTTCGATGATTTCAGTAAAATCAAACTTGAACTTCCCAAAGATGCCGAATATAAGATCGTCTCATCTGTAGTAGTTGATGGTAAAACAAAGGTAGGCAAGGACGGAAACGGATATCTCAAGCCTTTCTCACTTGGCGGTACAGCTGGCGTTCAGTTGACAAATACATTCACGCTTGACGATACAAGGGCTATGACGCTGCTAAATCAAAGTACAACTACCATCGCAGGATCTAATAAGAAGTCAACAAAAGAAAGTGACTCTTCTCAGTTAGAGCCTTTAGACTATAAGATACCTAATCTCGATAGATATTATGGAGAGGTTGTAGAGTATAACGGAAACAATGCCGATGATCCCGCAATAAACATGCAACGTTCTGTTTTCGGTATAAAATTAAGCCTTGACGATGTGTCTAATATCGAGGAAGGTATGAATGTTACATTTTGTATATATGTTGTTGGTGCGCCTGATACGCTTAAAGTGTCGAATACCGATGCAATAAAAGAGGTTGAAAGGGTTTATACGTTATTAGACGAAACAGATCAGATGTCTTTCCGTGTTAAATTCTTCTGGATTGTCAATAATGAAGATCTTTTCATGGCATCTGACGGAGGTGTTTTCGATGCCTATAAATCAGCTCTTATGGAAATAAAAAGCTATCCATATTTTAAAGATGGTAGCAAGCGATGGGGCGAGAATATAGGTTGGCGTTATTGGTACTATGCACCTGCTCCGACAGATTAAAATAAAAAAAAGCTCCTTAAAAATGGAGCTTTTTTTTTATATGCTTATCCAAGAAGCTCCACCATTATTTGATTTCTGTATTCCGCTTCCTTCCGTTATACGAAGTATATTCGATCCCATCCTTAAAAACACACCATCGGTTGTGATATGAAGGTACTTATTACTGCTTATTGCCGTCATAAATCCATTTAATCCCATCTCAGTAAATTGACTTAGCGGTATTACCTGTATTACAACATTTGAATTCATTGTAAAAGATGCAGTACCCGTAAAGTAGGCATCCGTTATAGCCATCATCTCAATCTCGATACGCCAATTACCCGCAACTACACCATTCAGTCTAACTGATTGAAATACAGTTCCCCCAAA
The DNA here is from genome assembly GCF_004569505.1 of Dysgonomonas mossii. Lineage (NCBI taxonomy): Bacteria > Pseudomonadati > Bacteroidota > Bacteroidia > Bacteroidales > Dysgonomonadaceae > Dysgonomonas > Dysgonomonas mossii. The sequence goes on from NZ_SPPK01000001.1 coordinate 116,805, forward strand.
ATCTCTAGGCGAAGCTTCTATTGATGCTATCTCGTATGAGGCATACGTTGTTGTATTTCGCAGCCTTATTACTGTTCTGGCATATACTGTTGTAGGACTTCCGATTGTATTTATAGTTGCCGATATGCTTATTGCAGGAATAACCAGATCATATACTTTTCCGGCTGCAAGAGTAAATGTACGCCCATACCATACATTTGTCTCATTTTGTATTGATCTACTAGCGGCCGCACCGCCTGTATTTACAAGCTCTGAAGTTTCAATCCCCCCTATATTTGCAATAGAGGTTATGTCTGTCGGTTTGATGGTAACACGTGTATTACCGTTTGCATCCGCAACGGTAATCTGATTATTTCCCGATACCCTCAACGCACCCTCAATATTAGCATTCTTTGATGTAAAATCGCCGTTAGGATCTACCTTAAACTTTCCATTACCCACATTTAGTTGCCCGGCTTTAATAGCACTTGCAATTGTTTCTCCTTTCAGTTCTATGGTTTTAGAAGATAACGTTATTTTATTGGCTGCAATACTCAAAGAACTTGCAACCTCAGCCAATGTAGTCTTACCATCTATTTGTGATTGGGTGTCTTCTGGTGCCTCCGTCCAATCTGTGGGTTTGTTGCCCAACTCAAACTTATGATATGCAAATTCAATATATGTACCTCCTGATTTAGATATTGGATAAATGTCTAAACAACGAATAGTTGTATCATTTGTAACCGTCTTGAATGTCGAATAGGCGCGATATAAATTCGTCCCTATCTTTTCTATGATTGCCTGTCGAAGCCTGTGACCATTGGTTGCATTCCACCATGAGAAATTTAGATCCACACTGGTAGCATCTGTACGGAATAATACGGATTGAGTATATTCTACTCCTGGTTGTACAGAAACACTTCCACTTTGCAATATCTCACCTGTAAAATCTACTATAGAAAATCGCATCCATTCCGCATTAGGTGTAGCATTAACCACCTGTCCTATTGTCCTAAATAAACCCGTCAATGTTTTTGAGTTTCGCTTTAAATTTCTTCCTCCTATCTGTATGGCTGATACGGCAAGAGTTATTTTATCCGGCGTCTGATCTATCAATGACTTTAATGTTTCTCCTGTTCCTAAACTGTTGATTCCCGTCTTAGTCACAAGTGACGATATAGAATCGTTTGTCTGAGTTACATATGAGGCTGATATATTAGAATTGATCTGTACCCACGTTGTGCCATTCCAGCGATATTCAAATCGACATACATTTTTCGATGAATCCATGTTCACAACGCCTGATGTATCTGTATAAGTCACCTTCTGCCAGATGTCACCGACCGAGAAGCCGCCACTCGGAGTTGTAGGTTGGGCATCTTGATAGTATGTACGATTTTTGCTTTCTATTTGCGATTGGGTGTCTTCGGGAGCTTCTGTCCAGGAAGTAGCTTTATTTCCTTCCTCTAATTTTATATTAGCGAAAGAGACTGAGGCATTTTGATTGAACCCTGTTATATACAATGACTGATCTGTAGCTGTATTAGTAGTAGATGTAGCTGTCAGTTCAATATGTATCCATGTGTTAGCTGTTATTGCCTTGCTTCCGAAGTTTATAAGTTGGTTAGTTCCATTTGGAGCGAGTATTAAGAATGAAGCTGTAGCAGAAAACTCACAGAACACATCAAGAGATAGAGTGTATTGCTTTTGGTTTTGCAATAAAGATCTATTTATGCTGCGATTAAGAACATGATATCCTGATGTAAACCCTGATGTAGTTGCTTTTACAGCTCTTACTCCTAGTTGTTGAACCTCTGTATAGGTAACAGTTCCCGTCTGCACAGTACGTCCCCATCCTGTAATACCTTGATTGGTATTTGGAATTAAATTTCGACCCCCTATCTGAATATTATCCACTTTTTCAACAACACTTGATATTTGCCCCGCCTGTTGTGTGATGCTGCTTTCGGTAGAAGCCACACGACCATCCAAGCTATTAAAATCAGTCTGGCTTACCTTAGATGATATCCGGGTATCCAGGATCTGCATTTGCGCATTATACTCTGAGTAGGCAACCTTTGACAATAACCCTGCATTTGCAGTATTCGCACTTGTTTGTGCATTCCCCGCTTTTGTGTCAACTTCTGATATGGCGGTAGCTGCTGATTTACCCGATGAAGAAAATACGATAGAGTCGCCCTCTATTCTGGCTCCGGATTTCGAAAAGTATGTTTTTGCCTTCCCTGTCAAATCATAAGAGTTTACTCCGTAATAGTAGAAAGTACCTGCATCTCCATAAGCAACTGAATAAACTGCAAACTGACGCTGTGTGTCTGTTCTGTTACCGAACTGAACTATATTATCTTTAGCTTCAGGTATCCCGCTGCCGTCTTTATCTGTCTTTGACAACAGGATGTAGTCCGTACCTACCTCAGTAACCAGACGCCAGTAGTATTTTACGTTTGCGCCGTTAAATCGGCGACACATCGCTTGATCGCCTACAATAAACTTATTGGGTATATTTCCTTCGTCGTTATCGAAGTAGCATTTATAACCTGTTGTTATATCTTCAACGCTACTAGTTACCATATTAGCAGAAGAAATAAGTATACCTCCATCGACGCTCTTAACCTCAGCTACAGTGAGGATGCTTATAAGCATCTCCCTTGTTACTGTCAGGTAATCTATTTGCCCAAATGATAAACCGTTCTCGATCCAGAAACGAAAACCGTTACCCAACATGCCAGGCATAAATGTCTCATTGCCGAACTGATCGGAGATAGCTTCTTTCGCTTTTATTTTCTTCTGAAAAAGGACGTCACCCTGTACGGTCCCGCCTGTCTGTTTATTCAGGTAGCGGGCATCAGATGCCTTTGCAGAATAAGCATTAAAGTCACTCGCCGGCGTATTATCGAATTGAGTGATAAGATAAACTCCGTTCTTACCTGTTTCCTGATAGGTAATACCTGCAATTTGTAGCTCTTTTATCGAGTTATCGACACTTTTAGCCCATGAAGCGGTAGCATTATCACCTACGGTATAAGTAGCCTGATATTTGTTTAAAAGATGTTTTTCGTATCCCTGTATGCGTGATGATCGAAAACCATCTTCAAATTGATCGTGTATGAGTTTCACTTTTTGCCCAATCTCCAGATCCATCTCATTATCGGCAAAATGCTGTATCATAGTCGGACACTCGAAGACTGATTTATCCTTCAACATATCTTGCTGCCATTCTACAGCAGTGTCGTATAACTCCTGTTCTCCTTCCGGTATATATTGATCGGAAACGAGCTGTATATTGAAGCCGTAAAGGATATATGTATCTCCGTTTTGAGGCTTGAGTATATCATTGGGTAAGGCTTTACCGTAATCCTCATTGCGGACAATTTCGAAATATTGAGAATTATCACTTTCTGAAAAACCATTCTTGTGAAATTTGACAGCGAAATCCATTCCGTTAAGATTCCCGGATTGGAATACTAACATCAGCTCTACACCCGGTAACAAATAATCTTCACTAAAAACAATACCGGTGTCTTTAAACTTATAAGCATTCCAGTTGGTAACTACTCCAGTATCCGTATCAGTATCTTGATATGGAATAGTGCCTACAGTTCCGATAGTACCTATCCTTTTCGGATAAACTTCATCAAAAATAACAACAGCCGATTTTATCTCTTCAGCTGACATGTTTGGCTTTGCATCAATAAACTTGCCCTTTGATGCGGGAATACGCAAACGCTTTTGATAGATGGCATCTACAGCCTCTCCCGGTATTGTCTCTCTATAATTAGCCGGAATATTACGTGTAGAACCAAAAGCAAGAATGCGTGTATATTTCTCGGAGTTTTCACCTTCCGAACGATCCATCTTTTCAACAGATACTTCGCTCTCAAAATCGATCTCCGAGCCGTATGAGAATTTCTTTACCAAATGTAATGTGGTTCCTGTCAGATACCATTCTCCCCCGTATTCCTCTGCTATCTGTGTCGCTGCATCCCAGATCGATACCTTATCGAATCGAAGGTATTTCAATTCCGTAAATTCGATAGTACCGACGTTAAATGAGTTAATGCCGAAATAACGATTTGCATTATCGGCTATCAGCTGAAAATGAGTAGCCGCATTACTCATCAAAGACCACTCCGCCTCTTCAAGGCCTTGATTCATGTAATAGAACGTATCGTCCTGTAACAAAGTCGTCCAGTGGTCGAAACGAAGGGTGTATTTATAATTACATTTATTTACCTCATCGGGTGTATAATCCTCCTTGATAATATACTTTTCACCCTCCCAGATAATATAATCCGAACGCACGAACTTAAAGAAAATATCTAACGCAAAAGATATCTCGATATAATGCTCGCCCATTAAGGTGTTTTTCTCTATGTCTGTATCTTTTAGGGCATATCGTGCTTTCACAACCTGGTTCTTATCCCTAATCGGAATAATGAATTCCTCTACAGCTGTTTCTTCGTCAAATCCGATAATGATATCTTCATAGAAAATAGCTAAGGCCTCTATTCCTTCATTGTTCAAATCGTCGTGAATATTCCATACGCCTTTGGGCTTATTCAACAACGTATTTTGCTTATTGGTCTTTAGATATATCCCAGATGATGCAGGTAAGGTGTATGTCAGCTTATCGGCGGCACGTGTGGCAGTCGTTGTAGTTGTAGGAATATAAGAGGTGGCGGTATCACTTTGTTCTAATTGATAGCCTGATGTGATTATGTCAGCTCCGTAATTTCCACGATACTTCACAATACCATTATTTCCTGTTATTGTCCGGGTTGCAGCTTTGGAACCATAAACTCTATATATATTATCCTTAATAAGCAGATTGGCAGCTGTAGGGTACATCGGTAATGCATCAATTAACAATGCCCCATTTCTTGTGCTCTCAGAACTATTAAAGTTGGGAATTGTGCCGTCAGACATTTTCACGAATGCAGATATAGCATAAGAAAGTCCGGATGTAACAGGGCCTCGTTTGTAAATATAAGCATCCGTACCATCTAAGTGGGGTACTGTCCTTCCAGTAACAATATAATTGAACCAATTCAACGTTGCTACACCTAGTCCAGTATTGTATACACCATTCAGTGATGTTGCCAAAGCACTATCTACTAATAGATTTGTACTTTCCTTTTCCACAAGAAGCTTAACACCCTCCGTATAGTTTCCATAGTCTATACGTGGGATGTTGTTACCTACAAGCTCCATATTCTTATCCTTGTCAAATAGTGTAGCGGATGATGAGCGGGAGAAGTTGAAGGGAACCAGATCGCCTGTTATATTATCCATACCATATACAACGCCCTCCTTTGCTGCGATAGGCAATAATATGACCTTTGCCCTTGTCTGAACATCAATAGGTAGATTTTGATACAGGTTCAACAACAAAACTTCATCTATCGTAATACCGATTAACGAAAGGTTATATCTGTAGTTCTCTAATTTACTTATCATAGCTTTATACGATTTGCGGGGTTTGGTTCATTGAATTTAATTACCAATTTAGCTGCTGATCCTGCATTATACGGATCGAGAGATAGATAACTAACACGCTTCAATACGTATACTTTTTTCAGAGGGACTATTTTAAGTCTTATCTCATTTTTTAGTACTAGTAGTAGATTTTCATATTTTGTTAAGTATTCATCTCTTGAGGCGCATTTAAACAGCAATGTCACTTCAACATCTCTATCTTTAGGTTGTGGATTTGAACTGAACACTTGCTTCCCCGGTTGGCTCCTGGCATCATTAGAAGCGTCCTCTTTCATATCCCCATCTTTAAGCAGATTACTATACGAATTTTCTATAAAATACGCACTGTAGGTAGTCCACACGTCCGCATCGTTAATATAAGCTTCTCCTGTATACATAATTTATCTCTTTAATTCCTTTTCAACTCCTTTGTATTTTTTTCTATTGATGATAATTTGTCGGCGGTAACACCATTTAATTTTGAAATACCATCCTTTAGCTCTTCCAGAAAGAAATAGCTACCTCTTTGAGTCTGGTTTATTTCATTTAGTAGTTCCGTTTGTTTCACAAGCTCTGCATTTATTGAAGCATTCTGAACAAACGTATTACTTGTTTTTAGGGATATCCCCGATAAAAGAGACTCCATTCTTTCCCCTAGCCCCTTCAGGTCTAATCCCACCTCCAGTAGTCCTGTCAACCTACCATCAATAGCTCCCGCCTGATCCTGTGTTATTGACTCATAACTACCACGAGATGAGTCTTGCGAAAAACTACCGGATTGCCATCCGAATAAATCTTTTAATTTGTCCCTTTCCGATAGGGCATTATTTACTATTTGATCCCATTCTTTCTTTAATATATCATATTCTTTAGTGTCTATTCCATCACTCTTACTGTATTTCGCAAAAGAAGAATACCAATCCTTTAAATCATTATTAATAATATCATCCAATTGAGCTTTTAATATTGCCTTTTGTAGATATCCCGCAAAATCGTCTGCAAAATCCTTTGCGTTACTATCCATATCGGATAATGTGTTTAAGAAGGAATCTTTTAGACTGTCAAACGATACTCCCGTAGCCACCTCGTTAGCTTGTGCTATAACTTCTTTCGCCTGATCTCCGTATGTGATTAGCTGTTCAAGATAACCTCTGAAATCGCCATCCATGACAGCCCAAAGCCCGGAGTAATTTCCTTTAATCCATTGCAGTTGGTCAGCTGACATGTTCAACATATCACCCATACCTTTGAATGATACGCCTAGCTCTTTGGATATACTCCCGGCTACATCCTGCCAGTTTTTTCCATCAAACTTATACGAACCCTTCCACATCCGATACCAGAGGGAGTGACTTCCCGCACTTTTACCCGCATCAAGTCTGGCTTGAGCTAGTTTTTTGATGGCATCGGCCTGTTTATTTATCAAGCTTAACGTCTCTTTCTCTACCCTGTTAACCTCATTCGCTGTAGATTGTGTAAGGTATTGTCTTTTTTTATCTATGAGCTCGTTCCATATCTCCAACAGGTTCTCATATTTGGCTTTCAACTTGTCATACCCTGAATAGTCCGCCGATCCCATTATTCCGGATATGGCATTAAAATACCCTTTTGTCTGCTCTATGGCTCCTGATATTATCTTAGCAGGGTTTTTTGTGGCTATCCCTTCAGCTAAATCTCCCGCACCTTTTAATATCGATTCAAACCCATCGAGAGCTTTATTTGTATCATCTGATAGTTTTACACCAAAGTCACCTAATGCGCCCCTCAATTCTGATGCAATCTCAGCAGCCGTATTTGCGAGCTCTGCAAACTTTTGCGTTTTTGTACGATCGAGTTCTTTATTAAATAAAGCAAGTTGTAACTTAGATTCTTTCAGATTATTAGCTAGTTCCTCATTACCAGGAAGTAGATTTGCAAGTTTTTGGTCTTTATCTACTATTTTTTGTTGATCGGCTATCTGCTGTTTAATGGAGGCTATTCTTTTATCAGACTCAAAAGCGTACCGATCATTAACCAGATCCATCGCTTTCTGGTTATATTGCATCTCAAATTCAAGCTGTTTTCCTAACGATTGCAATACTACTGCTCTTGTCTCTTTCTCCTCATTTTCATTAATCAGGGTTATATCCTTCTTATTCTCTAAGGCAATACGGCGACGCTCCGCATAATATTTACTAACTTCATAGAGTTGCTTATCCAAATCAGAAGCAAAACGTAACCTTTCCTCATCCCTGAATGTCACTAAATCTCTGTTTAATTTTCTTTCTCCGGCTGTATATGCGGCGTCGGCTGCATCTGTCAGTTGTTTTACCTGATTGGCGATATCTTCAGGGCGTAACCCTTCCGGCAAAACAGATACACCGTTTTTATCCTTAAACCCATTTTTTTGTAGAGTAGAGAAGTATGGATCGAACTCGCTTGGTTTGGCATTTCCATTCTTAACTATATATTTATTTTTAATCTCTTCTCGCTGGGCCTTCTCCTTATTCTTCTCAAAATCCTTTATCTCTTGAATTTCTTTTTCATGGTTTTGCGCCAGCTGAGCAAACTCTTTTATAAACCCATCCTCTTTATTATCGATAGATCTTTGAGCCATCTCGTTATCGAATGCTATTTTATCTATCTGGCGTTGTCGATCAGCCTCATCGAGTTTACGCTTGGCTTCTGCTATCTTATCGGCAGTTTTGCTGTCAGGATTACCTGTGGGGGTAGTAGTGGTTAGTTCATTACCTCTGGTTGCAGCGTTTTCGAGTCTTTTATTTGCATCATCAAGAACTTTTAAATCTTCTACGGTTTCATTCACCGCTTCCATTATTTTTTTTCGTCTGCCTACTTGGTCAAACGTTACATTTTTACTAGTAATTCCAGCTGCTTTGTTTAAACGTTCCCAATAATTTTCTTGACCGTTTTTAGTAGAAGAACCTTTGTATCTAGCAAGAATGGTTAATTCTTCATCAGATATTCCCACATCACTAGCTTTACCTTGTATCTTATTTTCTACCTCAACCGCCTTATTTGCAAAATAGTCTGCACGTGCAGCTTCTTTGAGTAATTCTATCCGTTTGGCAACCTCTTTGTTTATATCTTCTTGGGAAAGTTTTTCTTTTCCCAGCATTTTTTGTAATGTCGCTTGAGCTGCATTTATTTCTTTTTGGCTTCTTGTTTTGTCATTCATTATAGCCAACTGCGCTTGAAGCATTTTCACTTCCTGCGTATTCCCGACACTTTCAGCTTCTTTTTTGTACTCATGGAATATATTTTTTATTCGATTAGCCTCGTCATACATGTTTTTAAAATACCCAATAATCGCAACAATTGCAGATATTACAATTGCCGGAGCATAAGCATTCCACATTGATTTTAGGGCAGCACCTACCTTTTGGAAAGTACCTTTAATCATCGCTCCGGTAGTTGCCCAAAAACCACTTGTCTTGATTGCAGATGCTTTTGCATCCGCAAGTTTAGCTGCCTCTATTGCCTTTGCCTCAGCTGCTACTCTCGATCTTAGTGTAGTTTCCGCTTTTGCGACGTCCTTCGATGCCTGTAACCTCTGTTTGTCGGTTGCAAAGAATGCGGCCGACTTTGCTTTTTCAAGTGCTATCTCAGCCTCTACTCTGGCTGCCGTTGCGGCTGCCATTTTCGCATTTGCCGCCTGTGAGCTTGCTATTATCTGATCGCCCGTTAGCTGATATCCCTGCCATATTTTGGTTAACCCCGCCATGACAACAAATACAATTGCTGCAACTATCCCTACAATTATATTTCTTATATTATTAGTCGCTTTCTCTACAAGGCCCGAAAGACCATCGATTGCTACTTTGTATTTTTCCCCGAAACCTGTAGCCGCTGTGAATTTATTGAAGACATTACTTAATCTATTCAATGATGTCTCGATGTTATCTGTATTTACATTCGGGATCATTTCATTAAGGGCATCGGCAAACTTAGGCAGCACATCGGCACTTAACAACTTCCCTTTTTTCAATAGGTCGTCAAGCTTGTTGATAGGAACGCCCGCCGCCTTTGCCATTGCTGCCATTGCTATAGGTAGTCGTTCACCTAGCTGTCGTCTTAACTCCTCAGATGATATCTTGCCCTTACTCATCATCTGGGTAATGGCTAAGAATGTTAGATTTGTATCCTCTGCACTCATCCCGTATGCTACAGAGGCCCTAGATACCGATTCAAATATTTTTCTTTGATTTAAAAGAGACATCCCAACTGAGTCTCCGGCGGCCTTAAATTTTGCATAGTTCGATACGAGTGTATTTATCTCGATACCGTATTGCTTAGCAAGGTTATTTAAGAATCTTAGATTGTCAGCATATTGGCTTGTGCTAGCAGATACGTTTCGCAATGATGTTAACGCCCGGCTTGTCTCCCTGGCTACATCTTTCAGGCGGGATATCAAACCCATCAACCCCGCACCTCCAAGACCTAAAGCAGCTGCAAACGTTATTATCTGCATCTGTATAGATCGGAGATAGCCTTTTACCGAGTCTGTACCTTTTTTAAATTGCTCGGTTAGTAAATTTATCGCTATGCTAAATGACAACTTTTTCATGCTCGATTATTGTTTTAATAGTGAATCTCCGCTATTCATAAATCTTTCAAAATCTTCTTTTCCCTCTTCCAGTGCTTTTTCGGCAGATAGTTTCATGTCTTCTTGCTCCCATGAGAATGCTACAAGGTTTCTCGGAGACGGTATCGACTTGCTCAGATGTGGGGATATAGAAATATACGTCCATAGTCTTTCGGTTTCTAGTTTCTCCCTCGTTATATTCTCGTATGCATCTATGAATATCGATAGATCGCATATATCCATTTCATTAAGGGCGTAATTCACATCCAATCCTCGCATAATAATAACCGATACTATATCTTTTACATACACTTCATTACTTTGTTGTGTATTGTCCTCTTTAGGCGTGGTATTGCCTTTTGCAGGTTTTGTTTTTTGTTTGAATTGCGAGGAAATCGATATTTGTTTGGCGAAATCTGATATACAGAATAGCAGCTCTTTCTTATTGACAGCTGCTTTATATTGATCTAATGTCGTATTCATAGTTCCGCAAACATACAGCAGTGATATTATATCGTTCTCGTTGCTGTAATTGAGTGAAGAGAACGGCTTATCATTTAGCTGCTCCCATCTTATCATTGCTTTGACGGATAGTCTTACTCTTTTCTTTCCTCTAAATAACAGAAGAAAGAACCCTATTAACCGTCCTGTCAATTTTCTAAAACCAATCATACTTTATAATTATTTTTTCTCGGATACAAAAAAGGCGGGCCATCCAAAGACAGACCGCCCCGTTCAAACAATATTTTCACTTATCCTCCGGCAGGAACTCCCTCTACAGGTGTAAGTGCTCCCACTCCTTTAAGGGATGCGCTGCATGATGCTAACTCCCCGTTACTGGATTGTAGGTCTAGTTGGGTAAACATAGCTTTTCCTGTATAGTGCTTTTTAGTTAAATCCGGTTCATACTTTCCACCTGTGGTTGTGGCTTCGGTCTTCTTTGCTTCTCCAAAGTAGAAATCAACTGGTTCTCCACTAATTACCATATCCAACATAGCTGCATAGCTTAGCTGTCCCTCTGCCTTTGATAAAAGAGATTCACTGGATAGTGTAAAACTTTTATTTCCAGGGAAAGGTACATCCCAATCTCCCATCATTTTGTTAGATGCGTCTATTTCAGCAACGGCAAGTTGCATAGATGCTGATTTTGCAAATGCCAAAGGAAGATTGTTAAGGAACAAGAATAGCTGACCTCTAACTATATCCGTATTTGCGTCATGTTTTACTGGTGTTGTTGCCATAATTAATTAATTTTATTCAATTTCAAAAAGTAATACTTGTATATATTTTCCCGCTTCAAACTCCTCTTCTGAGTCTACTAGTTTTATATTTAGTTCGTGATCTTCCCAATAGCCCGACAGTCTATCATCTAATAGAAATGCAAGATGTTGCGATCTGTCATAGTCCTCTGATATTACATTGAAGAAAACTCTACATATCTGAGAAGAAATAGACATCTTATCATATTCTCTTGAGTATTCGTCTCTTCTATATATTACGAAATCTCCCTCCGTGTTATCCTCAGCTACCAAAGGGAATATTTTATCAGAGAGCATTTCTGTGATTCTATCATCTTCAAGCAATAGAGATCGCATGATAGTCGTTGCTTTAAATTTACTTTCAGCCGGCCCCATTATCTTCTATTTTTTATTTTATCAACTGCTCTCTCGACTCCTGAATACACTTCGTTAATAGCCTGATTTCCGTCTTGTGATTCCGTATCACTCCAGAATCTATTTGCAGGCATTACCCCTACATATTTTCGCCCTCTTGTCTTCCAGTATCGTTTACCTGTACCCATATCCACAAGATGTGCATGATTGCCCCCTCCTATAACCATGTTCTTATTGCTCCTCCGAAATCCGACTAATACTCCAAGTTTAAATCGTTTCGGTCTCACATGGAAACTTCTCAGTAGATTACCGGTTACACCTCCGGGCTTTTTCATTGCCGATCTAAGCCGTCTTTTCCCACCCGACTGTATTACGTTACCACCCGCTTTTAAGCCGTCTTTAATGGCCTTATCCTTCTCAAAGTCTTCCAGGCCATTAACCAGATACGTGATAGCTTCCCTATCTATTACTTTTACTTCAATCATTTATCTTTCTTAAAGTGATGAAATATGTATTTAGATCATATACAGGTCTGTCAAGTAGCTGTATCGAGTACTTTTCGCCGTTATATATTACACGTTGTTTGGTGTTTATTTTCGGGTTATACCTTACCTGAAAGACAAGAATGTTACCTATAAATTTTTCGGATGCGTTCACTCCATCTTTGTCTACAATGGCCGTTAGACGCCTTTTTGATGCTCTCGCTGTCAGTTTTTTCACCCAATTACCTTTACTGACAGCACCCGATGGAGACTTTATGTTTTCACATTCCTGAAACTCCAGTATATCCCGTAATAATCCCGCTCTCATTTTGAGTAATTTCTGTATAATCCTATAAGACGTTTGTAAACAGGTATCAGATTCATCGATGGGCCGAAGTTTATCGTTTCCCTATGCGCATAATAATCGCCTATTTGTAAACATATCGCATAGAGAAGAGGAGGGGGGATTTTACCTCCCTCGTCTTCTAAATCCTTTAAGTCCTCGCAAATTTCTTCCGATACTGTTTTTTCGGCAACTTCGATAAGCATAGCGATATACTCATCATCATCTGTAAAGTCGTCTTCAATTATCAGATGCTTTTTTGCGGTTTTAAGGTCTATATACGACATATCAAAGCTTGTAATGATTATTACTTCATGGACGCTACAGAGAATGACTCGCCCCGGATCTTACCCATATTCCAATAGGAGTTAACAATGATACGTACCATTGCTTTACCTGCTTGTGTGTAAGGATCTGTGATTATATCCAATGCTCCCCATTGACCTAGGAAGAAGTGAGCCCAGTTTCCGAAAACAGCTCCAAATTCGTCTTCGTTATCTCCTAGTTCTTTAGGCATATTATTTGTCCTAAGAGCACGGTATCCATTCAGCATACCAACACCTTCATTTCCAAAAATGAAACCTCCTGCACCCGATGTGTCTTTTACTTTGGTTTTTGCAGCTCCAACCAATGAAGGATGAAGTATATATGCCAGATTCCCAAATAATGCATTTTTCAGATCAGCTTCTGTTTCCAATTGCACTACATTCGGCCAACTCATCGCACCAAGAGATTGAACATCTCCTTGAAACAATCCATTAGGAACATTTGCCGTTGCAGCTGCTTTACTAAGAGCTGTGGCTTCCACTTTTTGGGCTAAAGCTTGCGCTAATAGGCTACGTACTATACCCTCTATTGAGCGATTCTCTTGAATTAAAAGCTGTTTAGAAATATCCACTACTGCTGTTAGCCTGTTAGGCTTAAATACAGTGCCTGCCGAAAAAGTACCGGCCCCATCTTGAGCTTCATCATTTTCGCCCTCCCAGTATACATTAACTCCTGAATGGGACGGCCAGGATATATCGCCGACTAATCCTGTAAGCATACGTACTCCTGCTTGTGCTAATACTAGATTTGATTCCAGTGGGAGTAATAGTTCCTGTTGTTCGTTGTCGACAACAACCCTTTTTGGAGACTCAGTTCCGGCTGTATATGCCGCCCTCATTTCTAAAGGAACAATTATCCCCCTAGGAGTCTGCAATCCTGCTCTACAATGAAGGCTTTTAGCCTCTTCCATTACACTAGCTTCCGAACCTCTTTGCTCTGTTTTGTCAACCTGGGCTAGGATCGCTCTCCTTAGAGAGAATTTTTCATTAGTCGGCTGTTCGTGAGGAGTTCCGGCGGCTCTGTTTTCTAATTCTTTTTCACGCAAGTCCATGTCGATAGAACGAATATCCATTTGGATCTCGTTATATTCTCTTTGCTCTACATCTGTAAATCCTCTAGATTCTGCTTTTGCTTGTGCAACAAGTGATTTACCTCTTGTTATTAGACCTGATCTTTCGTCTTTTAAATCGGTTGTACTCTTTTCTTTACCCATGATTTTAAATATTTAATTGATTTTCTAAGTTTTGCCAGTATTCTTTCATGGCTTGTTCCTGTTGATGGCGTAATTCTTCCTCAGCTTGATCTTTGCCTCTCAGATATACCGATGTAGCAGAATATGCAGCATTGTATACCGGAGACACATCGTATATTTTTTCTATCTTGCTTATAGATCTCTTCCATGTTCCATCAGATAGCTTTTCCCATCGATCTTTAGCTGCTGTAAACGCAAATGAGCTTGTATCTATCTCCCCACGTCTAAGATTTTCAAGCAACTCATCACCTAGTGCAGTTTTGGGGGCTTCGAATCTATATTTTAGCCCTATTTCATCAACAGAAAGATCCATAGACCCTTTTCCCTGCTTACAGCGGGCTAATATCCCTCTATTCTCGTAATGATTGAGATAAGCTATAACGTCACTTTTTTCAATCACTCCATCCAACGCACCCCGCTCAATCACTTCTACAAATCCAAGCCCTGTACTCGGAGTATCGAAGAGTAGAGCGTAACCCTCAACGGTACGTTTTTCCTCATCGGAAACAACCTGATAACTCGTACTTCTTACTTCTCTTTTATTATCTTCCATATCAGTTTATACCTAGTTCTTTTGAGTATTTTTCTTTCAATTCAGCTACATTTTGCACTTTAGAGCACCTGCCTTTACAGTATGGGCACATTTCTGTTATTACATCGTTTCTTTCCTGAAATACCCCATGACTTATGCAATGAAATGTTGTATATTTATCAATATCAACCATTGCTAGCATCATCTTTTCGACTTTACTTATTTTCATTTCAATAAGGGTTTTATTACTAAACCTTTTTTTTGTCTGACAAATCCCTATTTCTTTATATTTTTCTCTACTTCAGATGGATTTGTTTTTATTGCTTTCTCTAAAGGCTGAATATTTACCTGCACAAAAGCATTATCCCCATATTCAACTTTAGGGAGATTATTTTCTCTTCTAATCTCATTTGGCGTCATAGCTCCGATTTGGAACATCTGGTTTAGGTAAGTTCCTTGTGCTGATTTGTCGGCCCGTAGGAAACCTGAAGTATTGAATTCAGATTTTACCCTTCCTTTTTCCGATTTTTTAAATAATTTTCTATTTAACTCCAATTCTATTTTCGTTAGAATCGGTGCAGCTGTATCTGTCAAGAATGCTAACTGTGTGGCTTCTACCGTTGAATAGTTCGCCTCCCTTAAATCAAAAGCTTTAACCGGGGAAACCGAGAAGAATCTGCATATATCCACAACATTAAACTGCCTCGATTCTAATAATTGCGCATCTTTCGGATTTATGGTTAACGTTTGATACTTCATATTTCCTTCCAGAATAACAATACCATTAGGAGATCCGGTTGTTGGGTCAGTACGTCTTTTCCACTCTTCATAGTTTTGATTCTTTTGTTCTGCATTTACGCGAGCTCCATCTATTGTCAAAATACCTGCTGCGTTACCCCCTCCTTTAAAAAATCCCGCTGCATGAGCCTCCGAATCCGTCGCAATGCCTAGCGTTTGTCTAGCATGAGTCAACGTTGAGACGCCCACAATGCCATCATACGAGAAATTTAAGAAATGCAACATGTCTTTAGGTTCAACAAGCTCCTTAAATCCTACAACTTGATATCTTTTTCTCTTTATTCCGGAGTTATCCAGTATCCAGACTATATTTACTTGATGTGTTTGAAGGTATATCAATTGTATAGCGTTACCCCTGCTATCTCTCTCTATATAAGCATACGCATTACCTCTTAGTATAACTGAGGCTACCATCGTTTTAAAGAAAGTAAACCTCGTCATATCTTCGTTTGGTTCCTCATTCAACAAAGAATATACAGGATGATCGATATATGGACGCTTGAATCCGTCTGAATCTATGCTAAATGTTTCGAGCGGCAGCTGTGCCACAGCATCCGATATCACATCGACACAACGATACACTGTGCTTAACAACATGGCATTCTCCCTGCTACCCAGGAATAAAGAGTTCCCTGTATATCCGGAGGCAGTAACCTCGCTTATTTCTCTTTTTAGTGCCTTACGTATTTCAATTCCGAATATTTTCATACTATTCTTTTTGATTAAACCTTTTTTTTGTCTGACAATTAGAATGTAGCTGAATATCTCGGAGAATTTAGATATACCCCCAAAGCCATAAGTGAAGAGATAACACCGTCTATTTTCTTTTCTTCAAACTGCTTAGATGGCTTTGTGTTTCCATTTCTGTCTCTAGCCATAACTACGTTTCGAAAACAATGACGATTTATCTCATTATTGTCTACGATCATGGAACCCTTTAGTATTAAGCGTTCCATTTCTTTCGTCGGGCGGTTAAAGTTTCCTATTGTTTGACTTACAGGTTCCATAGGCAACCCGCAGTCAGTTGCATTTATTACAAATTGTGTTGCATTCCATGAGTCATAACCGATAGCTTTCAGATATAGCATTTTGTTGACATCCATTATATCGTTAAGTATGTAATCATAGTCTACAACATTACCAGGCGTTATAGTTATTAATCCTCGTCTTTTCCAGTCGGAGTATAATTCTTTAAATCTCTTCTCCTGTAATGCTGCTTGTGGTAGATAGTAATGTATTTTTACATAAAAAGCGTCTTGTGTGGGTATAAGAAATGCCGATGATGTCAAGTCGCTTGTAGAAGATAAGTCAACGCCCCCATATGCTTCCATCCCTTTAAAGTCTTCTAATTTCACATCTTTACTCGCATTCAGAATATAATGTTCCGGTATCCATACAGTCTCCGCATCACACCAGATGTTTAGATTCTTTGTTTTTACGTTTACCTCATCCGATGGAGTATTTATTGCTTTTGTGATTTCCTTTTTTATGTAATTTGGCTTAACTGTTATACCCAAATTTGGATTGCTCTTCAACCATACTTTCTCGTCTTTCCAATCATCCCCATGATCCAGACTGTATATTGCTACAAAAAAAGAATCGTCGTCTTTCAACTTCTTTAATATTTCCGTACCTGTAGTTCGTAATTGGTAACAAGGGCCTAGCTTATCGAATCCGGCTGTCGTGATAATTAATGCTAAAGGATTATCACGCATACCTTGCCCCGATTCCAAAACAGCTTTCATACTATTATTTTTAGCGGCATGATACTCATCCAAAATAAATGTTGAAGGGTTCGGACCATCTAGTTTTGTGGAGTCTGAGGCTAGAACCTTTAACCAGGAAAGAGTCTTGTCAAACTTTATTGTGTCACGTAATACGGTTAAGTGCTTTCCTTTTGGATCTAGTTTTTCTGCGAAATTAGAACATAAGGGCCAGGCTGATATTTTTACCTGATCTTTCGAGTTAGCAGCAAAATACACCTCAGCTCCGTTTTCGTCATCATTTATTAGTCCGTTTAGCCCTATTCCCGCACCTATTGCTGACTTTCCGTTTTTTCTGGAAACCTCTACATAGGCTGTTTGCACTAACCTGCTCCCATCCTCTTTTATATAAAATCCGTATATACTGGCTATAATAAACTCCTGCCAGGGTTCAAGAATAAAAGGTTTGCCTGAATGTTTTCCTTTGAAGTGAGTTAAATGTTGAAAGAATCTTAAAACTTCATGCACCTTGTCTTCCCTGAACTCATATTCGTCTTTCTCCATGAGCTCAAAGAAACGTTCGCAGGCTAATTTAATATATTCGCCTGCGACTATTTCCCCGGATAATACATCTTGTGCATATTTTATATAACTCATTTCTTACCATCAAAGAACTTATCCAATGAACTTTTTTCTTGTCCTTCCGTACTTACTGTTTTCATGCTTGTACGAGATTTTATAGTCAATCCGTATTCTGTCATGATCTTCATTACTTGTGCATAGTTTTTTGTAGCTATAGTTTGCGCCGGATGTGGAATTATATCCCCATATTTATTTTTAGTCAGGGG
Source organism: Dysgonomonas mossii (assembly GCF_004569505.1). Classification (NCBI taxonomy): domain Bacteria; kingdom Pseudomonadati; phylum Bacteroidota; class Bacteroidia; order Bacteroidales; family Dysgonomonadaceae; genus Dysgonomonas; species Dysgonomonas mossii. Next base: position 134,757 of record NZ_SPPK01000001.1, read on the forward strand.
GCCATCCTTTAATAATTTTGCTCCTGCTTGAAAATACATCTCATAACTAACCGTCAGCATATTTAATGCTCCCAGATCTATGTCCTGTATAGTCCCTTTATTATTCAACTCCTTTAAAACATCTCTTATGAACTTGGAAGTTTCGGGACTTACGTTTTTGGGTATTCTAAATTTTACAGCCATAACACAACATGTTTTTTAGTTAAACCTTTATTTTGTCTGACATAATATTTTAACAATTCCAAATTTTCAAAAAAATACCGTGTGTGTGAAGTCGTTTGGGGTGAGGTTTCGGAGGTCGATTCCTTCAAAAAAAAGACCCATACCCCTACCACATGGTTGCAAATGCAACCATATTCTTAAAAATAGTTGCTATTGAAATATTAATTTGATAAATTCGGTAGGGAGGAGATAAACATAACTAAAAACGAAAGGGCTCGTCTCACGACGAACCCTAACGAAAATAAATATGAATTTCAAATATAATATGAACAATATATATTCTTTAATTATGTTTCTTTTGGTGACACTTCTTACATAAGCTTTGAAGGTTATCGAAATCGTAAGCTAAACGTATCCTTTCTTGAATGTCCTCTGTACTCATGAATGATACCTTATGATGGATATCTTCAGCTTTGACAATCTTACCCACTTTTAAGCACTCCTCACACAGCGGATCACATGTTAATTTCCATGCTCTTAGGCGTCTCCACTTCTCTGAATTATAGATCTTGCGCCTATCAGAGTCATAGCTGTTACCCTTATTCTCTTGTCGCCTCTGTGGCTTATATATTGTCGGCATATCTTGCACTCATGATATTATCTGGCGTAACATCTACCAATCTTTCAAGCTTTGACTCCTGTATTATCTGATATTGAACCATTCTATATCTGTATTTGAAATGTTTTAATAGTTCTTGTTCCGATAGATCAAAAGCTTTTCTATCTTGGATAACATACAGAATAGCCTCATGGAATATATCTTCAAATGACATAGAACTAAACCTTCCGTATTTACCTTTATTCAAATCCTTATTTAATGAGTCATAGTTCTTTGCTATAATACCCGCTACTCTTGATGAGTATGGCTTTTCACTATGACGTCTTCTCCGTGTCGGGTACAACTGTACGTTTGATTTCATTTAATGATCTCTTTAACAATATTCTAACCATAGTCGAAAAACTCACTTCATGTGTAAGGCATAACTCCTTTAGCTCATCACGTATACCTTGATCTAATCTAACAGTCACTCTATCCTCCTTCATAGTCAAACTTTTATACAGACAAATATAATATTATTATTTAGAAAGTATTCTAAATAGAGTGTCAATTTATTTAGAATACTTTCTAAATAACAAAGTTTAATATTCTAACTGCCAAAAATGCATATTTACATTAAATTAATTAAATAAAAGTTTGCACAAAGCAAACTTTTATTTATCTTTGTAGTGTAGTTAATGAATTACTAATCGCAGGTAAGACTGCTTAAAAATCAAACGTTCTATGAAATATTTAATCGATGCGATAATGGATATCGCAAAAGAGAATCCAGACGGATTTACAATCGAGTTATCAACACTCTTAAAAGTTGAAAAAGGCTTTTCGATTGCCTACAAAGAAACTCAAAATTGTTTCGGCGTTGATGGTTTAGAGATCGTTATCGAACACGCCAAAAGACACGGCAATGTAGTTGGCGGATGGCTAAACGAGGATAACAATTTATTTTATTTTGACAGTGTAAAGATTTTAGAAGACGAACGAGAGGCTATAAGACTAGGAATTGAAAACGAACAAATTGCAATCTTTGATTTAACAAACTTGCGATTAATCAAACTTTAAAAGGTAGGGGAGCAATCCCCTCCTTACTTCCAGTAATTAGTAAATTAACTTTTAATGCTTATAATTATGAATGCTAGTGAATTAATACAAGGTAAATCATATTCATATCAAATAAATAGCGATGAGTCTATAAATGTTAGGTATCTTGATTTTGATGGTTATTGGTATAATTTCCAGAAAGACAATGGCAATATCTCATGCGTAAATCAATATAATCTACATAGAGTTACCGACTTAATCGCTTTAAATAAAGATAGCAATATAAAAACAATTGATATCTTTACAGAGTCTTTATATCAGATTAAAAGTACAACCAGGAATATGAGAGGTATAGATTTATTACCAATAGACGACGAAAGAAAAGCCAGGCTTAAAGAGTTTGCATTGCAATATAAAAAGTTTGCACGGATAATAGTTGAAGTTATATCCGTAACAAATAGTAGAATCATTGTAAGAGTAGAGCAAAAAGAGGCTATCAATGATACGTTTCTTTCTAAAAAAGAGTTAGAGGAAAGAGTTAGAGATATGTTTAAAGGCGAAATACCTGAAAAGTATAAACTTACGATCTCAGCTGTTGACTTTGACAGGCGGGATATCGAGGCTATTAACATTGAATCCATAGTCAAAAAAATGGAAAAGCTTAACCTCAAACAAAAGGATTTATGCGCTCATTTGGGGATTGATAAGTCTTCTCTTAGCCTGACTATTGGCGAACAAAGAGAGCTCACAAAATGGCAAAAGGCTTGCTTTTACTATTTCTTTAAATATTACGAACAAAGTAACTTTAAATAATAAATAAAATACTAATATGGAAAAATACATGGTACAGGATCTGTTTACAGGCAACTATTTAACAATTTCGGGTGATGGTAATAATTATATTTTCGTGAACAAGCCAGATAATTATAGAGATTTTTTAAGACTATGTTATTTCATGAACTATCAAGATGCTGAATATGTTATATTGAATAAAATAAAGGATCTACCTGTCTTACCCACTATTATTAAGGTTTTTGTTTAAATAAAACAAGGTCTAATCAAATCTATTTCATAAATAAAAAAGCGAGCTAAAAACACTCGCTTTTTTTTATTTTGCTATCATTCTATTAAAGAATGGATGTAGTTGTAGTTTCTTTGCATTCTCACTCTCTGATATCTTTATATATGTCATGAATGCTTTCTCCGTTTTATGCCCCGTTATCTTCATTATCTGAATGGGTGGTACGCCTGCTAAAAATGCATTGGTAGCGAAAGATCGGCGGGCGGTATGTGCTGATACCAGGTCGGCTTTTTTCTCGGTCTTCGAAGTCCTTAAAACACCTTTTGTTTCATTAACCAGAACGACGTCGTCTATCTTTGCCGCAATACATACTTCTTTTATATATTTATTAAACTTCTGGTTAGATATTACTTTCGGTAAATTATAGTCATACTTCTCTAATATTGCTTTGACATAAGTGTGTAATGGAATTACTACAGGAGTGAGAGTCTTTTGTGTTAATATCTCTATATTTTCTTTTTGAATATTATCTCTTGTAAGGCGAGAGAAGTCTGAAAAACGGAGACCGGTATATGATGCTATTAAAAACCAATCACGCACATTTTCAAGTCGGCTATCTCTCGATAGATCATGTTTATATAATTTATCTAGTTCTTTCTCCGTTAGGTAAATAGCCTTAGTATCCTCTTTCGGTTTTGTAAATAGCTTCTTTTTGAAGTCTAAATTATTATGGAGTCCTCTCTCATAGGACTCGTTCATAAATGTTTTTATATCTCTTATTCTTGTGCCTATAGTATTCGGTGCAAATTTCTTATCTTGAAGAAACTGTATAAAGCTATTATGAAAGTCAATATCTACTTTATCGAATAGTAATTTAGTTTTCTTTTTCTCTTCATATTCCCTTAAAGCTTTTAAGGTTGTTTTGTAATTTTTTTTGGTTCCCGGCTTCTTATTGGACGTTTCAATAAAAAATTCTATAAATGATATAAGATCTTTAGAGTTTGATTTATTCGTCTGATCTTTATATGCCTTAAACACTTCATCTAGTTTCTCTTTTATTGAATCATTATTTAATTCTACACCCTTAATTCGTAAATCACGCACTATTTCTTTTGTCTTATCTTCAATCTTTTGTAATAAAATGTTTATTTCTCTATTTTCAGGGTATTTATTCGTCACTCGTACTCTGCATTTGGATTTTTCCCAAAATTCAACCTTTACGGACTCACTTATATAATATTTCAAGTACACAGTTTTTCGATACTCTTCTCCAGTCGTATTATTGATCGCTTTTCTAAATGCGCCATAGTACACACACATGAATATAGGAGAAATAGTTTTATCTTTATACTTTAAATTGAATCTTACTGACACCATAGTTATTATTTTTATCGCAGAACAAATATAATATATCTTTTATTGGGGGAGGTTGTCAGGGCGGTTATATTTTACAAAGATATGCAAATATTTGCGCTTCTATTTTCTTTTAATTTATTAAATGTATTCATACATAGTATATTGATATGCACACTCACGCATATTTATTGTATATATGTAATCCCTCCGGGGTCACATTTTATTTAAAAATAAAGCTTGTAAAGAATTCTTTACAAGCTTTTGTTTTATGATTATAAGCGTTACCACCAATTATCACTTTCATCCAGGGGCTTTGTTTCAATTTTTCTGTCTTGGATTATCGGGCTTTTTTGCTCTTTATTTGGTGGGTTGTTGAAAGCTCTTGAATCCTTTTGGGGAATTTCTTCTTCTATTTTGGAGAAAGGATCTACAGAGATCGTTGTTCCTTCTTTTTCAAGATAGTTTTTTGCTTCTGCAATCTTTATATTTAATATAGGAACTTCCAGTAGAGGATCTAATACAACTTCACCATTAACAACGCAACCCGCATTTATGACAGCTGCCTTGGCTGTGATTGTACCTTCTATAACCGCTGTCGGGCCAAGTTCTAAACTCTCTGCACAAATGATATTACCTGTTACTTTGCCGTCAATGATGCAACCTGTGGTCGTTACACTACCGGTAATGTGAGCATTAATATCAACATTCAGAGTGTCTTCTACATAGAAATTTTTCTCTTGTCCTTCGGTTAGGTATAGTGAGCCTAATACAATTACGTCTCGTCCCAATTCTACGATTCTGACAGGTTGAGGTTCGATCTCATCAATTTTTCGCTTAAAGAGAAACATTCCTGATCTTTATAAAGTAATATTCTATACTATTATTTATTCTCCCGAAAAGTTAGCTACTACAGTAGTGGCATTTCCTATATCTATACCTACAGATGATTTGAATTTGCCATGTCCTACGCGTAACGAGTTAATTGCATAACCTTTACTTGCTAATGTTTCCGGATTATCTAAAACTGTTATTTCTGTGAATTTGCCGAATTCCTCCTTAAAGCAATCGATAAGCTCTTCATAATACATAGCACCTCCACACATATATATACGGTTGGCTTTAACCAGGTTGGAGTCATTAATAACACTGCGTAAGTTTGGGGATATCACTTCTTGATAATATGTTTGAATAACACTTTTACGTATTTCTCTTAAATCAATATTTTGACGATTCAAGAAAATATATCCACGTTTGAATGCTTCATCAATTTGATGTGTATTTCTAAGCTCCAAATAATATTTGCTCTTCAGTTCATTTATCATCAGATTTACAGCATAACGAATTCCATGCGTACTGATCATTGTTTGTTCAATAATACCCGAATCTGTACTGAGGATAGATTCAAATGTTCCAAACCCACAACTGAATACAAAGAAATTTCCCGAAACCTGAGGTTCACCTTTACGTATTCCGATTGTACATCCTACAATTTCAGGAATCACTTCAACCTTCTGTACTTCTAATATTACTCTTTTCTTATTCCCCGCATTGTGTGTTGAAATGTCATAATCGAGCATATGAGTGCGTTGGAAAAATTCTATGGCTTTGTCTTTATAAATATAATAAGTAGAATAAGGAAAACCTGTGGTGATTGTTATCGGTTGCTCCACTTGATTTTCTACTAACAACATAGCTGCTTTAGCTAATATCTGATAGTCTATATCATCCGGTGATGAGTTTATTAACTTATGAGGAGATTGACCTTCATTCAGGGCAAGGTCTCCACAGATATACCATTTATTATTATGTTGAATTTTCAAGCCGTGAAGCAAATCCTTCGCTGTTTGTGACAGATTTGTATTATTATTTTCAACTAAGCTGGGAAAAGATTGGATTTCATAAACCATAGCGATAAAATATTAGATTCGTTAATAATTATGGGGATAAATAAACTTTATTTTATGAAAGAAGAGGTTTCATAGCGATGAGTCCTTCGTATGTTGCGCCATGCTCTAATGTGAATATTTGCGCATTAAGTTTTCCCACTATTCTACCCGTACTTTTTATGGAGATAGATTCGGTTACGCATATATTACCTTCGATACGACCGAATACAACTAGATTTTTTGCATGAATATTTCCTCGAACTATACCTGTTGTACCAATTACAACAGTATGAGCCTGTTTTATATCTCCTACTATAGTCCCTTCCACGCGTATGTGATGCGTTTCTTCTACAGATCCATAGAGCACAAAACTTTTACAAATTATTGTAGGCGTTTGAGAGGAAAGATCAAACGAGTCTTGCCTAAAATCCTCCTTTTTAGCCATAGTCAATTACGTTAACAATATTTATATAGTCACATTTGTACAGAAATCCGGGCAATTCCTTAAAAACGAATTGTTGTTTACAAATATATATGAAAAGTAATATTAATCATTAAGAATTGTATATAAAATTTATTTTCATATGCAATTAATTCTCTTTGAAATGTATAAAGGATATGATTTTGTTGTGGTAAATGATCTGATAATTAACTGTATATGCTTGTTGATTTGTGCCAATTAATATAATAAGGGCTGGAAATAGAGTCTAAAAAACGAAATAAAAACTGTCTGATGTCGAAATAGTACTATTCATTCATCGGAAAAATGAAAGCTTGTTGAATATCTAAAATATATATTTGGAGTTGTAAGTCGTTGTAATAGAGTGGATGCTGGCCGAATAGAAAAAAGCTCATTCTAATTAACTTTTTATCTGATATTTCTTTAATGTTAGATTCAATGTCTTTGAATTTAATTCCTTAAGATATAATTATAGTATCACCACCCCTATTTATAATAGTAAGGACATGGAAACCGGTGGTAAGCTTGTAACAATTAAAAATCTAATTCAATCAAAGAAAACACAATCTCCTGTTTATTTATTGAATATAAAACCAAAATATAGTAATTAACCATTAATATCTAAAATATATGGCTGGGAAAAGATTTCAAGGTGAATGGCCTAAAATCGGTATTCGTCCTACTATCGATGGACGCATGGGCGGGGTGCGAGAGTCTCTTGAGAACCAAACAATGAATATGGCAAAAAGTGTGGTAGACTTGTTAACCTCTACTTTACGCTATCCCGACGGGTCGCCTGTTCAGTGTGTTATTGCAGATTCCACAATTGGTCGTGTAGCAGAGAGTGCAGCCTGTGCCGAGAAGTTTCGTAGAGAGGGAGTGGGGATAACTATTTCTGTTACTCCGTGCTGGTGTTACGGTAGCGAAACGATGGATATGGAGCCGCATACAATTAAAGCTGTTTGGGGATTTAATGGTACGGAACGTCCCGGAGCAGTCTATCTGGCTGCAGTTCTTGCCGGACATGCACAGAAAGGATTACCTGCCTTTGGTATCTATGGACATGATGTTCAGGATGGAGGTACTACCGAAATACCTGGCGATGTAAGACAGAAGTTGTTACGTTTTGCTAAAGCTGCATTGGCTGTAGCAACTATGCGAGGTAAATCTTATCTTTCCATCGGTTCGGTGTGTATGGGTATTGCCGGTTCGGTAGTTAACACCGATTTTTTTGAAGATTATTTAGGTATGCGTTGCGAGAGTGTAGACGAGGTAGAAATTATTCGCCGCATGACAGAAGGGATATATGATAAAGAAGAATATGAAAAAGCCTTAGCTTGGGCGAAGACCTACTGTAAAGAAGGGCAAGATACGATAAACCGGGACGATTTGAAAAAAGATCGTGCGGCAAATGATAAGGATTGGGAATTCATTGTGAAAATGACATTGATTGTTCGTGATCTGATGATAGGCAATCCTAAACTGAAAGAAATGGGATTCGGAGAAGAGGCCTTAGGGCATAATGCTCTTGCCGCAGGCTTTCAGGGACAACGCCAATGGACAGATTTCTATCCTAACGGCGATTTTACAGAAGCTATCCTCAATTCCTCTTTCGATTGGACAGGTATTCGCGCACCATATATATTAGCTACAGAAAATGATTCGCTGAATGGTACGGCAATGATGTTTGGTTATCTTTTGACAAATACCGCTCAGATCTTTGCGGATGTGCGTACTTATTGGAGTCCTGAGGCTGTAGAACGAGTGACAGGGAAAAAGTTAGAAGGTTTAGCTTCGGGTGGTATGATTCATCTCATAAATTCCGGTGCTGCGTCTCTGGATGGGAGTGGTCGCCAAAGCGATGAGGCAGGGAAACCTGTAATGAAACCTTTTTGGGATATTTCACAAGCCGAAGCCAAGTCGTGTTTAGATGCTACTACATGGATGCCTGCCAACCGTGAGTATTTCCGTGGAGGAGGTTTTTCTTCTAAATTTCTTACTCGTGGTGGAATGCCATGTACCATGGTTCGCCTAAACCTTATAAAAGGACTGGGCCCGGTCTTGCAAATAGCCGAAGGGTGGACTGTAGATCTAGATCCGGATGTGCATAAAATTTTAGATGAGCGTACAGATAAAGGATGGCCTACCACATGGTTTGTTCCTCGCCTGACCGATGATCCTAATTTTAAAGATGTATATTCCGTGATGAACAACTGGGGAGCCAATCATGGTTCTATCAGCAGTGGACATATCGGAGCCGATCTCATAACGTTGGCTTCTATGCTTCGTATCCCTGTTTGCATGCATAATGTATCTTCGGATGATATTTATCGCCCCGCCGCATGGTCTGCTTTCGGGATGGATAAAGAAGGAGCCGATTATCGAGCTTGTCAGATTTATGGTCCTCTTTATAAATAGTTTTTTGTACCTTCGATAATAAAAACAGTATGATAAACGCGGAATATATAGAACGGTTTATAGAAGCTGCCCATCGTGTAGGACAAGAACGTCTACAGCTTTGTAGCAGTGGTAATTTGTCGTGGAGAGTAAATAAAGATTTAGCTTTGGTTTCGGGTACAGGTTCGTGGTTGCCACGTATTGCCAAAGAAAATGTCGCTATCTGTAATATCTCTACCGGTATGCGTGTCGATGGTCCTAAGCCATCGATGGAAAGTGTTTTTCACCTCGGGGTTTTACGTCAGCGTAAAGATATGAATGTGGTGTTGCATTTTCAGTCAGAGTTTGCGACAATTGTATCTTGTATGAAAAACAAGCCGAAAAGCTTTAATGTAGTTGCCGAAGTTCCTTGCTACTGTGGCAAAGAAATTGCAGTTATACCATATTATCGTCCCGGATCGAAGGAGTTGGCCGATGCTGTAACACATGCCCTGACTGATCATGATTGCGTGTTGATGAGTAAACATGGGCAGGCTGTGTGTGGCAAAGACTTTGATGATGCTTTTCAGAAAGCGGTTTTCCTCGAACTTGCATGTCGCATTATTGTGCGTGCAGGTGAAGGAAATTATGATATCTTGAGCGATGATGAAATTCGCGATTTGGAAGTTTATATTTTAGGAAAAATACAAAAATAACAACATGGCATATTTGGCTCTGGATTTAGGGTCAGGAAGTGGACGGGCTATTGTAGGAACAATAGTGGACGGACGTATTTGCCTAGATGAGATCTACCGCTTTGGAAATGTTCCTGTAAAATTGGGAAATACATTGTGCTGGGACTTCTTGTCGTTATTCCAAAATGTAAAACATAGTATTTATCTTGCCGTAAAGAAGGGATATGATTTACAGGGGCTTGCTGTTGATACATGGGGTGTTGATTTTGGGTTAATAGACAGAGCGGGAAGATTATTGTCCAATCCCGTATGTTATAGGGATAGCCGTACACAAGGTGTTTCTCAAAAAGCGGAGGCTATCATTTCTAAAAGAGACATGTATGCTATCACAGGTATTCAGCAAATGGAGATCAATACCGTTTTTCAATTGCTGAGCATGAAAGAGCAGAATGCTCAGACACTTGCTATTGGCGATGGTTTATTGTTTATTCCCGATCTGATAAATTTTTATCTTACAGGTAATATGTATAATGAATATACAATAGCCTCCACTTCGCAGCTGGTAAATGCTAAAACAAGAACGTGGGAAAAGTCACTATTCGATAAGTTGAATCTTCCTTTATATCTTTTCAAAAATATTATTGAGCCTTGTTCTCTTGTCGGAAATCTTACCGATGATATTGCACAAGAAACGAATGCCCCAAATACTAAAGTATTTGCCGTAGGGTCGCATGATACGGCGAGTGCGATTGCTGCTATTCCGTTCGATGGAGAAGAATGGGCTTTTCTTAGTTCGGGTACATGGTCTCTGCTGGGGATACAAACGGACAAACCGATTCTGACGCAGGAGGCTATGGATAACGAATTTACGAACGAAGGTGGGGTTGGAAAGATTCTGTTTATGCGTAATATTTCGGGATTGTGGATACTTCAACAATTAATAGCCGAATGGGAGAAGAGTGATGAAGAATGTTCTTACCAATACCTATTGTCGGAATGTGAAAAGTGTAAACCTTTCGGAAGCCTTATCAATAGCGACGATCCTGATTTTACCATTCCCTCATCTATGAAAGATGCCATACAATCGTATTGCAAGCGGACGGATCAATATATACCTCACACCAAAGGCGAGTTGGTTCGCTGTGTTCTCGAATCACTGGCATTGAAATATCATTTTGTAATGAAGAAATTGGAGCAGTGTTCTGGCAGAACGATTAAATATCTTTCAGTAGTAGGAGGGGGAAGCCGCAACGAACAGTTAAATCAATTTATTGCAGATGCTCTGAATGTAGAGGTTGTAACCGGGTTAACAGAGGCTACAGCAATCGGAAATATTATTCAGCAAGCAGTAACAGATAAAAAAATAAAAAATATAAGGGAGGGACATCAGATTGTAAAAAACAGCTTTAACTTTAAAACCTATTATCCTCAGAATTCGAGAGAGTGGGAGTTGTTTGCTACTAGAATGGAGCATTTGATAACGTAAAAACAACAAATTTAAGACCAATATGAAGACCAAATCAGAAAAGCTTTTATTTATCGGAAAAGATGGACAAAACTATTTGTTCCCTTTTATTCTGATAACCTCTTTGTTCTTTTTGTGGGGATTTGCCCATAGTCTACTGGATGTGCTAAACAAGCACTTTCAAGACTCGCTACATTTATCAAAGGCGCAGTCGGGAGCTGTTCAGGCTTCGGCTTATGGGGCATATTTTCTGATGGCTATTCCTGCGGGATTAATTGCTCGTAAATTTGGTTATAAAAGCGGAGTCGTTGTCGGATTAGCTCTTTTTGCATTGGGTGCTTTCTGGTTTGTTCCTGCCGTAGAGATAAATACTTTTTGGGCTTTTCTTTTAGGACTCTTAATCTTGTTTTGCGGACTTACTTGCCTTGAGACAGTAGCCAATCCGTATACTATTGTTTTAGGTTCGCCCGAAACTTCAGCAAGCCGTATCAATCTGGCTCAAACTTTTAATGCTATCGGTTGGATTTTAGGGCCCCTTGTAGGCTCTGTTCTTATATTTAAAAATGAGTCGGATCGGTCGACGATCGAATTATTTGTTGATGCTATTAAAAAAGTTTTTCTTGGTGCTAATGACGCGGTTGCAAATATTGTAGAAGCGGTTGGAGATCATACCAGCAATTCCGTTTTGATGTTTCCATACGTAGGATTGGGTTGTGTGGTAGTTCTGGTGTTGGTGTTTTTCTTGTTTGCAAAATTGCCTGAAATAAAATCGGATAATCATAAAGATACGCCAATCCTAAATAATAATACCGTAACGCCGGATCTGCCATTGATAAAACAAAGACATTTTGTGTTGGCGGTCGTTGCTCAATTTTTGTATGTAGCAGCGCAGACGGGTATTGGTAGCTTTTTTATAAATTACGCAATAGAAGTAAAAGAGTTGCAACTGACCGAAATACAGGCCGGTTTGTTACTTGGCTTAGGCGGAATGTCATTATTTGCAGTCGGAAGATTTTCGGGAAGTATGATTATGCAGAAGATGAAGCCGGGATCTCTGCTTGGTTTGTGTGCTGCTATAAATACATTACTGATGTTTTTTGTTATCATGAATCATAATCGGTTTGGAATAATCGCTCTGATCAGCTGTTACTTATTTATGTCTATCATGTTCCCATCTATTTTTGCGCTGGGTTTAAGAGATCTGGGTGATAAGACAAAAACAGCATCATCCATTTTGGTTCTAACAGTTGTGGGGGGAGCCATCGCCCCATCGTTGATGGGGATATTGGGTGCCGAAAGTATGAATGTCGGATTTATTATACCGCTGATCTGCTTCTTATATATATCGTTTTTTGGATATGTAGGTAGCCGGATAAAAGCTTAAATCGAATAAAACACTCTTTTCGTTTTTATATATTACTTTAATTAAATAAGGGACTATCTTCTATGGAGTAGTCCCTTTCTCATTCATTTAATATGTTTTGGGGAATCAATTTATTAATAGAAATCGACTGATAAATTTTATTTCATGTATTTGTTGTTGAATGCTTTTATTTACCTTTGTCAAAATCACAACGGGTTGGAGATAAGTATTGAAAAACGTAAATAAGGATCGACTGTTTTCATGTATTTGATGATAGTTCTTATAGCTTTATATAAGATTCCTTTAGCATTACAACTGATATTTTTATTTACCTTAAGTTTATAATAACCCGGAAAATTAGTTTTCGGAAAGGAATCAAATAATAGCGTTTAAAGATGAAAGTAAGAACTCCTTATGACAGAAATGACTTAAATATTAAGAAGTCTGATAAAGTGCTGGAGGTGGGACCGGGGCATAATCCCTCGTTTCGCTCCAATGTTATTGCCGAAAAGTTTGTAGATACAAATTATCATCGGTGCGGAGATGTGAAGATTTTTCCTCATCAATCTTTCGTAAATGCTGATGGCGAAAATCTGCCATTCAAAGATAAGGAGTTCGATTATGTTATTTGCAATCAGGTACTGGAACATGCCGAAAATCCCGAACTGTTTGTCAAAGAGCAATCCCGCGTAGCATCCCGTGGATATATTGAAACACCCAGTCTTTTGGGTGAATTTTTGTTTCCTAAAAAATCACATAAGTGGGTTATACTCGATATTGACGGTAAGCTGGTGATGTATGAGAAAAGTAAAATGGAAGGAAACTATCTTAATAATTATGGAGAGCTTTTTCTGAATTACTTGCCTTATCAATCGCTCCCGTATAAACTCCTGTGGCTTACTGATGGTGATATTATGATAAATCGCTATGAATGGGAAGGAGAGATTGATATTATTGTTAATCCGCAAGATGATTATTATTTATCGTTTTTTACCCGTCCTTGGGATAGAGAGATGGTTGCTAAAATAATTCCTCCTCGCTCTACTTCGGCCGAAATATGGACAGTATTACGTGCTTTGAGTTATATGGGCTTGTCTAAGCTGAAAAGCAAGTTTCAGCCTCACCCTATATTACTGAGCGAATATGTAAAGCAAAAAGAATTATCGGAAAAGAGCACGAAATGATTTAACAATAATAAGAATGCAGGCATATTGTCGGAGCATTTTAATACCTTTGCAGATACTTGTAAAACGAATGGAAACTCAATGGTTGCAGTATTATTATCGGGTGGATTGGGGAATCAGATGTTTCAGTATGCGGCTGCCAAGTCGTTGGCTATTCGTTTAAATACGACTCTGTCTGTTGATCTATATACATTTTCTAAAAAAACGCAAGCTACGGTACGTCCCTACGAACTGGGTATATTTAATATAGAAGATGTAGTAGAAACCTCGTCTCTGAAAGCAAAAGCTGTAACTAAAGCGAGACCCTTTATTCAAAAGCACAGATCTTTTTTTCAGAGATTTGGAGTGTTTACTGATACATATGCAATCTTATACCAACCGGCTTTTGAAGCTTTGACGGGCGACGTGATAATGTCCGGCTATTTTCAGAATGAATCATACTTCAATAATATATCTGAGCTTTTACGGAAGGATTTTTCCTTCAAATATCCATTAACCGGAAAAAATAAAGATATCGCAGGGCAGGTTTCAGAAAATCAGTCTATTGCCGTTCATATACGCAGAGGGGATTATCTGAATAAGAATTCACAATCGAACTTTGCTATCCTTGAAAAAGACTATTACGAGAATGCCATCAACTATATATCTGCGCATGTAAAGAATCCTGAATTTTATGTTTTCTCAGAGGATTTTGATTGGATAAAGGATAATCTTAACTTTAAAGAATTTCCTGTTACTTTTATAGATTGGAATAAAGGAAAAGACAGCTATATAGACATGCAGCTGATGAGCTTGTGTAAACATAATATTATAGCCAACAGCAGCTTTAGTTGGTGGAGTGCGTGGCTTAACAACAATGAAGAGAAAAATATAATTGCTCCCAAGCGATGGTTTTTGGATGAGCAAAAAAATGAATTGTTAGGTTGTTTTTATCCTCAAGGGTGGAGCAAAATCTGATATATATTTTAGTGTCAAGATTATCTTATTATATACGGTTGAGCCTTTCAGGAGGGAAAAAGGTAACAGTATAAAAACATACAATAAAGTGTCACTTTTGTCACCTTTTAACATAATTGTAAGATTATGCTGTTTAGAATGAGTGTTTTACAAAAAGTGACAGTTTTTATTAAAATAGCCGATTATGCCAAAAGTATCGATATTAATGCCAGTTTATAATGCCGATCAATATTTGTCTCAGGCATTAGACAGTATTGTATCGCAGAGCTTCGAAGATTGGGAGCTGATACTTATAAATGACGGGTCTACCGATCGCAGCGAGTCTATTATTATTGACTATGATGACGAACGGATTTTTTATATAAAGAATCCTGTCAATCTGAAATTGATAAAAACGTTAAATAAGGGTATTGATTATTGCGGAGGACAATATATAGCTCGCATGGATGCCGATGATATTTGTCACCCCGATAGATTGAAGCGTCAAGTTGAGTTCCTCGATTCACATCCTCAAGTACTGATGTGTGGCACTGCCGCTACGGTGATTGATAATAGTGGGAAGAAGACCGGAAATATTCATAATCAGACTAGTGATGATTATCTTCAGATCAACCTGATGTTTTCCCCTTCTTTTATTCATCCGAGTATGATGATTCGCACCGAAGTGCTGAAACAGAATAAGTACGATGAGGCGTATAAGCATGTGGAAGACTATGATTTGTGGTGCAGGATAGCCAAGCTCGGCAAGGTTGCAAATATTGATGATGAACTGCTCCAGTACAGGTGGCACGACAGCAACGTATCGGTTTTAAATAGTGAAGTACAGCACGAACTGAAAGATGAGCTTATAAAAAGAGAGTTGAGCCGACTTGATTTAACTCCTACCGAATTGGAGCTATACTGTCATAAAGTAACTTTTCAATTGTATGCTTTGGGGAATAAGTTGGATGTCCCTGTTGACCGATTTGAGGATATAGCCAATTGGTTTACGAAGCTGATTCGACAAAATGAAATAAAGCATATTTATTTACAGCCGGCACTGGTTGCTTTTCTTTGGTGTCGCTGGGCAGTGCTGTGCATTTCGCAAAAGAAGTATGGGAAAGTTTTATTCCCTCCTTTTGCTAAATACAATCCCGCTATATTGAGCCGACTAATAAAATTGATCTTTTTCTTAAGAAAAAAATAATGACAGATACAGAAGAACTTAGAGAAATATACAATCCTGATGGTTCTGAATTAAGGACGCTACAGCTGAAGATGCTGGATATATTATCTATTGTAGCCAATATATGTGACAAGCATAATATCCCATATTGGATAAGCGGCGGTACTTTGCTTGGCGCTATCCGGCATGGAGGGTTTATTCCCTGGGATGACGATATTGATATCGAATTGCTTTTTCCCGACTATCAGAAGTTATTGAAAATACTGCCTAATGAGTTGCCGGACAATCTGTATCTGCAAACTCCCAAAGAGAAAAGTTATAGGTTGTTGTTCTCTAAGGTGAGAGACAGACATTCTATTGTTTATTCCGAAGAGGAGGATATGGCAAGCTATAAGGAGAAAGGTCTATTTATCGATATCTTTCCTGAGGAAAGAAGCTATCGGTGGATGAAGAATATTGTTGACTTTTTCTATGGAAGAGCTTTTAGGCGTCTAAAGCGAGGGAGACCATTCTTCTCACTGACATACTTTTATGAATACGCAACGTCTTTGTTGTTATACCCTATAGGAGTATTGTTGAAATATACAGCCAGAGGGATTTGTTCTATTACAAAACCTGATAATATACTACATAGCTATGGAATAGGAAACTCGACGAATCACAATGCAGGGTATATGTTTCCGGTAGGAAAAGTTATATTCGAAGGGAAAGAGTTTTCAGCACCTAAGGAACCTGAAACATATCTGAAAAAGCAATATGGCGATTATATTACCATTCCTCCCAAAGAGAAGCGGGCAACTCACTTTCTTAAAGTTGAATATTTATAGTCCCATCGTCTTGAAGAGCTCTCTTTCTTTCGCTTTTGCCTTGTCTAGAGATGCTTGATCCTGAAGATTTATTCCATACTTTGATGGAGAAGGGATGGTTAGTTTAGTTCCTAAAGGTATGCTGTTGATATTCTTTATCTTATCTTTATTCTCCTCGTAGATATATACGCAGAACGATTTGTGTCCATAATACTTTAGTGAAATATTACGTAAGGTATTACCCGGTTCTATCGTTATGATTGCCAGAGGTGTATTTCCTTTTGTGGCTGTTGGTTGCTCTGTCTTTTGAGTCTGGGGCTTTATCGAGTTTTCGCTCGGCAAGGTTTTCTCCGTTGCAATGGCAATTGAATCTTGTTCTTTCGCTTTAGCTATAGAGTCGGAGGATACGGCAAGAGTATCTGTTTTTTGTTCGTCAATATTTTGGTTGTCAGCAACCATGGCTGTATTACCGTTTCCTATGGGGCCTTCGGTCAGGAATCTGGCAATTTCTTGGAAATACAATCCCCCGATCAGGAATGCTGCAATAATAAGGAATATGAAGAATCCTAAGGAAACGAATTTCTTTCTTCTCTTAGTAGCCTGTCTCGTCTCTTTCACGAGCCTTTCGTATTCCAGATCTTTTTCTTTAGCAGCTAATTTAGCCTCTTCAATCCTCTGCTTATACTCTAGTATTCTTTCTTCAGAGACCTCATCAGTTATTGGTTCAGGTATATTTTCAGTTTCACTTGGAGCTATTGCTTCATTATCAGATTGTCGTGCTTCTTCTTCCCGGTTATTTATTTCCTCTAGTTGCTCTTCCTCTGTATTAGGGGAAGTGTTTTCTGTCTCTATTATAGTGGTGTCTTCACTCACTAATTCAGGCGTGAAGTCTTCATTCTCTACTTGCTGTGGATCTGCTGTTGGGGTAGGTGAGGCCTCATTTGTTTCTTCATCTACAGAAACATCTTCTTCCTCATCAGCCTCTTCTATATTTACTGTTTCGTCTTTTTCTATATTATCAAAAGAAACACCTTCTTCTAAAACGACGCTCTCGAAGTGGGCGAAAGGACGGTTTATAGCTTCCTTTAGTAACTTGTCAGGAGTGAAGCTCAATTTGTAATGAGCTGCTATTTCGATAGCTTCGCCGGTATTTACGTCTACGCTTTTACGTGCATTTACTTTTACCAGTTTAAAAGTTCCAAAGTCTTTTATTTTTACAGACTCGTTGCTTTCTATCGTTTCTGATATAACGGCTATTAACTCACGCAGAAATACTTCGGCTTCTTTTTTTGTAATCTCCTGTTTCTTAGCCAGAAGATCAATCAAATCCTGTAGACTAAGACGTTCATTCATTTATTTCAAGTTTTTTGAGGTTCTCTTTTATGGTTTGTCCGGGGCGGAAAGATAAAGTAATTTTAGGAGGAACCAGAAAACGCTGTTTCGAAACAGGATTAACAGAAATACGCTCAGCCTTCTTCTTTGTTTCAAACAATCCAAATCCCTGAATATTAACAGAGTTGTTTTCTTCTAGGTTTGAATTGATGATAGAAACTGTGGCTTCCAACACTTCTGATGTCTGACGCTGTGTCCAGCTCAAACGTTTTGCCAGTGCGGCTATTAATTCCTGGTTCGTCATAGATATTCCTATTAAGGTTAAATAACTTCTCCGTACAGATCAAAAGATTGTGTGTCAGTTATCTTAACATTGTAAAATTCCCCAATATTAAGCATTTTATTTTTCTTTATCAAGACCTCGGGATCAACTTCCGGTGAATCGTACTCGGTACGACCTACATAATAGTCGCTCTCCTCTTTATCTACAACCACTTTCAGTGTTTTGCCTATTTTCTCCTCATTCGTCTCGAAGGCTATTTTTTCTTGAGCCGACATCAGCAAGTCCATTCGTTCTTGCTTTGTAGCGTCTGATATGCTGTCCTTGTAATTATCGTATGCGTATGTGCCATCTTCATGTGAATAAGGGAAAGCTCCCATTCGCTCGAAGCGCATATCGTTAACGAACTGCAATAGTTCTTCAAAGTCTTTCTTTGTTTCGCCCGGATGACCTACCATTAATGTTGTACGCAGATGTATACCCGGTACTTCTTCTCGGATACGCTTCATCAGATCGTATGTTGCTTGCTTGGATATGTTGCGTCGCATTTTAGTAAGCATATTATCGCTAACATGTTGTAGAGCTATATCCAGATATTTGCACACATTATCGTTTTCTCGCATCACTCTTAGCAGATCGTAAGGGAAGTTTGCCGGATATGCATAGTGGAGGCGTATCCATTCCACCCCTTCTATTTTTGCAATACGTTCGATCAATTCGGGGAGTTTGGCTTGCTTATAATTGTCGTATCCATAGAATGACAGGTCTTGCGCTATCACCTGAAACTCTTTTACACCCGTAGCTACCAGATTCCTAACTTCTTCTTCTATTTCTTCTATCGGACGAGATTGATGTTTGCCCGTCATGATAGGAATTGAGCAGTAAGAGCAAGTTCTGTTACATCCTTCCGATATTTTCAAATAAGCATAATGTTTCGGAGTTGTTATGCTACGTTCTAAAGCTATATCTTGTTTGAATGATTTTCCCAAATCAGAGATAAGCATTTTCCAGTTAAACTTACCATAGAAATTGTCTACCTCCGGGATTTCGGCCTTCAGCTCGTCCATGTACCTTTCGGTGAGGCATCCCATCACAAAAAGCTTACTAAGTTTTCTTGCTTTTTTTGCTTCTGCAAATTCGAGAATCATATTTATGGATTCTTCTTTTGCATCCCCTATAAATCCGCAAGTATTGATTACAGCAATCTCTCCTTCCGGTTTATCGGGGTCGTGCTTTACTGTATATCCATTTGCTAAAAGCTGTTTCATCAACAACTCTGAATCCACCAGGTTTTTAGAACAACCCAGTGTTATAACATCGATTCTATTTTTTTTCATTCTTTATGCTCCAAAAAGACTGTCGACAAATTCCTTGCGTGTGAAAACTTGCAAGTCTTCGATTCCTTCTCCTAATCCAATATATTTTACCGGAATTTTAAATTGATCGGAAATGCCGATGACTACACCTCCTTTTGCCGTACCATCCAGTTTTGTGATAGCTAAAGCCGTAACATCGGTAGCGGCTGTAAACTGAGTGGCTTGTTCAAATGCATTTTGTCCTGTTGAGCCGTCAAGCACAAGCAGAACTTCATGGGGAGCCTCGGGAACAATCTTTTCCATTACCTTTTTGATTTTGGTAAGTTCGTTCATCAGGCCAACCTTGTTGTGCAAGCGTCCGGCAGTATCTATAATTACAACATCCGCATTGTTTGCTTTAGCAGAGCTCAGCGTGTCGAAAGCAACTGATGCAGGATCGGAGCCCATTGCCTGTTTTATTACAGGTACGCCAACTCTTTCTCCCCAAATAACCAATTGTTCTACAGCAGCAGCACGGAATGTATCCGCAGCTCCTAAATAAACTGATTTGCCTGCTTTCTTAAGCTGATTTGCTAATTTCCCGATTGTCGTTGTTTTCCCAACACCATTTACTCCGACAACCATTATCACATAAGGCTTGTATTTTTCGGGTGTAGAGAAGCCTTCTGTATCTGTGGTATTGTTTTCTGTCAACAGATGAGCAATTTCCTCCCGAAGAATTGAATTTAGTTCATCTGTGTTGATATATTTATCCTTTGCAACTCTTTTCTCTATTCTTTCTATGATTTTTAATGTAGTATTCACTCCTACATCCGAAGTAATGAGTACTTCTTCCAAATCATCTAATACGTCATCGTCTACCTTCGATTTGCCGGCTACAACACGTGACAGTTTAGAAAACATAGATTCTTTGGTTTTCTCTAAACCTTTATCTAGAGTTTCTTTTTTTTGCT
The DNA here is from genome assembly GCF_004569505.1 of Dysgonomonas mossii. Taxonomy (NCBI): domain Bacteria; kingdom Pseudomonadati; phylum Bacteroidota; class Bacteroidia; order Bacteroidales; family Dysgonomonadaceae; genus Dysgonomonas; species Dysgonomonas mossii. The sequence goes on from NZ_SPPK01000001.1 coordinate 155,191, forward strand.
TCGAAAAGAAATCGAATAGTCCCATAGTTTACTCTTTATTATCAAGTAATTATCGCATACTTGTTTAATGTTAAAACAGGCTTATTTCCTGCTATACAAAGCTACGAAATGGATAATAAAAAACCTCCCCACATGAAAATGAAGGAGGTTTTTTAGATATTTTTAACAAGATTATTTCGTGAAATAGTCTTTTACTGATTCATTCGGAACCATTTCTTCTTTAAATGTGTAAGCTCCTGTTTTAGGAGATTTTACCATTTTGATTACTTTTGCATAGTTACGACCGTCTTTCGTTGAAGCGTCGCGGTAACCTGCTACTGCTTTCTTTGCCATGGTTTATATTGTTTTTACTTTATTTCTTTATGTACAGTAACTTTCTTAAGAACAGGATTGTATTTCTTCAATTCTAATCTTTCAGTAGTATTTTTTCTATTCTTTGTAGTGATGTAACGTGATGTGCCTGGCATACCACTTGCTTTGTGCTCTGTGCACTCAAGTATCACTTGGATTCTATTTCCTTTTGCTTTCTTAGCCATTTCTTGATCCTCCTAATTTATGCGTTCAAAAAACCATCTTCAGCCGCTCTTTTAAGCGCAGCATCCAATCCAATTTTATTGATTGTACGAAGACCGGCAGCAGAAACATTCAGGCTGATCCAACAATCTTCTTCTACCCAGTAGAATTTTTTTCTGAAAAGATTGACATTAAATTTTCTCTTAGTCTTTCTGTTTGAGTGAGAAACATTATTGCCAACCATAGCTTTCTTTCCTGTAATTTGACAAATCTTGGACATTGCTATTGTATTTATTATATGTTTATTTTTTAGTTTTATCGTGCAAAATCGGGTTGCAAATTTAGTTATATTTTTCAAACCTACAAATATTTAAAAGGTTAAAGTTACACTAAACGCAATAAATAAATTAATTGATTTTGAAAATGTAAGGAATACGCAGATTGTTGTAAATTTGTTCTCGATATGAGTACCAAACGTATTTTGATTACAGGAGCCAGTGGCTTTATAGGGAGTTTTCTTGTCGAGAAGGCTTTGGAGGAAGGGTGTGAAACTTGGGCAGGCGTGCGTAAAAGCAGCAGTCGTGAGTATCTGAAGGATGATCGTATTCAATTTTTAGACCTGAACTTTGGGGATAAAAATAAATTGAAAGAACAGCTATCTGACTTTAAAAAGAAATATGGCAAGTTTGATTATGTCGTACACAATGCCGGAGTCACTAAATGTTTAGATGCCGAAGATTTTGATAAAATAAATTTTCGATATACAGCCAACCTTATCGATGCATTGCGAGAAGTAGAAGCTGTTCCCGGTAAATTTGTCTTGATGAGCAGTCTCAGTGCTTTTGGTGTAGGAGATGAACAAAATTATACTCCTATTAAGATAACCGATACGCCGAATCCTAATACGGCATACGGGAAGAGTAAGCTGAAAGCAGAGTGTTATCTGCGCTCGATGGACGATTTCCCTTATATAATATTACGTCCTACAGGTGTATATGGACCTCGGGAGAAAGATTATTTCCTGATGATAAAGACTGTCAAATCCGGTCTTGATGTGGGTGCCGGTTTTAAGCCACAACACCTGACTTTCATATATGTGAAAGATTTGGTGGATGCCGTATTTCTTGCGCTGAAGACGGAACTCAAGAATAAAGCTTATTTTGTAGCCGACGGAGATGTATATACAGACAAGGAGTATACGCAGTTGGTAAAGCAAGTTATAGAAAAGAAACGCGTGTTGAGCCTTAAAGTTCCTTTGTGGATATTGAAGGCTGTTTCTATTGTGGCTGAAAGTATTTCTAGGATAACAAAGAAGCCTTCGACCTTGAATAGGGATAAATATATAATAATGAAACAGCGCAATTGGAAGTGTGATATAACCCCTCTTGTAAACGATCTAGGTTTTACTGCTAAATACAACTTGAAGGATGGGCTTGAAGAATCTGTGAGTTGGTATAAAGAAAATGGATGGTTGTAGAATTAGCGTTTATCGCTAAAAATGTGTAACTTTACATAGAGGTTCGTGTTGAAAAAAGATAAGTAGACCTGAAAATATTTAATGTGTAAAGTGGGGTTACCTACTTTTCATCCGGCACATCTTAGTTTATCTATATTCGTAAAATATGTGCCACTAATTTTTTTGATTCTTCTATCGTCGGCCTTGTAACTTCGAAGAAATATCTCAAATTGTTTCTAACAAAAACATCTTAAATAAAGTAAATGCGTATAAATAAATATATCAGCGATAGCGGTTATTGTTCGCGACGAGAGGCTGATAAACTGATAGAACAGGGAAGTGTTACAATTAATGGAAAAAGAGCTTCTATCGGAAGTCAGGTGCTGGCCGGGCAAGAAGTGAAAGTCTATGGAGAGACAGTTACTTGTAATACTGAGCCTGTCTTTATTGCTTACAATAAGCCGATCGGAATTGTAAGTACGACAGATTTGGATGAGCCCAATAATATTATTGATGCCGTGGGACATGACGAACGAATATTTCCGATAGGCAGGCTTGATAAAGATTCGCAAGGTCTTATAATCCTGACCAATGAAGGAGATATGGTGAATAAGATGCTGCGCGTCGACAATAATCATGAAAAAGAATACCATGTAACTGTGGATAAGCTTATAAATGAGGATTTCGTTAAAAAGATGCAAGGCGGAGTGCCAATTTTAGGAGTTGTTACTCGTAAATGTGAAGTGGTTAAAACGGGGACTCATTCGTTTAATATTATATTGCGACAGGGACTGAACCGCCAAATACGGCGTATGTGCGAATATCTCGGATATAATGTAGTGAGGCTCGAGCGCATACGAATAATGCATATAAAGTTGGGTAACATAAAAGTTGGTCAATGGCGTAATATTACAAAAGAAGAATTGGAAATACTACGTAAGAAAACAGCTTCTTCTGTAAAAACTGAGAGTGCGCCGAAAAAGAAAACAAAACCACAAGAAACAAAGACTCCTCAAACTAAAGGCAAGTCTGCTAATTCATCATACAAAGAGAAAAAGATGCAGGCAGGATACAGAGAAGGTGGTAGTGGTATGAGAAATGGAAAATCAAGTGTAAGGAAGAAAACCCGAAAATAAAAAGAGGGTGGCAGAGGGTCTTTTTTTAGTCAAAAGAAATGTGTGAAAAAGATAACTCGACTTTACAAAAAGGCTAAAAAGGTGATTGTCACCACAACAAACAGCCTTATAGCCCTTAAAAATAATAAACAAAATTATTTGATAAGGAAAAAAATATTAACTTTGTACAGCTTTTTAGAAAGCATGTTTTATAACATAATTTCACATCTTCTCAAAAGCTTTTAAGTTGGATATACTCGATTTTTTAACTATAAAAATTAAAACAAAATGATTAAAGTAGGTATTAACGGTTTTGGACGTATTGGACGTCTTGTTTTCCGTGCTGCACAAAAAAGAAATGACATTCAGATTGTAGGTATCAACGACCTTATCGACGTAGAATATATGTCTTATATGTTGCGTTACGATACTATGCACGGTAGATTTGACGGAACAGTGGAAGTTAAAGACGGTAAATTGGTTGTTAACGGAAACGCTATCCGTGTAACTGCTGAAAAGAATCCTGCAGATTTGAAATGGAACGAAGTAGGTGCTGAATATGTTGTTGAATCTACTGGTCTTTTCCTTGAAAAGTCAAAAGCTCAAGGTCACATCGACGCTGGTGCAAAATATGTAGTAATGTCAGCTCCTTCAAAAGACGATACCCCTATGTTCGTTTGTGGAGTTAACACAGATAAATATGTAAAAGGAACTCAATTCGTTTCTAACGCTTCTTGTACTACAAACTGTCTTGCTCCTATCGCTAAAGTATTGCACGACAAATTTGGTATCGTTGAAGCTTTGATGACTACAGTACACGCTACTACTGCAACTCAAAAAACAGTAGACGGACCTTCAGCTAAAGACTGGAGAGGTGGACGTGCTGCTGCTGGTAACATCATTCCTTCTTCTACCGGTGCTGCTAAAGCTGTAGGTAAAGTTATTCCTGAACTAAACGGAAAACTTACAGGTATGGCATTCCGTGTTCCTACATTGGATGTTTCTGTAGTTGACCTTACTGCTCGTCTTTCTAAAGAAGTATCTTACGACGATATCTGCAAAGCTATGAAAGATGCATCAGAAGGCGAATTGAAAGGTGTTCTTGGATATACAGACGAAGAAGTAGTTTCTTCAGACTTCCTTGGCGATGCTCGTACTTCAATCTTCGATGCAAAAGCTGGTATCCAATTGAGCCCAACTTTCGTTAAAGTAGTTAGCTGGTATGACAATGAGTGGGGATATTCTAACAAATGTCTTGATCTTATCGCAGCTATGGCTAAAGTAAACGGATAATACAAGTTATCATATATAGAAGAAGCCTCTTACTTTAATTAGTGAGAGGCTTTTTGTTTGCTTTCAATTCTTTAATGCAACTTTTTTGTTTGTTTTTGCATCTAATAGTATATAAACTAAATATATCTTTAATATGAAAAACATAACCTTATTCCTATTTTTTGCTGCAATAATACTTTTTTTGCCTGTAACCGGATGTAGTGATAATAATAATGATGCTGAAATGGCCTTGGTTGAATATACTAATCCAAGCGAGAATAATCCTGTTAATACGCTTAGTTGGTTAAAAGAAAAGAAAGAAACTGTTAAAAAAGAAGTTGATGTGCGCTATGCCACCAATGGTGGGTCAGCTAAAAATCTTGGAGGCTTTATTGAACAGCTTGCTTACAAAGGAGAAGATTACTATGAAATCAGATATGGAGAGTTTATTACAGGAAGTTCTTCCAAGTTAAAAGATTCTATGTTTGATTTTAATAGCAATGTCTATGATTCACTAGGAAATCTGTGTGTTTCTATTATTGGAGGGGATGCGATAGCTACCCAGCCGGGGTATGAAAGTTTTTCTGATTTTTGGCAAGTAGCTACATTTAAAACTTTATTGTGGGAATATACAATAAAAGAACAATGATGTGTAAATGATTTTGAAAGATTCTTTATAGATAAACAAAGCCCACTCCATTTGGAGTGGGCTTTGTATTAATATTATTTATATTAGATCCAACGAACAAAAGCAAAATCCTGACGATGTGCCATATCCGCATGCTTCGGATATACACGGTAAGCAAAGTTGCATAGTCCCGGAATCTTGGCTATTGAATCCAATTCAAAATATAATTTCGAACCCTCTGCCTTAACAAGCTTAAAGTCTTGAGAAGAGATAAACTTGTCTGTTTTCTTATCGGCATCATATTCGGTAAGCACACAGTCTATGCCCAAATCGCCTTTCATATCTCTCTTGTCAATAACAACTTCCACTTTAATCTTTTCACCTTCAGTAAAATTGTTTGATGCAAGCGGAGTTCCGTCTTTTATATTCTGACCATTGAAAGTAATCTTCTCTACTACAAGCTTGTCCCAATTCGCGGCAGTATCTTCTTTCCATGCTGCCAATTCTTTCGCCTTAGCATAGTTATTCGCTGTAACCAGTTTGATGCGTTCTCTTTCAGGCTTATAAAAGTTCTTGATGTAATCATCAATCATTCGCTTCGTTGTATATTCTGGCGCAATATTAGCGATCGAGTTCTTTATAAACTGTATCCACTCAGGCGAATATCCTTTAGAGTTACGTGCATAGTAAAGAGGTAATATCTCATTCTCGAAAGTAGAATAGATCTCAGCTGCATCTAATTCATCCTGATAAGCCTGATTGGAATAAGTACGTTTATCAGTAAGGCACCAGCCGGCTTCTTTTTTGTAACCTTCGTACCACCATCCGTCAAGTACAGAGAAGTTAAGAACTCCGTTCATTTCGGCCTTTTCGCCTGATGTACCTGAAGCCTCAAGTGGACGTGTCGGTGTATTCAACCAGATATCTACTCCTGAAATCAAACGTTTTGCTAAACGCATATCATAATTTTCAAGGAAGATTATCTTACCAAGGAATTCAGGACGGCGTGATATTTCTACAATCTGTTTGATCAAGCCTTGTCCTGCTCCATCTGCAGGGTGAGCCTTACCTGTGTATAAGAACTGGATCGGATATTTTTCATTATTTACCAGCTTTGCCAAACGGTCAAGGTCTGTAAATAGCAAATGGGCACGCTTGTAAGTAGCAAAACGACGACCAAATCCAACGAGTAATGCGTCGGGGTTGATTTTATCTACAATATTGAAAATCGCTGAAGGAGCCTTCTGACTCTTTATCCAGCCTTCTTTCATTTGCTCCTGTACATAGCTGATAAGACGTTTTTTCAAGATAGAACGAACATTCCATAGCTCTTCATCTTTTACACTATATATATTATCCCAGATTTCGTGATTGGACTGATCATCATAGAAACTCTTGTCAAATGTTTTTTCATACAACAACTTCATTTCTTTTGCTGTCCAAGTCGGCATATGAACACCGTTTGTTACATGTCCTACGTGCAACTCTTCAGGGAAATAAGCCGGCCAAACAGGCTGGAACATCTGACGGGAAACAATACCATGCAGGTAACTAACTCCATTAGCCTCAAGGCAGGTATTCAGTGCAAATACACTCATGCTGAATTTTTCACCACTTCCCGGATGCTCACGTCCCATGTCTACAAAGTCTTGCCAAGAGATACCTAACCGTGCAGGATAGTTCCCTAAATATTTACCAAGAAGACCTTCGTCAAAATAGTCGTGTCCTGCAGGAACAGGAGTATGCACAGTATACAAACCTGAAGCACGGACAACCTCTAACGCTTGATTAAATGTAAGACCTTCACCTTCGATAAGATCGAGCAAACGCTGTACATTAATAAGAGCAGCATGACCTTCGTTGCAATGATAGATTTCCTTTTTGATACCTAATTTGTTAAGCAATAAGATACCTCCGATACCAAGTAAATATTCTTGTTTCAGACGATTTTCCCAATCTCCACCATATAATTGGTGAGTAATTGGTTTGTCATACTCGCTATTCAGGTCGATATCCGTATCGAGTAAGTATAGGCTTATACGCCCTACATTCACTTTCCATATATTTGCGTATATATCTCTATCCGGGTACGGAACAGCCAAAATCATCTGATTGCCATCCTCATTCAGCACGGGCTCGAGAGGAAGGTCTCCGAAGTTTTGAGGCTCATAGTTTGCTACCTGTTGACCGTCAGGAGAAATAGACTGGGAGAAATATCCGTAACGATAAAGGAAGCCCACTCCTGTAAGATCTACATGACTGTCACTTGCTTCTTTCAGATAGTCTCCGGCCAAGACTCCTAAGCCTCCCGAATATATCTTTAATACATGAGTAAAACCATATTCCATACTAAAATATGCAACAGACGGTTTTGATGTATCAAATTTTTGAGACATATATTTTTCGAACTTCTTAATAACGTTATCTACTTTATTCATTAAGGTAGCGTCTTTAAGAATCTCTTCTATTCTTTCATTAGATAATTTATGAAGCAATAGAACCGGATTATTGTCTGAATCTTTCCATAGTTCCGGATCAAATTCGGCGAAAAGATCAGTAGCTTCATTGTTCCATATCCACCATAAATTACGTGAAATTTTTTCAAGCGGTAATAATTCTTTTGGTAAGTTCACTTGTGTATGCGCACTTCTCCATGTAGGATTATTCGAATAACTTGCTTTAATTCTCATAGATGTTATATATTTAAACTTGTGATTATCTGATGTTGTTATGTATAATTGTAAAAGTACAAATATAACATATTTAGCAACCTTTATCGTTATATTACCTAATTATAACTTTTATAAAAGCTGCAAACGTTTGCAAAGTTTAATTTACTTTCTTTCAGAAGCTTTAGCTAATGCTATATCGTAGGCTTCTTCATAATATTTGAAGAAATGAGCCCAATCTGCCAATGCAGCTCTATCGAGTGCAGCCTTACGCAGGATACGTTCTTGTTCTGCACTTTTGGTCGTCATTTCAAACACCCTGTTACAAATATCTTCCGAAACTTCTATAAAATTATAATCGTCTCTCGTTACTACCTCTGCTCCGTCATCCATTCCTTTTTCATCCCCTTCTTTGCGCATCCACAAGCCAAATCCGGCTAAAGATGTAGTAATAGTAGGAACTGAAAAAGCGATACTTTCGTGTGGCGTATATCCCCACGGCTCATAATATGAAGGGAAAACAGATACATCCATTCCTATCAACAAGTCATAGTAAGGAATATTAAAAATACCATCATTCCCATTCAGATATGAAGGAACAAAGATAATTTTTACTCTATCTTCCTTTCTGTTCTGTAGTCGCAAATACGAAATTTGATTCAGGATAGAGTCATTATTCATGTTTTTCAGCCAGTGAGTAATATGTGGAAAGGTTAATGATGTATCAGGGGTTTCCTTTTTGCTCAATCTTTCTTGCAGGTCTGTACGGGGAGTGTCTATCCACGCCGGAACCATAATGAATGCAATCACATCTTTTTCGAGTTGCTTAATGTGCTCCAACCTATTCATTGCGTCGATAAATACATCAAGTCCCTTGTTTCTGTATTCATAACGTCCGCTTGTTACCACCAGAAGCGCATCTTCTTGTATATCATACCCTAATAACTTTTCGGTAACATTGATTAGTTTTTTTCTTGCTGCAAGACGCTTGGCTTCGTGTTCTTCGCCAACAGGTATAAAGCCTTTCTCGAAACCATTTGGTGTTACCAAAGGTTCACGGTGAAGTAATTGCTTACATTCTTTAGCGGTTATGTCGCTCACTGTAGTAAAACAATCTACTTCCTGAGCAGCCGTTTTCTCCACAGAATGCTTCGCTTGCATATTTAATTCACGAGCCATCTGATCGCTATCGTATGCAAACAAATAGTTGTATAATGGTTTGCCATTCCCTGCTATAGAGCGACCGATGGATGTAGCATGGGTAGTAAACAATGTGCCCACTTTTGGCAAACAATCTTTTACATAGAGTGCACCTATCCCGAGCATCCACTCGTTGAAGTGTGCTATGACTTTCTTTTTGTCAAGATTATAATATCTGTAGAAACTTTCGATTATCGCACCTGTAGCATAGGCAAACATACACGCTTCGTCGTAATCGCCGTACGCATGCAGAGAGTCTACCCCAAATTTGTGCCACATGTAGCTATATATCTCATCTTTATGAGCAAAGAGGCTTTCAAAATCAACAAGTATTACAATCGGTTCACCCGGAACGAGCCATCTCCCGACTCTTACCTTCAACCTATCGTATATCGAAATTGTCTTTACCCATTCGGCAAACAACTTGTTGTCTTCTTGAAACCAAGGGCTTGTAGTCTCTTTCCAGATATCAGGACCGATGAAGATTGTTCTGTCTTTATACTTTTCCTGCATTGTTTTTGCTTTGGTCGACAGCACGGTATAAATGCCTCCAACCTTGTTACATACCTCCCAGCTTGTTTCAAAAATATAATCAGGATTATTGAGTCGCTTTGCCATAAATGATGCTAATTCGTGTCTTACGTTTATGAATAAATAGAATTAAATAAAAGCAAATAAGGGCTATCGTTCTCTTTTTTTAGTAACTTTGCCCTCGCTTTTAGAAACCGCAAAGGTAACAAAGATAATAAACATATAAATATATTTTGACTGTGAGTAGTAGAAGAAAGCTTAAAAAAAGTATAAACGAATCAATAGATTTATTATATACTGACTGTGTATTTTACAAAGTATTTGTAATAGATGCTGACCAGGCAGCTGCAGATAAAGTAATAACTCGAATAGTAGAAACTCAGGAAGAATTTCTGAAGAGAGTGAATGTAAACGAGGGAAAAGAAGTTAAAGGCAGAGTAAAAGCTTATTACAAAAAGGTTAAAGCTGATTTCAAAGAGCAGATCAACTCTATTGCCAAAGAAATAGAATCTTTAGGTTAATGAAAAGTATATGTAATTTTATCCTCCGCCTTATAGGTTGGAAGATTACAGGTCTGAATAATTTACCAGACAAATGTGTTATATGTGTTGCCCCACATACCAGTAACTGGGATCTACCATTGGGACTGATTGTTTATAAAGCGATGGGACGAAAAGCATCCTTCCTGATCAAAAAAGAATGGTTTTTCTTTCCCATGAATCTATTATTCAAATTGTTGGGAGGAATCCCTGTAGACCGTTCCAGAAAGTCATCACTAACAGAGCAGATGGCAGAAATATATTCTAAAAGAGAAAATTTTCAACTAGCCATAACACCTGAAGCTACAAGAAAAGCCAACTCCGAGTGGAAAAAAGGCTTTTATTTTATAGCGATGGAAGCCGATGTGCCTATTGTAATTGCAGCTCTTGACTATGGCAAGAAGGAGGCAAACTTCAAGCAGATAATAATGCCTACAGGTGATGTAGAAGGAGATATTGCCAAAATAAAAGCTCTTTACAAAGATGTAGTAGCTCGTCGTCCCGAACACTTCTCGATATAAGAAAAAGGATAACAAAAAAAAATATTTATTATTTTTAAAACTCTGGCTTAAACATTTAAGTCAGAGTTTTTTGTTTGTTCTTGTTTCTTAATCTCATTTTTAATTTATGTTTGAGTGAAATATAATCAAAAATCACGACCCAATAAACGGTTGAACATAACACCTTAAATATCTGTTTATTTATATACATGACCTTAAATTTATATTGTGAAAACGGAGTCTTGGCGATTTATAAAACAGGTGCGCATGCAACGAACCGACTCTATTTCCGTCTAAAAGATAATTTACAATAGAAATGAATATACGTATATACATTGTTTTATATGTATAATTCCGGAGGATAATTCAATATAGAATATTAATCATAAAGAAAAAACTACATAAATATTGACAAAATTAAAAGAGAAACATTATGAAACACTTTTTAAAATCAGCAACCTTTTTTGTTACACTTCTTACTTTAGCTTTCGTTATTCAAAGTTGTAATTCTGTAAAACCTATCGAAAAAGCTCAACTAGAAGGTGGTCCTTGGGTTTTGAAAACACTCAAGGGAGAGCCTGCACAAACAGCATTTTCGGGAGAACTTCCGAATATAAATTTTGATTTTTCGAAAAACCTGCTATCCGGTAGTGGAGGTTGTAATCGTTATACAGGAGGCTTTACATTGAGTGAAAAAAATATATTTTCTGCGCCTCAATTAGCATCTACCATGATGGCATGTATGCATGCGAATAAGGAATCTGAGTTTTTAGCAGCTTTATCAACTCCTAATCTTGTGGTTTCTCTGTCAAAAGAAGGGCAACTCACATTTTCGGAAGGAAAAAATGTATTATTAGAGTTCGAAAAGTCTCAAAAAACAGCCACTTCGGAAGTAACAAATATTGTAAATGTTGATAATATATCAGGAAAATGGACTTTGAGTTCTATCGTAGGAGAAGACATGGCAGTATTATTCCCCGACAAACCAGCCTCGATGGAAATAACAACAGACGGTAAAGTTTTTGGTAATGCAGGATGTAATACCTATCGCAGTACTTTCACTTTAGAAGAAAATACGATTAAATTCGGTCCTGCCATGTCTACCAAAATGGCATGTCCGAGCTTAAAAGGTGAATCTCTATTTCTTTCTAAATTGTCTACACCTCTACAAGCAGCTTTAACAGGAGATAAACTCACCTTTTTGAGCGAAGGCAAAGTTGTACTGGAATTTACAAAAGACACAGGCGATAAATAAATAACGATAAAAACAAGATAATATGGAGCTGTATTTAAGTAGAATACAGCTCTTTTTTTACTTCAATACTTTTTTTGCATTTTCACTGTAACAAATTTTTGGGTTGTTTCGTCTTAGTAATAGAAAGTGGATGAAAGCGCCATCTAACAAATTTATAACGACTCAAATATAAAAACATTTATGAAAAAGTATTTAATTTGTCTGGTATTAACTATTGCGTTGGGCCAGATAGCATACGGCCAAAGTTTAAACAAGTTGATGGATAACTTATCTAAAGTAGAAAACATTGAAACCGTTAAAATCGGACCTTTTATGATGACTTTAGGAAAAGCATTTGGAGGAGTGGGTGATATGCCGGTTGCCAGAGGAATACATTCGATGGAAGTATATGACCTATCAAGCTGTAACTCTGCTGTAAAGCAAAATCTAACCGACCAAATGGAGAAATTAAAAGATGGGGACGGTTACGAAACGCTGCTCATGGCTAAAGACAAAGATGATAATGTACGCATTATGATGAAAAAGAAAAACAATACAATAAGCGACATGGTTATACTTTGTATGAGTGCAAACGACCCGACTATAGTGAAGTTTTCGGGTAAAATAAAAGAAGAGGATCTGACCCAATTAGTTCAGAAATACGACAAATAGCATCTATTAAAATTACGTAAACACAATTATAAATAAAAAAACAGAACATTATGAAAAAGTATATTTTTTCTTTAGTCTTGACCTTCGTTGCAGTACAATTCACTTATGCTCAAGATTTGAATAGTTTTATGTCTGAGTTTTCGAAACAAGAAGGTGTACAACGACAATTAGTAGATCGCTCTATGCTCGATATGTCTATGAAGGCAGCCATGACTGCTGATTCAACCGGGCAAATGGTTTCCAAAATGCCGGCATTCATGCAAAAGATAGACTCTATAGAAGTTCTTGCTATTGAAAAATATAGTCCTGAGGTAAAAACTAAATTCCTGGAAGGTATTCAAAGTTTCAAAGATGGAAATGGATATGCAACCCTACTATCTGTGAATGAAGCCGACGACAATGTGAAAATTATCTCGCACAAAGAAGGTGACTTATTTACCGGTGTATACATTCTGGTATTAGATAATGAAGATGCTGTGATTGTAAAGATGTCCGGCAACCTTACCGAATCGGATCTGACGGAAATACTTAAAGAACAAAATAAAAACAAATGAGATGGATGCAGAAACTTTTAAAAAAGTGTTTCTACCATATCATCAGAAGTTATACCGAATAGCATACCGAATAGTACAGGATACAGCCAATGCAGAAGACATAGTGCAAGAAACGTTCATCAAGCTCTGGAACAAGAAAGACGAATTGGAGCAGATTGAAAATACAGAAGGCTTTGCCATTATCATCGTTCGTAACACTTGTCTCGATTATCTGAGAAAAGCAAAGAATGACTATCATACGTCATATGATACCGAAATACCCGAGAGCTCATCTCTGTCTAAGCAATTAGAAATACAGGATGACGCTGCATATGTAAAAGATCTGATAAATAAGCTACCCGATCAGCAACGGCAGGTGATAATGATGAAGCACTGGGATGGATATACCGATGAAGAAATAGAAAACATTACTGGAATAAGCTCCGGAAATATACGGGTTATACTATCCAGAGCAAGGAAAACGATAAGAGAGCAATACTCTAAAATAGAACAAAGATGAAGACAAGCGAAATAAAAAAATTAGTCGAAGCTTTTTACAATGGAGAGACTACAATAGAAGAAGAAAAGCTATTGCTAAGTTATTTTCAGGGTGAAGATGTTGCGGAAGAATTGCTAAAAGAAAGGGATTTATTTCTCGACTTATACAAATCCGAGCCTATTGATGTTCCTCTTCATTTACAAGCGAAACTAGGCACTCTGATAGATGAACTAGCAGCAAAAGAAACAGTAAAGGTAGAACTAAAACCTGCATCAAAGAAGAAATATATACTGAGGTGGACAGGAAGCATCGCCGCGGGTATAGCTATATTAATTACAGCAGGCATATATTTCAATAAACAGGAGAAGGAAACAACGGCACCTATAGCTCAGACCATTGATAAGACTATCGACAAGGCAGACGAACAAAAGATAAAGGAAGCTCAAGAAGCACTAGTCTTGTTATCGTCGAAGTTCAATAAAGGCATGGATCAACTGGCTTTATTATCAACAAATCTGGATAAAACAAACGAAATATTAAATAAAACTTTCAACAGAAAAAAAGATAAAGAATCATGAAATTAAAAGGATTACTAACAGCATTTGTGTTTATGCTCAGTCTTATAGCTGTTCAGGCACAAGATAAAATGTTTGAAAGATTCTCTAACAACAAGGATATTACAACTGTATACATTTCTAAAGCTCTTCTGTCTATGGTTCCTAATATGGATACCGGAGGTATGAATGTAAAAGGTTTGGCGAATAAGCTGGAACAACTCGAAATATACACTAGCGAAAACAAAAACTCTGTCAAACAGATGATGCTTGAAGCTGAGTCTTTGAAGAAGAATAAGGCATTCGAATCTCTGATGTCTGTAAGAGAGAGCGATCAGATAATCAATTTTTATGCACAGAAAGACGGTAACAACAAATTCAAAGACTTGGTAATGATTATAAGTCAAAATACCGAATGTACTATTATTCGTATCGTAGGTAGTTTTACGATGGAAGATATCAAAAAAGTAATGGATAAATAAAAATATAAAGATATACTATCAAAAAAGACGCATTTTATGAAATGCGTCTTTTTTATTTATATCAGATAGTTAAATCCTTTTATGCAGATTATTCCATCTCTTTAGCCTGATTCCATAAAGCATCCATTTCGGCTAAGGTCATATCTTTTAAATTCTTATTCTGCTTTTTTGCTTCTTGTTCTATGTAATTGAAGCGGCGTATAAACTTCTGATTGGTACGTTCCAGAGCATTATCCGGGTTCACTTTATACAAACGAGCTGCATTAATGAGGCTAAAAAACATATCTCCGAATTCAGCTTCTGTTTTATCTTCATCCATTTTTGATATTTCGTTTTTCAACTCTTGAAGCTCCTCAGAAACTTTATCCCAAACGTCTTCTCTGTTCTCCCAATCGAATCCTGCGTTGCGAGCTTTATCTTGTATACGGTGAGCCTTTGCAATAGATGGTAATGATGCCGGAACACCTTCAAGGATGGTTTTGTTTCCTCCCTTTTCTTTTAGTTTTAGTTGTTCCCACGATTTTTCAACCTCTCCGGCTGTTTTCGCAGCATCATCTCCGAATACATGAGGATGACGATATATTAATTTGTCACACAAAGAATGACATACATCCGCTACATCGAATGTTCCTTTCTCTTCGCCGATTTTTGCATAAAATACAACATGTAGCAAAACATCTCCAAGCTCTTTTTTGATAGCCTCATCACTATTCTGAATAATGGCTTCACAAAGTTCATAAACCTCTTCTATCGTATTGGTACGCAAGCTCTCATTTGTCTGTTTTGCATCCCATGGACACTTTACCCGCAACTCATCCATAATGTCGAGCAAACGTCCAAAGGCTTCCATTTTTTGTTCTCTTGTATGCATCATCGTGTATAAATTTAGAGAAAGCAGGCTGCTGCCTGCTTTCATTTTATTTTACTTCTTCTTTTTTCTTTTTGAAATTATCCAATCCTTTTTTCAGGAATTCGATGTATTTATTTACATCTTCATCGTATGCGTATGATGGTCCTATTGGTTTTCCGGCATGGTCTAAAAGAACATAATAAGGCTGAGAGTTTGTCGCAAATTTATGTCGTTGCAGATAACTCCATTTGTCACCTATTGTTCTCAATTTTGTAGTCTTACCATTTTCCTGAACTTCCATCACCTCATTCAATTTGGTTTTGTCGTCTACCATCAAGGTGATAAGTACATACTCTTCGTCAAGCAACTGTTTTACACGAGGATCTGTCCAAACAGAAGCTTCCATCTTGCGGCAGTTTACACAGCCATAGCCCGAAAAGTCTATAATAACAGGTTTGTTTTTCTCCTGAGCATATTTCATCCCAGCCTCATAGTCTTCAAACTTGGCATGAACAACACCATTGTATAGGCTAAAGTCCTGAGTATATAATGGCGGTGCAAATGCACTAATCGCTTTGAGAGGAGCACCCCACAAGCCTGGAATCATATACACGGCAAAAGCAAATGATACAATAGCCATAAGCAAACGTGGAATAGAAACATATTTCAGGTCGCTGTCGTGCGGTAGTTTCAATTTACCTAACAAATAGACTCCAAGCAGAACGAATATCACAATCCATAATACTAGAAATACTTCACGGTCTAATATACCCCATTTGTATGCAAGGTCGGCTACTGATAAGAATTTCAGGGCAAGCGCGAGTTCTAAGAATCCTAATACGACTTTTACAGAGTTCAACCATCCGCCCGACTTCGGCATACTTTCGAGCCAAGAAGGGAATATTGCAAATAATGAAAATGGAATAGCTAATGCAACAGCAAAACCGAACATCCCGATTGCGGGAGCTATTATGCTACCCGACCCGGCAGCCTGTACCAATAATGTGCCTATGATAGGCCCGGTGCAAGAGAATGAAACGAGTGCCAGTGTAAAAGCCATGAAGAAAATACTGATAATACCTGTAGTAGAATCGGCTTTTTGATCCATTTTGTTCGTCCATGAAGATGGTAAAACCATCTCGAATGCACCGAAGAATGATATAGCAAATACAACCAACAATGCAAAGAATATCAGGTTAAATATGGCGCTTGTAGCTAAATCATTCAGAGCGCTGGCTCCAAATATTCCGGTTATTAATAAACCGAGGGTGACATATATAATGATAATTCCCACTCCGTAGGTAATAGCATCTTTTATCGCTTTGCCTTTGTTCTTCTTATTTCGTTTAAGGAAAAAGCTCACGGTCATAGGTAGCATCGGCCATACACAAGGTGTAAGTAGGGCGATAAGTCCACCGCCAAAACCTCCGAGGAAAATCCAAAGAAGTGACATGTCGGAGGTATCTCCCGCAGCACCATAAGCTTTCAGTTCGCTTATTACAGGTGTCCAAAGTTCTTCGCTGCTAACGTTTGCTGTAGTACTTGATACCGATGAAGATAAGCTGTCAGCCAGAACTTGTTCAGCTGATAATCCTTCAGATGCGCTATCGGATTCGCCTGCTTTAGCAGCAACAACTGTAGCGGGTAAATCTTTTGATTTGAAGTCCAGATCAATTTTTATTGGAATACACTGCCCGTCAATCTCGCTACATACCTGTCCACGAAAATCACCTTCGAGAGCAAAAGCTGCTTTGTCGGTTATTTTAAGTGTTTGAACAAAAGTAGCCTGATTCTCATAATAGCCATACTCCATCTGAAATATGTCGTCATATTTTTTCTTCAACTTGGAGTTGACTGCTTTCAGATTACCGATTTTAGTTGCACCCTTCAGCTTATCGATTGATATCGTTGTGGGCATCGGTCCATTTTCAGGAATAGTTATGTCAAAAATATGCCATGTAGGATCTATTCGAAAGGTTGTTGTTAATTCAACTTCTCCGTTTCCTTTATCAACAAGCTTGGTTGTCCACGACGCAGGTTGTTGCGCATAAAGCGATACTGACAGAACAATTGACAGGAAAAATAAGAATGATATTTTTTTCATAGAAAGTATCTATACGAATTATTTTAAAATAAGAAGTCCAAAGTTAGTAAAAAGACTCTATATAGATAGATAGCCTAATTGCTTTTATGATTAATTTACTTATTTATATTTATCAATATTTACTTATCGTAATAGTCTTTATTTTTTATTAATTAATACTTAAACTTGATGTATTCGGGTTCTTCTTTTATTTCAGAATATGAAGAATAGCTTTGATCGCTATGGCGCACATAGCGTCCGTCCTCAATAGATTTGTCTACGTACTTCTGTGGTATAATATATCCCATCATCTCAGCCAGTACATATATTGTGCTCGAATTGTTGATCAGCTTGGTTACAGGATCAATGTATTTATCCATTACGAAATTAATCCTCCTTTCGTTCTTCTGTATGGTTATAAGTGGGATATCATATTGGGCAATACCATTTTTCCAAGGGCCGTGTCCTTTACCTAGTATCTCTCCATGATCCGAAAAGTGAAAGAAGACAGCTGTGGAGTCTTGCTGCATAACCTTATATATTTCACGCATTACCCTGTCGGTATGATGTATAGAACGGTCGTAGTCTGTTTGCAGAGCAGAGCCTGAGCTTGGTATTGCTTCGGCATCTATATTATCATATCTATCCGAATAGTTATTATGGCTTCCTACCAGATGTATAATAAAGAACTGTTTTTTACCTGGTTTATACTCTTCTTTTAGTATCGGGATAAGATCGAAATCGTCATTAGCCAGATACCCTCCTTTAGTAAATACCGCTTTGTTTGTTCCGGCAGCTAAATAACCTAAATAAGAATCTTGAATCCCCGATGCTCCTTGATTAGACAACCAATAAGTTTCATATCCCGCATCATTGGCTAGGTTTATAAGTGTTTTCTCTTGATAAAACGGGGTCATATCTGTTGGCGATGCAAAAGACAAGGCTATACGTAAAGCATTCCGTGTAAAAGCTGCTGCCGCAATACCATCATAGTAATTTATAGGGGAGGGTATAGTCTGTGCCAAGCTATCCAAAAACGGAGTTGTTTTTATCGGATAACCGTACAGAGAAAGATGTTTGCGATAGGCACTCTCTCCGATAACAAGATATATTTTTTCGGGTTTTTGTACTGTATCGCTGAGTAGTATTCCTTCGGGAAGCTTTTTACTGCTCTGATCAGAGAACTTTCGTAGTTGCGCCATCTCTTCTTGGTAAGCTATAATTGTTGCTATATTGCCATAGAGAATAGGTGCATACATATTTACTTTATCTTGCCCTACCCGAATAGGGAATTCTGTAAACAGGTCTTCTTGATATTCGTAAGCGATGCGTTTATAACAAACAAACGGTAGGAATAAGAAGAGATAAATTAACAATCCGATTAAAGACCATTTTATAGAGAGTCTAGCTTCCTTTAGTTCCTTTTCTGATAACCACAGAAACAGAGTTGTAGCAGCTAATGCTGTCAGAGCTCCGATCACCACTCCACCTTTCAGCATACTTGCGGCCTCTGTCGTATGCGTCTCGAATATCGAGGCCATCATATCTAGCGAAATATCGCTTCCTAAGACAAATGCGAAATAGGCATTGAACGTAAGTATAAATGCGAGTATAAATGTAATTATAAATGTGTATTTGGTCTTGGCTAAAATATTCAAGATGAATACAAATGAAACAACATGTATGGCCATCGGAATACTTGGAGCTAAATTGATAGGCAAAAAGGCTATCAGACCAATATATATTAGAGCCAGTATAGTAAATTTATATTTGTATATAAGTTTTCCTATCCACTTTGTATATTCTTTAATCTTAGTCATTAACGAGGTAAAAAGTCGTGCGTAAGTTGATGAGCAAAGGTATTATTTTTTGCTATGGAATTTATATTAAAAAATGTTCTTTTTTGTTTAAATTTTTAATACATTCGCTTTTTGTATTAACATCTCACACTATGAAAAACTGAATTTATGAAAAGAAAATTATTTCTGTGCTCTTTTATTTTTTTTGTATTATTCGCATCTCTTAAAGCCCAAAGTAATTATAAAAAAGGCTATGTTATCACCAATGACAACGATACAATATATGGCTTGATCGATTTTAGGACTGATGCCATAAATGCAACACGATGTACATTCAAATCTGAGCAAGCCGAAAAAATATATTATCCCGGTGATATTGCGGGTTATAAGTTCTCAGATGAAGGAAAATACTATGTTACGCGTGAAGTGACAATAGATAGTATTCCCCAGAAATTTTTTCTTGAATATTTGGTTCAAGGTATGATGGATCTCTATTATTTAAGATCGGATGGTAAAGTATATTATTTGTTTGATAAAGATGGGGATTTAATTGAGATTACAAAAAAAGAAGATTTTATAGATGTTAATAGCCTACGTCTTATTAAAGATGTAAAATATAAGAATACACTGAAAAGATACTTTAAAGACTACCCTACAATAACAAGTCGGTTAAGTAATATTGATTTTAAACAGAAGTCATTTATAAATATAGCAAAGTTGTATCATGATGAGACTTGTTCTACCGGCGAAGAATGTATAATATTTGAAAATCAACACCCTGATAAGAATCCGAGTGTTCTTCAATTAACTGTTTTTGGAGGATTACAATGGGGCACATATACACTGATTAATGATAAAGATCGAAAATACAAGTTTGGAGGTATACAACCTACTATAGGATTAAAAGGCAATGTGTTTAATCCTCGTTGGAGTCAATCTTTTGCAGTTCAATTAGAAGTCTCGTTTTCAAGAATTGATGGTTCTAATGAAGTTGTATTTTCCGGATATAAATTAAATTTTGATATGAATGTAATATATGGAACCGGTAAAGTTGGGTTAGAATATAAATTACCATTGAAAAAGATTCGTCCACTAATAGGTGGAGGGTTAGCATACACACGCATCTTTGCTGATAATGTTAAGTATTCTTATCAGAATTCACCAGAGAAAAAATATTTGTATAGCCTCCGAAATTCTTACTTTGGTTATTTCATAAATGCAGGTGTAAGCTATGCTCTAAATAAGAAACATAATCTTTTACTTCAAGCGTCTATACAACAGAACGGTACTGTGGACACTGCTCAGAAAAATGGATCTGATAAATTCAAATCCTATAACATAGTTTTAGGATATACCTTCTAATGGGATAATACAAAATAAAAAATCCTTTACTTATACATAGTCCTATAAGTAAAGGATTTTTTTATTTACTCAACGCTTCTTTTAGAGCTTTTACTGCCTCTTTTATATTGGTACTTTCTTTTAGTAATGTGATAAATTTACTTCCTATAATCGCTCCGCTTGCATTCTCTTGTGCGGCTTCTAATGTAGCTTTGTTGGATATACCGAATCCGATCAAACGGGGATTGCGAAGATTCATTCCATTTATTTTGCGGAAATAAGCTTGCTTTTTATCATCAAAGCTACTCTGTGCACCAGTAGTAGATGCTGACGAAACCATGTAGATAAAGCCATCGGTATGTTCATCTATCAGGCGAATACGCTCATCTGATGTTTCAGGGGTGATGAGCATGACTATTTTTATATCGTATCTATCTGCTATTGGTTTATATTGAGATATATAGTCATTGAATGGAAGATCGGGAATGATAGCTCCGTCTATACCTGTTTCTTTGCATTGTTTGCAAAAGGTCTCAAAATCATATTGCATAATCGGATTGAGATAACCCATCAGGATGAGAGGTATAGCCACATCGCTACGGATGTCTTTCAACTGTTCGAACAAGACCTTTAATGTCATGCCATTGCGAAGAGCAATTGTTCCACTTTCCTGAATAGTTGGGCCATCGGCCATCGGGTCTGAAAATGGAATACCTATTTCTATCAGGTCGATACCATTTGCTTCTAATTCGCGAATAACATTGCCGGTGTCATTCAATTGCGGAAATCCGGCAGTAAAATAGATGGATAATATATTCTTTTGTTTTTTTTCAAACAGTTGCTTTATTCTATTCATTTCTTAGTTGTTTTATAAATTGATCAAGTAGTTGTATGTCTTTTAACCCTGGTTCTATTTCAAATTTGCTATTAAGGTCTACTCCATATAGCCGAGGGTGCTTTATTGCTTTTATTTGCTCAACATCTTCAACCGATATTCCTCCACTAAGGAAAAAAGGAGTATCTCCATCATAAGTATCTAGTATTGCCCAATCGAATTTTTTTCCCGAGCCTCCATATTGTGGGGTTTTGGTATCGAATAAGAAATATCCCGGAAGCCCCTCGTATGCTTTCGTCTGTTCAAAGTCAGAAGACTCGGAAATACTGAAAGCTTTAATTATAGGGATAAACTTATTTAACTCGCTACAAAAGTTTGGAGATTCGTTTCCGTGCAATTGGATTAAGTCTAACTTATATTTGTCAATCATTTCAACGATGAAATCTATCTTTGAATTCACAAATACGCCTACTCTTTTGATATTACTAGAATGTATATCTCTTACGTTTTGCCATAGTTGATAATCGATGTAGCGGGGTGATTTCTCATAGAATATCATACCCATATAATCAATAGGTAATTTATTTAACTCCTGTATATTCTCAGGATATTTCATCCCGCAGACTTTGATCTTCATGCTAATTGGTTTATAAAGTCTTCCAATGCTTTCCCCGGATTGCTTGTTTTCATAAAGTTCTCTCCCATCAAGAATCCTTTATATCCTGCCTGTTGCAGATCGATGACCGTCTGGGGTTGGGAGATACCACTTTCGGATATCTTAATAAAGTCGTCAGGTATCTTATTCGCCAGATCAAAGGAGATTTGTATATCTGTAACAAAGGTTCCCAGATTGCGGTTGTTGACTCCTACAACGTCTACCTTATCATTGATATGATGAAGTTCCTGTTCATTGTGAATCTCTAATAAAACATCAAGGTTTAGTTCCTTTGCTTTTTTCGCCAGTTGTTTGGTTTCTTCTATCGTCAGAGCTGAGGCAATCAGCAATACCGCACTGGCTCCGGATATTTTAGCCTGATACAATTGATATTCATCTACTACGAAATCTTTACGTAATAATGGCGTTTTTGTAAGACTTCCGGCTAATTCCAGATCAGCTAATTCCCCTCCAAAGAAATCCATGTCGGTAAGTACAGATATTGCACTGGCTCCGTTTTGGGAGTATAGAGGAATTACGTCTTCAATCTTTGCATCTTTAAAAATCCAGTCACGAGACGGTGAGCGACGCTTAAATTCCGCAATAATCCCTGTTCTTGAATTCTTGATAGCTTCTTTAAAAGAGGCGGGAGTAGTGATTGTCGATAATCTTTTTTCTAACTCGTTGATAGGAGTGTCTTTTTTATGTCTTTCTACTTCCAACCGTTTGTTTGCAATTATCTTATCTAAAATATTAGTCATATCTTATTTTATTGTTTTTCTTTCTTCAAAACGTTAATAACAGAGGCTAATGCTACAATGCAAATACCAAACATACCTATCAGTGCATAAGAATATCGCAAGTTGGTTGCACTTGCAATATAGCCAATTAGAGGAGGTCCCATCAAAAAGCCGAGGAAACTTACACTGGATACTAATGTCAGTGCTATACTTGTTGATATCTTTGTTTTCTGTCCGGCAATACTATACACAGTGGGTACAATACCCGCCGTACCCAATCCGATAATCATAAAGGCTATGATAGTAGTTATGAAATGCGGAAAAGCTACAGCAGCGAACAGTCCTGTTGCTATAAGGATACCTCCTACTTGAACAACACGTTGCGAACCCCATTTCTGAGTGGCTTTGTCGATAACAAATCGCCCTGATGCCATGGTTATCATATATGCTGCTAGTCCGATAGGAGCCATATGTACGGGAGTCCCTACTACATCTATCAGATAAAGCCCGCTCCAGTCGGCCATAGCACCCTCGGCAGCCATGCCACAAAATGCCACAATGCCCAGTAAGAACAGAAACTTCTCCGGCTTATTCTTCTTTCTGGCTGCAACATCCGACGGGTCTTTTTGCTTTTTAAGATCAGCCTGAAGATAGCGCATATTGAGATAGACAGCTATAAGAACAAGTGTTCCGATGATGCAAAAATGATAGATAGGTTTGAACTTTAGCGATGCCATTAACAGCCCTACAGAAGCACCCGCTAGCCCTGCCAGGCTCCACCCTCCATGAAAGGAGGCCATGATCGGTTTATTATAAGTAGCCTCAAGCGTTACAGCCTGAGTATTGACCGATATATTGCAGAAGTTGCCGCAAAAGCCGAAAAATATAAGACTCATGATCAAGGCATATTCAGAACCAGAAAGCCCTATAAGCAGTAACGCTAAGACGTAGCCTGTAAGAGCTAAGGGTAGAATACGTTTACTTCCCACTCTGGATATGAGTAAGCCTGATATGGTCATTCCGCATATTTGTCCGATAGGGATCATTAACAGGATAGTACCCCATGCTGCATCACCCAGTCCCAACGAATTCTTTATATCGGGAATTCGGCTAGCCCAGCTGGAAAAGCACATGCCCGAACAAAAATACAGACAGAAAATAGCTAGTCGTATACGTTCTTTCGATATTGTATTGGTTCTTATATCCATTATTTACGAGCTAATAGCTCTATTTTGTTTAACCATTTTTCCCTTTGTTCGGGAGTTGATCCTTTTATTGTTGCCAGATAAGTTGTTCTGATATTTTTAATACCACAAAATGCGCCGATATTTTTTCTTATCATCTTTCCTCCGATATCTTTCACTATCCATTTGTAATAAAAAACAGGAGCATCCATCGTGCTGATGATTTCAGATGTTTTTCCCATCAATAGCTTTTTCGGAAACGGAGACTTTTCCTGATATTCAAAAGTGAATCCCGGAAGGAATAACCTTTCTATAAATCCTTTCAAAAGAGCAGGAGGGGATGCCCACCATGTAGGGTAAATCCAAACAATATGTTCTGCCCATTGCAACTTGTCCCAAGCTTCTAACAGATCGGGTTCAAGTTCCGTTCTTTTGCGATAGCCATACATCAGTATGGGATTGAAGGTCATTTCAGCGAGGATAATTTCTTTTACTTCATTGCCTTTCGCCAAGCTACCCTTTTTATATTGCTGATGTAGCCCAAAGCAAAAGCTTTCTTTGTCGGGATGTCCGTTAATTATTAAAACCTTTTTCATATCAGAGTATCGTTGATATATTAAGTGTTTAACTCCAAGAATCTCAAAAATGTATCTTTTAGCCTTCCGCTTTCTATTGTTTCCCGCGCTTGTGCAATACTATCTTCGAAAGACATATTCGGATCAATTGTCTGAATTGCTGTAGCAGCGTTTGCAATTACCGCATTTTTTTGTGCTTTAGTCGCAGTATTGCATATGATATTATCAAAAATCTTAGCGGCATCTTCCGGCGTTGCGCCACCGTCCAGGTCGGCTTCTTTGCAACGTTCAAAACCAATTAGTTCGGGGCTGTATATTTTTTCTTCAAATTTATTGATTATTTTGAAATCTCCCGTTAATGATATTTCATCATATCCGTCTAAACTATGTACAATCGAATAATCCACATCCGTTTGTTGATACATATAAAAATACAGACGTGCCATTTTCAGATTGAAAACACCTAACACCGTGCGCTTTGGTTTTATAGGGTTAACCACCGGCCCGAGCATATTGAAGAAAGTACGAACCCCGAGTGCCTTCCGTACGGGTGCAACCACCTTAAGCGCGTTGTTGAACAGTGGGGCATGTAAGTAAGCGATATTGGTTTTGTCCAAAGATGCTTCCAGCTTGCTCACATCGGATGTGAATTTCACACCGTGCTGTTCCATTACATTGGATGCTCCACTGACTGAGGTTGCCCCGTAATTACCATGTTTGGCAACCTTGTATCCTGATGCGGCAACAACGAAGCAAGACAGCGTTGAAATGTTGAATGTATTCTTATTATCTCCGCCTGTACCTACTATGTCGATAGGGTTGTAAGCCGCCAGCGCATCTACATTGGCTCGCAGATCTAAAAGTGCATCTGCAAATCCGAGAAACTCATCAACACTGATACTGCGCATAAGAAAGACGCTGATGAATGCTGCGATTTGCGAATCATTATAGTCTCCGGCAGCCATCTTTGTCAATATTTCCTTTGCTTCACATCTGTTGAGATATTGATGCTCAAAGAGTCTGTTTAATATTTGTTTCATATCTTTAGCTGTTAACTTATAGCTTTTAGCCGTTATTATATTTGCTAACGGCTATCAGCTAAGAGTTTATTTTACGGAACCAGATGTTCTAGTGTATTTGTTGTTTTCGCAATCTCTTCGTCGCCTAGCTCATGGTTCGATAATTCTCCATCAAAATAACGATCATAGGCAGCCATATCGATAAGCCCGTGGCCGGATAGATTAAATAGAATTGTTTTTTGCCTTCCTTCCTCTTTTGCTTTCAATGCTTCCTGGATAGCTGTGTGTATAGCATGTGATGATTCAGGAGCCGGAATTATACCTTCCGCTTTAGCAAACAAGATAGCTGCTTCGAATGTATCGAGTTGCTTTACATCTACAGCTTCTATATATCCGTCTTTTTTCAACTGGCTGACAATAGTTCCTGCACCATGGTACCGAAGGCCACCCGCATGGATATTTGCCGGTGCAAAATTGTGCCCCAGTGTGTACATCGGTAGCAGTGGTGTATATCCGGCTTCGTCACCAAAGTCATATTCGAATTTACCTCGGGTCAGTTTAGGGCATGATGCCGGCTCTGCCGCAATCAGGCGTACTTCTTTTCCTTCGGTCAGTTTATGGCGCAAAAACGGGAATGTGATACCGGAAAAATTCGATCCGCCGCCAAAACAGCCTATTACTATATCGGGATATTCTCCGGCTATTTCCATTTGTTTTTCTGCTTCCAACCCAATGATTGTTTGATGCAGAGATACATGATTCAGAACACTGCCTAATGTATATCTACAATTCGGTGTATTCAATGCCAGTTCTATCGCCTCCGAAATGGCTGTTCCGAGGCTTCCCTGATAAGTCGGGTTTTCTGTAATTATTTTACGTCCGGCTTTCGTGCTCATACTAGGTGAAGCTATAACTTCGGCTCCATATGCCTGCATAATAGATCGGCGGTAAGGTTTCTGGTGGTAACTGATCTTAACCATATACACAGCCAGATTCAGGTCGAAGTGGCTTGCTGCATACGATAAGGCGGCACCCCATTGTCCGGCTCCGGTTTCGGTTGTGATGTTTGTTATCCCTTGCTCTTTACAGTAATATGCCTGAGCTATTGCCGAGTTTAGTTTGTGCGAACCTACAGGGCTGACACTTTCATTTTTGAAATAAATATGAGCCGGTGTGTCCAACGCTTTTTCTAGACCGTATGCTCGTACCAACGGTGTAGGACGGTAATTTTTATATAGTTCCCGTATCGGTTCGGGGATTTCTATCCAACGGTCGGTATCATTTAGTTCCTGTTTGGCTAGCTCTGTCGCAAATATTGGTTCCAGATCACTTACCTCTAATGGCTTTTTGGTTGCCGGATGAAGCGGCGGGAGAGGTTTGTTTTTCATGTCCGCCACAATGTTATACCAGCATCTAGGAATGTCGTTCTCGCTTAATAAGATTTTCTTTTTCATTATATTAGTATTAATTATTGGTTCAGAAAGTTTTTTACTATTGTTTCTCCGGCAGGAGTTAAAACAGACTCGGGATGGAATTGTACTCCATGCACATCAAACTCCTTATGCTTTAGCGCCATTATCTGCCCGTTATTGTCTGTTGCTGTTATTTCAATACAGTCTGGAAGTTTGTTATTGTCTACTATCCATGAATGATAGCGCCCGACTTCTAATTCCCTCCCTAGCGTATCAAATATATAATCGGGCTGTGTGATGTTAATCCGGGTTGCTACTCCATGATACACATCTTCTAGGTTTTTCAACTGAGCACCAAAAGCCTCGCCTATTGCCTGATGTCCAAGGCAAACACCCAATATTGGTTTTTTGCCTGCATATTCTTTTATCAGGGGTAATAGTAATCCGGCTTCGGAAGGGATACCGGGACCTGGAGAAAGAATAATTTTATCATATTTAGCAACATCTTCAAGTGCTATTTTGTCATTCCTGAAAACATCCACATCTGTATAGCCTAGCTCCTTTACCAGATGAACAAGATTGTATGTAAATGAATCGTAGTTGTCGAATATCAGAATTTTCATACCTCTAGTTTTAATAAGTTATCGTTCAAATATTGTTCAGTGGTGGTTACCTTTGCGTAAAAATAATTCAGTGCAGACAAAAATGAGTTTTGAACATCTTTGGCATCCGTCTTTTTGCCGAATATCTCCAAGTCTCGTGTAGCACAGGCATCTCCAATAATAGTACAATTGTACCCTAAATCTGTTGCAGCCCGTGTTGTTGCATCAATGCACATGTGAGTCATCATACCACAAATAACAAGATCCTTGATGCCTGATTTATTCAAATAGCTATCGAGATCAGTTTCCCTGAAGCTATTGGGAAAATGTTTGACCACAATCTTTTCGGTATTTAATGGCTTTACACTTTCATGTATTTCTGCTCCATATGTATTGGGTAAGAAAAATCCTGCTTCGGGTCTGGACGCTATATGTTGAACGATGATTATGGGAAGTTCCTTTTGTCTGAAATCTGTCAAGAGCTTTTTTGCATTTCTTGCAGCTTCTTCAGAATTGGATAAGGGCATCATTCCTCTTTCAAAATAATCGTTTTGGATATCTATTATTAATAATGCTTTCATCGATTTAATTTTTTAATTCTTCGGCAAACCGAATAGCTTTGGCTAAAGCCCCCAGTTTGTTTTTTACTTCCATTACCTCTGTCTCGGGATTCGATTTAGATACGATTCCTCCTCCTGCCTGATAATATAGTGTGTTATTACGACTCAAGAATGTACGTATCGTAATAGCCTGATTAAGGTCTCCGTTAAAACCTATATAGCCAATACAGCCGCCGTATACCCCGCGCATTTGTTTTTCGATATGACGTATCAGTTGCATCGCTCGCACTTTGGGCGCACCCGAGAGTGTTCCGGCCGGAAATGTATCGGCAAAAACAGATATACTGTTATTGTCTCTATCTACAGTCCCACTTACACGAGAAACGAGGTGAATCACATGCGAATAGAATTGAACATTTTTGTAAAACTCTACTTGCACGTCGTGACAGTTGCGGCTGAGATCATTCCTCGCCAAATCGACAAGCATGACATGCTCTGCATTTTCTTTTTCGTCGTTCAGTAAGTTCTCTGAAAGGATACGGTCTTTCTCATCGTCTCCGGTGCGGAAATATGTACCGGCAATGGGGTCTATATAAGCTTTGTCTTTTGTTACCTTGCAATGAGTTTCGGGTGATGAACCGAATATGCGGTACGAACCAAAGTCGAAATAGAAGAGGTATGGTGAAGGGTTGATAGAGCGTAAAGAACGATATACTTTAAAATCGTCTCCTGCAAATTTTTGAGTGAAGCAGCGAGAAAGAACAATCTGAAATACATCACCACGTTTGCAATGTGCGATTCCTTTCTTTATCATTTCCTGATGCTCTTCATCGGTGATCATCGATTGCTCGTCTCCGATCGCTTCAAAATTATAAGAGGGGATATTATTATTAGTCAAAATCGCTTCAAGTTCAGGAGTCTTTTCCTGAGTGCCTTCCACTATGTTTTCTACGATAGTAAGTTCATTCTTGAGGTGATTAATAACTAATATGAAACGGTACAATATGTAGTAAAATTCAGGGACATCCGCATTTCTTAGTTTTGTATTCACCGGATCAACAGCCTCAAAATAGCGAATGGCATCGTAAGAAGTATATCCAAAGAACCCGTTTATATTTGTCTTGTTTTCTCCTTGTACATCAAACTGCTTGATAAAAGCATTGAACTTATCTGTAAGCTTTTCGTGTCCTAACAAGGTTTCCTGATGTGTTGTATTGTCGGGATAAGTCGTGGTTATTTCATCATTATCTACTCTGAATCTAGCAATAGGACTTATACCTATAAAAGAATAGCTGTTTTCTCCTCCGTGATAATCGGAACTTTCTAGTAAGGCAGACTCTGGATACACATCTCTTACCTTTAGATAAATTCCGACAGGAGTCTGTAAATCTGCCAGAAGATTTTTTGTCTTTACCTGTATATTGTATTTCATACTATTTAGCTGATATTGTTAATCTATTCTTTGTTTAGCGGTTGCGATAGTTTATATAGGTTTCCATGTCTTTGTCTCCACGCCCGGATAGGCAAAGTACAACTACATCGTTGGCATTGAATTGCTTTTTGTTGAGAGCACCCAAGGCATGAGCCGATTCTATGGCAGGTATTATTCCTTCCAGTTTGGTGAGTTCAAAAGCAGCATCCATCGCTTCGTCGTCTGTCACGGCAAGTACTTCAGAGCGACCGATCTGAGCAAGGTGTGCGTGCATCGGTCCAATCCCCGGATAATCCAGTCCGGCTGATATGGAGTAAGGCTCTTCTATCTGCCCGTCTTCCGATTGCATGAGTAGTGTTTTACACCCATGTATGATACCTAATCTGCCTAAGTGGATTGTTGCAGCCGACTCACCTGAGTCTATCCCTTTTCCGGCAGCTTCGGCAAGTACGATCTTTGTTTGGGGCTCATCTATAAAGTGATAAATTGTTCCGGCGGCATTGCTTCCTCCCCCTACACAAGCGATCAGATAATCGGGTGTTTCTCGACCTTCTTTTTCTAAGAGTTGCTTACGGATCTCTTCGCTTATTACAGATTGCAGACGTGCCACCATGTCGGGATAAGGATGAGGCCCTATGGTAGAACCAATCACATAATAAGTATCGGATGGATGACTACACCAGTCACGGATAGCTTCATTCGTCGCATCTTTCAATGTCATGTTTCCACTGGTTACAGGAACTACTGTAGCTCCCAACATTTCCATCTTCTGTACATTGAGCTTTTGACGGGCAACATCTGTTGCTCCCATATATACAATGCACTCCATATTCATCAGAGCACATACTGTAGCAGTGGCTACACCATGTTGTCCTGCTCCTGTTTCGGCAAGTATGCGTGTCTTACCCATACGGCGGGCTATAAGGATTTGTCCCAAAGCATTGTTTATCTTGTGGGAGCCTGTATGGTTAAGATCTTCGCGCTTGAGATATATCTTGCATCCGTATTTTTGGGAAAGCCTATTTGCTAAATAGAGAGGTGATGGGCGTCCTGCATAATCTCTTAGCAGGTCGTTATATTCTTTCTGAAAGCTGGGGTCGTTTATGATGTTCAGATATGAGTTCTTTAATGTTTCCACATTGTCATATAAAATCTCAGGGATATATGCTCCCCCAAATTCTCCATAAAAGCCATTTGTATCAACTGCGAATTTTTCCATCTTATATAGTGTTTATTTTATTGTCATAAAAAAAGCCTATCGTGAGTTACGATAGGCTTTGTATTTTAAAAATTTTCTATTTGTAAATACACACCGATTTGGCTCACGACTTTTTGAGTTGAGAGTGCCACCACCAATATGTATTTGTTAATAGAAGATTCATTATACTTTCTTTTTGTTCTTGCAAAGATATAAAAAAAATGAAACGAACAAATGCTTGACATATATTTTTTGATTTGATTAAGAATTGTTTAAATTTTAATCCACCCTTTGCTTATCACTATGAAAGCTTATATCTTTGTTTAGACAGTATCAACCACCGAATTCTATTCGTACATAATAAATATTTAAACATGAAAAATATGCGTAATTTTATTCTCTTCCTCCTTATCCTATTCTCTATCTCAGTGAATGCCCAACACAAGTCTCTAAGCTTTAATAACAATGGTAAATTTAAGATCATCCAGTTTACCGATATCCACTATAAGAAGAATGTTCCCGAATCGGCAGTTGCCTTAAAGCTAATCAGTGAAGTGCTTGATGCCGAAAAACCGGACTTAGTTGTATTCACAGGTGATGTCATTTATGCGAAGCCTGTAAAAGAGGGGCTTGATGATATCTTCAACCTTGTGATAAAAAGGAAGATACCTTGGGCCTACGTATTCGGAAACCATGATGACGAACACGAAACATCTCGTCAGGAACTCATGGATTTCGTAACCCTCAAACCATACTGTCTTGCTCAGGCAGGAGACAAGTCTTTGAACGGAGTAGGAAACTATATCCTCGAGGTGAAGGGAGCTTCGGAAGATAAGGTAAAGTCGGTTCTTTACTTTTTCGATTCGGGAGCTTATACCCCTATCAAAGAGGTTGGTACTTATGACTGGCTTGCATTCAATCAGGTAGAGTGGTATAGAGCTCAAAGTGCAGCATACACCAAACAAAATGCCGGAGTGCCTTACCCTGCCCTTGCCTTTTTCCATATCCCGTTGGTTGAGTACTCTATGATGAAAGCTGAGAAATACGACCAGCTGATAGGAAGCCGTGATGAGAAAGAATGCCACGGAAAGATGAACACCGGAATGTTTGCAGCCATGCGCGAAGCCGGAGATGTGATGGGTACTTTTGTAGGGCACGACCACGACAACGATTATATAGGAGAATACTATAACATATACCTCGCTTATGGACGTTATTCGGGAGGCAATACCGAGTACAACAACCTAGGTAAGAACGGATGCCGTGTCATAGAACTCGAAGAAGGCAAACGAACTTTCTCTACTTATATCCGACTGCTGGGTGGTGACAAATTATACCCTGTAACTTACCCTGATACATTTGCCAAAAAAGCAGAAGTAAAACAATAGAATAAATGTAGAGAGGCTGTCAAAAAAAACAGTCTCTTTACAATTCTACTCCTTCATATTTGGAAATGACTGAACGCCATACGTCGGGTATGCGCATCGATGATTGTGTATCTGCATCATAAGTCACGAAAACGGATTCGCAACGGCATTTTACTTCATCGTTTTTTACACTTCGTATTTGCTGAAGAAATACGCCGCTTTTGTCGCCCAGTTTTGTAATCTTGGTATCAACAACAATCTTTTCTTTGTAATAAATCGGGGAAAAGAAATCCACGTCGATATGCGCCAGTACAATCATTCCCTCAATCCAACTGACCGAAGCAGGCTTGATTACTTCAAAATAATTGGTTTTTCCTAAATCAAAAAAACTGAAGTATATATTGTTGTTTATATGTCCTAGTGCGTCTATATCGTTGAACCGGATTTGAACCGGGAGTGTAGCTTTAAATGTTTCTGGTTTTATTTCCATTCGTCTTATCTGAATACTATATCGTTTACAACAGGCATGCCTGCATGTTCATTCAATTTTGTTATTAATTTATCTTTAGCCATCATGAGCTCGGAACGTAATACCGATGAGCTGAGCGAGACATACAATACCCCATTCCGCAGGTAAATATTTGTTGTATAAGATGAAATCATAGACCCCAAAAGCTTCGACCAGCCTGTAACAGCCCTGCTCTCGGCAAACTTTCTTTTGAAGAATTGATTCTCTTCAAAAAACTGTCTGAGTACTTCACCTATACTTTCTGTATTTCGTTTTCTCATACGGCTTTATTATTCTTTTGTACGACTTCGCCACCGCTTACTTCGTAGAGGTGATAACTGCTGTTTGTATGTGACAGTATTTCGTCGAGATGTTCACGGTTTGTATCGGTAACGAATATCTGCCCAAAGTCTTTATCCAATACAAGCTTCACTATTTGCTCTACACGTGTCGAATCCAGTTTGTCGAATATATCGTCGAGCAACAGCACGGGAGTTGTTTCGGTTGCCTTTCGTAGAAAATCGAATTGGGCAAGCTTCAACGCAACAACGTATGTCTTGTTCTGACCTTGCGACCCTACTCGTTTTATCGAATATCCATCCATCTGCATATCCAAGTCATCTTTGTGCACACCGATACTCGTGTACCCTAATATGCGATCTCGTTCCCGCTTTTGTTTCAGCGAACGAGCAAAGTCTGCATCGTCGAAATGTGATTCGTACCGTAGCTCTACTTTCTCATTTGATAAACAGATAAAATCATAGAAACGTTGAAAGATAGGAATGAATTTCTCGATAAAATCTTTTCGTTTCGAATAGATAACCTTTCCTTCTTCTATCAATTGCTCGTCCCAAAGGTCGAACAAGGTTTCGTCGATATACGAATCCGTTTTCAGGAGTGCATTACGCTGTTGCAATGCTTTATTGTAGCGTATGAGAGAATGCAGATATTCCTTGTCGAACTGCGAAAGGAACATATCCATAAATTTTCTTCGCTCGTCACTTCCTCCATTTATAAGTTCGGTGTCGGAAGGTGAAACCATGATAAGAGGCAGAAAGCCGATATGATCGGATAGACGTTCGTATTCTTTTTTGTTCCGCTTGAATTGTTTCTTCTGTTTCCGTCTGAGACTGCAAAAGAACTCTTCTTGCTTGTCGCCCAAAACATACCATCCCTGTATAACGGCAAAATCGGCATCGTGCCTTATATTTTGGCTGTCGATGGGGTTGTTGTGGCTTTTGCAGAACGAGAGATAATAGATGGCATCCAACAGGTTTGTTTTACCCATACCGTTACTACCCAAGAAGCAATTGATCTTGGGAGACAGACTGAGTTCTGCCTGCTCTATATTTTTATAGTTGAGTATGGACAACCGCTCTAATATCATGCTCTGTAGAATTAATAGAATACAAAAATACGATTTTTTGTGAGGGTTACTAAAGTTTTTAATCCAATAGTTACATCTAAACATCAAAGGTAATAAAACGGTATCAGTGTAACGTGTTTGTTCTTATTTGTTTACTATGAAAAAGGTGACAAAAGTGACACTTTTCAGTCCGGTCTTATTATGTCACCTTCTTTTACTTCGCTCCTTTTCACTTTTCGATATAAATGCGGCGGAGGGAGGCAATAATCTCTGATAAAGACATATTCCGATTCTTCCTTCTCTTGAGTTATTGTTTCTTTCTCTTTCTCAATGTGCGTATCGGGCAAACTAGCTGAATCGGATATTTGTTCGGTCGGTTCAGAAATAAACTCTTCCTTTTCTATTTTCTTTTCGACTGGTACATTATTATTCATTAGCTTCTCACGCAGCTCATTCAAACTATCTCTCGTTTTGGGGTCTTGTACGATTATCGTTAAGGGTTGGCTGTGCTCTTTGTTCTCTTCTTCCTTTGTTTCGTTGTGCAACAATACCAGCCTGATAGCGTGTGTGTCGGGTGCATATTCTTTTTGTCTGACTACCCGGGTTTTCAGTACTAGTTTGTCGGGATTCTCTTTGTCAGGCACATAGGTAGTACGTATCTCGGTGAGGGTATAACCTTCCAGCTTTTTCTTTAACGATCGACGGGCTGTGATTGCCAGCGTCTCATCCCTACTTTCAATTGCCGCTTCTATTGCTCTTCTAAATTCGGGTTTCTTGTCTCGCCATTCATAGAATGATTTGCGGGTTATTTTCAGGTGTTTGCAAATCTCTGTGATCGAAAAGGTGTCTTCTTCTATCAGCGAGACAATCTTTTCTGCCAGTCTTTCTGTGTACTTTGCCATATCTGTTATAATAATATTGTTTATAATAGATAATTATTTAGAAAAGTGATGAATAAGCACGAAAGAGGTAGGAGCAGTGGCTTGTCTCTGCCCGTTTATATTCGGGCGACCACAAGGGATCGCCCCTACAGTTGCCAGAACAATTTGTGGATAAAAGAACGGTAAGTGATAAATAAAAAACGGTCGGATTTTTCCGACCGTTTATGATGATGAACCCGCTTTTTAGAGTTTTGTTTATAACAAGAAGTTATTTTATATTCGAAACACTTCTTTGAGCTGTAATTGCTGAGCTCTTAGGAGTTGCTTTACGTGTAGTGAAATCAAACTCGGTAGACTTGTTACCGCTGAATGATTTCCATTTCAATTTTAACTTCACTGTCTTACCTTCTGTATCCGGCAAGTTGTTGATATTAAATGCTACTAGCCCATCAGCTTCACGTCCATAGGTATCTCCACTCGCATTATGTCTGAATTCCAGTTCATAAGGGTTTGAAGGATTTGTGTTTACTAACAGGTTTACGTAATGCGTCTTACTTGCATCGCCGAACAAAGTTCTGAATCTGAGAGTAAGATAGCCGTCTTCGGCAATAGTTACCCAGTCGTTCACTATTTCGATAGGATCTGTTCCGTATTTTGCATCGTTTTCAGCACCTAGGTTTGGAACGGTTTGCTTTGTAAGGATACTGTCTATCCAGTTTATATGTATAGCTTTCGTGTATCCTTGGCTAGGTTTGTCTACTTCGTCGTAGTTGACAAGTGCCCTGACTTCTCTGTTGCCGTAAGGCGAAGTTGTCATATTGGTAGGCAGCAATGTTGTCTTTTCGTCCAGCTGTAAGAAAAAAGA
Organism: Dysgonomonas mossii; assembly: GCF_004569505.1. Lineage (NCBI taxonomy): Bacteria > Pseudomonadati > Bacteroidota > Bacteroidia > Bacteroidales > Dysgonomonadaceae > Dysgonomonas > Dysgonomonas mossii. The sequence goes on from NZ_SPPK01000001.1 coordinate 190,860, forward strand.
ATTTCCGTCAGTCGGCTTCACAGTTACAAGTGCATTTGGATACCTCCAGCTTGTGTTGTCATCATCATCCAAACAAGACTGAAAAACGATAGTCATGCCGATGATCCCAATAGTCATTAAAAAAAGTTTCAACGCTTTCATAGTTCTAACATCATTAATTATTGATTCTATAATATATGATGAGTTAGGTGTCAGAAAAGTTGCAGCATGCTATAATTAAAATATATTAATAAATATCTCATCTATTAACAATACGGGATAATATAGCCTGTAGTTAATTGGTTGACCCTATCTGATAGCTTAGGATATGCTATGAATAATAGGATGTCTTTTTTACAGAAGTTTAAACGTGTACCCTTGTTCTTTTAGCCATTCTATACTTTGGGGTAAGGCATATTTCATGTTCTTCTCGGCTTTTAGCGAGTCGTGAAAAACGATCACAGAACCATCACGGGTATATCTTTTTACGTTTTCGAATACCTTTTCAGGAGTCATCAGTTTACTGTAATCTCTGGTAACAACATCCCACATCACAATTTTATAATAGCGTCTCAGGGTAAAGAATTGAGGTACTCGCATATGTCCATGTGGCGGACGGAATAGTTCCGAATCTATATATTCGGAAGCCAGTCGGGTATTTTCAAGGTATCTTTTTGAGAATTTTCGTATACCTTGCACATGGTTGAAAGTATGATTCCCTACACGATGTCCTCTATCCAATACCATTTTATAGATATCGGGATGTTTGCGAACATTGTCTCCTACACAGAAAAATGTAGCTTTAATTTCATATTTGTCCAAAAGATCTAATACCCACGGGGTAATGTCGGGTATCGGTCCATCATCGAATGTGAGATAGACTGTTTTTTGTCCTTCTACAGGTTTACGCCACAATGCTCCCGGAAACAGCATCCGGTATATCTTAGGGGGTTGTTCTATTAGCATAATCGATATAATAAACAAACAGATAATCGTAAATATTCACGATTATCTGTTTGTTTATTTATTCTAGTTAGATCTGTATTTTTGCAAAAGACGAGGATTATATTTCTGCATCAGACCGGCGATATGTTCGGCCATTGCATGTTCTTCTTTTTCCGCTATAGTATCTTCACCCGACAGGTAGAAGCCTCTCATTGTTACTCGCATAAGAAAATCGAGAGGGTGTCTGCTTTCACTGAAACTTACACCATTGCTAAGGTATAGCTCAGATAGGCTCATCAATTTGTTGAGGAGCACTTTATATTTAGCTCTGTCGTAGCGTTGATAGATATCCAAGATCTGAATTTCGGTATTTATATAATCCCGTATATCAGAACTACATGTGATCATGTCTGTTTGTTTCATGCTGGCGTACCATTCCAAAGAGCCGTTTGATCTGTACATGATTTCGTCTATTATCTTTTGAGCCTTGTCAGCATGTCCGAGTTGGTAATATGCTTCAGCAAACATAACAGATTCTCCACCGCGTGGAACTGTGTTGCCCGGTATTTTTGTTATACATGCATCAAGTGCTTGAAGTGCTTTCTCATTGTCGCCTTTTTCTAACAAGGCAGAGATGAGTTCGCCAAACAATACACGGAACGTACGGCACATTCTCAGGTTGTTTTCATCCAGATATACTTTCGGATTTTCGATACCTCCCCATTTGTACTTGTTGACCATATTGTCGAACATCACATCGGTATTTACTCCTGTACTGTCTGCTACACCCGGAATGATACGGCATATAATACCTTCCTTGATCGATTGTTTCTCAAGTTTCAAAGGTGGTTCGCCGATAGTCATCGCATAGTAGATGCCACGTTTCCAGTCGTCATTGTTGATATTGTTCAACATTTCCAATATCATCATTTCCTGTCTGTAGATACCGCCCTTGTTGTCTCCAAGGTTCAATATAAACTGAGATTGAGGGCTTGCACCCATTTTCTTCCAGTCTACTTTCGATTCATTCACAGACATTTTCAATACACTACTTGGTATTACAACGCCCTTGTCGATGCCGAATGGATTACGAGGGGCATAGTTGTCTTTGGTTTTCAGTATATCCAATACCTCGCTTACTTGCATGGTATCTTTATATGCTGATGTATCATAATAGTCGTTGAAGTTGATTCTTCCCAGCCATGCTCCGTCCTGAGAGTTTTTGAGCTCACGGGTAATAATGCTTTCGATATCTTTTCGAGAAAGAACGTAAGCGGATTGTCCTTTAGACCCTTGATAGCGGTCTGATTCCCAATTGATAGGTAGTGGCGACGAATCGTATGCCTGACGGCGCATTTGGTCTACATACCAGTCTGTTTGCAGATAGCTGAGGTTACATACACGCACATCGGTGCGGAAACCTTCTACTTCCTGAGCATACCACAATGGGAATGTATCGTTGTCTCCCATTGAGAATAAGATACTATTCGGCTCGCATCCTCTGAGGTAGTTCATCCCAAAGTCACGCATTGTATATCTGTCAGAGCGGTCGTGATCATCCCAGTTTTGCCCTGCCATTTGTATCGGTATAAACAGAGATAAAGCTGTGGAGATTCCGGCTGCTACTGTGCTTGGCACCCATTTGCTTAATGTTTTCCATATAAAGGCAACACCAAACCCTATCCATATACAGAAGGCATAGAACGACCCGGCATAAGCATAGTCACGCTCACGTGGTTCGAATGGTTGCTGGTTCAGGTATATGATAATAGCTATACCTGTCATAAAGAATAGCATAAACGTTACAAGGAACTGTTGCTCACCTTTACGTCCTTTGGTCAATAGGAAAACAATGCCAAGAATACCCAGTATGAGCGGCAACATGTAATATTTATTATGCCCTTTGTTCTCTGTAATATCCGGAGGAAGGTTTCCCTGTGGTCCACGTCCTAGTAATTCGTCAATAAAGCTGATACCTGTAATCCAGTTACCGTTGCTTATATTTCCTACCGACTGGATATCATTCTGACGGCCTGAGAAATTCCACATGAAGTAACGGAAGTACATAAAGTCTAGCTGGTAGCTAAAGAAGAATTTCATGTTCTCAAACATTGTCGGAGGTACAGATGGGTCTTTGATGTTTGCCCAGATCTGATAACCCAAAACATGTCTGTCTTCGGTAGAATACATACGAGGCAACAGCATATTGTTCGTTGTAGCGTATGTAGGGATAGTACCTGTTACTACGTATTCATCTTTTTGGTCAGGTGACTTCTTTACTATCTTATCATATGTTTTCTTTTCGCTTTCAGGTGCTGCCATTCTGCCTGTAGAAGGGTCTTTCTTCTCGGTTGAAGCATACGTTCTGCCATAGAATAGCGGTCTGTCACCATACTGTTCACGGTTGAGGTAACTTGCCAGCGTAAATACATTTTCGGGCGAGTTCTGATCCATCGGAGTATTCGCTATCGAACGGATAGGTATTAAAGCAAACGATGAATAACCTACCAGTATAACAAGTAAACACAGAACGGTTGTATTCAGAAAACGAGCGTTGATTCCTTTATAAAAGAATAAGAAGCCAGCGAGTGCAGCAATCAAAACGATCCACAGTACTACACTAGAGCCTATAAATACAACACCGCTTAGAGCTAAAGCAATAAATGTAGCGATCTTGGCTCTTTTGATACTTCCCTTCGACGAAAGAGTTTCATATATTGCCCAAACAATAGAAATTACTGTCAGTAGAATATATGATAACGCACCTGTATTATATGAGAATCCTAGGCTATTGACAAATAGCATTTCGAACCATGCTCCTACTTTTGTAAATCCCGGGATAATACCATACATAAGAATTACAATAAGCAACAGTGAGCCTGCCAACGCAAGCAATATGCCTTTTACATCAGCGTGTTTCGCTTTTTTGAAGTAATATACCAAAACAATGGCAGGGATACAAAGCAAGTTAAGCAAGTGGACACCGATAGATAATCCCATCGCATAGGCTATAATCACAAGCCACTTGTCTGCTCCCGGCTGATCGGCACGGTTTTCCCATTTCAGGATTAACCAGAATACAAGAGCTGTAAACATAGACGAGTATGCATACACTTCACCCTCGACAGCCGAAAACCAGAATGTGTCGGTAAATGTATAAGTAAGAGCTCCAACCAATCCGCTTCCGATAATGGCTATAAGTTGCCCCATAGTCATTTCTTTGTCGGTATGGGTATATATGAGCTTTTTAGCAAGATGTGTAATAGTCCAAAACAAAAATAGAATGGTGAGTGCACTTAATAGTGCAGACATACTATTTATCATTGCAGCAACTTGGCTGGGATCGGAAGCAAATAACGAAAAGAACTTCCCTGTGAGCATAAAGAATGGCGCACCGGGTGGGTGTCCAACTTCCAATTTATAGGCTGAAGTAATAAACTCGCCACAATCCCAAAAACTGGCTGTAGGTTCAATTGTCATCAGGTAAACAATAGCGGCTACGGCAAAACTAAACCAACCAAAAATATTGTTTATCAGGTTATATTTCTTCATAATGAACAGTTATTGAATGATATGCTGCTTGATTAAACAGTTGTTTTTTATACATTTGGGTGCAAAGATAGTTAAATCACTGAAAGTATTATTTTTTATTGCTTGGTTTTTAGTTGCTAAATTCAAAAACTTCTTAAAATAGAGGGTTTTCCTTTCTCTTTGAAACAAGGGGTTAGATGATGAGTCACATTTCTTTAAATAATATGCGGGTATGTGTTCTTATTTTTTTCTACATTTGCTAAACAAACTAAGACTCAAAAATGAAACAATAAATAAAACTATGATGAGAAAATATTATTTCCTGTTCTTGGCTTTGGCCGTAAGTTTCTTTATGGTATCGTGCTCAGGTAAATACGATGGAGCTATATCAAGCTATATCGAGTCTACTGAAGGACAAACTTCGAAAATAGAAGTTAAGGTAAATGAAGCGAAGGAGTTAAAGAAAGTAACGGTAGGCGACAGCATCAACTTCCTTAACATGAAGGCTGAAAAGGAACTGAAAGCACGAATCGAACAAGCGGAGAAAGAATTGGCGAGCTATCAGCAAGATCTTGTGAGAATAGGCACATCGTCGAAAGTTGTAACTGATGCTTATACTGTGCAATTGACAAAGACACAGCAAATAATTGACTCACTGAAAGCTGTAAAACCCGAACCTACTCGATTGTACGAAGGACAAAAGACCGATCAGGTTTTGGCTGTCGTTGTAGAATGTAAGTATACAGTAACCAATGAGGCTAAAGAAAAAACAGACGTTGTGAAAAACTTTGTATTATCTACAGATGGCAAAACTTGCTATGGTGTAACAGATAATCCTGATATGAGTGCAGAAAAATAAATTAATAATATATGCGTTTGTAAAAGCTTCACTCTCTATCTGGTGAGGCTTTTTTGTTAAATAGATAAATAAAAAAGTTTATTTTTATACTCGATGCAACTTTTTGAATTTAACTCGCATCTTATTTAGTAGAGAGAAAAACGAATGGACGAACTGCAATTAATCACCGGATGTAAACGTGGTGAGTCATGGGCTCGTAAACAACTTTATGAGTTACATGCTCCTGCCATGATGTCTGTTTGCATGCGGTATGTTAATGATAGGGAGACAGCCAAAGATTTAATGCAGGATGGGTTTGTAAAGGTATTTACCAAAATACATACCTACTCCGGAACGGGCTCTTTTAATGGTTGGATGCGTCGGGTTTTTGTAACAACTGCTCTTGAGCATTTGCGCCGCAACGATATACTTCGTGTGACTTCAGATATAAATGAGTATGACGAAGCGATGGAAAGCGGTGATGTTTCGGCATTGGAACAACTCTCTGCGAATGAGATATTGGCTTGTGTGGCTAAACTGCCTAACGGTTATCGCACTGTTTTCAACCTGTTTGTAATCGAGGGATATTCGCATAGTGAGATAGCGGATATGCTTGGTATAAACGAAAGTACATCCCGGTCTCAGTTTATAAGGGCCAGGAAAATTTTACAAAAAAATGTGGAATCTTTAATTATGCATGAAAATGCAGCAGAACGAAAAAAAATATAAAGATCAGCTTGACGATTTCAGTAAATTGATAAAGCAGCGGCTCGAAGATCACCGCATGCCTGTCGATGAAGATAGCTGGAATGCAATAGAGCAGCACATCAGACCTGTGAGCAACAGGCGTACGATGTGGTGGACTATTGCCGGGGTTGCTGTTGCCGTCATTTTGCTAGTATTGTTGATGTTGCCACTCAAAGAACAGGACTATATTACTCAAATAGGCAGTGGTGCAACACCTGATAAAATAGCGACATCGGTAGAAAAAAATAATATTGCCGTAAATGGCAAGGATAATGTCGTAAAAGAAGAAAATAAAATAAAAATAACTAAGAAATCTTCAGGAAGCGTCCGGTTGATTTCGCAACAAGTAAGTGAAGCAGTATCGATAGATGACAGTTCGTCCGGCACAACGAAATCTGTTGAAAATTCTCTGTTAATGATAGATACTGTGCAGCTTGCTCAAATTGGCAATTCTCTCGGAGTTGCGGAGCCTGATAGCGAATCCGATTTACCTGAAGTAAAGAAAGATTCTGTTCCTTCTCGTGTTTATAAAGATGTAAAGAAAAGTAATGAACCAACTAGAATCCTGATTGAAAAATCGAAGAGACAAGACAAATGGTTATTAGCCGCTTCTTTCTCTTCGGGAGGAAGCGCTTCATTTGGAGGAGGGGGACCGGATAAGAATGGTTATTATTCTATGATGAATTCCCTTCCTTCGAGTGAGAGCGGTGCACTTTCTGATGGAGGACACAATTCATACGGAAAGGAGTTTTTGGATTACAACGACTTTACAAATGTTAGTCACTCTGTTCCGTTATCATTTGGTGTTACAGTTCGTAAAGATCTGACTGATAGGATAGGTTTCGAGACCGGGTTGGTATATACTTACTTGTCTTCTAAATTTAGGAGGAGTGGAACATCTTATCACACTGCCAAGCAAGAATTACATTATTTAGGTATTCCACTCAATGCTGTTGTGTATCTTTGGAATAACCCGAATTGGAATATATATGTATCTGCCGGAGGGATGGTAGAAAAAGGCTTGCGAATGAATTATTCGCAGAGCGTTATACAGCGAGAAGAGTCTAATTCTTTAAATTATTCTACCCATCAGAGTATTCGGGGGCTTCAATGGTCTTTAAATGCTTCTGTGGGCGTAACATATAAATTTTATAGTGATTGGGGAATATACTTCGAACCCCGCTATTCTTATTTCTTTGACAATAATCAGCCGTTTAGCATACGTTCAGAAAACTCTCATGTCTTTGGACTAAGTGGAGGTTTGAGATATTCGTTTTAGAATTTACATATTAACCTTAAATAAAAGTACAATGCAAAAGTTATTTTACATGTTCTTTTTTGTTTTGATATCACTGCTAATTGGTTGTAGAGATAAGGATGAGTCTGGAGATGGATATGAGGTGGTTACATATAAGATCAACGAACCCATATTTATGAAAGCTGCTGATTTTCGTAACTCTGTAAAAGTAAAAACTACTCCTGTGGAAATCAAGAAGCAGGGTAAAATTTCTTTCTATAAAGGCTATTTGTATATTTCTGAGCCTGAAAAAGGAATTCATATTATAGATAACAGAAATCCGTCTAATCCAAAGAATATAGGATATATAGAGTTGTTGGGAAATGTGGATTTGGCTATTCGCAATGATGTCCTTTATGCCGATGCTTATGTGGATCTGGTGTGGTTTGATCTCACAAATCCGGCAAAGCCTGAATTGAAGGGACGCATAGAACAGGCCTTTACATATGCATTGCCTGAAGCGCAAAATAATTTTGGCTATGATCATGATATGTGCTATACCCAAAATACGAATAAAAATATCGTAGTTGGATGGAAAGTTGTGGAAAGAAAAATGTTAGGTTTAAAATTTCCATGGCCATCTCCTATTAATGATTCGGTGCTATCAAACAACAAAATAGAATCAGAAGTAAGTCCTTCTGCTTCGAAGATTGCTTTTTATAAAGATTACTTGTATGTTGTTTTAAATGGCAGTGTGAAAGTTTTCACATTAGCTGATAACAAAACAATTAACCTAATTCATGAGTTGCCTTTTGGCTACAGCATGAGGTCTATTATTCGTTATAATGATAACTTACTTATAGCAACATATCGAGGAATACTCATCTGTTCAGTCAAAAACTATCCACTATATCCTCAAAAGCAATCTTTTATAGAGCTTGTAGGTGATGGTTTCCCTATTGCTATAGACGGGAATTTTGTTTATGTGACAGTTGGCACAGGAAATAGTAATGAAGCAAATACTAACGAATTAGTTATAATTGATATTAGTGATGTGAAAAATCCTAATAAAATAATATCATATCCAATGACAAACCCTAAAGGGTTAGCTCTAAATAACGGTACTTTGTTTCTGTGTGATGACGGATTAAAAATATTTAAAACGGACGATCCTTTGAAATTAATGTCAAATCAATTGAAGCATTATAAAGGTATGGCTGGTTTTGATGTCATTTCTTATGAAAATCTGCTGCTGATGGCTACTGATAAGGGGCTGTATCAGTATGATTATTCAGACCTTCAAAATGTAAAAGAATTGAGTAAGATCGCTATAGAAAAGTAAATCAAATTTTTAATTTTGTTGGAGCATCAGTTTTTTATAGCTGGTGCTTTTTTATGGATAGGAATATGCCGAACTGTTTAAGGTAAATAGAGGGAATATTCTCATATAACTAAAAAAGCATATCTTTGTGTCCAGAAAACTAGAGACATAATGAATTACCTTGCACATGCTTACCTTTCTTTCGGAGATCCTGAAATATTAGTGGGGAATATGATTGCCGATATGGTAAAAGGTAAACAGATAGAACAATACCCCGAAGGGATACAACGTGGTATACATATACACAGGCAGATAGATACTTTTACCGACAGGCATCCCATACCCTTGGATACGATGACTATCTTCAAGGAATCGGCTGGCAGATATGCCGGTCCCTTTTTAGATGTCTCTTACGATCATTTCTTAGCTCTCGACGATAGTAGCGAGCCCGGGGAAGGCTGGGAGGCGTTTGCTCAGAAATGTTATACGCAGATAGAGCAAAGTGTAAAGCATCTTCCTTCTAAGTTTTGCTCAATGTATATGTATATGAAGAAAGAAGATTGGCTTTATAATTATCGCCACAGATGGCTGATAGAACGAAGCTTCGAAAGGCTGAAAAACAGAGCAAACTATCTTGATGATGATGCACCTGTATTTGCCGACTTCGAGAAGCATTATAAAGACATACAGGGGAGTTATAAATTGTTTTTCCCTCAATTGAAGGCATACGTAGAGGATATATCGGGTGAAGATATATAATCTCGAGAGTCTGAATGATTATAGTACGGGGTGGATTCATATTACTGATCAATCTAAATTCTATTATCTTTATACACAAAATACAAACTAAACAAGATTAGGGAGTTAAATTGGATATACACTTAATATTTTGCAAATACTATAATATATGAAAATACTTTTGATAGGAGAATATAGCCGGGTACATCTTACTCTTGCCGAAGGTCTGAGAAGTATGGGGCACGAAGTTGTAGTTGCGTCAGACGGAGACGGTTTTAAGAACTATCCGAGAGATATTGACTTGTCTCGCAAAAGTTCGGGCGTAGTAGATACTTTGACGAGTCTGATATCCGTTCTTGGAAAATTTAAAAAGTTTAAGGGCTATGATGTTGTTCAGCTGATAAATCCATGCTTTACTACCCAGAATGTAAAGGTAAATAATTACTTGTATAAGAAACTGAAAAAGAATAACAAGAAGGTTTTCTTAGGAGCTTTTGGCGACGATTCTTATTGGGTAAAGGCATGTCTTGGCAACGAAATATTTGATTATTCCGAGTTTTTTGTTGACGGTAAACCTATAAATGTGGACTTTAACCAACGGTTTATCGACAAATGGATAGATACCCCTCTCGAAGACTCTAACGTAATGATGGCAAATACATCCGATGGAATAGTTGCTTGCCTGTATGAGTATTATGTCGCTTATGAGCCATTTTTTAAAGATAAAGTAAGATATATCCCTCTGCCCTTAAATACCTCCGTAATAGAGTTTCAGCCCATAGCAGACGAACCCGAAAAAGTAAATTTCTTTATTGGTATCAACAAGGTAAGAGAGAAGTTTAAAGGGACTGATGTAATGGAGCGGGCATTGGCCAGGGTAAAAGACAAATATCCCGATAAAGTGATTGTTACTCGTGTAGAATCGGTAAGCTATGATGTATATCAAAAGTTGATGTCGGAGGCACATGTTGTGCTCGATCAACTGTATTCGCATACTCCTGCCATGAATGCATTGCTGGCTATGGCACAAGGTAAAGTGCTGATAGGAGGGGGAGAGCCTTATATTTACGACTTATACGGCGAATATGATAATAGGCCAATAATAAATGTGCACCCTACCGAAGATGATGTCTTTGAGAAACTGGAGTGGGTAGTATTGAATAAAAAACAAATTCCCGAAATTTCAAGAAAGAGCCGTGAGTTTGTAGAAAAAAATCATGACTTCCTTACTGTCACTAAGAAATATCTTGATTTTTGGAAGTAAAAGTATTTATAGCAGATCTTTCCTTAGCTATAAGAAATATTATAATAAAGCGAGGATAATTCGACTCTGAATTACCCTCGCTCTCTTTATTTACTACTCACTATAAAAACCTATATGCCTAATTTATCTGCTTCTGGTTGCTCTTTCTCTGTTCGATGCCAGTCTGTAGTTTCCTCTTTCTTCAGAAGATGAACGTTTTACATTCGACTCTTTCCTGGTCTCTCTGCTGGAAGACGGTCTGCTGCTAATGTTATTATTATTAGTTCTTTCAGCTTGTCTATTATCGTATTTTTGTTCTTTATTATTGTTTCTTCCACTGTTTAAGTTTCTGTCGTTGTTGCGACTTTGTTCACGTCCATTGTAATTATAATCTTTGCGGTTATTGTCTTTTTTATTATAATTATATCTGTCATTATCTCTTCCGTTGTATTTATATTCGTTACCCCTATAGTTGTTGTGTTTGTTGCCCGAATACCATGCTACTCTATTGTTGCGGCTGTCTCTGTAGCGATTATCGCGGCTATCACGGATGATCACTTGAGAGTGGTGTCCTTTATAACGACTATAGTCTCTACAGTGTATGTGGTTGTATCTCCAAGGGTTTGCTACATTTACCAAAACTACTTTGTGCATTCCGTATAAGTCGTAATTGCGATAAGCATACGGTAAATAACGAGCCGAGATCCATCTTCCTCTGTCAAAATAGAAGAATAGTCCTGAATTGACATTGAAGTAACAGTTAATATCAGGCATGTAGTAATAGTCTACATAATCATATCCCACGGGTCCCCAAGCAGGTTGACGCCCTATATTGATACTAATATTTATATTTTGAGCTTCTGATGTATTGTAGAATGATGCTACACCGATCAATAAAGCGAATGCTAATAGAAACTTTTTCATGACTATATGTATTAAAAGGTGAATACTTTTTTTATCTCTTTGTATCTTTGATTCGATTAATATCAGAAAGATTAATCGGCAGAGGCTTGTTTAACGTTAATTAACGAGGGGTTTCTTTTGTTATGCTGTGTAAATGTCTTATTTCTAATTTGTTGTTTGCATTCTGTGTATAAGTGAGCTATCTGCGTTTGTATATTAAAAAGCCAAATAAGCAAGATTGGATAACCCTTCATTTTATCATATTTCCGTTATTTGTAGTGCCAATTAATTATTAATAAAACAAGAACTATTATGGATCAGAAATTTTGCCAAAGTTGCGGTATGCCTCTTAATGTGAATGAAGATTTCGGAAATAATGCCGACAACAGTAAGAACGAAGATTATTGTCGCTATTGCTTTACTGATGGTAAGTTTACAGAAGACTTTACGATGGACGAAATGATTGTGCATTGTGCTCAGTTTGTAGATGAATTTAATAAAGACTCGGAGCAAAAGATGACAAAAGAACAAGCTATAGAACAAATGAAAATGTATTTTCCAAAGCTGAAGCGTTGGGCGCAGGCATAATTACTATTAATGAAGGAAACTACCCAAAGCGAATACGATAAAGCGGTAAACAATGTAGTTGACTATATCGATCGTCATCTTTTTGAAGTACCTGATATAAAAAGGTTGTCTGAGATAGCTAATATCTCCGAATATCATTTTCATCGTATATTTAAAGCTATAATTGGTGAAAATATAGGTGAGTATATCAATCGCCTTCGCTTAGAATATATTGCAGAACACTTGCAGATGACAAAGCATACGTTGAGCGAAATCGCCGTGAAAACCGGCTATGGAACAAAGTATGCTTTGTCAAAAGCATTCAAGAAGCATTTTGGTATTTCTCCTTCAGCCTTTCGTATGCAGGAAGAAGATGCGTCCAATTTTTTTAGAAAAGCTGAAAGAGTGACCATCTCCCTTGTTCCTGAAATAAGGAAAATCCCCTCCAAACAGGTTGTATATATTCGTATAATAGATAGCTACGGTGCTGCGGAATCATATACAATCGCATGGAAGAAACTGGGACAGTTTGCAAAAGAGAACAATCTGGTGAATGATAAAACTGAGTTTATAGGACTCAGTTTCGATAATCCAACCATAACACATCCTCAAAATTGTAGATTCTATGCTTGTTTTACCGTAGATAGAGAAGTGAGACCTCAGGGAGCTTTCGGTTTACAAAAGATAAGTGGGGGAATGTATGCTATTTTTACACTTAAAGGTTCATATAGCGGATTGTTGGATATGTATTATAATATCTACCTCAGGTGGTTACCGCAAAGTGGCTATAAATTGCGAGGGGGATATGCTTTTGAGAAATATCTGAATAGTCCGAACAATGTTTCGGAGGATGATGTACTGACCGAAATATACATCCCCATTTCTAAGCTGGAAAATCTTGACCAGCCACTATTTTTGTAATTGCTACTTTAGGAGGTATGAACTAACCAAATTAAAATTCAATAACACTCTCCATCCCGAACCTCCCCAAGGGGGAGGTACTTGCTCTCAGAATGATGAGTTTTGATTCACTTTACAATTTATAGTTCTTCTGTAGAAGAATCAACGGTCGATGACCGAAGAAAGTTAAGGAAGGAAGTCGAATAAACAAAAAAAATCACTGTTAAAATCCATTGGTAACCGGAAGTCCGCAATAAGCAGGAGTTCCTCTCAGAATGTCAGTACGACTAGTGATTAATAAATCGAATAATGAACATCATTCAGATTGCGTTCACCCCAATGCCTTTGGATATGTAAAGGTATGGAGAATCGAAAAATATACTGTTTCATATTTACAAAAAGTACTGTTTCATATTTACAAATTCGGCTATACTTATCGCCTCTTTTATAGTGCAGATCAAATAATCGACTAGAAAATAAGATTATAGACAGAAGACTCGATTGCCAGCTATTTTTATAATTATTACTTTTACAACAAAGGGAGTTAGAACCTTTATTTTTGAAAAATATGAATATAATCAAGCTTACAGAAGAAAATCTATTAACAGAACATATTTGCTGTGCAATTAGTAGTAAGTCTACAGCCAAAGGAGTTGAAGCTAAGAAAGAGTGGTTGAGTAAACGGTTTGAGGAAGGCTTGAGATTTATAAAGTTCGATGTAAAAGGGAAGGCTTTTATAGAGTATATCCCTGCAGAGAATGCTTGGGTTCCTGTCGATGCGGAAGGCTATATTTTTATCAATTGTTTTTGGGTATCCGGCTCGTTTAAGGGGAAAGGATACGGAAAACGTTTGTTGGCAGAGTGTGAAAAGGACGCTCGCTCACAGGGTTACAAAGGTGTGGTGTTGATCGTTGGAAATAAGAAGAAACCTTTCTTGTCGGACAAAGCTTTTATGCTTCATAATGGATATGAGGTATGTGATACTTGTGACCCTTATTTTGAATTGATGGTAAAAAACTTCGATCAAACAACAACAACGCCTTCTTTTAAGCAATCAGCAAAGTCTGGGATGGGGGACAGTGTAAGAGGTATCGATATTTTTTATACAGAGCAATGTCCTTTTACCGTTCCTTACATAAAACTGTTAGAGCCTATTATGCAAGCTTCAATCTATCCTGTAAGGTGTCGTCGGATAGAAACAAAGGAAGTTGCTCAGAATCATTTTTCGCCTGTAACAACTTATAGCCTGTTTGTGGATGGCAAATTTTATACAAACGAAATATTGACTGCAGATAAGTTAAATAAGTTGATTGAAACGGTAAGAGGTTGATTATATATTCGTTGTTTTCTGCCTAATTATGATATTTGTCTTACTTCTAATTGTAAAGTTAAGATTATCAGTTCTCAAAGGGGATGTGTTAATGTAAAAGCATGAGGGAGAAAATGGAGGAGGCTTTCCTCTGTATAAAATATATTTGTTCTATTTTCAAAAAAAGCATTATTTTTGTGTCATCATTAACAGAAATTTTAGAATACACAGTGCCTAAACAAACCAATAAAACTAAAACAGCAATTAAATTATGAGAAAATTAGCATTTATTTTATTTACAATAACTACGGTTTTTGCCTTAACCTCTTGTGGTAGTGATGATAAAAAAGAACAAGTGTTTTTTAATGGTGATTGTAAACAATCTGTTGTACTGGAATCTGGTCCGGCAAATTCGTCAATAACTACAAGTGAAGTTTCGGCTACCCTTGATGATATGTTAAAGGGTGCAACTGGTTATGGCTCTCCTGTTTCAACCGGCGAATTCCATGTAAATGGAGCTAATACAGTTGTGAAGATAACAGGTCTTCCAGATAATACTGTTCTGAAAAACTTTAGTTTAGAAATCAATGGTCTTAAGAATGACTTTGGGGATATTCCTGTTACTCATACCAATCTTTATACAGGCAACTCCACCTACTTCCAAAAGGTATTTGATAAAATGATTAAAGATAAGAAGCTCTCAACGAAAGCGACATTTACCCCAACCGAGAAAACATCTTCCGATGTAAAATTAGAAATAGTATTGTCGGGAAGATTTTCATACTGGGCAAAGAAATAAAATACTGATTTAGTGAATTACAAAAGAGGGCTATTCGACAGAATAGCCCTCTTTGTGTATTGTTGTAAATCTTTATTGAGACTTGTATATATTTTCAAAATCCTCGTTAAGCTCGTTCAGAAAATACAAAGTGCTTTTACTTGTATTCACTTTCAACTCTTGGAAGCCATCACTTGCTTTTATTGCATCGTTCGTAATAAAGTCTTCTGCTCTGATTATACGCGTAAGGAGATTGCCTTTTCCTGAATTTTCATACAGATAAGAGATGTCTGTAATTTCCAGTACACATTTATCCTGAAATAAGAACCCGTTTACACGGTAACGCATAATCATTTTTTCACGCACTCCTTTCGAGTCGGCAGGTAGTAATAATTCTATCCTCGATTTTGCTATAAATTCGTGATTCTGATAACCATATCGTATACTGGATATAAAAGGGTCTTTCCCGTACTTTGTTCCGGCCCAATCTTTTAGTATCTTATAATTATCTTCTATGGATAAGTTCGGTTTTGCCGGAATTTCCTTTATAAACGTCACTTTCCCTTCAAATACAGGGATAGACGTAAATTTCTGACCTTGCTTTATTACTTGAGCAAAACATGCGGCAGAAATGAGACTACATACGATATAAATCAAAAACTTTTTCATCATTTTATCTTTTTTGATTTATACAAATATATGAATATATTTTTAACTTAAACCCTTGATCGGAATTATCCTGTAATCAAGACTCTATTGTAGTCAGATAGTTCTTCAATGTATTCGAATACATTTCCAGCATTTTATCCCATACAAAGTCGTAGTCGATATAATCGAGGTCTATTTTCTTTATTTGCTTATCCAGATAGTCTTTAAACTCTTCCAGTTGCTCGGATGTATATTTGTCCTCAAACCTTGTTTCTTTATAGAACAGATCAAAGGCTATGTAGTTGCACGGAAATATTTCATAATTGCGGTGTATTTCCTTATCTATTATCTGGGCTGCAATTTCGGGTTGCAATCGTTTGTCGGGCTCGGTGATTTTATCCAACTCATCATTTATGCAGTTGCCAAAGCGGAATACTACATTGCCTTTCTTACCTAAAATGCCGATTTCCATGTTTAGAAGATCGTCCCGCTGAGTTTTTTTGAAATCAGGATTGTCTCTCTTCTGTTGAAACTCTTTTGCTTTCAGGTAATCGCAAGGGTCGTATTCGTATGATATGGATAGCGGAATAAGGTTCAGCTCCTTAAGACTTTCGATAAAAGATTTGTCTTCGGGATATAGAGCTAGCATTTTTAATAAACTGTCTTGGGTGCGGTCGTCCGAGTTTTTAGCTCGTCCTTCACGTTGAGCAATCCATACCGATTCTTTTTTCTCAGAAATGGCATAGTGTATATATTCAGACATATGTTTTGACGCTATCAATCTTTCTTTTATAGATAGTCCACGTCTTACAATAAAACTCTTGTTGAGGCGCACAAGCTTGTCTATCCAAGGATGGATAAGCAGATTGTCTCCTATTGCTATTTCTGTGGTTTCGAAGCCTTTCTCGTGGCGCAGAATATTTAGTAACCCCGCATCGAGTACAATATCTCTGTGGTTTGATAAGAAAAGGTGCTCTACCGACCGGTCGATACTCTCCCAGTTGTCGAGCTTCATGCTCGATGATACTCTCATACCCAATGCTTTTATCACAGGGTATATCATACGGCTTTGAAATTCTTTTTTTGTTGCGTATTTAGACATTTCAGCAGAAAACTCAGCCCAATCTATTTCGGGCATAATATATTTTACTGCGTGCTGAAAACCGGGGTCAACCAGTATGTCCTGAATGGCTTGCTTCACCTCGTGGTCGTAGAGAGGCGCTATATCGTCAAATTTGCTACTCATGGTATCAATTTACATTAAATTCGTTTTCTATAATCTCTGTTAAGACTTCAGTAATATTTAAGCCCGCAGCAGCTATCTGTTGAGGGATAAAGCTGGTCTGAGTCATGCCCGGAACGGTATTTACTTCTAATAAGTACGGCTTATTATCTGAAATGATAAAATCAACTCTGATAATGCCTTTCGCTCCTACCAAATCATATATTTTACGAGTTAATCGTTGTATCTCTTCTGTTATTTCCTGTGATATCCTTGCCGGAGTTATTTCTTCAACCTGTCCTTCGTATTTAGCATCATAGTCAAAAAAATCATTTGATGTAACTACTTCTGTTAAAGGAAAAACAACCTCTTTATTTTTTGTTTTGTAACAGCCGCATGTAACTTCTGTTCCCTTGATAAAGCTTTCGATAATCACATCCGGTGTTTCGCCGAATGCCACGTCAATTGCTTTTTGTAGTTGATCAACGGACTTTACTTTAGTTGTTGCAAAACTTGAACCACCTGTATTCGGCTTTACAAACATGGGTAAGCCCAATTTTTCGGTGATACTATTTATATCGTACTTAGAATCCTTATTCAAATATAATGAATCGGCAACTCTTATCCCAAAGTTTCGAAGAAAATTGTTGCACACAAACTTATTCATTGTTAGTGACGATGCCATCATGCCGCATGTGGAGTAGGGGATGTCAAGCATATCAAAGTACGCTTGCAAGTGACCGTCTTCTCCGGGCGTTCCGTGTATGATGATAAACGCAAAGTCTATTTTAATCTTTTCTTTTCCCGGTGTGTGAAAGGTAAAGTCGTTTTTGTCAACAGGAAGTGTTTCTCCATTGATTTCAACAGTCCACCCTTCTTTAACGATCTTTACTTTATACAGATTGTATTTTTCCTTGTCCAAAAAAGAATAAACACCAGCCATGCTTTTTGCTGAGACGATAACTTCGGAGGAATAGCCTCCCCATACAATGGCTATATTACGTTTCATTTTATACGAATGATTATATATTTATTAAATGTCTCTATATGCTATATATCCACGCCATTTCTCCACCAGCTGAGCCATGTCGTCGGGTAGTGGTGCTTCGAACATCAATTCTTGACCTGTTCGCGGATGTACAAACCCTAATGTCTGAGCATGAAGCGCCTGTCTTGGGCAGATATTAAAGCAATTTTGTACAAACTGTTTATATTTAGCAAAATTAGTTCCCTTTAATATTTCATTTCCGCCATACCGTTCGTCGTTAAATAAGGTATACCCGATGTGCTTCATGTGTACGCGTATCTGGTGGGTACGCCCTGTTTCTAGCCTACACTGAATGAGTGTGACGTAGCCCAGTCGTTCCAATACTTTATAGTGCGTAACGGCATGTTTGCCGTAGTCTGCTTCGGGGAATACAGTCATCAGCATACGATTTTTTAGGCTGCGACCAATATTGGCCTCTATGCGTCCTTCGTCGTCACTGATATTACCCCATACTAAGGCTATATATTGTCTTTTTGTTGTCTTATTGAAAAATTGGGCTGACAAATGCGTTTTTGCATAAGCGTTTTTAGCCACAAGTATAAGTCCCGATGTGTCTTTGTCGATCCGGTGCACAATACCCAATCGAGGATCTTTCGAATCGTATTCCGGCGTATCTTTCAATCGGTATGCGATAGCATTTACCATTGTGCCCTGATAATTGCCAAATCCCGGATGCACGACAAGACCCGGAGGTTTGTTTATCACCATTAGGTCTTCATCTTCATATACTACATCTAATGGGATGTCCTCGGGTATAATTTCCAATTCCCGTGGAGGGCGATTCATAACCACCGATATGACGTCGAGCGGCTTGATTCTGTAGTTGGATTTTACCGGAATATTATTTACTAATATGCAGTCTGCTTCGGCTGCTTGTTGTATGCGGTTGCGCGAAACTCCAACTATATGCATAGCCAGATATTTATCAACGCGTATCATACCCTGACCTTTATCGGCTACAAAGCGATAGTGTTCAAATAACTCGGAATTCTGATCTTCTACAAGTTCGTCTTCCGAAAGGTCATCTATTTCATCAAATGAATCGTCGATCATTATTCAAAAAAAGATTTTTCGATGTCTTGTGAGTCAGATTGTTCAGTTATACTGTCTCCCTCACTTATATCACCTCCGGCTCCTACGGTCATTACCAGCGGAGATCCTTTTGGTATTTTCTGATTCGGTGTTAGCTGTTTTCCTCTATACGAAATAGATATAACTAACCCTTTATAAGCGGCAGGTACTTCCTGTATGGTTACTTTGTTAAAGCCTAAAGACGCTAACTGAGCTTCGGCTTGCCTTCTCGAATAGTCTTTTAGCTCGGGAACAGATACCAGTTGCACACCTTTAGCTTTTATAACTAAAAATACGGTACGTCCTTTTTTAACTTTCGATTGCTCTTTCGGGATCTGTTCGATAATAGATCCGGGAGCACCTTCCGCCTGGAAAATGGAATCACTGATCTCGTATCTCAAATCCGATGACTCCAGTATTCCTGCTGCATCTTGTACTTGCAGTCCTTTTACGGTAGGAACAGTGATGGACTCATTATGCTTGGTATAAAAATTGAGAAGAAACAATACGATTATAACCAGTCCTACAAAGGCCCCGATCATCATCAGTACATTCTTCACATAGATATTTTTTAATAACCTAAATATGATATTCTCTTTCTTCATGTATGGCTATCCTTATCAAACGACGGTACAAAAATATTAAAAAAATACTTCTTTCATTTGTTTTACCTTACTTATTTAAGTTATAATAAGATAAATGAGAAGGATAATTGATTTCGCTTCAATTATCCTTCTCATCTATAATAGTATATAATAAGTTTCGATTATTCGGATTTAGATATCGGAATCTGGCGTTTTACTCCCTGACTCAAAGAAATCATAGTTTCTGTAGCTACAACTCCCGGAATGTCTTGGATTTTGTTGTTCAGCAAGTCCATCAAGTGCTCGTTATCCTTTGCATACAACTTGATCAGAATGGTGTATGGGCCCGTTGTAAAATGAGATTCTACAATTTCAGGAATCTTATCCAATTCAGGAATTACTGTTTTATACATTGAGCCTCTTTCGAGTTTTACTCCTATATATGTACAAGTGTTGTAACCAAGAACTTTAGGATTAACAAAATATCCGGAACCTACGATTACATCCATCTCGATCATGCGTTGTACACGCTGATGGATTGCGGCACGTGAAACACCACATTCAAGAGCTACATCCTTAAATGGAATTCTTGCATTCTGGGATATAATCTCTAGAATCTTTTTATCAAGTTTGTCAATTTTTTGCATAATATGAGCGTTTTATCGTTATTATATCTCAAATATATGATATTTTTTACAATCTGTATGCTTTTTGCTCAATAATTTACTGAACTTGTGCCAAATTATTATTTAAATCCGTTGTTTTAACTTATTTTCTGACAATGTCAGATTATTGTTTCGGATTGATCTCAAGCAATTCAACTTCGAAAATAAGAGTTGAAAAAGGTTTGATTCTGTCTCCGCTACCTTGTGCACCGTAAGCAAGATCGTAAGGGATATAAAGAATCCATTTAGATCCTACAGGCATCAACTGTAAAGCTTCAGTCCATCCTTTGATAACGCGGTTAGCGTTGAATGTGATTGGCTCTTTACCTTCGTTGCTGTCAAATACAGTACCGTCTAGAAGTGTGCCTTTGTAGTTCACTTTTACCATATCTGCTGCAGCTGGTTTTGCTCCTGTTCCTTCTTTTACAACTTTGTATTGCAATCCGCTAGGCAGAGCAACAACACCTTCTTTTGTTTTGTTTTCAGCAAGGAATTTTTCACCTTCAGCAATTACTCCTGCATTTGCTTTCTTCAATTCTTCTTCTTCTCTTGCTTGAGCTTTAGCCTGAGCTTCCTGCATTTTTGCATTGAATACTGTAGATGGTTCAGCAACTGCAAATTTACCTTGTTTCATAGCTGTAGCCATTGCAGCAAGGAATGCATCGCTGTTTAGTTTTTCTTTCGAATTAGGACCATATATTTGTTGTATGATACCAGGCATCATTTGTTTTGATATCTGACCTCCAACTGATACTCCGGCCATATAAGCAGCTTTTGATTCAGGTGCATTTAAAGATTCTTTTAGTCCGTTTAAGAACTCAGAGATGTTTCTTGCGTTTGATTTTACTACAGAATCCATTTTAGCTTTCATCTCTTTTTCTAATGCTGTCTTTTTCTGAGCATCAGTTTCTGCGCTTATTTTGCTAAGATATCCGGCTTTGATGCTTGTAGTATCGCCTATGATACCTAGTTGTTGTAGATGCATAGACAATCCTTGCTCGTAAAGGCTAGCACCAAAAGCGTAAGAAATAGTATCGAGATCGGTCTTTAATGGAACGTTTGTAGAAACATTTCCACCACAAGATGTAAATAATGCTCCGAAAGCTACGATAGCCGAAAGAGCCACAACTTGAATTTTTTTCATTTTTTAAACTGAATTATTATTTGACAATATCTAAAATTTCCACTTCGAAAATTAAAGTTGAATTAGGTTCGATCGATTGTCCTGCTCCTGCTTTGCCATAAGCAAGATCAGAAGGGATAAATAATTTCCATTTCGAACCTACAGGCATTAATTGAAGGGCTTCTACCCATCCCGGTATTACCTGATTAACACCAAATGTGGCAGGCTGTCCGCGTTTTACAGAACTATCGAACACTGTGCCATCGATAAGCGTACCGTGATAATGACACTTAACTTGATCTGTAAGAGCCGGTTTAGGGCCATCACCTTTTTTAAGTATTTCGTATTGTAGTCCACTCGGAAGAGTTACTACACCTGCTTTGTTTTTGTTGATAGATAGAAATTCTTCACCTGCTTTGAGGTTAATTTCCAATTTCTCGTCTTGTAATTTGGTGAAATAGTCGTTAATCACTTGTTTAGCTTCTTCATAATCCATGTCAGTGTCTCCTCCGTTGATTACATCCTTCATTCCTTTAAGGAAAGAGTCGAAATCAACTTTGTTGATACCTGAGCTAAGGAAGTTATTTCCGATGCTTAAACCTAGAGCGTAACTAATTTTATCCATATTCTTTTCGTTTTATATCAGTCTTGTATGTCAAAGAAGTATTATTTCATGATATGACTGAATGTTTATTTAAATTTGCCAACAAAAGTAATTCTTTTCATGGGACTTTAATAAAATTTACCCCTGAAAAAACTATATTTGTATATGCTACTTACATTTTTTTAATAGTTTATGAGACATATTGTTGTATTAACCGGCGCAGGGATGAGTGCGGAGAGTGGCATTGCCACTTTTAGAGACTCCGGCGGACTGTGGGAGCGATACTCTATCGAAGATGTTGCCACTCCTGAAGGATTCAGCCGAAACCCTCAACTGGTACTTGATTTTTATAATGCCCGACGCAAGGCTGCTTTTGAGGCTAAGCCCAATAAAGGACACGTAGGATTAGTGGAGATAGAAAAAGATTATAAAGTGTCCATTATAACACAGAATGTAGATGAACTGCATGAGAGAGCAGGCAGCACAAATGTTTTACATCTTCATGGGGAATTGAGTAAAGTGCGTTCGACGGTCGATCCTTCGTTGATTTATACCTTGACTCCTGATAATTGTGAGATTCACCTTGGAGATAAGTGTGAAAAAGGCTCACAGCTTCGCCCTCACATTGTTTGGTTTGGAGAGGCTGTGCCCATGATAGAAAAAGCAATGAAAATTGTACAAACGGCCGATATCTTTGTTGTGATAGGTACTTCTATGAACGTATATCCTGCCGCTGGCTTGCTTAATTATGTGCATGCGGGTGTACCTGTCTATCTGATCGACCCGAAAGAAGTGAATGTGCATCAGCCCGGAATACACTTTATAAAGAAGGGTGCTTCTGAGGGTGTGGCTGAACTTCGTGATATCCTTAAATTTCAAAATCAGTAAAATGAATTATATAAAATTATTTTGTTCTATTTCTTTTCTTCTTGTTTTTAATTTTTGTTATGCCCAGAATCACTTTAAGGGATATGAAAACCTATTTACTATTCCGGCAAACTACGTAGTACCTTATGCATCCAAAGCTCCGACAATTGATGGCGATATTAATGATGAAGTGTGGCTGAATACTCCTTGGTCTGATCGTTTTCAAGATATAGAGGGCGATGCCAAGCCTAAACCATATTACGATACTCGTGTGAAAATGCTTTGGGACGAATCATATCTTTATATAGCGGCTGAGTTAAAAGATCCGCATGTATGGGCTACCTTGACCAAGCGCGATGAGATTGTGTTTTTTGACAATGACTTCGAAGTGTTTATCGATCCATTAAATACTGCTCACAACTACTTTGAAATAGAGGTCAATGCATATAATAATATTTTCGACCTGTTTATGCATAAACCTTATCGGAGTGGAGGCGCAGCACTCTTCAGTTGGGATACTCAGGGAATGCAACATGCCGTAAAAGTGCAGGGCACTATTAATAACCCTAATGATACAGATACGGGATGGACGGTAGAGATGGCAATCCCTTTCAGGGCTCTTACCTTGGGGAATGCTATAAATGTTCCTAAAGATAAAGACGTATGGCGCATTAATTTCTCAAGAGTGCAATGGGAAACAGATATTGTAAATGGTAAGTATGTGAAAAGAAAAGATAGTGCGGGGAAGGTATTACCTGAAAATAACTGGGTATGGTCTCCCCAAGGTGTTATCGATATGCATAGACCCGAAAGATGGGGTTATTTATTCTTTTCGAAAAACAAAGCAGGGGAAAAACAACCTCAGTTTGTATTGCCATATACTGAAAAGCAAAGACAATATTTATGGCTTGTGTACTATAAGCAGCAAGACTATAGGCGTGCGCATCAGCGTTACGCAACTTCCTTTGCAGAGCTGAAAATGGATAAGCCGGAATTCGATATTGATAATAAAAGAAACAAAATCGAACTGTCTTCTACCGGCAGGAGATTCGAAGTCTCTATTAAAGATACTTCGGGTAAGAAGA
The DNA here is from genome assembly GCF_004569505.1 of Dysgonomonas mossii. NCBI lineage: Bacteria > Pseudomonadati > Bacteroidota > Bacteroidia > Bacteroidales > Dysgonomonadaceae > Dysgonomonas > Dysgonomonas mossii. The sequence goes on from NZ_SPPK01000001.1 coordinate 214,813, forward strand.
TTTATCTTAATGAAGAAGGATTAATAACTAAATAAAAAATAAAAAACTATGCGAAACCATTTTAAAATTTACTGGTTGACCTTATTACTATTGCCTTTTTTGTTCTCGAATTGTACAAGCAATATTGGTAATAAGCAGGCCGAAAATACTTACAAACATTGGGTGTGGATTAATCCTCAGGATTCTGATACGGAAGAGGAACTAGCCGTGAGGTATAAAAAATATCATGATGCGGGCATTGCGGGCATTTTCTTCGAAGCCGATAGTGAGAAGCATTATAGGGCGGCAAAAGCTCAGGGATTGGAAGCTCATCGTTGGATGTGGATAATGAATAGGGGAGATGCGTTGAAGGCTCACCCTGAATGGGCTGCTGTAAACAGAAAGGGTGAATCTTGTGCTGATCATCCGCCGTATGTAGATTATTACAGATGGATGTGTCCTTCTCGTCCCGAGGTTGCGGAGTTTCTGACCAAAGAGGTAGAGAATGCATTGTCTAAAGATTATGTTGATGGCATCCACATGGATTATGTTCGTTTCAGTGATGTGATATTGGCTGTTAATCTGTGGGATGTTTATGGTATTGTTCAAACACAAGAATTGCCCGAATACGATTTTTGCTATTGCGATGTATGTAAGGCTAAGTTTAAAGAAAAATATCATAAAGACATAGACAGTATTCAGTATCCTCAGGAGAATCTCTCGTGGAAATCTTTCAGATATGATGCTGTAACGGCAATTGTGAATAAGATTGGAGATGTGGCAAAAGCGCATCATAAGCCGCTTACTGCTGCCGTGTTTCCGACTCCCGACGTCGCGAAGCGTTTGGTAAGGCAGGACTGGACAAACTGGCCTTTGGATGCTGTTTACCCGATGATCTATCATGGTTTCTATAAAGAAGATGTACCATGGATCGGTGATGCCGTTAAGCAGGGATTGAGAGGTATAGACGGTCGTTTCCCTCTCTATGCCGGATTGTATATACCCGACTTTAAAAACAATGAAGAGATCGAAGCCGGAATAAAATATGCTTTGGAAAACGGAGCTTCGGGTGTCTCTATTTTCGGAAATGTTTCTGACGAAATATTGGCTATATTGTCTAAGTATAAGCAGAAGCCCGAGAAAAAGTGAAAGGCATCAAATAAGAAAATATAATTTAAAAGCTATAGAGAGTAAGGCGTATTGTCTTGCTCTCTTTTCTTTTATAAATTATCTAGAATAAATTATATTGTATATCTTTACGCCTCATTATTATTGCATTTAATAATGAATATATAAACTTAACAAAACTATTATCGTAATGAAAAAACTACTATTTTTTCTATGCGCAACTATTCTGTTTGCGTCTTGTAGCAATGACCCGGAAGAAGTACCCACAACAAGTAAAACCTATAAGGTTACGTTTGATGTATCTAACTTTAGTGTAGATGTTAAATCATTGAAAGCTGACACCTATAACAATCAACTCTTTTATATCATTTACGAGAAAGAGAGTGGCAAAGGAGTGAAAGGGTGGAAGTTTAAAGAAATGGTTGGGCAGCTAACTGAGGAGCTCCCTGAAGGTAACTATTATATTGCTTTTATCTCTTATCCGACCGGAGGTATGAGTTCTCCTCCAACAGAAGGAGCAATTGATGTAAAGGGTAATAATTTCTATACCGACTATTTTGAGAATCCTCCTACATGGATAATGGGGAATATGGGTAGTAGATATATATATTACGAAAAGGTTGACTTCTCGGTAGCTGCGAATAACTCGGATGTGCCAATACAGGTAACTTTACAGCCGATGTGGTCTGAGGTGACCGTTGAAGTGACCGATGCCAATACATGTTCTTTGCCTGAGGGTACAACTACAATTGGCTGTGTGATTACTCCTTTTTATTCCGGAATATCCATAGCAGAAGGTATTCCTACTCGTAGCTCAGAAGCATCTTGGGGATGGGGTGACCTATGTAATACTAATGTTGATAAATTTAGAGAACACAAAATAATTGCAGATAGGCATGCAACAGCAGGTAAAGATGTTACTGTGAAGCTGGTATTTGTAAAACAGATTGCTACCGGTGATACTGTTCTAGGCGAAAGGGAGATATACAAAGGGGATATCGAAGGAGGTAAACGTATAACTTTCAAAGGAGCATTAGGCAAGGCTGCAACGTCTACAACATTTAAAGTGTCATTAGTAGACCTGACGGATGGAGGAATAATACCTTTCGATTGATATATAAATGATAGATTAGAAAAGTAAAACGGCGGGTATTATTAAACATCCCGCCGTTTCTTCTTTTATTTTATGTTCTCTAGGGTTTTAACCAGATAATCATAGAATTTGCTTACTGTATCTATTTCTACAAACTCATCAGGAGAGTGTGCATTTAAGATCGTAGGGCCAAACGATACAATGTCTAATCCCGGTGTGCTACCCAAAATGATACCACATTCTAATCCTGCATGTACCACTACTACATGGGCATCTTCGTTATACATATCTTTGTATAATTTAGCCATCATATTTAGCGTATCCGATTGAGCATTCGGCTGCCATCCCGGATAACCATTTTCGATAGATACTTTTGCACCTGCAAGGGCAAATACACTTTCGAGGCTTGAGCAAATTTCATCTTTGCGTGTTTCGGAAGAGCTACGAGCCAGCATTTTCGCAGAAATACGACCTGCTTCAGACTTAACAGAGGCTAAGTTTGTAGAAGTTTCTACAATGCCTTCAAAGTCAGTTAGCATGCTGATTACTCCATTTTGGCAACCAATAACAGCATTGATAACGCTGTCTTGTATTTCTTCTGGGATAAGCGTTTTCGGTAAGTCTGTTTTTGCTGCTTTGAATGAAAGGTTTGCTTCTACAGCTTTATATTCTTCTTTAAATATCTTTTCGTACTCTTTTACCAGTTTTAGGAAGTCCTTCTCATCTTCTTCGAGTAGAGTAACGATAGCAACAGCCTCACGAGGGATCGCATTTCTTAGTGAACCGCCATCGATGGCAGACAAACGCACCTCATAATTGCTTACTGCTTCTTTGAGGAAGTAAAACATAAGCTTGTTGGCATTCGCTCTCCCCATGTGTATTTCAGTTCCCGAGTGACCTCCTCTAAGGCCTGTAAGCGATATTTTATAAGCAATATCACCTGCTGGTACTTCTGCATCTTTAAATTCCCAGTCGGCATTAACGTCTGCACCTCCGGCGCAACCTACGCATAGCTCGCCGATCTCTTCGGTATCCAGATTCAGCAATACGTTTCCTGAAAGAAATCCTTTCTTCAATCCGCTTGCACCAACCATGCCTACCTCTTCGTCTACTGTAAACAAGGCTTCTATTTTTCCATGTTTCAGTGTCGTGTCTTCGAGGACAGCCATCATGGCGGCAGCTCCGATTCCGTTGTCTGCTCCCAATGTGGTAGATTTAGCCTTTACTCGGCTGCCATCTATTTGAGTTTCTATAGGGTCTTTCGTGAAGTCATGCTTTACATTCGAGTTCTTCTGAGGAACCATATCCAAGTGCGACTGAAGTATCACTACCGGAGCTTTTTCCATTCCTTTGGTAGCAGGCTTGGTAATAACAATGTTGCCTGTTTTGTCTTGTTTTACTTCTAGTCCCAGTGATTTACCGAAATCAATGACAAATTTTGTCACCTCCTTCATCTGTCCTGTAGGGCGAGGAATCTGGGTTAGGTCGTAGAAGTGTTTCCACAACTGTTGCGGTTTTAGTTTAAGTATTTCTTTAGACATAATATGTTATGTTTTAAAATTACGAATAGTAACAAAGATAAGAATTTTCGATGAAGTCTTTTACATATATAATGAAAAGAGTAGACGGTAAACTCTTTTTTATAACTTTTTGTTATTCTTATTCTTTTCGTGCTTTTTTATTCAAAAGGTGACAAAAGTGACACTTTTTTACATGTGTTTTATTGTAACCTTTTCTTCTTTAATTTACCGGGGATTGCTTCTCTATGGAACGAGAGTACAAAGCTCAAAGCTCTTATATTATTAGATAAATCTAAAATATAAAAGTGTAGATGTGGAAATGATGAAAGAATTATTTCTTTTGCTTTTTCAAAGCCAGCATGGCAATGCCGAACAGCCCGCAAATAATCACCCAGATAGATTGCACAGCAAACACGCCTGTAGCAAAAGCCGTTGCATGTAGTTTGTCTACCCCATACAGGCTTAACGATGCTATTACTGCTATTTGCCAAGGGCCTAGTCCTCCGTTAGATGGTACTCCCATGCTTATACTACTCAAAGCGAAAGCGATGAGTCCGGCGGTGATTCCCAAGTCGGCTGTAAAATCGAAAGCGAAGAATGTAATGTAGAAATAACAAAAATAAGAACCCCAGATGCCTATTGTGTATAAGAATACACGCCCTTTGGTATTCATTTTCCAAATTGCTTTCAAGTCACTTGCGATACTTGACAGGAATCCTTTTATCTTACGTACAATAACATTTTCTTTGAAAAACCTAAAGACAATGTATGTGGTTATTATTGCAGCGCCGATAGCTAAGTATAATAAAGGGGATTTGAATATACTGGATATAGTATTGAACGTTGTTTGGTTTTGTTCCAGTTGTGTCAAAAAGAATTGCATGTTGAACAAAAAGGCCACCAAAGATATTATAGCAACGGTAATTGTGTCAAATATCCGATCGAGAATCATCGTTCCGAATAATTTGGAGAAAGGGATGTTGTCTTCCTTGGCTATTACACCGCATCTCCATATCTCGCCCGCACGTGGCAAAGCAAAGTTAACGGCATAACCGCCATAGATTGCATAATTGAGGTTCGATATTTTGGGAGAATAGCCCAATGGAGTAATAAACAGAGCCCAACGGTATCCTCTGATTGTATTTCCTAGAAGCCCGAATAATAGAGAGAATAACAGTATCCCCCAATTGGCATCTTTCAATATTTCCCAAAGTTGACTCGGGTCAATTTTACTAATAAGATAATATATGATCGCAATTCCTAATCCTAGGGGTAATACGACTTTTATAAGATTGTTTAATAAAGAGCTTTTCTTTTGTGTTACAACTTCATCTGTTTCTTCCATTCCCCAAATTTAAATGTAGCGGTTTCAGAATAAAGGTCTTTTAATACGAACGATTTTCAGTAATAAATGCTACCTTTGCCGCTGCAAATATAATGATAATTATAAGTATGGGGGCAGTTAAGCCGAAGAAATTCTTAGGACAGCACTTTCTCAAAGATCTGGATATTGCACGTCGGATTGCCGATACATTGGATGATTTTACCGATGTGCCGGTAATTGAGGTTGGTCCGGGAATGGGTGTGCTGACTCAATTTCTTATCGAAAAGGAGAAAGACTTAACCGTTGTTGAGCTCGACCGCGATTCTGTGCCATATCTTAACGAGCATTATCCTGCTTTGCATGGGCGTATAGTAGAAGGCGATTTTCTCACACTTGATTTGTCGGCTATTTATCCGGACAAATTTTGTGTGATAGGGAATTATCCTTATAATATTTCGTCCCAGATATTTTTTAAAGTTCTTGAGTATAAAGACAAAGTTCCGTGTTGCTCAGGAATGCTCCAGAAAGAAGTTGCCGAACGTATAGCCGCTAAGCCGGGAGGCAAGACATACGGCATATTAAGCGTTCTGCTACAAGCATGGTACGATATAGAATATCTATTTACGGTCAGCGAAAAGGTATTCGATCCTCCGCCGAGGGTAAAATCCGCCGTGGTTAAGCTGGTTCGCAATAAGAGGGAACATCTGGACTGTGATGAAAGATTGTTTAAAACTGTTGTGAAAACAGGATTTAATCAGCGTCGAAAGACCCTTAGAAACTCTATGAAGCCTCTGTTAGGAAAAGATTGCGAAGCGTATGCCGACCCTATCTTTGACGAACGACCCGAGCGCCTCTCGGTTGCAGATTTCGAAAAGTTGACAAATATAGTCTCAGCTTTTCTGCCCGGGAGAAGTAGTGAGAAGTAAAGGAAGTCCTAACACTTAAAAAAGAATAGCTCATGTCAGAAGTAAAATTATTCTATCACAAAGACAATGTCATACGAATGAGCCGTAGCATTGAATTTTTGAAAGCCACCCCTATTAAGGATTTTCTATGGATCGACCTTAATAATGTAGATGAGGAGATAGAAAGCGAGTTAGAAGATTATCTGAAAATATATATCCAGGAAGAAGAGGAGATGGTAGAGATCGAGATGTCGTCCCGTTATATGGAGACGGCAGACTCATTGGTTGTGAATTCCAACTTCTTACTTGGAACTTTCGAAAGAGAGCCGGTTTCTTTTATCATAAAGAACAATATCCTTATCACCGTCCGCAGTGAGGACTTATCGTCCTTCCACGAGACAATAAAGAAAATCTCGGCTAATCCTAAGATGTATCCTACCGGTTATCATGTATTTGTAGCTATTTTGGAGACACGAGTAGAACTCGATGCCGACATGATCGAACGCATGACCCAGCAGATTACGTCATTGTCTAATAGCATCAGTATAAAAGAGGCTGACGAAGAGCTTTTGATGGAAATCAAAGACTTGCAGGAAAAGACCATGATGCTGAGGGAGAATATTATCGACAAGCAGCGGGCCGTATCGAGTATGCTCAAAAGTGAACTGATGCCAAGAGAGCTGCATGCCAGAATTACGATTCTGATAAAGGACATAAACTCACTGCTCGAACATATCCGCTTTAGCTTCGACAGGCTCGACTACTTACAAGATACATTCCTCGGGTTTGTTAATATCGAGCAAAATAAGATCATCAAAATGTTTACCGTGATCTCCGTTATATTTATGCCGCCTACACTTATTGCAAGTATTTATGGGATGAACTTTGGAGAAATGCCTGAACTGGAATGGAAATACGGCTACGAATTTTCTATCGGACTGATGATAGCTGCTGTTGCTGTTATTCTCTTTTATTTCAGACGACAGAAGTGGTTGTAATTGTCTAAATGTAAATTGATTACTTAAATAAAGGCAGCGTTGAGATAATCAGCGCTGCCTTCTTTTTTATTTTTTCTTGTTTTTCTTGTCTTTATTTATCTTAGGCTTTTCTTCCTGTGGTTTTACCATTGATTTCTTGGCATTCTCTATCTCTATCTTGGCTTCGTCTGTCAGTTCGGGATAGTGAAGGTCTAGTTCTTCTATTCTGTCACTGATGATTTGACCAATAATATAGCGCATAAACCACTTGTTGTCTGCCGGAATAACGTGCCAAGGAGCTTCGTCGGTCGATGTATGTGTCAGCATATCTGAATATGCCTCCATATAGTTGTCCCAGTATCCACGCTCTTTGAGATCTGCTGCCGAAAATTTCCAATTCTTAGACTCATCATTCAATCTGGCAAGAAAGCGTTTCTCCTGTTCACCGTGCGAAACATTGAGAAAGAACTTCAATACGATTGTTCCATTTTCAGTCAGATGCCTTTCAAAGTCGTTTATCTGCCTGTAACGTTTTTCCCAAAACTTATCATCGATATCTTCCGTCTTTGTGATATTGGGTAATTTTCCGTTTAATACAATCGCTGGATGAACCTTTGCTACGAGTACATCTTCGTAATGAGACCTGTTGAATATACCGATTCTTCCGCGCTCGGGTAAGCACTTGTAGATGCGCCACAGATAGTCGTGGTCGAGTTCCTCTGCCGACGGCTGCTTGAAGGCAAAAACCTGACAGCCTTGCGGGTTGATACCCGACATCACATGCTTGATTGTGCCATCTTTTCCCGCAGCATCCATTGCTTGAAATATGATCAGCACAGAATAGCGGTCTTGTGCATAAAGTTTATCTTGCAGTTTCGACAGTTTATCTATACTTTCTTCAAGAAGCTTTTCCCCTTTCTGTTTTGATAATCCGGCGGTGTAATCTGTTTTGAAGTTGGATACTTTATGCTTTTCTCCGGGTTTTGCAATTATCCTTTTCAGAATTTCTTTTTTCATAACTATTTAATTTATAGTTCTATTATGCTAGGAAACTTTCAATCAAAATGCAGATGCAGAAAAGCCCGAAGTTGGCGGGTATTACTGTCCATGCGCTTATCTTGTCTTTGATTAGCCTGACTGCAAGTAAAACTCCAATCAGTCCGCAAATTGTATTCAAAACCAGTATCCATTCCGGTATCTTGTAAAGATAGAGGATGTTGCCAAAGTTATAATTATATAGTAATCTGAGTTGGAAATATATCCAGCATGAATTTAGTATTATCAGTAATATTCCTATGATAACATTAACCAGATTACTATATTTCTTTTCTGTCATTTCCAATAATGTAAAAAGTGACAAAAGTGACAGTTTTTACCCTGTTTCTATTTGTAACCTTATTTCCCCGCTTTTTGTTTAGTATCTGTATATAAAAAGATAATTATTCTCACAGAAAATTATTTGATGACTTCAATCAGGTCGCTAAGGTCTTTTCTTACTTTGGGTTGATTCTGGAGCCAGTCGAGGTTTTCATCTTTATATCCCAAAGGAAGAATAAATGTCGCAGAAAGGTTCTGTATTGGTAAGTCGAGGATACGGTTCAATGCATCCCTGTCAAAGCCCTCGATAGGAAGTGTCTCAATGCGTTCGTTGGCTGCAACTGTACACGCCACTCCCAGTGCGATGTAAGTTTGTTGAGATAGCCAGTTCTTTACATTACTGCCATTTTTCTCAATAAAGAATTCTATCTTTTTTCTATATTTATCGCACCACTCTTTGCTCGGATTCCTTTTTTTGTTTATCAAATCGAAATAGTCGTCAAGGTACTTTTCTGTAATTTGTGTATATGAAGCAAATACCAATAGGTGCGAACATCCTGTAATTGGCTGTTGCTCGCATGCTTCATTGTATATCTTTTCTTTTAGCTCTTTGTTTTCTATAACAAATACTTTAAATGCCTGCATCCCCAGAGAAGTGGGGGTGAGGTTGATTGCTTCAAGTATTCTTTCTACTACATCTTGTGGAACTTTGGCTCCATTCATCCCTTTACATGCATGTCGCCATTTAAGATCTTCTATTAAGCTCATATTATTGTTTTAGTTTAAATAGTCTGGGGGAGTCGTGCTCGTTTTCTTTTATGATCTTAAAAGTCTAATCTTACCGCACGATTCCTTTTATCTATACTTAGTGAATTTTGTTTGTATTTTATTTTAGGCAGAGGAATTTCATTTTCCGACTGATCGATTGCTTCCTGTAGCGTATCTCTCAGGGTTTGAAATTCCTCTGCCCATATTTAATTATAAGTATTTTCCTTAATCGGTTTTATTCTTCTTTAAACCAACCCGAATACATCAGGTAATTTTTTGCTATTTTCTGGTTCATTTCTTTCGCTTGTTCCGAATCTACTTTTTTTACAAACTTGGCTGGTACACCTGCATAGATACTTCCCGGCTCTACCTGTGTACCGCTCAGTACCACCGATCCTGCTGCAATAATCGCACCTTCGCCTATCACTGCATGATCGAGAACAATGGCTCCCATACCTATCAGTGCACCGTTTTCTATTTTTGCGCCATGCACCACCACGTTATGACCAATGGATACATCGTCGCCTATTTCTACTACAGACTTTTGGTACAAAGTGTGTAACACACTGCCATCTTGTATGTTTACCCTGTTTCCGATGCGTATAGAGTTTACGTCGCCACGCAATACGGTGTTAAACCAAATGCTACAATCTTTACCTATTACCACATCGCCGATTATTGTAGCGTTTTCGGCCATGTATGTATTTTCTCCAATCTCAGGTGTAAACCCTCTGACTTCTTTTATTAATGCCATTATCTTTTATTTTGTATAATAATCGAAGAACTGTTCCAGTCCTTTAGAATCTATTTTCTTTGCAACTATTTTTTTGTTTTTATCCAGCACAAACACCGACGGAATGTATGATGTATCATAGTTCAGCCAGTATTGTGATATATTATTCGGGTCGGCGGCGTTGATCCAGCCGGTCATCTTATTATTCTTTACAAACTTATCCCATTCTTTTTTGTCGCTTCCCTTTATGTCGATGGCTACTACCTGCAATCCTTTGTCTTTGTATTTGGTATATACCTCATTGTATATGCGAGGTGTTTCTTCTATACAGTGATTACAGTCGTGACCATAGAAATACAATATCAGGTATTCGGCTTTTATGTCGTTTGTCTCAATTGTCTTACCGTCTATTGTTGTCAGTTTTATATTGCGGGCTCTCATGCCTATGCGATTGTTTTTGATATGCTCATACATATACTGCAATCCCGACACCTGAGCACTATCTATCCACGCCAGGTTTTTGCCGAAGACGTAATCTTCGCAAAGCTTTGCCCAGATATTCTCATCGCCCATTCTGTCGCTCGAAGTGGTTGTATTTATCAGATAAGACAACATTTCTTTAAAACACACTTCATTCTCTTTTGTTCTGCTCACAAGCTTAGTTGCTGCTATCGCTAAAGAATCGGGCGTAGGATTTACCCACTGAGTCATATATGATTCTATATAGCTGGTCAAATAATTTGTTCGCCACAGACGAGGGTCGGTAAGGTTTATATTATCAAAATAATGTACTTTTCCGTACTTGTTGTTTTCTGCAAACTCTTTATCATTCTTAGGGTCAGTGTAAGGTAACGTGATCGGAGTCATACCCTTTAGGAAAGTTCCAAACCAATTCGTTTTATTTTCTTTGATAAGATTGTTTACATAGGTCTGCGCTATTTGCTCTTCGGTTGCTATTTCCTTTTCTATGCCGGCTCTTTTTTGCGGAGTAAGATCTGATGCCGATAGCTGATCTTCGAGTGTCTCTCTCAGAGCATCGTTTTCTGCTACCTTGTTGAGGTAGCTCCACAGTAGGCGCGTGTCATCGTTTCCTGTTACAGTGCTTTTTAAGAAATTATCCTTGTTGATTGTTATCTGCATTTTGCTCTGTTCGCTGCCAAAGAGCATGTCTGTTCTGAAGTCAGGTGCTATGTAAAGAAAATATTGTCCTTCGGGATACTTTTCTTTCGCTGTAAATACACCTTTACCTGCCGCAGAAAGTACAACGGAGTCTTTTGCGTATGTCGCACCCCGCCAATATTGTCCCAGATACAGTTTCTTGCCACTCTGTCCCGGATAAGTCACTTCTAAGTTGAACTTATTGTCGGGACTTTTAATAGTTTGAGCCTCCATCTCAAACGTGAAAAGGAGGCTCAATAATATAACAGTTATTTTAAATCTCATGAGTTTTTTCTTTTAACCATTGTTTTTCGTCTTCAGTCAATAGTGGAGAAAGACGATCGTATACAAATTTGTGATATTCGTTAAGCCAGATGATTTCTTTCTCTGTCAACATTTCTTTTATTATAGGTGTGGTATCTATAGGACAAAGAGTCAGCGTTTCGAAAGAATAGAAATCTCCGAATTCGGTAGTCATTTCATGCTTCGTACGAATGAGGTTTTCGATACGGATACCGTATTGTCCTGCTCTGTACAGTCCCGGTTCATTAGATGTTACCATTCCTGGTTGCAGAGTTGTAGAGTTCTCATTCATTCTTATGTTTTGAGGGCCTTCGTGTACATTGAGGAAATGTCCGATACCATGCCCTGTTCCGTGCAGGTAGTTTAGTCCTTCATCCCACAACGCCTTACGAGCCAAGATATCTAACTGGCTTCCTCTTGTACCTTGAGGATATATTGCTGTTGCCAGATTGATATGTCCTTTCAGTACCATGGTGTAGTCCTTTTTCATCTGGTCGGTAAGCGGGCCTACTGCCAGTGTACGGGTTATATCAGTCGTGCCGTCGAAATACTGAGCACCGGAGTCTACAAGCAGCAAACCTTCGGGTTTAACCGGTAGTGAGCTTTCATTGCTTACATGATAGTGAACGATTGCCCCGTTCGGACCATAGCCCGAGATTGTATCAAAGCTTTCTCCTACAAAGTTTTTCTGTTGACTTCTGTATTCCACCAGTTTTTCGGGTATCATAATTTCCGTCACATTTCCTCCGGGTACTGCTTTTTCGAGCCACATAAAGAAGTGTACCAATGCAACACCATCGCGTTCCATCGCATTGCGGATACCTTGTACTTCTGTATCGTTTTTGATACTCTTCATCAGGTCTGCCGGAGATGGCATATCGATGATGCGGCATCCGTCGGGTATCGTATTATATAGCTTGAAGGTTACTTTGTTCGCATCCAAACAAACAGGTGTCTTTAGTTTCGATACATAATCAAATACTTTATCGTATTCGGCAATTGTAACCCCTTCTGCTTTCAAGTAATCGGAAATTTCCGATGTTAGTTTTTTAGGATTGATAAACAATACTGTTTCTTCTTTCGAAACATAGGCGTAACTAACAGCTACAGGGTTGCACTTTACGTCGTTACCTCTGATATTGAAAATCCAGGCAATTGTATCTAATGATGCCACAAGCAAAGATTCTGCTCCATTTTTCTCTACAACATCGCAAATACGTGCTATTTTTTTATGTGCCGCTTCGCCCGCATATTTTTCAGGTAGTACGAAGATTGTATTCGTAGGTATTTCGGGTCTGTCGTTCCATATTTTGCTGAACGGATCGTAATCACTGATAAGGTGCAATCCTTTCATGTTTAATTTGTGGGTAAGGTTCATGGCTTCTTTAGCTGCATACACAGTGCCATCTATACCAACGTATTCTCCTTTTCCCAGTTCGGTGGTTAGCCACTCTTCTATACTTGGGGTAGAAGGAAGTCCTTCTTTGAATAATTCGATATCAGCTCCTTCCAGTTCTTTTGCCCCTTGCAGAAAATAGCGGGAGTCTGTCCACAGCCCTGCTTTTTCGCGAGTGACTACAACTGTTCCGGCCGACCCTGTGAATCCACTGATCCATTCGCGCGAAGCCCAGTGCGAAGCCGGGTATTCACTTAGATGGGAGTCGGTGCTGGGGATGATAAAAGCATGTAAGCCTTTTTCTCCCATAAATTCGCGTAGTGCGGCAAGTCTTTTATTTATATTCATAACTATATTGTTTTGGTATTATCTTACTCATCCAAAGAACCGGTTACGCTATTGTTAAGCATCGAACAGGTTCCTTCAAAATTGGCTCCGGGCTCTATCTCAATCGTACGTGTTTTAATCTCGCCGGTAAGAAGGGAACTCGCCTTCAGAACAATATTTTCGGAACATATAATGTTTCCTTTTACTTTGCCGAATAAGTCTATATTCGAACAATTTATATTGCCGATAACGCAGCCGCTCTGACCTACGATAATTTTACCACGACACTGGATATTGCCTTCTATTGCGCCGTCGATACGGAAATCTTCCTCCGAAGATATATCTCCTTTTAGTTGTGTGCCCGACGCCAAAATGTTGTGTGTGCCGGATGTTGTGTAAGGTGTTGTTTCTCTTGATTTACTCATAATTTTCATTCTCTGTTTTCACAAGGTTTTATATCTTTGTAAACTCAATAACGAACAAATATAGATAAAAAACTTAGCTTTGTGCCGTTTTATTTTGACTCTTTATGAAAAGTTTTATTTTGCTTGAGAATGTTGTTTTTTATGCTTATCACGGCGTACAGCCTCATGAAACCACGGTTGGAAATGAGTTTGTGATCAATCTGAAATTAGAAGTAAACCTAACAGATGCTGCTCAATCCGATTCGTTGGAAGATACGGTCAGCTATGCAGATATATACAATGATGTGAAGGAGCAAATGCAAATTCCGTCGAAGTTATTAGAGCATGTTGCATATCGGATCGTTCGATGCTTGAAGCAGAAGTATAAAAAAATAGAACATGTGGAAATTAAGCTTTCGAAACGAAATCCACCGATGGGAGCTCAGTTGGATTGTGCCAGTGTTGTTTTAATAGATTAAGCGGATGAGAGTAAAAAAAATAACAGAGTTGAATAGGCTTTCGGTCGAAGAGTTTAAGTCTGAACCTAAAATTCCGCTTATCATTGTATTGGATAACGTAAGAAGTCTTAATAATATCGGATCTGTGTTTCGCACTTCGGATGCATTTCTTGTTGAGGCTGTTTATCTATGCGGAATTACCGCAACTCCACCCAATGTGGAGATTCATAAAACAGCCTTGGGAGCTGAAAATTCGGTTGCATGGGTATATTACTCAGATACAGATCAGGCTGTAGAAGAGCTGAAGAAAAATGGCTACACCCTTTGTGCTGTGGAGCAAGCTCAAAATAGCATAATGCTGGATGAATTGCAACTGGATTCTAAAAAGAAATATGCTGTTGTTTTAGGGAATGAGGTAAAGGGTGTACAGCAGGATGTTGTGAGCCGTTGCGACTGTTGTGTTGAAATCCCTCAATATGGAACAAAGCATTCCCTTAATGTTTCGGTGGCTGCCGGGATGGTAATATGGGAATTTTCTAAACAATTGAAGTAAGTTACCAATATTTTTCCTAGTTTTGCATATAAGACGTATATAACACACTATGCTATGATAACCGAATCAGATAAAAACCATCTCGCAGAAAAAGGTATTACCGAAGACCAACTGAACAAACAATTGGATAACTTTAAACAAGGATTTCCTTTCTTGGGTATTGCTGCTGCTGCGTCAGTAGAAAAAGGTATTAAGGTGATATCGCCTGAACAGGAAAAAGAATATCTGACCGATTGGGATGAGTACAAAGCGTCATCGGGAAAACAAATTGTTAAATTTGTTCCTGCCTCGGGTGCCGCAAGTAGGATGTTCAAAGACTTGTTCGAGTTTTTGGATGCGCCTTATTCAGTACCGACTTCAGGCTTTGAAAAGAAATTTTTTGGAGAGATAGAGAAGTTTGCGTTTTATAACGATCTGGATGCCATGTGTCTGAAAAATGAAGGGCAATCGCTTGCAGCTTTGCTTTCGGAAGGAAAATATAAATCAATTGTTGAGAATTTGCTGAAGCCAAAAGGGCTTAACTATGGAAATCTGCCAAAGGGACTTCTTAAGTTTCATAAATATAGTGATACATCCCGTACTCCGGTCGAAGAGCATTTGATGGAGGGGTATCTTTATGCAAAGAATGATAAAGAAGAAGTGAATATTCACTTTACTGTATCGCCTGAGCATAGAATATTGTTTGACGACCTGATAAAGGTAAGAAAACAAAAGTTTGAAAACGAACTGCATGTAAAATATGCCGTTACGTTCAGCGAACAAAAATCGAGTACAGATACAATTGCGGTGGATGCCGATAATGAGCCTTTCAGGGAAAATGGAAAGTTATTATTTCGTCCGGGAGGACATGGCGCACTGATAGAAAATCTGAACGACTTAAATGCGGATATCGTTTTTATAAAAAATATAGATAATACTGTCCCCGATAAGTATAAGCAGACAGAGACCAAATATAAAAAGATACTGGCGGGTGTATTGGTTGATACTCAGAGAAAAATATTTGATTATTTGAAACTTCTCGATAGCGGGAAATATACACATGATCAACTAATAGAAATTCTTTATTTTCTACAAAAAGAATTAAATATAAAAAATCCCGATACAAAATTGCTGGAAGATGCAGAGCTTGTACTTTATCTGAAAAGAAAACTCGATCGCCCTTGTCGTGTATGTGGTATGGTGAAAAATGTAGGAGAGCCGGGAGGTGGACCTTTTCTAGCCGTAAATTCAGATGGGACTATCTCTCCTCAAATCTTGGAAAGCTCGCAAATTGATATGTCCGATCCTGCGAAACAGGAGATGTTTAAAAAAGGGACTCACTTCAATCCTGTTGATTTAGTTTGTGGGATTAAAGACTACAGAGGTAATCATTTCAATCTGAAAGACTATGTAGACTATAATACCGGATTTATATCAATCAAATCAAAAAGCGGAAAGGAACTTAAAGCTTTAGAACTTCCCGGCTTATGGAATGGTGCGATGTCTGATTGGAACACAATATTTGTTGAAGTTCCGGTCGAAACTTTCAATCCTGTAAAAACCGTAAATGATTTGTTAAGAGATTGCCATTTGTGATTTTTTTTGTCATTTATTCTGTTTTTTCAAATGTAAAAGATTGTGTATGTAATTCTTAAAAAAATATAGCCAAAGTTTTTATTTAAAGAAAAAAGGATTATCTTTGCTCGGGAATAAGAATTTTTACATTATTACAATATAGCTTTTCCTAAAGCTAGGATCGAGCATAACTGCTTGACCGTTACAGACTTTTATTAGACTATTACTGACTTTATTAAAACTACAATAATGAAATTTCGATTAGGATTAGTTGTACTACTCTTCTTGCCTTTACTTATAAAAGGGCAATCTACTTCGCCAGATGTCGTGTTTTACTCGAAGGGTAAAATGTACGTTAAGTACGGAAGTGAGACTGATGGAACGCAGTCTAAGTCAACAACTTTGTATGTTAAAGGTTCTGCTGAGTTTGCTGATGGTTCAGGCATAATTCAGAATGGCCGTACAGAGTTGACCGGGGATTTTATTAATGGAAAAGATCCCGGAGTTCAAGGTAATGGTGCTGATGTTGGCGGTGAGTATGCGCATCTGTTTAAAGACCCCAATACGAGCAGCGGTGTGGTAGCTTTTGTTGGTAAGGATAATAAACAAACGATTAAAAGGTCTCCAAGTCTTTTTGCTAACAAAGGTTCTCAAAAAAAATACAATTATATAGCTTTCCCGACATTGCATGTTGATAAAACAGTAACAGATATTAATGCTGCTGATCCTCGATTGGTAGGATTTGTGGCTGTTGATACATCTGCTGCCGTTGTCGTGAATAAATTATTATCACCACTCAATGGTTCTAATGTTTTGGGAGGTAATAGATTTGTTGTAGAGGGAGGCTATGATGCTACGATTACGCAAAAAATGAATCTGGGGCAGGCACTTATCGTAAGTGATACCGGTTCAGACCTTCCCGGATATAGTCAGGTAAATTTAACATATTACAAATATAATGGTACCAGTGAGGATGATGGAGCTATAAATTCTTCGACTCATGAGGCTGCTACCGGAGCTAATACACTCCGTAAGACAGTAAACGGGAAAGTATGGAATTACTTGACAGGGTTTACTCCACCATTTGAAGAAATGGGTACAGACTATTTGTTTTATCATGTATTTATGAAGCCAAACAAAAATAGTCTGACTTCTAATCAAGGAACGATTCTAGATCCTCTATACAAGATGAAAGCCGGATACGGGTACTTTATGAGTATGGATGTGACGGATTACGGAAGTAAGAATGTTGACGATAGATGGGCTGCTTTGAACGTCAAATCTGCCAATAGAGCAAGAGGAGGTTTTGAATTCAATCGCCGACTGATGAGATATCACTTCACTAAAATAAGTGGTAATACAATTACCGGTGGAGTTCCTAATCCTGAATCTACCGATTATTTAATGGGCTTTGCTCGCTTTTCACCGGATTTGGCAGGTACAAAATCAGGAGGTTGGAAGGGTTTAGGTGATTGGCCTGATTTTGGAAGAGATAGGATCGAATTGCTCGAAACTGAAAAGTTTAAAACGGATGCTGTAACAGTGACTCTGGAGCAAGGACTTAACTTCTTAGGAAATCCGTTCATGGCGCCAATCAGTTTGAATCCGTTATTAGGATATGATATCAAAGGGACTTCACTTGGCACAGATTTAAGTGCCGGCGTTTTGGATGTGTCGCAATACTTTGGGCAAGATGTAAATACATCTGCTAAAAATGAAACTACAAAAAATGTGTTGAGGTCTAAATATTGGATTGTAAATAATGGTTTGATCAGATATGACAATAGTGATAAGCTATATCATATGCAGGTTAGCTATGATTATATCAGTACAGATGGAGTTACTGTAACCGGTGGATCGGCTGATCCGGCTGATCTAGGCCGGAATATTGTAGATCCTCTACAATTCTTAATTGCCCCTATGCAAATGTTTATTGTACAGGCTAACAAAAGTTTTGATATTTCATTAAGCCCTGCTTTAAGAACATTTGGAACAACACGATATTTGAAAAGTGGTGCTACATCTAATTTATTATCAGACTTCTTTGTGGTTGAAGTTGCCAGCTCTACCGATAAGGCCGCAGATAGAACTGCAATAGTACTGCGTGATAACGCAAAAATGACAAGTGATGACAATCTGGATACGCCGAAGAATTTCTCTAAGTCGATTACTGTACCAAATGAAAGTGATAAGATATATCCTGAAGAAGGTTCTACTTTTATCTACACAAAATCGAGTGACGGTGTAAATATGTTAGGGAATGTAGTTCCGCTAAATATTAAAGAGTTAGCATTGTATGTAACTCCTCCGGCTACACAACAGACAATGTCTTTGAATTTTTACAACTTGGAGAATGTTACATCTGTTCAGGATGTTTGGTTGATAGACCGTTACCAGAATAATAAAACAGTGAAATTGACACCTGGTACATCTTACAATTATTCTTCTGGGCCGTCTGATCTGAAAAGTGTAGATGAAAATCGATTTATATTACGCTTTTTCGAAACTAAAGATATTCTAGAAGACGAAACTACCGAAATAACCTGCTATTACAATGAACCGGTATTGCATATTTCCGGCTTGAATGAGAAAGATGTGAATAGCGATGTGTTGATTTATGATATGCAAGGACGATTGATGGGAAAAACCAGAGTAGGTAAAAATGACTATCCATCAATGGAATATTCTAAAACATTAAACTTAGGAACATACATAGTAAAAATAGCAGGAAACAGAACTTTTACAACAAAAGTTGTGAACTTACACAACTAGCTTTTTAGAACACAGACGTACGAAAAATATAACAAATGAAAACAAAACTAGTGATATTTGTGTTTTTGATAACATGCTTTGGGCTCTCTATACCAATGATTTCAATAAATGCTGCAGAGACGGATGCGATGGATGCGCAAGTAATATCCAGCAAGTCTCCTTCTGCCGTAACCTTATCAAAGATTGAGAATTTATCAATTGCAAGCAGGACAGATAATTCTTCGATGGCTACAACACTAAATAAAGTAGGTGGTACAAGAGCTCTTACAGACTGGGGGACAGATCCAGACTTGCCCGGACAAGGAGGTGAAGTAACAGACCCGGGTCAAGTAGGAGAAGCAGCTCCGATAGGAGATATTACACTTCCTATAATTCTATTTGCGTTAGTTATTTATTTCGCTTATAGAGGAGTTACGACTTCAAAAAGAAGAAATAATCTTTAATGCATACAAGTCTATAAAGATAAAATAGGAGAGTGTTAATCAATATTCTCCTATACTAATAGCATGAAAGTCCCATTCGTCGTAAGATAAATGGGACTTTTGTATGTTTATATCAATAAAAATTACTTTTCTATCCAATTTATGATTTTATCACAAAAAGGATCTTCTCGTGGAGCGACAAAATCTACAAGTTGACCATTCTCATCAATCATAAATTTCTGAAAATTCCATTGTACCTCTGCATCCATTTTCCCGTTCTGTGATTTTTCTGTCAGCCATTTGTAGAGTGGTGCTTTTTTGTCCCCTACTACGTCTATTTTGCTCATCATAGGGAACGATACATTATAGTTGAGTGTACAGAATGTTTTTATTTCTTCATTTGTACCGGGCTCTTGACCATTAAAATTATTAGCAGGAAAACCTATTACGACAAAGTTCTTGTCTTTATATTTTTCGTAAAGGTCTTGTAACTTGTTATATTGAGGAGTAAGCCCACATTTAGACGCAACATTTACCACCAAAACCTTTTTACCTTTTAGGCTCGAAAGGTCAAAATTGTTACCGTCAATATCTTTCACTTTAAAATCATATAAGGATACTTGCGCTATCATAACTGTAGAAATTATACTGAATAGAGTTGTTAAAATTAAATGTTTCATATTGTATTATTATTTAGTGACTGTAATTAAAACAACTAGTATATGCAGAATGTTTTGTTAATAAATATAGAATAGATGTGCTGCATCTTCATTATATTTAATAGTATTTGAAGCTGTGTTTCGTTGTATCTTTTCTAAAAAGATTACCTTTACGGCGTCAAAACAAAATAATATGGATTTTAATTTAGAGATATTTTCCCTGGTTTTATTTATCGGGGCATGTTTTGCCGGATTTATAGGTTCGCTTACAGGTTTAGGGGGAGGTGTGATTGTAATCCCTATCTTAACCCTTGGATTTGGTGTAGATATAAGATATGCAGTAGGAGCTGCATTGGTTACATCTATTGCCACATCTTCAGGAGCGGCCGCGGCATATATAAAAGAAGGGATAACCAACGTGCGCATTGGTATGTTTCTCGAAATAGCAACGACAACGGGAGCTGTTGCAGGTGCAATTGTAGCTATGTATCTTGATAAGATGTATATCGCTATAATTTTAGGTGTTGTTCTTATTTTTTCTGCGATACGTTCTGTGTCAAAGAAAGAAGATGGCATCGATTACTCTGCTCCGGGCGATAAGTTGGGCGAAAAGTTGAAACTAAATGGTTCTTACCCAACCAAAGATGGGAAGGTAGAAAAATATAATGTTCATAATGTAATTGGAGGGTATTCTCTGATGACGGTTGCGGGTGTTTTATCAGGGCTGCTTGGTATTGGCTCAGGATCACTGAAGGTATTGGCTATGGATACGGCAATGAAAATACCTTTCAAGGTATCTACAACAACCAGTAATTTCATGGTTGGTGTAACAGCTGCAGCCAGTGCTGTGATATACTTTCAACGAGGATATATCGATCCGGGATTAGCTATGCCTATTGTTGTGGGAGTCCTTTTGGGGGCATTCTTTGGCTCTAAAATACTACCTAAAGCAAATGTAAGAAATTTAAGACTGCTATTTAGTGTTGTCATTTTCTTCTTGGCTGTTTCTATGATTTATAATGCTTTAACCGGTAAAATGTAATAAGATGAAGAAAGTTTTTTCTAAAGAGTTTTGGGAAGAAAGAGACATGGAGCTTCTTATTGGCAAGTTGCTGCGATATGGAGTTATGTTAGCTTGTGGTATTACCGTATTTGGAGGTTTGATCTATTTATTCCAAAATCACGGTTTGCCTATCGAGCATTATAAACCTACACCAGATGATCAGCCCTTTCCGGGAGTCTCTCAATATCTACGTGAGTTGTCAACGATTATTCCTCGAGTATTAGAGTTTGATGGTGCAGCCATCATACAATTAGGTGTTTGTGTGCTCATTGCCACGCCTATTTTGCGTGTAGCATTTTCGGTGATAGGTTTTCTTATTGAGAAAGATTATATGTACGTGGCGATAACCATCGTCGTATTATTAATTATTGTAGCCAATATGGTTTTAGGATTACACTGATATGAAGAAGACAATATTTCCTTTTTTATTATTTATATCTATTTCTTTATTTTCTCAGTCAACGAAAGAGAAAGGTTTTGCAACAATTAATAAAGAAAGCGCAAAAGCATATATTGGCTTTCTGGCAAGCGATGCAGTAGAAGGCAGAGAGGCCGGTAGGCATGGTGGACGTGTTGCCGGAGAATATGTGAAGTCTGTATTGCAAGATATGGGGCTTAAACCTCTGAATGAGGATTCTTATTTCCAGCCTTTTGAAGCATATAGTCCCGAGAGACAAAAAAGAGTGCGTTTTTCGGTTCATCCTGATTCTATTCAGAAGTATAGTCAACTTCCGGCACATCGTAAGTTAGAGTTAAGGAATGTATTGGGGTATATTGAAGGTAAAAATAAGAATGAATATGTTGTAATGGGTGCTCATTACGATCACTTAGGTATGGATGAAGTCCTTGATGGGGATAAGATATATAATGGAGCCGATGATAATGCTTCGGGAGTTTCTGCTGTATTGCAAATAGCGAAAGCATTTCTTGCGAGTGGAGAAAAGCCCGAACGTACAATTATTTTTGCACTATGGGATGCTGAAGAGCTGGGACTGTTAGGCTCGGAGTATTTTATGCAAACATGCCCTTTCGCATCAGATATTAAAGGATATGTTAATTTTGATATGATTGGACGTAACAATGATGAGCAGAAACCAAAGTATGTTGTGTATTTCTATACCGAAGCACACCCTCAGTTTGGTGAATGGCTGAAGAGTGATATTAAGACATACGGACTAGGCTTGGAACCTAATTATCGCCCTTGGGATAAGCCTATTGGCGGTAGTGACAATGCTTCATTCGCAAAAAGAGATGTTTCTGTGATTTGGTATCATACAGACGGACATCCCGATTATCATCAACCGAGCGATCTTGCCGATAAAATAAATTGGGATAAACTTGTCGAAATAACGAAAGCTGCTTATCTTAACCTCTGGAATTTAGCAAACTTAAAAACATATTAAATTATGAGGCTGAAACTTATCCTTGTCGCACTCTTTTTTATGCCATTTTCTTTATTTGCACAAACACCTAAAGAAAAAGGTCTGGCAGAAATAACTTTGCAAAAGGCAAAGGAGTATATAGGGGTTTTGGCTAGTGATAGTTTAGAGGGGCGTAAAGCCGGCGAATCGGGTGGTTTGAAGGCTTCAGAATATATAAAAAGTACACTTCAAAAAGTAGGTGTTAAGCCTTGGAGAGATACTTATTATCAACCTTTCGAAAGTGATCGCTATCCTTCTCTAAAGATGCGTAACGTATTGGGATATATCCCCGGAAAGTATCAGGATGAGGTTGTGATAGTTGGTGCACATTACGATCATATAGGTGTAAAAGCAAACAAAACCAATGATAGTATATACAATGGAGCTGATGATAATGCTTCGGGGACATCGGCGATTTTGCAGATAGCAGAAGCCTTTTTGGCTTCGGGCGAAAAACCATTACGCACTGTAATTTTTTCTTTGTGGGATGGAGAGGAATTGGGCTTATTGGGTTCATCTTATTTTGTCGAAGATTACTCCAAGAACATAACTTTTCCTTTACTCACAGCTCCTAAAATAAGAGGCTATATCAATTGCGATATGATTGGTAGGAATAAGACGGAGGCTGATTATAATTATGTAGCATGTTTTTTCTCTCCTGAGAAACCTGTGTTTAAAGAATGGTTGCAGAACGATATTGCTGCATATAATTTGAATCTGGTTCCCGATTTTCGCTCTATGGATGATTCTCCGGGAGGAAGCGATCATATTCCTTTTTCGATGAGGAAGATACCTGTTATATTTTACAATACCGATTTGCATGAAGATTACCATAAGCCTACCGATCATGCCGATAAAATTAATTATGAGAAAGTCGTAGATATAACTAAAGCCACCTATCTTAATTTGTGGAATATGGCTAATCTAAAGGACTTCTAGTTAGGATATCGTATATAAGTTTCCCGGGAGGGTTCTTATTATTCCTTTCATTTCCATCTCCAGTAATGTAGAAAACAGTGAGTATGCGGGAACATCAAGCTCCCTGGCTAATTGATCGATATGTATAGATTCTTTTTCTGATAATTTATTAACGATGGCTTGCTCATCATCTGACAATATGGTGAAAAGACTTTGTTGGATAGGGGCTTTCTTCTTTTTGGGTGATTCGTTATCCCAACCCATTTGTTGCAGGAAATATTCTGTTGATCGGAACAAATCGGCTTTGTGTGATGAGATAAGCTTATTGCACCCTTGAGAATATTTATCAGTCATTTTTCCCGGAACGGCAAACACATCTTTACAATATGAATTGGCAATTTCCGCCGTAATCAACGAACCCCCTTTTACGTCAGACTCAACAACAATAACAGCATCGGCAATGCCTGCTACTATCCGGTTTCTTTTTACAAAATTGTATCGGTCGGGTTCTGTATTGCTTGGGAATTCAGAAAGTAACCCTCCTTTAGCGACCATTTCTCTGGCTATTTGCTTGTGTACATGCGGGTATATTCTATCTAAGCCATGAGCTAGTATCCCGATTGTCGGCAAATTATGTTTCAGAGCGGCTCTATGTGCATTAATATCTATTCCGTAAGCAAGTCCGCTAACAATTAGGGTATTAGGTAGCAAGTGTGCAATTTCTTCCAGAAAAGTATCACAAAAAGTATTACCATAATTTGTGGAGTTTCTTGTCCCTACTATGCTTATTACCTTCTCTGTGTTGAAATCGATATCTCCCTCAAAATAAAATAAGACAGGAGCATCTGCGCACTCTTTCAGTCGTTTAGGGTAGTCCGTCTGATTGATGAAGTAAGTTTTAAGTTTGTTCTTCTCTATAAAAGAGAGTTCTTTTTCTGCTTTTATAAGAACCTCCGGATTAAGTATGCCATCAACCAGCTTATGAGAGATTCCTGTTTTTGCGATCAGAGTTTTTCTATTTGTTTTGAATATAGCTTCCTCGTCACCCATAATCTGTAAAAGATTGCGAGCAGTAATATCACCCACTCCCGGAATGAGGGTGAGGGCAATCTGATAAATGCGTTTATCAGAGGAAAGGTTCATTTCTTTAAATAGATTCTTTTAAAGGGTCAAAGATCTGACCATCTTTCATATGTACGGTTCTGTCTGTTATAGAAGCCAGATTTTCGTCGTGAGTTACTATAATGAATGTTTGTCCTAATGTATCGCGAAGCTTAAAAAATAATTGATGTAGTTCTTCTTTATTCTCTGTATCGAGGCTACCCGACGGCTCATCAGCCAAGATAATCGCGGGATTATTAATTAAGGCACGTGCTACAGCAACACGTTGCTTTTCGCCTCCCGATAGTTCATTTGGTTTATGTCCAAGTCTATCGGCTAAGCCCAGCATGTCGAGTAATTCTTTTGCTTTTTGCTTTGCCTGAGAATCCTTAACTTTTCCTATCAGTGCAGGTATCATTACATTTTCCAACGCTGTAAATTCGGGTAAAAGCTGATGGAACTGAAATACAAATCCAATGTTTTTGTTTCTGAAATCAGACAGTTGGCTATCTCTTAGTGAGTTCAGTTTTTGTCCATTAATGTATACTGTACCACTGTCAGCCTTATCCAGTGTCCCTATAATTTGCAGAAGGGTCGTCTTTCCGGCTCCACTAGCACCTACAATCGATATTATCTCCCCTTTTTCTACATGAAGATCTATGCCTTTGAGAACTTTAAGCGAGCCAAAACTTTTAGTTATTCCTTCTACAGTAATCATTTGTTTTATTTTATACCAATACCGAAATAGTCAAATCCTATTTCGTTCATCTCTTGTTTGTTGTATATGTTTCTTCCATCAAAAACGACAGGTTTCTTCATGGTTTTCTTTATTACTTCCCATGTAGGCAAGCGGAACTCGTTCCATTCGGTAACCATTAATATCGCATCCGCTTCTAATGTAGCATCATAGATATCTTTTGCGTATGTAATGCTGTCGCCTAGAATTCGTTTGGCCTCTTCCATTGCAACAGGGTCATAAGCCTTAACTTTTCCTCCTGCTTCTAAAATCTTATCAATGATAACCAGCGATGGAGCTTCACGCATATCATCCGTTTTTGGTTTAAATGCTAGTCCCCATACGGCAATAGTTTTTCCTTTTATATCGTTATCATAGTATTTCATTAGTTTCTCGAAGAGAATTTTCTTCTGGAACTCATTCACTTCTTCAACCGCCTCAAGGATTTTCATTTCATAGCCTAGATTTTGAGCTGTATGGATAAGTGCTTTTACATCTTTCGGAAAGCAGCTTCCACCATATCCGCATCCGGCATATAAAAACTTAGAACCGATGCGCACATCTGCTCCGATTCCTTTTCGTACCATATTGATGTCAGCTCCTACAATTTCGCACATATTAGCAATATCGTTCATAAAGCTGATTCGGGTAGCCAACATAGCATTCGCTGCATATTTTATCATCTCGGCCGAAGGAATATCGGTATATATAATGCGGTAGTTGTTCAATGTGAAAGGTTTGTATAATCTTTCCATCAATTGCTTGGCTTGGTCAGACTCAACACCAACTACAACACGGTCGGGTTGCATAAAATCTGTAATGGCTGCACCTTCTTTCAAGAATTCAGGATTTGAAGCCACATCGAATTTTAGATCCGTTAAACCTCTTTTGTCTAATTCGTCCTGAATGGTTTTCTTTATCAGCTTGGCTGTGCCTACAGGTACTGTACTTTTGGTTACAATAACCATATATTTGTTTAGTTCTTGTCCAATAGTACGTGCTACATCAAGCACATATTTCAGGTCTGCACTCCCATCTTCATCGGGAGGTGTGCCTACTGCTGAGAATACAATATCAACCTCGTTGAGGATAGAGCTAAGCTCGGTCGTGAAATTTAGGCGTCCCGCTTTATGATTGCGTTCTACCATTTCGTCAAGTCCCGGCTCGAAAATAGGAATGATACCATTCTTTAGTTTATCTATCTTGTTCTGATCGATATCAATACAAAAAACTTCTGTTCCCATTTCAGCAAAGCAGGTTCCCGTGACGAGACCTACATAACCTGTACCAACAATCGCGATTTTCATGCCTGAATTAAATATTATAAATAACTAAATATTTGTAGTGCTTAATTTTGAAATACAAATATAGTATTAATCTTTTATCTTAAATCTATATTTGGCTCTGTCTGTTAAAAGAAATATGTAACACTCAGCTTTAGGGTTCTGTTGTATAAAAGATATTGGTCATATACAATATTATATAAATCATGAAGGTAATTGAGAGCAAACTGATAATTGTTGTGTTCTATTCCGAGTAATATCTTTCCTGTACGGACTATCAGTCCCTGCTATTAATCCCATAATATCTTACCGACGTATAGATCCAAACCCAAATATCAAGCGATAATCGTCTTTAATAGCCCATTTTTCTCCGAAGTTAAACGTTAAGTTTGCATAGAACCGTCTTCGTTTTAAAGTTCTATCATTAAGCCTTCGCTTTACTGCAAAGGTTTAATATGTATATTATAAAGCTGTAATAAAAGGCGTTTGCTATTTTTCCTTTTTCTTTCTATATATTGTCAGTTTTCATTACCTTTGTATGCCTATTATAAGTCAATCATTAACTTGAAATAAAAATATGGTTTCTTTCTTTCAAACCCCTTCCGGGAACATTATTGCTGTTCAAACAAGCTCCACCCTCAACGATGATTTTATCCAACGCCTGACATGGGCATTCAGTGGTGCAACTATGCTTGATTCTGATGAAGTTTCAGGCTTTTTTGTTGGTCCCCGCCGCGAGATGATAACCCCATGGAGCACAAATGCTGTGGAAATTACCCAGAATATGGGAATAGAGGGAATCGTGCGTATCGAAGAATTTTTTTCTGTCGCAAGTACTGATGCAGAGCATGATTCTATGCTCCAACGTATATACAATGGGCTTAATCAGCGTATTTTTACAATAGATAAGACGCCGGAACCTATTATAGAAATAGATGATATCGAAGCATATAACCAGCAGGAAGGTTTAGCCTTAAGCGAAGATGAGGTTGAATATCTGAACAGTGTAAGCCAACGATTGGGGCGTAAGTTGACAGATAGCGAGGTTTTTGGATTCTCTCAGGTGAATTCAGAGCATTGCCGCCACAAAATATTTAATGGAACATTTATCATTGATGGTGAAGAAAAAGAAAGTTCTTTATTTAAACTGATAAAAAAGACATCTCAAACCAATCCGAACAAATTAGTTTCAGCATATAAAGATAATGTAGCCTTCAATATGGGGCCTCAAATAGAACAGTTTGCTCCTACAGAAGGTGACAAGCCAAGTTATTTTGAGGTAACACCGATCAAATCGGTTATCTCACTGAAAGCCGAGACGCATAATTTCCCTACAACCGTAGAGCCGTTCAATGGTGCTGCTACCGGTTCGGGTGGTGAAATACGTGATCGTCTGGGTGGTGGTAAAGCATCCTTGCCTATTGCAGGAACAGCTGTTTACATGACTTCTTACCCAAGAACCAAAAAAGGAAAAGCATGGGAGGAAGCAATTGAAGAAAGACCTTGGTTATATCAGACCCCGGAGGAGATATTGATAAAAGCATCTAACGGAGCTTCTGATTTCGGTAATAAATTTGGTCAACCGCTCATTTGTGGGTCATTACTTACATTCGAGCATGAAGAAAACAGAAAGAAATTTGCTTTCGATAAAGTGATTATGCTAGCCGGAGGGGTAGGCTACGCCAACAAGCGCGATGCGCTCAAAGGTGAACCTAAACCCGGAGAAAAGGTAGTAATACTGGGAGGTGATAATTACCGTATCGGTATGGGTGGTGGAGCTGTTTCGTCTGTTGATACAGGTCAGTACTCAAGCGGAATAGAACTGAATGCCGTACAGCGTGCAAATCCCGAAATGCAAAAGCGTGCAGCTAATGTTATTCGTGCTTTAGCAGAATCGAAAGAAAATCCGATCGTGTCTATTCACGATCATGGAGCAGGGGGACATTTGAATTGCTTATCGGAACTGATAGAAGCGACCGGAGGAAAGATAGATGTTTCTAAGCTGCCAGTGGGAGACCCTACTTTGTCTTCGAAAGAGATTGTAGGAAATGAAAGTCAGGAACGTATGGGCTTGCTTATCCCCGAAGAAGCTGTAGACAAAATAGAACGAATCGCTCAGCGTGAGCGTTCACCGATGTACGTAGTAGGTGAAACTACTAACGATATGAAGTTGGTGTTTGAACAGGCTGACGGAAAACGTCCGATAGACTTGAAGCTGGAAGACTTTTTTGGTAAAGCGCCTAAGACAATAATGCGCGACGATACCCTTGAAGAAGAATATACGAACCCGGAATATGATCTCTCAAGACTTGAAGACTATATAAAGAACGTGCTACAGTTAGAGGCTGTTGCTTGTAAAGACTGGTTGACAAACAAGGTTGACCGTTCGGTGACAGGTAAAGTTGCCCGCCAGCAAACGCAAGGAGAAATTCAGTTGCCACTGAGTGACCTTGGGGCTGTGGCTTTAGATTATAAAGGAAAAGCAGGAATTGCAACATCTATAGGACATGCGCCTCAGGCTGCGATGGTAGACCCGGCGGCAGGTTCGGTGCTTGCTATTGCCGAATCGCTTACAAATATAATTTTTGCACCTATCGAAGATGGGTTGAAGGGTATTTCTTTGAGTGCTAACTGGATGTGGCCTTGCAAAAATCCGGGAGAAGATGCACGCTTATACAAAGCTGTAGAAGCATGCTCTGAGTTTGCTTGCGAACTGGGAGTAAATATTCCTACAGGTAAGGACTCTCTTTCGATGACTCAGAAATACGGAGACGAAAAAGTGTATTCACCGGGTACTGTGATCATTTCAGCAGCAGGTGAAGTAAAAAATATACGCAAGATTGTTTCTCCTGTATTGGCATATATAAAAGGAACATACCTTTATTATATAGATTTCTCTTTCGATACCTTCAAGCTTGGAGGTTCGGCTTTTGCTCAGACTATGAATAAGCTGGGAGAGGAAGTGCCAACCGTTCAGGATACTGAATATTTCAAAAATGCATTTAACGCTGTTCAGGAGTTAATAGACAGGGGATTGATACTTGCAGGACATGATATCTCAGCCGGAGGTCTTGTTACAGCAATGCTTGAAATGTGTTTTGCAAATCCTCAGGGAGGTCTTGAATCTCGCTTAGATAAGCTGCATCATGCAGATATAATAAAAGTATTGTTCTCCGAAAATCCGGGTATTCTTATTCAGGTAAAACATCATCATCTGGTAGAAAAAATCCTTGATGATTATGGTATTGGTTTTGCTATTATTGCCAGACCAATAGAGGAGAGAAAACTGGTAATTCAGAAAGATGCGTTTGTTCAAGAATTTGATATAGACGAGCTGCGTGACGTATGGTTCGAATCTTCATACTTGCTGGATAAAAAGCAAAGCGGAGAGAAGCTAGCTGCAGAGCGTTTCCAAAACTATA
Organism: Dysgonomonas mossii; assembly: GCF_004569505.1. Taxonomy (NCBI): domain Bacteria; kingdom Pseudomonadati; phylum Bacteroidota; class Bacteroidia; order Bacteroidales; family Dysgonomonadaceae; genus Dysgonomonas; species Dysgonomonas mossii. The sequence continues at coordinate 244,507 of NZ_SPPK01000001.1, forward strand.
AAAATCAGCCATTACAGTTTAACTATAATCCATCTTTTACAGGCAAATTTGCTCAGTTTGGTATCGATCCTGACAGGGTGAAACCTACCGGACTAAAAGCTGCCATTATCAGAGAGAAAGGAACTAATGGAGAACGTGAGATGGCATATTCCTTGTATCTTGCAGGGTTTGATGTGAAGGACGTACATATGACAGACTTAGCTTCTGGTAGAGAAACGCTTGAGGATATCAATCTGATTGTATTCTGCGGTGGCTTCTCTAATTCGGACGTACTTGGTTCGGCTAAAGGTTGGGCAGGAAGTTTCATGTACAACGAAAAAGCGAAAGAAACTCTTCGCAAGTATTACCAACGTGAAGATACATTGAGTCTTGGTGTGTGCAACGGTTGTCAGTTGATGATGGAGCTTGGGCTGGTATATCCAGACCATGATGTGAAACCTAAGATGGAACATAATGCTTCTCATAAGTTTGAATCTACTTATGTGAGCGTAGAAGTTCCACAAAACGAATCGGTAATGTTTGGTTCTCTATCGGGCAGTAAGCTTGGTATATGGGTCGCGCATGGTGAAGGACGTTTCTCGATGCCAAAGGCTGAATCGGAATACAATGTTATAGCTAAATATATTTACAGCGAATATCCGGGCAACCCTAATGGTTCTGACTATGATATTGCAGGTGTTGTATCTAAGGATGGACGTCACTTGGCTATTATGCCTCACCTTGAACGCTCTTTGTTCCCTTGGCAATGTGCATATCTGCCATTCGAACATCGTAGAGATGATTTTACTCCTTGGATAGAAGCATTTGTAAATGCAAGAGAGTGGGTGAAAACCGTAAAGAAGTAAACTTATAAAATAAATTGATAGAGGCTGTTACGGAAGTAGCAGCCTTTGTTTTTTGCAATCGTTTGCGAAGATAAAGAATTATTATTTATATCCTCTTGGTTATGATGTGTATATTAAATGACTAGTTTTACTTAAACTAATTCAGTATATGTCATGAAAAACAAATGCCTCTTTCTTTTCGCTTTTGTTCTTTTTTCTTCATTCTTGAAGAGCCAGACCTTATATAATTCAGAATATAATTATATCCAAAAAAAAGGAATGGATCCTTCGCAGTATCTTGTCTCTAAGTTTCAGCGTTATGATCTGGTTTTGCTAGGCGAAGATCATGCTATCAAAGATCATTTGGACTTTGTGAAAGATTTAATCCCCGGACTGTATGAAAACGGAGTGACGAATCTTTGCATGGAATTTGGAGCTTTTGAGATGCAAAACAAATTAGATTCTTTAATGAATGCAGAAGAGTATAATGAGCAACTTGCCCGGGATATGATGTTTTACTATAATGTAGGGTGGGCATATAAAGAGTATACAGATATATATAGAAAGGTTTGGGAGTTTAATAAGACATTGCCTGCCGACAAGAAGAAGTTCAGGATCGTTAATCTCAGTTATCAGTATGATTGGACTAGATATAGTTTCCCCCGAACTCCTGAAAATATGAGTAAGGTGTTTTATCTGGGAACTCCGGATGATTTCAGAACTAAGATTATAGAAAAAGAAATAATTGCTAAGCAGGAAAAGGCTCTTGTCTATATGGGATCGGTACATGTTTTTTCGAAGTATTATTTGCCGATACTAAAAATGAATAACGATAATTTTTGCGATTATGACACCGGTTTTGTCGGAAATAGGCTTTATCGGAAATATCCTCAAAAAATATTTAATATAATGTTGCACTTTCCTTTCCAAGCTAAAGACAAATCAAAAGTTAATTGGGTATCTCCTGCAGATGGTGCGATTGAAGCCATTATGGCTATGAATAATGATAAGCGTGTCGGGTTTGATCTGAAGGATACGCCATTAGGCAAACTGCCCGATAATAGCTTTTTCAGTATGTGTTACAATGATTTTCGCATGGAAGATTTCTTTGATGGCTATATATTTATAAGTCCATTCAGAAACTTGCAGGGCTGTACTATAGATTCTTTATACTTTGAGAATAAAGATTGGGCAGAAATCAAAAAGCACATGCCCGATCCCGATTGGCGTACGGCAAAAGATGTCGACGAATATATTAAGCAAATAAGTGAATATGTAGATGTTAAGAAACGATACTCGGATGTAATACAGAAATAGCAGCATCGTGATTTTTAATGCCAAGAGAATAATATTAACTTTGTATTGAGAAATATAAGATTAATAATGGCAAATATAAAAGATTCCTTATTCGAACAGGCAATGAAGGTGCGCGACTATGAATGCGATGCACAAGGTATTGTCAATAATGCGAATTACCAACATTACTATGAAGTTGTGCGCCATGAATTTTTGGAAGAGCATAATCTTAATTTTTATGAGCTGCATCAGCAAGGTATAGATGCAGTAGTAGTGAGTGTATATATACGCTACAAGCACTCTTTGCGTGGTAGCAACGACTTTATTTGTACCGTTGATTCTATCGAAAGGGAAGGAATACGATATATTTTCAATCAGAAAATAGTTCGTTTAAGGGATAACAAGGTTTGTTCTACAGCTCGGTTTGAGATTGCCTGTATGGTGAATGGTAAAGTAGGAAAGCCTCAAATTTTTGATAAGATTTTGGGTAAATATATTGTACAGTAGATAACGCAATATTAGCTGATACGCTTATGGCACTCACGTTTGAAAACAAAATGAAAGTTCGCGACTATGAATGCGATTCGCAAGGTGTGGTTAATAATGCTATTTATTTGCATTATTTTGAGGCTACACGTCACGAGTTGATGGAGAAGTGTGGACTTCGTTTGCGTGATCTCACCGAAGCGAATATACTACCTGTGGTGCGTAATGTAAATATTAGCTATAGGAATTCTTTACGGGGATCGGAAGAATTTGTGTGTAGTGTTAAGATCATGCGCAAAGGTCTTCGGTATCTTTTTCATCAACAAATTATCCGTGTGGGTGACAACACTTTGTGTGCTGATGCTGTTATAGAGGTAGTTTGTTTGATGAATGGTAAAGTGGCAAAGCCGGATATGTTTGACAAGGCTTTTGCTGATTATATAAATTGGGAATAAGAAAAAATGAATTCAAAAATAACATTATATGTTGCCCGTCACGGCAAAACGTTGATGAATACTCTTGATAGAGTTCAAGGGTGGTGTGATTCTCCTCTTACTGATGAGGGGATTGATGTAGCACGTTATTTGGGACATGGTCTCAATGATGTGGTATTTAGAACTGCATATTGTAGTGATCTTCGCAGGACAAGACAAACCGTAGAGGTTATCCTGGAAGCCAAAGGGCAAAAAGATATACCTGTATATGAACTGTCCGGACTGCGTGAGGCGTGCTTTGGTGGTTTCGAAGCCGATTTCAATCATACGATGTGGAATAGTGCGGCTCTTTATCTGCATTACACATCTGTAGATGCAATGTATAAAGATATATTAGCAAAGAAAATCAATTACAGAGATGTGTTGAATGCCATAAAGAAAATTGATAGGCTGGGCATGGCGGAAAATTTTTCTCAGGTAGAACAACGTACTCAGGCTAGTTTGAAAGAGATTGCCGAAAAGGAGATGCGAAAAGGAGATGGTAATGTCCTTGTTATATCACACGGAATGAGTATATTGTCAATGCTTCTCAGTTTGGGCGGCGACAGATTATTTACCAAGCCATTGGATAATGCAGCGGTATGTAAAGTCACTTATCAGAATGGTGAATTTACAGTAGAGTCGATGGCTGATATGAGTTATGTAGAAAAAGGGAAACTGATGATAGGAGTAGAGGTGTAAAACTTCTACTCATTCAATAACTTGTTAAGAAAGTCGTCGAATTCACGATCAAACTTTTCCATCAGGTCGTTATCTAACTTGATTGTCGAATCTTCGTTTATCAGCAACAATTCTTCTATTACCTCAAGATTGTCGTCGGCATAATTTACAGAGAAAGGCTTGTATAAATCTAAAGATGAAAACATTTCTTCTTTATCCAAGTCTTCTGTAACTTCTCGTAGAATAGAAATAACCTTATCGTCGCTCAACTCTTCAACTTTATCTACCCAGTCGAAAATAACGATTTCAGCGACTTTGTTCTCTTCATCATCATAGAATGCAACTTCACCACTTTCTTTATCTACAGTAATAAATACATCGGTGAGTGAGCTGCCTTGATAATCTTTTGATAGGGTATCTATTGCCTCTACAAAAGTGCTTTTGATCAGTGATGACGGACTTTTATGAACTTCTTCCATTGGCTTTTTTTCAGCTACAAAGTTATTTTATACGAAAGTACGAAAAATATTCTATTCTTTCTTATTAAGATTATTATATATTAAAATCCAGAAAATGTTCACCTGTTTTTAGGGTATTGTGTATCCTGATTTCTGCATTTTGCTGTACTAATGAATATGGTACCACACTCTTTGTCAGCCAAGCGTTACCTCCGATGGTAGAGTCGTGTCCTACAACGGTATTACCTCCCAAAATTGTAGCTCCTGCATATATAACCACATTGTTTTCGATGGTCGGATGCCTTTTTTCGTTCGCCAATCCTTTAGTCACAAATAAAGCTCCGAGAGTAACGCCTTGATATATTTTTACATTATCGCCGATGATTGTTGTTTCACCGATAACGATCCCTGTGCCATGGTCTATATAAAAAGCTTTTCCTATCTCTGCTCCGGGGTTAATGTCTATCCCCACTTTCGAGTGTGCATATTCTGAAAATAAGCGAGGGATAATCGGCGTTTTCATCTTGTAGAACTCATGCGATATACGGTAAACTACCTGCGCAAAAAAACCGGGATAAGTTAAGATTACCTCTTCTATCGATTTTGCTGCCGGATCGTTTTTGTAATATACTTCCGCTTCGTCATATAGTTGGTCTTGTAGTTCCGGCAGATGAGAAATGAATTTTCCGACTGTTTCTTCTGCTTGAGCCCTATCCAGCAAAGCCGAAATATTCTCCACCATAATGGAGTAAAAGTAATACAGCTTTTTCTCTCTCGATTTCTCCTGATCGCAAATTGGGAATAGTACACGGTGTATCAATGTGTTCAAAGCATCTTCCAGTTCTATTCTGTTAATTGGTAAATGTTTTGATTCTGCTCTTAATTTATTCGCTATTTCGTAAATATTAGTCATGATTTTCAGTGTTGTGGAAAACAAAAATAAGAATTAAAACAATATCTCTGGAAATTTGATAATGTTAAATTATTATATGTTATAAATCATGCTATTATAGATGAATTTTTTAAAAATAAATTGATATAAATAGCTTCTTTATTTATATTTTTGTATAGTAAAATAACCGACATAATCCTTTATATTATGAATATTAATGACATTTTATCATCTTTAGAGGCAAGACATCCAGGAGAATCCGAATTCTTGCAAGCAGTAAAAGAGGTGCTTGTATCCATCGAAGATGTTTATAATCAACACCCCGAATTTGAAAAGAACCGGATTATAGAACGTCTGGTAGAGCCAGACCGCATATTCACATTTAAGGTGCCTTGGGTAGACGACCGTGGCGATATTCAGGTGAATATCGGCTATCGGGTACAATTCAATAATGCAATTGGCCCTTATAAAGGAGGTCTAAGATTTCACGCTTCGGTAAATCTTTCTTCACTCAAATTCTTAGGGTTTGAGCAGACGTTTAAGAATGCACTTACTACTTTGCCGATGGGTGGAGGTAAAGGAGGATCAGACTTTAGTCCGAGAGGAAAGTCAAATGCCGAAATTATGCGTTTCTGTCAGGCTTTTATCCTTGAGCTTTGGCGCAATATTGGCCCTGATACAGATGTTCCTGCCGGAGATATAGGTGTGGGTACTCGTGAGATAGGCTATATGTATGGTATGTACAAAAAGCTGGCTCGTGAAAATACCGGTACTTTTACCGGAAAAGGATTGGAATATGGAGGTTCATTGGTACGTCCTGAGGCAACAGGATTTGGCGCTCTCTATTTTGTGAATGAAATGCTTAAAGCAAAAAATATAGACATTAAAGGCAAGACTGTTGCTGTTTCGGGTTTTGGCAATGTAGCGTGGGGTGCAACACTCAAAGCTACTGAGCTGGGTGCAAAAGTGGTGACTATCTCCGGACCTGACGGTTATATATATGATGCAGACGGAGTGAGTGGTGAAAAGATAGAATATATGCTTGAGTTGCGCGACTCGGGTAATGACATTGTAGCACCTTATGCAGAGAAATTTCCGAATGCAGTATTCCATGCAGGCAAAAAACCTTGGGGTGAAAAAGTGGATATCGCTTTACCTTGTGCTATACAAAATGAGCTGAATCTTCAGGATGCTCAGGCTTTGGTAGCTAATGGTGTGACTTGTGTAGCCGAAGTATCTAATATGGGTTGTACGGCAGAAGCTGTAGACTTTTTCATCGAGCAGCATGCGCTCTTTGCTCCGGGTAAGGCTGTGAATGCAGGCGGCGTTGCTACATCGGGTTTAGAAATGAGTCAGAATGCAATGCATATACAATGGGGTGCCGAAGAAGTTGACCAACGTTTGCATGGTATTATGAAAAATATACATGGACAATGTCTCAAATTTGGAAAAGACAACGGTGAATATATTAATTATGTGAAAGGAGCCAACGTTGCCGGATTTATGAAAGTAGCCCGGGCAATGATAGCACAAGGAGTTATATAATAACTGATTTTGTAAATCAATCGTTTGAAGAGCCTTTTAAATTCATGTAATTTAAGAGGCTTTTTAATTTGTAGTTGGAAACTGTATTATCCTGAAAGGTTTTAGATATCGTTCGGAATTAAACTGCCGAAATTTATCTGTCTCACTTGTTACTGTAAGCCCGAACTGCATAAAAAAATATATTCTTAATTACTTCCTTAATTATTGAATTTTTACTTACTTTGCAGTTCAAAGTGAGGCATTTATACTAAATTTCGTATATGGTAAAGAAACTGTTGAAATGGGTTAAAAGAATTGTAATATTTCTTTTTCTATTCAGTATATTTCAAGTCGTTTTATTCAAATTTGTTCCTGTATACTATACTCCGTTGATGGTGTGGAACAATATGGGGCAATTGTTCTCGGGAGAAGCTGTCGTTTGTCATCACAAATGGGTTTCGATAGATAAGATTTCAGGTTACCTGCCACTTGCCGTAGTCGCTTCCGAAGATAACTTATTCCTCGACCACTCAGGATTCGATTTCGATCAGATAGAAAAGGCTTTGAATGAGGCTGAAAAAGGAAAACGACAGAGGGGTGCAAGTACAATCAGTCAGCAAACAGCGAAGAATGTTTTTCTTTGGTCGGGTCATTCATATATTCGCAAAGGGCTGGAAGTATATTACACATTCCTTATAGAACATATTTGGGGTAAAGAACGTATTATGGAGGTCTATCTCAATTCTATCGAGATGGGTAAAAATATATATGGTGCTGAGGCTGTCGCTCAGGTGAATTTCAGGAAATCGGCAAAAGCTCTTACTGCGGGCGAATCGGCGCTGATAGCAGCAACGCTTCCTAATCCTATCCGATTTAATTCGGCAAAACCATCTGCTTATATACAAAGGCGTCAGGCTAAAATATTAGACCTGATGTGGAAAGTAAAGCCTGTAGAATTTGACAAAGAGGAGAAGAAAGAAGTAAAAAAAAGCGTCAAGAAAAATAAGAAGTAAAGAACCTGCCCTATGAAAGCAAACGAAGCTATACAAATACAAGAGAAGAAATTGATCCTAAAAATTAGGGTATTAGTTCTCTTCTATATATTTGCTTTATTCTTTTGGGGGATAACAGCATTTCCGATAGAGACGGAGCTGAAAATTATATGCGGTCTGCTTGGTATATCTTTGGATGTGTCTCCTGATGTGTATACAGGATTTACAGGATGGATTGCTACAGTAACGAATGGCGTGATTGACACAAATCATAATTACCCGTTTTTTTCTTATGGTACAGACTGGATGGCATTCTCACACCTTGTTATAGCTGTGGCTTTTATAGGTCTTTACGTCAAACCTGTACGAAATATTTGGATTGTATATTTTGCAATGATAGCTTGTGCAGGAGTTATTCCCTTAGCTTTAATTTGTGGCGCAATACGAGGACTTCCTCTTTGGTGGAGATTAATCGACTGCTCTTTTTGTGTGTTCGGATTAATACCGCTATACTTCTTGCATGTATATATAAAGAGGCTCGAGAAGCTCATCGACTATACGCCTACAAAATATTGATGAGAAATTAATTGTATATCAACAGCAATGAGCTGATTAATATAAAAAAAGAGAAAGATTCAATCTTTCTCTTTTCTTGTTCTTTAAGCTCAATCTCTTATTTCTTTACAGAGAATTTATAGATTGTTTCACTTGTATATTTCTCACCCGGGCGTAGAGTTGCCGAAGGCCAGTCTTTTTTGTTCGGTGTATCAGGATATTTTTGAGTTTCTAGACAAACAGCAGCACGGTATTGATTCGCTTTGCCTTTTTTCCCTTTGTCTTTACCATCCATAAAGTTGCCCGCATAGAATTGCAGCCCCGGTTCGGTAGTATATGTCTCTAATACGATCCCTGTTTTAGGCGATTCTAGTGTGGCTGCTACTTTATTGATGTCTCCACCTGTATTTAATACCCAGTTGTGGTCATACCCTTTGCCGTTTTTCAACTGAACAAAGTCGTAATTGTCTATTCTTGCACCAATAGCAGTCGGTGTGCGGAAATCCATATCTGTTCCTTCTACAGGAAGTATCTCGCCTGTAGTCATAAATGTAGAGTCTACCGGAGTATATTTGTCAGCATTCAGCATGAGTAACCAATCCGTATTTTTTGAGTCCGGATCACCATCCATATTGAAATATGTATGGTTTGTCAGATTTACCACTGTTGGTTTATCTGTTTCAGCTTCGTACTTGATGTCAATAGCGTTGTCATCTTTCAATGTATAAGTGATTTTGGTTTTTAAGTTTCCCGGAAAACCTTCCTCACCATCTTTCGAAAGATAAGTCAGTTCGATTGTTTTATCATCTATTTGATTGGCATCGAATACTACAGTATGAAAACCTTTGTCGCCGCCATGTAGCGTGTGACCAAAGTTGTTTTTAGGCAAGTCATATTTTACACCGTCAAGTTCGAAAGTTCCGTTTCCGATTCTGTTTCCGTAGCGACCTATTGCCGCTCCGTAATTATTTCCGGGTACATTAATATAATCTTGTATAGAATCGAAGCCGATTACAACATCTTTTTTATTACTATCCTTGTCCGGCACGAGTACAGAAACAATGCGTCCTCCGTAATTGGTGATACATACTTCCATTCCGTTTGTATTTTTCAAGACAAACAGGTCTACTTTTTTACCATTTACTTCTGTTTCAAAATTCTTTTTGTCGAGTCCCGACTCGGTCAATTTGCTTACGGGAACTTTTTCTGTACAACTAACAGCCAACAGTAATACTGTTAATACAGCTAAACACGTTTTCTTCATAACTTAGATTTAATTATTATTTAAGAGGATTTGCTTTTACTCCTTCGTTGGTGATAACCACAGGTTTTATATATCCGTTTTCGTCAAACTGCATTTCATCGATACAGGTAACTCTGTGGTTTCCGTCTGTCTCCGTAAGAGGGCGACGATGATATACGATATACCATTTGTCCGATTTCGGTTCATGTATCACAGAGTGGTGTCCTGCACCTGTAGCTACTTTCGGATCTTGCTGCAGAATCTTACCTATGCGTTTGAATGGTCCGAACGGACTGTCTGCGATGGCGTAAGCTACGCTATAGTCAGGGCCTGTCCATCCGCCTTCCGACCACATAAAGTAATATTTATTGTTATGTATAAACATAAATGGACCTTCAACATAGTTTTCGGGTGTTACTTCTTTATAGATTGTTCCATCTTCGAATGGAACTAAGCCTGTGAAGTCATCATTCAATTTGGCTACATTACAATGTTTCCAGCCACCATAATAGATATAGTAGCTACCATCTTTATCCTTAAACACAAACTGATCGATAGGTTGTGCTCCATTGTAAAACTTGTCGATCAGAGGTTTGCCAAGGTAGTCCTTGAATGGTCCTTCCGGTTTGTCGGCAACAGCTACACCAATGCCGCCGTACTCGTTATCACTTTGTATATCATTCCCTCCAAAGAAAAGAAAATACTTGTTGTCTTTTTTGAGAATTGCCGGAGCCCACATGGCTCGTTTAACCCATTTTACAGATGCAGTGTCGATTATCCGTTCGTGTTTAGTCCAGTTTACAAGGTCTGGCGATGAAAAGGCATCCATAAAGACTTGCTCGTCATATGGTGCAGAATAAGTCGGGTATACCCAATATTTGTCATCAAAGATTATGCCTTCAGGGTCGGCATACCATCCTTCGATAATTGGGTTTCCTGCAGTGACTTTTTGTTCAGGGTTGGCTTGCTTGGGCGTACAAGCCTGCATGATAGAGAGACATGCAAAAATAAGTAAATAATTGTTTTTCATTTAATAATACATTTTTTATTACCGAACCATAAAAATAGGACTTTTTTGATTAGATAGATTCAGTTTTTATAATATTTTGATTTTTCTAGCTAAAAAGTTATCTTTGTTGAGATCAAGATAAGCAAAATTTATCGCACGAAAAATCACGGTGTCCAACCTCTAAAATCCAGACGAAATCATGGCTTCTTTATATACTTTTGATGAGATATTGAGTATAGTAAATACAGAGATAAAAAAGATAGAATACAGTTCTGCTCCTAAGTCTCTTTTCGAGCCAATATCTTATATTCTTTCTTTAGGAGGGAAGCGTGTTCGTCCGGCATTAGCCTTGATGTCTTACAACCTGTATAAAGAAGATGTGGAACGTGTGATCCCAATTGCTTTGGGTATAGAGATATTTCATAATTTCACATTGCTTCACGATGATTTGATGGATAGAGCCGATATACGTAGGGGAAATCCAACGGTGCACATCAAATGGAATGACAATACTGCTGTATTATCAGGCGATGCCATGTTGATAGAGGCATATAAGGAGATAGCAAAGATAGATTCCCAATATTTAAAGCCTGTTTTAGATTTATTTTCTACTACTGCAACCGAAATATGTTGCGGGCAGCAATACGATATGGAGTTTGAACAACGTATGGATGTAACTATCGCTGAATATTTGGAGATGATACGTTTGAAGACTGCCGTGCTCTTGGCTTGCTCACTAAAGGAAGGTGCTATCGTTGCCGGGGCCTCGGCTGAGGATGCTGAAAATTTATATAATTATGGTATTCATGTAGGACTCGGTTTTCAGCTTATGGACGACCTGCTTGATGTTTACGGAGATAGTTCCAACTTTGGGAAGAAAATAGGAGGAGATATCCTTTGCAATAAGAAAACCTTCTTGTTTATCAATGCTCTATTGAGCGAAGAAGTGAAAGATGCTCTGATTAGCTGGGTTAATAAAGAGAATTATGATGCTGCGGAGAAAATAAAAGCTGTGACAGCCATATATAATAAACTGAATTTGAAACAGAAGTCAGAAGATCTAATAAATGATTACTATAAGCAGGCGGTGACATGTCTGGACAAAGTAAGTATAGATGCCTCACGGAAAAAAGAGCTTTATAAATTAGCCGAAAGCCTCATGACAAGAATTTCATAACACAAAACATTACAACTATGCCTTACAGACGCTTACCCAATACTGATAATGCTCGGATAAGGGCTTTGAAAACGGCAATAGAAAAGAGCAATACATTTTTTAGTCAGAATGTAATTACTCTGGATATTTACAAACTACAACATTTACTACGCAACTTTGAAACAGCTCAGGTGAGATATCGTGATAGCCTCGAAGTACAGGCTACCGCTAATCGTAAATTTCAGCGATTAGTAAAAAACGCAAGATTGTATATATCACATTTTATACAAGTTTTTAACTTCAGTGTTATCCGCAATGAGATAAAAAAAGAAGTGAAACAACTATACGGGATTGATCCGAGCGATTTTACTGTGCCCGATCTTACCAGCAACGATTCGTTACTCTTTTGGGGTGAAAATATAATAAAAGGTGAGCAGACACGTATCTCACAAGGAGGAACGCCGATCTACAATCCTACAATTGCCCGGGTGAACGTAGCATTTTCGTTATTTAAAGATGCATATTTTGCACAAAAAACATATCAAAATACAACCTCCCGCCAGCTGGAAAGCTTAAGTCAGCAACGCGAAGATATAGACGCTACTTTGACTTTGGTATGGAACCAGATAGAGAAAGCCTTTGCCGGTTTGCCGCCAAAAGAACGCTTGGAGAGGTGTAAGGAGTACGGAGTTGTATATTATTTGAGAAAAGAAGAAAAAGAAAAATTTGAGAACCAGACAGATTGAAATGAGAATTATTGATACGCACTCACATATTTATTCTGAAGAATTTGACAACGATATAGATGATGTTATTAAACGGGCAAAGCAAGCCGGAGTAGAGAAAATATTGCTACCTAACATCGATGCTTCTTCTATAGATCGCTTGCACAATATATCTGATCGATATACTGGCTACTGTATACCAATGATGGGGTTGCATCCTACCAGTGTAGGTGCAAACTGGAAAGAGGAGTTAGATATTATCCGAAAAGAGCTTTCTAAACGCACATATATTGCAATAGGAGAAATCGGGATTGATCTTTATTGGGATAAAACCTTTGAGGAGCAACAGAGACTGGTTTTTGAAGAACAACTGCGTTGGAGTATCGAATATGATTTACCTGTAGCGATACATTCAAGGGATGCAATAGCCGAATGTATATCCTGCATTAAGAATCTCGGCGAACAGCACTTAAGAGGAGTATTTCATAGTTTTGGAGGAACGGTAGAAGAGCTTGACGGGATTCTTTCGTTGAAGAATTTTATGTTGGGTATCAACGGCGTTGTCACATTTAAGAACTCTACATTGCCAACCGTTCTTAAAGAAACGGACTTGTCAACTATAATCATTGAAACAGATTCACCTTATTTGGCTCCCGTTCCTTACAGAGGAAAAAGGAATGAGTCTTCTTATACATTGAATGTTGTAACTAAGCTAGCCGAAATATATGGCTTGCCAGCCGAAGAGGTTGGACAAATAACAACAGAAAATGCAGAGAAGCTTTTTGCTCTTAAATAATTACCTCTTGATATAAGTCAACCTTTTGGTGTAAAGTAAAACAGCCCTACCGAGAAATTAATCTTTGTAGGGCTGTAAATTTAATATCGTTGTTATTACATTTCCAAATCTATATCAAACAATTCGTGCCAAGGCAAACCTTGTTTGTTTAGTTGCTCCATAAACGGATCGGGATTAAATTCTTCAACATTGAATACACCCGGTTTGCGCCATAAGCCTTTCATAAACATGATACCACCTATGGTAGCCGGAACTCCTGTGGTATAGCTTACGCCCTGTGTGCCTGTTTCTTTGTAAGCATCTTCGTGCGAACAGTTGTTGTATACATAGTAGGTGCGTTCTTTTCCATCTTTGATTCCTTTTATGCGGCATCCGATAGAAGTCTGCCCTTTATAGTTTTCTCCAAGTTCGCCCGGATCAGGTAACACGGCTTTCAGGAATTGGATTGGGACAATCTCAACACCATTGTAAATAATAGGGTCGATACGTGACATACCGATATTTTGAATTACACGAAGGTGAGTAAGATACTCTTGTCCGAATGTCATCCAAAAGCGAGCTCTTTTGAGGGTAGGGTAATTCTTTACCAGAGATTCCAGTTCCTCATGATAGATAACATACGATTCTTTTGGCCCAATTTCAGGATAATTCAATGGCTTGTGTATTTCGTGTGGCTCAGTTTCTACCCATTCTCCGTTTTCCCAGTATTTGCCTTTTTGGGTTACTTCGCGAATATTGATTTCCGGGTTGAAGTTTGTCGCAAAAGCTTTTCCATGATCTCCGGCATTACAGTCTACAATGTCAAGATAATGTATTTCATCGAAATGATGTTTAGCCGCATAAGCAGTAAATACACTGGTTACACCGGGATCAAAACCACAACCTAATATTGCAGTAAGTCCGGCTTCTTTAAATTTATCCTGATATGCCCATTGCCATTTATATTCGAATTTAGCTTCCTCCTTCGGCTCGTAATTAGCAGTATCAAGATAGTTTACCCCACATGCCAGACATGCGTCCATAATGGTAAGATCCTGATAAGGTAATGCCACATTGATCACAAGTTCAGGTTTAAAGGAATTGAATAGTCTTTTCAGATCTTCCACGTTGTCAGCATCTACCTGTGCTGTTTGTATCTTGTTGCCGCCTATGGCCGCAGCAATAGCATCACATTTCGATTTTGTACGGCTGGCAAGCATTATTTCGGTAAACACATCCATGTTTTGTGCGACCTTATGTGCAACTACGGTTCCGACTCCTCCGGCTCCGATAATTAATACTTTTCCCATGTCTCTATTTTTATTTATTGATAATTATTTTGTACAACCTGTAATTTGTCTATTTCAAAGTTCAAAGATATTCTAAAAATAATCATTAGGATATTTCTTTTCTTGAAAACGATCATATTCTTCTTTATAAATGTCAATATTTCGGTTAAGAATATCTATAAACTCTTTCTTTGTTCTAAAACCATACTGGATATCATAGCCTCTTGGCTCTATTGTATCAATGCTCTGCATATATCGCTGGCATTTGTTCAAGACTTTATTATTTATGGTTAAATTAGGTTTAAAAAAAATAAGTTTACTTATAAAATCTGCCAACAAAAATACTATTAAATATTAATATTGCTTATATTTGTCTTCGGCAATTGATAGAGGGGTCTGGTACCATATTGATTTCGCATAGATACCTCAAGCTTTTATTAATTCACACAAAATCCCTGTAGATAAGGAGGTTTTTGAAATATTTATAGGATTATAGGATTATAGTTCTTCTTACCTTATTTAGTTAATAAGGCTTTATTTGTTGAAGCAAAAGAAATTAGAAATAAACAATAATAAATACAAAAGCTTATGTCACAATTAGTCGGGCACATATCCCAGGTTATCGGGCCGGTGGTGGATGTATTTTTTGATACAGCCAATCCATCCCTAAACCTGCCGCAGATCAATGATGCCCTTGAAGTTAAAAGACCTGATGGTCGCTCTTTGATTCTCGAAGTAAAGCAACACATAGGCGAAGACACAGTGCGTGCCGTAGCTATGGACAGTACAGACGGATTAAGCCGTGGGCTTGAAGCGATTCCTCTGGGATCACCCATTCGAATGCCTATCGGTGACCATGTAAAAGGACGTCTGATGAACGTTGTAGGTAACTCTATTGACGGTATGAAGCCTTTGAGCAATCAAGATGGTGCGCCTATCCATAGAGAACCACCTAAGTTTGAAGAACTGCAAACAACGCGCGAGGTGTTATTTACCGGAATCAAAGTTGTGGACTTATTAGCTCCATACGCAAAAGGAGGTAAGGTGGGTCTATTTGGCGGAGCCGGTGTGGGTAAGACTGTATTGATTATGGAACTTATCAACAATATTGCAAAAAAACATAATGGATATTCTGTATTTGCCGGAGTAGGAGAGCGTACCCGTGAAGGTAACGACCTGCTGAGGGAAATGATAGAATCAAACGTTATCCGCTATGGAGAAGAGTTCAAGAAAAGCATGGAAGAAGGTAACTGGGATTTGTCGAAGGTTGACTACGACGAACTTCAGAAGTCACAGATCTCGCTTGTTTTCGGTCAGATGAACGAACCGCCGGGAGCCCGTGCCGATGTAGCCCTTTCGGGGTTGACTATAGCCGAGTCTTTCCGTGACTCGAAAGCTGAAGGTCCTAAAGATATCTTATTCTTTATCGATAATATATTCCGTTTTACTCAGGCAGGATCTGAGGTGTCGGCCTTGTTGGGACGTATGCCGTCTGCCGTAGGATATCAACCTACATTGGCAACAGAGATGGGTGCCATGCAGGAGCGTATTACTTCTACACAGAATGGATCTATCACTTCGGTGCAAGCCGTGTATGTGCCTGCCGACGACTTAACAGACCCGGCTCCGGCAACAACATTCTCTCACTTGGATGCCACAACGGTGCTCGATCGTAAGATTACCGAAATGGGAATTTATCCGGCGGTAGACCCTCTAGGTTCCAGTTCTCGAAGCTTAGACCCTAACGTTGTAGGTCAGGAACATTACGATACAGCTCAACGTGTGAAGCAAATATTGCAGCGCAACAAAGAGCTTCAGGATATTATTGCAATTCTCGGGATGGAAGAGCTTTCGGATACCGACAAGCAGACTGTAAACCGTGCGAGACGTATTCAACGATTTTTGTCTCAACCGTTTAATGTTGCAGAACAATTTACAGGTGTTCCGGGGGTAATTGTTGATATTCAGGATACAATCAAGGGCTTCCAAAAAATTCTGGACGGTGAAGTTGATCACCTTCCTGAACAAGCATTCTTGAACGTGGGTACAATAGAAGATGCAATGGCAAAAGGCGAGAAGATTCTTGCGCAAGTTGCAGGATAAAGAATTTACATATGAAAAAATCAGAACTTCAACTAAATATTATCTCACCTGAGGCTAAGCTATTCTCCGGAATGGTCGCTTCGGTTGTAATTCCGGGGATTCAAGGCAGCTTCGGGGTTTATCCCGACCATGCTCCTTTGATCTCGGCCTTGCAAAAGGGGGTTATTACCTATACCGAAAACGGTGTGGAAAAATCTCTCGAAGTAGGCGGTGGCATGGTGGAAGTGAATAATGGGGTTGTGACAATCTGTGTATCTTAAAGGGATGGATGTAAAAGTAAAATTAATTCTTTCTATTACCCTGTTTGGGATTGTTACAGGAGCTCTTATACAGGCTTTGCTCAACTATCAGTTTCCTGAGTTTTATCCCAAATGGTACGAAGGTATTCTGGCTTTCTTTATAATACTGGAATCATTGGTTGTCTTGTATGCAGACTCATCGAGTCGCAAAGCGACACAAAGACAAATGCTAAATGTATACATGCTGACTAAAGTAGTTAAGGTATTCGCCTCGCTTATCTTCATCGCAACCTATGCCGTGGTAATAAAAGAAAATATTAAAAGCTTCGTCCTTATTTTTATGATTTTCTATCTTCTTTTTCTAGCCTTCGAGGCATATTTGTTTCTAAGGATAGAAAAACGGTTAAAGAAAAAACAACAATAGTATGAAACACTATTTAAAATACATTTTAACTTCGGTTCTTTTACTTACTGTAATGGGCTTTCAACCTCTGGCAGCAGAAAATGCACATGAGGCTCAGCCCGAAAAAGAATTGAATGTTAAAGAACTTATTCTCGATCACCTTGCTGATGCATACGAGTGGCATTTAACTTCGTTTGGCGATACACATATTTCCATACCGTTGCCAATCATCGTGAAAGGAGAGACTTCAGGCTGGCATGTTTTTATGTCATCTGAGTTCCATCATGGGCATGAGGCATACGAAGGTTTTTATATCGCACAAGAAGGTAAATACAGAGGTAAGATTGTAGAAAAAAACGCTTCGGGTGAAGAAATACGTCCTTGGGATATTTCCTTGACGAAGAATGCAACCAGTTTGATAATCAGTTCTACACTTCTTATAATCATAATCCTTAGCGTATCCAAATGGTACAGAAGACAAGCCAAGACGGGAGAGAAGAAAGCTCCGAAAGGCTTTGTCGGATTTATGGAAATGTTTATAATGAGTGTGCAGGACGATATTATTAAGCCGTGTGTAGGAAAAAATTATAGAAAGTTTTCTCCCTATCTGCTTACTGTTTTCTTCTTCATCTTGTTCAACAACCTATTGGGATTGATACCTCTCTTTCCGGGAGGTGCAAATGTGACAGGTAATATTGCAGTCACTTTAGTGCTTGCCGTGTTTACATTCTTCACTGTAAACCTTTTCGGATCGAAAGAATACTGGAAAGAAGTATTCTGGCCTGATGTGCCTACCTGGCTCAAGGTGCCGATACCTATCATGCCAGCGATAGAACTGGTGGGGGTATTTACCAAGCCTTTTGCGTTGATGATTCGTCTTTTTGCTAATATTCTAGCAGGGCACTCGATTGTACTCGGTCTTACCTGCTTGATATTCGTTACGGCAAATCTAGGAGCGGTGATCAATAGTTCGATGACTGTTGTATCTGTATTGCTGACTATATTTATCAGTCTGGTAGAAATATTAGTCGCATATATTCAGGCTTATGTGTTTACTATGCTGTCGGCTGTATTTATCGGATTGGCACAGATAGAGCCACATCATCATGCAGAGAAACATTAATATTAAAAGTAAATTAACAATTAAATAATTTTAAACTAAAGAATTATGTTACTATCAACTTTATTACAAGCAGCAGAAGCTGCAACAAGCTTAACAGGTTTTGGTGCTGCACTGGGTGCAGGATTAGCTGTAATCGGAGCAGGTATCGGTATTGGTAAAATCGGTAGTTCTGCTATGGAAGGGATAGCCCGTCAGCCGGATGCAGCAGGAGATATTCGTACATCTATGATTATCGCCGCAGCTCTAGTAGAAGGGGTAGCTTTGTTTGCTGTTGTAGTTTGCGGATTTATTCTATAAATTAGTAAATAGATATGAATTTACTATTACCTGAATCAGGCCTTCTTTTTTGGATGCTCCTATCTTTTATAGTAGTTTTCTTTGTTCTGGCCAAATTTGGTTTCCCTGTGATAACCAAAATGGTGGAAGAGCGCAAAAACTATATACAAGATTCGTTGGACGCAGCCCAGAAAGCCAATGAGCAATTGGCTTCGATAAAAGAAAAAAGTGATGAGATACTTTCATCAGCTAAGGCAGAACAGGTGAAGATCTTGAAAGAGGCGGCTGATACACGCGATCGTATTATAAACGAAGCACGTGAGCAAGCCAAGATAGCCGGGGCAAAGGAAATGGAAGAAATAAGAAAGCAGATCCAAATGGAAAAAGATCAGGCTATACGCGACATTCGTCGTCAGGTAGCTGAACTATCTGTGGATGTTGCCGAAAAAGTTCTTCGAGATACTTTGAAAGACCCTAAAGAACAAATGTCAATGATTGATCGCCTAGTGGATGAAGCTATGGTATCTAAATCTTAATCAACTGTTATGAATGAAGGGATGATTTCTAAGCGATATGCTAAAGCTCTGTTGCTATATGCAGTGGATCAGAAAGCGGAGGATGTATTGTTTGCCGAAATGAAAAAGGTAGCATCGTCATTTGTCCGCGAACCCCGTTTGCGTATGGCAATGGATAATCCTACGTTGAATGCCGAAGATAAGCTTGCGCTGGTAAAGGCTGCTGTGGGCGCAAAACCGAGTAACGAGTATATTCGTTTTGCCGAGTTGGTAGTGAAAAAAAGACGTGAAATGTATCTTCGAAATATTGCGCTCAGTTACATCGATTTGTATTGTGAAGCCAAGCACATCAATACCGGGAAGCTTGTTACTGCTACCCCTGTGGATGATGCTACAAAACAGAAGATGAAAAGCTTACTACAGAAGATTAAACCGGGGACGCTTGATTTTGAAACAAGTGTAGATCCGGATATCGAAGGTGGCTTTATTCTGTATATCGACACGTACCGGTTGGATGCCAGCGTAAAAAGTCAGTTGAAGCGTATCAAGCAAAAGTTTGTCGCCGAAAACAGTAAGATTGGATAATAGATACTCTACCTATTTGAAAAGAGCTATCCACGTATAGCTTTATAGTAACTTATAATTTGAATAAAATATGTCTGAAAATATAAAAGCAAGCGAAGTCTCCGATGTGCTGAAAATGCAGCTAGAGAATATCAGTAGCCGCGTACAGTTCGAGGAGGTGGGTACAGTTCTCTATGTAGGAGATGGTGTTGTTCGCATATACGGACTTAAAAATGCAGAGGCAAACGAACTTCTTGAGTTCGACAACGGTATTATGGCTGTTGTGATGAACTTGGAAGAAGACAATGTCGGTGCTGTATTGTTAGGCCCGTCAGACCAGATCAAGGAAGGATTTACCGTAAAACGTACAGGCCGTATTGCATCCATCAATGTGGGTGAAGGCATGTTAGGGCGTGTAATCAATCCTCTGGGCGAGCCTTTGGACGGAAAAGGCCCGATTGCCGGCGAACTGCTGGAAATGCCACTGGAACGTAAAGCTCCGGGGGTAATATACCGTCAGCCTGTAACCCAGCCTCTACAGACCGGATTGAAATCTGTAGATGCTATGATTCCCATCGGACGGGGGCAACGTGAGCTTATTATCGGTGACCGCCAGACAGGTAAAACTGCAATTGCGATAGACACCATTATCAATCAAAGAAGCAATTATGATGCCGGAGACCCTGTATACTGTATTTATGTAGCTATCGGTCAGAAAGCCTCTACAGTTGCCAATATAGTAGAAACACTAAAAGAAAAAGGTGCACTTGACTATACGGTTGTAGTTTCGGCTACAGCAGCCGAGCCGGCAGCAGTTCAGTACTTTGCTGCGTTTGCAGGTGCAGCTATCGGAGAATATTTCCGCGACACAGGACGTCATGCCCTTGTGGTATATGATGATTTGTC
Organism: Dysgonomonas mossii; assembly: GCF_004569505.1. Taxonomy (NCBI): domain Bacteria; kingdom Pseudomonadati; phylum Bacteroidota; class Bacteroidia; order Bacteroidales; family Dysgonomonadaceae; genus Dysgonomonas; species Dysgonomonas mossii. The sequence continues at coordinate 265,014 of NZ_SPPK01000001.1, forward strand.
GAAACAGGCGGTTGCATATCGTGAAGTATCCTTGATTCTTCGTCGTCCACCGGGACGTGAAGCCTATCCGGGTGATATCTTCTACTTGCACTCACGTTTGTTGGAGCGTGCGGCTAAAATTATCAACCAACAGGAGGTTGCCGAACAGATGAACGACCTACCGGCAAGCCTTAAAGGAAAGGTGAAAGCGGGAGGTTCTCTTACTGCCCTTCCTATTATCGAAACTCAGGCCGGTGACGTATCTGCTTATATTCCTACCAACGTTATTTCTATTACCGACGGACAAATATTCCTCGATATAGACCTCTTCAATGCGGGTATGCGTCCTGCCATCGATGTGGGTATATCTGTATCTCGTGTGGGAGGTTCGGCTCAGGTGAAAGCGATGAAGAAAGTTGCCGGAACATTGAAGATTGACCAGGCTCAGTATCGTGAACTGGAAGCATTTACCCAGTTTGGTGGCGATATGGACCCTGTTACGGCAATGACTATCGATAAAGGTAAGAAGAATACTGTATTGCTGGTTCAGCCTCAGTATGCGCCGGTGCCTGTTGAAAAACAGATCGCCATACTGTATTGCGGAACAAATGGCTTGCTTCGTCAAGTGCCGGAAGATAAAATACATGAGTTCGAAACCGAATTTCTGAGAACATTGGAAATGCAATATCAAGCTGATGTGCTGGATGTCCTGAAAAAAGGAGTCATCAACGAAGATGTGGAAACTAAAATCAGGAAAGTAGCCGCGGATATTGCTTCTCAGTACAAAAAATAATGAATTATGGCATCTCTTAAGGAAATAAAAAATAGAATTGGCTCTGTAAAAAGTACCAAGAAGATTACTTCTGCAATGAAGATGATAGCTTCATCTAAGTTGCACAAGGCGCAAAATGCAATCAGCAACTTCTTGCCTTATCAGCAGAAGTTGGATGTCATTCTGACTAATCTTCTGTCTTCTGATACAAGCTATGAGTCTCCTTTTATCCAAAAAAGAGAAACAAAGAGAGTCGCTATAGTTGGTTTTGCTTCCAACTCTTCGCTTTGTGGTGCATACAACTCGAATGTAATAAAAGAGTTTAGTACCGTTTACGCTAAAAAGAAAGAAGAGATAGGAGCAGGGAATATCTTGGTATATCCTATCGGTAAAAAATTGGCCGACGCCCTGAAGAAACAAGGAATAGCGGCGCAAGGCGATTACAGGGATATGGCTGATAAGCCTACCTTCTTAGCCGTACAGGATCTTGCCAAAGAACTGATAAAGAAATATATTGATGGAGAAATAGATGAAGTGATCTTAATTTATCATCATTTCATATCTACCGGATCGCAGAAACTAAAGAAGACACAATTCCTTCCTTTCGATTTGGAAAGCGCTAAGCCCGAAGGTCAGCAAGACGAAAATATGTTTGCAGACTATATCTTGGAGCCTTCGAAGGAGGAAATTCTCGATTCTTTAATTCCTACCGTGCTTTATTCACGCTTATATGCTGCCTTGCTCGATGCTAATGCTTCGGAACATGCTGCACGTATGATTGCTATGCAAATAGCATCAGACAATGCGGACGAATTGGTGCAGGATCTGACTATTCAATACAACAAGTCGCGTCAACAAGCTGTTACAAACGAATTGTTGGATATTATCGGTGGTGCTTCGGCATTGCAGTGATAGGAGAAAATTCTTTATAAAATATAGCCCCGGACTTTTATAGTTTGGGGTTTATTTTTTTCGTTTTTTTGATTCGTAAAAAATTGTATCTCAAAAAAAGTGACTACCTTTGTTGTAATATATAGAGAATTATGATGGAAAAAATAGCTTATATGCAACAGTATTATTTTCACGACAGTGGTTCCTGTATTTCCAATGAATTATTATTGATATAGATAGTATCCTCGAAGAAGTATTCTTTTTCGGGGATTTTTTTTGAAATAAATTGTCTTATATAGAGATCTTTGCGGTAGTTGACAGATAATAGAAAAGTAACAATAAAAAGCAGCTGTAAAACTGTCACTTTTGTCACCTTTTGGTGTGTATGGTGTTGTTTATGAGTTGTTTGTGCTTTAGTGGAATGTGTCACTTTTTTCTGTTATCTTTTTGTTGAATATGAATTTTACTCTTACAAAATATAAATAGTTATGTGCAATAAAAGCTTGGTTTCAATTACAGATTATTCGAAAGAAGATATTCTGAGAATACTTAATCTGACTAAAAAATTTGACGAGCAACCTAATCGTAGGTTATTGGAAGGCAAAGTGTGTGCTACACTTTTTTTTGAGCCGTCGACACGGACACGCCTTAGTTTTGAGACTGCAGTAAACCGCTTGGGCGGGCGCATCATAGGCTTTTCTGATGCGGCTACTACCAGCTCATCGAAAGGAGAGACGCTGAAAGATACCATACTGATGGTAAACAACTATGCCGATATTATAATCATGCGACACCATTTGGAAGGGGCTGCACGTTATGCTTCGGAGATTTCTTCTATACCTATCATTAATGCCGGAGATGGAGCCAATCAGCACCCTACGCAGACAATGCTTGATATCTATTCTATATTTAAGACACAAGGTACTCTCGATAATCTGACAATAACGATCGTTGGTGACCTGAAATATGGTCGTACTGTGCACTCCCTGATCATTGGAATGTCACACTTTAATCCAACCTTTATATTCGTTGCACCCGAAGAACTGCATCTTCCCGATCCGTATAAAGCCTTCTGTGATGAACATGGAATAAAGTATTCTGAACACACAGATTTTGATTCAGAGGTGATAGACAAAGCGGATATCCTGTATATGACACGTGTACAGAGAGAACGTTTTACCGACCTGATGGAATATGAAAAGGTAAAGAATGTGTACATTCTCAAAAATGATATGTTGGCAGGAGCAAAAGATAATCTGAAAATATTGCATCCCCTGCCTCGTGTAAACGAGATACAGCAGGATGTGGATGATAGCCCTAAGGCTTATTACTTCGAACAGGCTAAGAACGGAATGTTTACCCGTGAGGCTGTGATATGTGATGCGTTGGGAATAGAAGTAGAATAAATAAAATATCAAGATATGAACGAACGTAGAAAAGCAATGCAGGTAGCAGCATTATGCAACGGAACAGCCATAGATCATATTCCTCCCAGTGTAGTGTTTAAAGTAGTATCATTGTTGGAGCTCGAAAAGCTGGATAATCCTATTACAATCGGAAATAATCTGGAAAGTAAGAAGATGGCTTCGAAGGGAATTATCAAGATCACAGGTAAATATTTTGAAGAAAGTGTGATCAATAAGATTGCGATCATAGCACCGAATGTAGTTCTCAATATCATTAAGGATTACGAGGTTGTAGAAAAGAAGAGGGTGGTTTTACCTAAAGTAATCAATGGAATTGTAAAGTGTAACAACCCGAAGTGTATTACAAACAATGAGCCTATGACTACACGTTTTGAGGTTATTGATTGTAACAATACAGAGCTCCGCTGTCACTATTGTAACATTAAAATTCAGAAAGACGAGATTATTCTGAAATGAAGCAAGACTGGAAGCCGGGAACACTGATATATCCTTTGCCTGCTGCCATGATAAGTTGTGGCAGTACTCCCGAAGAATATAATATTATTACTTTGAGTTGGCTGGGTACTATCTGTACCAATCCCCCGATGTGCTATATATCGGTAAGACCCGAAAGGCATTCGTATGAAATTATAAAACGGGATATGGAGTTTGTAATAAATATAACAACAGAAGATTTGGCTTTTGCAACCGACTGGTGTGGAGTGAGATCGGGTAAGGATTTCAGTAAATTTGACGAAATGAAACTTACTCCGGGGAAGGCATCAATTGTTCAGGTTCCCATCATCGAAGAATCTCCGTTAAACATCGAGTGTAGAGTGCGGGAGATACTCAGTTTAGGTTCGCATGATATGTTTATCGCGGATGTGGTAAATGTAAAAGCTGATGAAAAGTACATTGATCCGGAAACCGGAAAATTTAGTCTCGAAAGCGCAAAACCGATTGCATATTCTCATGGTCAGTACTATGGCTTAGGAGAAAAGATTGGAGGCTTCGGCTGGACTGTCAGAAAAAAGAAAGAGGAACTGTAAACTCAGTTCCTCGCTTCTCTATCTGACTTTTCGGATCTTTGCTTTTTTCTATATTCATAGGGAGGTGTGGGGTTTTTCAAACTCCAGATATTCAACTTCTGTTGTCGGGCAGTTTTCTCCAATTCTTCGAGTACCGGGTCTTCAACATAATGATTGTAGTACCATGCTAAACCTTCTTTGACCATCTCTCGATTTAAATTCAACTCGTCGAGATAAACGATACCTAAAACTCTATCATATTGATCGATACCTTTTTTCTCAACTTTTACGGTTTTCCCGTAGCATAGCTCGTTTAAGTGGATTCTGGCTTTGCTGCTGAAGTCTTGTCCTTTTTCGGGAGCATCAATCCCATAGAGTCGCACTTTTATTCGTTCCTTGCTATCTGTCAGGATGGTCATTGTATCTCCATCTGCAACACTGACTACCTTTCCTTTTATTGTTTCGGCGGGTTCAGTGGAAGGCGGGTTACAGGAGATAAAGAGTAATAGTATGAATATAAATTTTCTCATTCGTTATAAAAGTTCATTTTTATCTTTAAATAGGATTAGCATATTATGAAGTAGAGATCTAAATTAACTAAAAAGAGACAGAAAGAAATAATTATTTCTAATATATTGTCTTTATTGTTTTTATCGATAAGCGAGTAGATAGATAAATAATTCAATGAATAAGCCTTATAAAATAAGTTCTCAGATTTGTTAAAATATATAGGCAGAAATAAACGAAAAATAAAAATGATTTCATAGATTTGTCTAAATCTATCAATATAAAATTACATATTATGAAAAAATTAGTTGTATTCGCATCTGTTGTCTTTTTATTTTCGTCTTGTGCTACAATATTTACTCCATCTAAGCAAAGCATAACGTTTTCGGGGATTGAGGGTACAAAAATTTATGATGCAAGTAATAATGTGAAATTAGCAGAAATAGGAAGTGACAAAACTGCGACTATCTCCGTTAAAAAGAAAATGAGCGACAAGCAACTTTTGGCTAAAAAAGAAGGATATAAGACATTGCCTTTTATTTTAGAGTCTACTTTCAATACGACCTCTCTATGGAATATCCTATTCTGGCCTGGTTTTATTGTAGATTTAGGAACAGGACAAATGAACAAATGGGATAATACAACAGTTAATCTTGAGCTTGAAAAAGATGATTCAGCATCCAAGTAAATAGGAATCTATAAAAATAGAAAAAGGACTGAATTTTATTTTAGTCCTTTTTTATTCTTGATAATCATTGTTTTAAGCGGAGAGGAAGAGATTCGAACTCTCGATACCCTTTAGGGGTATACACGCTTTCCAGGCGTGCCTCTTCAACCACTCGAGCACCTCTCCTTTGTCCTCCGGTTGTAGCGTGTGCAAAGATAAAGGATATTTTTGAATTGACAAGAAGAGAGAAATTATTAGTCGTTTAGGGGAGATGATTTTAGAGGACTTTGAAGTGTTTAAAGTGGTATACCTTTTATTTACAATACGTGAAATTGTAATAGCTTTGGCTTGATATGTTGTATATCCTAAAAAAGGATTATCTTTGTATCAGATATTGTTTAGACAAACTTTTACCATTTTTTGTTACTCGTTTGTTACTCGATATCTAAAGTTTGATATTAAAGCGTTATATATCGACGCGAATAAACCAATGGGGCTGACTGGCTTTGACAGCGAGATGAAGTGGTTTGTAAGCATGCAGTGCGTAGTCGGCTGGCACTATAATCTCAGACGTCACAAATTTAACTGGCAATAACAATTACGCTCTTGCTGCTTAATCGAAGTATAGTAGATTCTAGCTTAATCCTTGCACAGGTGTAAGGACAAGACATCACCCGGAAGCTGTGGCTTCGAAGCGTGCCGATCAGGTGGTGCAGACAAATCGGAGATAGGATAGGAGAGGCTTTGGCCCTTATCTGAAATAAAAAAGCTAAGGTTTGAGTTGGTGGCTTCGGTCTTGCTCATTCACGAAAACTTAAGCGAAGATAAGCATGTAGAAAGCAAATTAGTTCCTTGTTTGGACGAGGGTTCAAGTCCCTCCAGCTCCACTATTTTAGTAAAAAAAAACAAATCCGTGTAAATTCTGTTTATACGGATTTCTCTTTTTAAGGCTATACCAGAACATCACATCAGAGCTACTCTGTAGTCTACAAAAAATAAATATCAGTTTTCAAGTTTCATTCATATAATTAAAAGACAAAAGTTAATCTCAATTTTTACTTTTTTTATATATCTTTAAGGTCTAGCACTTTTTCTTTTTTGTAGAAAGGGTTAAATATAAAATCATATTTACTTCAGTTAATATAAATGGATGTTACAATCCTGATTTTGTAATCACCAAGGAGGATATTGACGTCTTTATTCCAAATGTGGAATTGCTTGGGGATATCACAAAAAGGATTTGTGAGGAGAAGATTGAGGAGTATGGGGAGATAGAATAAGTAGAAAATCATTTAATATAAACAATATAAGGATTAAAACCTATGACATGAGTAAAAGAGAATTATTAGAAAAAATAACTTTCGGAGAAAGTATTGCAGAACAAGAAGTTGAAAAATTGCGAGATTACTTTTTGGAGACAGACTCATGGAAATCCTTAAGAAATGGGACGAATGATATTATTTATGGGTCAAAAGGAGCAGGGAAAAGTGCTATTTATACAAATTTAACTAATGATGAGAGTGTATTATTTGACGAAGGGATATTATTAACGGCAGGAGAGAATCCAACAGGAAACACTGCTTTCTCAAATCTGACGAATGATCCTCCAACCAGTGAGACTGAATTTGTAAGGTTATGGAAATTATATTTCTTAGTAATAACTGTAAACATTTTTAATGATTATGGAATTAATGATAAATATGCTAAAGAAGTTAAACAAATTAAACAAATTCTCATAGATTGTAATTTAGTCCCAGCCCAAAATAAATTGGCCAGTTTCCTTAAAGCTTGTTTAGATTATGCTCGATCGTTCACCAATGGAAAAGAAATAAGTACAACCGCTGAATTTGACCCTTTAACAGGAATGTATTCTGGTCAGAAGTTCTCTATTTCATTTGGCGAGCCTTCAAAAAGTGATTTTGATAAAGGGTTAATTCCTATTGAATATGCGTATGATTTATTGGCAAAATCTCTTAAAGAGAACAATATTAAGCTTTGGGTTATTATTGACCGATTAGATGTTGCATTTATTGAAAGTGAAGAATTAGAAACAAATGCTTTGCGTGCTTTATTTAAAGTTTATCTTGACTTATTTAAATTTTCAGAAATTAAATTGAAAATTTTCTTAAGAGATGACATATGGCAGAGAATTACTCAAGATGGGTTTAGAGAAGCAAGTCATATAACTAAATTTCAAAATCTTGAATGGACAAAAGAATCACTATTAAATCTCTTAATCAGAAGGATTTTGGATAATAAAGATTTAATTGATAGTTTAAATATTGATAAAAATGTAGTTCTTTCAGATTTCTCCAAGCAAGAGCATCTTTTTTATAGATTATTTCCTGACCAAATAGATGTTGGACAAAAAAAGCCGAGTACATTAGATTGGATTTTGTCGAGGACTAGAGATGGTAATGGTGTTAATACCCCAAGAGAATTAATTCAACTTTTTAATCATGCTAAAAAAATTCAATTAAAAAGACTAGAAAATGGTATAAATGAATTAGATAAAGAAATCATCATTTCTAGACAGTCATTCAAAGAAGCTTTTGATAATGTTAGTAAACAAAGATTAGAACAAACAATTTATTCAGAATATTCAGAGCTTAAAGAGTATATAGAAGCTTTACGGGGTGGAAAAGCAGAACATACCATTCAAACTTTAATGTCGAAATGGAATATATCAAAGGAAGACGCCCTTGTTATTGCTCAAAAATTAGGACGAATTGGCTTTTTAGGAGTTAAAGGTGTAACTTCTACTCCTAGATATATAATACCATTTATTTATAGGCCCTATTTAGATATTACACAAGGGGCTTCGACAACTTCGTTATAATTGTAATCTATAATTAAACAGTTGGAGTTAGGATAGAATTCGAGCATACAATTATATTTGCATCATTACGGATATGAATTTTTCGTTATGATTTAAATATTGTAAATCTAAAGATTATCTCAATAGATTATAATTAAAAAGGAACTTAATCGTTTAGGGAAATCCTCGATTAAGTTCCTTTCTTATAATAAAGCAATTTGCTATTTAATCAAATTCTTTTTTCAGTTGTTCTACCCAGCTTTTTATTCGATCGTTTGTTAATTTCGACTGGTTTTCTTTATCTATGGCTAATCCAACGAACTTGTGATCTCGAATGGCACGTGACATTTCAAAATTATAACCATCGATAGATGTAAAGCCAACTATTTTAGCACCAACCGACTCGAATGTCTCAGCTAAAATACCTATTCCGTCAACAAAGTTTTCCGGGTACCTCACCTGATCCCCAAGTCCAAAAATGGCAACTTTCTTGCCCTTCAGATTCAAAGCCTCCAGTTCGGGTCTTACTTCATCCCAATGATTGGGTAGCTCTCCATCAAACCATGTTGCTACTCCTACAATAATATTGTCATAACTTTCAAAATCCTTTTTCCATGCATCTTCAACTGAGACAAGGTCAACATTTTCACTACCAAAAGCCTCTTTTATCTTTTTAGCAATAGAGGCTGTCTTGGTTGTAGTTGTTCCGTAAAACAATCCTATTTTCTTCATTGCATATATAGTGTTTTTTGTTATTGTTAAAATTCAAGTAATTTCTTAGCAGCTTCATAGATTTTATCCACATTCGGAAGCACAGCTTTTTCTAGTATCGGATTGAAGCCTACAGGCGTGAAAGTAGAACCTACACGTTGTACCGGCGCATCCAGATATTGGAAAATTTCTGAACCAATTATCGCTGCAATTTCTCCACCAAGACCTGCAAATACTTTGTCTTCATGTACAATAAGTGCTTTACTTGTTTTCTTTACCGATTCGAAGATAGTCTCTTTATCCAATGGAACTAAAGATCGCAAGTCGATTACTTCGACATCCCAATCTTCTTTAGCCAAACGTTCTGCCACAGAGAGGCTGAGTAATGTTGTGTTTCCATACGTGAAAAGGCTTAGATCCTTTCCGGGACGGCGAACACGAGCTTTGCCAAAAGGTACTTCAAAATCTTCAGGTACAACTGTTGCTGCATCTACAGAGTTATATAAAGCTTTTGGCTCTAGAAATACGGTTAATCCTTCCGAACGTAAACTTGTACGCAACAGACCTGCTGCATCGTCTGCAAAAGAAGGATAAACGATTCTGCATCCCGGCAATGTTGCCAATGCCGCTTCAATATTCTGAGAGTGGTATATTCCGCCTCCGATATATCCACCCGATGCAAGTCGTAAAGTGATATTCGGTGAAAACTGACCGTTGCTGCGCCAGTAATCGTGCGTACATTCTACAAATTGTTCCATTGCCGGCCAAAAATAATCGGCAAACTCAGCACCTTCTATAACAACTCGTATTTTCGGATCGAAACGGCTCATACCATTTGCTGTTCCCACGATAAAGTCTTCTGCAATAGGAGCGTTGAAAATACGTTTTTCTCCAAACTCTTGTTGCATGCCTTTCGAAACGTTGAACACTCCCCCTTTGTCTTTGTTTGCCACATCTTGCCCCCACAAGAAAGTGTCGGGATTGTGTCTAAACTCCGCTTTGAGTGTTTCGTTAATAGCCGTTACCAGATTTTTCTTTTCGCCCTCTTCATTATGGGTTCCATCCACATACTTTTCAGGTTTATATGGTTCTGGTATAACGAAATCGAAAATAGATTTAGGATCGGGATCAGGAGCAGCTAAAGCTTTTTTGTTAGCAGCACTCACTTCTTTCTTTACTTCGGCTTCTATGGCTTGCAATTCTTCTTCTGTAAAGCGTTTGTAACGCAACAGCATCCGACGGAATTTATGTAAAGGATCGGCTTCTTTTACATATTTCAATTCGTTTTCATCACGATACAGAGTATGCTTATCCGAGTTGGAGTGTGAGCCGATGCGTACGCAATTGGCGTGCATCAATACCGGCTTCTGATTTGCAATAGCATATTCGCGAGCTTCGGCCATTGCATTCATAGAGTCGAAAACATCCTTACCGTTGCAATACATTATTCTCAGGTTTTTTATACCTGAATAGTTATCTACAGCCTTTCTGTTTGCTGTCTGATCTTTTTTAGGAACCGATATCCCGTAACCGTTATCCTGTATGACAAATATAACAGGCAGTTCTTCTTTCGATGCTCCGTTTATTGCTTCAAATACATAGCCTTCCGACATGGCAGATTCTCCATGTGACGTAATAGCGACACCTTTTTTCTCATAATATTTTATGGCACGGGCTACTCCTACAGCATGTAAATCGTGATTACCTGTGGCAGAAGATACGTTCTCTATGTGCCATTCTGGTTTGGCAAAGTGGTTCGACATGTGACGTCCGCCACTAGCCGGATCAGTTGCTTTCGAAATACCGTTCAGTATCAGTTCTTCTGCAGTAAGACCTGCAGAAAGAACGGTTAGCATATCACGATAATAAGGGAACATGAAATCTTCGCCTTTAGTAAATGCCTGCCCCACTGCAAGCTGGATTCCATCGTGTCCTGCATATGGAGCATGGTAAGACCATCCGAGAGATTGTAGCAAATAGGCCGGGGCTTTTTCGTCGATAGCCCGTCCTAATGTCATCAGGTGATACCAGTTTTTTAGAGTTTCTTTATCTGTTGTTTTTATATCATATTTTTTCATATCTGTTTTTCTGTTTTGAGTTAGGTTAGGCATTCCAGTTTTCCAAATATTCAGCTATGCGGTACAAGAAGTTTCCTCCCAGCATACCGTCTACCACACGGTGGTCGTACGATAATGAAAGGTACATCTTGTGTCTGATAGCGATAACATCTCCTTCGGGAGTCTCTACTACTACAGGTTTCTTCTCAATGATGCCTACACCAAGTATTGCTACTTCCGGCTGGTTGATAATCGGAGTACCAAACAAGCTCTTGAATGAACCAAAGTTGGTAATAGTGAATGTTCCTCCTTGAATTTCATCCGGCGACAATTTATTGGCACGAGCCTTGTTTGCCATATTATTCACTGATACAGCCAAACCACTTAAACTTAACTTATCCGCATCTTTTATTACAGGAACAATCAGGTTTCCATCATTCAGAGAAACAGCAACACCAATGTTGATACGTTTTTTCTCTATAATGTTATACCCGTCCACAGAAGAGTTGATGCGAGGGAAATCCTTCAATGCTTTTGCTGTTGCTTCAACTATCGGCGACATATATGTGAGGCTTACACCTTCGCGTTTCTTGAAAGTATCCTTGTTTTGTTCACGCCAGTTTACTAGTTTGGTTACATCTACTTCTATCACATTGGTTACATGCGGAGATATCTTTTTAGAAGCAACCATTCGGTCGGCTATAATACGACGTATGGCATCCATCGGAATCACCTGATCCCCATCTGCAACTTGTACAGGCGCTGCCTTTGGTGCGCTTTCTTGTGATGGTGCGGGAACTGCCGGTGTAGACGCTTTTGCTGCCGGTGCCGGTGTTGTTGATACTCCTTTTTTCTTATTGTCTATGTATAGCTCAATATCACGTTTGCTGAGGCGTCCTTCGTAACCTGTTCCGGGTACAGAATCAAGTTCACTTTGACTGATTCCTGCGTCTTTTGCTTTCTGTAGGACAACAGGAGAATACCATCTGTCTGCTGTGCCTTTACTTACTTTTTCTTCCGATACTTTAGCAGGTGCGGCCGGAGTTGCTTTTTCTTCAGCCTTAGTAGGAGCAGGAGCAGGTGTCGGTTCTTCTTGTTTTGCACTTTCAGTACTTACTTCTTCTTCGCCTTCTTCACCTTCCAGTTCAACGATAGCTACAACAGTACCGACTGATACAGTATCTCCTTCTTTGAATAATATTTCAAGAATTTTACCTGATACAGGAGATGGAATTTCCGCACTGACTTTTGCTGTATTTACTTCAAACAAAATGTCATCTTCATTGATTGTATCCCCAACTTTGATCGACCACGAAATGATAGTCCCTTCGGTTATACTTTCGCCCAATTTGGGCATTTTAATTTCAAATTTTGCCATGGTTTATATTGTATTATATTTTATAGTAATTTCTTTTAAATTATAGATTGAAATGCTTGTTCCGAGACCTTGGGTTTCTTCCCGTCATAATTCCATTCATCTGTTCCATATTTCTCATTCACCAGTTTCTTTATATTTAAAACATCTTCACTCGTGAATTGATAAATAGAATTTCCCTCTTTCTCATTCATGAAATAAGCCATGATATAATCTTTGAAACGATTTATATTTAATGGCTTATCTATATGGTTCAGAATGTTCGTAACAGGACTTTTTACCGACTTGACATAAATCCGCTTATCGACTTTGTTTTCCAGTTGTTTCGGATCACTTTCAAGCGTAGTAGTGAGCCTGTTGAGATCGGATGAAAAAAGCAGTGTAGCATGAAACATAACCCTGTCTTTGTGTACACATTGCGCACTGCCCGATATTTTGAGTCCATCAATGTTTATTGCCAAGCGTGTGTCTACCTCAGCATGGATGCCCAAAGTGGATAAAAGCAAAACTATTCTTTCTGTGAACCGGTGAAAGCCTATGCCTTTATTGTTTTCTATAAAAGTAAGGTTCAGATTACCCAGATCATGAAATACAGTTCCACCACCCGATGAGCGTCGTGCTACTTTGATATTATTCCTTTGTATAAAGTCGAGATTAACCTCGGCCAATACATTTTGGTACTTGCCTATAACTACTGACGGTTCATTCTGGTATAACATGAAAAATTCTTCTGAGAAATTTTTCAGAAGATATTCTTCGCTGGCCATGTTGAACCATGCGTCGGTATGTGTATTGTTAATACAAAGCATTTTGTTAAGAGAATAAAGTCTCGTGTATAATTTCAGCTACAGTTGGATGCGGATAGACATGTTTACGGAACTCTTCTACAGTGCTGCCATTTTCTATCGCAATTCCGGCCAACAGAATTAATTCAGATGCCGGATTACCCAACATATGGCATCCTATAATGCGATCGCTATTGTCTACTATGATTTTACATAGCCCGCTTCCTGTTTCATTTTCTGCAATGAATCGCCCTGAATAGGCCATGGGTAGTTTGAGCACACGGAAAGGTTCATTCTTTGCAGTCAGCTCTTCCTCTGTTTTTCCTACTCCTGCTATCTCGGGATTTGTATATACTACACTTGGGATAGCCTTATAACTCATTTTGTCATCCTCGCCAAGAATATGACTGATAGCTACTTCTCCTTCTCTGATGGCTGTATGAGCAAGCAACGAAAAGCCGGTAATATCTCCTGCGGCATATACACGAGGATGGCTGGTTTGCATATACTCATTAACCTTCACTCCGTTTTTGAGAAGCTCCACGTTTAAAGTCTCCAGTCCGAATCCTGTGGTAATAGCTCTACGTCCCACACTTACCAGTATCTTTTCAGATTCAATTGTTTGAGTCTTTCCATTTTTCTCTACAATTACACCTTTCTTGGTAACTTCTGTAACTTTGGTGTTCAGATGGAATTTAATTCCTCTCTTTGCATAATCGCTGCGAAGCATGGCTGATGTTTCTTTATCCATTACTCCAAGTATTTCAGGCATCATTTCTATAACATTCACTTCTACACCCATGCTATTAAAGAAAGAAGCGAATTCGATACCAATGACACCGCCTCCAATGATTGCGAGTGATTTTGGTAAGTCATCAAGCTCTAAGGCTTCTTTCGATGTCCAGTAATTTACTTCAGACAACCCCTTTATCGGAGGTATAACAGTTTCGGATCCTGTGCATAATAGCAAATATTTTACTGAATAGGATTCCTTACCACTCGAAATGTTGATCTTATTATCCTTCTCCCCGGTGATGGTTGCTGTATCTTTAACTACAGTAACACCGTATGATGATAATTTAAAGCTGACTCCCGCCGTTAATTTTTTTACGACTTTATCCTTTCTGTCAATTATTTTTGATACATCGAAAGAAGGGGCGTTGTCTAATGTAATTCCGTATTTGCTTGCATTTTTTATGCTATCCAGTGTTTTGGCTGAATATAAAAGTGTTTTTGTGGGGATACATCCTTCGTTGAGACATACACCTCCGATGTATTTCTTTTCAAAAAGGACAGTTTTTAATCCGTTCGATGCAGCTATTTCGGCTGCATTATACCCTGCCGGACCTCCACCGATAATTGCGATATCAAATTCCATAGTCTATCTATTGATTGTTAGTTGTCAAAAAAGTTCGTTTTGTAATGTGTATATTACACATCACCCTATAAACAAATGAGAACAAGATAAGTTTTATCGATTTTAACTATTACTCTTATAGATAATCAATATGAGATGTTTTTATAAGAAAAAAATGGTATCTGTACTTAGTTTTAGGATTGTAGGGGTATAGATTAAATGTGTTTAATTCTTTCTTTTTAATATTTTTTTACTCTTTTCAAATAAAAGAATAAATATCCAAAATTGTATTTTTTGAGAATGTTCTTCGAGCTTTATAAAATCAACCTAAAATAATAAAAGAAAAAGAGGCTATTCTATATAGAATAGCCTCATATTATCTGTCAGCTGTATGTACTGTTATCCGTTTACTTTTTTCATTGCAGCGATTGAATCCAATACTTTACAAGAGAATCCCCATTCGTTATCGTACCACGCTACTACTTTTACAAATGTAGGGTTAAGCATAATCCCCGCTTTTTCGTCAAAAATAGCAGTGTTCGGATTACCTATCATGTCAGACGATACAACTTCGTCGGCGGTATATGCCAAATAACCCTTTAATGATCCTTCCGAAGCCTCTTTCATTGCTTTACAAATTTCTTCGTAAGAAGTCGGTTTAGACAAACGTGCAGTCAGGTCGACAACAGACACATCAAGAGTTGGTACGCGGAAAGACATACCGGTTAATTTTCCGTTGAGTTCAGGGATCACTTTGCCTACAGCCTTTGCGGCTCCTGTAGTTGAAGGGATAATATTACCCGAAGCTGCACGTCCTCCTCTCCAGTCTTTCAACGATGGTCCGTCTACTGTTTTTTGAGTGGCAGTGGTTGAGTGTATAGTACTCATCAACGCTTCTTCTATGCCGAACTTATCGTTCAGTACTTTGGCTACCAATGCCAGACAGTTAGTGGTACATGATGCGTTAGATATGAACTGAGTGCCTTTCACATACTTGTCGTCATTTACACCCGGAACAAACATTGGTGTATCATCCTTAGATGGACCCGACATAATTACATATTTTGCACCTGCTGCAATATGTGCTTGAGCTTTCTCCTTCGTAAGGAATAACCCTGTAGATTCTACTATATATTCGGCTTCAACCTCATTCCATTTCAGATTAGCAGGATCTTTTTCTGCTGAGATGCGGATTGTATTTCCATTGACAACAAGTTTGCCGTCTTTAGTCTCAATTGATCCATCAAATTGTCCGTGGATGCTATCATATTTGAGCATATAAGCTATATATTCAACATCCATCAAATCGTTGATACCAACTATTTGTATATCACTTCTGCTTTGAGCAGCTCTAAACACCAAACGTCCGATACGTCCAAAACCATTAATACCTACTTTAATTGCTTTCATAATGAATTGGTTTTTAAATGATAAAATATCTTGTTCTTTTTAGTACTACAAAGATACATTATAATATCTTTGTCTGAAATGACAAAAAATATACAAATCCTGCCAAGTCGGATTGATTTTACTAAATAATACTTATTTTTAGATTCTAAAATAAAAAACAGATGAGTAAACAGTTAAAAATAAGGCATATTGTGTTTCTGGTTCCTCCCAACTCCACCCTGCTGACTATGGTTGGCCCATTGGAGGTATTTACTAAAGCAATCGAACAGTTTGATATGGTAGATAAGGATATTGATTTCACGTATCAGGCACATGTCGTATCTATGGGTAAGGGAAGGCAGATCGATACATCTTCGGGTTTATCAATATTAAGTGAAGGATGTTATACCGAAATAGATTATCCGATTGACACGCTTATTGTAACAGGATTGGCTCGCCATCTTGAGGATAACCTGAAGGATGAGATGATAGAATGGATCAAAGATCAGGCAAAAACGACCCGTCGGATATGTTCGGTCTGTTCGGGTGCTTTTATTCTTGCCGAAGCAGGATTGCTGGATGGGAAGAAAGCAACTGCCCATTGGTCGAGAAATGAAGCGTTGGAACAGATGTATCCTTTAGTAAATGTGCAGATAGCCCGTATTTTTATTAAGGATGGAAATATTTATACAGCGGCAGGGATTACCTCCGGTATGGATTTGGCTTTGGCTCTCATCGAAGAAGATCTGGGACAGTCGTTTGCCTTGCATATTGCCCGCTGGTTGGTCTTGTATCTCAAACGCCCCGGCAATCAGGCACAATTCAGCTCATATTTAGATTCTAAATTGATCGGTAACCCAACTATCCGAAGGGTTTGCGAATGGATACTTGAACACCTGAGAGAAGACATCACGGTAGAAAAAATGGCAGAATATGCGGCAATGAGCCCTCGTAATTTTGCTCGTGTCTTTGTGCGCGAACTGCGTGTAACCCCAGCGAAGTTTATCAATAAGCTGCGTGTGGAAAATGCCAGTCAACATCTTATCGAAACACAATTATCTCTTGACGAAATAGCCGATAATTGTGGACTAAAGACAGGTGAAAATCTTCGCCGTCAGTTTATAAGCTTTATGGAGATTACTCCGGCTCAATATCGGAAAAGCTTCCGATCTTCTTGGGCAGACGTTGCCGTGTAACCGATATTGGAGATTTATTGAATCCCTATGAACAGAAAGTTTATAGGGATTTTTATTTTAGAAAGGATGCACCATAGCGTTAATTATAGCATCCTGTTTTAGTCTTTAGTATGTCGTTTTAGAGAATTGGCAAATGAAGAAAATGTACTATTCTTTCATACAAACTTTCGGTTGTAAATTTTGCCTATATAATTCTGATTTTAATTATTATTTTTGCTATACTTCGTTATCTTTGTAGTACATGTGGTGAATTCCATCTGTTTTTTGTGCCTGTCATCGGGTGAATATGACATAATGATATTTAGCCCGGTTATTCTTAAAATCGAAATATTATCAATTTATTTTATATCATGAAAACAAATAGGAGAGACTTTTTTAAAATTTTAGGAAGCGCAGCAGCTCTTACTATTATTCCTCGTCATGTGATGGGTAGAGGCTACATTGCTCCCAGCGATCAGTTGACTAAGGGGATTATAGGAACAGGCAGCATGGGGCGTGGTCATGTGAATTACGCAGGCACAAGGTTGGTTGCTGTATGTGATGTGGATAAAAAGCATCTGGAGTTGGGGAAACACCTTGTAACTGATAATATTGCAGCATATCACGATTTCCGCGATTTGATATTAGACAAAAATGTTGACATTGTTCATATAGCAACACCTCCCCATTGGCATGGTATAATGTCTGTGGAGGCGGCCAAGGCCGGAAAAGATATTTGGTGCGAGAAACCCATGACCCGTACCATAGGAGAAGGAAAGCGTGTGATGGAGGCTGTTAAGCAATATGGTTCGAAGTTTCGTTTGAATACATGGTTTCGTTTCACTGATAATTTTTATGGATTGGGAACACCGGTTCGCCCGCTAAAGAAGTTGGTGCAGAGCGGTATGCTGGGTTGGCCATTAAAGGTTACGATCAGCAGGCATACAGGCTTCGACTGGAAATTCTACTGGGTAGGAAAAGAAAACCTTCAGCCGGAGGCTATTCCTGCCGAGCTTGATTATGATATGTGGCTTGGCCCGGCACCGTACAAGCCTTATAATAGTCATCGTGTACACCAAACGTTCCGTGGGTATTGGGATTACGACGGAGGCGGTTTGGGAGATATGGGCCAGCATTATATAGATCCTGTACAATATTTCCTTGGCAAAGATCATACCAGCCCGATGAAAGTGGAAGTGGATGCGCCACAACAACATCCCGATGCAATAGGTACATGGCGTTCTATCACATATACTTACGATGATGGTTGCCAGATCGTACTGTGGGGTGATGATTATGGAGATCCTAACACGCCGTATATATCAGGGCCAAACGGTAATGTTTATAAAAATTTTGTTTGTGATATACCTTATTGGGAAAAGAAACTAGCTGCCTATCCCGAGCCCGAAGAACAGGTTACAGATTTCATCGAAAGTGTGAAAACGCGTAAACAGTTTGCCCTTAACGAGCAGAATGGCTTCCGCTCGTCTACAATAGTAAATATGGGAATTGTAGCGTTGAGGCTAAATCGCACGCTGCATTTTGATCCCGTAAAACTTGAGTTTGTGAATGATGATGCGGCTAACCGTTTGCTTGACCAACCAATGCGTGCCCCTTGGAATATTTAACCTGTACTATCAAAAACAAACAAGATAACAATATAATCATGAAAAAAATATACTCATTATTAGGCGTATTTCTGTTTTGTTCAGTGATGATATTTGCACAATATCCGACAAACAGAACCGCTAAAACCATTGTTGCTGATGTTTTGGCACAAATGCCGGCTCAGCAAACTGAACAATATTATGCCCAGATAAAAGATTTGGCTTCTACAGGAGAAGAAGGTGTTTTGCTGTTGGTGAAGATGATGAATCCTTTAGGTAAAGGAGCTAATTCGCAAGTAGAATTTGCTTTAAGCGGACTTTCTCACTATGTTTCTGCCGAAGGGATGGGAGATAAAAGACAAGTGGTGTCCGGCGCTTATATCAAAGCCCTTGATATGGTAAGTGATCGTGAGATCAAAGCTTTTATTATCAGACAACTAGAACTGATAGGTAAGGATGAGGCTGTTGCTAAGCTTGCTACATATCTTGCTGATGAGTCTCTCTGTGGTCCTGCTGCCGCAGCTTTATCGGCGATCAACACGCCGTCGTCACAAAAAGCGTTATTGAATGCTTTAAGTGCTTCTGCCGACGATAAGTCTTCGGAAAGTATTATTCTGGCATTAGCTAAACTGAAAGTAACCGATGCCGAAAATTCACTAAGGCGTTTATTGGATACCAATGATACAGACAAGAAGAAAACTGTATTGTATGCATTAAGCCAGCTTGGATCAAAGGCTTCTTTGCAGGATTTAGCTCTTGCAGCCGAAAAAGACAATTATACAATGGGTAAAAGTGGTGCTAACGAAGCTTATATTGCCCTCATTAAACGTGTACTCACTCAGGGAGATAAAAAAGAGGCAGAAAAAGCAGCCTCAGATCTGATGAAAAAAGCAGAAAAAGCAGGGCAAACACAGACCCGTTCAGCAACATTACAAATACTGATGGAGGCGAAGCCTGCAAATGTCTTGCAGCAACTGCAGAGTGCACTCAAAGACGGCAATCGTAATTACAGATATGCTGCGTTGACATACGCTTCTAACTATGCAGATAGCAAAATGTATGCGGAGCTGATTAAATCATTGAAAAAGACAAAACCTGATGCACAGTTGGATATTCTCAACTGGCTCGGGGAGGAATCTGAATCGCAGAATAAACGAAACGAAATAAAGCCTTTGATCATTGAACCTGCAATTGGTTTTTTGACGGCAGGTAGCGCTGATATGAAAAAATCGGCAGCAAATATACTGGCTAAGACCACAGATCCGAAGGCGATAGCAGCTCTTGCTTATTTATTGAACGATGCCGACCCTAAAACGGTAGCAATAGCCAAAGACGCATTGTCTGCTACAAATGGAGATATTGCTTCTGCCGTTGTTCCTGTAATAGCAGGAGCAAACGCAGCCGGAAAAGTAGCCGGATTACAGTTGTTGGCTGAGCGCAAATCTTCGGCTAATATAGCTACAGTGCTTGAACAAATCAATTCTACATCGCCGGATGTGCAGACTGCTGCATATACAGCTCTCAAAGATGTGGTTTCGGCAGAAAACCTAAACCAATTGTATGCTCTTCTTGAGTCTGCTTCTTCAGAAAATGTTCCTTATGTTCAGCAGGCGATTGCAGGTGCTCTCCAGTCATATTCAAATGAAAAACAATATGATGTTATCATGGCTCGTATGGGGCAGGTGAGTAACGATAAACAGTATTTATATTATCCTGTGCTATCAAAGACGGGCGATGAAAAAGCATTGAGCTTTATTGTCGATCGTTTCAACAAAGAAAGCGGAGTGGCAAAGGATGCCGCTTTTCAAGCATTATCAGATTGGAAAGATATCGATGCTGCGGCTGAGTTACTTGCTATTTGCAAAAACAGAGCGGATATCCTGTATTTCGACAGGGCAATTAACCGATATATCCAATTAGTCGCTAATCCTAAGCTTACAGGAGAAAACAGGCGTTTGCTTCTTACCGATGCTTTGGAAATAGCACGCACTGATGGCCAAAAGAATAGTATTTTGTCTCAGTTGGGTAATACAGGTTCTTATCTGGCTTTGCTATGTGCCGGACAATATTTGGATAGTAAGCCTTTGCAACAGGCTGCAGCAGATGCTGTGGCTAAAATAGCTTTAGGCAATAAAAATTATACAGGTAAGGTGGTAGAGGAACTGTTGAACAAGGTAATAGATGTATTGAGCAATGCTGACGCTGATTACCAGAAACAGGCTATCCGCAAGCATCTGAATGAAATGCCGAAAGAAGAAGGCTTTGTTTCTATTTTCAACGGAAAAGACTTAGATGGATGGAAAGGAATTGTAGAAAATCCGATAGCCCGTGCAAAAATGAAACCGGCTGTGCTGGCTAAAAAGCAACAAGCAGCCGATAAGGTAGCGGCAAAACATTGGAAAGCTGAAAATGGAATCCTTGTCTTCGACGGAAAAGGAGGAGATAACCTTTGCACTGTGAAACAGTATGGCGACTTTGAAATGTATGTTGATTGGAACCTAGATCCTGCGGGGCCTGAGGCAGACGCCGGAATTTATTTGCGGGGAGTTCCTCAAGTGCAGATATGGGATGTATCACGTGTAAATGTAGGAGCACAAGTAGGATCGGGCGGATTATATAATAATGAGAAAAATCCAAAAGACCCATTGACTCTCGCCGATAATAAATTGGGAGAATGGAACACGTTTTATATTAAAATGGTAGGAGACCGTGTTACTGTAAAATTGAATGGAGTATTGGTCGTAGATAATGTGATTCTTGAAAACTACTGGGATCGTAGCCAGCCGATTTCGCCTATCGAGCAGATAGAACTGCAAGCTCATGGCAGCAAAGTATATTATCGTAATATATATGTCAAAGAATTGGAGAGGTCTAAACCTTTTGAGCTATCGGCAGACGAGAAAAAGGAAGGATTCAAAATTTTGTTTGATGGTACAAATATGCACCAATGGACAGGAAATACAACCGATTACCAATTGCAGGATGGCTGTATAGCCCTCGATCCGAAAGGTGGTCGTGGCGGAAATCTTTATACAAAAGATGAGTTTGCAAACTTTATATATCGTTTCGAGTTTCAGCTTACTCCTGCGGCTAACAACGGGGTAGGTATCCGTACACCGATGGGTGTGGATGCTGCGTATGATGGCATGGAAATCCAGATCTTAGATCATGATAATCCTGTTTATAAAGATATCACACCATTGCAAGTACATGGTTCTGTGTATGGCATAATAGGGGCAAAACGTGCTAAGTTCAAACCGATGGGCGAATGGAACGAAGAGGAGATAATCGCGAATGGTAATCATATAAAGGTAACGCTCAACGGAGAGGTTATTCTCGATGGAGATATCAAAGAAGCAACCAAGAACGGAACAGCAGATGGGCATCAGCATCCCGGTTTGTTCAATCCGAAGGGGCATATAGGCTTCTTGGGGCATGGTTCGCCGGTTAAGTTTAGAAATATAAGGATTAAAGAACTGAAATAGGCTTTTTAGAAGGATAAAATAAGAGACTGTCTGAGTAGAGTTTTCATCATCTCTCAGGCAGTCTCTTTTGTATTTAAGTTTTTCCAAATTATCTTATATAAAGGCTTTTAGGTCTGAAAGAAGATAGGGGAGAGTGACAGGTCAAAAGAGCTGCTAAAAGTGTCACTTTTGTCACCTTTTAGGGGTTAAGTGGCTGTAATATAGTGTAATGTGTTTTTATGGAATTGTCACCTTTTGTATCTTGGTTGGTTTTACATTTTTATTATGCCTATCTTTGCAGCTATTTTGTGAAAATCATGGTAATTGAAGTATTTGAAAAAGAAATAAGAGACATAAACGATACACCGATTGTACAACAAACAGCCTTTTGGTCTGAGGTGAAGAGTCATCAGGGATTGGGTACCAAAGCTTTCGACTTTAAGGTAAAGAACAGAGATATATACACAAATGTAGGGGGACACTCATATACCAATGCTGATGTACTGGTACTACAAAAGCCTTTAAACTCGGAATATAGCATGGCTTATGTGCCTTATGGTCCCGAGATAGAGCCGTCTGAAGAATTTCAGGGGCGTTTTTTAGAGGAGTTGTCTGAAATAATACGTTCTCATCTGCCTAAGAGTTGTATCGCTATCCGCTACGATCTCAACTGGCAATCGCACTGGTGCGACGAGAGCAACTATGATGACCAAGGAGTATGGATTGGGCCTCCCGAAAAAAAATATCAGGAGTTTCAGCTAAACTATGGTACTGTAGAGTGGAATCTGAGGAAGAGCAATTCTGATATTTTACCATCTACTACTATATATTTAGATCTGAGTCTGTCGGAAGATGAAATTCTGATGCAAATGAAGCCCAAGACACGTTACAATATACGTCTGGCCCAGAAAAAAGGTATTCGTGTCAATCGGGTAGGGTTGGATAAGATATCTATCTGGTACGATCTGTATAAAGAGACAGCTTTACGAAACGGACTATATATAAATGATATAGAGTATTTCTCCTCTGTGTTGACTGCAAAAGCAGATGATACTGCATCTCCGGCTCGGGTTGAACTCCTATTGGCAGAACACGAAGGAGAACCTTTGGCTGCTATATTCCTTGTTATGTCGGGGCATAGAGGGACATACCTATATGGAGCTTCATCTTCTCGCAAGAGAAACTATATGCCGACTTACGCACTCCAGTGGGAAGCTATAAAAATAGCGAAGGAATATGGTTGTACCGAGTACGATATGTTTGGCGTTTCGCCGGGACCTGATCATTCGCATCCCATGTATGGACTCTATCAGTTCAAGACCGGATTTGGCGGGGAACTATTTCATCATCTGGGTTGTTGGGACTATCTGCTGGATGAAGAAAACTACCGCTATCTTTTGATCAGCGAGATGAATGCACAAGGCTACTACTTGTCTTGATATTCTCTAATTATCCTTATTTAAGGGTAAAGATATCTAACATAGATTAGTTTCTTCTCCTATTGTTTCAGATGTGAGGGGTCTTATTTTGTATCTTTATATTTATTCAAAAAATAAAAAAGGATTATTATGTTTACCATTTTTGAGACTTATCCTTGGTTGTTGCCTGTGATGATTTTCTTTGGCCGTATATGTGATGTAACGCTAGGTACATTGCGTATAATCTTTGTATCGAAAGGTGAAAAATATAAAGCACCGATTGTGGGCTTTTTTGAAGTCTTTATCTGGGTTGTTATTATTTCTCAGATCTTCTCCCAAGCCAATAGTCTGGTCGCTTATGTTGCTTATGCTGCCGGTTATGCCGCTGGCAACTATGTCGGTATCTTGGTTGAGAACAGGATTGCCTTTGGGTATCAGCTGCTGCGTGTATACACCAAGAAAGAAGCTTTGGAACTTATAAAAGTGCTGAACAGCAAGGATATCGGAGCCACCTTTGTAAAAGGAGAAGGAGCTATATCTCAGGTTCATATTGTGGAGATCGTCATAGGACGTAAATCATTGAATGAAGTTATAGGTATAATATCTGATTTTGATTCGAAAGTTTTCTATTTGGTTGAAGATATCAGGTATAAGAAAGAGGGGATATTTACATTGAAAAACTTTGCAAGGAAGTAATATAAAAAAACCTGCCGATAAGATAATCGACAGGCTTAGTAATGTAGTGAAAACTAAGACTCCATTACAAGTCTAATTCTTTATATAGCGAAGTGTCTCCTTCGGCTTAGATAACGACGGTGCTACAGATTCATCCGAAGTTCCCCATGATTTGTTCGGGTTGCTACCCAATACAAACTTGATATCAGCTCCGTTCTTTATATCGTCGTAAGTAATATATGTCTTGTTATATTCTTTTCCATTGAGGAACATAGCCTGTATATAGACGTTTTGCTTACTGTAATTCTCGGTGGTCATAGATATCTTCTTTCCATTTGCCAATGTAAGTTCTACAGCCTCCAGTCCCGGAGAACCTATCGCATAGATATTGCTTGACGGACATGTAGGATAGAATCCCATGCAGTTGAATATGTACCATGCCGACATTTGTCCGCAATCATCATTCCCGCTTAGGGCATCAGGCTTATTACCATAGAACGTATCGAGTACATAGCGTATCTTTTCCTGTGCCTTCCAAGGTTGTTTGATATAGTTGTAGAGATATATTATCTGGTGACAAGGTTCATTGCCATGCCAGTATGCACCAATTCGTCCTTGAATGTCATGCGCTCCCGGGATATCATCAGGCAGTTCCATTGTGAACATAGAGTCGAGACGTTGTTCAAAAACATCACTACCCATCTCGTTTATATATCCTTGTACATCCTGTGGTACATACCATGTATATTGATAGGTAAACCCTTCGGTAATATCTCCCCATCCATGAACAGATCCCGGGCCTGTATAGGCTATCGCATCGAATGGTGTTCGCCAGTTGCCATGAGAGTCGCGTCCTCTCATAAACTTGCTTTCCGGATCTATCAGGTTTTGGTAAGATAGAGAACGATTGAGGAAATATTTATAGTCTTCTTCCTTTCCTAATTTCTTGGCAGCCATAGCGACGCAATAATCGTCATAAGCATATTCTAATGTCTTCGAAACAGACTCACGCTCTTTGTCGAAAGGTACCCAACCCATAGCGGTGTATTCCGGTAAACAATCATAATGTGGGTTCATTGCTGTCGTTTTCATTGCTTCATACGCACGCTCGTAGTCAAAGCCCTTGATGTCTTTTACTATAGCATCGGCAATAACCGAAACCCCATGATAGCCTATCATACACCACGTCTCATTCCCATAGAAAGACCAGATAGGCAACATGTGCTCTACACTCTGGTCATAATGAGCCAGCATGGAGTTAATCATGTTTGCATTTCTGTCAGGGTTCGTCAGGTTCAAAAGAGGGTGTTGAGCCCGGTATGTATCCCATAATGAGAACACGGTATAGTTGGTAAACTTGCTATCGGTATTACGGATATTCGAATCGTGCGCCCTGTATTTACCATCTATATCTTCATATATGAAAGGATGTAGCGAGGCATGATATACAGAGGTATAGAATGTTTCCAGTTGCTCTTTAGTTCCTTTTACTTTATACTTATTTAGTTCTTTAGCCCAAAGTATTTCCCCCTTCTTTCTGAGGCTGTCAAAGTTCAGATTGTCGAGTTCTTTCAGATTGGCATAAGCACCTGATGTGCCGGTGGAAGAGATCGCAACTTTTACTTCTACCTCAGCTCCTTGCGCAGCATCAAAGTCAAGCCATCCCATAATTTTAGTACCATAGGCTACTTTATCGCTACGGAAGCGTTTTGTATCATAGATTACGGGCTTGCCGTCTTGCATGATTCCTGAGTGTTTGAATGGTTTGGAAAACTGTGCTACAAAATAAACATAGCGTTCGGGTCCCCATCCATTAACCAGCTTAAATCCGCAGATGGTTGAATCATTTTCTATTCTAAATTGTGACCATGCTGTTTTAAACCATTGTACATGATCCATATCTATCATCACAAAAGCACTATCTGTTTTGGGAAATGTGAATTTGAATATTCCGGATCGGATACCGGAAGTCATTTCTGCTTTCACATCATAGTCCAACAGGTCTACAGCATAATAATTGGGTGATGCCCATTCCTTATCATGGCTATATCGTGATCGGTATCCTTCGTCGGGGTTCTCGTGTGTGCCCGCAGTATATTTCTTTGTGCCTGTACCGGGGATAAATAAGAAGTCTCCAAGATCAGGGATTCCTGTACCACTAAGATGTGTAAGGCTGAATCCCATTATTGTCATATGGTTATATTTATAGCCCGCTGCAGCATCGTAATAGTCACAATCGGTGTCGGGACTTATTTGTATCCCTCCAAAGGGAATCTGAGCTCCCGGGTATACGTTACCAAATCCGGATGTTCCAACAAAAGGATTGACATAGGTATTTAAAGTCATATTTACAGCCATGTCTTCTGTTGGTGTCTTCTGACTACATGATAAGACTGTGAGATGTATAATAAGAATGGCAGCGGCCCGAAACAGTTTATTCATAATCTTCGTAATAAAGTTGAGAGTTTGTTTACTATGGAGTTTGGATATGTATTGTCCCAAACTCCAGACCTAGCAAACGGAATAAATAGATGACTCTTATCTTAGCGTAACAAGTTATTTAGAAAGAGAATATGGCTTTTCGTCTTCATTGAACAGCCTTTTTTTGTTTGGAGTTGATGACATTTCGAATGTAAGCTCTGCTCCATTTTTGATATCATCATAATTGATATAAGCTTTTGTATACGGTTTGCCGTTTAGCTTTACCGATTTTACATAGCGCATTTTATCACTTACTTTATCTGCTTTTATTTCCAGGTATCGTCCTTCTCCTAAGTTTACCTTCATGTAAGGAAAATAAGGAGTTCCCAGAATATATTGGTTTGTACCCGGACAAACAGGATAGAATCCCATCGCTGAGAATATATACCAAGCTGACATCTGTCCGCAGTCATCATTGCCACAAAGACCATCGATGCTATTGCGATACATACGATTCATAATTTCCCGTACCCAGTACTGTGTTTTCCAAGGCTGTGAAGTCCAAGCATATAAATATGCTATGTGGTGACTTGGTTCATTTCCATGTACATAATTACCCATAACGCCTTCGCGGGTAACATCTTCTGTTTCTGCGAAAAACTCATCAGGTAAGTGCATGGTGAAAAGTGAGTCGAGGCGTTGTATAAACTGTTTGTCGCCACCCATTTCTTTGATAAGCCCTTTTACATCATGCGGAACAAAGAATGAATAGTTCCATGAATTGCCTTCTATAAAACCTTCTCCATGCGTGCTCAGCAGGTTGTATGATGTTTTCCACTCACCGTTGCTTAAACGAGCACGTACAAAACCTATTTGATGATCGAATACGTTTCTGTAATTCAAAGCCCTTTTCTGATAAGCATCTACTACAGATTGGTTACCTATCTTTTTAGCTGTATTGTATATTGTCCAATCATCGTACGAATATTCAAGTGTGATGGACGAGCCACTTCCATTTTTGTCAACAGGGACATAGCCTAGCTTTTTGTAATATCCTGTACCATCATAATAATCGAGGTTAGAACTGCTTATCATCGCTTCCAGCGCTTTGTCTTTGTCTATGTTCAAACCCTTATCCAAAGCATCTGCTAAAACAGATACAGAGTGATAGCCGATCATGCACCAGTTTTCGTTGCCCATATGAGACCAAACAGGTAATGCTTTGTGAACGCTTTGTTCGTAGTGAGCGATCATCGATTTTACAATGTCGGTGCTTCGCTCTCTATTGATAAGATTGAATAATGGGTGGAGGGCCCTAAAGGTATCCCATACAGAAAAGATAGTATAATTAGTAAAGCCTTTAACCTGATGTATGTTATGGTCTATACCTCTATACTGCCCATCCACGTCCATATATACTGAAGGATTGATCATCGTGTGATACAATGATGTGTAGAACATTGTTTTCTTATCAATGTCTCCTGTTATATCTACTACGTTCAATTCTTTGTTCCATTTTGCTGTTGCTTCTGCGGCTATCTGGTCGAAAGATTTTCCTTTCGTTTCAGCCTCAAGATTTTTTATTGCTCCTTGCGTACTCACTGCCGACAAAGCTACTTTTATAACAAGAGGAGCCGAAGCATTATTATCGAATTCGAGATGAGTAACAATTTTTCGTCCGGCTATTTCAGGAAAATTATTCTGTAAGTCAAACTTTCTCCAGAATCCTGAGTATTTAGGTTTTTCTTTATCTACATATCCATATTTTTTTATTGGCTTAGATAAAGAGATCGCAAAGTAGGTATAGTTTTCTCTAGCCCAACCATTCGTGATGCGATAGCCTGTAATCAGCGTGTCGTTTTCAACTCTCAGGCTTGCCCAAAGAACTTTTCCGTCATAATTATAGATTCCGTGTGTAAGATCCAATAATATTTTCTGAACCTCACCTTCGGGATATGTGTATTTATGTACGCCAACACGCTCTGTTGCTGTTAACTGTGCTTTTACTTTATAGTCGTCGAGGACAACTTCATAGTATCCGGGACGTGCCTTTTCTGTATCATGCGAATAGCGTGAGCGATAGCCTGAATCGGGTTTGTCGGCTGTGCCGGGATTAAATTTGAGTGGTCCTGTTACAGGTACGATTAAAATATCTCCTAAGTCGGAATGTCCTGTCCCACTAAGGTGTGTATGACTAAACCCTACAATGGTTTTGTCGTCGTGCTGATATCCGGCACAATATTTATATGTGTCTTTCTGATATACACCGTTTATACTATGAGGTATAGTATCCGTGTCCGGGCTTAACTGTACAATGCCATGAGGAACGCAGGCTCCCGGGAACGTATGTCCCATCTTTACAGTGCCAATCATGGGGTTGACATACGATGTCTTCTCTTGTCCGGATACCATACCACACAGAATGTATAAAGAAAAAGTGAGGACAATTTTGTTGAATTGCATATTATTTTTTAGCGTTATTAATTAAATATTCCTGATATTCATTCCACATGCCTTCGATGCTCGCTTCGGGACCAAAAATTTTCTTGATAGCGCCATCAAAACTCCATACATCCATATCTCTTACTGTAAGGTGAAATTTACGGATTGCATCCGGGTCTTTAGTGGTGAGCCACTGTATAAAAAATCCTGTGGTGCGGTAACCATCCATCCAGTTGCCTCCGGGTTTGCGTGTACTCATATCAAACAGTCCTGCTTCGGCTCTCACTGCATCGGCGATGCCTTCGATACATGCCCAGAAAGTTTTATTATTGCTATAGTTTCCAATGCCTTTTGGTTCAAACTGGTAACCATGCGTCAATTCGTGATAAAGAACGCCACGTGTTTCGAAATCTAATTTATGTAATGATTCTTTAGCCGACTTTTCTATATGCTGTGTACTATACACTATATTTATATTGGGAGAACTGCCTCCTTTAGCCGAAACTCCGTTGTAATCTTTCAGTGTATAGTCTATTTCCTGTACATCTACCATTGGATCATTAGCTGTATAATACAATATTTCGGCAACCTTTTGGGTATGGTATTTTACATACTCGTCAGGATTCTGCACTAGCTGATGATATATCTTATTACCTTCAGTATCGGGATCGAGAGACTCAAATACTACTTTGGGATATTTAAAGTTTTCCCAACCAGCTTTTAGGTTTTTATTTGATAATACAACTTCAGCAATCTTCAGCGTGTCATTGTTGGACGTCTTGGCCTCCAGCATATAATATTTGTATGTTGCAGGCTTTTGTACTACACATAATATCTCCTGAAAACGTGAGCAGAAAATCTGATCTTTTCTCTCATCTACTATTGTCCATTTTTTTCTATCATTCGATCCTTTTATAGTCCAGTTGGTAGGATCATAAGCAGGGAGCTCCCCTGTAGAGTATATTTTATAGCTTAACACAGGCGTGGTATATTCTGTATCAAATACAATTTGATTCAGTTGCCTTTTTCCTGTGTAAGATGTTGTAAGGTCATTATCCAACAGTTCTTTCGGATTCGTTGATAATGATTGGCTTTGACATGTTAAAAAAGGAACAAGTAGAACAGATAATATTAGCTTTTTCATTATATTCTGTCAATTGTTTTGAGAAATAAAGAGATACTTGTTTTCGTAATTTATAGTTAAACAACCTGCAATTCCTTTATTGCAATGGGAATTGCAGGTTATTAATTTTATATAGGTTTCAAATAAGATTCACTATTTGTAAGAATCTTTATTTTAATTCCATCCTGGATTCTGATGTCCTTGCAGGGAAGGGTTAGCTTGCATTTCACTTAATGGAATAGGCCATAATAGAGCATATTCAGGAATTGCGCCAACTTTAGTACTTCCGTCAGGTTTGTTTTGGATTTTTGCCGTTGCAAGTGCTACCCATTTTAGCTTACCTGATTGGTTACCATCAGCTTCCGGGTACAAACGAGTACGACGAATATCATCCCATATCTTGAACTCTAATGGGAATTCATGGAAACGCTCAGTTAAGATAGACTGTATCAACGCATCGCCAGCAGCAGTTTCATCTGCTAATCCGGCACGTTTACGTACTTGGTTAAGATAAGTTCTAGCCTCACCTTCTTTTCCTGTACGTGCAAGACCTTCAGCCGCAATTAACAATACTTCAGCATAACGGAATGTAGGCATGTTGTAGTCGCCATCTTTACCTGTTTTTAGAGCATTTTCATCAAGCCAAGCCCAGTTTCCAACATTATTTAATGTACTTGTTATAGTATTTTCACCTATCTTGTAAGTATATTCTTTGAAGAAAAATTGTTTTTCATGTCCGCGGATATCACCAGGGGCATAACTATTGATCAACATATCGCAAGGCAAGTATGCATTATACAAAACGTCTCCACCCGGTTTGAAAATACCCCATTGGAAAGCATCTGTTCCGATTGAACGACAAGCATAAGAGTTACCTACATTGTAACTGGTTTGGTTGTATTCTTTGGCATAGATAATTTCATTCGAAGATTTTGTTGTTTTAATGACGTTGTAAGCAGAATTAAGGTCATCACTACTTCCTTCTGGTTGTATAAGAGCGTGTTGTCCACCATTCACAACTTCAAGGGCCATGTTAGCTGCTTTAGTATAATATTCGTTTCCGCCATTGAGAGGAGCACCTGCCCATTGTAAGTATACTTGAGCTAGAAGCGTTTGTGCCATTGGTTTAGTTACATAACAACTATTAGCATAAAATGCTTTGTTTGCTAATACATCTCCGGAGATAATGCTAAGCAAATCTTCTTCGATGTGTTTGTATACATCTACAGCAGGAGTACGTTCTACATATATACCATCCAAAGATGTATAAGGCTTGTCTACATAAGGAACATCACCAAATTCTTTTACCAGATAATAATAAGCGTATGCTCTGAAGAACTTACCTTGTGCAACAAAGTTATTGATTTGCGCTTCACTTAATACGTTAGTCATTGTCGGAATATTGGCAATAACAAAGTTTGCACGCGAAATACCAATATAGAACTCAGACCAAAGCTTTCTTGCTGTAGCATCGAATGCTTCAATATTAAAGTTACCTCCTTCGGAAGCAGTCGTAAACGTTCTATCTTTACGTTTGTCAACAAACAAGCCGGACATGATACCGCCCCACATAGTGGCTTTAGGTGTCCAACCACCGTCAACATCAATATTATTCAAATATGGAACTCCACCGAAGTAAAGTGCATTTACAGCTGTTTTAGCATCAGATTCTGTTTTCCAGAACTGACCTGCAGTTTTTTCATCCAGCGGCTCTTCTTTCAAGAAGCCATCACATGAACTCATTACTAATGATAATGTAATCATGCAAAAGATGGATATGTATATTTTATGCAATTTCATATGATTATGAATTTATTGTTTTTATTACTATAAATTAGAATGCTACATTAAGACCAAACGTGAATGTTCTTGGACGTGGATATGTAAAGAACTGGCGGTTGGTTCCCCACTTGTTGTCACCTAAACGAGAAGAGTTGTCAGGATCATATCCTAAATAGTCAGATGATGTAAGTAGGAAAGCGTTGTTCACACTAGCATATAAGCGTAATGAAGAAAGACCCACTTTGTTGATAATTTTAGGATTGAATGTATAACCAAATTGGATTAGGTTTACGCGTAGGTAAGAACCATCAGCAACCCAAGTATCGTCAGCTTGATTGTTTGCACCTTGACCAAAGTTGTTCAAGCGAATAGCTTGTGCTGTACCTGTAGGATTCAGCGTTGGGTGCCATGCATCTTTGTAAAGACGAGTAAGACCACTAGTTAAGAAACGAGCCTCTGTAGAGTGGAAGAACTCTTGCATAACATCCACACCCCATTGGAATTGTAGATCTAATGTTAGGTCAAATCCTTTATATCTGAATGTATTGATGAATGATCCGGTCCAATCAGGTAAACCATTACCAAGAATCTGACGTTGTTTATATGTAACTTTTTCACCAATAGTTGAAGGTATATTCATTGTTTCAGCATCCCAGTTAGAAGGAACTCCATCATAGATACCGGCACGTTTGTAACCGTAGAAAGTAGAAAGTTCTTCACCTTCGCGGATTAACATGTCATAACCAACAAAACCATCAAGAAGGATTTGGCGTTTGCCTGTAATCGGATCCACAGACGAACTTGGGTCTAGTTTTTCTACACGGTTTTTATTGTAGTTCACGTTTAGAGTTGTATTCCATTGGAAGTCACGAGTGTCAATCGGGTATGCATTGATCAATAAGTCCAAACCACGGTTAGAAACTTCTCCTACGTTTGTTGTAATAGAAGAGTATCCTGTTGATAAAGGTATAGGGCGACTAAGCAATAGGTCGGTAGTGTATTTGTGGTAATATGATGCTTCTAAGTTCAGTCTGTTGTTGAACAAACCAAGATCAATACCAAAATCTAACTGATTCGTTTTTTCCCATTTCAGATCCGGATTAGGCATTCTGCTCATATAAGATACAGTTTGCAAGCCGTTACCTATAATAGTAGTTGATTGTCCGATAGTAGCTAATGATGCATAGGTACCTATTTCAGAGTTACCTGTTACACCAAATGATGCATGCGGTTTCAGTTTACTTATGATCTGATTGTCTTTCAAGAAATTTTCATTAGAAGCCATCCATCCCAAACCGATTGACGGGAAGAAAGCATATTTATTGTTTTCCCCGAATTTAGAAGCTCCATCGTAACGACCTGTAACAGTAGCCATATACTTATTGTCATAAGAGTATGCACCACGTACGAAGTAAGAGTTCATTGTCCATTTATCGTGATCGTTACCTACTGAAGGGCGATCTTCACCTTTACCTAAGTTGTAGTAACCATAAAAGTCATCCGAGAACTTACTTCCTGAAGCACTAAAATATGTATAGTTACGTTCTTGCCACGACATACCTGCCATCGCATTGATATAATGCTTTCCTAATGTCTTATTGTAAGTCAGGTATGTTTCTTCTTGCCAATACAATGTATTAGAGTTGTTTGCAGAAGCAGAACCTGTAGAACTTTGATTGATTAGTGGACGTGGAGTGAACGGTGTGTAATTGGTATTACGGTTGTTCTGATAGTCAATACCAAGCTGTGTTTTTAAATCAAGACCTTTTGCAAGATGGAAAGTTAAAGCTGCATTACCAAATATTTGCGTTTTGTATTGCATAGCTTGGATGCGCTCAAGCAACTCAACCGGGTTACCAACACCTTCAGGGCTAAATCCTTGCTTTCCACTGTCAGGATTATTTTTATCATTGAGAATAGAGTTTGTTTTAATGATATTGGTTTGAGTATATACTCCATCCAACTCAACTGGCAAGAATGGTAACTGTTCTATCATTGTACGTAAAGCTCCTTGACCGTATGGGTTGTCCGAAGTTCTGTTACCCCAAGTATGGTTCACTAATAAATTGATCCCTGTTGACAACCATGTAGTTGGTTTATCGTCATAAGCTAATTTTGCATTCAAACGTTTGAAATAAGAATTACGCATGATACCTTGTTGGTCGGTATAGTTTAAGAATGCACCTACAGAAGAGTTTTCGTCTCCACGTTGAATACTTAACTGATGATTGTGTGAAAAAGCTGTTCTGCTTGCTTCTTTCTGCCAATCTGTATCATATATAGGAGTACCGTCCGAATTGAACAAGCGTGTGTCTGTGAAGATTTGAGAAAGGTCTGTAGTGAAGTTTTTACCTTGCCAAGCATTGGCATTTTCCAAACCTTGCTTAAATGCAGCCATCCATTCGCTAGAATTCATAACATCCATATATCTGGACATTGTGCTAACGGATAGTGAACCATCGTAAGAAATACGAGCACGTTTTCCTGTATTGCCACCACGTTTAGTTGTTACTAGGATAACACCATTTGCTCCACGTGCACCATAAATAGCGGCTGAAGATGCATCTTTCAATACTTCGATAGACTCAATGTCATTTGGATTAAGATATTGGAAGTTTGACATAACCACTCCGTCAACTACATATAATGGACTAGCAGAAGCATTAATGGTAGAGATACCGCGGATGATAACACGTACTTCTCCTCCGGGTTGTCCGGTATTAGAGAAAATGTTTACACCGGCAGCTTTACCTTTTAATCCTTCAAGGGCATTAAATGATTGATTTTTTACGATATCGCTACCTTTAGCAGTAGATATAGATCCGGTTACATCCGATTTACGCATTGTACCGTAACCTACTACTACTACTTCTTCCAAGGCTTTAGCATCTTCTACTAATACCACGTCGATGCTGGTTTTTCCACCAACAACTATTTGTTGTGTATGGAATCCTATAAAAGAAAATACAAGAGTCGAATTAGAATTTGGAGCAGTAATAGTATATGCACCGTCCAAATCAGATATTGTTCCTGTTGTAGTACCTTTGACAACAATGCTTACGCCGCTTAATGGCTCGCCGGTTTCATCTTTTATTGTGCCTTTCACAGTGATGTTACTCTGTTCAATGCTTTTGCTTTCATTTGCATCCTTTACGGCTGCAGGAGCTGAAGCAGATGAGTACTGAAAGATCATGAGAGAAAGAAATAGAAAAAGTGCCTTTCTGACATAATCCTTGTAGTAACTTTTAGAAGTATTACTTGCAGATTTTTTTCTCATAATATGATTTTTATTAAGTTAACTTGTAATTAGTTATTTGAGACATTCGTCTCTGTTTTGAATTTAAAATGAGTTGGTTTTAATGAATGTTACATAAATTCTAGGTTTTAGAGGTTAATATTATAGGGAGTGTAATGTATTTTCCTTTGTCTTGATATACCTGAAAGTTGTTTTATAAACCTTTTACCTATCTGTAAGTCTTTAAAATTTCTAGGTTGATAATTGATGTTTTATGTCTTTCTGTTTTCCATGGGCAATTCTTATTTTGTATAATGTCTCTAAGAATTCCTCTGAGCTATTTTAATGTTTATTCCAATAAGGAACATGCAATGTTAATATTTATGTATGTTTATTTCTTTATCTTAAAAGCTGAAAAAGGTATCCTTATTTACACGGTGTAAACGAGGATACCTTTTTGGTTTTTTAGGATACTATTCAGTCTGTCTTGTTATTTTTGCTGCCTATATTCCTTAGGGGTCATATTGTATTTTTTTGAGAACTCTCTATAGAAGTAGGATTTGTTATTTATCCCCACCTTATATATAATTTCTTGAATGGTGAGGTTTGTTGTGATTAATAATTTCGCAGCACAAGTAAATCTATAATCTTTTATAAAATCACTCGGTGTAAGTGATGTAATTTTCTTGAATCTTCTGTACAGATTTCGTGTATTTGTACCAAGCTTTTCTGCTATTAACTCCGGTCTAAGATTCTCCTCTTCGATATTACTGTCTATTATCGAAATAACGGACTCCATAAACTCTTTATCTTCCTGATGTATTACTTGTCCATCCGAATATTCAAGTGCACTTTCGGGTGAATAGTAATAGTCTTTTAGTTTCTTCTTCGTATTTAGGAGACGATTTATCACAGAGCGTAAAAAGAGTGGGGAAAATGGTTTTGTAAGATATGCATCTGCCCCAACATCTAGTCCTTCAGATTGATCTGCGTCACTAATCTTTGCTGAAATGATAACCAAAGGAATGTGTCTGGTTATTTTGTCCGATTTTATTTGGTTTATCAGTTCCAGACCGCTCACTTCAGGCATCATGATATCAGTGATGATCAGTTCCGGCATTTGGCTTTCTATTTGTTTAAGCGCTTCGTTTGCATTGTTAGCTCCTTTGATAATATATTCGTCTGATAAAATATCATTAATGAGCCATATTATATCCTCATTGTCATCTACAACGAGTATTATTGGTTTAGAACTCTTGCCTGAGTTGTCATCCGGTAGAACATTTACCGATTCTTGAAGAGTAGCAACAGGTACTTCTTTTAGTTCCAGTTGAGGTAGCTCCACAATAAATTCTGCATATTTATTTACTTCACTTTCTACTTTTATGCTTCCTTGTAATAGTTCAACAAGGCTTTGGCAAATAGACAGCCCTATTCCATTCCGTGACGATGTACGAGAGTATTGGTTGTCACTCCCTATTTCTTCAAGGATGCTATAGCGGTCAAATATAATCGGAATTTTAGAAGCCTCAATTCCCTTCCCAGTGTTGTATACTTTTAGGGTTAAGGTATCGTTATCTGTCATTAAGGTAACTTTGACTTCTCCACCTTCTTTTGTGTATTTAAATGCATTGGATACAAGGTTGGTGTATATTCTATTGAAACATATTATATCTGTATTCCAAAGTAGCTTATCCGAGACTTGCAGGTTGAATCGTATTTTATTTTGCTCGGCAATAGAAAAGAATGACTCAGACTGTTTCCTTATTTGTTCGGCAACAGGAGCATTCTTTATTATATGGAGGTTGTATTTGGATTCTTCTAATTTTCTGAAATCGAGTATTTCTTGGATAAGCTCGTTCAGATTATCGACATTGTTACGTAAAATCTCGATATACTTATGGAAGTTATTATCCATATTTGGGGTTTTCTCTATACGATCAGTCACCCCATTTATAAGAGTTAGCGGAGTACAAAACTCATGAGTAACATTTGTAAAGAAGTCTAGTTTAGCTTCTATCAACTTCTCTTTTTGTTCTTCTTCTATTTTATTCGCTAGTTGT
Source organism: Dysgonomonas mossii (assembly GCF_004569505.1). Taxonomy (NCBI): domain Bacteria; kingdom Pseudomonadati; phylum Bacteroidota; class Bacteroidia; order Bacteroidales; family Dysgonomonadaceae; genus Dysgonomonas; species Dysgonomonas mossii. The sequence continues at coordinate 302,161 of NZ_SPPK01000001.1, forward strand.
ATTTGCTTGTTTATTATTTTTTTGCGAATCATATAAATGATATATGCGCAAACAAGTAAGAATAAGCATGCATATCCAACTATTGCCCATGTGGTGAAATACCAAGGAGGTAATTTCTTGATATGGAGGGTGTAGAATCTTTCATCGGAATTGAACACATCGTTCTTATATCTAACTTTCAAAACATACTCTCCCGAAGGCAGATTGGTGAATGTTATCTCATTTGACTTTTGTAAATCTGTCCATTCATTGTTGTAGTCTTCCAGCATATAAGAATATTCGTAGTTTTCTCCATCGATATAGTCTACCGCTATAAATGAGAGTGTAAAAGCTGCAACATTAGCAGGGATTTCGAGATATTTAGTGCTGTTGTTAATGTAATTTGACAAGGGACGATCTTCTCCTGATATTTTTAATCCAAAGAAATAAAGATCAGGTCTATAGCTATTCTCAAAACTATATCCGGGCTCTAGCCATGTGAGTCCGTTTATGCCACCAAAGAAAAGTCGCCCTGTATATGGGCAATGCCAGTAGGCATCATCAGAAAACTCAAAAACTTTTAGATCAGGAAATGTATAGTTGTGGAAAAAGTCGTTATGCGGATTATACTTAGCCAGTCCTTTATTTGTACTTAGCCATATGCAGCCTTCTTTATCTTCCAGTATTCCGTGTATCATATCATTTATAATGCCACTTTTTCTGTCAAATTGCTTGATTGTATGATTTCCGTTTTTAAAAAACTGCATTTGAGTTAGGCCTGAGCTAGCTCCGAAATAAAATACAGAGTCTTTACTCTGATAAACGCTTAAGACATCACCAATAGCAGTACTTTCCGCTTTATTGATCGGAATAAATTCGTATTGTTTGTTCGTGATGTTAAACCGAGTTACTCCATAACCACCTCTATTCCCTATAAATAATGTTGATTTTCCGTCATAAGTCATAGAATGGAACTCGTTGCATGTCTTATCGTTTTTCTTCGGAAAGAAGGCATTTATCGATTTAACTTCAACTGTTGGAGCCTGATTGTCAACAACAACCTCCAATAAGCCATTTCCGGCTGTGGCCATCCATAATGTGGAATCATTCACTTCACATATTGAATGAACTTTACCTATTGTGTTCGGAGTCTTATTTATCGCTGTCTTTATTTTATTGTCTTTGTATGAATAATAAGAAAGTCCCGGGCCTTCTGTCCCTAACCAGATTATGTCTTTCTTCTTGCTTCGTAAAAAACAGAATACAAGGTTGCTGACTAGCCCTTCGGTTGTTGTGTAATGGATTATTTCCGATGATGGGATTTTTACATTATTCAACTTATCGTAATTCTTAATCAAAAAAATACCGTCACCTTTTGTACCTACCCAAAGATTGTTGTGTTCGTCAGTATATATCGAACGAACAGGTTTTTGGCTGTCGAATGGTAAATGTTCGAGCAGTATATTCCCAAACATATCGTGATTCTGATAGAACATTTCTACACCTTTGCCATCTGTTCCAAGCCATAGTATATCTTGTTTATTATCCTTTAATAAGCAAAAAACACCGATCCCGCTGGTTATAACTTCCGGCCTATAGTTGTCTTCTATATTCAATTTTACTACGCCATTGTTTTTGAACGCGATATATACGTCATATTTGAACGATGTTATTCTTGCTATACCCCCATTTTTGGCTGTGAGTTGCGATATATCTGATAATACTATTTTTTTTGAAGCAATTATGTCATATAGGTACAGCTTTTGATCTTTATCAACGAAGTAAATCTTATTGTTCTCATAAGATGCATAATCTATATTTTTATCATGCATTGTTATTTCATGAGTTTTTAGTTTTATATCCGAATCTTGCTTCTTAGAATATTCAATATTCAGAAGTTTCCCATTGTTTGTAATCAAATAAAGTTTATCATTCTTAGTAAAGAAGATATCTTTTATACTTTCAGTGTCAGCCTCAGGGAGATGAATATCTTGGAACCTTTTCAAGTCGGAAGATGATGAATAATAGGAAATATATCCTCGTTTGCATATAACCCATGTATTTCCCTGACTGTCTGCGGCTAACAGCTTTGCTTCGGGACATTCGGGATGCGACTCTGTTACTCGCCTGTCTTTTAACGAGAATCTGTTAAGTCCAAGAAATGTGGATATCCACAGATGGTCAGCATCTGCTTGCGAAATTTTATGTATGATATTGCTGCAAAGTGAATATTCGTTGTCTAGTTCGAACCGATACACATAAAGGTTTTTTCCATTGTATAGATTAAGGCCATCATATGTACCAAACCACATATATCCATTTTGATCTTGGTACATACATAATACAGCGTTATTTGACAGGTCAAGGTTTCCGACTCTGTGAGCCCCATATGCAGCATATGAACTCAGAATTGAAAATACAGATAACCAGCAAATAAGAAATAAGGTGGTTGATTGTTTCATTCTCGAATTGTATGGTGGTTTTAGTGCATTACACGAATAACAAGGTATCCATGAATATGTTTCTTCATGAGTTAGAGGAACTAAATTATCTTATATTTATATAGCCTAACAGAGTATTTGAAGAACAAAGAATTTAGAGCATTTAATTTTACAAAAATAAGAGATAATATTGTAAAAATATAGTTAAATCGTTCGAGATTTAAACTTTTATAATATTCTGAATATAAAAACGGTTGACATAAAACTCTTTAATTGTATTGTAGTAATATTAACTCGGTATTCATTTGATTGTGCATGCATTACTGATATAAATAATTCCAATGTTTTTCTTCAGTATTTATTTTACACGTTAGGCCTAAATATTTTCTAAATATAATAAAATCTTTAAAATAGATGACTGTCAAATAAAAAGTTTTTAATATATATATATCGATATATCCTTGTGTATTTTTAATGTCCTCGTTAAGTAATATTCTGTTCAAGAATAAAAATAAATCTAACGGGGTCTATGATACTATTAATATTCGTTGTATAACCTTGTATTATATATTGATTTCAAGCCCGTCGTACGACAAGTATACATTTGGCGGCAATATGGCCTGTACCTTATCATGTAATCCCATTTGGTGAGACATGTGTGTCAGATAAGCTTTTTTAGGAGATATTTTCTTTATCTCTTCCAAAGCTTCTATTAGATTTAAATGAGATATATGCTTGTCGATACGTAGAGAACTAATAACTAAGGTATCCAATTTTTTTAATTTATAATATTCTTCTTCAGGTATATGCTTTACATCAGTGAGATAAGCGAAGTTGTTGATTCGGTAACCTAAAATAGGCAGCATGTGGTGCATGATTTTTATAGGTTGTATCTCAATATCCCCTATACAAAAAGACGCTTCATGACTAACTTCGTGAAGCCTGAACGTGGGAACTCCGGGGTAGCGGTGCTCCCTGAAAGAGTAGGGGATTCTTCTTTTTAGTGCATCTAAGGTAATGGCGTTTGAGTATATATCTACATCGTCGAATCTACAGAAAGGACGTAAATCATCTAATCCGCCCACATGATCATAATGTTCGTGAGTGAGTAGTACTCCATGAATGTGCGAAAATTCCTCATGAATAATTTGCTCCCGGAAATCAGGACCACAATCGATAAGAATTCGCTTATCACCTATATTCAATAAAACAGACGCTCGCAGGCGTCTGTCTTTTATGTTATTAGAGGTGCATACCTCACATTTGCAGCCAATTTCAGGGACTCCTGTGGATGTTCCTGTTCCTAAGAACTTTATCTTCATCCTTATCAAATATCTTTGTTTACATTATTTTCGTAGAATCCATAAATCTGTTAATGGTATTCTGTATGTTTTCAATAATTGTGCAGAAGACTTTCTTGCATTATACTGTTCTTCCACAGTCTTTATTTTATTCAAAGCTTCTTGTTCCGAGTCATACGTTCCGATAATAACATAATATATACCGGAAGTGTTTTTTACTACGATTAAAGACTCTTTCGCCCCTAACGTTTTTTTTAGGTGCTCTGATCCGTTATATTTATTCGTTAGTGAAGCTATTACTACACTATATTTTTTAAGCTTTGCTTTATCTTCTTTATTTAAGTAAGATAATTCTTCCGTTTTGAGTATTTTCTTGTCTGTATCGAGTAAGTGCGCAAAAAAAACTGAGCTTTCAGGTTCTCCAACCGATGTCTCGCTTGTTTGTCCTGCTTGCGATTGAGAATTAGCGGGTGATGTTATTGGTACTACAACAGAGGTCTTTTTCGGACAATCAGGACATTGATCGATAAGAGCCTGTCTGCGTTTTGCAGCTTCCAGATATACATCTCCATTTGCATACTCCGAATCATCATGATTTACTTTATAATGTTCATAGGTAGCTTTTACCTGAGCCATATAAGCCGATTCAGCCGTATAGTTTATTGATTCGCTACTGCTTTTCGTTTCTTTACCCGAAGTATTTTTGCTTTCTTCGATTAAGAAGCTTTCTCCTTTCATCTGATTGTTTGCCTCCCGATAAAATTTAGCAATAGATTTTTCCTGTGATCCACAAGAGGATACAAACATAATAATTGATAGTAGTAAAGTTGTGTAGATTATCTTCATTCTTAGATGTTTGTTTAGTAAAACGATATCGATATTACTATGCAAAGATATAAAAAAAGACGTTTAATTAATACACTAAAAGTTAAAAGTAAAGGTGTTTAGATGGCATTTGCTTTAGCTATGGACATAAAAAAAGGAGAGCAGTTAGGCTCTCCTTTTATGTTCGTTTAATATTCTCGCTGTAATATCCACCAATCGTTGAATGGAATTCCGTATTTGCTTTTTAGAGCAGATACATCTCCCATTGCATGGTATTTTTCGAGGATTTCATTCTTTTTAGCTACAGCTTGTTCCTTTGAGTCGTAACTTGCTATAATTACACGGTACATTCCCTGATCGTTGCGAACCAATATTATATTGTAACCGTCGTTTCCAAATCTTTCTTTCAAAGATTCAGCTCCCGGTTTCATTGCCATTGCAGCAACAACTACACTGTAAGCTTTCAACCCATTAGCATCACTTTCGTATACCGGGGTAACTTTTTCTTTTCTAACGGTTTCGCTACTGTAGCTAGGAGTCGTAGTCGCTGGTTTCGAAACAGGAGTTGAAGATACTGAGTTCTCTTCCATTTCTCTTTCTTTCGCAGCTTCATATACCGACTTATATGCACTTTGTTTAGGTTTACAAGACCCAAATGCAATAAGGAAAGCCAGAGCTAATCCAATTCCAATTAATTTTTTATTCATATCCTTTATTTTAATATGTTAGATTTAGCATTTGACGCAAAAATAATACATTACCATTTAGTATAACGCTTTTTTGTGGCAAATAGTATGATTTTCACTTTAATTAATAAATTCAAAACCAGTATATGGCACCAATACTTTCGGTATGCGAATACCTGCATCGGTCTGATTGTTTTCTAACAATGCTGCAACAATGCGGGGTAAAGCTAATGCGCTGCCGTTCAGAGTATGAGCCAGCTGTATCTTTTTGTCTGCATCCCGATAGCGACATTTCAGACGGTTTGCCTGATAGCTTTCGAAATTGGATACCGAGCTTACTTCGAGCCAACGTTTTTGTGCTGCCGAGAATACCTCAAAGTCAAATGTAAGGGCAGAAGTGAAACTCATATCCCCTCCACATAGACGAAGTATGCGCCAAGGCAATTCAAGCTCATCAACGAGTGACTGAACATGCGCAACCATTTCCTTCAAAGAGTCGTAAGAGTGCTCAGGTTTGTCGATACGAACAATTTCAACTTTGTCGAACTGGTGTAAACGATTCAATCCACGAACATCTTTCCCGTACGAACCTGCTTCGCGACGGAAACAAGCAGAATATGCCGTATTCATAATCGGCAGGTCTTTTTCTTCGAGAATAACGTCCCGATATATATTTGTTACAGGAACTTCGGCTGTAGGTATCAGATACAAATCATCCAACGTAGCATGATACATTTGTCCTTCCTTATCCGGCAACTGACCTGTACCATAACCCGAAGCAGCATTTACTACATAAGGTGGCTGTACTTCCAGATATCCGGATTCACGAGCTTTGTCAAGGAAATAGTTTATTAATGCACGTTGTAAGCGTGCTCCTTTCCCTTTATATACCGGAAATCCCGCTCCTGTAATCTTTACGCCAAGTTCGAAATCGATAAGATCATATTTTTTAGCCAAGTCCCAATGTGGAAGCGCATCTTCTCCCAGTTCAGGTATGATACCTCCGGTTTTTTCAACAACATTGTCTTCGGCTACTCTTCCTTCAGGTACTTCGTCCGATGGAAGGTTAGGGATAAGAACAAGCAATTCTTGCAGATCTTGTTCTGCTTGGCGAAGTGTATCTTCGAGAACTTTACTTTGTCCTTTTATTTCAGCTACCCTGTTTTTTGCAATCTCAGCTTCGGCCTTATTGCCTTCTTTCATTAGTTGTCCTATGTGTTTCGATAGATTATTGGATTCTGACAAACAAGAATCTAAAGAGGTTTGTGTTCTCTTTCTTGTCTGGTCTATTTCCAATACCTTTTCGATTATTTCTTTTCCATCGAAATGTTTTTTAGCCAGCTTTTTAATCACTAGCTCAGGATTCTCACTAATTGTTTTCAGCGTCAACATAAGTCTGATTTTTGTTTATGTTGCAAAGTTATAAATATTTTAAGAAAATGTTATTTATATACCTATACAAGTTTTATTTGTTTTAGGAAGTAACAAAAGACGATAACGACCTTTATAAAAAAGAGACAGGCCGAAATCGACTTGTCTCTCTGTTTTGACGATTATCAACAATCTTATTTTATTTCAGAGTTTTGGTCTTTGCCGGCTTTCCAAACTCGATATTTAATCTCATAACCTTTCGGAGCATATACCACTATAGGTAGTTTGCTATTGTATCTAACAATCAGAGATTGACTTGATACAAATCTGTTTTCGTTCGGCTTATTACATGCCATCATTGTAGAGGCTGTTTTTCCATCCGATGTGAATTCGTAATAAGTATATCCCCATCCCTGTAAATCTTTCTCTTCCAATTTACCCATCAGGGTATGCACATTGCAATCCACGCTCATTACTTTTCCGGGAACTATTTCTATCTTGAATTTAGATTCATCCGACTTTTTGCTTAGATAAATCACATGTCTCACCATTCCTTCTTTTGCTGCCGGATAGGGTTCTAGTATTTTGGCTCTTTCTTGTTTGCTTTGTGCATTTGCTACCGAAGCAAAAGATAAGCACAGACTCATCATAAGCAGTGTTAATGCTGCGAGTGTAGTTCGTTTCATCATGTTATTGTTTTAATTGTTTATATTTAATTTGTTTCTAATATTGTTTTGCAATTATTATGACTAAGTAAAAAGATAAAGGTTTAAGATACTTGTTTGGTGTTAAATCTTTACTTTTATATTCGAATATAACAAGTGCTTGTAGTAAAGGTTCATATTCGATTCTTTTGTTTGCAAGTTTTTATCTTTCGTTTGTCGGGAAATAGAATTCGTTCATCGATTATTACTTGTTTATATATGCCGGTCGGATTAATTTTACATCATAACATTAAATAAGTTTATTATGAGACGAAATTTAGAAGATAGACATTTTTTTAAAAGAGCTAGAAGAGATAAATCAAATAAAGACGGTATCGGTTTTGCCGTTTTGCTAATTCTAGTCGGAGGCTTTTTCTTATTCTTTAATATGGGAATTCTTCCCGATGTATTAAGACCAATATTTATATCGTGGCAGATGTTATTGATCGGAATTGGGGTATGGTCTCTTGTTGTAAAACGAAAACTAGGGCAGGGACTTTTGGCAATTGGTTTTGGATTATTTTTTATCTATCCCAAATTGAGTTCTGCATTTCCCACTATTTTCATTGATCTTGATATCGATTTCAGAACATACTGGCCAATAATACCGATAACAGTGGGTACTGTTTTAGTATTAAACTGGTTGAGATCTTCTGATAATAAAAAAGGTGAGCGATGGAATAAAGTCTATAATGCAGAGACTGATGAGTGGCACGAGTCTGCTCAGGCAATACATAATAAATCCGATTTTTTCGAAAAGAATATGATTTTCGGAGGCTCTGAGCAGATCATATTATCTCAAAACTTTAAAGGAGGAGAAGCAAATGTAATTTTCGGGGAGTTGATCTTAGATTTGCGTAAGGCTCAGTTGGGTGAAAATATAGCATACTTAGAGTTGAATGCGATATTTGGCAGCTTGGTTGTATATATCCCGTCAGAATGGACATTAAAGGTGGATAGTTCTACTGTTTTAGGTGCTTTCCAAGACCGACGTTTGTATAAAGACGAATCTTTGGAGAATGAAAATGGCGCACGGGTTATAATGGAGGCAAATAGTATATTTGGCAATATAGAAATCCGAAATTAAACAGATAGCCGTTAGGATGAAGAGTCGCTTGATAATCATAATGTACATTTTTATAGCATTGCTGACTACTGCTATTATATATGGCTGTATGAAGCCTTTGGCGATGGTTCCCTTGCCTGTATTGTGGGCTGACGCTTGTGTCTCGGGGATTGTTTTGTCTATACTTTTATTTTTATTGTATGAGATTGTAAAATATACTCGCTTTGCTACTTTGCCTTTTAAGCAACAGGTTGTTAATTATACGGCATTGGCTATATTATTTGTGTTTTTCTGGTTGGGAGCAGATCTTTTGGCTCTGTATACACTTTTCCCTCAAGAGGAATGGATTGGCTTGTTGCCGATCTCTACAACTCGGATTGTTTTAAGCTTGCTGGTATATGTGTCTGCAATACTTTTTTACAATAATATATATAAGTCTAATGTACAGAGTTCAGATGAAAATACGGATGAGTTTCCTATTGCAGAAGATGATAATATAGAGAATCACGTGACAGAAGAAATAAAACCAAATGAAGAATTGGAGCGTGTCGCTGTAAAAAATGGGCAAAGAATAGAGGTAATCCCTGTCTCCAATATAATTTATATACAGGCAGAGGGAGATTATGTAATGATATACTCGGATAAAGGTAAATTTCTCAAAGAGCAAACGATGAAGTCTTTCGAAAGCCTCTTGCCTTCTACTAAATTTGTGCGTGTACATCGCTCCAGTATCGTGAATGTCGATTTTATAGCGCAAATAGAATTGTATAATAAACAAAGTCAATTGCTAAAGCTCAAAGATGGTTCACAGGTGAGGATTAGTATGAATGGGTATAGGCTCTTAAAGCAAACGCTCGGTTTGTAAGGTTAAGAGTTTCAATTTTAATGAAAGTAATCTCCGCTTCTTTTTTTACCACAGAGTAAAAAGAGTAAAGCGGAGTTTTTGATCATAAAACAAAACCCCAAACAAAAATCATAAAGGACTGTATTTTTTGTCTCTAAGTTCCTATCTTTGCACCACGAAAATGCATCTTACGGGAACTAAATATAAAATAACTTACTATATATGACCAAGAAATACAACAGAACCCTTGTTACATCGGCCCTTCCTTATGCCAATGGTCCTGTACATATCGGACATCTTGCCGGAGTTTATATTCCTGCCGATATTTACGTGCGCTACCTTAGGCTTAAAGGTGAAGATGTAATACATATAGGTGGTTCTGATGAGCATGGTGTACCTATCACCATCCGAGCAAAGAAAGAGGGAGTTACACCTCAGGATATTGTTGATAAGTATCATGGAATTATCAAGAAATCTTTTGAAGATTTCGGAATAGCTTTCGATATTTATTCCCGTACAAGCTCTGATATTCATAAAAAGACAGCTTCTGACTTTTTCCTTACGTTGCATAATAAGGGAGCGTTTGAAGAAAAAACAAGTGAACAATATTATGATGCGGAAGCTCAGATGTTTCTCGCCGACCGTTATATTATGGGCGAATGCCCTCACTGTGGCAATCCGAATGCTTACGGAGACCAGTGTGAGTCGTGCGGAACATCGCTTAGTCCTACCGATCTGAAAAATCCTCGCTCTACAATATCAGGTTCTACTCCTGTGATGCGTGAAACGAAACACTGGTATCTTCCTCTTGACAAGCACGAGTCGTGGCTTCGTCAGTGGATACTCGAAGATCATAAAGAGTGGAAATCGAATGTTTACGGACAGTGTAAGTCATGGCTGGATATGGGGTTACAACCTCGTGCCGTAAGCCGAGACCTCGATTGGGGTGTGCCTATTCCACTGCCCGATGCAAAAGGAAAAGTGCTTTATGTGTGGTTCGATGCTCCTATCGGATATATTTCTAATACAATAGAATTGCTGCCGGATAGCTGGGAGAAATGGTGGAAATCGGAAGATACGAAATTGGTACACTTTATCGGGAAAGATAATATTGTTTTCCACTGTATTGTTTTCCCTGCCATGTTGAAGGCTGAGGGTTCTTTCATTTTACCTGAAAATGTTCCGGCAAATGAATTCCTGAATCTGGAGGGAGATAAAATATCTACTTCACGAAACTGGGCTGTGTGGTTGCACGAATATCTCGAAGATTTTCCGGGACAACAAGATATACTTCGTTATGTACTCACGGCTAATGCTCCCGAAACGAAGGATAATGACTTTATGTGGAAAGATTTTCAGGCTCGCAACAACAATGAGCTTGTTGCTATTTTGGGGAACTTTATCAATCGTGCATTAGTACTTACCCAAAAATATTTTGATAATAAAGTTCCGCAGTTGAATGAACTGACAGACTATGATAAGGAAACCCTTAAAGAGTTTGCAGATGTAAAGGCTGTAGTCGAATCTTATCTCGATACATACCGTTTCCGCGATGCGCTTAAAGAAGCCATGAACCTGGCACGTATCGGTAACAAATATCTGGCAGATACAGAGCCTTGGAAAGTCGTTAAAACGGATATGGCACGTGTAGAAACAATATTGAATATATCTCTACAGATTACTGCCAATCTCGCAATTGCTTTCGAGCCGTTCTTGCCATTCAGCGTAAAAAAGATACGTCGGTTTATTAATGTTGATAACCTGACATGGGATCAACTAGGACGCATTGATCTGCTGCCTGTAGGACATCCGTTGAATCAGTCAGAATTGCTGTTCTCTAAAATAGAAGATGAAACGATAGAAAAACAAATCCAGAAACTTTTGGATACTAAAAAAGCAAATCAACAGGCCGTGGAAGTAAAAATTGCTCCGCAGAAACCAAACGTTGCTTTTGATGATTTTTCGAAGCTCGATCTTCGTGTAGGAAAAGTTTTGGAGTGTGTAAAAGTACCTAAAGCTGATAAATTGTTGCAATTCTTAATTGATGATGGCATGGGTAAACGTACCATTATTTCGGGAATAGCAGCTTGGTACAAGCCTGAAGAGTTAGTAGGTAAACAGGTGTGTTTTATTGCAAATCTCGAACCACGGAAACTAAAAGGGATAGAGTCGCAAGGAATGATTCTTTCTGTAGAAGATGGGGGCGGTAATTTATCGCTTATCACACCTTCTAAAGATGTAGAACCGGGTTGTCAGATAGGATAAAGAATAATATATTTTTCTATAAGCCGATATTCCTTAAGAGGTTTATCGGCTTTTTTATTTATAAAAAAATAGTTTTCTTGTAATAAAATTCAAGTAACTTCTACTATATAGTAAAAGGACAATAATGATATGGATGATCTGAGAGAGAACTTTCTACAAATGCTTGAAAAATATCAATCCATTCTGCATAAGGTGAGTCTTATCTACTTTAGGCATGAAGATGAACGGAAAGATAATTTTCAGGAAATTGTTTATCAGATGTGGAAGGCATACGCATCTTTACGAAATAGAGAGAATGTTGTATCGTGGATATACTCAATATCTATCAATACTTCTATATCACGCATTAGAAAAGATTCCCGGATGCAGTACCGCGAAGAATTGCCCGATGAGGCTTATGTTGATATGGCTAAGCAATGGGCTGTAGATGAAGATATGAGTATGCTGTTGACAGCTATTTATGATTTGAATGATATCGACAAATCTATCATACTACTTTATTTGGAGGAGAAAAGCTATGAAGAAATCTCAGAAATCATAGGGATCAGTAAATCCAATGTCGGCACTAGGATAAACCGAGCAAAAAATGTTTTGAAGGACAACTTAATTAAGATGGGTTATGAAAAGGGATAATTTACAAGATATATGGCACAAAGGAAGCTCTAATATAGAGGCTCAGTCTGCTGAAGACCTCAAAAAGCTGCTAGAAAAGAAGGTTGTCAAAGTGATGAGAAGACATTCTTTTATCGATTATATTTCCATATCGGTAGGAATTACACTTTTTGTGTTACTGGTATATGCCGGAATAAAAAGAGCGGATGATACCTATTATCTAATAAACAATATAGTGCTATGCTTTGTAGTTGCTGTCTTTGTTGTATCGGGCATCCGATCGCACTATAAGATAAATTATAATACGATGAGTCTTCCTCTCAGAGATTGGTTGAGGTATCGGATAAATGAGATATCCAAATCGCAAAAGATGTATCCGGTTCGTTACTTTTTTGCGATCTTGATGATTTTACCATGCTATCTGTCTTTTTTCGTATATTCAATAAACAGATCTTTTCTTGATGTTGTTACGAATCAAGAGTTCTTTCCTGCTTTTCTTATTGTATTTATTAGTGGTTCTTTCTCTTCTTTATTGGCTATGAGGAATATAAGTCTATATAAAAAGAAAATATTGAAGAGTCTTAAAAAAATGTATGATCAACTTTGCGAACAAGATTGATGTCTGTTATTTTGTAAGTAAATAAGGGTGGATTCTATTTTCTTTTTGATGTTTTTATTTTATATTTGTAGTGTAGTGCTGTTTAGTTTGTCAAATAGTTAGTTAACCTTGCTTTATTTCCTTTTCTATAAATAATCTTTTAACCAAAAATCTACGAATATGGCATTCTCAAAGAAACCATGGGCAGAGCCCTATCGCATCAAAGTAGTAGAACCCCTGAAAACCACAACAAGGGAGCATCGTTTGAAATGTATGAAAGAAGCCGGATGGAATACTTTTTTACTCCATGCCGATGATGTCTATATCGATTTGTTGACGGATAGCGGAACGAATGCGATGAGTGATATGCAATGGTCGAGAATGATGATCGGAGATGAGGCCTATGCCGGTAGTCGTAGTTTTTACTATTTGGAAGAAGTTTGTAAAAAGTATTACGGTTACAAATATATTCTGCCTACTCATCAAGGTCGTGGAGCTGAAAACTTACTAAGCAAATGTATGATTACTCCTGGACAGTATGTAGCAGGTAATATGTATTTTACGACTACACGTCAGCATCAGGAGATCGCGGGAGGAACATTTGTGGATGTGATTATCGATGAGGCGCACAAAAGTCAGTCCACACATCCTTTTAAGGGAAACATAGACCTCGAAAAATATGAGAGGCTGATTAACGAAAAAGGCGCAAAAAATATAGCCTATATCACTGTTGGTGCTCCTGTAAATATGGCAGGAGGGCAGCCTGTAAGTATGGCGAACATGAAGGCCGTATCGGAACTGTCTCACAAGCATCGCATTAAGGTTGTATTGGATGCTACACGCAATATAGAGAATGCGTATTTTATCCAACAGCGCGAAGAGGGGTACAAAAATCGCAGTGTAGAGGATATAAATCGTGAATTTTGCTCCTATAGCGACGCTGCGACAGTCAGTGCCAAAAAAGACCTGTATGTAAATATCGGAGGATTGGTTATGTGTAACGATCCCGATCTTTACGATGATTTACGAAGCCTGATCGTTGTATACGAAGGAATGCCAACATACGGAGGTCTTGCCGGAAGAGATATGGAAGCGATGGCTCAGGGGTTGATCGAAGCTGTACAGGATGATATGATAGCCTCACGTGTTCGTCAGGTCGAATATTTCGGTAATCTGTTGCATGAAGCAGGTATCCCGATTGTGTTGCCTATCGGCGGGCACGGTGTATTTATTGATGCGAAGAAATTTTACTCACATATACCTCAAGATCAATTTCCTGCGCAGAAACTGGCTGCGGATATTTATGTAGAATCAGGAGTGAGAGGTATGGAGCGGGGAATTGTATCGGCAGGAAGAAATAAACAGACAGGAGATCACTATTATCCGGAGCTGGAATTAGTAAGATTGACTGTTCCTCGTCGTGTATATACACAGGCTCATTTCGATGTAGCAGCTTGGAGTATAATAGAGATGTTTAAAGATCGGGATAAAGCCCGGGGCTTGAGGATGGTGTACGAGCCTAAATTCCTTCGTTTCTTCCAAGGGCGATTTGAGGAATTATAATAAACAGATTTTGATCTTAAGCTATATAAACAAAAGGAGCAGTTTTTACTGCTCCTTCTGTTTGATAAAGAATGAATTTATCCTTTTATTTAAATACTACGACTCTGCTTTCTAGCGGTTGGAATTCCTTTGGTCCTGCTTCGCTTGTTGGTGTGCCAAACGGCATTTGAGCTATCAGTTTCCATTTAGGGCTGATGTTGAATGCTTTTGCTACTTCTTCATCAATTATCGGATTGTAATGTTGCAGTGATGCGCCTAGTCCTGCTTCTTCGAGCATTGTCCAGATTGCAAACTGGTGCATTGCCGATGTGTGCTGAGACCACACTGGGAAGTTTTCGCTGTATGCCGGGAATGCATCTTGCAAACCTTTTACAACGTCTGTATCTTCATAGAAAAGAATTGTTCCATGACCTGCAGCAAACGCACCGTCTATCTTAGCTTCTGTAGCCGGAAAAGCTTCAGGTGAAACAAGCTTCTTCAATACTGATTTTACGATATCCCACAGTTTTTTGTGATTGTCATTCAACAGGAGAACTACTCTTGTTGATTGCGAGTTGAATGATGATGGAACATGCAAAACTGCGAAATCTATAATTTCTTTTATCTGATCATCTGAAATAGGGCTCTTGTCATTGATAGCGTAATATGTTCTACGACCTTCTATTGCTTCTTTAAGATTCTTTTTCATTGTTTACTTTATTTAATTAGTGTCTAAATACTATAGTTAGCTTTGTTACTCTAACGTCAAAGTTAAAGCAAATGTTTTGATGAATTGTATAAAAATAATAATAGTTATCTCTTCAAATATCTATATATCTAAGTATTTCGTACATTTGTTGCTGAATTCTTAACAAATGGTATAATGCATTTTTCGGGAGTAATATTTGATTTTAACGGAACATTATTTTGGGATACTAAGCTGCATAATAAAGCATGGGATATATTTCTGACTAAACATGGTTTGTTTTTATCCGATGAGGACAAGTTTAAGAAGATGCATGGTAAAAACAATAAAGATTTGTTTATTGAATTATTTAATAAGCCCTTGTCTGACGTTGAGATTCAAAAATATGTGCTTGAGAAAGAAGGACTGTATCAGGACTTATGTTTGCAAACAGATATGCAATTAGCTCCCGGCGCTTCTGATTTCCTGGATTTCCTGAAAGATAAAAAGATACCATTTACCATCGCCACTGCCTCAGGGAAAGAGAATCTCGATTTTTATTTCGAGCATCTTCCTCTTACACGATGGTTCGAATACGATAAGGTTGTTTATAACAACGGAAAGATAAAAGGAAAACCCGATCCTCAGATATATCAGAATGCTTTGGCTATTATCGGCAAACAACCTGAGGATGTCATTATATTCGAAGATGCTGTAGCCGGATTGCAATCTGCACGAAATGCAAAAGCCGGAAAAATAATTGTCGTAAACTCAAATGATGACGATTATACAGACTGGTCGGATTGCCAAATAATTAAAAATTTTGACGAAGTAGATAGAACGCAATTTGTATTATAAAGAAAATGGAGAGCTCTATAAAGAAAGTTTATACTGTAATTTGTCCTGTCTGCGGAAGTCGTGGAATTGACCCTTTTCTATCCTGTAAAGATTATCTTACAACACAGGAAGTCTTTGAAATCAATAAATGTAATGGATGTGGTTTTGCTTTTACTCAGGATTTTCCTGTCGAAAATGAAATCGGAAAATATTACGAAGCACCTGAATATATTTCACACTCGGATACAAACCGGGGGATAATAAACAGTCTGTACCATCTGGCTCGCAAGATAGCATTGAAGTCGAAGTCGAAGCTGGTTACCAAGTATGCGGGCAGTAAAAAAGGGATGTTGCTTGATATAGGTTCAGGAACCGGTTACTTTCTAAATCGGATGAAAGAACTGAAATGGATTGTAACAGGTATCGAGAAATCGGCATCGGCCAGAAAGTATGCAAAACAAAAATTCGGCATAGATTGTCAGGACTCCGAATATCTTTACGAGATTCCGTGCCAGACAAAAGATGTGATTACGATGTGGCATGTGCTGGAGCATCTCGAACATCTGAACAGTGTACTGGACTATCTCCAAAAAATATTGAAAGATGACGGTACTCTCGTTATAGCCTTGCCCAATAAAGAATCGTTTGATGCAAGATACTATAAAGAATATTGGGCTGCCTACGATGTGCCCCGCCACCTATGGCATTTCTCTTCTTCCGATTTTCAGCGCATAGCAAACAGGCATCAGTTCGAAATTATAGAAATCAAGCCGATGTATTTCGATGCTTTCTATATATCTATGCTGAGTGAGAAAAATATGGGACATTCGTTTGCCAGTTTGCGAGGGTTGATTCGGGGTGGAGTTTATTTCTTACGTACCTTGAGGAATAAAAATGGCAGTAGTTCGTTGATTTATATATTAAAGAAGAAAATAACAAACACAAAATAAGATGATAAAAAAAGAGCAGTCTTTGGTGAAGATGTTGTTGCCACATATTATTGCAGTGGTTGCATTTTTATTTATAACAATGGCATATTTTAGCCCTATGTTGCAAGGTAAAGTGTTGTCGCAGCACGATGTAACACAATATCAGGGTTCAGCAAAGGAAATTAGTGACTATTACTATAATGAGGGTAAGACTTCGGCATGGACAGGCTCGATGTTCTCCGGTATGCCTGCGTATCAGATAGGTGTGCATGGAGGCAGTCCAAATTTTCTTGACTATCTCGAGGCTCCTGTAAAAGCATTGGGTAACACCACGGCAGGACCTGTTTTTGCAGGTATGCTGATGGCCTATATCTTATTTTGCTTGATGGGATTCAGTCCGGCAGTTGCTATATTGGGGGCTGTTGCATATTCGCTGTCATCTTACAATATTGTTATACTCAACGCCGGGCACGTGACTAAAGCATGGGCGCTGGCATATATGCCGCTGATAGTGGCAGGCTTTATGTCGTTGTTTAAGAATAAAATCCTGCTTGGTAGTGTGTTAGTCGGTTTGGGGCTGGCATTACAAATAAAAAGTAATCACTTGCAGGTAACTTATTATACCGGTTTACTCAGTGTTATACTCTTCATTACATATGCGGTTGAGGTGCTCTCAAAAAAGAATTATAAGTCATTCCTTATGTCGTGCGGCGCCATGATTATCGCTGTGGCTTTGGCTGTATTGGCTAATCTGGGGAATATATACGGTAATATGGAAATGGCACGAGAAAGTACCCGTGGAAAGTCTGAACTGACTTCGCCGAAGTCCGAGTCAGAAAAGCAATCGACAGGACTTGACAAAGATTATGCTTTTGGGTGGAGTTATGGTAAAGCCGAAACATTCACATTCCTTGTTCCTAATCTTTACGGGGGAGAATCGAAACCTTATGATAAAGATGCTCAGAGTATAAAAGTATTGACACAGAAGGTGCAATCGGGAGAAATTCCTGCCGAATTTGCCAATCAGGTGTCACGCATTCCTCAGTATTGGGGCGACCAGCCTTTTACTCAGGGGACTGTATATCTCGGAGCAATCGTTTGTTTCTTGTTCCTGTTGGGTATGATTATTATAAGAAGCAATGTAAAATGGGGGTTGCTCGTGGCTACTATCTTTTTCATATTGCTGGCTTGGGGTAAAAATCTGGAATGGTTCAACGATTGGTTTTTCTATCACTTCCCGCTCTATAGTAAATTCAGGGCGGTGTCTACAGCTTTGGTAGTGCCTGCACTCACTATTGTTATGGTTGCCGTGTGGGGAATAAAAGAATTCTTCTCGGGAGAAATAGATAAAAAGAAACTAAAAAAAGCACTTTATATATCGTTAGGCGTAGTTGGTGGTCTTTGTCTTATCCTTTGGATAGCGCCGGGAGCATTCTTCAATTTCACTTCGGGTGCAGATGCACAATGGAAAGCACAGGTTCCTGAATGGTATTATAATGCATTGCTGACCGATCGTCAAGACCTGATGTCGTCCGATGCTTTACGCTCTTTGGTATTTGTTTTATTGGGCGCAGCAATTTTGTATTTCTCTCTTCGGACGAAGGTTGATACAAAGAAAATGACAATATATGGTTCGCTGGGACTTGCCGTTTTAGTCTTGATTGATTTGTGGGGAATTGATAAACGCTATTTGAATGAGAATAATTTTGTGGCTAAAAGTACCTACAAAACAGAAACGTTTTCTCCGTCGGTAGCCGATCAGGCTATCTTGAAAGATCAGCATCCTTCCTACAGGGTTTTGAATCTGAATAATCCGTTTGCCGAAACAACGACTTCTTATTATCATAAATCTATTGGAGGCTATCATGCAGCCAAGCTGAAACGTTATCAGGAATTGATCGATAATCGTCTGGATGGTGAAGTTAATCAGATCATCGGTACATTCAGTTCACAAAATATAGATACAATCATGGCATCGTTTAATAAAACGAAAGCACTGAATATGTTGAATGCAAAATACGTAATATATCATCCTGAGCAACCGCCATTGGTAAATCCGAATGCAATGGGCAACGCTTGGTTTGTAAATGAATACAAGTTGGTAAATAATGCTGACGAAGAAATAGCTGCAATCAATACTTTAGATCCGCACACAACAGCCGTTGTAGATAAGCGTTTCGAAAGCGAATTGTCGGGATTAAAAATTACCCCCGACTCTACAGCTACAATAGAATTGGTATCATATAAGCCGGATGTGTTGACTTACAAAACCAAAGCTGTCTCAGAGCAACTAGCCGTACTTTCCGAGATTTATTTCTCGAATGGTTGGCAGGCTTATGTTGATGGAAAGGAAGTTCCTCACTTCCGTGCTGATTGGACATTGCGGGCAATGCGTGTTCCGGCAGGAGAACATGAAATTGTTTTTAAGTTCGAGCCTCAGGGATATTATAACAGCCGCCATGTGGCAACAGCCTCTTCGGCAGTACTTGTTTTGTTGTTGATCGGCATAATTATAAGACCTTTTGTTTTGAAGAGAAAGGAAAAATAAAATGAAGCTATCTGTTATTTTCTGTACATACAATAGGGAGAAATATCTGTACAATGCGTTGAAAAGTATTTCGCAGCAGAATATTCCATATCACGACTATGAAATAGTTATGGTGAATAATAACAGTACAGATTCTACAGAAAGTATTTGTAAGCAGTTTCGATACGATTATCCGGGAGTTAATTTCCGATATTTTCTTGAAACGCAACAGGGACTTTCGTATGCACGCAACAGAGGTGTGCAGGAGAGTAGGGGCGATATCCTTGTTTTTGTAGATGATGATGCTACTGCATTCGAATCGTATCTTTCGTCTATAAAATCATTCTTTGAATCTCACCCCACCGTATCGGCATGTGGCGGACCTATAGTGCCTGTATATGAGGTGGAGAAACCGAAGTGGTTGTCTCATTATACCGAACAGCTTATTGGTGGAGCCCTGTACGAAGGTGATAAGATAAAACCTTTCAGCAACGGTAAATATCCCGGAGGAGGAAATTCTGCATTCAGAAAAGAAGTATTTGATAAATATGGACTGTTTAATGTAGAATTGGGACGCAAGGGAACAGGGCTGATCGGTGCTGAAGAGAAAGACCTTTATGACAGGCTGACAAGAGGTGGTGAGAAATTTTATTACCTCCCACAAATGGGTATTCATCATTATATACCCGAAAAGAAACTTACAGAATCTCACTTCAGGGAACTAACTTATTCTATCGGAAAAAGCGAACGTATTCGTACTAAATCGATATCTCCGAATGCCTACCAAAACAGAATCTTTGCTGAATGTAAAAAATGGGCGGGCTCTATTGTCTTGTTTTTTACTTATATGTTGAGGCTCTCTCCCGACAAGGGCTGGAAGCTGATACAATTCAGATGGTATGTAAGTAAAGGGCTGCTGGGGAAGTAGATTTTTCTGTATAGACCTCATATATAATAAAATAATTGTACTTTTATCTATTAAAGAGGATGATGCATGGCAAAAAAGGTAACAAATAAAAGTACTCTGAAAAGTGTCACTTTTGTCACCTTTTGCTTGTAATGTATTGTTCTGTAGGTTTTTCGTTTTATGTGACGTTGTCACTTTTTGGTGATTAAAATATGAAAAAGAAGACTAATAGTAATTTATTGAAAGTTGTTGCCGCTATTGTGGTTGTTATCGTATTACTCTTTTTGTTTAGAGGAAACATTTACCGCATGGCTGTAAAATATGAAGATGGCGGAAGCCGTAAGTCTTATGATATAAAAGAAGGTGATTTGGCAACATTCATCAATCAGAGTCTACCCAATGATGAGGCATTAGATGCTACTATAAGTATTGAGCAGATTATCGACTTATCTCAGGAGATAACTACAAAAGTATTGGACTTTTCTTCTGATGCTCAGGAGAGTGATCCGCAGAAGCTTTTTGTTGCCACAGAGGCTAATTATACCGGTTATGCTGCCTTTACATCTGCCGTAGGTACTTACCTTATCAAGAGGTTTGGAATGGATAAGGAGTGGGAGGCTAAGCCGAAGAAAGGCAAGCTGTACCTCTTTGGAAACAATATGTACAAGAATGCGCAGAACGGATGGTTTAAAGATCATGACTTTGTTATGTTCAGAAATAAGAATACAAAAGAGGAAATCTACGTTGACCCTACTGTGGATGAATATCTTGGGCTGAAGCGAGTTGATAGATACCAAAAGTAAAATGTTGGCAAACAAAGATATCTCCCTGCAAATAAAAGATTATGCATATAGTCTGGGTTTTGATGCTTGCGGGATTTGTAAGGCTGAGCCGATAGAGGTCGAGGAACAACAGCATTTTAAAGACTGGCTTAGTCATTCATATCATGCAGATATGGATTATATGGCTAGGAATACAGAGAAACGATGCAACCCTACTTTATTGGTTGAAGGTTCCTGTTCGGTAATCAGTGTCGCATTAAACTATTATCCCGAAACAAAGCAACCGCAAGAAAACCCTCAATTTGCTTATTACGCCTATGGCAAAGACTATCACGATGTGGTGAAGAGTAAGTTGCAAATGCTGCTAGATTACATTAAGAGCTTAGAGCCGGCGGCCGAAGGACGGGCTTTTGTTGATACAGCTCCAATCTTAGAGCGTTATTGGGCAGCCAAAGCCGGGTTGGGATTTATCGGAAAAAATTCATTGCTGATCATCCCGAAGAAGGGTTCTTATTTCTTTCTGGGCGAATTGATCATCAATCTTGAGCTGACATACGACACTCCATTGAATTTATCGTGTGGAAACTGTACTCGCTGCTTGGATGCATGCCCTACATCGGCTATAGTAAAGCCTAGAGTGGTGAATGCGAGTAAGTGTATTTCGTATCAGACGATCGAAAATCGTGGCGAGATTGATGAACAAGTGATTCCGAAGATGAATAATCGTTTTTATGGTTGTGATATTTGCCAGCAAGTTTGTCCTTGGAACAGATATTCACGACCGCATCAGACGGCAGAGTTTAACCCCTCTCAGTCTTTTTTAGACTTGTCTTTTGACCGCCTTGATAATCTGTCGGTTGAAGACTACCAGAAGATATTTAAGGGTTCGGCGGTGAAGCGTGCTAAATTTACAGGGTTGAAAAGAAATCTGGAAGCACTGAGGCAGAATTTGAAATAATATTAAGTCGTTGATAACGTTTTATAAGAAGATGAAAAAGATAAAATATATAGTGTTGATAGTTGTGTTAGTGTTTGTAACTTTCTCTTGCGGAAGTGATGAAAGTTTGAATACTATTCCTATTGAACCCGTAAGATTTGAAGTCAACTTAATAAAATCTCCGGACAAGAATCTGCGAACACCCGGGAATATTGTGACATTTACTCAGCCAAGGCTGGCAACGGATATGATTGGATACTCAGGGCTGCTTATTGTTTGTAGTGCTGTACCTATAACTAGCAGTGTCTATCAATTGTATGCATACGATCTTTGTTGCCCTTACGAAAAACAACGACCGATAAAAGTTGTGCCACAGAGTGATGGGACTGTAAAGTGCTCTCATTGCGGTAGTGTCTTTGAGATATTTAATGGTGTAGGAAATGTAAAGTCGGGACCGGCTAAAGATAATCTTCAGACTTACTATGCTCGATTTTCTAATACAGGAGATGGAATTTTTCAAATTACACGTAGAAATTAATCCTGATAAACTTTGTAGAAAGGAAAACATTTTTTACATTTGCACTCGCTAAACGGAAAAGGCTTCCAAAATGTTGGAATTATAGCCTTGAATATAGCAGTAATTGCGAAAGTAGCTCAGTTGGTAGAGCACGACCTTGCCAAGGTCGGGGTCGCGGGTTCGAATCCCGTCTTTCGCTCATAGGCTGCTCGGATGGTGGAATGGTAGACACGCAAGACTTAAAATCTTGTGACCATTACGGTTGTGCGGGTTCAAGTCCCGCTCCGAGTACTGAGGGCTCCTATTAATCGATTGATTAATAGGGGTCTTTTTTTTATTGGGGGTCTTAAAGGTGTACTTAGATGTTTTGTTGTTTTTGAGATCTAGATTATTAATTATGAAGGAGAAAATAATTAAATATTTATTCCTAGTTTTAGGCATGCTTTTTATTCTAGTTAGTATTATTTCTATTGTTATGACAGATAATCTTTCAAGGTCATCTTTCAATTTTATATCCATCTAAATATTATCTACTTAAATGCGAATTTAACATTTTTGTCTTGTCCGTATGGTTAAATTCAAAATATTCACTTTCTTTGAGTACAATAATAATTTATGATATGGCTCGAAAAAGGAAAAACACCAATTTACCATCTTTTGATGAATTGATTATACCAACTGTAAAAGCTCTTGTTGAATTAGGTGGCTCAGGATCTATTGAGGAAATTAATAATAAGGTTTATGAAATAGCAAACCTATCTGATGATGTTTTGCAGGTTTCTCATGGAGAAGATGGAAGAAGTGAAGTTGATTATAGGCTTGCATGGAGTAGACATATCTGAAAAAATTCGGATTAATAGAGAATTCTGCTCGTGGAGTATGGGCTTTATCAAAATCAGATATAGATATAAAGAATCTCAATTATACTGAAATTGTTAGAAAAGTAAGAGAGCAAGAAAAATCAATATCTAAAGATATACAAAATCAAGAAGTAGAACAAGAGGTCACATTAGAGGTTAATAGTTCTGAAAGATGGAAAGATAAATTATTAACAGTTCTATATAATATTACTCCATCTGCATTTGAGCGACTTACTCAAAGATTACTTCGTGAAAGTGGATTTGTTCAAGTGGAAGTGACGGGAAAATCAGGAGATGGAGGCATTGATGGGAAAGGTATTATGAGAATGAGTGGTTTACTAAGTTTTCATGTTATTTTCCAATGTAAAAGATATAAAGGATCTGTTTCTCCAAGTCAGATAAGGGATTTCAGAGGTGCAATGCAAGGGCGTGCAGACAAAGGACTTTTTATTACGACCGGACATTTTACAAGAGAAGCTATCAAAGAAGCCACAAGAGATGGAGCTCCTCCAATTGATTTAATTGATGGCGAGTTTCTTTGTGATAAGTTGAAGGAGTTAAAATTAGGCGTAGATATTCAGCTCATTGAAGCTGTTGAGATAAAAGAAGAATGGTTTTTGAAAATCTAATATCAAAAAAAATCAATAAACTATAAGTTTCTATTAGTTCTTCTTTTCGTAAGCCGAGATACCTTATTGTTGTACGAAATCACTATGGTTAAAAAGTCCTGATAATTTCACTAATGCTAACTCAGTGTTAGAACCTGTATTGTACTAAATCTGACAAGCAAAGCTTTTATATATAAATGTGAATTATTAGTATTCACTTAAGTTCTTTTAGTTTTTACAGTTCAATAATTAATAGAAATATATCTTATGCACAAGAAAATAATTTCAAGACTAAAAACGCTTGGTATACCTGAGCTTGAAATAATCGATTCTTTAAATGAGCTAAATGGAGATTATATTAATCTTGAAAGTCGATTGCCAAACGGAGAAACAGGTAAGATTCTAGACGACAATAAGAAATATCTTGGGGCACAGGTTGAAATACCGAGCAGTGAGAAGTGCTATGGCATAGCTGCAGATGGAACTATGATAGCTGTTTTTCGTTATGGTTGCGGAGGGAAAGATAGCGAAGTCGTTGCGTGGATAAAAATGCTTGATTAACATTTCTCTTTCAAAAACAATTATTGTATATCTGTTGTTTTTATAGGTAAGTTATAAGTATGAATTATGAATCTCAAATTTCCGTTTATTGCAATCATTATGATTAGTTTATTTGCATCGTGTACTGGTATTCCTAAAAATGCAACAGCAGTCAAAAATTTTGAAGTTGAAAAGTATATGGGGCGGTGGTACGAGATAGCTCGGTTCGATTTTCGGTTTGAACGAAACTTAGATAACACCACTGCTGAATATACCTTGAATGAAAACCAAACGGTCGGTGTGCTAAATCAAGGGCACGATTACATCAAGGATACTTGGAAATCGGCAAAAGGAATAGCTAAATTTATCGGTCCTAAAGATGAAGGCAGGCTAAAGGTTTCTTTCTTCAGGCCGTTTTATGCTTCGTATAATATAATCGCTTTGGATAAGGATTATAAATATGCGCTTGTTGTGGGTAAAAACAAAAAATATATGTGGATTCTTTCACGAACTAAAACTATCCCTGATGATGTAAAAAACAACTATCTTGATTTGGCTAAAAAGCTAGACCTTGATATTGATAAGTTGGTTTGGGTAAATCACGATTGAGCATAGAAAACAGCATATAAAAAAGAACCGATGGATCTTGATCCATCGGTTCTTTTTTATATAAGTCCTGTCAACCTTTGTCGGTTGAGGCAATCGAATGATTAATTACATCATTCCGCCCATTCCGCCACCCATTGGAGGCATTGGAGCAGGGTTTTCTTCTTTCTTGTCAGCGATGATGCACTCTGTAGTTAAGAACATACCTGCAATAGAAGCTGCGTTTTCAAGAGCTACACGAACTACTTTAGCTGGGTCGATAACTCCGGCTGCATTCAGATTCTCGTAAACATCTGCACGAGCGTTGTAACCGAAATCAGCTTTTCCTTCACGTACTTTCTGTACTACAACAGCACCTTCTTTACCGCTGTTAGCTACAATCTGACGAAGAGGCTCTTCGATAGCACGCTTAACGATTTCGATACCGGTAGTTTCGTCTTCATTTTCACCTTTTAGGTCTTCTAGAGTGCTAATAGCACGAATGTAAGCTACACCACCTCCGGGAACTGTACCTTCTTCGATAGCTGCACGAGTTGCAGAAAGAGCATCGTCAACACGGTCTTTCTTTTCTTTCATTTCTACCTCTGACGGAGCTCCTACATAAAGAACAGCTACACCACCTGCCAATTTAGCAAGACGTTCTTGTAGTTTTTCTTTATCGTAGTCTGATGTTGTTTTTTCCATTTGTGCTCTGATCTGAGATACACGAGCAGCAATAGCATCTTTCTCGCCTGCACCGTTTACGATAGTGGTATTATCTTTATTGATAGTTACCTTATCAGCAGTACCAAGCATGTCGATAGTAGCAGCCTCAAGTTTGATGCCTCTCTCTTCTGAGATTACGATACCACCTGTAAGGATAGCGATATCTTCAAGCATTTCTTTACGACGATCACCAAATCCGGGAGCTTTAACCGCAGCAATCTTCAAGCCTGCGCGAAGACGGTTAACTACCAGTGTAGTCAATGCTTCTGAGTCGATATCTTCTGCAATGATTAGCAATGAGCGACCTGATTTAAGAGCAGATTCAAGAATAGGAAGAATGTCTTTCAATACTGAAATCTTCTTGTCGTGAATCAAGATATATGGGTTTTCAAGATCAGCTTCCATTTTCTCTGTATCAGTTACAAAGTATGGAGAGATATAACCTCTGTCAAACTGCATACCTTCTACTACATCCACATAAGTTTCTGTACCTTTTGCTTCTTCAACAGTTATAACTCCTTCTTTCTTTACTTTGCCCATAGCTTCAGCGATCAGCTTACCTATCGTTTCGTCGCCGTTAGCTGATATCTTAGCTACGTGCTCTATCTTCTGTAGGTCATCACCTACAGCTACAGCCTGAGACTTGATGTTTTCTACTACTTTTGCTACAGCTTTATCGATACCACGTTTCAAATCCATTGGATTTGCTCCAGCCGTAACGTTCTTAAGACCAACGCTAACGATAGATTGTGCCAATACTGTGGCAGTAGTAGTACCATCACCCGCATCGTCGTTTGTTTTAGAAGCTACTTCTTTTACAAGTTGAGCTCCCATATTCTGGAATGCTTCTTCCAGTTCTATTTCTTTTGCTACTGTTACACCGTCTTTTGTGATGTGAGGTGCACCAAATTTCTTTTCGATGATTACGTTGCGACCTTTTGGTCCAAGGGTTACTTTTACTGCATTAGCTAATGCATCAACACCTTTTTTTAGCTCGTCGCGAGCATCTATGTTAAACTTAATCTCTTTAGCCATAATGTTATGTTAATTAAAACTGTTAGTATTAAATAATTGCAAGAATATCAGATTGACGCATAATAAGAAAAACTTCACCGTCAAGCTCTACTTCTGTTCCGGCGTATTTGCCATAAAGAACCTGATCTTTTGGTTTTACTATCATATCTTCGTCTTTTGTTCCGTTGCCTACTGCAATAACTTCACCTTTTAGAGGTTTTTCTTTAGCTGTATCCGGAATAATGATACCTCCCACGCTTTTTTCTTCGGCTGCAGCCGGCTTAACAAGCACTCTGTCTGCTAATGGTTTAATACTCATGATTCTTAAATTTTTAATAGTTATATATTAATTTATTTTATGTATTCTGTTTAGATATTAGCGAAATGCGTGCCAAAATATATTTCTGTCAAAACAGCAGAATCATAGAAATGACAAACTGACAAGTAGTCATTTTCGCTAATGTGTTTTATTAAAATAGAGATTATTCTATAACAAAGATGATGGTTTCTTCTGTCGGCGCCCAGTCATATACAAATTTTGCGTGCGATGTCGCATTGCGCACACACATGTGTGAACGGGGTGTAGTGCCTAGTGAAGGGCTGTATTCAATGAATGTGGTACTTGGTGCATTCACCGGAATACCGTGTATATATCCACCATTTGTAAAGCGATTGGCATAAGGAGCAAAGCCTCCTGTTTCCGTTGTGCCATCGACAAGGAAAAACATCTTTACTTTCTTCTCCTGAAGAACAAATAGCCCCAGTGGGGTTTCTTGCTGATATGGCGGCTTATGCAAACCTGTTGTGGCGGGATTCATACTTCTTACAATCCATTTTTTATCTACTTTCTCGAGAGTGACAATATTCTCATTGTTGCGATCTACAAATATTGCATGTTTAAATTGTACGGTATCATGAATTGGTTTTACATATTTCTGAGGAACAAGCCATAACTCTTTGGAGTCTGTTGTGGTTATTTTTCTAAAACTCCCGACATTGTCTTTGAATAGTTTTACTAAGGCACCGTCTCTGCCATAACGTTCTCCTGTAACAGTATCCGTAGGAAGAAAGAGAGGAATCCCTTGAAATCGTTCTACCCCTAATGTGTCGGCAATGCGTTTGTATTCATTCCTTTTATATTTCTTTACAAGAGGTGCTTCTCCATTGTTATTCCGATAGTTCTGTAAAATCCCCCAAGCAAAGAATTCTTGTTGGAAATTTTCGAGAATAGCCAAGCCTTGTTTGATCTTCTCCCATTGGAACTGCCGTGTTGTGTCACGATATGGGTATGTGTCTTGCAGAGTGTATTGGTCGTAAAGAAAATCCTTCTCTATGGTAATATCTTTGGCTTTTATCCTCTGCATTTTTTGAGCATTCTTCATCAAGAGAGAATCCTGACGTAATTGGCTGAGAAATGAGTCTTGTCCGGCTTTTTCGGAACAAGAATTAAATATAAATAAACAAACGAAAAATAAAGAAATTGTTGTCGCTTTCATCAAAACGTAAAATGTTTCTTGAAGTTTATATGATATAATTTAAATACCGACATTTCATTTTTGTCACATATGATACAAACAATAAAAATGCCTGATTGTTCGATGTTTATATCTACACGTAAAACAAAAAGTAACAAAGGTAACACTTATTTGCAGAATTTAGAGTGTCACTGTTTTTATATCGAACCATCTCTTTATGAGATAATTTTAATCGGTCAAAATACAAAATAAAAGAAAGCTAAAAGTTGCAGTATCACATATTTCGCTTTTAAGTATTAAGTGTTAAATAAGCAAGATTATGAACTATTTACTTATCTTTGCTTGATATTTACTTAATACCTCTTATTAATGAAAAAAATCATATTTCTCTTTTTATCAACCCTTGCAATCTTATTCGTTTCTTGTCAGGGTAATTCTTATTCCATAGAAGGAAAGTTTTCGGATAATTCATTCGACACCAAAGTTGCATATTTACAAAAAATAGATAGTATCAACTCTCAGAAGGCAACAGTAATCGACTCCGCAACGATATCTGATGGAAAATTCAGTTTTAAAGGAACAGCTGATGAGCCTATGATGGGATTTGTATCTGTAGGCAAACTTGAGAATGCAGATAATGATACACCGATAGGAACACTGATATTAGAACCGGGTAATATCAAAATTACATTTGATAAAACAAACGTAACTCTTGGAGGAACACCCAAGAATGACGAGTTTAATAATATACACAAGGTAATGAACACTCTTACCGATAAGATATCTAAAATTACGCCTCAGGATGCGAACAACCCTGCAATAAGAGCCGAAGTAGATACTTTGCAAAAACAATTGCAGATGTCGACTTTCAATTTTGCTAAGGCAAATATTTCGAATAAAGCCGGTGAGTTTTTATTTTATTCATCAGCGAAATCATTTAGCAAAGATCAGCTAAAAGAATTGATAGCAGCCAGCGATAGTACATTCCGAAACAGAGATGAGATCAAGGCATTGGTAAAAGAATTGGACAGAGTGAAACCTGAAGTAGGTAATCCATACAGTGATGCTCAATTGATAGATCAAAGTGGACAGATGGTATCCTTGTCTGACTATGTAGGCAAAAATAAATTAGTCTTGATCGATTTCTGGGCTTCATGGTGTCAGCCATGTATTCAGGAAATACCAAATCTTATAAAAACTTATAATGCATACAAATCTAAAGGTCTTGAAATAGTTGGTATATCAGTTGATGATGATAAAAACAAATGGACTGCAGCTGTCCAAAACTATAAAATGACCTGGGTGCAATTGGCAGATGCAACAACAATGGCATCGCAATTATACGGAGTGCAAAGCATCCCGCATACATTACTTATAGATCAAAATGGCGTTGTTATAGCCACCGATTTAAGGGGAAAAGAATTGGAAGATAAAATAGCTGAAATCCTAAAATAATCTTTAAGTCATAAACAATAAGAGTTTTGTCTTTGTTTTAAACGTAACTCTTAAAAAATTAAGATATACTATTTATTAACCACTATTTTGATTTAGAATGAAGAAAATAATTTTGTTTCTTGCAGCAATTGCGATACTTGCTACATCTTGTGTAGAGAAAGATGCTTTTACCATTAAAGGTAAATTACCGAATGGTACGTATGACGGACAACAAGTATATCTAAAGACTTTAGATGAGAATTGGAAAGACCTTGTGGCTGTTGACACAGTAGATGTTGTTGACGGAGAATTTGTTTTCAAAGGACTAGCCAAAGACGGTGCAAAAATACATTTCATCTCATTGGATGATGCACCTGACAATATGAACAGACCTGTTTTGGTGATAGTGGAACCCGGACAGATAGAAGTTTCTCTGGATAGCATTTCTACAGTAAAAGGTACTCCTTTGAATAATGCTTGCCAAGCGTTTAATACAAAGAGCCAGGCTATAGAAAATGAAATGATGTCTATCTCTTCCAAGTTGAGGGATGATTCAACGAATACAGCCAATAAAGCTGAACTTGAAAAACAGTATGAAGACAAATATAATGTTTGGACAAAAGAGACTTTCGACTTTGTAAAGGAAAATATACAAAACCAACTTGGAGTTTATTTCTTATCTCGCAACTTTTATCGCTTCTCTGCCGAACAGCTTAATGAGCTTATTCCGTCTATTAAACCTGAATATAAGTCTATAGCCAGAATACAAAAGGTAGAGAAAGTAGCCAAAGCTCTTGATGCAACGTCTGTAGGGAAAACATTTACCGATATAAAAGGTAAAACTCCGGAAGGAAAAGATATAGCATTAGCAGATTTTGCAGGTAAAGGAAAATATGTCTTGGTCGATTTTTGGGCTTCATGGTGTCCTCCATGTCGTGCCGAAATGCCAAAACTTGTAGAACTTTATAAGCAATACAGTGCCAAAGGGGTTGAGATCGTAGGTATTTCTTTAGACAAAACAAATGAAGACTGGGTGAAAGGAATCAAGAACCTGAATATTACATGGCCTCAAATTTCAGACCTTAAATTCTGGGATAGTGAAGGTGCTGCAATTTATGGTGTGTCTTCTATTCCTCACTTGATGTTGTTAGACAAAGATGGTAAAATATTAGCCAGAGGTCTGAATGCTGAAGAAGCAACTAAAAAGATAGAGGAACTCTTGAAATAATAAAAGAGCCGATCATAAATAAAAAAGCCTGTTTGCAAAAACAGGCTTTTTTGTTACTCAATAGTATCTTATAATACTGTCTTTATTTTTTCTATCTCGTCATCTATATCATTCCACTCGTTGTCGCCCACTTTAGCCCCTATCTTTTGAATTACGTATGCGGCTAGTAGAGTTCCTATTTGCCCACTGATAAAAAGTGAATAGTTTTGTATCAGTCCATATATAAATCCGGCTGCATATAGGTCTCCTGCTCCCGTTGTATCTACACAGTTTACTTTGTATGCGGGAACAAATATCTTTTCGTCTCCTTGTTGTATCCACGATCCTTTGTCTCCAACTTTCACTATAGCTATATCTGTTTGTTTAGCTAATAAAGAGACGGCTTCTTCGGCTTCTACATTCAATAGGGCTCTTGCTTCCTCTTCGTTCGCAAAGACGATGTCTGTGTACGTAGGGATAATGTCTAGAAGAAATTGACGGTTTGCTTCCACTACATTATAACTGGCAAGGTCGAGTACAACTTTTGCTTCTGCTTCTTTGGCTAATTCGATTGCTCTACGGATCAGTGCATGGCTTTGCACCAGATACCCCTCAATGTAGAAATACTTGTAACCTTCAAAATCGGCTGTTTTAAGCTCTTCTGCATCCAATAGGGCAGCAGCACCTAAGTATGTACCAAAAGTACGCTCTCCGTCCTTAGAGATGAACGTAGATGCAACACCCGAAGGTTCATCAACCTCGGTCAGGTGAGATTTGATCTTGTATTTATTTAAGTCTTCTTTAAAGAAGTTTCCATAAAAGTCTTTTCCTACCTTTCCCAGAAAGCCGGTTTCTATTCCCAAACGGGATAAACCTACAATTGTATTCGATGCAGAACCGCCTGATATAATATTCTTTTTTAATTTATTTATTTCACCCGATAATATTTCAAACTTCTTGTCATCTATAAGCTGCATGCTACCTTTCGGTAGTTCAAGCAGTTCTAACATCTTATCGTCTTCTATAATTGCCAAAACATCCACTAAGGCATTGCCCATTCCTAATACTTTTGCCATTCTTCTTCGTTTTTTTTTGCAAAGATATTGCATAATTCAGAAATAAGGTCTATTTTTGCGTCACTTTTGAGAGAAACAAACACTCTTCCTTAGCTCAGTCGGTTAGAGCATCTGACTGTTAATCAGAGGGTCCTTGGTTCAAGTCCAAGAGGAAGAGCAAAATAAACAAGATTTCTTCCAAAAGTACATTCTTCCTTAGCTCAGTCGGTTAGAGCATCTGACTGTTAATCAGAGGGTCCTTGGTTCAAGTCCAAGAGGAAGAGCAAAAAGAGTTACATGAAAATGTAACTCTTTTGTTTTTTTTATATAGATACCTCAAAATCATTAATCTTTCAATAGCAGAAGAGACTGAAGATTTAAAGAGAATCTGACTCCTGCTGTTTTGTAATCGAAGTTGTTGAAAGAAGAAAATACGCCCATCCCAAACAGTCTTGTAATATTTATTGAATAGCCGATCTCTGAATAGAACTTTATGTCGGGAGTATACAATGTCTTAAAGTGTAGTCCTTCAAAAAATGGTTTTCCTTGTAGAAACGAGAGGCGTTTGAGTAAAAAATATTGACTAGCATAATTGAATGAGAGTGTAACCCAGTAATGGTTTGCCTGCAATTCATAATTATCGAGCAAAAGAAATGAGTCGAACAACGAGCCCAAGTTGAAAACAAGGTCGGGCGCACCATAAAACTGGTAATCGGCAAAGTGCAAATTTTTTCTAGGACCGACAAAAGCTCCTGCTTCAAACTTATAGTCTAGTTTATCGAAATAATTCAATCGGATATTTTGCACAGCTCCGCCTTTTATTTTTCGATATTGTGAATTGTTCGTTTGCCAAGAAGAGAAGCCCTCTTCATACTGAAGATGAAAAACAAGGGGTGATTCATTATTCTGGATTGTATAATTTGCAAACGGAACATAAGATAGTCCTACAGAATAATATGTTCTGTCGAAACGCTTATCGGGGTTTATATTCGGTGTGATATTGTCTCTTTCTATAATCGTAAAATCTGTATTGTTATCTAATCCTGCCCGTCTTTCAACTCCAAGCCCGACTGTTAGCTTTAGCTTCTTTGTCAGATCTATATCATTATTTACTGAGACATAATCTTTCTGATAGAAAGAATTGTAGTTTTTACCTAGAAACAAAGAGCTGAAATAGTTATTATATCGCGTTATGCTTAAGCTATTGAAATCGGCAGTATGGGAGCCGATGGAGAACTTTAGCTTTCCTGCTCTTTCGGGCAAGTAATTATACGTAAAGTCGCTTCCTCCTATAAGCCGATGTCTTGCTGTCGTATAGTATATGTAAGGGCTGATTTCGAGCTGTTGATCTTTGTCTATTTGCGATTTTAGATAAAAGCGATTTCCGAGCCAGAAACCATCCACATAGTTATAATCTCTGAATATCATTTTCACACCACCATATCTCAACGACCACTTGCTAGAGTCATTTCCTAAAAAATAATCTCCCAGCAACGCCTTTCCATACCAAGGCTTAGACGCTATTCTTTCTTTTAACCTAAAGTGATCGAGAATTTCCAATCGTTCTGTATTTACAGGAAACATTCTTATGCTATCCCAAAATGTGGAATCTTGAGTATAAGTATCTTTGTTAAATGTTATTTTGTCATTGATTTTTGGTCGTTCATCTCCTCTGCTTATAACACCTATTGCGTCTCCGCCATTATCTATCTTCTTATATTTTAGAGATGTCAGATATGTAACGTTTCCCTTATTTCCTAATATATTGATGCTTATATCAGTTTGATATGTAATCGGAAGGTTAGGGTGGCCATCAATTGTCTGATATGTGATTTGATTAACAGT
This sequence comes from Dysgonomonas mossii, assembly GCF_004569505.1. Lineage (NCBI taxonomy): Bacteria > Pseudomonadati > Bacteroidota > Bacteroidia > Bacteroidales > Dysgonomonadaceae > Dysgonomonas > Dysgonomonas mossii. The sequence goes on from NZ_SPPK01000001.1 coordinate 335,865, forward strand.
TTCCAGACCTTGGAATTTTCTATACAACTTAGCACAGGTTATATTACCGTCATCTGTAATGTACAAGTCGCCGTTCAGTAATTTGTAATCATCGTATCGTGGAACAACCTCTATCTTGTTGATGACTTTGCCATCTTCCAAGTAATAGCCTTTATATTTGAATTTATAATAAGACGATACTCTCCTCCCTAAAGGAGAAATACTGCCATTGAACCAATCGGAGAATAAAGATTCACTGAGAAGGCCTATCGCTCCTCTTGTATTCATCGCATCAGCGATATTTCCGGTGTATCCGTTTACCTTAATTTTGTAGCTATCGGGTGCTGTATATTTTACTGCACAATTGATTTCCTGATGTATGATCTTATTCTCGAGATCGGAGACATTTACATTCTCTATTTTCTTTAAGACTGTATTTGTGAGCTCTGTTATTCTGGTTAATGTTAAGTTCCCTTTGATATAGGCACCAGCGTCATACGATGTATAAGATGCCGCTTTTCTTGTTACTTTGTTTAGTATATCGTTTCCTGTCAGTTCTATTTTCCTATCGGTATTTTGATATTCATAGAATGGATATGGTATGAGTGTAATCTCTACTTCACACGCTTTATCCTTTTGAATAGAAATAGACTGTTTCTGCGCTTTATATCCTATCTGTTTATAAACAAAAGTGTAGTTTCCCGGTAGAAGATTGATCTGGAATAATCCCTCATTGTTGGTCACCAACCCCTTTTTTTCTTCTTCTATATAGATAGAAGTATATGGGACAGCGACTCCTGAGGAATTTTTGACAAAACCTTTAAGGTATTGGGAAAAGACCTCACATGGGTATAAAAATAACACAAAAACAACTAAAGCAAGGGTAAGCTTCATCCTTTGATTTCCATAATAAACTATCACCCTTCAAAATTAATATTATTGTAGAATCAAAGAACTTTGCTTATTGTCAATCTTATTCAACAAGAGAAATTATAACATTTTATCACATTTTTGTGACAATAAGAGAAGAGTATGACTTGCTTTAAAACTAGTAGTATTGATTTAAAATGTAGTTTGGTGTTTATTATAAATCAGTGTAGTTAGGTATATCCGATAGATAATTGAAGGACTGTTTATCATAGTCCATTATGCAGCAATAATGATTCAGGCCATTGGACACGATCAGATACTTAACTTTCAATACAATGTTATACCTTACAATCTGATCAAAGACTTGTTGTGTGATATCTACATCCGGCGCCTTATATTCTATAATCATCAGGGGGGATAAATCACGATTATACACTACCGAATCGCAGCGTTTTTTCATCTTGTTAAGATCTATCTGAATTTCGTTCGCAATTAGGGCTGCGGGATAGCCTTTTTCTCTTAACAAAAAGTTCACAAAGTGTTGCCTGACCCACTCTTCGGGTGTCAATGCTACAAACTTACGCCGTAAAGGGTCTAAGATAGAGAGTTTTCCACCTATCTTTTTTACATTTATATCGAAGGACGGTAAATTTAACTCTAACATTTGCTACCTTTGTTAAATCCGCATATCAAATAATAAGGGATAGTGCTTGTTTATTAGACGAACAAAAGTAGAATTTATATGAAAACAAAACAAGAAATTGTCGCAAATTGGCTGCCACGCTATACGAAAAGACCACTCGAGCAATTTACAAAATATATATTATTAACCAACTTTGCCAAATACGTAGAAGTTTTTGCTCATCACTTTAATGTCCCTATTTTAGGATTGGATGGTAATATGCCAAATGCCTCGGCAGAAGGAATTACAATTATAAATTTTGGAATGGGTAGCGCCAATGCTGCTACTATAATGGATCTGTTGAGTGCAGTAGAGCCCGAAGCTGTACTTTTTCTTGGAAAGTGTGGAGGGCTGAAAAAGCATAATAATTTAGGGGATTATATATTACCGATAGCGGCTATCAGAGGAGAAGGAACATCGAATGATTATCTTCCACCCGAAGTGCCGTCTTTACCTGCTTTCAGCCTTTTGAGATCGGTATCTTCTACGATACGTAACCATAATAAGGATTACTGGACAGGAACGGTATACACCACTAATAGACGTGTCTGGGAACATGATGATAAGTTTAAGGAATATCTTCTTCAGATACGAACTATGGCTGTAGATATGGAAACTGCAACACTGTTTACTTGCGGCTTTGCAAATCAGATACCCACAGGGGCATTACTCTTAGTGTCGGATCAGCCAATGATTTCTGATGGTGTAAAAACGGAGAAAAGTGATAACGTTGTCACAAAGAATTTTGTAGAGGAGCATGTCATAGTGGGTATCGAATCGCTAATGACTTTGATTAATAACGGAGAAACAGTAAAACACCTACGCTTCGAAACATGGTAACATTTGAGCAGATAGTTACAGAGATTAAAGCACGAAAGTACAGACCCGTATATCTTTTTATGGGTGATGAGCCTTACTATATAGATGAGCTTACAAATATGCTGACCGAAACCGTTTTGCCTGAAGAGGAACGCGATTTCAATCAGAGTATACTGTATGGGATGGAAACGAATGTTACAGCTGTAATAACGATGGCTCGCAGTTATCCGATGATGTCAGATCATCAACTCATTGTAATCAAAGAAGCTCAAAATCTAAGCAAGATAGAGGAGTTGGAAGTATATGTAAAGAACCCGCTAAAATCTACTATACTTGTTCTCAATTATAAAGGGGGCTCTCTAGATAAACGCAAGAAGCTATATGCCGAGATAGACAAAAACGGAGCCATTTTTGAGTCGAAAAAAATACCGGAGTATAAGATTCCGGCATTTATTACTTCCTATATATTATCAAAAGGTTTGAGCATCGATCAGAAATCTGCACAGATGCTGTCTGATTATCTGGGGAATGATCTGAGTAAGCTTACGAATGAGATCGCAAAGCTGTTAATAGCTATACCGCCCGGGCAGATGCGTATTACGGCAGACCTTATTGAAGAAAATATAGGTATCAGTAAAGATTTCAATAATTTTGAATTGCTAAATGCGATCATAAATAAAAACATATTCAAGGTAAATCAGATTGCCGACTATTTCGAGAAGAATCCGAAGAACAATCCGATGATTATGACCATGTCGGTACTCTTTAACTTTTTCAGCAACCTGATGATTTGTTATTGGGCAAAAAATAAAACAGAGCAAGGGCTTGCAACCGAACTTGGACTTAGAAATCCCTATCAGGCTAAAGACTACGTTATTGCCTTGAAGAATTATAATGCGTTTAAGTGCATGGAAATTATTGGTCTCTTACGTATATACGATGCCAAATCGAAAGGTGTTGATAACAATTCTGCCCCTGACGGGGAATTACTGAAAGAATTACTATATAAAATAACTCACTGAATTTGTACATTATGGGAAAGAGAATAATAACATCATTGCTTTTTTCGCTATTTGTCTCTATTTCATTGTTTGCTGATGGATATATTGACAAGCAGACGTACGTATATTCTGTAAAAGATGGTAACTCGTTGAAGCTGGATAGATACTATCTTAAAGATGATGAAGCAGTAGCTGCAAAGGTTACTCCTTGTATTGTTTTTATGTTCGGAGGTGGTTTTGCTGCCGGTGAACGTGATGGAGAACAGTATGTGGATTATTTTCGCAAGCTGGTAGAAAGAGGATATCAGGTTGTGTCTATCGATTATCGGCTCGGAATGAAAAATATAGGTGATGGCTCGCAGATAGATCCGATGCGTTTTGCAGCATTGTTGACCAATAGTATAACGATGGCTGTAGAAGATCTTTTTGATGCAACGACCTTTGTTTATAATCATGCTGATGATTGGAATATCCAAAAAGATGAGATTATTACAAATGGTTCGAGCGCCGGAGCTGTTGCCGTTCTGCACGGAGAATATGCAATATGCAATAACAGTAAGCTTGCAGAGAAACTCCCTCAAGGGTTTAATTATGCAGGGACAATTGCTTTTGCCGGAGCTATCTTCAGTACAAGTGGAGATTTGAAATGGCAAACAGCACCCTCGCCTATACAGATGTTTCACGGAGATGCCGACAGGAATGTTCCATTTGATAAGACTGAAATGCTTCAGGTTGGGCTGTATGGATCGAAGCATATTGCAAAACAGCTTCAAGAATTAAATACTCCATATTATTTCTACAAAGTAGAAAATGCTGCACATGAAATAGCCGAACGACCGATGAAAGAAAATATAGATGAGGTCTGCTCATTTATTGATAAATTGATTATAGGTAAAGGCAACCTAATAATAAATACAGGTGAGGTGGAAATCGGTAAACCCGAACTGAAAAAAGATTTCGACTTAATTGATTATATAAAAGCGAACTTTGGAGGGTAGCTTTTTGATCTTATTTCATTTTATACAAACTCGTCGGGAAGATTTACTAAATACAGTTTCTTCCCGGCTCGGGTAATTGCCGTATAGAGCCAACGATAAAAATTTATCCCTAAATGTTCTTCCGAAATATAGCCTAAGTCAAGAAAAACGGTACTCCATTCACCCCCCTGTGCCTTGTGGCAAGTGACAGCATAAGCGAATTTTACTTGTACCGCATTATAAAAAGGGTCGGTTTTGAGCTTTTTCATTTTCCCAGCCTTTGTAGATATATCAGAGTAATCTTCTAATATATTTAGGAATAACTCTTCTGCACGCTCACGAGGTAAACCCGAAACATCAGAGTAAAGCGTATCCATAAGTATCTTGATTTCGAACTCTATATCATAATCGAGGCTCCTAACCAAGACATCACAAAAGCGGAATCCATACAATTCTTGTTCACGGCGAACACGAAGCACTTCTACTATTTCACCATTCGCTAAGAAATCTATTCCTTCTATGTTTTCTGTCCAATAATAATTATTTTTGGTGATCATCAGCATATCTCCCGCCGATAATTCTTCCTCTCTGTACAGAATCCTGTTGCGCACCCCCTGATTGTAGATGTTGCATCGCTTATTGGAGCGGGAAACAATCATCGTATTGTCTAGCCCTTCTCTATCATAAGATGCGGATATTTCATCGATAAGATCTTCTCCGTTGATACGTACAATGTCCTCAAAATTATCGAGTAGGAGCTTAGGATATGCTCCCGTTTCCCCCTTGCTCAACAGATTACGTATATTGGTGGCATTATAAAGGATGCCGGAACTTTCAGCTTGCCGCACGATCTGCGAGAGCATAGCCTCATAAACATCGAGTCCGTAACCTTCGAGTACCGCCGTTTGCAGGGCAGGGCTGTCCTCTTCCATAACGGGTGGCAACTGTGCCGAGTCGCCAATAAGCAGTAAGCGGCAGTTTTCGCCTGAATAGACATAATGAATCAGATCATCAAGCAGATGCCCTGTACCAAAGAAGGATGCATCCATTCCACTATTGCTGATCATAGAAGCTTCATCTACAATGAAAAGAGTGTCTTTGTGTAGATTGTCCATCAGTCCAAAGCTTCCGAAGTCTCCTGCATACTTCTGTTGTCGGTATATTTTCTTGTGAATGGTAAAAGCCGGATGGCTGGCATAGGATGAAAATACTTTTGCTGCTCGTCCTGTAGGTGCTAGTAATACTGTTTTTTGCTTAAACTCAGTCATTGTTTTCACTAAGGCTCCCAGCAAGGATGACTTTCCCGTTCCTGCATATCCCCGCAACAAAAACAAAGTCTCTTCTTTTTGCAAAAATAAGAAGTTTACGATCCTCTCTAAGGCTTCATTTTGTTGGTTTGTAGGTTCGAATGGGAAATTCTCTATTATTTTACTGCGGAAGAAATCATTGATCATAGCGGAAGGAAATGGTGAATTGAAGATCAAAAATAGCAGATAAAAATATCTTTTTCTAACTTTGTGTATAGAAATACCAAAATATGTTTTTACCCGAAAGTATAGACCTCGGACAATCAGATAGATATGTGTTATCGATACGTATAACGCCCTATAGCTTTATGTTCTCTATTTCAGATCCTGAGACAAAAGAGAACTATTGTCTGCGTGAAACATCCTTTTCGATGAGCGATAACCTTCTGGCAAATATTCAACGGATCATTTTTGATTTTAATTTTCTTACGCAGGAGTTTAAGCAGGCGAATGTAATTTTCGTTTCTTCAAGCTATGATCTGATTCCTGCCCGATATTTTGATCTTAAGGATAAAGAGCATTTGTATAATTTTACACATGTTGAGAAAGCAAGCCATCTATCTACGGGTTTTATCAAAAACCAGGATGTGACTACATTGTTTAATTTGGATAAAGATATTTTTGACTTTCTATCCAGAAGCCTTTGGGCTCCGCACTTTTTTCATCATACTAATTTGCTTATCAATTACTTTGAAGATAAAAATAAGCTTAAAGGGAATGCTTCGAGAATGTATTTAAACTTTCACGATAATTTCCTTGATATTATTTGTTTTACCGGGCCAAAGTTGGTTCATAGCTTAACATATACGAATGAACAAATAACAAATCAGCTATATTATATTCTTAAACTTTGGGAGCAATGCAGATTCAGTCAACTGGATGATTATCTCTTTATAGTCGGTAATCCCGATCTGCAATTGGTGAAACTTCTGCAACAATATATAAAAAACATTGAGCAACAGAATATTCCAAGTGAGATTTTCTTGTGGAATGAAGACGCTCAAAAAGCTCCATTAGACTTACTAACATTATCATTATGAGAATTATCAGTGGGAAATATAAAGGGCGTAGATTTGATCCTCCCAAAAGTTTCAAAGCACGTCCTACAACAGATTTTGCAAAAGAAAATATATTCAACGTCCTGAACAACTCTATAGACTGGGAAGAAACTACAGCATTAGACCTTTTTGGAGGTACAGGTAGTATTAGTTTCGAATTGGTTTCGCGAGGGTGTCCACGTGTTGTATGTGTAGAGAAAAACTTTGCTCATGCTTCATTCATCGAAAAAACAAAAGCGGAATTACAAATACAATCGGAGCTAATGCTCTCCAAGATGGATGTATTCAGTTATTTGGTGCATTGTAAAGAGCAGTTTGATTTTATTTTTGCCGATCCTCCTTATGATTTAAAGCATTTTGAAGATGTGCCTAAGCTTGTATTTGAAAAAGAATTGATAAAGCCGGGGGGAATATTTATTCTTGAACATTCTAAGGATTATAATTTCTCTAATTATCCGTTATTCGAAGATCAACGAGTATATGGAAGTGTGAATTTCAGCGTATTTAGGAATGGTTCTATATAAAAAAGAAAAGGTTGTCATCTCGACAACCAATCTTCATTGTTAACCTTAAATCTAATACCATGAAAAACACAGTACAAAGATAGTGTATTTTTCATGTTGTAAAACATATTATATAGTTTTTTTTAATCATTTTTTTCTATATTACAATAAATGTATATTATAACGTATAATTAACGTTATATAAAACAATAACTTAGCAGATTTTACCCCGATAATAAGGATTCTATCAATGCCTCAATTTTTTTTATAAAGACTTTATTTGTAAATATCGTTTCCTCTTAATCTGATAGGATAGGGGATGATTTTTTTTGTAATGTTCTCTTTATGTGTTGTTTGTCTGTGTGTTTTGGGGGAGATTTATTTCCTGAATTTATACTCGATGAAAAATTTAGTGACGAGAAAGGAGGTTTAAATTATATATCTATAGAACGGATAGTATATAAAAAAGAAAAGGCTGTCATCACGACAACCAATCTTCATTGTTAACCTTAAATCTAATACCATGAAAAACACAGTACAAAGATAAGTGAATTTTTATGTTGTAAAACATGTTTCACTGTTTTTCTTTATTCGTTTAACTCTATTTAACTTATTCGATGCTGTCCGGTAGTTCTTTTTGAGCTTTAACTCCTAGATCTTTAAGCATTTCTGCCTGTCGTATGAGATTTCCATTGCCTTCTTTCAATTGAGAAAGAGCTTTATCGTATGCTTTCTGAGAACGTTCTATGTTTTTTCCTACATCTTGAAGCGTTTCTACAAAGCCCGCAAACTTATCGTATAAGGCAGCTCCTCGTTTGGCTATCTCTATGGCATTGCGGCTTTGGTATTCACGTTTCCACAGGTCGGCTACTACTTTTAATGAGGCTACCAAGTTTGTAGGACTTATCAATAAGATACGTTTGCGATATGCATAATCCCACAAAGTGGAATCGAGCTGCATCGCTAATATATAAGCCGGTTCGTTAGGGATGAACATCATCACAAAGTCGAGAGATTCTACATAGTCCTGATATGCTTTTTGGCTCAGTTCATCAATGTGTTGCCTTACAGAAGTAATATGTTCTTTTTCGGCAGAGATTTTTACTGCATCTACTTCGGCTTCCACATACTTTATATAGGCACTTAGGGATACTTTCGAGTCTATGATAATTTTTCGCCCGCCCGGATAAACAACTGTAACATCAGGCTGCATATATTTATTTTGCGTGTTCTGAATGCGTGTTCCATTTTCGTCGGTAATAAATTCCTGAGTGAAATATTCTTCTCCTTTTTTGAGTCCCGATTTTTCTAATATAGATTCCAGAATCATTTCGCCCCAGTTACCCTGTATCTTATTGCTGCCTTTCAGCGCTTTCGTTAAGTTGTTAGCATCTTCGCTTATCTGATTATTCAGAGCAACCAGATCTTTGATGCGTTCTTCGAGCGAAAAACGCTGCTTCGATTCTTTATCGTACGTTTCTTCTACTTTTACTTTAAACTCAACCAGTTTTTCGTTCAGGGGTTTCAGTATAGCCTCCATATTCGCCTTGTTCACATCGGTGAAGCGAAGGGTTTTTTCTTCCAATATTTGTGTCGCTAATATTTGAAAATCTTTATTTAGCTGAGTCCGGGTATTCAATAACTCTTCTTGCTGAATGCGCAATTGTTCTTCTCTGGACTGTAGTAAAGCTTTATTTTCTGCAATCTCTTTCACATGCTCTAATTGAGCCATTTGTAAAGATTCCTTGTCGCGAGTTAAGCGAACAACTTCTTCCTTTAGTTCAGATTCTCTCTGCTTATTGTTTCTTTGGATTAAATAAATGACAATTGCAGCCAGGATCAATATTACGCCGGCATAAACTAATTCCATATTGATTTGTTTTAAAAGAAACGGAAAGTTATTTAAAAGATTCCCTTTAACAAAATTTGCCTCAAAAAACTTGTGAACATCTTTGTTCAAAGATATTTTTGTCTGGTAAATGAAGGAATGAAAATATTATACAGTAAACATTTTCCTCCGGGGAACTTCGGAGCAATCAACCTGTTTGGAATAATCATTGCTCGTAAGGATTATGGTAGGCTGACTGATGCCGAAATAAACCATGAGTGTATACATACACGACAAATGGCTGAAATGCTCGTCATATTCTTTTATATAAGCTATTTGATAGAGTGGATCGTTCGCTTGATACAATATAGGAATATGTTTGATGCTTATGTAAATATTTCGTACGAACGCGAGGCGTATAGCAATATGTATAATATTGAATATCTGAAAAAGAGAAGACCTTTTACTTTTAAAAATTATTATAAAAAAACGGTATGAAACTTAGATTATTCATATATTTATTATGTACCGTGATCGTAGGGGGAGTATCATGCGTACAGAGTCAAAATAAAATAGAACAAGGTAATATGAAATACAATAAACTGACACCCGAAGAAGAAAGGGTAATAATACATAAAGGCACAGAAGCTCCTTATACAGGAGAATATGTGAATAATAAGCAGGCTGGAGTGTATGTGTGTAGAAGATGTAATGCCCCTCTGTATAATTCATTTGATAAATTTGATTCTCATTGTGGGTGGCCTTCTTTTGATGATGAAATAAAGGGTGCTGTAAAACGTGTTCCTGATGCCGATGGAAGACGAACTGAAATAATATGTACAAACTGTGGTGCTCATTTAGGACATGTATTCCTCAACGAAGGCTTCACGGCAAAAGAGACAAGGCACTGTGTAAACTCGATATCACTAAAATTTATACCTCAAGAGAATAAAATGATTAAGAAAGCTTATTTTGCCTCCGGTTGTTTTTGGGGCACAGAGTATTATTTCATGAAAGCCAAAGGCGTGGCACATACCGCTGTAGGCTTTATGGGTGGGCATGTAGATCATCCTAGTTACGAACAAGTTTGTCAGAAAAATACCGGACATTTAGAAACAACTGAAGTAGATTATGATACTTCGAAAACATCGTATGAAGATCTTGTCAAGCTGTTTTTCGAAACGCATGATTTTACTCAAACAAATGGGCAAGGTCCGGATATTGGGCCTCAGTATCTGTCTTGCATATTTTATGCCGATGAGAATGAAAAAAATATTGCTGAAAAATATATATCGATTCTACAAAAAAAAGGTTATAAGGTTGCAACAATGCTAAAACCTTTATCTACATTCTGGAAAGCAGAAGATTATCATCAGCAATATTACGAGCACAAAGGAACAACTCCTTATTGCCATGTATATAAAAAGATATTTGAATAGTTGGATTGCCTATTAATTAATAGGTTAATAAATATATTGTTAATTTGAATACATTAAATTATTATATTTAATGTATTCATATTATTTTTGTGGCTTAACTAAAAATCAGAAAAGTATTTTAATTAAATTATTTTTTTATGCTTAAAACAATCTTATCTATTTCTGGAAAACCCGGACTTTACAAACTTGTATCGAACAGTAAGAATATGGTTATTGTAGAGTCTCTCGCAGATAACAAAAAGATTCCTATTCATCCACGTGATAAAGTAGTATCATTGGGAGATATCTCTATATACACAGAAACTGATGATGTGCCTTTAAAAAGCATTCTTGCTTCTATCAAAGAGAAAGAAAATGGGGCTAAAGTATCAATCAGTGCAAACTCAAAGCCTGAAGAATTAAAGAGATACTTCGAAGAGGTATTACCTGAGTTTGATAAGGATCGTGTTTACCCGACAGATATCAAGAAAATAATAAACTGGTATAATATAATTATCGAGTCTGGTTTCGACTTCGAACAAGAAGATAACAGCAGCGAAGAGAATACGGAAGATAACGAGTAGTATTTGCTGTCGCTAATAATGTTTTCAGACCTTAAGGTATTCTTTATGTATTTCTGAGGTCTACGTTTTATAATAAGAACCCCTTCAAAGGCCTCCCCGAAAATGGAGAAGTTTGGAGGGATTCTTATTTTGTGGGCTCTTTATTTCTCCAAAGATGGTTGCGACTATTGTCTTATATTTTATAGATAAGCCTCTTTCTATTTCCTATGTGTAGGTATACAAAAAAAAGCTTATCTGATTACAGATAAGCTTCCTTATATTATATGATTTTTATATTTTCCTTATTCAGTAGGAGGTGTTGTAGGCTGTTGGGTAGGAGCCGGAGTAGTTGTACTTGCTGCACCTTGACCTTGATTAAGAGGTAAAGTAGTAGACATATCAGGTGTTCCTGTAGCAGGAGTAGTTGGTATGCTTATATCCGGTTTTGCTGTTCCTAAACCACCTTTAGGTCTGATCATAACACAAACAATACTCATTATCATGATGAAACCAGCCAATCCCCAAGTTGCTTTCTCTAAGAAGTCTGTGGTTTTACGAACTCCCATGATTGCATTTGAAGATGAAAATCCTGATGAAAGGCCTCCGCCTTTTGAGTTTTGAACAAGAACTATAAGTACCAAGGCTATAGCTGCTATCACAATTAATATGGTAATAAGTGCGATCATTTTTTATCTTTAGATTTTGAATTTATAATCAATTTTTCGAGAAAACTCAATTGGTCTGCAAAGTAAATATTTTTTTTTGGATAATTCAAACTTAAATGTTTAATTATTTTGTATGCTTTCTCATACTTCTGCTGCTTTATATATATTTTGGCAAGGGTCTCGGTGAAAAACAAGTCTTCATTTAATTCATCCTGATCTTCATTGCTGTCTTTTAGTTCATAAGTATGATCTCGGAGCGACTCATCTTCTTTCTCTATTTGGATGTGGATGCCATCTTCTTCCGATTTAGTAATGAAGGTATCTATAATATCTTGATGCTTGAGTTGCAGGTTACTCTCTTTTTTGTTCTCTTCTTCCTGAGGCTGATACTGTATGTATGAAAAATAATCGGTTGTGGCTATGCTCGAATGGGATATACTATACTCCAGTTGCATGTCATCGCTGATTGTTTCGCCTCGAGACTCAAAAAAAGCATTTAATAGAATGTTCGTCTTATCTTCAGCAATTTCTTTTTTACCTGTTTCTACAAAGAATTGTTGATATTCTTCACTGAATATATAATAGAATAGAGCTCTTCTGTCAGCTATTGTAATACTGAGCCTTTCCAGTTCTGTTTTATATCTTTCAGGTTCGTATACATACACAGCTTTTAGATATATGAAAATGGCAACTTGAAAAAAAGGGTATTCGAAAGCAATTCTCTCCAGACTTCCGATATCGGATTTGGATGGAGAGTTTTTTTGAATAATAAATTCATTAAGCTTCTGAATATCCATGTTTAAGATCTTATAGCAATATTTAAGATTATTGTTTACTACCAATTCGACATGGTTGCATTAAATATCTGGTCTACTATCTCTTTTGTGAGTTCTTCTCCGAGTTTATCTTGTACATCGGTAAGCATTTTGCTACTCTCAAAATCTCGATATGCCGAGATTGTCTCCTCTTTATCCTCTTCCGGTCTCACATTGTTTCTAAATCGGAATTTAACCGCCATCGTAAGTCGAGTCTGCGAAGCCAGATTGTTTTCCTGCACAGCCAGAGGTGTCAGATCCCAACGTACAATCTCGCCTTCTATTTCCATTGACGGCGCTACACTGGTAAACTGTAGTTTGGTTCCGCGTATAAACACATCTTTCATCTCCTCATTAAACATTTGAGCTAACATAGGATATACGTTAGGCGACTGGTTTTGGAAGTCGCGAATCTCTAAAGTGGGTGTTTCGGAATAGTTAATGTTCGAACCGTTAAACTTGTATGAAATTGTACAAGCTGTCATCATGATTAACACTAGGATCAACAGACCGATTTTTTTCATAAATTTTCCAGATTATATTCTTTTATTTTTCTGTATAGTGTACGTTCCGATATTTTCAGGTCTTGAGCCGCATTCTTACGCTTTCCGTTATGACGATCCAACGCTTTTATGATCATGTCTTTTTCTACATCCTGTAGCGAAAGTGTTTCCTCTTCATATTCGGGAGCTTCTATTATATCTACGTCAGCAATATCATTTCTGGTAGGGGTAATAGTATGAGGATCATTTTTTATAGTAAGAGGTGTAGTTGCTCCTTTGTCAGCTGCACTTACTACCATAGTGGGTAAAGTGTTATCGCTTTTGCTGATTGTGGATGCAGATACAGCATCTGAGGCTTTTAGATTTCCGGCAACAATATCATGAACAATTTTTTTTAGCTCGTTCATGTCTTTTTTCATATCAAAAAGTACCTGATAGAGTATTTCTCGCTCATTACTAAAGTTTTTAGGATCATTATGTCCCGCAGAAGTGTGTATGGGAATTAAGCCAACCTCGTTTGCCGGAAGATAAAGTTTTAGTATATCCGGAGTTATTTCTCTTGCCTGTTCTATAATTGATATCTGTTCGGTGATGTTCTTTAGCTGGCGAATATTCCCCGGCCAATAGTAGTCTTTGAGCATTTGTTTTGCCGATTCGGTTAAAACAATAGACGGCATGTTGTATTTTTCAGCACAGTCGCTTGCAAACTTTCTAAAGAGTAGAGGAATGTCGTCTTTCCTGTCTCTTAGTGCAGGTATCCGAATGGGGACAGTGTTTAAGCGGTAATACAAGTCTTCACGAAAACGTCCGTTTCGTGTAGCTGTTATCATGTCCAGATTTGTAGCCGCAACAACACGTACATCTGTTTTCTCTACTTTTGATGATCCTACTTTTATAAATTCACCAGTCTCGAGTACCCGAAGTAAACGAGCCTGTGTAGAAAGGGGTAATTCTCCTACTTCGTCGAGGAATAGTGTCCCTCCATTCGCTACTTCGAAATACCCTTTTCGTTCGCCTGTAGCTCCGGTAAAGGATCCTTTTTCGTGTCCGAAAAGTTCTGAATCTATAGTGCCTTCGGGGATAGACCCACAGTTGACCGCAATATAAGTTCCATGTTTACGATGGCTGAACTGATGGATAATCTGCGGAAAACTTTCTTTTCCCACTCCGCTCTCTCCTGTCACTAGTACAGACATATCGGTAGGTGCTACCTGAAGCGCTATGTCTATAGCTCGGTTAAGATCGGGTGTGTTCCCTATGATGCCGAAGCGTTGTTTTACCTGTTGTATATCTGGTCTTGCCATTTTATTAGATAGATAAGTCACAAATAAACAAAAGTTTATATGTGAAGTTTAACGAAACCTGACAAAATTACATATTAATTTCAGTTTTGTCAGTCTTTTTTAGTGAAGATTTCTAAAGGTGATGAGTTTAATCTGTAGATTTAGCTAAAGCGTATGTTTTAGCTTTCAAAAACTCTCCGAATTCCTTTATATCTGTATGTTTTGCCTGTTCTTCCGGTAGTATTGGCTCACCCAATCGTAAGTATATAGTTTTACTCTTTTTATTATACACTTCATGTCCTAACCTCAATGAACGGAGTCTCCAATTTACAAGATCAAGAAAGTTAAAGAACCAAGAATTTTTACCGCTAAAGTACATTGGTATCACAGGTACTTTCGATTTTTTTATCAGCTTTAGCACTGGTTCTTGCCATTCACGGTCTTCAACCTCCATTCTGAAGTTTCTTACTTTTGTCTTAGAGACAGCACCGGCAGGGAAGAATCCCAATGGATGTCCGCTTTTGATATGTTCGATGGATTGTTTTATTCCTTCGAGGCTTGACTTACTTGCCATTTTTCCGCTTTGGAAAGGATTAACAGCAATGAAGTTGGGAGACATTGTGTCTATCATACCGAGAATGAAATTTACCATCATTTTATAGTCGGGGCGAACCGATGCGATTGTGGCAATGGCGGCAATACCATCTATGTGACCGTATGCATGGTTCGAGACAGTGATAAACGAAGCTTCTTCGTATTGGTTAAGCACTTCTATGTTTTCGACTACTATATTGACACCAACGTCTTGTAATAAATGTTTGCAAAATTCAGGGCCTTCGTATTGCTTCGAAGTATCGTAGATGCGGTTGACCTTATTCATTCCGGTCAGCCACATAGCAAATTTTATAAGTATATTTCCAAATGGACCACGCAAAATAGGGCTCATTTTGCGAACATCATCATAGCTCAGTAATTTTTCCTTCATGCTGCTGTTTTTTTACTGTTGCAAATTTCGTTAAAATTGAAATATTAGACAAGTATTAATTAAGATTCGTCATGAAGTTCGATGATATCCAAGTCTGAGATATTGCCTTCACTCAAGTTAAACTTAAGAAGGGTTCTGACTTTATGTATTCCGTATTTGCCTGCTGCACCCGGATTGATGAATAATCCGTTTATTTTTTTATCGAATATGACTTTCAGTATATGTGAGTGCCCGGTTATAAATAATTTGGGCGGATTCATAAGTAATATTGATTGTACTTTTCGTTCATATCTACCCGGAGAGCCTCCGATATGAATCATAAACACATCTACACCTTCGAGCGCGAAGCGTAACGTTTCCGGGTATGCTGCACGTACACGACTATCATCGATATTCCCGTAAACTGCCCGAAAGGGTTTGCCCAAAGCTTCGAACTTTAAAGCCAACTCCATTGAACCTATATCTCCCGCATGCCATATTTCGTCACAGTCGGAAAAATATTTTGCAAACTTCTCATCCCACCAGTTATGGGTGTCAGAAAGTAATCCTATCTTTTTCATTATAGATTGATACAAATACAAAAACAAACAGATAGGATAAATGTTCCCATCGAAGTATATTTCAAGTATGGGTCGAGTAGACGATTCTCTTTTATTTTGATAATGTTAATTAACAATTTAAAAAATACAAGAAAACTTAATAGGTAGATATATTGATACCAGTGGGTACTATATAATATAGAATATGCCGTAAGGGAAACGAACGCTCCTATAATTAATAGGGCGTGGTATATCTTAGCATTCTTGATTCCTATCCGTACAGGGATTGTTATTTTCCCCGATTTTCTATCATTATCTATGTCGCGCATATTGTTAAGATTGAGTACGGCAGCTGTTAGCAAACCCAAAGCTATAGCAGGTAGCCACGGCTTGAAATCTATGGTGTGGGTATGTAAAAAATATGTTCCAACTACCGATACAAGTCCAAAAAAGATGAAAGAGAAAATATCTCCCAACCCCTTGTATCCATAAGGATTTTTTCCGGCTGTATATTTTATTGCGGCGACAATACTACCCAGTCCCAAGCCTAGAAAGAGTAAAATATATTGCCACGCCATAAACTGAAGAGCAACGTAAACAAGCAATATTCCGATCACAATAGCACATGCTATAGCTATTTTTATAGCTTTAGCCATCTCTTCGGGAGTAATGGCTCCGCTTTGAACTGTTCGTTGAGGTCCTATTCTTTCGCCTGTGATATCTGTGCCTTGTTGGTAATCACCAAGGTCGTTTGCCATATTGGATAGCAGTTGTAATACATTCGCTACCAAAATGGTCAGAATAAATACAAATATGCTGAATTTTCCTGTGCTATATGCGATCCCGCTGCCACATAGTGCTGTAGCTCCCGCCAAGAATAGTGTGCGTGGACGCAGAGCCGATACCCAAGATTTTACAGATGCCATAATTAAATTTGTGCAAAGGTATGTATTTTAGTCTGATGAGAAAAATATTATTATCCTGTCAAATTCTAATATTACCTAAAAATAGAAAGATGACGTTACGCTTACTTTTACCTGTTTATAGTTTTCTTTATATTGTCTAAATCGAACAATACTCTTATTCCGAAATCCTGATATTTTGTTTTCTTGAATGACGCAAATATTCCTACATTAAGGAGCTTTGTGAAGTTTAGTGAGTAGCCCATCTCACTATATTTCATGTCGGCGGTGTATAGGTTTTTTAGATGTAGGCTTTCTGTAAACATTTTTCCTTGAAGAAATGGCAGTCGCTTAATTAATATATACTTGCTTTCGTAGTTGAAATTGGTTCTGACCCAATATCTGTTTGTTGAAGCAACATAATTGTCTAACAGCATAAAGGATACAAAGGGAGACTTTAGGTTCACTGTTACATTCGATGTGTTGAAATGTTGATAATCCACAAAGTGTATTTTGTCTCTTTCGCCCAGAAAGCGACCTCCTTCGAGTTGGTAGTTGAAGTTGCTAAACTCACTTAACTTTATATTTTGTTTTATGCCTCCCGATAATTTTTGATATTGAGCATTGTTGGTTTGCCATCCGGAGAATGCCTGCTCATAATTAATATAGAATGTAGGAGAGGCGTATTTCTCATATTTTTTCGCTCCATCTTTTATCGAGTAATAAGCGTAAGGGGTGTATTCTATACCTAAGTTGAATGCTGTTTTGTCAAACCTGTCGTCAGGGTATATATTAGGCGTGATTTTACTTTTCTTACCCCAGGTGTAATCCGTATTATTCGATAATCCATGACGCCTATCTATCTCCAGTCCTACAGATACAGATAATCCGTTCGAAATATCTATACTATTCGTTGCGGAAATAAAATCTTTCTGATAGAAGTAGTTATAATTCTTACCTCTTATTAGTGAATTAGAAAAGTTATTGAAGCGGTGGATACCTAGTGGATTGAAATCTTCACTTGTGCTTCCTATAGATATAGTAAGGTTTCCTAATCTTAAAGGTGCATAAGTGAGATTTATATTACCTCCACCTACCAATCTTTTCCTAGATAAGGTATAATATATATAAGGTGTTATTTCGAGCTTGTTGTGTTTTCCGATATTACTCGTTAACCTGAATGATTGCCCCATCCATAGCCCATCTACAAAATTATACTCATAGATACTACCTTCGAGTAGCCCGTTGAATTTAATTTTTACTTTGCTGGAGTCACTTCCTATCTGCCCTCCGTTCATTATATTTGAAAATGTCAGCTTTGGATTACGGTGCTTCTCTCTCGCCGAATCGAGATGTTGCTGTATGGAATCCCTTTTAATTAATGTTTTTATTTCCCGTTCTCCCAAAGGTATCGTTCTTACATTGGTCCAATATGCCGTATCACGCTTGGATGCTAAACTATCAGATTTTACTATATATAAGGAGTCTTGACGTGCGATTTCAAAGGTTCTTTTCTCTTTTTTGCTTTTTGTACCACTTATTACCGATTCATTCGTTTTAATATTACTATAGGTTAGTGATGTGTAGTAGTTCATTGTAGCTTTAATGCCGAAGATGTCAATATCAGATGCTATCAAATAAGTAATAGGCAGATACACATTCGGTGCTAATTTCTGAAACGAGATTGTATATGCTTGTCTTGCTCCGTATGGATTAGAACGAAGTTCCGCAGAATATATATGCCATGTATAATCTGCTATATATATGTAGCCTTCAAAAAGGGCTGGGTCTTTTAGCTTTGGTTCTATTTTGATTTTATTTATTGTTAATCCATTCTCTTCTATAAACCCTTCGTATCTGAATTTGTAATAAGAAAATGCTTGGGGATGCAACGGCGAAATGTATGAACCAATCTTCGGATTGTACAAGGAAGTACTTAATATTCCCATCGCATCTTTCGAATCTATATTGTCGGGAATACTGCTTGAGAATGCTTTTACTGTTTGTTCGTACTTATTGGGTGCTGTAAAACGTATTTCGTTGAAGGATTCTTGTGTAAATAGCAACTCTTTAAAATCTGATAGTTTAACCCCTTCTTCTCTTTTTGCCATTCTGTCCATCAACGACGAAACTTTAAGCAGTTCAGCATTTACCTTTATGTAGGCTTCGGCAATGTACTCTCTTACTGAAGCGGCATATAATGGTGCTTTTTCTATTGCTTTCCGCATAATAGGGTAGGCAGGGTCTTCCTGATTTGATATAGTAATTTCTTTCAGGTTGAAAGGTGTTTCATATAGTACTATATCTAATGTAGTTACTTTATCTGTACTGATCTTGATTATTTGCACTTCGGGTTTAAACCCCAAACATTTATATTCAACTTCGTATTCTCCGTTGGCTATAGTCGTTTGGTAGCTTCCTGTTTCGTTACATACCAACCCTTGATTTACACCTTTTATATATACTGTGCTTCCATATAACGGTTCGCCGTTTGTGTCTGTAATTTTTCCTTTAAAGTTTTGTGCGTGCAAATGAGTGAAGCAAAAAAAGGATAAAACCAAGGCAATATATAATCTCATTATTAGTTTATTATTTAGGGACACTTTTTAACATTCTCTACAAATATATCGGAAATATCGATTTATTCTTTACTTATTTCCTGTTTTTATTCGATTTAATGTTACAAAGGAGTGACATTATTCTATATTCCCCTGTGAAATAAGATTATTTTATTATTTTTGCGCTAAATTTTTTTCAAAATATTAAAGATTAAAATGCTTACAGTTGAGAAAATTGGCGGAACCTCCATGTCGCAGTTTAAAGATGTGCTGGAGAACGTCATTGTAGGAAAGAGAAAGCCGGAAGAAATGTACAATCGGATATTTGTTGTATCCGCATATAATAATGTCACTAACTGGCTATTGGAACATAAAAAAACAGGAGAGCCCGGAGTATATGTTCAATTTCTCGAAAATGCAGATTATAGCATCGGTTTAGATAGTCTGTGTCAAAGGCTTTTGCTTATAAATAAGGGTTTTGAAGAAATCGGCCTGAATCTATTAGAAGCAAGAGAATTTATTACCTTTCGCCTCAAACAGGCTAAAACAATGCTTCATAGTTTGAGCAAAGTTTTGGCTTCAGGATACGTAAATGCCGAAGATATCTGTTTAGCCGCACGCGAAATTTTAGCTTCGATAGGAGAGGCGCATTCAGCGTGGAATACTGTAAATATTTTGAATAACAATGGTATTTCTGCTCGGTTTATCGATCTATGCGGATTTAATGACTCTCTGCCTCTTACAATAGATGAGCGTATTCATAGAGCATTCAAAGGTGTTGATTTTAGTAAGGATGTTTGTGTCGCTACCGGCTATACGAAAGGTACTGAGGGTATTATGCGTGCATTTGATAGAGGTTATACAGAGGTTACTTTTAGCAAAATTGCCGTAGAGGTAAATGCCGACGAGGCTATTATCCATAAAGAATATCACTTGTCGAGCGCTGATCCGAATATAGTAGGTGTTGATAAGGTGGTTCCTGTAGGACGAACAAATTTTATTGTTGCCGATCAGTTGGCTGATATTGGTATGGAGGCTATTCATCCGAAAGCGTCTAAACCTTTGGAACTTGCAAATATCGATATCCGTATCAAAAATACCTTTGAACCGGAACATCCGGGTACATTGATAACAAAAGAATATGTGTCGGAAATACCGAAGATAGAGATCGTTTCAGGTACAGATAAGGTGTTAGCTGTAGAAATTCATGATCCAATGATGGTTGGAGAGGTTGGATTTGACTTGAGAATCATGCAGATATTTGCTAAATATAATGTGAGTTATATTCTCAAATCTACAAATGCAAACTCTATTACAATGGTGGTTTGGGACAATTATAAATCACGCGAAATGATAACAGACCTGGAGGCGACATTCTATCAGGTTATTGTAGAGCGTGTAGCTTTAGTATGTGTAATGGGTACCAATATTGCATTGCCCGGATTCTTGTATAGAGCCTCGAAAGCCCTGTTTCAAAAAGGAATCAATGTTGAGAGTTTTGCTCAATCTCTACGGCAGGTGAATATGCAGTTTGTAATAAAAAGAGAATTTTATAAAGACGCGGTAATTGCACTGAATGATGAATTGTGTATAGAGAAATAGGTTAATAAGGGTTTTTTTATATTTTTTTTATTGTGTGAATTGATTTTTAGTTCTATTTTTGTTTGCTGAAACTAGAGTGATCGTTTAATACCTTGTGGGGCACTTAAATAAAAAAGAATATCCACAATTACAGATATATAGACCTTTGAATTTGCTTGAACATTCTCTATTACAAAAGTTGCTTTTATTGGAAAATAAAAAACTGATTTCACCGTTACATTTGATTAGAAGTGTGAATAAAAGTGCAATGTTAGATGCGAAATACTTAAAAAATCAAAATAATAGTATATTTGCATCCTATAATAATTGACCCTGTGTAATTTTATTGTTTTAAAATAAGGAGACTATTGAAAATTAAAAGATATAAATTTAAAAATTGATTCACTAAACTTAAATTATTTATTATCATTATGGAAACTAAAAAACAACAACCAAAACAAAAACCAAGATCTAAAGGCGTTTCAGCTATGATAGTCGTTATTGGATGTGCGATTGTAGCTCACCTATTCTTCTACCTAGTTGCCGGGGATAAGGCTAACTTTGACGAAAAAGGTCATCCACTACCAGGCAATTCACTAGGTGCATTATTCCAAGGAGGATGGGTAATTCCTATCGTTATCACGCTGTTACTAACAACACTTACTCTTTCTGTAGAGAGATTCTTTGCATTGAACAGAGCTAGTGGAAAAGGAAACACAGCTAAATTTGTGATGAATGCTAAAGCTAAATTAGAAGCTGGTGACATCGCAGGTGCAACAAAGCTATGTGACGAACAAAAAGGATCTGTGGCTAATATATTAAAAGCAGGATTAATCAGATATGCAGATGTTGAGAAAATTGCTGACAAGAACAATGACGAAAAAGCAGCAATGATTCAAAAAGAATTGGAAGAAGCTACAACTCTTGAACTTCCATATCTACAACAAAACTTATCAGTTATCGCTACTATCTCTACTCTAGGTACTTTGATGGGACTATTCGGAACTGTACTTGGTATGATTCGTTCGTTTGGTGCGATGGGTCAAGAAGGAGCTCCAGACTCTACAGCTCTTGCAGTAGGTATCTCTGAAGCACTTTACAATACAGCTATGGGTATCGGTACTGGTGCTGCATCTATCATTTCTTATTCTTATTTCTCTGGAAAAGTTGAAGATATAACTAACGCTGTTGATGAAGTAGGTTTTGCTATCGGTCAAACTTATACTACTCTTCACGGAGGTCTATCTAAATAATTAACAATTTTTTTTCAGAACAATTTGTGGAATTCATATAAGATTCCACTCTAATAAGTAAAAGTAAGAAAATGGGAAAGACAAAAGTAAAAAAACAGAGCACATTCATCGACATGACGGCGATGAGTGACGTTACTGTACTCTTGCTCACATTCTTTATGCTTACTGCTACCTTCTTACCAAAAGAGCCGGTACAGGTAATGACTCCACAGTCAGTATCTGAGGTGAAAGTGCCTGAATATAATGTGTTGAATATATTGATAGATCCACAAGGAAAGGTATTCTTGAATATAGACAAACCAGAAAATAAAAAGGCGGTATTGGAAAAGATGGGGCAAGATTATGGTATTACATTCACCGATAAGCAGATTAGATCTTTCATAGAACAAACACACATTGGTGTGCCTATGAACAGAATGGCTGCTTTCCTTGATATGCCATTGAGCACTCAAGATAGTGAGATAAAGAAATGGGGTGTGCCATCTGATAGTGTAAACGATCAGTTTTCACGTTGGGTACAACATGCACGCGAAATTGGAGGCGATGATATGGGTATTGCTATCAAAGCAGACCAGTCAACAGCTTATCCATTGGTGGATAAGGTATTGAAAAGTCTTGTGAAGATGAAAGAAAACCGTTATAGCCTCATAACATCTCTAAGGGGAATGCCGGAAGGCGTATAAAACATGATTTAAACATTAAAAAAAGAAAAAATTATGGCAGAAGTACAACAGTCCGGTGGTGGAGAAGAGAAAAAAGGTAAACCCAAGAAACAGACCCTGAGAGTAGACTTTACTCCGATGGTGGATATGAACATGCTCTTGATTACATTCTTCATGTTCTGTACAACATTGAGTAAACCGCAAATCATGGATATTGCGATGCCTACAGATCAGAAACTTACTGAAGAGGATGAAGTGAAGGTCAAGGAGTCTAAAGCTATTACTTTGATTCTAGGAGAAGACAATAAAGTATATTACTATACAGGTATGCCTAACTATAGTGACTATACTACCTTGAAAGAAACTGATTATTCCCCTGAAGGACTTCGTAAAGTTTTACTGGAACGCAATGCCCCTATTGTAGCAAAAATGAGGGAATTGAGACAGGAGAAGTTTGAGAAGAAAAATAAAATGTCAGAGGAAGAATTTAAAACAAGATCGAAAACAATAAAAGAAGATAAGGATGGACAAGTAGTGGTTATTAAACCAACATCCGAAGCTAGTTATAAAAATCTTGTTGATGCTCTTGATGAAATGCAAATTTGCAGTATTGCAAAATATGCAATTGTGGATATGACCGAGGGTGACCAATTCTTGCTTGAGAACCTGAAAAGTAAAGGGGCTTATGGCGCTAGTGCTGCACCACCAAAAAATTAATCACATTAAGAAAGGAGTAAAATTATGGGAAAAGATATAAAATTGAATTCCTCCGAATGGTGTGATGTAGTTTTTGAAGGTAAGAATAAAAACTATGGAGCTTACAAGCTACGTCAATCATCATCGAAGAGACATATCGTTGCGTTTTTAGTAATCCTTGCGCTTGCAATATTTGTGTCGGCTTTACCGAGTCTGGTATCAGTAGTAAAGAGCCTTACTCAAAGCAATACAGGGCCAATGGAGGATACTTTCGAGTTATCTAATATTCCGGTAGATCAAGAAATTCCGGAAGAGAATAAGATTAAACAAGAAACAGCTCCGCCGCCTCCACCGTTGAAAACAACAGTGAAGTTTGTGCCTCCTAAGATTGCAAAAGACGACGAGGTGCGTGAAGATCAGGAAATGAAGTCACAGGATGAAATCCAGGAAACTAAAATCCAAATTTCGGTGGCTGACGTGAAAGGTACAAATGATAAAACAGGTGTCGATATCGCTGAGTTGAGAGAACACAAGGTGATAGTAGAAGAAAAACCTGCCGTTGAAAAACCTTTCGTTACTGTAGAACAGATGCCAACTTTCCCGGGAGGCGAGATGGAAATGCAAAAGTATATTGCTTCCAATCTCAAATATCCGGTAGTGGCTCAAGAATCAGGTATTCAAGGACGTGTAACAGTACGTTTCGTTGTTTCTAAAACAGGAGCAATTGAAGATGTAAACGTAATTCGTGGTATCGACCCATCGTGCGATAAAGAAGCTGTACGTGTGGTTAAATCGATGCCGAAATGGATACCGGGAAAACAAAATGGATTGAATGTACCTGTGTACTTTACTCTCCCTATCGTATTCCGTTTGAAACAGTAAAAGTGAATATTTATTGAGATTTTTATAAAAAATTGTAAATAAGACTTAGTAAAGAAGAGAAGTTGGAGTATGAAAGACACATCTTCTCTTCTTTTTCCAATAAAAAAAGGTATGAAAGAAGGAAAAAAAATATCGGGAAAAGCAATATTTGGTATATTTATGGTATTGTTTTATCTATGTGTGTCAGTTTTGATGGTATTTACCCCTATTTTCGATAATGTACATATCTTGCTTCGTGTGGCCATGGGTGTGCTGTTGTTTTTGTATGGCATATTTAGAGGATACCGTGCGTGGAAACAATTTTAAACGAATTATCTGTTTTTTGTTATGAAAAATCTTAGTCTTATTGTATGTATTTTTGCTTTTATCTTTCTCTTTTCTTGTAGCGACCAGAGAAAGATAACACGAACAGATACGCCCACAAGTGGTATAGCTGAGATAGCTGTTGATGAATGCTTTGCTCCTGTAATACAAGAACAGGTTGATGTTTTTGGAGCTTTAAATCACGAAGCTCTGGTTATTCCCATATTTACCAGTGAAAATGAAGCATTTAATTTATTTATGAAAGATAGCTTGCGTGTAATAATTGCTACACGACAACTTACTGCCAACGAAACACAAATTATAAAAGAACGCAAACAAGCACCACGTACACAGCGGCTTGCTATTGATGGTATTGCCCTTATTGTAAACAAAGAAAATATGGACACTTTGATTACAGTGTCTGATATTAAAAAAATAATGACAGGTAAGATTAAGGATTGGAAGGAGATAAATCCGAAATCTAAACTGGGTGAAATATCGGTCGTATTCGATAGCCCTAATTCCAGTACTGTCAGATTTATAAAAGATTCGATCTGTGGAGGCGAGCCTCTCAGTCAGAATGTGAAAGCGAGATCGGCAGACAGCGTTAAAAATGTCAACCTGCAAGAACGTACACCCAATCAGCAAGTGATAGATTATGTTGCTGCTGTTCCTAATGCGATAGGTATTATCGGTGTCAATTGGATTAGCAATCCATCCGATCCTAAAAATTTAAGCTTTATTAATAGTATAAATGTTATGTCGGTAAGCTCAGAAGATAAAGCCACTGAGGAAAACAGTTTTAAACCATTTGCCGCATATTTAGTCTTAAAAAAATACCCGCTAACGAGAGATATTTTTATTATAATCTCAGATGTCAAAGGTGGATTACCTTCAGGTTTTGTTACCTTTGCTGCAGGAGAGAAAGGACAACGTATTATACTCAAGGCCGGGCTTTATCCCGCAAATGTACCTACCAGACTGGTAAGAGCAAACCCAACATTTTAGGATAGGCCTGATATCTGTCACATATAAATAAATATTAATAAAAATAGTATAGAAGATGAAAATGAAGTATTTAGTGAGCGCATTTTTGAGCTTAGCGATAAGCTTGTCGGCATTTGCGCAAAATAGCCCGGGAGCAGATTATCTGAGCCTTGGTGAAACCAAACTAGCGAAAGAATATTTTACTAAAAACGTAGGGCAGAATCCTGAAGAATCTCATTATTATCTGGGAGAAATTGCAATTCTGGAAAATAACTTGACTGAAGCTAAGTCTCAGTTTGAGCAAAGTGCGGCAGCAACTACTGAACTAGGTCTTGGTGCTGTAGGATTGGCTAAATTGCAATTAAAGTCAAACCCTAAGGTTGCAGAAGATCAATTAAAAGAAGTTCAAAAAAAGAATAAAAAGAATGTAACTGTTCTTTTAGCAATAGCAAAAGCATATTTTGATAATGGCATGAAAGACAAAGCCACTTTGATGATTGCTGAAGCTAAGAAGGCAGATAAGAAATCACCATATTCATACATTCTCGAAGGAGATATGTTAGCCAAAGAAAACAATCCGGGCGGAGCAGCAGGTCAGTACGATCAGGCTATCAACTTTGATCCTAACTGTGTATTGGCTTATATGAAAGGTGCTAAGGTATATGAATATATTAATCGTAACACAGCAGCCGATTTGTTGAAAAAAGCGATAGAAATCAAACCTGAATATAAGATTGCTTACAAAGATCTTGCTGACTTGTATTACAGAGACGGTTTTTATCCGGATGCTATTGCTGCATACAAAGAATTCTTTAAGGGTGGCGATTACACCGTAGATGATATTACTCGTTATGCTGCATCAGAGTACTTTACACAAGGATATTCAGGTGCAAAGAATCTGATTAATGAAGGTTTGAAACGCGAACCAAACAGCTTCGTGTTGAATCGTTTGTTGATGTATATCGAAAATGAAACAAAAAACTATCAGGACGGTTTAGCTGCAGGAGACAAGTTCTTCAGTATACCTAGATCTGAGGTTGATACAGTGAAATATTTGGTTTCAGACTATATGGCTTATGGAAATATACTATCTGAAACAGGCAATAAAGCTAAGGCTATAGAGCAATATCAGAAAGCTATAAAATTAGATCCTAGCAAAGTAAGCTTGTTTAAAGAGATCGCTACAGCTTCTGCCAAAGATCAGATGTACGCTGAAGCGGCTAATTATTACAAAGAATACATCCAGATGCTTGGAGAAAGGGCAGAAGCAACTGATTATTATCAATTAGGTAGCTACTATCTATCTGCAGCATCTAAAGTTGAATCTGATAAATCTTTAACTCCGGAGCAAGTAAAAGAACAATCTATTGCGCTATACAAACAAGCAGATGCAGCTTTTGCTGTAGTTGCAGAACGTAAGCCGGATAGTTATTTAGGATTCTATCAGAGAGCACGTACAAACTATCAGATGGACCCGGACTCGGAGCAAGGATTGGCAAAACCATTCTATGAAGAAACAATTAAAGTGCTGTTGGCTGATCCGGAACCAAGCAGCAAAATATTGATAGAAGCATATAGCTATTTGAGCTACTATTATTATTTACAGTTTGAGAAAAGCAAAAAGGCTGATGATAAAGCAAATGTAAAATTATATGCAGAAAAGGTTCTTGAACTAGATCCTGAAAATGCAAATGGTAAAGCTTTATTTGAATTTGCTAATGGCAAGTAAATAAATAGATATAAAATATGAGAAACAGCCTGTATCAATTTTGATGCAGGCTGTTTTTTTATATAGAATAATTTTAAATTGAGAAAAAGATGTATCTTTGCACTCAATTAAGTGGATAGATTTGTATTGATTGCAACCACATGAAAAAATGCTAAACCATTTTCTGCACTGCATTATAATACATATCTTCCTGTTTTTATTACAATAAAACAATATTTATGAGTTATTTATTTACATCTGAATCTGTATCAGAAGGTCACCCTGATAAAGTGGCAGATCAGATATCAGACTCCTTATTGGACGAATTCTTGGCCTATGATGCTGATTCGAAGGTCGCATGCGAAACATTGGTAACTACCGGACAGGTGGTTTTGGCAGGAGAAGTAAAATCAAAAGCATATATCGATATTCCCGAAACGGCACGTAAAGTGATCGAGCGTATAGGGTATACTAAAAGTGAATACCAGTTTGAGGCTCAATCTTGCGGGGTGCTGTCTGCCATACATGAGCAATCCGATGATATCAACAGAGGTGTTGATGGCAAATCCGATCCGATGGATCAGGGAGCGGGAGATCAGGGTATGATGTTTGGCTACGCAACAAACGAAACAGACAATTATATGCCATTAGCACTAGACTTGTCTCATGCATTGTTGAGAGAATTAGCCGTTATACGCAAAAATGAATTGCATTTGATGCCATACCTTCGTCCTGATGCCAAATCGCAGGTAACGATCGAGTATGATGACAACGGCACGCCTTTGAGAATAGATACAATCGTTATTTCTACTCAGCATGATGATTTTGCTGACGACGAGGCAATGCAGGCTAAAATAAAAGAAGATGTGATCAATATCCTTATACCTCGTGTGAAGGAGAAGTATAAGTTCAGAGATGATATTACGAAGCTCTTTACAACTGATATTACTTATCATGTAAACCCTACCGGACGTTTTGTTATAGGAGGGCCTCATGGAGATACCGGCCTGACAGGACGTAAAATCATAGTTGATACTTACGGAGGTAAGGGTGCGCATGGCGGTGGTGCTTTTTCGGGTAAAGATCCTTCAAAAGTAGACCGTTCGGCTGCCTATGCGGCTCGTCATATTGCAAAAAACCTTGTTGCTGCCGGTGTGTCTTCCGAAATACTTGTTCAGGTATCGTATGCAATTGGTGTTGCCAAACCTATGAATATTTATGTAAATACATATGGCAAGGGTACCGTAAATCTTTCGGATGGTGAGATAGCCGTTAAGGTAGAGGAGCTGTTCGACATGCGACCAAAAGCAATAGAGCAACGCCTGAAATTACGCAATCCTATCTATGCTGAAACTGCTGCTTATGGGCATATGGGGCGTGAGCCGGAAACCGTAACTAAACATTTTCAATCACGCTACAATCCTCAGGGAATAACTCGCGAAGTAGAGTTGTTTACATGGGAAAAGTTAGACTACGTAGATGTGATAAAAAAAGAGTTTAATCTGTAATATAATAATATAGCACATACTTGTTCTGCAATAGAGCAAGTATGTGCTTTCAAGTATATAAGAGCTTTGATTAACGATACAGTACCATACATAGGTGTAATGAAAGATAGTGTCTTATTGCAGGATACTGTCTATATTCATCGTTTTTCATTAAATCCTGTAGAAGGTGAGATTGTGAATATGACTAACAAACAATTATATTCTGCTCATCAAGATAGCATTGGAGATGTTGTAAGATATTCCGGCGATCTTCTGCCTTTCAATCTGGAACAAGTAGATGGGATTTTCTGCCTGTTGCTTTTATGCTTATTTCTTTTTACATATATATATAGTGGCGGGTTATCTTTCTTGAAAGAGAGTATCTCCTTCCTGTTTACTCCTGTAAAGGCCTCAAGAATACATAGTCAGACTACATCGAGGGAAATGATATATAGCTATTTCCTTATTTTTCAGTCTGCTGTTTTATCTGCAATATGTATTTATGATGTTTTTGTAGAGTATGAATCTTCTGTGCAAAGTAATAGTAAAGCTTTTCTGACTATTGTCACATTTATCGTTGCCATAGCTTTGTTTTTTGGAATCAAAGATTTTATTTACAAACTGATAGGTTATATCTTTAATCAGAAGAAAGCAATGAATTCGTGGCGAAGAATGCATATGGTGTCTATCGAGGTGCTGGGGATACTATATTTTCTGCCTACGTTACTCTTGATTTATTCTAATTTTTATCATACTGAGATATTAATACTTATATTAATACTCTTCTTAATTGTTCAAATAACACTTTTTTATCAAATAATAGTCTTTTTTATTGGTCAAAAATTTAACTTTTTGTATTTGATTGCCTACCTTTGCACCTTTGAAATATTACCTTATGTGTATTTAGCGATAGGATTGATTCAATTATATAGAACCGACGTATTTAACACACTATTATGACCTTGAAAGTAAAGAAGATATTAATCTCTCAACCTGCTCCGACAACAGAGAAATCGCCTTACTTTGATATTGCCGAGAAATATCATGTGCAAATGGATTTTCGTCCGTTTATTCGTGTAGATGGCATTGATGTAAAAGAGTTTAGGCAACAGCGTATTAATATACAAGATTATACAGCAGTCGTTTTTACAGCAAGGATTGCAATAGATCATTTCTTCTCTCTCTGTGAGGAACTTAGAGTAACAATGCCCGAAACAATGAAATATTTTTGTATATCGGAAGCAGTCGCTTTGTATCTGCAAAAATATATTGTTTACAGAAAGCGCAAGATATTCTTTAGTGCAACAGGTAAGATGGATGGTCTGGCAACAGCTTTAACAAAACACAACAAAGAAAAATTTATTGTACCTGTCTCGGATGTACATACAGAAGACCTTACGGCAGTATTGGACGAGAAAAAAGTTGATTATACAAAATCTGTGATGTACAGAACTGTGAGTAATGAAATAACCGAGTCTGAGATATTATCTTACGATATGATGATATTTTTTACTCCGGCCGGTATTGTTTCTTTATTTAAGAATATGCCTAATTTTGAACAAGGAGAGAGAGCTATCGGCTGTTTTGGTACCGCTACAGCAAAAGCTGTTCGCGATGCGGGCTTGAGGCTCGATTGTGAAGCTCCGCTTCCCGGTATGCCATCTATGACGGCTGCATTAGAAGCGTTTATAAAGGAAAATCATAAAGCCAAATAGGTTTGAAGCAAATAAAATATAAAGCTTAACTTTTGGGTTAAGCTTTTTTTATATCATTTCTGATGGTTATTGTAGATAAAGATCTGGGGGAAATAAGGCTTGTTAAGAATGCAAGAGCCAAAAGGATAATCGTTCGAAAAAAAGATGGTTATCTACAACTTACATATCCACCATCAGTAAGTATGTCCTTTGTCGAGAAGACTATTCGTGATATGAAGCCTCGTCTGATGTCGTTAGTTGAAAAAAAGACTACCGGTATTTTATTTACTCCCGATATAGAATTTAACACCTTTAGCTTTACCTTGAAGTTGATTACCGGAATATCGACCAAGAATTATTATATGAGTCTGAAAGAAGGGATATTATCCATCTCATGTCCGGCTGATATAAATTACAATGATTCAACAGTTCAATCGACAATAAAAGGCTTTGTAGAAAAAGCCCTTCGCTATGAGGCAAACAGGCTATTTCCGGCAAAAGTAAAATCATTTGCAGAAAGGTACGGTTTTAAATATACCGAACTAAAGATTAATAAGAGTCGTACCCGATGGGGAAGCTGTTCATCAAAGAAGACAATAAACCTGTCGTTTTACTGTATGCTCTTACCTGAATACCTTGTGGATTTTGTAATCTTGCACGAACTATGCCATACGGTAGAAATGAATCATGGAGAACGTTTTTGGCAATTGCTGGATAAAGTATCGGATGATAAAGCAAAAGAGTTGACAAGGGTTTTAAAAGACCATAAAACAATGTTATAAATTAGTCGTCTAGCGATTCCTTCCCAAATCCTACAGGAAGAAGTGCTTTGGCAGATTTTAATTCATAGATTTTACTTTCACCGTACAATATTACTCTCATTGGGGAACTATGTCTATTCTCCGTTTCTAACAAAACTTGCCTGCAACCGCCACACGGGCTACAAGGGTTTGCTGTAAAGGCTCCGTCATGACAAGCGGCAACCGCAATTGCTTCAATCGAAGCCTCCGGATATTGTGCATTTGCATAAAACACAGCAACCCGTTCGGCACATAACCCTGAAGGGTAAGCCGCATTTTCCTGATTGCTGCCCGTAACAATTTTTCCATTGGAAAGAAGAACTGCCGCTCCTACATGAAAGCCTGAGTAGGGCGCATATGCTTTTTCCGCAGCCGCTTTAGCCTCTATTATAAGTTTTTTTATACTTTCGGTAGCCTCTTCAAAGGTGTAAACGAGTATCTTTGTTATTAAATTAAAATTTTCCATTTTATTACTGTTACAAATAAAATACTTCTAAATATATGAAAAAAGCAAATAGCTCGGATATATCTCTCAAATTTATTATCCTTTCTGTACTTGTTTTTCTGTCTACTACATCTGCCTATTCTCAGGCAAAACGATACAAGATATACGATGACTATATCGAGACTTACAAAGGCATAGCTGTAGATCACATGAGAAAATATAAAATTCCGGCAAGTATAACGCTCGCTCAGGGGTTGTTAGAATCAGGTGCGGGTAAAAGTGCTTTGACTAAAAATTCGAATAATCACTTTGGTATTAAGTGTCACAACGATTGGACAGGAGGAAAAGTCTATCAAGCAGATGATACCCCGAATGATTGTTTCAGAAAATATAAAAGAGCTGAAGATTCATTTGAAGATCATTCGAGATTTCTAGCCGATAAACCTCGATATAAAAGTCTGTTTGCTTTAGAAATTACTGATTATAGAGGATGGGCAAAAGGATTGCAGCAAGCAGGATATGCAACCGATAAAGCTTATGCGAACAAACTGATAAAGCTAATTGAAGATTATGAGCTTTACCAACACGATAAAAGAGGATTCTCTAAGGAGAAAATAAGAGAAATAGAAGAAACTCAGGTAAGAAATAAAGAGTATCGTCATATTCCATATAAAACACACAATCTGGTTTATGTGATAGCAGAAGCGGGTGATACGTACGAGGGTATTGCGGGCGAATTTGATTTTAAGCCAAAAGACTTGTATAAATACAATGAAGTA
The DNA here is from genome assembly GCF_004569505.1 of Dysgonomonas mossii. NCBI lineage: Bacteria > Pseudomonadati > Bacteroidota > Bacteroidia > Bacteroidales > Dysgonomonadaceae > Dysgonomonas > Dysgonomonas mossii. The sequence continues at coordinate 368,397 of NZ_SPPK01000001.1, forward strand.
CCCGAAGGCTTCCCTTTGAAGGCAGGTGATTTGGTCTATTTTGAGAAGAAAAAATCGAAAGCCGATAAACCGTATTATGAGCACGAAGTTCAGGTGGGAGAGTCTATGTATAGTATTTCTCAGCTGTATGGTATCAAGGTGAAAAACTTGTACAAAATGAACAAAAAAGATTTTGAATATGTCCCTACCGAAGGAGATGTCTTAAAACTAAGATAAATTTTATAATACACTAAAGAAAATAATAAATATAGACTAAAATGGTATTGACAGTAATCGGTCGATACCATTTTTTTTGTTTTAATATTCTATTGTCTTGTTTCTGAAATTATACTACTTTTATGGTATATAACATAATAACTCTGATAAAATGAAAAATAGTCTTCTGTTTTTTTTATGTGCAGTTTTCTCGTTGGTAGTGAGTGCACAAGACAACCCGAAATATCTAGTAGGAGCTGTCCCCGAAGTGGACGGTAAGATTGTTTTTTCGAAGAAGATACCTGTAAAGGGGCAAATCTCCGACGAACAGCTTTTTTCATTGATGGAAAAATGGGCAATAAACAACTATGATAATGCACAGACTGATGAGAAAGATTTGAATAATCGGGTTCTGCTAAGTAAGGCTGACGATAAAATGATCGCATGTTTTGGAGAGAAATATCTTGAGTTTAAGCGAAGTTCTCTTGTGCTTGATCGGGCTAAGATGATTTATCAGTTGATCTTGGAAACGAAAGATGGGGCATGCGAAGTAACGTTGAGGAATATAAAATATAGCTATTCTGATAGTAAGAAACTGCTTCCGGCAGAGGAGATGATATCCGACAAAATAGCTCTCAACAAAAAAGGAGATAAACTAAATCGCTATTATGATAAATTCAGAATACATACTGTAGATTCTGTAAACGGCATATACAAATCTATAGACATTTATCTGAACGGTATTAATACAACAGGTGCAACAACCTCATTGCAAGCAGAGGCGAAAACATATTCAGCTCCTGCAGTACCACAGAAAGACAGTTCGGTAGAAGTGCCTTTAGCCGCTGCCGCTCAATCTATACCTGATCCTGTTCAGGTTGCGGCATCGATTCCGATAACATCTAATAATGCCCCGCAAACGATTGCCGCTGGAGGGGTTGCTGCGATGGAAGGATTCAGGCAGATAACGCCCGATAAAATACCGGGCAATATTATCAAGCTGTTAGGAGATTGGATATTGATCACTTCGGGTACTGCCGATCAAATGAATGTGATGACTGCCTCGTGGGGTGGACTTGGTACATTCTGGGAAAAGCCTGTATCATTCTGTTTCCTCAATCCTTCACGCTACTCGGTACAAACAATGGATAAAGGTGAGACCTATACAATATCGTTTTACACTGAAGCGTATAAAGATGCTTTGCGATATTGCGGTTCGGTAAGTGGGCGTACTACAGATAAAATAAAAGGATCGGGATTGACACCGATCAAAACTCCATCAGGTGCTACAGCATTTGCTGAAGCCTGGATGATCTTTGAATGTAAGAAAATAGTAGTGCAGCCAATTACACCGGAAGCTGTAGTTGATAAATCTTTACCTAACAAAGATTGGAGTAAAAGCGGATATCATAAAATGTATATCGGTGAAATATTGAATGTTTGGATTAAATAAACTCAGATGAAAAAAATAGCATTAATAACCGGTGCTACGTCCGGTTTGGGCAAGGCAATTGCTTTGCGGCTGGGCAAGGAAGGGTATAACCTTATTATTACCGGACGAAGAAAGGATAAATTAGAAGAACTGGATAGAGAAATAAGCATAAACTATGGTTCTACGGTCCTCCCTCTATGCTTTGATGTAAGAAAATACGATGAGGTAGAGGCTGCTTTGGGCAACCTTGCCGAAAAGTGGAAAAATATTGATGTCCTTGTCAATAATGCGGGGCTTGCTGTAGGGCTAGACCCAATTTACAAAGGCGAAGTTGATGACTGGGAAAGAATGATAGATACAAATGTCAAAGGTTTGTTGTATGTTACTCGGGTGGTTACTCCCGTTATGGTAGAGCGTTGCTCGGGGCATATAATCAATATAGGGTCTATTGCCGGAAAGGCTGTTTATCCGAATGGTGCTGTATATTGTGCGACTAAGTATGCCGTGAATGCATTGCATCAAGGTATGCGTATGGATCTGCTGCCTTATAATATTCGGGTGACTCAGATTTGTCCAGGAGCTGTGGAAACGGAATTCTCGTTAGTTCGCTTCAAAGGAGACAAAGGGCGTGCCGATCAGGTATATACCGGTTATGAGAATTTGGTTGCTGACGATATTGCTGAATCTGTTTATTTTGCCATATCGCAACCTCCGCATGTGGATATTCAGGATATGCTGGTGATGCCTACGGCACAGGCTACAGGGAATATGTTCCATAAAAAGGAGAAGTAGCAAGAGCAGAGCATAAAAGGAGCAGTTTCTTGTTGTAAAGAAATATATAAACTTTCCGATGTGTATTGCATGAAGAAATAAATATTGTAATTTTGCAGTACCAAAGCGTATATAATAATTCTTGAGTTTGTTGTATGCGAACGAAAATGCAAATGGAGGGGGTATCCGAAAAAGGGTATTCCTTTTTTTGTGCTTACCTGTGAGGTATAATGATTTAGAACTTAACATAAATAATGGATCAAAGAATAAAAGGTGGATTGTTAGTGTTTATTGGAGCAGCAAGCTTCGGACTACTTTCCACTATCGTAAAATTTGCATATGCCGAAGGTTACACACTCGGCGAAATCACTGGAACGCAATCTTTCTCAGGAATGGTCATTTTATGGCTATTGTATTTTATTACCAAATCGGTAAAGAAAGGTGATAAAAAAGAAACGATTGATAATACTCAACCTAATACTAAATGGTGGAAAATAGTCATTGCCGGAACCTTTACGGGGCTGGTTGGTATATTCTATTACCAATGTGTGAAACTATTGCCTGCATCGGTCGCTATTATATTGCTGATGCAGTATCTGTGGATAAGTATGCTTATAGAGGCTGTGGTTTTCAGGAAGAAACCCGGACGTAAGCAATTGCTGCTACTTGGCATTGTTTTGATAGGGACTCTGCTTGCCGGTGGAATATTCAGTCAGGAGATTGTGCTCAATTTCAAAGGAGTCGTTTTCGGCTTGCTGGCGGCTACTAGTTATGCTATTTTCTTGATGACAAGCGGACGTGTAGGTAACGATCTGCCCGTACTGAAAAAGAGCGCTTTGATGATTACCGGATCATGCGTTATTACATGGATAATTTTTCCTCCATTGTTCTTCTTTAATGGTGTGTATTTCGGTGGGCTTGTTTTTTGGGGGCTGGCATTGGCTCTGTTGGGTACGGTAGTTCCTCCTCTTTTCTTTTCTATGGGTATGCCCCGTGTGGGTGTCTCGATAGGTGCAATCCTTAATGCTGTCGAGTTGCCTGTCGCGATATCATCTTCGGCATTTATATTGCAAGAATCGGTAGATGCACTTCGCTGGCTCGGAGTAGCCCTAATTTTGTCGGCTATAGTAGCTACAAATATTAGAACAAAAGGAATAAGCAATTGAGTGTAATAGTGACTTGATAGAAGTGGCTTTATTGAGCTACACTATAGGAAGAAAATTAATAATGAGAGTTTATAATTTATATGAAAAAGATTATCTATTATAAACGCTCTTTGATTTATTAGGTCATGAAAAGGAATTATTCTCGCATTCGTTCTCATCTATTCTTTTTAATCACAGAGTAAAAATAGTAATACGGAGTTTCTTGCGTCGTTCCTAAAGCATGTAAGAACAACGTATAGTATTAATTATTATTGACTTCTTCGAAAGAAGAAAAAGTGACAAATAAAAACAACTTAAAAAGTGTCACTTTTGTCACCTTTTATTCGTAATGTATTGATTATTTGTATTGTGCTGTTTTGTGCATTTGTCACTTTTTTACTTATATCCCGGGCTCTTATTTATTAATTGAAAGAAAACTCTACCTTTGCAATTCATTTTACTATAAGTATGCGCATAGATATAATAAGTGTTTTGCCTGAAATGTTTACAGGTCTTTTGGATTGTTCTATTCTTAAGAGAGCTCAAGACAAAAGCTTAGTAGAAATAGTTGTTCACAATCTTCGTGATTATACAACAAATAAACACCGACGTGTGGATGATTATCCTTTCGGGGGCGAAGCCGGCATGGTGATGCAGATAGAACCGATCGATAATGCTATTTCAGCATTAAAGGAACAACGAGTGTACGATGAAGTGATCTATACATCACCCGATGGAGAAGTCTTTGATCAGAAAATAGCAAACCAAATGTCGTCGTATAACAATATTATTATCCTGTGTGGGCATTACAAAGGTATCGACTATCGCGTGCGCGAACATCTGATAACCCGTGAAATATCTATAGGTGATTATGTCCTTACAGGAGGAGAATTGGCTGCTGCTGTTATGACTGATGCTATTGTACGGCTTTTACCCGGCGCAATAGGGGATGAGCAATCGGCTTTGTCAGATTCTTTTCAGGATAATTTACTTGCCCCGCCTGTTTATACACGTCCGGCAGAATATAAGGGTTGGCGTGTACCTGATATTTTGTTGTCGGGTCATCAGGCTAAGGTGGATGAATGGCGCTTGCAGCAAGCTATGGAGCGCACCGAACGTTTGCGTCCTGATTTGCTCGAAAAGAAAGATTAGAATATTACCCTCACCATAACGCGCTCAGTACCAGTAGTCCATTTGGCTCCGTTTTGTATCAGGCGAATGGCTTCATTGTCACAAGTTCCGCAAAGACTTTGTTTTACTTCAAATAGATATGGGCGTCCTTGTTCGTCAACTGAGAATTCAATGGCTACTTTTCCTTTTCTGTCTTTGCACGAATCATCGGTAGGTCGGCGCATTGCCGTTTTTAAGTAGGTATTGTATCTGTTATATCCACCTATTGGTTCAGGTTTCCCTTTCTTTATAGTAAGAGAAGTATTTGCTTCGTCTTTGAAGTTCTCGGGCGCATAAACCTCTACCATGCCATCATCCTCTTGTTGGGATAATACAGTCAGAGCTGCGGTATTGATAGATTCCTCTTTGTCTAGTCTGAACTTGCTTATGTTGGGTTTATATGTTTTGGTTGCTTCGGTATTGTGTTTTGCTATTACAACTATATTCTCTACATAGTATTCTTCAGGTACGTATATGTTGATAATAGAGCTCATGCCTTTATCTTGTGCCTGTAGGTCGTTAGACTCATGGTATCCGATAATCATATATCCGGCTATAGCAAAAATCACAACAGCCGCCGCTGCTACACTTTGCCATATAGGATGATGTTTCTTGATTGTTTTTGTTTTGGCATTCAGGCGTTCGTGTATATTGTTGATACTTGCCAAGTGATCATCGTCGATACTGTCGAAACCTTCTATAGCCTCATACATAAACGGATCTTTCATCGAATCTTTTTCGATCCGATGAGCATCAACGCCTTTCCTTTGTCCTTTTATGTAATCTAAAAAATTCATTCTTTCAGGTTTTTCTCAATGCAGATTTTTAAATTCCTTTTTCCGTTTTGGATATAACTTTTTACACTCTTCAGATGAAATCCTGTTTCATCCACGATCTCAGCATAGGATTTGTCTTCGTAGAAGAACTTCTCCACTGATATGCGCTGAGGCTCGGGCAGCTGCTCCAAGCATTTGTTCAACGCATCTTCTTTTTCTTCATTCGCATTCTCGCTTAATAGATCCAAAATAGGTTCAGATTCCATAAGTTGAGAGTCGAAATTTACTATAATTTCTCTTTTATTTTCTTTTAAAATGTGAAAACAGTGATTTTTAACAACACTATACAGCCAGTTCTTAAAAATCTTTATTTCATAGCCCTGTATTTTCTGAGAGAGGTTCTCAAATATATCTATTACAGCGTCTTGCGATTGTTCGGTGTTTTGCAGATACTTCAGGCACAACCCATAGATGAGAGGTATGTAGCGTTCGTAAAGCTGTTGGAAATATTCAGCTTTACTCGTATCTTTAAACAGTGACAAAAGTTCTTCGTCACTATACTCCTTTCTCTTATGCAGACTAAAAAAACGCAAGGCAATTATTTTTATCACAAAACTACAAGAATTTGGTTAAAATCCAAATAAATGATCCCTTTAACTACTTTGTCATAATATTATCTATTTGCTAATAAATGTAATATTAAATTGTTGGGGTAGTTAATTTTATGTATTTTTGTAAGTGATAATTAATGATGAGTTTAATTTTTTAACTTACACCCATTATGAAAGAAAAAATTGGAACAAATGCAGGAATCATTTGGACTTATCTTGATGCGGAAGGTAGTAAATCTTTAAAGGAAATCAAGAAAGCCTGCAAACTTACAGAAAAAGACATGTATGCAGCTCTTGGCTGGCTAGCCAGAGAAGGGAAAATTGCGTTTAACGAATTAAAGGACGACTTACAAGTCGTTTTGCTTTGAAAGACCTAAACAAGCTTACAAAAGAGGGGTGCTTATTACATATAGTAAGTGCCCCTCTTTGTTTTTTTTCGGTATAATGTATTTTTCAATAATTAAGGAGCGTAATAATTTTGTTAATTCGTTGGTATTATCTATTTTTGTGTAGCATTTTGGCTATTATATGACTGAAAATGATGAAAAACTTCTTGCCGAGTTTGAGATAAGAATGAGGCAGTTAATGTATCTCTGTGATATGCTTAAAGAGGAAAATGCACAGATGAAGCAGGAATTGAAGCAAAAAGAAACAGCGATAGAAGCATTATCATTAAAGTTGGATGCGTTAAATGCTAAATATGACAATTTGAAGTTTGCAAAATCTTTTTCATCAGCAGACCCAGAGGAGAGGATGAATGCTAAAAAACGGTTGTCGAAATTAGTGCGAGATGTAGATAAATGTATCACCATGCTGAAAGCGTAAAAGAAAAATGATGTTATGGATGAGCATTTAATTATTAATCTACGAGTGGCTGATATGAGATACCCTCTTCGTATAAAACGTAGAGATGAGGAAGTTTATCGTAGAGCTGCAGACGAAATAGATTATAAGTTAGTACAATATAAAAATTATTTTACAGGAGTTTCTACTCAGCCGTTGAGGGATGTCGACTATATGGCAATGACATCAATTCAGGCAGTGGCAGAGAAAGTTGAACATCAACTGCGAGCCGAAACTTTCGAGCATAGAATCCAAAGTTTGACAAATGAACTGGATGAATATTTGAAAGCGCAGGTAAAGTAAAGTTTTAAATTGATGATATATAAAGCACTAATTTCAGATATGAGATAAGTTTCATATTTGGGTTGGTGTTTTTTTGTTTATTGAATATAAGTTTTTATCAAAGAAAAATAGAATATGGATATATTATTGTATGGAATTACCTTTCTTGTTGGAGCAATACTGACTTGGGTGGTTTTGAATTTTATGGCGAATTCAAAATTCAAACGTCAAGTAAAAGAGGCGGAACAAGAAGCAGAGGTGATCAAGAAAAATAAACTACTTGAAGTAAAAGAGCAGGCTTTACAGATGAAGTCTGAATTTGAAAAGCAAGTGAATAGTAGGAACTCGAAACTGCAAGCTGCTGAGGCTAAGATTAAGCAACGAGAATTAAGTTTGACCCAGAAGCAGGAAGAGCTTCAACGCAAGCGTAGCGAGGTAGATACAATCAAAACTAATCTAGAGGCTCAATTAGAGGTGATAGATAAGAAAAAGCAAGATCTGGATAAGCTTCACAAACAAGAGGTGGAAAGGCTTGAGGCGTTGTCGGGATTGTCGGCAGAAGAAGTGAAGGAAAAACTGGTAGAAGCTTTGAAAGATGAGGCTCAGTCTCATGCTCAGTCTTATATCAGTGAGATAATGGAAGAGGCTAAAATGACAGCTAATAAAGAAGCTAAGAAGATTGTTATCCAATCTATTCAGCGTGTGGCAACAGAGACTGCAATTGAAAATGCCATAACAGTATTCCATATAGAATCTGACGAAATAAAAGGTCGTATAATCGGACGTGAAGGACGTAATATTCGTGCATTAGAGGCGGCTACAGGGATTGAAATCGTAGTTGATGATACTCCGGAAGCAATTGTTCTTTCAGGATTTGATCCTGTGAGACGTGAGGTTGCACGTTTAGCTTTGCATCAGTTGGTTGCAGACGGACGTATTCACCCGGCACGTATTGAGGAGGTTGTAGCCAAAGTGAGAAAGCAAATCGAAGAAGAAATAATAGAAACAGGAAAACGTACAACTATTGACTTAGGTATACATGGTTTGCACCCAGAGTTGATACGCTTAGTTGGTAAGATGAAGTATCGTTCATCTTATGGACAGAACCTGTTGCAGCATGCTCGTGAAACTGCTAATCTTTGTGCGATTATGGCATCCGAGCTAGGATTGAATGTGAAAAAAGCAAAAAGAGCCGGATTGTTACACGATATAGGTAAAGTTCCAGATGATGAACCGGAACTTCCACACGCTTTGCTTGGTATGAAGTTGGCTGAAAAATATAAAGAAAAAGCCGACGTTTGTAACGCGATAGGATCTCACCACGATGAAGTGGAAATGACAAGCTTATTGGCACCTATCGTGCAAGTTTGTGATGCTATATCTGGTGCTCGTCCTGGTGCTCGTCGTGAAATTGTTGAGGCTTATATCAAACGTTTGAATGATCTGGAGCAATTAGCTCTTTCGTATCCGGGCGTATTGAAAACTTATGCTATTCAGGCTGGTCGTGAGTTGAGAGTTATAGTTGGAGCAGATAAGATTGATGATGTGGAAACTGAAAAACTGTCTGCAGATATCGCTAAACGTATTCAGGATGAGATGACTTATCCGGGACAAGTGAAAATCACTGTCATTCGTGAAACCCGTGCAGTAAGTTATGCTAAATAATAAATTAGACTTAAGATTATAAATGAAGGGAGCTTTTTCGCTCCCTTTGTTGTTTTTATAGTGTTACGGGGTGGAGGGCTAGTTATATATACTTTCTGATTGTATAGCAGGATTGACTAATGAGTGAGGTATATGTGAAAAATATTTTAAATGTAATACTGTAAAACAAATAGCTCAATGATAGTTTTGAGGATAAAAGTTATTTTGTTTACTTTTGTGACTTAGTGTTATAAGAAATAAAAAAATAAAATCATGGCGTACAAAATCGCAGTTTTTGATGCAAAACCATATGACAGAGTTACTTTTGATAGAGTAAATGAGAAATATGGATTCGAACTAACATATCACAAAGAACATCTCGATATAAATAATGTTGTGCTGGCTAACGGTGCAGATGCTGTATGTATTTTTGTTAATGCTGTCGTTGATTCAGACGTTGTAGCAAAATTGAAATCATATGGAATTAATCTGATAGCATTACGTTGTGCCGGTTTCAATAATGTAGATATTTTGGCTGCTGAAAAGCATGGAGTAAAGGTGGTACGTGTACCCGATTATTCTCCGCATGCTATTGCTGAACATACTTTGGCTTTGATGCTTTGTCTTAACCGCAAAGTTCATCGTGCTTTTTTACGAACACGCGACGGAAACTTTTCTCTTGTCGGATTCGAAGGTTTTGATATGTACGGAAAGACTGTTGGTGTGATCGGTACAGGCAAGATTGGTAAGGTAGCTATAGGTTTGTTCAAAGGTTTAGGAATGAATGTGCTGGCTTATGATCTGTATCCTGATAATGCTTTTGCCGAAGCAGAAGGTATTAAATATGTTACTTTGGATGAGTTGTATGCCAATTCTGATATAATTACCTTGCATTGCCCGTTGACAAAGGAAACAGAGTATCTCATCTGCGATGAATCTATCAACAAAATGAAAGACGGCGTGATGATTGTTAATACAGGTAGAGGAAAGTTGATTCATACAAGACATCTGATTGATGGATTGTTAAGCCGAAAGATTGGCTATGCCGGATTAGATGTATATGAAGAAGAAGGAGCATACTTCTACGAAGACCACTCTGATGCTGTGATGACAGATGATGTATTGGCTCGACTTTTGTCTTTTAACAATGTGATAGTAACTTCGCATCAGGCATTCTTTACTCAGGAGGCGATGGAGAATATCGCAAATACTACAATGAATAGTATTTCTGATTTCTTTGCAGGCAAAGAACTTAAAAACCAAGTAGTTTATAAAGCGTAACTTTATACATCGATTAATTTCCTTATGAACAAAGTTTTGAGTCTTCTTATTTTGCTCTTTATTGCAAATGTAACTTATGCAATAGACTCAAGATTTGTTGTAGTAATTGATGCCGGGCACGGAGGAAAAGATACCGGGGCAACCAGAGGTGGATATAAAGAGAAAGATATAAATCTTGGAGTTGTCTTAGCTTTAGGTCAATTGATAGAGCGAAATCATAAAGATGTAAAAGTTGTATATACTCGAAAATCAGATGTTTTTGTAGATCTTGATAAAAGAGCTGATATAGCAAATAAGGCTAAAGCTAATTTATTTATCTCGGTTCATACCAACTCTACAGCAGCAAAGTCAACTTCAGTATCGGGTGCTGATACTTATATTTTGGGGTTGGCTCGTAGTGAAGAAAACCTACAAGTTGCCAAGCGGGAAAACTCTGTGATATTATTAGAAGATAATTACAAAACCAAATATGAGGGCTTTGATCCTAATTCGCCCGAATCGTATATTATTTTTGAATTCATGACGAACACCTTTATGGAGCAAAGTCTACAATTTGCTTCTTTTGTTCAGTCTGATTTTAGGAATGTAGCAAAGCGAGTGGATAGAGGGGTTCGTCAGGCCGGATTTTTGGTGTTAAGAAAAACAAGTGCTCCGAGTGTGTTGATTGAGCTAGGTTTTATAAATAATCAATCGGAGGCACAGTTTTTATCAACAAAGTCAGGACAACAGTCGATGGCTACAGCTATATACTCCGGTTTTAGAAAATACAAACGTGACTTTGATAAAAAACAAGGGAAATTAGTTGTAGGATCTACAGAAGTAGAAGATATTAGTTTTGATGATGTAGAAGAAGAAACGATAACCGTTAAGAATGATCAGAATGAAGACAGGATATCTCAAGTGTCAGTTTCTGAAAAAGTAAGAAACAATACTGCGTCATCAAATAAAAAAATAGAAAAAGATCAAATAGAATATAGAGTGCAGTTTCTTGTATCGCCTCGCAAGTTATCTGGAAATTCACCGGCTCTGAAGGGATTGTCTCCCGTGTCTTTTTATAAAGATGGTAGTGTGTATAGATATACATACGGTTCAACTACCAATTTTAATGAAATAACAAAGATACAGAATCAGGTAAGGTTGAAATTTAAAGATGCATTTGTTATAAGAATGAAGAATGGGAAGCGTATAAAGTAATAAGCACCGGATTAACTAACATACAATAGAGATACATTATGGGTAAAATATCTAAAGAAGTAAAAATAGGCATGGCTTTTGTAATTGCAATATTTATATTGTATTACGGAATCAGTTTCTTGAAAGGAATTAACTTGTTCAGGCCATCTAATTCGTATATGGTAGTTTTTGACGATGTTGCCGGATTAACACAGGCTACACCGGTAACTCTAAACGGTTATCCGATCGGTTTGGTATCTTCTATGAAGTTGGATACAGAACACGGAAATCGTATCATTACTTATTTGGATATGAACAAAGGAGTGCAACTACCTAAAGGTAGTAAAATGATATTAGATGTATCTATGTTGGGCTCTGCCACAATAATTGTTAAAGAAAGCGATAATAAGACAGAGTTTATTTCCCCTTCGGACACTATAATTGGCATTCGAAATAAAGGCATGCTGGATGCTGCAGGGGGGATGATCCCTCAAATACAGAATCTCATGCCGAAGATAGATTCTATTTTGACCGGTATAAATGTGCTGGTCAATAATCCTGCTTTATCTCAATCTTTGTCTGATGTGAATCAAATAACAGGAGATTTAGCTAAAACAACAAAACAGCTGAATGTAATGATGGCAGCATTAAATAAAGATGTGCCTACAATTACCGGAAACCTTAGTCAGGCCTCAACCGATTTTGCTACTATGTCGAAACAATTTAACCAAATTGATTTGGCTTCTACTTATAAGTCTGTTGATGCAACCGTGAAAAGCTTAGAAAATCTTTCAGCAAAAATGAATTCGAAAGATGGATCTATTGGTCTGTTGCTGAATGATAGACAACTCTATGATAGTATTGTCAATACCATGAGTAACGCATCTCTGCTTCTTAAAGACGTAAAAGAAAACCCTTCCCGTTATATTAATGTCAAGGTGTTTTAAGGTCATTGTTTAGAATTATTCTAAATAAGCAAAAAACATTATTTTTTGTAAAGGTGTAACACGAATGCTTTCTGAGAGATATTTCGGAATTGTTAAAATTTTGTTACATTTCATTATTGGCTACTAAGGTCTTGATTTAGATAGGCTTTTGAAGGTACTTCCCCTCTGATTGGGTTAAAGCTCTATAAGTAGTTGATATTAAGTGAGATGCTTGCTTGTAAGGAATTCCAAATTTATACCCACTTTTTTTTATTGAAAATATTTTAGAAATTTACATTCGGAAGCAATTAATAAATATTCAAATTCATATTAAATAACGTAAATGGAACAAGTGTCAGCTCAGAAATTATGGTCAAATTGTTTGAAGGTTTTTCAGGATAATGTAACTGAGGCCGCTTTCAAGACATGGTTTCTGCCTATTGTCCCACTCTCGTACGAAAACAGGGTGTTTACGATACAAGTTCCCAGCCAATTCTTTTACGAATATTTAGAAGACAAGTTCATTGATTTGCTCAAAGCCACATTATATAGAGAAATAGGCAGCGATACGATATTGCAATATCGCATACTTATGGAAAATACTACAAATACATTAGTAGACTATCGTGGCGATGCAAAATCTTCTACAGATAAGATTGTACTAGGAAAGAATACAAACAAAGTCCCTAATCCATTCCAAAAAGTAGTAGCGGATGATTTTGATTCGCAACTGAATAATAAATATACATTCGATAACTTTTTTGAAGGGGAAAGTAACAAGCTGGCTCGTACCGCAGGGGAAACTATAACAAGAAATCCAGGGAAGACAGCCTTCAATCCTTTGTTTGTTCATGGAACATCAGGTGTGGGTAAAACACATTTGTGTCATGCAATAGGAAATAGCATTAAGGAACAATATCCGGAGAAACGTGTATTGTATGTATCTGCTCATTTGTTTAAAGTACAATATGCAGATGCGGGACGATACAATACGACCAATGATTTTATTAATTTCTATCAGGGCATAGATGTCCTTATCATAGATGATATCCACGAATTAGCCGGAATAGAGAAAACGCAGAATACATTATTTCATATATTCAATCATTTACATCAGAACAATAAGCAGCTTATTCTCACTTGCGACAAGTCTCCTTCGGAGCTACACGGTGTTGAAGAACGATTGCTGACTCGCTTTAGATGGGGATTAACTACTAAAGTTGATAATCCGGACAAGATGTTAAGATTGAAAATCCTTCAGAATAAGATATTACACGATGGATTGTCTATTCCTGAGGATGTAGTAGATTATATAGCTGAAAATGTAACAGATAATGCTCGAGACTTAGAAGGTATTATTGTCTCTATAATGGCTCACTCTTTGGTGTATAACAAAGAGATCGACTTGCCTTTGGCCAGACGAGTTATTGGTCAGGCAATAAAGAAGATAGAAGCAAAGAAAATCACAATTAATACAATAGAATCTGCTGTTTGTGATTTCTACAATATCAAGAGCGAACTTATTCATACAGCATCAAGAAAACGTCAGATTGTGCAAGCAAGACAGGTAGCGATGTATCTCTCTAAGAGCTATACGGAAATGTCTCTTGCTCAGATTGGCTCTTTGATAGGTAAGAAAAACCATGCGACGGTACTCCACGCATGTAGAACTGTACGAGAGCAAATGGAAGTAGATAAAACATTCCGAGAGGAAGTTGCTGAAATAGAAAAGAAATTAAAAGGTTGAATTTGAGAATTCAACCTTTTTTCTTCACCACCTTTTTTTAGCAAAATCATGTGTCTGCGGACTAACTTTACAATATCAAAAATCTTCTTTTTTTCATAATCAACGCTTAAGATTATCTTGTTCTGAATGCATCAACTAAGAATATTCAGGTTGAAATAGATACTTAAGCCTAATATTTAGTATTTTTGTAAGTTTGGATAAGAATGCTTATATAATTATGAATCAATCAAACATAAATATAAAAAATAAACGTGCAAGTTTTGATTATGAATTTATCGAAACATATACTGCTGGCATTGTGCTTACAGGAACAGAAATAAAATCTATTCGCCTTGGTAAAGCCAGTCTGGTGGATACATTTTGTATGTTCGAAAAGAATGAGCTGTGGGTACGTAATATGTACATTGCAGAATATTTTTATGGTTCGTATAACAATCATGCTGCACGTAGTGATCGCAAACTTTTGTTGAATAAGAAAGAGCTGAAAAAAATACAGCGATTGGTAAAAGAAACAGGATATACGATCGTACCTACCCGTATTTTCTTAAATGAACGGGGTTTAGCTAAGGTAAATATAGCTGTAGCACGAGGTAAAAAACAATATGATAAACGTCAGTCGCTACGCGAGAAAGACGATAAGCGCGCTATGGATCGTGCTATGAAGCATTAATTGTATAGGTAATGTTGCAGGGATTTAAAAGGATTTTATTCGAACAAAAATACATTGTTCTGGCTTCCATATTACTGTTCTTCGGTATTTATGGACTGAATCATTATTTCCCTATTACCCTCGATGATTGGACATACAGTATGACAGCCGAAGGCAATAGAGTCGGTTTCTCTGACATTATTCCGTATCAATATGTTCATTACTTCAAGTGGGGAGGACGTTCAGTTGTTCATGCGATAGCTCAGTTTATGCTTGCTGCAGGTGTTTTCTGGGGTGATATCATCAATAGCATTGGGTATATAGTATTAGTTGTAACAATCTATTATATAGCAAATAAGGGAAACAAGAGTAATTTGTCACTTTTTGTTGGAATAAATCTGTTGATATGGTTTCTTACACCTGCATTGATCGAAAATGTTTTTTGGATTACGGGGAGTGCAAATTATATGTGGGGAACCTTACTCATCCTGTTGTTTCTATCTTTCTATTGCTCTGCTTATCTTGCAGGAAAGTCTAACGATAGTTGGATAAAAGCCTGTGCAATGTTTTTGCTTGGTATTATCGCCGGATGGACAAATGAGAATATGGCTGTGGCGATGATTTTCTTTGTTATATGCTTAATTATGTTAGCGAAAAAAGAAAAGCAAACGCTACACAAATGGATGATATTAGGGCTTATAGGAGCTATTGTAGGGTGTGCTTTTATGCTGTTAGCGCCGGGTAATTATATAAGAAATGCAGGAGAACTTAGCAACCTGAATTCGGGAGGCACTGAACCTATATACATGTTTTATGTTTATAGGTTTACAAGCATTTTGAAAATGTCTACTTGGTATGCACTTATTCCAACAGTTATATATGTAATCTTTTTATTTCTATATTTCAAATTCAAAAAGAAAGATAGTAATAAGAAGATACTGTTTTTGTCCTTGTTATTTGCCTTTACAGCAGGTGTGGGAACGTTGGCTATGACTGGTGCTCCAACTTTTCCTACTCGGGTGTGGTTTGCTATACTGATATTCCTGTTTATTGCTACAGGATTGTTATATGCCAATCTTGATTTTTCCATTTCTGTGATAAAGAAGTCTTTATACTCAATCATTGGAGTTGCTTCTTTAGTGTTTATTTATTCATATTGGCTAAGTCTCGAAGACTTTAAACGAATACATGGAATATGGGCAGAAAGAAATCGGATTGTGCTTGCTGAAAAACAAAAAGGAATAAAAGATATTATAATATATGGACGTTTTAATGCATCTGAATCGATATTGGTACGCCCTAAAACGGGAGATATTCCTTTAGATTCGATTGTGTGGATGCAGAATGCGTATGGAAATTATATGGGTGTAAACTCAGTTAAAATTTTTGATTTAGAAAATAAATAAATTGATGCAAAATATACAAGATATATTGAAAGAGAGGATACTTATCCTTGATGGTGCTATGGGGAGCCTTATTCAGCAGTATAAACTGAAAGAAGAGGATTTCAGGGGCGAGCGCTTTTGTGATAGCGCAATATTACAAAAAGGGAATAATGATCTGCTAAATCTCACACGTCCCGATATAATAGAAGAAATTCATCGAAAGTATCTGGATGCGGGAGCTGATATTATTGAAACAAATACATTCAATGCAACAGCTATATCCTTAGAGGACTATAACATGTCGCATCTGGCGAAAGAAATAAACAGAGAGGCAGCGAAAATAGCAAAAAAAGCTGCTATAGATTATACAAACCTCAATCCCGATAAACCTCGTTTTGTTGCGGGTTCTATTGGGCCAACCAATAAAACAGCATCAATGAGTCCTAAGGTTGAAAATCCGATCTATCGTGCTGTTACTTTTGACGACTTGTCTTCTGCTTATAAGGAACAGATAGAGGGGCTTGCGGATGGCGGTGTCGATCTATTGCTTATAGAAACGATATTTGATACACTAAATGCAAAGGCTGCCTTATTCGCAGCCGAAGAGGTTCGCAAAGAAAGAAATATTGAGTTGCCGATAATGATATCTGTGACTTTATCAGATAAAGCAGGACGTACATTATCAGGGCAAACAATAGGAGGATTTTTGGCATCGGTCAATCATATAGACTATCTTTCGGTCGGGCTTAATTGCTCTTTTGGAGCATCGGATATGAAGCCATTCTTAAAAGAATTGGCTCGAATGGCTCCAAGTTTTATATCAGCGTATCCAAATGCCGGATTGCCAAACCAGTTTGGAGAATATGACCAGACACCTGATATAATGGCTGAGCAAATCAGCGAATTCATCGGAGAAGGATTAGTAAATATTATTGGTGGTTGTTGTGGTACGACACCCGAGCATATTGCAAAATATGCTGATTTGGTGAAGGATTCAAAACCTCACAAACCAGCTGAGAAGCCAAAATATATGTGGCTCTCAGGTTTGGAGTTGCTAGAGGCTAAGCCTGAAATTAATTTTATCAATATAGGAGAACGTCTCAATGTTGCAGGTTCTCGCAAGTTTCTTCGCCTGATAAAGGAAGAGAAATATGAAGAGGCTCTAACTATTGCTCATAAGCAAGTAGAAGATGGAGCACAGGTACTCGATGTGAATATGGATGAAGGGTTGCTTGATGGAGTAAAAGAAATGACTACTTTCCTCAACCTGATGGCCTCCGATCCTGATGTTTCTCGTATTCCTGTGATGATCGACTCCTCTAAGTGGGAAGTGTTGGAAGCCGGTCTGAAATGTGTACAAGGGAAGGCTATTGTAAATTCAATATCGCTGAAAGGAGGGGAGGAAGAATTTCTTCGTCACGCTCGTCTTGTCCGACAATATGGAGCAGCAGTTATTATAATGGCTTTTGATGAAACAGGACAAGCTGATACATTCTCCCGTAGAATCGAAATCTGTGAGAGAGCATACAAGTTGTTGATAAATGACGGATTCGATCCGCTTGATATAATATTCGACCCTAATATTTTGGCTATAGCTACCGGCATAGAAGAACACCGTAATTATGCTGTTGATTTCCTAGAAACTATTACATGGATAAAGAAAAACCTTCCGCATGCAAAAATTAGTGGAGGGGTAAGTAATTTATCTTTCTCTTTCCGAGGCAACGACTATGTTCGTGAAACGATGCATGCCGTATTCCTCTATTATGCTATTCAGAGGGGTATGGATATGGGAATTGTTAATCCGGGACAATCAGTGGTGTATGATGATATTCCACTCGAACTTAAAAATCTGGTAGAAGATGTGATCTTTAACCGTAGACCGGAAGCTACTGACGAACTTATCGAATATGCGGAACGCATTAAAAATGAAAAGACCGGACAGACTGAACAAAAAGTGGAAGAGTGGAGATCATTCCCGCTTGAAGAACGTATTCAGTACTCATTAATAAAGGGTATTAGCGATCACTTGGAAGAAGACTTGGAAGAAGCTCTCAAAGTATATCCTAAGGCTGTGGATATAATTGATAAGCCTCTCATGGACGGTATGAACAAGGTCGGAGACCTGTTTGGCTCGGGTAAGATGTTCTTGCCGCAAGTGGTTAAAACAGCTCGCACAATGAAACGTGCTGTGGCCATTCTTCAACCAACATTGGAAGCGCAGAAATCATCTTCGGCAGGGAGTAATAAAGCCGGAAAGCTTGTTATTGCGACTGTGAAAGGCGATGTACATGATATCGGTAAAAACATCGTAGCTATAATTCTTGCATGTAATAATTATGAAGTTATAGACTTAGGGGTTATGACTCCTCCTGAGGTTATTATCCAAAAAGTAAAAGAAGAGCAGCCGGATATTCTTTGTCTAAGCGGACTGATTACGCCATCGCTGGAAGAAATGAGCATTGTTGCCCATGAAATGGAAAAGGCAGGATTTTCTATTCCATTAATGATTGGCGGTGCAACAACATCTAAGCTGCATACTGCAATAAAGATAGATCCTAAGTACAATAATGGGTCGGTAGTGTATGTAAAAGATGCATCCCAGGCTCCTGCTGCTGTAAGTAAATTAATAAATCCGAATACAAAAGAAAATTATATAAACGAAGTAAAACAGGAATATTCTCAATTAAGAGATAATGCCGGAGATAAGAAGGCTGACCTGTTACCTTTGGCTGATGTTTTAGATAAAGGAATGCCAGTAGACTGGTCTGGATATACAACACCGGAGCCCATAGTAAAAGGGCGACAGGTTTTGAAGCGTATTCCGGTGGATGAGATAGTTCCGTATATCGACTGGAAGTTCTTCTTCCATTCTTGGAATTTATCGGCTCGTTATGCATCTGTGCAGCATATTGATGATTGTTCTTCGTGTGGTACAACATGGTTGAATTCTTTTCCCGAGCAGGAACGAGAAAAAGCAGCCGAAGGCATGCAGCTTTATAAAGATGCTAAGGCTTTGTTAGACCAATTGATATTTGAGAAAGTAGAGTATATAAATGCTGTTTTTGGTGTTTTTGAGGCATATAGCGAAAATGAAAGTCTCTACATCAATGACGTCTGTTTTCCGATGCTGCGTCAGCAAAAAAAGAATGACAGAGGAGAATATTTGTCTCTTTGCGATTTTGTTGCACCTAAATCATCAGGGAAGAAGGACTATGTAGGAGGTTTTACAGTAACTGCCGGAGTCGGCTCGAATGAATTGATGAGCGAATTCGAGCAGCAGGGTGACGAATACAAGGTTCTATTACTAAAATCAGTTTTAGACCGATTGGCAGAAGCCACAACCGAGTGGTTGCATGCAAAAATAAGAAGAGAGTATTGGGGCTTTGCTGCCGATGAAAATATTTCTGTAAATGATATGTTTACTCTTAAATATCAGGGTATTCGTCCGGCAGTAGGCTATCCGTCTATTCCCGATCAATCTATTAATTTTTTGTTGAATAATGACCTGCTACAATCGAAAGAAATAGGAGTAGAACTTACCGAAAATGGCGTTATGTTACCCAATGCTTCGGTAAGTGGAATAATCATATCTCATCCTAAATCTAAATATTTTAATATTGGAAATATTCTCGATGATCAGATGGAATCCTATGTTGAAAGAAGAGGAGAGGACGCAGAGGTTGTTCGCAAATTTTTAAGTGCGAATCTGATATAAATATAAAATAAGTGACAAAACAGGTAAATAAGAAATCTTCAATAAAGTGTTACTTTTGTCACTTTTCTGGAAAATAGAAATGATGATTATTTCTCATTCTAGAAATGTCTGATTCAGAAAAAAATAATATTATCACAATGGAATTTTTTGATCTTCTATCCTATAGCTTTTTTCAGAATGCTCTTCTAGGTAGTTTTTTTGCCTCTATTGCATGTGGAATTATAGGATCGTATGTTGTTATCCGCAGATTAGTTTTTATTAGTGGAGGGATAACACATGCTTCGCTCGGCGGTATTGGAATGGGCTTCTATTTTGGATGGAATCCAATTCTGTCTGCAATGATTTTTTCTATACTGTCGGCGTTTGGTATTGAGTGGCTTTCTTCAAGGCAGGGAGTTAGAGAAGATTCTGCTATTGGTTCATTCTGGTCTTTAGGGATGGCTGTTGGTATTATTTTTATCTATCTTAAGCCTGGGTTTGCACCTAACCTTTCTGATTATCTCTTTGGGAATATTTTAACTATAACAAAACCAGATATTGTGTATCTGGCTGTTTTATCATTGGTGCTTATCATTGTTTTCCTGCTTTTTGGGCGACAAATACTTTTTGCAGCATTCGATCCTGATTTTGCAAAGACACGCAATCTCTCTGTCAATCTGATTAAGTATGCGATGATGATGGGTATAGCAATAACAATCGTTTTGTCTATCCGTTTGGTTGGAATTGTTTTACTTATGTCTATATTGACGGTTCCTCAGATGACAGCTAATCTATTCACTTCTAATTTTGTGAAGATGATTTTGCTGTCTATTCTTATAGGGTTCTTGGGTTGTTTGGTCGGATTATTCCTTTCTGCTGTTTTGGATGTACCATCTGGTGTTTTTATTATTTTTACTCAGATAATAGTATTCCTTATATCCCGATGGATCGTCAAATTAATACATAAGAAACAATTAATCGGTTCTTTATAGGGGAACTGAGATAGATAATAAAGTAAACTAGAGTATCAGCCTTTTCCTATTATATCTTTCAGCGATATATTTTTTACACTCGATTTTCGGAAAAGCAGTGCGCTGATACATATTCCTATTGCCAAGGTGAATAAAAGAGACATTGTCAACATAAGATTGTGTGACATCTCTATGAGTATGCGAGGATTCTGTTCTACAATTGTTAGATCTGTAACCTTTATTCCGGCAAGCATCGTTTTATAAGCAAACATACCCGGTATCATCGTAATACAGGCCGGCATTGTAAATACAACAGGTGGACTGTCTACCTTATGCGCAGCAAAAATACCTATCAGTCCTATTAGTACAGACCCTGCCAGAGTTGCGGTTATTAACCCGAAATCGAGCTGAACCAAAATAAAACGAATACAATGTCCCATTCCTCCCAGCAGGCCGGCTACCCATAACAAACGTTTAGGTGAACCAAATAATATAGCCCAACAGAAGCCGACGATGAATGCAATGCCAAAGTCGCGTAGTATATTTATAATAGTAAGTTCTTCCATTTTTTTCTAAAAATTATTGATACCCATTAGTGTAATACATAAGGTCATTCCTGCGGCAATACAAAGCAAAATAAATCCTCCGAATAAGGCTCTGTTGATTGCAGACGAGAGGTAGCCTTCTATCAGGTCTATAACACAATTTATAAGAGGGACTCCGGGTATAAGATATAATACACCTGTAGCCATGGCAGCTTCGGGGTGTGCTCCGATTCCATATAGTCTTCCAAGCCCTGTAATCAGAGTGGTAACAAAAGCTGCTATCGAGATACAAATCATAGAGTTGAAATTCTTCTTAGAGAAGGCAACACGGACAAAATAACCTAAAAAAGCGGCAATAAAAGTAACCATAGCGTTCATCGAATCTCCTAATGAGAAAAGGCATAGGCCTGCGCATGAAAGTCCGACAGCTATAGCAACATATATATCTTTATAATATGGTTTAGCTTTGATTGCAGCAAATTCATTTTCAGCTTCAGTGATGGAAAGTTTCTCTTCTTTTACTTTCCACGACAAATGTGATATTTCAGTCAAAACAGCAAGGTGGACATTGTGAGGGGGCGAATTCTTAAATCTGGTGACTGTATTTGCTGGGTCGTTCATATCTTTTACTGTAATTAACAGTCCTTTGAACGTAGGATCTATATGCAGATCAAACTCCCATGTCGAAGCCATTCTCCCCAGATTACTATTGAGTCTTCCGCAGTGCGCTCCCGATGCAAGTAGATAAGTACCTATATCTAAAATGAGATCGGCTAAGCGTTGCGCTGGTATTTTTACTTTTTCTGTTGTATCTTTATACTCTAACATTCCAACCTTAATTTTACGACAAAGATATTAAAGAATATTTAATGTAGTAAACACTTATAATTGAGTTTATAAACGTGAATTTAATTTATAATAATATATAGCTTTAAA
Source organism: Dysgonomonas mossii (assembly GCF_004569505.1). Taxonomy (NCBI): domain Bacteria; kingdom Pseudomonadati; phylum Bacteroidota; class Bacteroidia; order Bacteroidales; family Dysgonomonadaceae; genus Dysgonomonas; species Dysgonomonas mossii. The sequence continues at coordinate 390,576 of NZ_SPPK01000001.1, forward strand.
TTAGTAATTTAAAAAGAAAACCATGTTTAAAAAGATTTGTTCAACCTTTTTTATATTATTATTCGTTTTTTCCATCAGTTCTTTTGCTCAGAAGAAACATACGTTTGAGATTAAGAATGGAGATTTTGTATATGACGGAAAACCGATAAGAATAATTTCAGGCGAAATGCATTATCCGCGTATTCCTCATCAATATTGGCGTCATCGTATGCAGATGCTGAAAGCAATGGGACTGAATGCTGTGGCTACTTATGTATTCTGGAATATACATGAACCCGAACCTGGTAAGTGGGATTTTACAGGAGATAAGAATCTTGCGGAATATATAAAAATAGCAGGTGAAGAAGGATTGATGGTGATACTTCGTCCCGGTCCGTATGTATGTGCTGAGTGGGAATTTGGAGGTTATCCTTGGTGGCTTCAGAATGTAGAGGGTTTGGAATTGAGACGTGATAACGAGCAATTTCTAAAGTATACCCAGTTATATATAAACAGATTGTATAAGGAAGTTGGAAACTTGCAAATAACTAAAGGTGGCTCTATTGTTATGGTGCAGGCAGAAAATGAGTTCGGATCTTATGTCTCCCAACGTAAAGATATTCCATTAGAAGAGCATCGCCGATACAATGCAAAAATCGTTCAGCAATTAAAAGATGCAGGTTTCGATGTTCCATCTTTTACTTCGGATGGAAGTTGGTTGTTTGAAGGAGGCGCTGTTCCAGGGGCTTTACCAACAGCAAATGGGGAAAGTAATATAGAGAATTTAAAGAAAGCCGTAGATAAGTATAATGGAGGACAAGGACCTTATATGGTTGCAGAGTTTTATCCCGGATGGCTTGCTCACTGGCTTGAACCTCATCCTCAGATAAGTGCTACAAGTATAGCCCGTCAAACAGAAAAGTATTTACAAAATAATGTGTCTATCAACTATTACATGGTGCATGGCGGAACTAATTTTGGTTTTACCAGTGGTGCTAACTATGATAAGAAACATGATATTCAGCCCGATCTCACTAGCTACGATTACGATGCACCTATAAGCGAAGCAGGATGGGTAACGCCAAAATATGACTCGCTTCGTAATGTAATTAAAAAATATGTCAATTACTCTTTGCCTAAGGTTCCCGCTGCTATACCTGTGATAGAGATTCCGTCTATTAAACTTGACAAGATAGCTACATTAGACGGATTGAACTCAAAAGTAGTGGAAAATAATAAACCTATGACTTTCGAGCAGTTGAATCAAGGTTATGGATATGTTTTATATAAAAAGCACTTCAATCAGCCAATAAGCGGTACACTGAAGATAAATGGTTTGCGCGATTATGCTATTATATATGCAAATGATGAAAAGGTAGGGGAACTTAACCGATATTTTAATCAAGATTCTATAGATGTTGACATTCCATTCAATTCTACGTTAGAAATCTTAGTAGAGAATATGGGACGTATCAATTACGGATCTGAGATTGTTCATAACACAAAAGGAATCATCAGCCCTGTTGTAATAAACGGAATGGAGATAGAAGGTGATTGGCAAATGTATCAGATACCGATGGATGAAGCTCCTGATTTTAGTAAGATGCAACAATCAAGTGTATATAGTAATACAGAATCAGCTGCTAAACGTCTTCTGGGTGCTCCGGCTTTATATAAAGGTACATTCAATCTTACAGAAACTGGGGATACATTCCTCGATATGGAAGATTGGGGGAAAGGTATTGTCTTTATAAATGGTAAGAACATCGGGCGTTATTGGAATGTAGGTCCTCAACAAACGTTATATGTTCCCGGTGTATGGCTAAAAAAAGGACAAAATGAGATTGTAATTTTTGAACAACAGCATGATAAGCATCACGCAGAAGTAAGAACAACAAAAGTTCCTGTGTTGACAAATCTTAAGCTGCCTCAATAAGGTAACTACTATAGAATGAAAGGGTGAGAAATCACCCTTTCTTACTTTTTTACTCAATAGACATTTGCGTCATAAAAATCTCCTGTAGTATATCTAGCTCTTTCTTATAGATTGTCTTCTTGCGTTGGGCAAAATATAATATGTTCTCGAGAGGCGTATACCCTTCCCATACCAGTTGGATATTACCATCTTCTAATTCCTTTTTTGCTAAAAAGTCCGGTATAATGGCAAATCCTTCTTTGCCTGAGATACAACGTATAATAGAGCTTATATTGGGTACAATATAATTCGGTTTAAAGTCCGGCCTTTTTTTGAAATTATGTAGCCAAAAATTTCGCAAATGTTCCATATCTCCCGTTGTGCCAAACCATGTTTGTTTATTTAACCAATCTTCTGCTTTTTCAGGTTTTTGCATCACCTTATAGAATTCCGTAATATTGCTTTTCGATCCCGCTATTAATGTAATTTTTTCTTTCGAAAATGGAATATACTGTATATTAAATGATTCATCTTTTTGGGGTGATATCACAAAATCCAGTAAACCTTTATCCAGATCATTCAACATATCCTGATATATACCGAATTTTGATATGAGGTTAAATGGAAGTTCACTTATAAAAGGCTCCAGTACGTGTTGGAATGTTTCAAAACACATGCCAATACTAATACTTGATTTGCCTGAATCAGCATTCCTGTAAAAATGTTTTTCTGCTTCCTCCAGTTTTTTTACGGCATCCACAATTGAGTTATAGAGCATGTTGCCATGTTCGGTGGGTAGCATCTTCCGTGTTCCTCTGTCAAACAATTTATTTCCGATATGTGCCTCTAAAGAATTCAGATGCAGACTTACTCCGGGTTGTGATATATATAACTTATTCGCTGCTGATGTGAGGGAACCGCTTTCATATATTGCTTTAAAGGTTCGAAACCATTCAAAATTTACCACTTTATTTTGTTATTATAATTATAATACAAATATATAATTTATATTATTTTACTGATTAATAAAAAGGCTTTATTTTTGTAATACTAAATATTAAAACGTAAGAATAAGCATGAAGAAAATATTTGTAATAAATGGAGCTCCTAAATTTGCCCATTCGGGCGGAGAATTTAATAAGACATTGTCAGATTGGACTGTAGATTACTTTAAAGATAAAGATTATGATGTGAAATATACTGATATCAATGATGAATATAATCTATCTGATGAAGTTGAAAAGTTTGTATGGGCAGATGTTATTGTATACCATACCCCTATTTGGTGGTTTCAGATTCCGAATGATTTTAAACGATACATTGACGAGGTCTTTACCGAAGGTCATCAAAAAGGGATTTATTTTAGCGATGGTAGGCGCTCGGCTAATCCCACCCGCAATTATGGTACGGGAGGTTCATTGCAAGGACGTAAGTATATGCTTACTACGACATGGAATGCTCCTTTAGAGGCATTTACTATCGAAGGTGAGTTTTTTAAGCAACATAGTGTTGACGAAGGTGTTATGTTCGGATTTCATCGGATGAATGCTTTTGTTGGAATGGATCCTGTAAAGAGTTTTCACTTCTATGACGTGATGAAGAACCCCAATATAAAACAATCTCAAGAAAATTATGTAAGACATTTGAATGATGTATTCTAAATGTTATTTTCTGCCCTAAGATTAATTAACGGTACTTATATAGAAAAAGGATAGTAATTTTTTTTACTATCCTTTTTTATTTTCAAAGAAACGGAATCTTATTCAGATTTTTGAACTTCTTGTATTATTTCCATACCTTTCATTATTGCCTGCTCATTCATTGGCAGTAAACCATGGTGACGTTCCGGTAAAGATTTTTTCAATCCTTTCATAACGTTTTCGAGTTTTACCATTGGGCTTACTTTCAATAATCCACCTAGAACAATCATATTGAATGCTTTCGTATTTTTCATCAATATAGCTGTATCCACAGCTTCAACTTTATAGATATTGATATCCTTACGTGTTGGTGGATGTTGAAATCCGTTCGGGTCATAAATTAATATTCCTCCCGGTTTTACATGCGATTCGAATTTGTCCAATGACGGCTGATTTAAAATAATCGCAATATCAAACTCATTCACTATCGGCGAGCTGATGGGGCTGTCGCTCAATATTACAGTCACGTTAGCTGTACCTCCACGTTGCTCCGGTCCGTAAGAAGGGAACCATGAAACTTCTTTATCTTCCATCAGACCTGAATAAGCAAGGATTTTACCCATCGATAATACACCTTGTCCTCCAAAACCTGCTATAATTATTTCTTGTGTCATGTTTCTTTGTTTAAATATTTTTCAAATCGCCTAATGGATATGCAGGAAACATATTTTCTACCATCCAATCGTTAGCTGCCTGAGGAGACATTTTCCATCCTGCATTACATGTAGATACAATTTCTACAATAGATGTTCCTTTATTCTCCATCGAGTTTTCGAACGCTTTGCGTATCATGCGTTTTGCTTTCTTTACAGAGGCTGCCGTATGAACGCTCTGACGAGTAGCCAGACAAACACCTTGTAACTGAGCTAACAAATCGAGAATCTTGAGAGGGTATCCACTCTCGTGAGTATCGCGTCCGTTAGGAGATGTTGATGTTATCATTTGGCTAAGGGTTGTTGGAGCCATTTGTCCTCCGGTCATGCCATAGATTCCGTTATTAATAAAGATTATAGCAATATTTTCACCTCTATTTGCCGCATGTATCGTTTCACCAGTACCAATGGCAGCTAAGTCTCCGTCTCCCTGATATGTAAATACCATTTTATCGGGATTCAGTCGTTTTGCTGCTGTAGCCAGTGCCGGAGCACGTCCGTGTGCAGCTTCCTGCCAGTCGATATCCAAATAGTTGTATGCAAACACAGCACAACCAACCGGAGCTATACCGATTGTTTTATCACGCAATTCCATATCATCAATAACCTCAGCTATCAACTTATGAACTACACCATGTGAACAACCCGGGCAGTAATGCATGTCCACATCGTTCATCAACGCAGGCTTGGCATATACTAGGTTAGCCGGATCTATAATATTTGTACTCATAATTGTTTAAACTTTGAATTTTAAGGTCTCAGACCTACTTACTATTCTCGCAAATGCGATAAACACTTGCCTATCTTAATATCGTTTTTCAACAGTCAAATTTATTCTGCAAGGCGTCTACTACTTCGCTTGGAGTAGGAACAATTCCACCCAAACGTCCGTAATGTTCAACCTTTACTTTACCGTTTACAGCCAAACGAACATCCTCAACCATCTGTCCGGCGTTCATTTCCACTGTAAGCATTCCTTTTACCTTTGTTGAATATTTGTCAATCTCCTTCGATGGGAACGGCCACAAAGTTATTGGACGTATAAGACCCACCTTTATTCCTTGAGCACGTGCTATCTCCATTGCTTTTTGGCATATACGGGCAGCAGACCCGAAAGCAACAAGTATATAATCTGCATCTTCGCAGTTTACCTCCTGATGCAAACAAACATCTTTCTCTATCTTCTTAAACTTAGCTTGAAAACGGAGGTTATTTATCTCCATCTTATACGGATCAAGTTCCAGCGAAGTTATTACATTCGGTTTTCTATCAGCTGGTTTTCCTAGGGTAGCCCAAGGACATTGTTCGCGTATCTCTTTTTCGGTTCTTCTGCGTTTAAATTCCGGAAGTTTTACCTTTTCCATCATTTGCCCGATAACACCATCGGTAAGTATCATAGCCGGTGTTTGATATTTGAATGCGAGATCGAATCCCAATGCAACAAAGTCCACCATTTCTTGTACCGATGCAGGAGCAAGAGTTATCAGGTTATAATCGCCATGCCCTCCTCCTTTTACAGTTTGGAAATAATCGGCTTGCGATGGCTGTATTGTACCCAATCCGGGTCCTCCACGCATAACATTCACTAACAAACAAGGCAATTCGGCTCCGGCAAGATAAGACACCCCTTCGAGCATTAAACTCATACCCGGACTTGAAGATGAGGTCATCACGGCTTTGCCACATCCGGCTCCCCCGTAAACCATATTTATAGATGCTATTTCGCTTTCAGCCTGAAGTACAACCATACCGGTAGTATTCCACGGTGCTTCGGCCATCAACGTTTCCATTATCTCCGATTGAGGAGTAATAGGATAGCCAAAATATCCGTCTGTCCCATATCTAATTGCAGCATGAGCTATGGCTTCATTGCCTTTCATTAAAACTATTTCTTCTGACATAATTTTTGGTTAATTAAAAAAACGAATCTACTAAGCGAAAAAGCTGTATTGATTCGTCATCATTTATTCAAATTTTTTCTTGTAGACTGTGAGACATCCGTCAGGACATACATAACCACAATTGGCACAACCTATACAAGCATCTGGATTTTTCATGTAAACGTAGTGATAACCCCGGCTGTTAACTTCACGAGGTTGAAGTTCTAAAACATCACAAGGACATGAAACCACACAGAGGTCACAGCCCTTACAACGTTCTTCGTTTACAACTACTGTTCCTTTTATTTTGGCCATTTTTTCTTTATAATAATTTTTTTAGTAATCGCTAACTATAATAAAGTTCTCATTTGATCCCCACGCAAAGGTAGAGGTTATTCTTATTATATTCCTTTTTTTTATGAATAAAGATGTTAAAAAAAAGATGTCTTAAAACATATTGAGATAGCATTTTATCATACAAGATCTGATAATCCATGTCTTTAGAGATGTTTAATCTTTATTTAGTGAGGCTACCGGTTGTTATGCTTACTATTTGTATTAAATCCAGCGGATTTAACTGAATTTGTAAACCTCTTTTTCCGGCACTTATGTAAATATATTCGAACACTTCATAAGATTTATCGATATAGGTCGGAAACAATTTTTTCATACCAATAGGAGAACAAGCGCCTCTTATATATCCTGTGATATTAAGAAGCTCTTTCATCGGTATCATATCACAACTCTTATTTCCTGAGATTTTAGCAGCTGCTTTCAAATCGAGCTCTTCAGCTCCGGGTATAATACAAACAAAATAACCGGACTTATCTCCTTTCAGTACCAGTGTTTTAAAAACCTGCTCAACGGGCTCGTGTAACTGTTCGGCGACATGTATGGCACTAAGATCGGACTCGTCGACCTGATATGGAATAAGCTTATATTCTATTTTCTCTTTATCCAAAAGCCGGACGGCGTTTGTTTTATCAATCTTCATTTCTACTTATTTTTCTGCAAATAAAACAACTAAACGCGATAGATGTTTACAAAGTATGTTTTGTACTCATATTAATTGCCCTTATTGCTTTCTCATATATTAAGTTCAGAAAGAAAAAATACAGCACTAAGATTGGAGAAAAGCACTGATTTTGTCAAACGTAAATCTGAATTGCTCGTCTACTTCATCTGCGATTTTTGGTAGTGCAGGGAATGGATCTTCATGTATATATTTGTATGGATAATCCAGAATTTCGATATTGATCGGGATATCCCTGCGTGAACCTTGCAGTGTATTTATCACTTCATAGGCCGGAACAACTTCATCTTTTGCCAATGTTATAGCATAGAATTGATGGCTCATTTTCCTGAATACTTCCTCTCGGCATTCTGTCAGTACTCTATAATTCAGCATGCTTCTGAAGTTGTTGCCTTCCGGATGTGTATGCATATAATGACGAAGCACTTCGTCGCGCTTCATGTGGCTATCCAGATGTTCTACGACATAGGAATAAAGACTTACATTGGCTTCACTGTCGAGTATAAATTTTGAGACGGGTGATAGCCTGTTGAATACTGCTCCTCCACAAAAAGTAGCATACTTGGAGTTAGAGAAATGCCCGTCTTTGTTACTCATCATCAGTATTTCGCCTAGGAATGTACCTATAGAATATGAAAAGAAATCGATAGAAGCATCCTTATCTATAGCGGGATGTAGTCCTTCCTTGAAATTCTCTACAAAGTCGATTACATCATAGTAAGTTTGCAACCCCGACCAAATAAAACGTTGAGGCTTATTATGCAAACGTGTACTGATGGCTACATTGGATAAACTGGAACAGATAACATCGGGGTGGCGCATTTTTCGTTGCTCGCTTACTCTGTACATTTCACGCGTACTACTCCAAACCGCAGGAGCACGATTCATATGAAATGCTATAGGGAACATAACTATTGATTTACCCGTTTTGTCGACTATATGCTTAGCCCACGGTAAATATTTATACCAGGTTTTCTCATTAAAGCCGTGAAACATGAGTATAATGCCTTTCGCTTTCGTTTCTTTTTTAGGCATTATCATGTGATATCTGAACTTGATATTCTCTAATATTTCAGCGTCTCTCTTGTTCAACATTTCCTGAATCACATCGGGTTCATAATCTTCAGGTACACTCGGTATAAATTCATAATCATCGTTATTGCCCAATCCTCCGGGAAGGATAAAACGATAATTGGAGTCGAAGGTAAAGTTACGCATTACCAAATTTTGATCTATCTCGATCTCACTATCTGTATAGTTTTCGATCTTCTTTAGATGATTAAAAAGGTCTATGTACTTCATTTTATTTTTATTTTTCTACCAGTAATTGATGTCCTATTCTACAAAACAAACATTTGCGAAGTTCGCAATATTCTCTCTTCAGTTGAATCATAGCCTGTGAGTCGGCTGCACTGTTTAATGGCATTTTCAATTTTGCAAAAAGCTTGGTTATACTATTTTGTTCAGGTTTTAGCATTTCCAAAAACTTTAGAGCCCGTTCGCAAAGGGTTTCATTGTCTATACTTTTCCCATATATAAATAATATCGGAGCTACGGTATTGATCAGTAAAATGTCGAGAGACGAATCACCTAGATATTTAGACTTGCGTTCCGATGTTACTCCAAATGCGTAATGGGTTTGCCAATACTCAGAGACATTGACATGAAACATCAGCCGGATACGTCCGATATCATCACAAGCTGTAATTTTAGAAAATAATCCATGTGAACTATGCAACAAAGAAGCCAGTTGGGCAATTCTTATCTGAGGAAAAGCCGTAGGCCGTGATCTCATACTTTTGAATATATATGAATCTAACGGTTTCAGATCATATTTATTTTTCAGAAACTCATATTCTTTTTTCAACAAAGAGAAGTAATCGTCTTGAACTTTCACATTATCAAGCATACCTGCCTGTCCGAATAAAAGAGCTTCTATTTGAATAATATTGTCTCCTTGTTTTTGAATGCACCTCAATGGCAGACTAAGCGCTAATCGCTCAAAAGAGTCGGAGTTGAGACCAAATCCAAAATTTCTGGTAAGCAGCACATAAAAAGCATCTTCCCACGAGTTCTGGAAACTCTTAAGCAAGCTTTCTATATGGTTTGCTTTTCTTTCGAGACGCTCTATCAGTAACGTATTCATCCACGAGTTGAGGTGGAAAGGCGGAACGTTTCCTATATAGTTGCGGCACGGAATATCCGTATTGGAATGAATCAGAAAATCATAGTTCTCTTTTATATGCTGCGGATACGTTATCTCGCATTGGATAACAGATTGTCCCAGTTCATTAAATACTTCACAATTAGCCTTCTCTACTACATGAAGTATCACCGAATTATAGCTTTTGTTTTTATGATGGTTATGTGCTTTCCATTGATCTGAGCTTGTATGTATTTCTATATTTCCTGCCCATAGTTCACCATCTATTTTTATTTTAGCATTAAAATAGTCGGGACCCTCATTCGTATTTGGCAAGCCTACGTCTAAAACTTCTATCTGACGACCATCAGTCGTTTTGAGTTCTTTCTGATAGAGTTTGAATTTCCAGATGTAGTGTAAAATGTCTTCCATAAGTTAAGTGTTAGGTTATTGATCATAATCCGGTAATACCCATTTTTTTCATCAGAAAGCTTGCGTTCATATTTTGAGCTACTCCTTCTCTGATTTTGTAGGTAAATGAGAGATGATCATCTTTAATATCCGCCTCAAAGCGGTAATTCTTTATAGCATCGGGAAACTCTTTTTCAAGGTCGCCCAACAATAAATCGTGCGTAGCAATGATACCATTTGTCCTTAGTGACACCAATTGTTTCATCAAAGCTATAGAGCCTTTTTGCTTATCTTCCGAGTTGGTGCCTTTCAGTATCTCGTCGAGGATAATAAACAATGGTTCGCCCGATTGTAGACGGTCGATTATCATTTTGAGACGCTTAAGTTCTGCAAAAAAGTAAGATTCGTTGTCTGTAAGCGAATCGGAGGTGCGAAGATTGGTAACAAGCTTGTATGGATAGAATTTCAATGAAGAGGCACACACCGGAGCACCAGCGCAAGCCAGCATGAGGTTTATGCCTACGGTTCGCAAGTATGTACTTTTTCCTGCCATGTTTGCTCCTGTAACTACAAGGAAAAAGGGATGGCTTTCTATTGTTACATCGTTGCTTACGCACACCTTCCGATTGAGCATCGGGTGACCAAGGTTTTTACCTTCCAATATATATGTTTCAGATGCCTCGGGATAAATATAATCGGGATGGTTGTAAGTATATACAGCAAAAGACACCAGACTGTCAAACTCTGCCAAAACTTTTAACCAGCTTCCGATATTTTCTTGATGGCGGCTTATCCACTTTTCAATCTTTATTGAATAAATAATATTCCAGAAGAAAATGGGATTGAGAAGAAGCAACCCCAAGACATTGGATGACTGATCGAGGTTGTTGCTATATGATTTTAGCTGATGGATAGCTAGTGAGGCAAGTTCCCCTTCTTTAATTTTATTTTGTAATTCGATTAATAATGGTGATTTAAACTCTTCGGTCTCTATTATTTCAAATAGGCTTGAGTATGTTTGTAGGGTCTCTATTTTCTTCTCAAAAAAGCTCATCTTCAGCCGAATGTCTTTCATCGGAGTAAGGCTTGCTATAAAGAAAATAGTCCAACAAGATCCTAGTATTGCAATAGGCATCAATCCTAAGGAACTTAGGACAATAGATAGGCCAAATAGAACCGGTGCGATATATACAAAGTATCGCCAATAGCTTTCAGATAATAAGCGAGTTTGCATAAATTGACGGGAGAAGTGATCTATATCCAGTCCCTCGGTTTCGCTCATCTGTCCTGTTGCTCTCAGGTGGTTGAGTAGCCGTGGGTTACGACTCAATTCTTTTACGGCTTCTTGATGTGCAATAATATCATCTTTTTTCTCAAAGGGCTTTAGCAGGGAGTCTGCTAGTTTGTTCTTGCCACAAGAAGTAACAGTACGGTTTATAGACTGAAAGAATGAGTGATTTCCAAATAAGTCGAGATCTACACTATAGCTATGGCTGCCATTAGCCTTTTCAGGTGCTCCATCGAAAGCTGAAAAATCATAATCGATACCTTTCAGCTCACCTTCGGCATTCTTAATCAATAATTCACAATATCTTTTTTTGAGAAATAGTTTGTTGTGATATTTTAGCAGATAGAGAAAGATGACGACTGTTATAAAAATAATAGAAACAACGGCAACAGTATGTCCCCACATTACCCAGCAAAGGAGGATACATCCCAAGATAGTAACTAACCGCAAAGTTCCGATCTGAAAAATAGCACTTTTTAGTTTAGTCAGCTTTTCGTCTTCTCTTTTTATAAGATCCTTATATGATTCTTGTACTTCTTCTAGTGTCATTCGCTAAAGTTATAGATTTTATTATAATTAATCGTATGCTAAAACAATTCGTGTAAGACATCGAGTGACTTCAGTGCCGGAAAGTCGTACAGATGCAAACGGTAGTATTCCAATATTCTATTTATGATGTTAACCCGATCTTGCCGAGAGAAAACAAAATGATGCATATTTTCGTACGTAATACGTGCCAGCATAGATAAAGCTTTACTGTCATACCTGTTAAGATAATGATTATGCAAAGGTTGATAATGAACAAACTCGCCGTTTATCATATCAAACAAATTATTTTCCCTGTATTCTTCAAGGTTAGGATAAAATCCCATAAAGTGGCTCAGTTTGAGCATAAATACCAAATGGAAATTAGCTATGCTTTTATCCGTCATCTCGAGTATCTGGACCGACTGTTCAAGAAAGTCGAATAGCAATTGGCTGGTGTCGGCATCTTTTAAGACCCTTGACAAAAACTCGGAAAGGAAAAAAGTCATTGACGTTTTTCCCATATCTCCGGCTATCTCATATAAATAAAAATCGGAGCGGGCTTCTCTGATTCTTTGAATGTCTCTATTGCTTTGATGCTCAACTTCCATGTCGAGTATCGCTAAAGGCGAAAATAAAGATTTGGGAACTTTTGATCCCTTACCTCTTGCTTTGGACACCATATACGTTACCCGCCCGAAAGATTCGGTAAATAACTGAGCAAGCAAATACTTGTCGTTGTAGTTTATGGTATTCAGTACCAGTCCTCTTGTCTTATAAAGCACTTCGATAATGTTTAGCTTGACAAAAATACTATTTTTTATCCGAGTGAGATTCGTTATCTCTACAAAGAAGATAAAAGGGGATAGTAAAAAAGTAATAAACTCGTTGAGCTTTATCTTCAATTATTATCTTAATTATAAAGAGCCGTTCGATGTGTGATAATATTGTAAAGGGTAAAAGTAACATCGAAAAACAAATAAAATACTGTCACTTTTGTCACTTTTTGCAATTTCTGATCTATGGAGGTTATTTATTAAACATGCATCAATTATCTCAGCCATGTAAAAATAATTGACTAACTTCGCATATAATAAATATAACGTTATGTCTCAAAAAATAAAAAATATACTTTTTGATCTGGGAGGAGTTATTATAAGCCTAAATAAACAGGAAGCGTTGAACCGTTTTACGGCTATTGGCTTCCCTAATATTGAAGATTATTTAGGTGAGTTTCGTCAAGAAGGAATATTTCTGGAGTACGAAGAAGGTAAAATAAGTCCTGAAGGTTTTTATAAAGAATTCCGCAAGTTATGCGGTAATGATAATATTGCTGCCGAAGATATCGATAATGGTTGGTTAGGCTTTTTAGCGGGGATTCCTCCATACAAATTTGAACTTTTGAAAGAGCTTCGCAAAAAGTATAAAGTATATTTATTAAGCAATACAAATCCGTCTGTAATTAAATGGGCTTCAAGTGAGGCTTTCTCACCCGAAGGTTTGCCTATTCAGGCATATTTTGATAAATGCTATCTTTCTTTTGAGATAGGGCATGCAAAACCCGACAGGGAGATATTTGACTTTATACTTGCCGATTCGGGAATGATTTCGTCCGAGACTCTGTTTCTGGATGATGGCAAAGCGAATATAGAAATAGGTAAAGAGATTGGCTTTGAAACTTGTCTGGTCGATCAAACAGAAGACCTAAGAAAAGTGTTTACTGATAGAAACCTATTATAAGTTAATACTTAGGATATGCAGTTAGTGGATAAGACAAACAAGATAGAACTTCCGTCATTAGTGGCTACTATTGGCTTTTTCGATGGTGTACATACCGGACATCGGTATCTTATTGATCAGGTGAAAGAAGAAGCCGCCAAGCGAGGTTTACCCTCTGCCGTCATAACTTTTCCTGTACATCCGCGAAAGGTGTTGCAAAAAGACTATCAGCCGTCTTTACTTTGTGGCTATGACGAAAAGATAGAGCGTTTGGCTACTACCGGAATCGATTATTGTATTTGTCTCGACTTTACGGTTGAGATATCACAAATGTCTGCGAAGAGATTCATGCAGGATATCCTGAAAGAAAAACTGAATGTTGATTCTCTCATCATAGGCTACGATCATCGTTTTGGTCACAATAGAGAAGATGGCTTTTCAGACTACGAACGCTATGGCAGTGAAATAAAAATGCAGGTCATAGAAGCGAAAGCTTTACCCGGGCTCGAACATGTTAGTTCGTCACGTATACGTAAGCTTCTGGCAGAAGGATACATCCGTAAAGCGGGGAAGTTATTATCATATAACTACACCATCTCAGGAAAGATTGTAGAAGGATTTAAAGTAGGCAGGACGATAGGTTTCCCAACTGCCAATATACAGATATGGGAGACTTACAAGGTCGTTCCTGCATTTGGTATATATGCAGTCTATGTACATGTCGAAGGTATTAAATATGATGGTATGCTTTACATTGGCAAGCGCCCTACACTGCATAATGGAGATAATATAAGCATAGAGGTTAATCTCTTCGATTTTGACGGAGATCTGTATAATAAAACCCTCACGGCAGAATTTCTTGATTTTGTGCGTCCTGACGAAAAATTCTCAGATATTGCGACTTTAAAGGATCAGATTAGTAGAGATAAAGAGACTGTAATAAAAGTTATTGAAAATTATAAAGGGCTTAATACCTAGTCTCTAAACCATATCTCAGTTATATAATCCTAAAATATTAACTTATAACAAAAAAATAATAGATAAAGAGTTAAATAACTGATTTTTATTTTTATATTTGTGGAGCATTAGAGTTCTTAACAGTATGGTTTAAATTTTTCTTCGCAAGTCACTTCCCTTCTTGGTAACCTTTCTTGTCTAGTTTATTTTAGCTTTTTATTCTTATTTACTTCTTCTGCAAAGTATTAAATTTTAAATTTTATTTTTTTACAATGAACATTTTTATTGCAGGGTTGAGCTACAGCATCAACGACAATGATTTGAGAGATTTATTCAACGAATACGGTGAAATTTCCTCAGCAAAAGTTATTATGGACAAGGCTACAGGCCGTTCTAAAGGTTATGGATTTGTTGAACTTGAAGACAATGCAGCCGGACAAAAAGCTATTGAAGAATTAAATGGTGCTGAATATGACGGAAGAACTATTTCTGTTTCAGAAGCTCGTCCTCGTACAGAAGGTGGAGACCGCCCACGCAGAAACTTCGATAACAACAGAGGTGGAAACGGTGGTTTTAGAAGACGTGAATATTAATTAGTATTCTACATAAACAATAAAAGGTGCCATTTGGCACCTTTTTTGTTTTTATTAATTGACAGGCGATAATCAATATGCCCATTTTAAGTATAAAGCTCCCCATGTAAATCCTCCGCCAAATGCTGTAAGGATGAGGTTGTCTCCTTTCTTAAGCTGAGATTCCCATTCGTGTATGCAGACAGGAATTGTGGCAGCACTTGTATTACCATACTTTTGTATGTTTACCATAACCTTGTTTGGCGAAAGTCCCATACGATTTCCTACAGCCTCGATAATGCGAATGTTTGCCTGATGAGGAACTAACCAGTCTACCGATTCGTTTGATAGATTATTACGTTCCATTATCTCTACAGAAACATCAGCCATTTTAGATACGGCATGTTTGAATACTACTTGTCCTTCTTGATATACATAGTGCATGTCTTTATCTACGGTCTCGTGTGAAGCCGGATAAGCCGAACCCCCTCCATATTGGTGGAGATGAGTTATTCCAATTCCATCGAGATGAAGAATACTATCCATAATGCCAAACTCTTCTTCGGTAGGCTCCAGCATTACAGCACCTGCAGCATCTCCAAATAGAGGACATGTAGCACGATCTTTATAGTTGGCTATAGATGTCATTTTATCTCCTGCAGCTACAATTACTTTTTTGTACTTGCCTGATTTGATAAAGTTAGAGCCAACCTCTAATGCATATATAAAGCCTGAACATGCAGCTTGGATATCAAACCCTAAAGCATTTTTTATTCCACAAGCTTCAGCTGTCATCGCAGCCGTTGATGGAAATACATAGTCAGGTGTAGTAGTGGCAAAAATGATTACCTCAACCTCTTCTGGTTTGGTATTTGTTTTCTTCAATAATTCTTTCACAGCTTCGGCTCCCATAACAGAAGTTCCTTTGCCTTCGCCTTTGAGTACACGACGTTCTTTGATTCCGACACGGGTCATGATCCATTCGTCTGTAGTATCCACCAATTTTTCAATATCACTGTTGGTGAGAATATCCTCAGGGACATATGCTCCTATACCGGTAATTGCAGCTCGAATCATTGTATTTTTTGGTTTTGTGAGTATTTATAAAAAAAATGCCCTAATATTAGGGCTTAAAGTCTTGGTTTAAGATATTAAACCGCCGCTCCTTTTTCTATTGCCAATTTACCTCTGTAGTATCCGCACTCAGGGCAAACTGTGTGGAATACATGCCAAGAGCCGCAATTAGAGCATACAGCTAATGTTGGAGCTACTGCTTTGTCATGAGTTCTTCTTTTAGCTGTTCTAGACTTTGACTGTCTTCGTTTCGGATGTGCCATCTTTTTGTTTTATTTAGTTATTTCTATATATCTGAATTAAAAAATCAAATTCCTGTTCTTATTTAATCCTCGTCAATAGAGACATCTTTCAATGCGTCCCAACGAGAATCTGTAAGGGATGAGTCGTCCTCAATTTCGATATCATCCAAGTCGTCTTCGTCCGAATCTTCATCGGAAGAACTTTTAGCCCGATGCTTATTTAACTTAGAAGACATTGTTTTATTGCATGTGCCCGGAGGATGTATTCGTTTTGCCGGTAAACTGAGTACGATAAATTCATACAAAAACCATGCGATATTAATTTCTCCATCATCTTCAGGGATGATAACAATCTCATCACTTTCTTCAGAGTATTCTTTACCGAATTTAACGACAAGCTTATTTTTTGTTTCCACATTCATGTTGATGTCGTCTAAACATCTGTCGCATGGAACTAAAACAAAACCGGTAATATCAAAATTGAGCTCAAAAATAGTACTGGTCTTTTTTAAAGATACTACTACTTTTAAGTTGCCCCTTTTTATATCGGCCGTGCCGTCATCAATAAGAGCAAAGTACTTATTATCCAAGTCATACTTGAATTCATGTTTCCCTTCGGTTAAACTTCTCAAAGGGATATTATATAAGCTAAACTTTCCCACGTATTGTATTTAAAACTCAAAAGAACGGCGCAAAGGTATAAAGTTTTTTTGGAATAAATAAATATTTTAAGTCTAATCTTGAAACAAAGTGGGTGAGGGGATTCAAATGTAAATGATATGATTTTGAATTTGTATATAAAAAAGCTACATAAAAATTAATTTATGTAGCTTTCTCTTAATTAGCGTAGTAATGTTGTTTGTTTTCTCTTTTAATATACCTTTAAAAATAAAGAATATATAGTTTTAATTATGTAGTGTAGCTTTGTTTTTTAAGTATTGTTCTAGTGCTCATTTAGTATATAGATGGTGGGGATATAAAAACGTTGCATATAAATTTTCTTTTTTTTGTTTTTTAACAAGGTAGATGCTATGTAAATTGTTGATAAATAGTTGTTTAGTTTAATTGTGCTATAGAGTTATAGGAGATAGGAAAATATTCATTAGCGTAAGGTGAGATAAAAAGAGAGCGCCGCATAAAAATTAATTTATGCGGCGCTACTTTATAGATAGTTGTTTTTTATCCGATTGTAATCAGAGCAACTCCTTCTAGTACAGAGTCTCCTTTAGATACATGTATACCGGTAACTTTTCCGTCCTGAGTTGCTTGGATCGCATTCTCCATTTTCATAGCCTCAAGCATAACTACAGTTTGTCCTTTCTTCACTTCGTCACCTTCATTAACTAATACGTCAATGATGATGCCCGGAAGCGGAGATTTTACACTGCCTGCACCACCACTTGCTGGTTTAGTTGGTGCCGAAGTTGTAGCTTTAGGTGCTGCTGCTGTGGCAGTAGCTGCCGGTGCTTTCGAAGCCGGACGAGTAACAAGAGTGATTTCTTCCTCGTTGTTTACCAATTCTACTTTATAGTTGCTTCCGTTTACTGCAACTTCAGCAAGACCGTTATCCATCTTGTTTACGGCTACTATGTATTCCTGTCCGTTTATTCTATATATGAACTGTTTCATAATAATTTATCAAATTTTATTTTCTTACTGGCATTTGAAGCATAGCTTTACTTTTGTCAGCCCATGGTAGATAATCTTTCGACACATGTTTGATCGTTAGCACATTGCTTTCTATGTCGTGCTGGTTTTGCACATCATATATAGCTAAGGCTATAGCTGCTAATACTTCTGACGGTATATTATTATTACTCATAATACTAATTCGTTTAGAGATTATAGAGGCAGGTTGTCATGCTTCTTAGAAGGATTGACTTGCTTTTTAGTTCTCAGTTGTTCCAAAGCACGGATAACGCGGAAACGAGTATTTCTCGGTTCTATTACGTCATCGATATATCCATAGCGTGCAGCGTTGAAAGGATTACAGAATAATTTGTTGTATTCTGCTTTCTTTGCAGCAAGTGCTTCAGCGGGATTCTCAGATTCTTTGATTTCTTTCGCGTAAAGTACTTCTGCTGCTCCATCAGCACCCATAACTGCGATTTCGGCAGTAGGCCATGCATAGTTGATGTCGCCACGAAGTTGTTTACAGCTCATTACGATGTGTGAACCTCCGTAAGACTTACGTAGAGTAACTGTTACTTTAGGTACTGTAGCTTCTCCATATGCATAAAGAAGTTTTGCTCCATGAGTAATTACACCGCCGTATTCTTGACCTGTTCCAGGAAGGAACCCAGGTACGTCTACCAATGTTACCAAGGGAATATTGAAGGCATCGCAGAAACGTACAAAACGAGCTGCTTTGCGTGAAGCGTTGATGTCTAGTACTCCGGCAAGGTATTTAGGTTGGTTAGCCACGATACCAACAGATTGACCATTCATGCGGGCAAAACCAATTATTATGTTCTTAGCATAGTTTCCATGTACTTCAAGGAATTCGCCATTGTCGACAACTGCACCGATTACTTCAAACATATCGTATGGTTTATTCGGATTGTCAGGGATGATTTCATTTAGTAAATCTTCCATTCTGGCAGCTGGGTCTGTACATTCTTTGCGAGGAGCTTCTTCCATATTGTTTTGAGGAAGGAAGCTATATAAGTGGCGGATCAAAGATAATCCATCATCTTCGTTCGCTACAGAGAAATGAGCAACACCGGATTTAGTAGTGTGTACGCTTGCTCCACCAAGTTCTTCTTGTGTTACATCTTCTCCGGTTACAGTTTTCACAACTTTAGGTCCTGTAAGGAACATATAAGATGTGCCTTCTGTCATCAAGACAAAGTCTGTCAAAGCTGGTGAATATACTGCACCACCGGCACATGGACCGAAGATTCCTGATATTTGAGGTATTACACCTGAAGCTAAGATATTGCGTTGGAAAATTTCTGAATAGCCTGCAAGAGCGTTAACTCCTTCTTGTATACGTGCACCTCCCGAGTCGTTGATGCCGATTACCGGAGCACCTACTTTCATTGCCATATCCATTACTTTACAGATCTTTAATGCCATAGTTTCGGAAAGTGATCCTCCTATAACAGTAAAGTCTTGAGCGAAGACATAAACAAGACGACCTTCGATCGTACCACAGCCTGTTACGACTCCGTCTCCAAGGAATTTTTGTTTGTCCATTCCGAAGTTTGTACTGCGGTGTTCAACGAACATGTCAAATTCTTCGAAACTGCCTTCATCCAATAAGATGGCTAAGCGTTCGCGTGCAGTATACTTGCCTTTTGCATGTTGAGCTTCTATTCTCTTTTCTCCTCCACCGAGGCGTGCCTTTGCGCGGAGCTCTATCAGCTCTTTTACTTTTTCAAGTTGGCCCATGTTTTAATATTTTAGATTCTAATTAAATTATAGGATAATGCAAAAATGACTTTACTTCATTGTGGGTTTAATGAGTAAAGTCATCTTCTTATTTATTTTTTTGGAGTCTCACAAAGTTCTGTAAGAACGCTTCCTGTTGATTTCGGGTGAAGGAATGCGATATCAAGACCTTCAGCACCACGGCGAGGGGCTTTGTCTATTAGTTGAACTCCTTTAGCTTCTACTTCAGCTAAAGCGTTTGCTACGCCGTCTTGAACACACCATGCAATGTGGTGAATTCCTTCTCCTTTTTTCTCAATAAATTTAGCAA
Source organism: Dysgonomonas mossii (assembly GCF_004569505.1). NCBI lineage: Bacteria > Pseudomonadati > Bacteroidota > Bacteroidia > Bacteroidales > Dysgonomonadaceae > Dysgonomonas > Dysgonomonas mossii. Next base: position 410,370 of record NZ_SPPK01000001.1, read on the forward strand.
TTGTGCTGTCTGGACTTGTCGGTTCAAGCAGTTCGATTTTTGTTTGGCCTACTTTAAAAAAAGCGGTCTTTACTTTTTGATCTTCAACAACCTCTATGCTGTAGCATTTTAAGCCTAAAACTCCTTCATAATAAGGAAGTTGTTCTTCGATGCTTTTCACAGCAATACCTAGATGTTCAATGTGCGAAATATCCATGTTATATTTGAATAAAAAGTTATTATTTAGTTCGCCCCAAAGGTACTATTAAAATATAAGACAACGAAATTAAAATTATAAAAAAACTTACATTGTGCACAAAAAACAAGAAACTGTGCATTTTTGGAAATATGTTACTGTTTGTGTTGATATTGTACTCCTTGAGCTTGTGTGAGGTACCAATATATCCATATTTAGTACTAATTGCTATGTTATTAATATTAATCATATATTCCCTATACTCATATCTCTTTTATATCAAATAGATAATTTTGTGAACAATGTGTTATAGATGGTTGTTATAATATGACCTATTGTTCCATCTTTTAAAATGATATTGCTATGAGACTTAGAGATGTTTTGAAGGTAGGGGATATATTATATAGAGTTGACCCCAAAAAATTGTCTATAAAGGTGTTTAAGATTGACTCTCCTGACGAAGTTGTAAATTTTACGACGACCAATTATGAGGACTTTTCTGTAACGTGTGAAAAGAAGCGATTCTCTTTGCCTTTCGATAACTTCCCGTTTGAGTTTAAAGGGCTTATATATTTCCAGAGTGAAGATGAAGCGAATAACTTTATAAAAACTCAAATAGGATTATAGTTGTTTAGTTTTATACAATTGCTATTGTATTATAATACAAAAAGATTATCCCGACCGGGATAATCTTTTTTGTTTTTATTGCTTTAGTTTTCTTATTCTTGTCTCGAAATCTTACCGCTTCCGGATATTGACTGATCTATTTGCGGGTTGCCTTTGTATTTAACGCTACCACTGCCAGAAATGCTTACGTCCAGATATTTGTTGGCATATACAAAAAAGTCTCCGCTACCTGATACCGAACATTTAACAGAGTCGGCAACTAGATCAGTAGCTATTACTTTACCGCTACCTGATATTCTGGAGTCTATGTTTGTTACTTTACCTTTTGCATTTACATCGCCCGATCCTGATACTCTTGTTGACAAAGAGTGACATATAAGGCTGTCTATAATGATGTTGCCACTCCCTGATACTGATATGTCTAATTTTGAAGTTTCTAACTTGCCTTTTAAGTGAGCTTTCATAGAACCGCTGATGCTTAGGCTTGTCAGGTCTTTCGAATTAGTATATATTTTGTATGTTGTAGGGTTGATGTTTTCTTTGCTCTTGAAAGAGAGTACATCTCCATCTGTTTTTATTATCAACAACGGATAAATATTTTCATCAGTTTCTACGCGTACATACGGTGCTGTGTCCGGCTTTTGTTCATAAATGAGTTCACCGCCCCCACCAAACTCAATGGCTTTATAGTCAGATATACTAACTTCGTTTTCTACTATTGTTCCGTTACCTCTTACCGAATTGAAATTACAAGACTGGGCAACAAATATTAATAAACTAATGCTGATTGTGTATAAAATAGATTTCATTTCTATAATAATTTAAAATTGTTAACTTATAGATATGACGGCATAACTATGTTTTTGGTTACAGAAAAAATCAAAAAAAATTAAATAATTTTATTTTTAATGAAAAATACAACCAGCATCACCCATCCTGCAATCATAAACATACCTCCGATAGGGGTAATAGGACCTAAAAATTTTAAGTTCACATTCCAATATTCGGAGAAGGCTAGAAAATAAATACTAAACGAAAATAAGAATACACCCACAATGATAGAGATAGCAGCCCACTTCTCGAGTGAGGATGTGAAAGATAGAGTCAGGCCTATTACCAGCAATATAATCGCATGATACATCTGATAACGCACCCCTGTGTCGAAGCTCGCTAGCTTATCGGGAGTTAGCATCGCCTTGAAGGCATGTGCTCCAAAAGCTCCAAGTATAACAGATATAGTACCGTATACACTTGCTGCAATTAATACGAGTTGCTTCATTATCTTTTATCTATAGGTATGTATTCACGAACGTCAGCTGCATTTTTATATGCAGGACGGATAATTCGTTTTTGCTTAAAGTTTAGTTCTTCGATGCGGTGTGCTGTCCATCCTACAATACGAGCCATAGCAAATAAAGGGGTGTAAATTTCCTGCGGAAGACCAATCATATCGTATACAAAACCGGAGTAAAAGTCCACATTGGCACATACCTGTTTGTTTACATTTTTCCCTTTTGTTTCCATGAAGTTGAAGATCGCCCGCTCTTCTAATAAGGTGTAGAAATTATACTCAGCTTCACGACCTTTCTCGATTGCCAAATCCCGAGCCATTTCTTTCAGTAGAACAGTGCGAGGATCTGATATGGTATATATAGCGTGCCCGATACCGTAAATAAGTCCGGTGCGGTCATAAGCTTCTTTGTTCAATATCTTACAAAGGTAGTTGTCTATTTCTTCAACGCTGGTCCAGTCTTTAACCTCACTCTTGATAGTTTGTATCATGTCTATAACCTTCAGGTTTGCTCCTCCATGAAGAGGCCCTTTCAGTGAGCCTATGCCTGCGGCAATAGTAGAATATGTATCGGTTCCTGTCGAGCTGGTTACGCGTACCGTAAATGTAGAGTTGTTCCCTCCACCGTGGTCGGCGTGTACCATCATGGCAAGATCTAGTATCTTTACATCCAGTGGAGTGTAGTGGCGTCCTTTCATCATGTAAAGGAAATTCTCGGCAAGAGAAACGTCTGGCTGAGGGTGTCTTATATGTAACGACTTACCTTGTCCATGTCGTATGGCATTATGTGCATAGGCTACTATGGTAGGGAATGTTGCAATCAGATTGACGGATTGCTTGATTAGATTTTCGGGAGTCGTATCGTCTGGATTCTCATCGAAAGTGTATAGTTCGAGCACGCACCTTGATAAATAGTTCATGATGTCTTTTCCTACCAAGTCTAATATATGCATTACGATTTTAGGATTCAAATCCATAGTTCTGCTTATTACACCCGAAAACTCTTTTAGCTCTACTTTGCTTGGCAGATTACCCGATAGAATAAGATAAACGACTTCTTCAAATCCTAGTCGGTCTTCTTTTTGAGCTCCTTTTACTATATCTTCAAGGCTAATTCCCCTGTATATCAGTCTTCCCGGTATCGGTGTCAGATTTCCCTCAGCATCACGTTCGTACCCGACGACGTCACCTACCTTTGTGAGACCAACAACAACCCCTGTATGGTCTTCATTTCTAAGTCCACGTTTTACATTGAAAGTTTTGAAAAGTTCATTGTCAATGTTGCATGTTGTTTCTACTGTTTTTGATATTTTTTTTATTGTTTCACTATCTTTTAATCTATCCATAATATCTGGTTTTAATTGTTTGTCAATGGTACTTATTAGGAACAAAAAATTATTCAAATAGGTTCTTGAATAATATAAATATATTTAGAATATTATGTCGCAATTTTTTTCTGTTTCGTCTATTTTTGCTCCTAAACTTTTGTAAAAGGATATCGCTGGCTTGTTCCATTCAGAAACTTGCCACCTTAACCTGTCGCACTTCTCTTTCTCGGCATGTTTGATAACAGTATTGATGAGTAGCGTGCCGATTCCCTTCCCTCTATATTGTTCTTTTATGTAAAGATCATCCATATATAAGGATTTACCCACCCATGTGTAATATGCAAAGAAAAAAGTAGCATATCCTATAATCCTATCATCTTCATCTCTGGCTGTAAAACCATGAAGGAAGTCTTTCTCGGATATCATCTTTTCTACCGAATTTTTCATCTTTTCCGGTTGGTTCTGGAATGTTGCAAATTCAAGAAAAAGAGCAACTAATTCTTCGAAATCATTCTCTTCAATCTTTTTTATTGTTACCATATTTTGATCTTTAATCAGTGAAGTTATCAACGGTTTTATCTTCTTGCCAGTTGTATTCTATTCTTTTTGCTATTTCTATAGCTTTCTCTAGTCCCTTTATGTCTGCTATAAAGCCTAAAGCCATATCTATTCCTGCGCTAATACCTGAAGATGTATAGTATTTGCCATCTACTACCCATCGGGCTTGTTTTATCCAAGTGACTTGCTCGGAGCTTTGTTTTACCCAACCGAAAGACCGTTTGTTTGACGTTGCTTTTCTTCCGTCCAATAGCCCCGTCTTTGCGAGTAGTGCACTTCCTGTGCAGACAGTGATAACGAATTGGCTTTTGGCCGCCAGATGTTTTATTGTATCAATAAAGCCGGAGTTGTTTATTTCATCCCTTGCACCCATTCCTCCGGGAAGAAACAATACCTGATCGGAGATAAACTGATGAAGTTTTTCTGTCGCGATGTGTATATTGTCTTGATTCGAAATCAAACCGCCATTCAGAGAATAATATTTGATTTCCCATCCGTCTGCTTTGCCAAAAACTTCCACAGGGCCAAATACGTCAAGGGTTTCAAAGTTGTGAAATAGTACAACGTTTATGATCATTGCTACATTGTGTTTCTATGTAAAAGGTGACAAAGGTGACAAAAGTAACAGGTTAATGATGTTTTCGTAATGTCACCTTTTACTATAGGTGTAACTTTATAATGAGATAAATAAAATTATTTTTGTTTCATATAGTTCAGGGCACTACCGGCTTTAAACCAAGCTATCTGCACCTCATTATATGTATGGGCAACCTCAAAAGATTCTTTTGTCCCATTCTTGTGTGTTAGTTCAACAGTCAGGTTTTTTCCGGGTTTAAACTCGGTGAGACCGATTATGCTGATTTTGTCGTCTTCCTTTATTTTTTCATAGTCATTCTTATCCACAAAGGTAAGCGCCAGCATCCCTTGCTTTTTTAGATTTGTTTCGTGTATACGAGCGAAAGACTTAACAAGTATAGCTTTTACATTCAAGAAACGAGGTTCCATCGCAGCATGTTCACGAGAAGATCCTTCTCCATAATTTTCTTCGGCAACAACAACTGACCCTAACCCCTCGGCTTTAAACTTACGGGCTAGTTTTGGAACTGGTATGTATTCGTTCGCTTCCTGATCAAGTACTGCATTTGTTTTATCATTGAAAGCGTTTACTGCCCCAATGAGCATATTGTCGGAGATGTTATCCAGATGTCCTCTGAATCGAAGCCACGGACCAGCCATCGAAATATGGTCTGTCGTACATTTTCCTTTTACCTTAATAAGAAGCGGTTGTTCTATGATGTCTTTGCCATTCCATGCCGCAAATGGCGCTAATTCTTGAAGTCGTTGTGAATCTTTTGCTATGCTGATTTCGATATCCGATCCATCTGCAATAGGTGCTAAAAATCCGGATTCTTTCAATTCATATCCTAACGGAGGTAATTCATATCCTTTTGGCTCTTCCAATTTTACTTTCTCCCCCTCACTATTTACTAAGGTGTCAGTCATAGGGTTGAAACAAAGATCGCCGGCAATGCTCAATGCTGCAACAATCTCAGGAGATGTAACAAATGCGTGTGTATTTGGGTTCCCGTCGTTTCTTTTTGCAAAGTTCCTGTTAAAAGAGGTAACGATAGAATTCGCACGCTCAGGGTCTTTGCTTTCACGTTTCCATTGTCCTATACATGGGCCACAGGCATTTGCCATTATGGTAGCGCCCACTTCTTCGAAGGCAGGAAGTATGCCGTCTCTTTCGGCTGTATAACGTACTTGTTCCGATCCGGGGTTGATAATGAATTGTGCTTTAACTTCTACATGCTTTTGTTTTGCGTCTTTTACAATCGATACGGCTCGTGATAAGTCTTCATACGATGAGTTTGTACACGACCCTATCAAGCCCACTTCCATTTTTTGAGGATAGCCTTTTTCTTTCACTACTTTTGCAAATTCCGAAATCGGATGAGCTGCGTCGGGAGTGAATGGGCCATTTACGTATGGTTCGAGTGTCGATAAGTCTATTTCTATCACCTGATCGAAATATTCTTTCGGATTGTTTACTGTTTCTGTATCCGGTTGAAGATACTCGATTACTTTATCTGCAAGTTCAGACACATCGGTGCGTTCTGTTGCTTTTAGGTAATCAGATGATTTTTTGTCGTAAGGGAAGATGGATGTGGTTGCACCTACTTCTGCTCCCATATTACATATCGTTGCTTTTCCCGTAGCAGATAGCGAGCTTGTTCCATCTCCGAAATATTCTATAATAGCATTCGTGCCTCCTTTTACGGTAAGTATTCCTGCCAATTTCAATATTACATCTTTTGGCGAAGCCCACCCGGATAGTTTTCCTGTGAGTTTTACACCGATCAGTTTAGGCATTTTTAGTTCCCAAGGCATTCCCGCCATAACGTCTACCGCATCGGCACCACCCACGCCTATGGCTATCATGCCCAGCCCTCCGGCATTAGGTGTATGAGAGTCCGTCCCTATCATCATTCCTCCCGGGAAGGCATAGTTCTCGAGTACTACTTGGTGTATGATGCCGGCTCCCGGCTTCCAAAAGCCGATGCCGAATTTATTTGATACGGCACTCAGAAAGTCATATACTTCTTTGTTTGTTACTTCGGCCGTGTTCAGGTCTTCTTTTGCCGATTTATGAGCTTGTATCAGGTGGTCGCAGTGTACGGTGGAAGGTACAGCCACTTTTGTTCGCCCTGAGTTCATCAGTTGTAATAAAGCCATTTGAGCTGTAGCATCCTGCATAGCAACCCTATCGGGTGAAAAGTTTACATAATCGGTGGCACGGACATAGTTTTTTAAAGGCTCATCTGTTGATAGGTGAGCGTATAGGATTTTCTCGCTAAGGGTTAATGGTCGCTTAAGAATCTTCTTTGCTTCATCAACTTTTTTGGGGTAAGATTCATAGAATTTACGAATCATTTCTATGTCAAACGTATTACTTTTCATCGATCATTGTTTTTTTAGTTATGTCCAAATACCTAGAATAACAAAAATAATAAAAATGTTCTATTATGTGACGTCTTTTATATAGAAAGATTATATTACGCATAGATAAAGTAAGCTAAAATTGAATATCTATATATAAATGTAAGATGTGGATAAAATCGTTGTTTTTAGATAATATGAAATAGCTGTATATTAAACCTCGGTCTTTTAAAAAAGTCTAAGAATTTTAGTTAAAGGCTTATTTTAGCAGGATTTTCTTATTTTTGTAGCTCTAAACAATTTTATGGCATGAAGAATATCATCTTTATATTAATTCTATTATTCGCAACATTATCTATAAAGGCTCAGTCTTCCTCCGAAAAACTCATTAGAGAAGGGGTTAGCCTTCATGATAAAGGGCGTTATAAAGAAGCCATATCTTCTTATGAAGAGGCATTGAAGGTAAATCCTTCGTCAATGTCTGCTGTTTACGAAATGTCTTTGTCTTATTTGAAGCTTAATAATTATGAGCGTGCCGTAAGCTTAAGCTCAAAAGTTATTAATGCCAACTTTCAGCCTTTACTTATGGATGCCTATATTGTAAAGGGTACGGCACTGGCTAATATGGATAAGATGAGCGATGCGATTAAAACGTTGAACGATGCCGTTGTCAGATGTGGAGATGAGTATTTGCTTCACTTCAACTTAGGTCTCTGCTACTTCAATAGCAAGGACAATAAAATGGCTGCGCATCACTTGCGTAAAGCGATAGAAATAGATGCAACGCACTCGAGTGCATTCTTGTTGTATGCTTATGCTTTGAACGACTTGGATCAGTGGGTGCAGAGTTTTTATGCATTCCATTTCTTTTTATTGTTGGAGCCCAATACCGAAAGATCGAAAGATGCTTTCAGTGAGATGTTGGATATATTGAATGCCAAACTAGAACCCGGTTCAGTAAGGCTGACTCCTGAAGATGGCATAGACCGTGAATGGCTGTATAAGAATATACAATTGAAGAAACCGCAAGGCACGGATAGTGCTTCTGAATATTCTTATTTTGTAGAGGCTTCGAAGCTTATATTCTTTACTATAGCGCAAATGCAGAATGACTCTCAAAGTGGATTGTTGTGGTTTTTCTTTGTTCCTACCTATGAAGAAATCTTAGGTTCGGGACATTTTGATACTTATTGCCGCTATGTGAGTGTTGCTTATTTCCCCGAATCGCTTACATGGTGGGATAAAAACAAGACGCAAGTTGATAATTTTATCGAATGGTTCGAGCATGGTCAGGGTGAAGCCGATGAAGAAGCCGATTTTGGTGATGATTCGGATTTAGAATAATAGAGTAATTGATATTTGGAAGATTTATAGTAAATGTCACGGGAGGCAGAAGAACAACTTATAGAGAGGCTTCACGAGCCCAAAACTCAACAGGCGGCATTTGCCGAGCTGGTGAAGGAGTATAGTGAGCCTTTGTATTGGCAGATACGAAAAATCGTATTGAGTCATGATGATACGGATGATGTCTTGCAAAATACATTTATAAAAGTATGGACAAGTATCGAAAATTTCCGGGGAGACTCCAAGCTGTCTACCTGGCTTTATCGTATAGCTGTTAATGAAGCTATTACATTTCTCAATAAGCAGCGATCTCTGAACAATGTTTCGATAGATGATGCAGATACATTCTTATTGGGTAAGCTCGAAGGTGATGAGTACTTTGACGGAGACGAAGCTCAACTGAAACTACAGAAGGCAATTCTTCTTTTGCCTGAGAAGCAGCGTATTGTTTTCAATATGAAATATTTTGATGAAATGAAATATGAAGATATGTCCGAAATTTTAGAAACCTCTGTGGGGGCACTAAAAGCGTCTTATCATCATGCGGTAAAAAAAATAGAGGAATTTTTAACAACAGAGAATTAAACCTTTTATCTAAATAATAGTCTATAATACAGATAAGGAATCTAAAGATTAAACAATCATGTTGGATAATTTTGACAAAAGCAAAAAACCTTTTAAAGTTCCCGAAAATTACTTCGAGAATTTTAATAACAGGATAATGGATCAACTGCCTTCTAAAGAAGAACCAAAGGCAAAGATTGTTCCGTTGTGGAAGAAGGTATTGCCTTGGACAGCAGCTGCGGCAGCAATTGTTGGTATTTTGTTCACAGTTGGTGTTTTTGACAAAAATAATATGCCTTCGGATAAACAATATGCCAATCAAAAGACGGATATGACCGAAGAAACTATTGCATATACCAGCCCTCAGGACGAAGAGGATTACTATCTTTTTTTGCAGGATGAGGTAAGGAAATCTCAATTTAAGGAAATGTTATATAACTATTAATAATGAATACCGATATGAAGTTGAAAAGTATTCTGGTTTTCTTGTTGCTGTTCTGTTTTACGTTTTCAGTTGCAGCCCAGAATAGACAGAGACAAGGTGGAGGACGGTTCGATATACAAGCATTCAACCAAAAGAAAGCAGAGTATTTAAAAAAAGAACTAAACTTAACAGATGCGGAAGCTAAAGCATTTTTGCCGTTGGAAGCAGAGTTTTCAATGAAAAAATATGAAGCTAACCGTGAGGCACGAAGAGAGACCCGCGAACTGAAGCGTAAAAAAGACAAAACGGATGCAGATTATAAAAGAATTGTTCAATTGAATCTGGAATCGGAACAAAGAGATTCTCAGTTACAAATCGAATATTATAAGAAGTTTGCAAAAGTACTGTCGGCTGAGAAGTTGGAAAAGTACAGATCAGTTGATATTCGATTCAAAGAAGACGAATTGAAGCGCCACAGGGAAAGATTCAATTCTGGTGGAGATTCTGATTAAAAGTGAAAAAATAATGACATAAAGTTTGGTTTATTGCAAATAATGTATACTTTTGCTTTTGTAAAAATAAAATTATGAGCAATAAATTTCATCATCATCATTATAGTGTTACTCCCGTTGGGTAAGTAAGTATATTGATGTGGTGTTTGCCAAAATATAGAAGAGCTTGCCTGATAGAGGTAAGCTCTTTTTTTTATTGCTGGAAAATAATATAAAATTAATATATCATGGTATTAAGAATTGCTGTTCAGTCGAAAGGTCGGCTATTTGAGGAAACGATGGCGCTTTTACAAGAAGCCGGTATAAAACTGAATAATATTAAGCGCACGCTGCTTATTCCTGCAAAGGATTTTCCCGTAGAGATTCTCTTTCTGCGTGACGACGATATCCCACAAGCTGTAGCTACGGGGGTTGCCGATATCGGTGTGGTAGGAGAAAATGAATATAAGGAAAAAGCCGAGGCTGCGGATGTCGTAAAAGGCTTAGGGTTTAGTAAATGTCGCTTATCGCTGGCTATTCCAAAGGATGAAAAATACGAGGGTGTGCAATGGTTTGAAGGGAAGAAGATAGCAACATCTTATCCTCATATCTTAAATCAGTATTTAGCAGAGCAGGGTATTAAATCAGAGATTCATATTATTACAGGATCGGTAGAGATTTCGCCTAGTATAGGTCTCTCGGATGCTATTTTTGATATAGTGAGTTCCGGTGGGACATTGGTAAGTAATCGTCTGAAAGAGGTTGAGGTTGTTATGCAATCGCAAGCTTTATTGATAGCAACAAAAAACTTACCACAGGAGAAAAAGGATATCCTTGACGAACTAATATTCAGGATAGAAGCTGTTCAGAGTGCAGAAGGGAAAAAATATGTACTTCTGAATGCACCCGAAGATAAGCTTGAAGAAATATTTGATATCTTGCCGGGGATGAGAAGCCCTACAGTTACCCCACTAGCTACAAAGGGTTGGTGTTCTGTTCAGTCGGTTATTGAGGATAAACGTTTTTGGGAGGTTATCACCAAACTAAAAGCATGTGGTGCTGAAGGCATTATTGTATTACCTATAGAAAAAATGATCTTATGATAGAAGTCTCAGAAGATATTGTATTATATCCTTTGTCTGTAGATGATATCTTTAAGATATTCAATACGCTCAACAACGAACGAGAATATATGCGTGAATGGTTGCCGTTTGTAGATGCTACAAAAGAAGCGGAAGATACGGAGAACTATGTGAGATATGTATTGCAGACAGCCGGCAAACAATTTACTATATACTATAAGGATCAGTTTGTAGGGCTGATTGGTTTTAAAGACACAGATTCAGATAATAAGAAGACAGAAATAGGATACTGGTTGTCACAATATGCTCAAGGTAAAGGCATCATGATACAATCGGTTGCCAAACTTATAGAACATGCTTTTGGTGAACTGGATATGAATCGTATTCAGATAAAGGTTGCTGTAGGTAATGATAAGAGTCGCCGTATTCCTGAAAAGCTTGGCTTTCAGATGGAGGGTATAGAGCGTGATGGAGAATTGTTGGTAGATAATGTGTTTACTGACATAGCTGTTTACAGCTTGTTGAGGAAAGAATATAAGAAGTAAATTATGCAGATAATAAAATATCCTTTACGCAGCCAGTGGGCAGAGATACTGGCACGTCCTGTTTTCGATACTTCAGCATTGAACAGCACAGTTAGTTCTGTACTTGATGATATAAAAGAAAGAGGAGATCAGGCTGTCTTTGAATATGAAGAAAAATTCGATAAAGTGAAGCTTCTCTCTCTGGCAGTTTCGGCAGAAGAAATAGCAGAAGCGGAGAATTTAGTTTCTCAAGAATTAAAGAAAGCTATCAGACAAGCAAAAGAGAATATAGAGGTATTTCATCGTAGTCAGATATTTGAGACTAAAAAAATAGAGACAAGCAAAGGTGTCACTTGTTGGCAAAAGGCCGTTGCTATCGAAAAAGTAGGGCTTTATATTCCGGGGGGGACAGCTCCTTTGTTTTCTACTGTCTTGATGCTTGCCATTCCGGCTAAAATTGCAGGTTGTAAAGAGATTATCCTTTGTACACCACCCAATAAAGAAGGTAATATACATCCGGCTATATTGTATGCAGCAAAAGAAGCCGGTGTGGATAAAGTATTTAAGGCGGGAGGAATACAGGCTATTGGCGCCATGGCTTACGGCACGGAATCTGTACCTAAAGTCTATAAAATATTCGGACCCGGAAACCAGTATGTGATGGCTGCGAAACAGCTTGTAAGCCTCAGAGATGTAGCGATAGATATGCCGGCAGGGCCATCCGAGGTACAAGTGATTGCAGATGAGACATCCATACCTGCATTTGTTGCTGCCGATTTATTGTCGCAGGCAGAGCATGGAGCAGATAGTCAGGTGATATTAACAACAACCAGCGAATCTCTTATCTCTGAAGTTCTGCACGAGATAGAGCGACAATTGTTTGAACTTCCTCGTCGAGAGATTGCTGAAAAGGCATTAGAAAACAGTAAGCTGATCCTATTAAAGGATAATAGGGAAATTATAGATATAACCAACGAATATGCGCCCGAACACCTTATTATAGAAACGGCAGACTATGCAGATATTGCAGACGAAATAGTAAATGCAGGCTCTGTTTTTCTTGGAAATTATACGCCGGAGAGTGCCGGAGACTATGCTTCAGGAACAAATCATACGTTGCCTACTAATGGTTATGCTAAGGCTTATAGCGGTGTTAATTTGGATAGCTTTGTGAAAAAGATAACTTTCCAGAAGATTACAAAAGATGGCATTTACAATCTTGGCAAAACGATTGAAGTAATGGCAGAGAACGAACAATTGTTTGCTCATAAAAATGCAGTAACTTTACGGCTAAAGGACAAAGAAAAATGAAATCACTTAGTTTATTAGTTACAATCGTACTATTGGTAAGCTGTTCGGCTTTTGAGAAAACAATCAATAAGGCTCAATATGTAAATGCCGACAAGGTAATTTACGAAAAATATTTTGGGGAGAGAGTTGAAATACGAAACAAGGCTCAAATAGCCAGATTAGTTGATATCATAGGCTCGGCACAGAAGGAAGCTGTAGACTTTATTCCGAAAGATCAGTTTGTATTTATTCGAAGTAAAGATACTATCTCTATACAACGGAACGGAGCATTATTAAGGGACGGAAATGGTACATATCGCTTAGGTGCTTACATGTCGACAGAACTAAATAAACTGTTAGAAAAATGATTCAGGCCAGAATTATAAAATATGGTACATCAGACTACGATAAGATGGTTGCTCTTCGTTATAAGATATTGAGAGCGCCTCTAGGACTTACATTTTCTGCTGAATATCTCGAAAAGGAGAAAGAGGATATGCTCTGTGTCTGCGAAAATGAAGGGCAGATTGTAGGATGTTGTATTCTTACACCAATAGATAAAAATATAGTTCAATTGCGTCAAATGGCAGTAGAGGATTCTACTCAGAAAAAAGGAATAGGTGCAAAGTTGCTCTTGTTCGCAGAAGAGTCTGCAAAAGAAAACGGATTTGATAAGATTGTATTGCATGCCAGAAAGGTTGCTATAGGATTCTACCTGAAATATAACTATGGTATAGTTGGTGACGAGTTTGAAGAAGTTGGTATCCCCCATTTTGAAATGCAGAAAATACTCTAAACATACCAAGAAAAATATTCGTATAAAGACATATATAAATTGAATAATGATGGAAAACGAAAAAAAACAAGTACTGGAAACAGTATCAAAATATGTAGATATTACATTAACTCCTTTTGGAAAACCTCAACGTACAGTTATAGATATAGAAAAGAGAGACCCGATGTACGATGGTAATGGCGTTGTGTACATGCTGTCTATATTTGAGAAAGGAGAGTTGGTGAATAACCGTATTGGTACTTACATGGTTTTGTTGAATAAGGGTGATCAGGCTGGATTTCATGAGCATGGTACAAAGAAAGAACAAGAATTATATGTATTGGTTCATGGCGAAGGTGAATATATAGAACGTGAAGGATTGGACAAAATTACCCGAAAGTTCAACTTGAAAAAAGGGAACGTAACATCTATTCAGGGAGATAATAATTATCACTCTATAATCAATACGGGGGACGAGCCTCTGATCGTATTTGTTGTGACTACATATCAGCCTAATATATAAATAACTTTAACTCATAGAGCCTTTTGTTAAAATATTATTTATATTTATTGGAATTAATTGATTGTCTAATTATAAAATCTGTTTTATCATGAATAAAAGAATATTGATGCTAGCGGGCGATTTTGTTGAGGATTACGAATTGATGGTTCCTTATCAGGCACTGGTAAGTGTAGGATTCCATGTAGATGTAGTATGTCCGGGGAAGAAAGCCGGAGAACAGGTTGCTACGGCAATACATGATTTTGTAGGATTTCAGACTTATGCAGAGCTGAGAGGTCATAACTTCACATTGAATAAGACTTTTGATAATGTAAAAATTGAAGATTACGCAGGATTGTATATTACAGGTGGTCGAGCTCCTGAATATATTCGTCTCGATCCTAAAGTAATAGAATATACAAAGTATTTCTTCGAAAAAAATCTGCCTGTTGCAGCTATTTGCCACGGTATACAGGTGCTTACTGCCGCAGATGTGGTTAAAGGAAAGACGCTTACCTGTTATGTAGCTGTAGGGCCTGAAGTTAAGTTGGCTGGCGGTAATTACAAAGATATTCCCGCTACCGAAGCTATTACAGACGGTAATCTGACTACCTCCCCTGCATGGCCCGGACATCCGGCTATATTAAAAGAGTTTTATAAACTTCTTGGGGTTAAAATTGAATTGTAAAATATACAAGTATAAGAGAATAGGAGTGCTCAAAAGTGTGTTCTTCTCTTTTGGGCACTTTCTTAGCTCTGATATATGGCAGTGCTTGCTGCGTAGTTAAGTTAAATAAATAAGATAAAAAGACATCTAAACTAAACAGTTTAAAGGAATGAATTTACAGCAGCTTGTGCGCAAAAATGTATGGAATATGAAGCCTTATTCATCGGCTAGAGATGAATTTAAAGGAGAAGCATCAGTCTTTTTAGATGCCAATGAAAATCCTCTGAATGATAAGTATAATCGTTATCCCGATCCTTTACAGTGGTCTTTGAAACAAAAAATAGCTAAGGTAAAAAATATAGCTCCCGAAAATATCTTCTTAGGCAATGGCAGTGATGAGCCTATCGATCTGGTTATTCGTATCTTCTGCGAACCTCGCATTGATAATATTGTTGCCGTTGATCCTACTTACGGGATGTATCAGGTTTGCGCAGAGGTGAACGATGTAGAGTATCGGAAAGTATTGCTGAACGAAAACTTCGATCTGGATGCTCAGAAACTGCTTGAAAAAACAGATCGTAATACAAAGTTGATATTTTTATGCTCTCCTAACAACCCTACAGGAAACTTGTTGAGCAGGGAAGAAATAAAAAAGGTATTAGATTCTTTTGCGGGTATTGTAGTCGTTGATGAGGCTTATATTGACTTTGCTTCTGAAGCGACATGGCTGAATGACCTTGAGAAATATCCTAATCTGATAATTCTGCAAACATTTTCTAAAGCATGGGGATTGGCTGCTGTACGTCTAGGTATGGCTTTTGCTTCGGCTGAAATAATCAAATTGTTCAATAAAGTTAAGTATCCATATAATGTAAATATCTTGACTCAAAATTTTGTTGGAGATGAATTAGACAAACTCGAATTAAGGAAGCAGTGGATTGCTACCTTGCTCAAAGGACGAAATTATCTAATAAATGAGTTGCCAAAATTACCTTTTGTAGAGAAAATATATCCCACGGATGCCAATTTTATATTGGTAAAGGTTGAGGATGCCAATAGCCTGTACAAGCAATTAGCAGATAAAGGTGTAATTGTTCGCAACAGGAATTCGGTCTCTTTGTGCGCCGGATGTTTGCGTATAACGGTAGGTACTGATAAAGAAAATGAGATGTTAATTAAAACTTTGCGAACGTTATAAACATATCAATAGAGAGGGAAATCCGATCTAAAAGCATATCCAATATATTATAATGAAAAAGAAAGCTCTATTTATAGACCGTGATGGGACATTGGTTATAGAACCACCGATAGATTATCAACTGGATAGCCTCGATAAACTTGAGTTTTATCCAAAGGTTTTTCGTAACCTTTATTTTATCGGAAAGAATCTCGATTTTGAATTTGTGATGGTTACTAATCAAGATGGATTGGGTACTCCATCTTTTCCCGAGGATACATTCTGGCCGGCACATAACAAAATGCTTAAGACGCTGGAAGGAGAAGGGATCGTATTTGATGATATCCTTATTGATAAAAGTTTCCCTGAAGATAATGCCCCAACACGAAAACCTCGTACAGGTATGTTAGGCAAATATATGACAGGGGATTACGATCTTGAACGTTCCTTTGTGATTGGAGACAGGCAAACAGATGTTGAGCTAGCAAAAAATCTAGGTTGTAAAGCTATCTTTATGCAAGATGAATTTGTTTTACCTGATGAGCTAAAGGATATATGTGTACTTCAAACTACCGATTGGGATGTCATCTCTGAGTTTTTGTTTGCCGGAGAGCGCAAAGCAGAGGTAAAAAGAACGACCAAAGAAACAGATATATATATTGCACTCAATCTGGACGGAAAAGGGCATTGTCAGATATCTACAGGTTTAGGCTTTTTCGATCATATGCTTGAGCAAATAGGAAAACATTCGGGGATGGATCTTACCATACAGGTAAAAGGAGATCTGCATGTAGATGAGCATCATACAATAGAAGATACCGCTATTGCTTTAGGTGAAGCGATATATAAGGCATTAGGAGATAAAAGAGGTATAGAACGTTATGGCTATAGCTTGCCTATGGATGATTGTTTGTGTTCCGTTGCGCTTGACTTTGGAGGTCGGGCTTGGTTGGTTTGGGATGCAGAGTTTCATCGTGAGAAAGTAGGAGATATGCCTACCGAAATGTTCCTACACTTTTTTAAATCTTTAAGCGACTCGGCGAAAATGAACCTCAATATAAAGGCAGAAGGCGCGAATGAGCATCACAAAATAGAAGGTATTTTTAAGGCGTTGGCCAGAGCTTTGAAGATGGCGAAAAAGAGAGATATCTTCAATTACGAACTACCTTCTACCAAAGGGGTGATTTGACTATTTAATGTGAAATTGATGCAATAAATAAAGCAAGAGCCTGTTTTTAAAGGTACATTAACTACTCATTTTTCATTTTTTGTGTAAGTTTGCACCAATGAAAAAATATACAGTATTTCTTTTCTTATTTCTTTTCGCTTCTCTTGTTGCGGAAGCACAAAACAAGAAAGCTTTACAGTCTCCCGCAATAGTGGAGAAAGCGGATTCTATATCTGCAAGTCTTGGTAAATTGCCTCCGAGTGGACGAAAAATAGATACAGTAAAAGTTGAAGTTCCTAATATATATGTGTGGAAAATAACACCACGTTTGGGAGAACGTATATTTATTCCTCGCGATTCGGCTGTAATAGATTTTCATAAAAGTATGTTAGTGGATGGAAAAGGTGTAGCTATTGGCTATTTGGGTAATGTAGGCTCTCCTTTACAATCTAAAATATTTTTTGAACGTCCGGAACCTTCCCGTTTTATTTTTCAAGATCCGGTGCGTGCATGGCGAAAAGGGCCGGAGGATCAGATATTCTATAATACAAAAGTGCCTTACTCTGAGATTAAATATCAAAGTGGGGGTGGAGGTGAAAGCGCTGAAAATCGTTTTCAGGGAGAGATATCCATGAATATGGGTAAAAAGCTGAATGTCGGTTTTGATTTTGACTATATATATTCTCGTGGATTTTACAACTCTTTGTCAAATAAAGGAGTAAGTTATGACTTATATGCCAGTTATATAGGTGATAAGTATAAAATGCATGCTTACTTCCAAAATAATAATTTTACTATTATTGAGAATGGAGGGATATCCGATACATTGTATATTTCAAACCCTGACCATCCCAATGTAGTCAATAATGGAAACTTCAAAGGGAGTTCGTTGGATATTCCTACACGAATGCAGGATACTTGGAACAGACTCAGAGGTCGTAATCTGTATGTAACTAACAGATATGATCTGGGTGATGATACAGAAACATATCCTGTAAATGACAGCGTGATGGGAACACGGAAAAAGAAGGACTATGTTTCGTTAGCAAGTGTGATCTTTACAACGCACTATACAGATCAACGTCGCAGATTTAATTCAAACTATAGTAATATCGCGAATGTATATACCCCACAGCTTTGGAATGGGGAGAAGGGCTGGACTACTCTTTCGGATCCGAAGTATGAGGCGAATATTGATGACTATATGTCATATTATTCTTTCAAGAATACATTGGCGTTGGCGATGAATGAAGGCTTCCGAAAATGGACGAAATTTGGTTTAACAGCCTTCATTGAGCATGATCTGCGTAAATATTCCATGCCTTTTTTAGGTATCGAGGAATCAGGGACTATGTATGGTCTTCCCGGTGCATCGATGAAGGAAAGTGAATATTCATTGCTTGTAGGAGGAGTATTAACGAAGGAGAAGGGGAAGTTTTTAAGATATAGGGCTACAGCCGAAAAAGATTTACATAATAGTGATTACAGGCTTGAAGGAGAAATTACTACTCGATTGAACTTCAGAAATAAAGACTTTTCGGTAAAAGCCAATGCTTATATAAAGAATATAAGCCCAAGTTTTTTTCAGAACAATTTTTCATCTAAGTATTGGAACTGGAAGGATATGGGTTTGAAAGATACCCGTCGTGTTTATATAGGCGGCGAGATTGTTTTTCCAGAACTGTCATTTTCTCAGACTCGGATAAGTGGAGGTGTTGAAAATATAACAGGTTTGATATATTATAATCAGGAAAAGAGAATAGCTCAAAGTAATGAAGGGATACAAGTGATAGCTTTACGCCTCGATCAGAATTTCAGATCCGGGATTTTTCACTGGGATAATCAGGCTGTATATCAATACACCAAGAGTGAAGAAGCTTTGCCTTTACCTCAATGGAGTTTGTACTCGAATATATACCTGACTACTAAACTGGCTAAAGTATTAACTCTACAGTTGGGGGCAGATGCTTATATTCATGCAAAATATCATATGCCGGGCTATGAACCTTTGACTATGCAGTTCTATAATCAACAAGATATGAAACTCGGAGAGTTTCCTGTTGTAAGTGCTTATCTGAACCTTCATCTAAAATATACTCGCTTTTTTGTTATGATGTATAATGTAGCAGAAGGGATGTTTGGTGCGGAATCATTCTCTTTATATCGTTATCCGGTAAACCCTCGGGTTTTAAAATTAGGAATTTCATGGCAATTCAATAATTAGTAAAATTATGAAGAATAAGGCTTTCTTATCGGTTCCCATAATTGTTATTATTCTGATTATTGTTTGGATTTTTATACGGAATAATACTACAGGTAATGATTTTCGTGACTACCCTCAAATTCAGCACGAAGGAGTACTTCGCGTAGTTACAGACTATAACTCTGTTGGTTATTTTGTTTTAGGGGATACGATTGCAGGCTTCAATCACGATCTTATTGAATTATTACAGAAGAATATTCCTTTAAAAATAGATATCCAGCTAGAATCCAGTATAGATAAAAGTATGGATGGATTGAGAACCGGAAAGTACGATATTGTGGCTAGGAATATACCTGTTACTTCAGAGTTGCGCGACTCTGTAAATTTCACAGAAGCCATTGCTCAGAACAGACAGGTGTTGATTCAACGTAAAAAAAAGTATAATGATAATATAGAGCCGATTAGAAGTCATTTAGACTTGGCGAAGAAAACGCTTTATGTTCCTGCTAAGTCTCCGGTTATCCTTCGGATACAAAACTTGGCGCATGAAATAGGGGACACAATATATATAAAGGAAGATCCGGCCTATGGTTCTGAGCAGTTGGCTATGATGGTAGCATCAGGAGATATCGATTTTGCAGTTTGTGACGAAAAGGTAGCAGCTAATATTGCCAAAACATCGCCCGAAATAGATTATTCTACTTTTGTAGGGTTTACTCATTTAGAGGCCTGGGCTGTGAGGAAAAGCTCTCCTGTCTTGCTTGATTCTCTGAATGTTTGGATCAGCCGTATAAAGGGGACGGAAGCATATAATAAAATATACAAAAAATACTATAATTGAGTTTTTTAGCGCTATTTTAGTAGAACTAATAGAGTTTGTTATTCATCATTGAAAAATACACCATGCGAATATAAAATTTTTCTGCATTTTTATATGCTGTTTCAAGAAAAATGATTAAAATTGCTAAGTGGACTTTGCAATGACATAAAAAAAAGTTACCTTCGTCGGGGTTTTAAGGAGTATCGAGTGGAATCTTTTTTTCGGACACATAAGTATTTAGTTGAACATCTTTTCGAAGATGCAACTCCCAGGCTGTTAATGCAACAGATTGACTGGTCGCGCCGTTTGATTGGAATCAAGGGGGCGAGAGGTGTCGGGAAAACTACATTCCTTCTGCAATATGCTAAAGAGTTCTTTGAGCTAGACAAACGAGACTGTTTATATATCAATATGAATCAGTTTTATTTTACAGTCAGAACAATCTTTAGTTTTGCAAAAGAGTTTGTAGAAAAAGGAGGTAAGACGCTTCTACTCGATCAGGTATATAAGTATCCGGGGTGGTCTAAAGAATTGAGAGAATGTTACGAATGCCTTCCTCAACTGAAGATCGTATTTACAGGTTCTACTGTAAACAAGCTCGGAGAAGATGCAGAACTGGCATCTATTGTAGATGTATATAATCTGAGAGGTTTTTCCTATCGGGAATTCTTAAATATTCAATTTGGAAAGAATTTCAAACCTTATGGTTTGGATGACATAATAAATAATCACCGTGAAATAGCTGAGGATATATTCTCAGAGATCAACCCTTTAGAACATCTATGGGGTTATATACATCACGGTTATTATCCGTTTTTTCTTGAAAAAAGAAATTTTTCGGAAAATTTACTCAAAACGGTAAATATGATGTTGGAGGTAGATGTGTTGTCTATCAAACAAATAGAAATGTCTTATTTGCCCAAATTAAGAAAATTGCTGTATCTATTGTCTTTGTCTGCACCGGGCAAACCCAATATCAGCCAATTGAGTACCGACTGTGAGATATCCAGAGCTACAGTGACTAATTATCTGGAATATTTGCGTAGTGCCAGACTGATAAATATGCTTTATAGAGAAGGAGAAGAGTTTCCCAAGAAACCCGATATGGTCTATATGCATAATACGAATCTGATTTTCCCTCTGAAAATATCAGATGTAAATGATCAGGAGCTGCGTGAAACATTTTTCTACAATCAGGTACATCACAGCGATAGCAAATTGAAGAAAGGAGCTAAAAGCGGAATGTTTATTGTCGAAAATGATGACAAGAAATATAAATTTAAGATAGATGGTCAAAAAACCAGAGGCAAACATAAACCGGAGATGATTTACGTAATAGCGAATCTAGAGAGGGGTGATAGGAATATTATTCCTTTATGGCTGTTTGGTTTTTTATATTAAAAGAATAAGGAGCTGATAATTTAAAAGTTGTCAACTTAGCCAAATCAAAAAAATGTAAACTAAAAAAAGATAATCAACTATTAAAAAGTATGGCTAAACAAAAAAAATTCATTACATGTGATGGAAATCAGGCCGCAGCACATATTTCTTATATGTTCAGCGAAGTGGCTTCGATATATCCAATCACACCATCATCAACTATGGCAGAGTATGTTGATGAATGGGCAGCAGCCGGACGCAAAAATATATTCGGCGAAATCCTCAGAGTGCAGGAAATGCAGTCGGAGGCTGGTGCTGCTGGTGCAGTTCACGGATCATTACAGGCTGGAGCTCTAACAACTACTTATACGGCATCGCAGGGATTGTTGTTGATGATCCCTAATATGTACAAAATAGCAGGAGAGTTACTCCCTAGCGTTTTCCACGTATCGGCACGTGCTTTGGCGGCACAGGCTTTGTCTATCTTTGGAGACCATCAGGATGTCATGGCAGCTCGTCAGACCGGGTTTGCTATGTTCTTCTCGGGCTCGGTACAAGAAGTTATGGACTTGTCTGCTGTTCCTCACTTGGCAACTCTCGAGTCTCGTATTCCTTTTATGAACATTTTTGATGGATTCCGTACATCTCACGAAATACAGAAAGTGGAAGAAATGAGTCAGGATGACTTAATTCCTCTTGTTAACCAAGAGGCTCTTAAAGGATTCCGTGATAGAGCATTGAATCCAGAAAATCCTGTAACTCGCGGTACTGCCCAGAATGATGATATTTATTTCCAATCGCGTGAAGCTGCTAATAAATTCTATGATGCAGTACCTGCTATTGTTGAAAAATATTTAGAAGAAATCAATAAGATTACAGGACGCAAATACGGCTTGTTTGATTATTACGGAGCTGAAGATGCTGACCGTGTGATTATAGCTATGGGTTCGGTAACAGAAGCAATTAAAGAAACTGTAGACTTCTTGAATGCCAAAGGAGAGAAAGTCGGCTTAGTAGCAGTTCACCTTTATCGTCCATTCAAAGCTGAAGCTTTCCTTTCTGCAGTTCCTAAAACTGCAACAAGAATAGCTGTACTTGACCGTACAAAAGAACCGGGAGCTCTTGGACAGCCATTGTATATGGATGTAAAAGACTGTTTCTTCGGTAAAGCTGATGCCCCTACAATTGTTGGCGGTATTTATGGACTTTCTTCTAAAGATACTACTCCTGCTCAGATTATGTCTGTGTACGAAAATCTGGCGATGAACCTACCTAAGAACGATTTTACAATCGGTATCGTAGATGATGTTACATTCAAATCATTACCTCTTAAAGAAGAAGTTTCTGTAGATGATACTACTTATGAAGCTAAATTCTATGGTTTAGGATCGGATGGTACAGTAGGTGCAAACAAAAATACAGTTAAGATTATCGGTGACAATACCAATAAATATTGTCAGGCTTATTTTGCATACGACTCTAAAAAATCAGGAGGATTTACAGCATCGCATCTTCGCTTTGGTGATAATCCTATCCGTTCTACATATTTGGTAAATACTCCAAACTTTGTAGCATGTCACGTTCCTGCTTATTTGCATTTGTATGATGTAACTAAAGGATTGAAGAAAAACGGAACATTCCTTCTCAACTCTGTATGGAGCAAAGAAGAAGTAGGGAACTACCTTCCTGATAATGTGAAAAAATATCTTGCAGTCAACAATATCAATTTCTATATCATCAACGCAACTCAGATTGCAACAGAAATTGGTCTTGGAGGCCGTACAAATACAATCCTTCAATCAGCATTCTTTAAGATTTCGAATGTAATCCCTTACGATTTGGCTGTAGAACAAATGAAGAAATTCATTGTGAAATCATACGGACGTAAAGGTGAAGACGTTATCAATAAGAATTATGCTGCGGTTGATCGTGGTATCGAACTCGAAAAAGTTGAGGTTCCGGCAGAATGGGCAAATATCGTAATTGGTAAAGCTGAAGAAGATGATGCTCCTGAGTTTATCAAAAACGTAGTTCGTCCAATAAATGCACAACGTGGTTACGATCTTCCTGTATCTGTTTTCGTAGGTCGCGAAGATGGTACATGGGATCATGGTACTACAGAGTATGAAAAACGCGGTGTTGCTGCTTTTGTACCTGTATGGGATGCCGAAAACTGTATACAGTGTAACCAGTGTGCTTATGTTTGTCCTCATGCTACTATACGTCCGTTTGTTTTGGACGCAGAAGAGCAGGCTCAAGTTCCAGGCGATGTTACTTTGTTGAAAGCACAGGGTAAACAATTTGATGGTATGGGCTTCCGTATTCAAGTGGATGTGCTAGACTGCCTTGGTTGCGGTAACTGTGCTGATATCTGTCCGGGTAAGAAAGGAAACTCTGCTCTTACAATGGTTGAGATCGGATCACAATTCCCTGAGCAAGACAATTGGGATTTCATGGTCAAGAATGTAACAAGCAAGGCTCACCTTGTTGATACTAAATTGAATGTGAAGAACTCTCAATTTGCAACTCCGCTGTTTGAGTTCTCGGGTGCATGTTCTGGTTGTGGAGAAACTCCATATATCAAACTTGTAACTCAGTTGTTTGGCGATCGTATGTTAATTGCCAACGCTACAGGTTGTACATCAATATATGGTGGTTCAGCTCCATCTACTCCATACCGTAAGAATGAAGAAGGTAAAGGACCGGCATGGGCTAATTCACTATTCGAAGATAATGCAGAATATGGTCTTGGTTTTGCCTTGGCTAATATTACTATGCGCAACAGACTCGAAAAACTGATGAATCAAGCTCAGGATTGCGATAAATGTTCACCTGAAATAAAAGCTCTATACAAAGAATGGGTAGAAAATAAAGATGAGGCTGACAAGACAAAAGAACTTACAGCTGCAATGTTACCATTACTGGAAGTAGAGAAAGATAAATGTGACTACTGCAAAGAGATATATTCATTGAAACAATATCTAATCAAGCGTTCTATCTGGATATTTGGTGGTGACGGTTGGGCATATGATATAGGTTTCGGTGGATTGGATCATGTATTGGCTACAGGCGAAGATATCAATATTCTGGTATTGGATACAGAGGTGTACTCTAATACAGGAGGCCAGTCTTCTAAATCTACTCCGATAGCAGCGGTTGCTAAATTTGCTGCAGCAGGAAAGAAGATTCGCAAGAAAGACCTTGGTATGATAGCTACTACATACGGTTATGTATATGTAGCACAGATTGCTATGGGTGCTAACCAAGGACAATGTCTGAAAGCGATCAAAGAAGCTGAAGAATATAAAGGCCCATCATTAGTTATTGCATACTCTCCTTGTATCAGCCATGGTCTGAGAAAAGGAATGGGACATGCACAGGATGAAGAGAAAGCAGCAGTTGCTTGCGGATACTGGCATCTATGGCGCTACAACCCGATGTTGGAAGAGGAAGGCAAAAATCCATTTACAATGGATAGCAAAGAGCCTGACTGGTCTAAATTCCAAGCGTTCTTAGGTAACGAGGTTCGCTATACATCTCTACAAAAATCAAATCCTTCTGAAGCTTCTGAACTATATGAAGCAGCACAGAACAATGCGATGTGGAGATATAATAGTTATCAGCGTTTAGCTAATAGCAGTTTTGGCAAATTTGACGAGACAAAAGAACTGTAAAATTAATAAATATTATCGATGAGAGGGGAGCCTGGAAAGGCTTCCCTTTTATGTTTTTAAAAACACGCAAAATCCAATCGTTTATTGAGTTAAGTTATTATTTGATAAGAAAATAAATAAATATTAAAAAAAAATATTATCTTTGCCACACTTGATATATCGTTACTATAACTGTTACAAAACAAATGAACAAAAAAACTTTACTGACTTCACTGCTATTGGTCTGTGTATCAATAGTTTCTTATGCTCAACGTCAAAGCTCAGAGCAATATTCAGTTCCTTCGAGGAATGAATATTTGTTAAAAGATCCAGTGTGGTTCATATCCATTGGAGGTGGTGCCCAATTATATGTGGGTGAGGATGATAATGGTGTTCCGTGGAATAGGACATCGTTTTCTAGTAGATTAACCTTTGCTCCAACACTTTCCGTTGGCCGTAGAATGAGTACATTGATTACTCTACGAGCTCAAATATCAGGAGGAAGCATACATGGCTTCAATGATGGTTGGAGCGGAACTTACGATAGATGGTGGAAAGATGGAACGAATGGCGAAGGGTTAAAAATGTTAACTAAAGATCCCGCCTGGGATTATATGGGTTGGATTGAAGGTGTTGATTATGAGTATAGTGCTGTTGATGAGAGTGGAGTGCCTGTTTGGCATCCTACAAAATATCAACCAAACGAACAATATTATATGCAACATTTACGTTATATGAGTATAACTGGAGATGTGCAGTTAAATTTTCTTAATCTTATAAATGGATATAAGCCGGAACGTAAATTTGAAATAAATCCTTTTGTCGGTTTAGGTTTGTATCAGCGCTTTGCTCATAGAGGGAATCTTCAGGGTACCTTCGTTGGTGGAAGCGGCGGTTTGAACTTAGGCTTTAATTTAACTCGTAACTGGCAAATATTTGGAGAGGGAAGAGTCGTTTTACTTAGTGATACCTTTGATGGACAAAAAGGAGATAAAAGTAATAATGGGCTAGCTCAGGCAACGCTAGGTGTAACCTATAAGTTCACAAATCCAAAATATATTGACCCTGCTATTGAAACTCGTTTACGTTTACCTTACAATATAGCCCGTGCCTGTGACAATATGGTTCTTGTTCCGGGAGGTAATATAGAGTTAGGGACAGGTATTGATCCTTTATGGGGAGATGAAGTACCTCGTAAACTTGTTGCTGTCAGCCCATTTTGGATGGATGAAACCGAAGTTACAAATAAGCAGTATCGTGAGTTTGTATATTGGGTGCGTGACTCTATTATAAGAGAACGTTTGGCAGATCCGGCGTATGGAGGAGACCCAACGTTTAAAGTTTTAGTAAGACCTGAAGATCGGAACAGTGCTGTTGGGCAGCGTTTAAACTGGAGTAAGCCAATTCCTTGGAAAAATCCAACTCAACGCGAACAGGCTGCTATAAACAGTGTGATAGGAGGAAATCCTTTTGCTGCGGATAAATCCGGATTGATAAATACTGCTTTGAATTTTAAATATGACTGGTTTGACGTAAAAAGTTATAATGCGTTTTTGGCAAAACTAAAAGAAGGCGATGCACGTTCTATAGTTATATCCAAGGATACAGCTTATGTAAATCAAAGAGGTGATATTATTCGCGAAACGTTAGCAAGATCATCGCACGGAGATAAGATTGATTTTACAAATACATATATTGTAAATGTTTACCCTGATGTGATGGCATGGATGACAGATTTTGCTAATGCTAAGAGTGAACAATATGTAGGCAAATATTTTAATGATAAGGCTTATAATAATCATCCTGTGGTAGGTGTATCGTGGGAACAAGCCGATGCTTATTGTGCATGGCGTACAGATCGCTATTTGGCTGAAAAGAAGTGTAGCTTAGACGGTTTCGAAGGGTATCGTTTGCCTACAGAAGCCGAATGGGAATTTGCTGCAAGAAACGGACGTTCGGAGTTGATTTATCCGTGGTATTCGGATAAAACGCATACAACCGATGGGCTGGCTCATGCTAACTTCAGAGCATCAAAAGATTTGAAAGACTTAATGTCCCCTGTAGCAAGCTTCTTGCCTAATCGTTTTGGACTTTACGATATGGCGGGTAATGCGGCAGAATGGACAACTACAACATTTACGGAATCTGTAGACCGTATGGCTGATGAGGCTAATCCTGATTTCAGCTATAGAGCAGTACTTGCAGACCCAAGAGTGTTGAAACGTAAAATTGTAAAAGGAGGTTCATGGAAAGACTCTACGGTTAAATCCGGAGATCGTTCTGTTGAATTTCAAGATAAAGGCCGTTCATTCATTGGTTTCAGATGTGTAAGAACATGGAGCTTTGATGAAAGGGGTAAATTCTATTAAAAAATAATTTTTAAGAGAGCTCTCAAAATGGGAAAAGCGTGGCATAGTTTTAGGCGATTTATTGCAAGTAGAAGAGGACAGACAGTGTTTAATATTCTTTATAGTTGGGGTGCTGCTGTAGTCATCCTGGGGGCAATGTTTAAAATTATGCATGTACCGGCAGGGAACATCGTTCTGATGATCGGAATGATTGTCGAAGTTATTGTTTTTATTGCCGCAGGGTTCGACTACTCATCTCCATCGAGTGATGAGGTCGGAGCAAATGCTTTATCCGGAGTAATAGTAAGTGGTGGGGTTGGATATGACGAATCCCCTTCTAATATAAAACTAGCAGAGGCAAGGAAATCCGGAGATTCTATAAAATCCTCCGGAGTTTCCGGCTCTTCGGTCGTTGTTCTTGGCGGTTCGGGTGGAAATGGAGTAACAACTGTTTCTGGCAGTGGAACATCTTCATCATCGCCTACAGGACAACCTTCTGCTGCTCGTACAAGTTCGGCAGATTATGGACAGAGCGCAGCAGATACAGCTCAGAATTTAGAAGAATTCTCCACTACAATTAACTCGTTGAATGAGGCTTCTCAAAAACTATTGAAAGCATATAATCAAATCACCGAAACAAATGGTTTTGTAGACAATCTGACTACATTAAATCAGAATGTGAGTGGTTTGAACGATGTATTTAATGCACAATTACAGACTATAACTGAACAAATGTCGGCTATCAGATATATTAATGACAGTTTGGCTAGGATGAAGAATTTATATGATGGAGCTATTGGTGATAGTTACATGTTCAGAGAAGAGTCTGCGAAAATGACCAAACACATTGAGGCTTTGAACAATGTATATGCTCGTTTATTACAAGCTATGACAACGAATAACAATCCAAACCAACCTAAATTCTAAGATAATCGGAGAAATAAAAAAACAGAATTAGAAACCTAAAGAAGAGAATATAAGATGGCTTTAAGTAAAGGGCAATTGACTAGGCAGAAGATGATTAATCTCATGTATCTGGTGTTTATTGCGATGCTGGCTCTAAATGTTTCTACCGAGGTATTGGATGGATTTGTGATGATTAACGATAATATTCAAGAATCTATTGTTGTCACAGATGAAAGAAATAAACAGATATACGCAGATATAGCTGCTTCTTATGAGACTAACAGAGACAAAACTCAGGACTCATATAATAGGGCACAAAGTGTAAAGGCTAAGACCGATTCTATTTTCGATTATTTGCAGTATCTAAAACTGGAAATTGCAAAAAAGACAGATGGAGCCGATGCTGATATAAATAATTTGAAATCGAAAGATAATCTCGATGCTTCTTCCGAAGTAATGATTTCACCGGTGGGTGGTCAGGGAAAGAAGCTGAAAAAAATATTAGACACGTATCGGGAAGCTATGGTGGCACAGATTCCTGACGAGAGCAAACGTAAGATTGTAAGCAGTACTTTATCTACAGAACCTTCTGCAAGAGCGAAGAAGGATCATAAAGATTGGATAACTTCGTCTTTTGACGGTATGCCAAGTATTGCTGTGCTGACTTTCCTTTCAGAATTGCAAATGAATGTGAAGCAGGCCGAGGGTGAAGTTCTGAATGATCTTGCTAAAAATATCGACTTGAAAGATATTCGTGTGAATGAACTGAGTGCCTTTGTTGTTCCGCAATCAAATATGGTGATGAAAGGTGTACCTTACAAAGCCAATATTATAATGGCGGCGGTAGATACAACACAACGACCCCGTATTGTTGTAAATGGTAAAGAGTTACCATCCGAAAAAAATGGTTTGTATGAAGTTGGTACAGGAGCTTCCGGTACATATAAATTCGATGGATTTATCGAGCTTATGGATAGGAGTGGATTGCCTGTAAGACGTAATTTCTCTCAGGAATATACAGTAATGGAACCTATGGCCACAGTAGCGCCATTCTGGATGGACGTTCTATATGCCGGGGTTCAGAATATGTTGACTATTGCTGTGCCGGGTGTAGCCAGTCAGGACGTACAGGCTACAGTGGTAAGTGGGGGAACATTAACTCCTTCGGGCAAAGATTGGGTTGCAGTGCCTTCCCCATCTCAGATAGGTCAGAAGTTTATAATTTCTGTATCTGCAAAGGTGAATGGTACACAACAATTCATAGCAAGGAAAGAGTTGAGGATCCGTCCGTTACCGGAACCATTAGCGTTTATCCCATATACAGATCAGAACGGTGCACCGAAAGTATTTAGAAAAGGAGTTATAGCCAGATCTATACTACTGGGCACACAGGGTATAAAAGCTTCTATCGATGATGGTATTCTGAATATTCCATTTCAGATTTTGAGCTTCAGAACAATGTCTGTGGACGCTATGGGAAATGTAACTCCTGAAATGTCAAATGGTGCGAATTTCTCATCTCGTCAGATAGAGCAAATGCGAAGAATGACTAGAGGTACAATTTTAATAATATCAGGAATAAAAGCCAAGGGCCCCGATGGTATAGAAAGAGATTTATACCCAATGGAAGTAAGAATTAATTAATTAACACAAAATACACATCCTATGAAATATATTGTTTCATTAATGTTGGGTGGACTGCTCTCGGCAAGTTCACTCTTTGCACAAAACTCAGCAAATAATGCATTCAGAATGATGAATGGAGCACCTGCTACATCGTCCACGGAAGATATGATTACAGAGATTTCGTCCAGAGAGCTTTTTCTTATGGAGAATTCGATGAACGATTACTCGTCTGCTACATGGACTAGAGATATATACAGGGAAGTATATGATGTAGAAGGCAACGAATCCTTATTTTATCCAACAGTTTCAACCGAAAAGCGTGCTAATTTGTTTTCTCTTCTGATTAATCTTTTATCAGATAATACAATTGCCGCATATAAATTCGAAGATCAACCCGACTTCAATGATGATAGTAAATATACAGCAAAAGAGGTGATGGATCAGAATCGCATTGGATATACAGTAAATAACAATCATACACTTTCTATAAAAAGGGAAGATTTGGCAAATATGCAAATCACTTGTTACCTTGTAAAGGAAAAATGGTATTATGATATTGCAACAGGAAAAGGAGATGTCCGTGTAGAAGCTATTTGCCCTGTGATTTGCGACAGAGGAAGAGAATATCCGATGTTTTGGGTAATGTTTGACGATATTAGTGTATATCTCGCCAGGGCCATATCTCCCGTAGCTGTAGCTAATATTACTCCGGTACTAAGCAATGCCTCTTTTTACGATATCTTCAGAAACAGATATTATAGAGGGTGTATATACCGTGTAGGGGTGCGAGACTTAGCTAAATATTTTACGACCCCTGAAAGTCTTACAAAAGAACGCAAACGTATTGAAAGCGAACTTGACTTTGTGCAATCCCGTTTTGATGCTGTAGCAACAGCTCATCAGAAGAATTAAGGAATTATGAGTTTTATATAGCCGAATTGAAGGGGGGGATCCGTATGGATACCCCTTTTCTTTTGCTAGTCTTTTTGTGCAAATTAAGTTGCAAAAAGGAATCATTGTTGCATTCGCTCTTATCTGTTTTTTATCACAGAGTAAAAAGTACCACAGAATTTTTGTATTATATACTTATATACAAGAAAAAAGCTTAAAAGTTTCCTCTTAAGCTTTCTTTGTGAATAAATATAAGTAATTCTGATTATTTTGGTCTTACAAATACTTTATACTCCCATGCTTTTAGAGACTGGGGTAATTCCGGAACATTCACTCCCGCAAAATAATCGGTATAGCTGCCACGTCCTATGGCGTCATTGCTAGTATAATTGATATCTTTGTTCGATAAGTTGAGCATTACAACAATCTCTTGTCCTGCTCTTTCTCTCGAATATATCAACAGCTCCTTATTTGCAGAAGTATTATATTTCTTGAATGTGCCACCCTGTCCGGCTTGTAACGCAGGATGGGTATGTTTTAATTGATTAAGCTTTTTATAGAACTGTGTTGTGCTATTTTCAGCCCATGAAGGAACCATATCTTTTTCGAAGAATGACAAGCGTTTTTTGAGTCCTACTTCCTGACCTGTATATATCATTGGCATTCCATTCAACGTGTAGGTAAGAACTGCAAACGCTTCAACACCTTTTCCGTAGCGTTCAAACTCTGTTCCATTCCATGAATTTTCATCATGGTTTGTTAAGAAGAGCATTTTATAAGCGTCCGGGCACATTATCGTATCCAGCTTTTGAATATATGATGTAATATCTTCTGCACTCTTTGTTCCTTTGTTTACATCAGCCATCATGTGCATCAACTCCCATGAGTAGTTTGCATCAAATGCGTGTTCCAATAAATCATAATTTTCGGATTCAGCAAGCATAAATACAGGCTTGATGCTATCTAAAGTTTTACGTACATCGTTCCAGAAATCGGTAGGTACTTCATGAGCCATATCGCAGCGATATCCATCTATATTGAAATCCTTTATCCAGTATTTGAGGGCATCTGTCATTGCGGCTCTCATATCTTTATTGTCATAATTCAGTTCGTAGGTATCAGTCCAGTCATACGGGCTTTTGATATTACCAAGACTATCTTTCATATACCAATCGGGATGTTCTGTAGTCCAGGCATTATCGCAACCGGTATGATTTGCAACCCAGTCCAGTATTACTTTAAAGCCCATTTCATGCGCTTTATCTACCAGCTTTTTGAAATCTTCTTTTGTTCCAAATTCAGGGTTGATCTCTTTATAGTCTCTTACAGCATAGTAACTTCCGAGAGTGCCTTTTCTATTCTTTTCCGAAATAGGATGTACAGGCATAAACCAAAGCACGTCCACACCCAGCTCTTTGAGTCGGGGAAGATGTTGTTCGAAAGCGGCAAAGGTTCCCTCTTTGGTATACTGTCTTACGTTAACTTCATATATTACAGCGTTTCGAGTCCAATCCAAGTGTTTGACTGTACATTTCTCTTCTTGCTGTTCTTGAGTGTTTTCTGTTTGAGTTTTTGGTTTACACGCATAGCTGGTAAGAGCTATTAATGTGATTACAAATAATAATTTATTTTTCATAAATATTTATTCTTTCAGATAATTATATTTTCTAATTATTTAGCAGATTCGGGTTTTAAGTTCTTTATGTGAGTCTTCGACAAAGGATACCGATATAGCAGCCAAAAGCATGGCTATCCCTGCAACCACCAACATCATTATAGAGCTGCCGCCAACCACATGTTTTAATATAAGCCCGCCTGTCAGCCCTGCTACGATCTGAGGTATGGTAATCGTTGCATTAAAGATTCCCATGTATAACCCCATTTTGCTAGCCGGTAACACGGCTGATAGTATAGCGTAAGGCATAGCCAGTATACTTGCCCAAGCAATACCGACACCTACCATAGAAACAAGTAATAGGTATTTGTCTTCAAACACATACATAGACATCAGCCCTAAAGCACCAAGCAGTAATGAAAAAGAGTATACTTTTTTTCGACCGAGCTTATCAGCGATTTTAGCCATAAAAATAGCAAAGATTGCCGCAAAGATACCGTATACACCACTTAATACCCCGTTCCAGTTTCCGGCTTCGTTATATGCCGCAGATAGAGGGTCTGTTGTATGCCACACATTCTCTGCAATTCCGCCGATTGCATATACCCACATGATGAAGAGTGCAAACCATGAGAAAAACTGTACTATAGCCAGTTGTAACATCGTTTTTGGGGTGGCTTTGAGTACATCTATAAAAGATTTCTTTTGTTTTTCTTCTTCTGTTATATTATTATATTCTTCATACTCTTTCGGAGCATATTCTTTGACACGAATACTTGTCCATAACACTGTCAGTAAAAGAGCTGAACCTCCTATATAAAAAGACCAGATAACAGATGGTGCAACCCTTTCCCCCACACCGGGAATATTCTGAATACCTATCCAAGTAAGTATAAATGGTAGGAATGAACCAACTACAGCTCCAATGTTTGTAAGGAAGCTTTGAGTTGAATATCCTAGATTTCGTTGTTTGTCATTCACCATATCGCCAACCAAAGAGCGGAATGGCTGCATAGAAACATTAAACGCACAATCCATAAATAACAGCATGAATGCTCCAAAAAAGACAGGAGGCATAATAGCTGCTACAAACTCGGAATTTGGCATAAAGAACATGGCAATTGCCGAAACTATAGCTCCTCCCAAAATAAACGGGATACGACGCCCTAGACGTGTCCATGTACGGTCACTCGACATCCCGATGATTGGTTGTACAATGAGCCCGGCAATAGGGGCAGCCAGCCAGAATAATGGAAGATGATGAGGGTCAGCACCTAAAGCTGATAAGATACGACTTGTTTGAGAACTTTGTAGTGAATATCCGATTTGTATTCCTAAGAATCCGAAACTGAGGTTCCAGATTTGCCAAAATGTTAGACTTGGTTTTTGTTTCATGGTTTGTCCGATTATCTAAATAAACTTATTGTTATTAGCCATCAGACAAATTACGTGTTGTCTGCCTGACAATTAATGAAGTTTTTATTATTTTGTTTTTCCTTGAGGTATTCTCAGGGTTTTCTATTTTTTCTAGAATTAGTTTCATCGCCTCCATTCCGACCTCTATAGGGTGTTGATCCATAGTTGTTAACATTGGGTCGGTATCTTGAGATATATTAGAATTCGAAAATCCACAGATAGATATTTCTTCAGGAACCTTGAATCCCAACTTTTTACAAGCAAGCAATATTCCCGAAGCCGTATAATCATTCATCGCCATGAAGGCATCAGGATGATTGGGCTCTTGTAAGATTTCCATTGCTTTCTCATATCCGAGCTGTTTTGTGTCTGCGGTACGTATCAGTTGTTCATCAACAGGTATCTGATGTTTTCTCAGTGCGTCCAAATAGCCATTTTTCCTATTTTTTGAAATCTCAAGATGCGAAGGAGCCGAAAAGAAGGCTATACGCTTACAGCCTGTTTTTATCATATAATCTACAGCAGTAAGTGTTCCATTGTAGTCGTCCACTACTACTTTATCTGAATCGATTCCGGTACATATCCTATCGAAGAAGATAACGGGAATATCATTGTCTATTAGTTCCTGAAAATGATCGTATTTTGTTGTTGTCTTCGACTGAGAGATTAAAATCCCACATACTCGTGCCTTTATTAGCGTTTGCACATTTCTTGCCTCCTTTTTATAGTCTTCAAGCGATTGGCAAACAATTACATGGTAATCTTTTTCCTCAGCCACTGTTTCCATTCCGGAAAGGACACCCGAAAAAAAGTGATTAGCCAGTTCAGGTACAATAACTCCAATAATATTGTTGTGTTGAGTTCTGAGACTTAAAGCCAACGCATTTGGCTTATACTTATGCTTTTTTGCATAATCCTGTACTATTCTCCGTGTTTCAGGGCTAATGTCCGGATTATCTTTCAGCGCCCTCGATACTGTCGAGGGCGATATATTAAGATCCTTTGCAATATCTTTAATAGTAAGAGGCCCTTTTTTCATGCACTAGAATTTTGATGATACTTTCTATAAAAGTAATCAAAATTCTAATATAAAAACACTTCTTGGTCTAATTGTTAACGTCTCACCATCCAAGTTTATAATATTTTCAGTGATAATATCTTTAGCCTGACTTTTAGGTAGTATTTCTTTGTAAGTAGCCAGATTAATTGTCTTTTCACTATCCGAACCACTTAGTATAACAACTACCGATTTTCCATTATACTTACGCTCATAAACGTAAACGCCATTGGTTGGTGCAAAATGCTTTAGAGTCCCTTTTGCTATTATTTCATTCCCCTTGCGCCAGTTTAATATCTTCTTCATGTAATCGAAGGCCTCGTTTTGTTGAGCCGTTCTTTCATTCGTCTTAAACATATTCACTGCATCACCTTGCCATCCACCGGGGAAGTCGCGACGAAGATATCCATCACCTTCACTTTTGTCTGCCGCCATTAATATTTCTGTACCGTAATATATTTCAGGTATGCCACGAGTCGTTAATAGAAAAGCAATAGCTTGTTTATATCTGTTTAGATTTGATGTTTGTTTTTCATTCTTGAAAAAGCGTGAGGTATCATGATTGTCAAGAAATATCAATAGGTCATGAGTGTTTTCATAAACAATATCTTGTCCTAAATATTCGTATATGCGAGATAGCCCCAAATCCCATGTTGTTTCTTCGTCAAAAGCTTTTTCCATCACAGACAATAGAGGGAAGTCCATTACACTGCGAAGGTTAGAGTTTCTTGGTGCAGCCAGTTTGCTGTCTTTTTGCCAGAAAGCAATGGCAACGTTGTTGTTTAACCAAGTTTCACCTACAATATTGAAATCAGGATATTCTTCTGTAACTTCTTTACACCAGCGAGACATCATATCGTAGTCGGCATAAGGGTGGGTATCTTGACGGATGCCATCAATACCACTATATTCTATCCACCAGATACTGTTTTGAATTAGATACTTTGCTACATGCTCGTTACGTTGATTGAAGTCCGGCATAGATTCAACAAACCATCCGTCAATAGCTAGTTTTTTGTCTGCTGCTGAAGCATAAGGATCATGTTGCGTTGTAGTTTTATAAGATGTTTGAACGTATTTATCCGGATAATTAAACCAGTCTCTGGATGGCTTATCTGTAAATAGATAATGTTCGCTGCCACAGTGATTAAATATCATATCCATAACTACTTTCATACCCTTCGCATGAGTCTTGTCTACAAGATCAACAAATTCTTGGTTCGAACCAAAGCGACGGTCTACTTTGTAGTAGTCAGTTGCTGCATACCCATGATAAGAACCTTCGGGCATATCATTTTCCAGTACTGGATTGAACCAGATAGCTGTCACGCCTAAATCATGTATATAATCCAGATTATCGGCTACCCCTTTGAAGTCTCCGCCATGGCGGGCATATTGTTGATTTCTATCTACTTTGGTTTCAAGCATTCCCGGAATCACATCATTTGTAGGATCTCCGTTCGCAAATCGATCCGGCATGATGAGATATAAAACATCACTGGAGTTAAATCCAACCCTTTCGGATGAACCCGCTTTACGTTGTTTAATTTCATAAGGAATAACTTTCTTGTCTTTACCTTGCTGTAAGATAATATCAAATTTTTCAGGTTGGGCATTCGAAAGATCCAAATATAAAATAAGATAGTTAGGATTTTCAAGCTTTACAGTTTCTTTTATTCTGGCCGTTTTGGAAGTAATACTTACATCACATTTAGATATATTATTTCCGTGAATCAGCACTTGCAGTTCGGGGTTTTTCATTCCCGCCCACCAGAAAGCCGGATCTACAGTCTTTATATCAATTGCTAGAATTGATTGACTTACAAAAACAAGAAGTAATAAAATTAAACAGTTTCTTTTCATCGGTATATTTATATATATAGGTTTATTCTCTTCCGGATGATTTTACCATGTCTTTTACATGTGCATTATATTCTTTTGCATCTAATAATTCCTCTAAACTGAGGTGCATACGATATCTCCAATAATGTTGTGCAATCGCCGGAATGTTTATACGTTCTTCTTCCGGGTTCTCTCTTTTCAGCTTATCATCTATAGATAGCCAATCTTGAAGAGGGAGGATAGCAAGCATTGAAGGCGAATTTAAGTGATTGGTTACAATCTGCGAGCATAACTCAGAATTACAGTCTTGCGGAGCTGCTCCGTTTTTCCATAATATTTGATTGTAATACTTCTGCGTTGTTTCTCTATTTTCGTTCCACCATGCTCTTATCGGAGCCATGTCATGAGTGGATGTAGTACAAACACTCATATATGGCAAGTTGCCCAGATAGTTGAAAGCCATATCTTTAACTTTAGGCATACGCTCTATCTCCAGACTGAGTATTTGCAACTCGTTCATTACAGACGGAACAGACTCCGGAACCATCCCAAGGTCTTCTCCACATACAAGCATGCGTGTAGAAGCTATCAGGCTGGGCAATTTGCTCATAGCTTGCTCTCTCCAGAATTGGGAGTGGCGACGATAGAAGAATTCGTCATAAAGTCTGTTGAACGCGAGTTTAGCATTGTTGTCCAGATCGGCATACGAATGGGTGTACTGTGCAGTAATACGAGGATGATATTTCCAAGGTTCACGTTTATCTTTAATAAACAAGACCTCATTACATAAACTGTACAGTCCGTTTCGTATAACATTGCTTTTATTATCGGTCTTATTTTCAAATAAGGCTTTAATCTTCACTTGAGTATTGCAAGAGTCTTTCAATTTGAACGTTTGCCAAGCAATCGGAGTTAGATATCTATCAATAACGTCTTGAGTATATTCTCCAAATACATCATTTAGGAAATGTTCGTGAATATAAGGACTGGTCATTCTATACTCATCAAACCACATACCCCACGATTGTATTTCTTCCACAGTCATCGGTATCGCTGGGCTAAAATACCCTAAGAGACCTTGTACCGATGATAGAGGTATTTCCCAGATGCGGAAAAATCCTAATATATGGTCAATCCGATATGCGTCGAAATAATCGGCCATTTTGCGGAAGCGCTTTACCCACCATTGGTAGCCGTCTTTTGCCATTTCATCCCAATTGTATGTAGGGAATCCCCAGTTTTGACCGAAAAACGAGAAATCATCAGGTGGCGCACCCGTTTGTACATCCAGATTGAAAAGGTGAGGTTCTACCCATGCTTCAACGCTGTTGCGGCTTATACCGATAGGTATATCACCTTTTAATACAACTTCATGTTGATGAGCATACTCTTTTACTTCTTTTAATTGTATATGTAGCAGATATTGAGTAAAGCAAAGCATCTCTACGCTTTCTTTTGCTTCTTTATTTGATTTTATAAATGCAGTTAACTTCTTTTTATCAAAAGAGTTTTGGGTTTTCCATAAAGAGAAGTTTGCCGTTTTGTACACATCACGGAAGTACGAAAAACAAGCATAAGGGAACAGCCATTCTTCATTTTGCTTATAGAAAGTGAGATAGTCTTTACTTTTGAGGGTTGATGTTCCGATCTCTTTAAATAAATCTTTTATATATGACGACTTAAGTGCTAAAACCTTATCATAGTCTATTTCTTTTAATGCATTTAGCTCTTTAGCCTCACTTTCGTATTTCTTATATAATTTCTCATCCTTGAGTGGATAACTCTTTAAGCCTAAATAGATAGGGTGGAGAGCATAAATAGATATCGCATTATATGGGTATGAATCGATCCACGTGTGCGTGATTGTAGTATCGTTGATCGGTAATATTTGTATGATTTTCTGTCCCGTAAGGGTAGACCAATCAACCATTTTTTTGAGGTCAGAAAATTCACCGATACCAAAGCTATCTTTTGATCGTAGCGAGAATACAGGGATAGATACTCCGGCAGCTTTCCAACTCATCCATTCGTGGCGATAGTCAAGTGCCTCTACTCTTACTGTATCTTCCTTTTCCGCGATAGGAGAGAGTACTCTGTTTGAGCCCTTTTCCCAATGGATTATCTTGTTTTCTGAATTATCGTATATAGCTAATTTATACTCCTGGGGAGTTTTTATAGGGGTTGCATTGATTGCCACTTGCCATTCTCCAAAATTAGCAGGAGTAAGGTGTATCGTCTTTTCGATGTTCCATTCGCCTAAAGCTTTTGACGAACCGGAAAGAACCATCGTTTGATTTTTCTTTATATATGGGCAATTTACCTTGAGTAAAATAGCTTTTTTATAATATTTCAGTTTTGAAGCATTGTCATGATGGAAAAAGCTTTCCGAAAATCCTGAAGTATAAAGATATCTTTGAGATGGAATTCCACGCCATGAATCCAATACATCAAAAGTCTTACTTGAATCCAGTAATAACGTATGAGGATCTCCCCACTCTTGTGCAGTAACTATTTCATTTTCTTTTACAATATAGCGATATTCTATAGATGTATCATTTGTTTCGAAATCAACAATCCATTCACTTGAAGAGGTACATGTCATTTTCAGAGCCTTCTTCTCGTCCCAGTTGCCTAACTCGGGGCAAGATCCGCAGACATAGATGTTTTGTCCCCAGACAGTATGATAGTCGATATGTAACTTTATTTTCATGTTGCAGTTTTTATGGTTATAGATTAATGGTCTTTTTATGCAAAAGAGTATATCTGCTAAACAAAACTACATATTAAAGCATCATACTATAGCTTTAGAGGATTCTTTTTTTATAAAAATGATTTGCAAACGATTGCATTAGAACATAAAAAGCACAGAATCAGTTCTGTGCTTTCAATGCTTCTGTTGATTATTATTGAGGTTGAAAATGTTTTCCGATCTCTTCGAATTGGAATCAGAAACCAAAGCCATCAATGACAACATCTTCTTTCTTTTCTTCCTTAAAAGCTTTACGCTGTTTGTGCTCCTTGTTCCCTTCCACGTATATAGCTCTGTATGGGCGAACTGGACAAATATATTCACAGCCACCACAACCTACGCAGATATCAGGGGTGATGAATGGGATAGTTAAACCTTCGTGACCTTCGTACGGAATCATCGTTACGGCTTGAGTAGGGCAATGCTCTGCACAGGCTCCGCAATTTGTCCCTTCGGTATGAACTACACATATATCTTCGTGAAAAGTCACACGTCCAATTTGAGTCATATGTTTTTCTTCCATCGTAAGCGATTTTAGAGCATGACTTGGGCAAACATCAGAGCAAACAGCACAATTGTAATTGCAAAAACCCTTATCGTAGTTCATCATAGGTTGCATCATTCCCCCTAATCCATATTCCATAAAGGCAGGTTTGATAACTTTTGATGGGCATCGGCTGATGCAAAGATGACACGCTGTACAGTGCTCTAGTAAATGTTCTGCACTTACCGCACCCGGGGGGCAAATAGCATTCTTCCGGATGTACCTACCGTTACCGGTCAACTCAGCAGTTTTGTTTTGGGCATACGCAGCAGGAACAGCTATCGCTGTGGTGAGTCCGGCAAAAAGGAATTGTCTTTTATTTTTATCTGTTTTGTTATCCGCTTCCGCTCTTGTTCCACGTTTTTTCTTGAAAGATGGAGAAAACGCAAGTGCATTTTTTGAGCAAGTGCTTAAACAATTGAAACAATCTACACAACGAGAGTAATCAACAGCGTGATTTTTGCTGTCGATGCACGAAGCTTTACATTTCGTAGCACATGAACCACAGCTGTTGCACAAGCTTTCGTCTATCCTGATTTTAAATAAGGAAAACTTGCTTAAGAAACCCAATACTGTGCCTACCGGACAGATGGTGTTACAATATGTTCTTCCATATCTCCAAGCAAAAAAGCCGATAGTAAAGAATGTAATCAATGCCACAACAAAAGAAAATAGGCTAAGCATGACTATTTCGACTTTATAGAAAGTATAATTGCCAAAGCTTGTAAAAATAGATTCTAAAACATTGTTGCCACCCATATAGACCGGGCGGAATGCATTCGAGATAATTCTTCCCCATGCACTGTAAGGATCTATTAATCCAAGTAGGATAGGGAATCCGGCCAAGAAGGCAATAATTGTCGCACCGAGAACACTCCAGCGAAGAATGTTTTTTGCTTTACTGTAATTGTAGCGTTTCTTTTTCTTTGAGAATAGGCGTCGTTTAGAAAACCAGCTTACAATATCTTGATATATTCCCATTGGGCATATAGACGAGCAGTAGATGCGCCCGAAAAGTAAGGTTAGGATAGCTAAAAAAAGAAGGATAA
This sequence comes from Dysgonomonas mossii, assembly GCF_004569505.1. Classification (NCBI taxonomy): domain Bacteria; kingdom Pseudomonadati; phylum Bacteroidota; class Bacteroidia; order Bacteroidales; family Dysgonomonadaceae; genus Dysgonomonas; species Dysgonomonas mossii. Next base: position 451,396 of record NZ_SPPK01000001.1, read on the forward strand.
GCAAACTACCTCCGAGTATTGCGGGAACTAGTTGTATCTGGGCTAACCCGTGAAAACTTTCGGGGAGTAAGGCTGCAAAGTCTAGAAAATAGAATGTTATGAGAGTGAATATCACAATAGATATCCCTACTCGCAAGTACTTAAGCATTTGATGATAGTTATAGTTTAATTATATTTTTATTCTCTTGATGTTCAGTTTTTCAATATCCATTGTTCCCAGTTTTAGCTTTTGTCCGTTAGCCAAGTGACCTACATGGTCGAGTGGCATTTCACGTACCTGACCAAAGAATTTAGTAGCGGCAGTATCTACTGCAACAATATCTTGTGAGACGAACAATCCCTTTGTCGTTACCACGTCGGAGGCCGATCTTCCCTGAGGCCCGTTGGTTTTCACGATACGGTATGCATCCACTACATTCAATACCGGTTTTTTAGAATATGTACACATGTCAGCAATGCATTGTTGCAGTCCGCTTGCATGAAATATTCTTCTATCCCATACAATGCCCATATAGTTTTTCATCGAGATAGTGAGATTCGCTCCACCATGATGTTTGAGTACAGGCACGTTGATCCATGCATCGCAGTCGAGGATGGCTTGATGTATCTTTGTGTTTTTCAGGGTAACACCGTTAGGCAACGACACACTTTTGTAGTATGACTCCTCATGAGCTGGTACAACCTTTGCTCCGGCAGCTTTTGCAGCAGCTTCTATGCCGCTATTCTTGTAGCATTTGAGCCAGTCGTCACAGGTGTGATCAAATACAGTAACTTCTTTAGCTCCGGCAGCAAAGCATTGTCTAACAATTTCACTGACAAGCTTTGGATTCGTATTTCCGGCAAGCTCAGGAGCCTTGTCCCATCCAATGTTAGGTTTAACTACAACTTTATATCCTTTCTTTATAAATTTGCCCATACCTCCCAATTCTGAGATAGCACGTTTAAACATAGCGTCAGGCTCTCCGCCCATTACGGCTACCATATCCACCGGCTGACCTGTTTGAGTGTTTTCAAGCGTTTGGGCCAGTACGTCCATCCCTGCGCTTGTCTTTATTGTTGCTGCAGCACCGGTGATGGCTATTGCTCTTAGAAAATTTCGTCTGTCCATAGTTAATCTTTATTTAATAAAACCTTATTTTAAAATCTTAAATTGACACCACCAAACACTGTTGCTCTAGGCATGGGGTATCCTGAATTTATTTCATACTTCTGAGCCAGAAGGTTTTCTCCTCTTGCAAATATTTCCAGCATGCTTATAGGCTTGTAAGCTGCTCTGATATTCCATAGAGTAAATGTTTCTTTCTTTGCTTCTGTATTTGTCACTTTGTTCTCAAGCACGGTATATAGCCCATCTATAAACTGAATACCTGTAGATAACATCCATTTGTTGTACGAATAGTTTATCCCTGCATATAACTTGTGTTCGGGAGATGCCAGAACTTTATATTTCATATGTAAGAAGCTGTAGTTTGCAGACAGATTTACATGTGGGGCTATTCTATATTGAGTTGCAAATTCCAGTCCATAGTTTTTTATTTTTCCTGTATTTACATTCAATGGCTTGTTGTTTACTATCACGGTTTGTATGCTGTTACTACCGTCTATATAATACAGACTCAGATCAAAATTTAATGCTCTGTTAAGTAGCTTTTGAGATGCTGATATTTCATAGTTCATCAATCGCTCAGCTTTTAAGTCGGGATTCTGAGGAGGGAACATGTACATTTCGCGTATAGTAGGGTTACGAAAACCTTTACTTACGATTCCTTTTATTATTGTATTCTCTGTAGCTATATAACTCACTCCGGCTTGTGGAATGTATTCTGTACCGGTAATGGCATGATGATCTATTCTTATTCCCGCATTCAGTACTACTTTAGAAGCCAGTGTTTGCTGGAAGTTTATATATCCTGCAACTTCATTTATGCTTTTCTTGGCTATGTCTACGTCATCTCTGTTATCCAGAAATTTGTTCCACGCATGTCCTCCGAAATGTTGAAAATCGAATCCTGCGGTTGTTTGGTTTCCTTTAAAGAAGCTGTAATTCTGGTAGAGGGTGATACCTACCATCTTATCGTTCGATCTGAACCTATAATCTTTGGCTTCTTCTGTAGGCGGATACCCGTCATTGATCTTGTGCGAGCCGAAGTTGTAATAGAGTTTAAGAGCTCCTGATGTTTTCTCGTAGTTATTTTCAAGAGAAAAGGATGTTACTCCACGGGTAATATCGGCATCATTATCGATGACCGGACTATTCACCGCTCCGGGATTTGAGGCTTTGAAATTAGTCAAGTCAAGATCAATAAAAGTTTTCCAGTTTGGAGTGAAATCATAACCGACTTTTGCATATCCACTATATTGCTCAAAATCCATATTTTCTCGCTGTCCGTCCGAACGGTTGTAACTTAAAGATACGTAGCTGCTGAACTTACCCGAACGAATAGCATTGTTCGCCTCTGTACTGAGTGTGTTGTATGAGCCATACATGGCTCTAACGTTTGTCTTCACTCCATTTTGCAGTTGCTTTCTGGTAATAATGTTGATCACCCCACCCATTGCATTCGATCCGTACAAAACGGAGGCTGGTCCACGCACTACTTCTACTCGTTCTACCATTAATGACTGATACGAATCGGCTAGGGGATGTCCCATCAATCCCATATATTGTGGGTGTCCGTCTATCAACATCAGCATTTGTGTGGTAGGGCTTCCGCCTATACCACGTATTGTCATACCTCCGGCAGATCCTGCTGCAACACCGTAGCCCATAATGCTTCGTGAAGTAACGAACAAACCCGGGACTTCTTCTGTAATTATAGGTAATAATGATTGTTCAAACCGACTCTCGATTTGTTTACTTCCCACTATGCTTACACTCATCGGGAGATTATTGATATTTACCGCCGGACGGGTTCCGGTAACGATAACATCTCCTAGTTGGATAGAATCCTTAGGTGCTGAAATCGGATTGTTATCTATGGCATAAGTAAGCTGGGCAAATAATAAAACAGAAGCAATGGCACTAATTGTTTTCTTCATTCATTTTTATAATAGCCACGGGAACTTGAAGCAATCTTCATCATATAGGGCATAATCTGCTTTTCCGTTTACCGCGAATGTTTTAACTAGTCTGGCACCTTCGAGCAACTTACATGCCAACGCCAGAGATGCGCCCGTCTTCACTCTGTCTTCTACCAGCAATATAGATTTGCCTTTGAAGTCGAAGTCGATGGGAGCTATCAATTGCGGACTTTCATATTTGGGCTTTTGGTAAGCGTCGCGTAGGTTTATTTTTAACAGATGGATATCGATATTTAGTCTTTGATTGAGAATAGCAGCAGGTATTATGCCTCCATTAGCGATAGCGACAATCATATCGAAGCTTTCATAAAAAGCAATGTCGCGGAAGCGTTCTAATACTTCCGAAAAAGACTTGTTGTCAGACATTTTTGTATCTTATATTTTAGCGATAACCTTCAGTAAAGCGTACCCCCCGAATATTTGTATTAACATTCCCGGAATACCAATACGGAAATCTTGTACTGCTGTAAAGAAATCTTTTACGATAGCCCATTCTATCAATGTGCCTGCTATCTGATATGTCAAAACAGCGGCAATTATTCCTAATAGAGAAATTTTTCCGAGTCGATGTGCTGCATAAGCTGCTGCCCCTGCTAATAAGGTAGACTTGATTAGTATGGCAGGGAGTAAAGCCACCGGAGGCATACCGAATAAAGCACTATTAATAAGTGGAGATAATATTGCAGTTAACAAACCAACCCGTAGACCGTATTTGTACGCTGCTATCAGAGTGAAAAAGTATATAGGAAGCCAGGTTAAGCCTCCACCAGGTATCAAATGGCATATCTGAGGAAGTGCAATGTTTCCGACAACGAATAACAATGCAAACAAATATGTTTTAATCTCTTTGTAAGTTAAGGAATAAAGTTTTACTGTTGTTTCCATAATTATAGTAAATTAAAGTATATGTAATTATTTATTTTATTCGTTGTCCTTTTCCGGATACCTGAGCCGGAATAAATATAAGTTTATGTAAAATAATGAGGAGTGTTATTTTATCTTACTGGCATTCTCTATATTGGTGTTAACGAATACAATACTAAAAATAATTATTGAAACGAACAAATATTATAATATCTTTTCACTTTTAGGCATAATGATTATAGTATCAGCGTAAAAATAGAAATTAATAATCAAACCTTCTATAATATCTGATAAAATATTTTTTCTTCTCGAAGCTTAATGCATAGATATTTTAGTATATCTATTTTAACTTATGGCGCGAGACGCTCAACTTCCCAAACTCCATCTTCAAGCACATATTGTATTCTGTCGTGCAGTCTGTTGCTGCGTCCTTGCCAGAATTCGATAAGATAAGGTTTAACGATATATCCTCCCCAGTTTTGAGGACGGACTATATCTTTGTCTTTAAACTTAGATTCATATTCTTTTATCAGTCCTTCCAAGTATTTTCTATCGGGTATCGCACGGCTTTGGGGTGATGCCCAAGCTCCCAACTTGCTCTTTGCCGGACGGACTTCGAAGTAAGAGTCTGATTCTGCATCTGACGTTTTTTCAACAATACCTTCTATTCTTACTTGTCTTTCCAATTCATTCCAAACAAAAGTTAAGGCACAGTACTTGTTTAGTGTAATTTGATAAGCTTTCTTGCTATCATAATTAGTAAAAAAAACGAATCCTTGTGGTTTAATCTGCTTGAGTAGTATCATACGCGAAGATGGTTTCCCATCGGGAGTTGCTGTTGCCAGATTCATCGCATTTGGTTCAAGTGCTTTCGCTATAATAGCTTCGTTAAGCCATTGTTCGAACATATCCATTGGGTCGGATAGGACATCGCTCTCGTCTAGTGTTTTTAAAGTAAAATCTCTTCGTATATTAAATAAATCTGTCATAAATTATGGTTAAAATAGTAGTGAGTTTATTATTGTATATATAAGATAACAAAAAAGCAGTCTTTTTGTTGTTTTTTTATTTCTTTTTGGTTGTTAAGGTTTTGATATGCAATTTATTACATTTTTATTTTGCTCTTTGTTTATCATCTTTTTTTTTGTTAAAAGGTGACAAAAGTGACACATTTTACTTCCCTTTATCTTGTCACTTTTTCTACTTCAGTATTCGTAAATATTATTTGCGGAAAGCTTGTGTATAATAAGATAATAGTTGTGTATAAAAATGAAAAATCCTCACTGACATCACGTCTGCGAGGATCTAGATCAACTAAAAAAACTATCCAATAGAAAAGTTATGCCAAACAAAGTGTATTAATACTTTTCTTTTGTCTCTTGCTGTATCTGTTGCATTGTTCACAGACACTATATCCTAATAATATTCCTAATATAAAATCTTCTTCAGGTGTTAATAAGTTCAACGGTTTGTCTCCACATATTGCGTTGGCTACTAAGAGGCATTCCTCTTTGCCGAAAAAGACATTTATATTACCGTTTTTCAGATGGCTTATTTTATAATTAATCGAGTTTTTTCCCAATTTCCATCTGACTTTATCTTCATATTCTCCGGGTAGTGTACACAGTACCAAGCTGCGCACCCCTTTTTTGTATTCGTAAATCAGGTGAAAGAAAACACGCATATTGATTTACTTTGTTAAATTGCTTTTTTAAGGTCTTCTGTCCAAATTGCAATGCGTTGATCTGTAAGGTTCGACTCGTTGTCGTTATCGATGAGCAAACCAAGAAATTCGCCGTCAACAACAGATTCAGAACTGTCGAAGGTATATCCCTCTGTGCTTACCTTACCGATTAGCTCGCAACCTTTACCCTTTATTACACTGTATATTTTTGATAATGCGTCGCCAAATGTATCGCTATATGAAGATGAATCACCACATCCAAACAGAGCTACTTTTTTACCATTCAGATCGGCAGCCTTTACTTTGTCGATATAGTATTCCCAATCGTCTTGAAGGTCACCCAATCCTAATGTTGAAGAACCGAATAATATTACATCGTAAGCTGAAAAGTCTGTGTTAGCCTTTGATACATCATGTAAGTCAGCCTTGCTTACTTCCAGTTTTTTTGCTATTTCTTCCGCTACTTCTTGTGTATTGCCTGTTGTTGAGCCGTAGTATATTCCTATTTTTGACATTCTGATAAATTTAAAATGATTAAATATCTAATTTTCTGTTTACAAAGTAATGACAACCAAGAAATGTATACAATACCAAGTAATAATGATATTTATGTCACTTTTTCACTATTTATAAGTAGGAATCATCGGTTGATGTAAGATTATCAGTTATATAAACAAAAAAAGCAGCCTGATTATCAGGCTGCTTTCTCTATGTTTTAAACTTGTTTCTTAAGCTTCTGCTTTAGGAAGTACAGAAACAAATGATCTGTCGTTTCTTTTTTTGCGGAAAACCACTGTACCATCTACAAGAGCAAATAATGTATGGTCTTTACCAATACCTACATTTTCTCCCGGATGATGAGTTGTTCCTCTCTGACGAACTATGATGTTTCCTGCTTTTACAACTTCTCCACCAAATGCTTTAACGCCCAATCGTTTACTTTCCGATTCACGGCCGTTTTTCGAACTACCTACACCTTTCTTGTGTGCCATTGTCTTCTGTTTTTAACTGATTAAGCAATAATTTCTTTTACTATAACTTCTGAAAATTGTTGACGGTGACCGTTTAGTTTACGGTGTCCTTTTCTTCTTTTCTTGTGGAAAATAAGAACTTTATCACCTTTTGCTTGAGAAACAACCTCAAGAACTACTTTTGCGCCATCTACAGTCGGTGTGCCTATTGTTACTGTGCCGCCGTTGTCAACTAATAATACTTTATCGAACTCAACTGTTGAGCCATTTTCTGCATTGATTCTATGAACAAACAACTTTTGGTCTTTTTCAACTTTCATTTGTTGTCCTTGAATGTCTACAATTACGTACATCTGTTTTGTTATTTACAGGTTATGTGCCTGAGGCGAACCGTTTTATATACAGTTTCTTGTTAGCCTATTAGCAATCGGGTGGCAAAGATAATCAATCTCTACTAAAAATTAAAATATTTGTGGAAAAGATTATCGTATTTCTTTGATTTTTAATTCACCTGTCAAGTCATTAGGGATTGTTGCGGGGTCTACTCCCATAATGGTAACGATGTTTCTAATGTCTTGTGAGGTTACTTTACGGTAAGTAGTGAGGGTATTGGGCGTTATAAGGTATTTACTAGCCGCTGTGCCTCCATGCAATGAACTTTGTATAAATATAGAGTCTCCTTTAGCTTCATATGTGTCGGTAGACTCACTGATAAGTCCGTCAGAGCCCGAAGATCCTTTTTTTCTGATCGTAGTTTTTACATTTAATTCAGTAAAAGCTCTGGTTGTTTGATTTTCTTTTAAGTCCAGACTGAAAACAGTATTTAGCATATTGTCGAAGTTGGAATCGGATGTTTTTATTGTCTGCTCGCGCATTAGCCATTCGCCCTGTAAGGTTACGGCTTCCTCCTCGTTGTCTCCGCATGATGTCATCAAAGTGCAGGCGGTCAGTAAAATTGTAAAGGATAGGATGAAATTCTTCATTGTAATGTGTTCGTTATGCAAATATTTGTGGTGCAAATATATACATATTTTACTTAATTATATATAGCTCACGCTTTTTATAAGACTTTAAAACCGAAATTAACAAAAGTGTTTAGTTTGTTGTGTTTTTTAGTTTTATTGTCATAATGAGATTTAATAGTGTTTTTTATTAACAAAAAGTCTTATTTATTTTTTATTTACGAATAAAATGATATAAATTTGCCAGACTGTTCAAATTTTAAACAAAACAGGTGATAAATATATGTGTGGATTTGTAGGAGCTTTTGATTTAATACAAGATATAAGCGTTTTGCGGGGGCAGGTTCTTCGCATGGCAAAAAAAATCCGTCACCGCGGTCCGGATTGGTCGGGGATATATTGTGGTGAGAAATCTATTCTTGCTCACGAAAGATTGTCTATTGTAGGAGTAGACTCTGGTAAACAACCTCTTTATAGTAAAGATGGTAATTTGGTTTTGGCTGTCAATGGTGAGATCTACAATCACAAAGAAATAAGAAGTCGCTATCCCGACTACGAATTTCTTACACACTCAGACTGCGAAGTAATCCTGGCTTTGTATAAAGATAAAGGGGTTGATCTATTTGAGGATTTAAATGGCATCTTTGCTTTTGCGCTTTATGATGTTGAAAATGATATTTGTCTTATTGGACGTGACCATATGGGTATAATTCCTCTTTATATGGGGTATGACGATCATGGACAATTTTATGTGGCAAGCGAATTAAAAGCTTTGGAAGGTGTTTGTCCCAACGTGCAGGAGTTCTTACCCGGTTATTATATGTGTAGTGCCGAGGGGAATGAATTGAAGCGTTGGTATAAACGTGACTGGATGGAGTATGACAATGTAAAAGATAATGAGTCTGATGAAAATGAGTTGAGAGTAGCTTTGGAGAGCGCTGTGCATCGCCAATTGATGTCGGATGTTCCTTATGGTGTTTTACTTTCAGGGGGATTGGATTCGTCTATAATATCAGCTATCGCAAAACGATATGCAGCTCGCAGGATAGAGGATGATAACCAGACCGAAGCTTGGTGGCCTCAACTGCATTCATTTGCTGTTGGGTTGAAAGATTCTCCGGACTTGGTGGCCTCAAAAAAAGTGGCAGAATATATCGGAACGGTGCATCATGAAATAAATTTCACGGTCGAAGAGGCTCTTGATGCCCTCAGTGATGTGATTTATCATATCGAAACCTATGATGTTACTACCGTTCGTGCATCTACCCCTATGTATTTGTTGGCTCGTTTTATAAAATCGATGGGAGTGAAAATGGTGCTTTCCGGCGAAGGTGCAGACGAGTTGTTTGGTGGTTACTTATATTTTCATAAAGCTCCCGATGCAAAAGCTTTTCATGAAGAAACTGTACGGAAGTTGGATCGATTGCATTTGTACGATTGCTTGCGTGCGAATAAGTCGTTAGCTGCATGGGGTGTAGAGGGGCGTGTGCCTTTTCTCGATAAAGAATTTATGGATGTTGCTATGCGTTTAAATCCTCAGGATAAAATGTGTGGTAATGGTAAAATAGAAAAATATATATTAAGAAAAACATTTCAGGATTATTTGCCTGAAAGTGTTGCTTGGAGGCAAAAAGAGCAATTTTCAGACGGAGTTGGCTATAATTGGATAGACTCGTTGAGGGAAATGGCTGAAAAGAAAGTCTCGGATAAGCAGATGATGCATGCTTCGGAGCGTTTTCCGATCAATCCTCCAATGTCAAAGGAAGAGTATTGGTATCGTACAATGTTTGAAGAGCATTTTCCATCAGCTTCGGCTGCTCATACGGTTCCGTCCGTTCCGTCCGTCGCCTGTAGTACGGCTGTGGCACTGGAGTGGGATGCGTCTTTCAAGAATAGAGTTGATCCGTCAGGTAGGGCGGTGAAGGCTGTTCATGCAGAAGCATATGATAAATAGTATATTTTAAGGAGGTGGTTGCCTCCTTTTTGTTTTATTCTTATCGGTAAAATAAGAGAAATGAAAAACAATTGATTATCGTGATTGTTTTTATTTCGAAATTAAGTTTTGATTCGAGAGGAATAGTGGCATATAGTTGAAAAGGATGTTGTGTGAGAAGTATTTTGTTGCAGAATTTTTGTAAAGAGCATTAAAGAGACGTGATATTAAATATAAACCTATCATTTGTAAATCAATTAAACCTTCATAATGTCTTTATGTTTTGTTTTTAAGTTGAAAATAAAACAAAAAGATTTTTTTGTTTTGTTAAAGATGAAAAAATGTTATGGATTTCTTGCAAAAACGAATAATTTGTATGAAATTTGTCCCTTGAAAAGATAAAGTAAAAAAAGACGAAATATAGAGAATGAAGAAGTTGAAATTCACCAAAATGCACGGCGCGGGCAATGATTATATCTATATGAACGGATTTGTTCAGGAGATAGAAAATCCTTCAGCATTAGCAATCCGCCTTAGCAATCGTAATTTTGGTATTGGCTCGGATGGTTTAGTGCTTATATTGCCATCGGAGAATTCAGATTTTAGAATGCAGATGTTCAATTCCGATGGTTCTGAAGCCGAGATGTGTGGTAATGCTTCTCGTTGCGTAGGAAAATATGTATACGACAACGGATTGACAACAAAAAAGGAAATTGCGCTGGAAACAAAAGCCGGCGTTAAATATATAACTTTACTGGAGGGAGACGAAAAAGCTCGGAAGGTGACAGTGGATATGGGTGAGCCGATCCTTGATCCTGAACAAATTCCGGTGAAGGTGGATAAAGAGCCTGTACTTAATTTCCCGTTGGATATCGATGGCAAAATATGGGAAATATCTTGCGTATCCATGGGGAACCCTCATGCGGTTGTTTTTACAACAGGAATAAAAGAGCTTGATTTGCCTGTAATAGGACCTAAGTTTGAAAAACATCCGATATTCCCTCGAAAAACAAATACTGAGTTCATTGAAGTCGTTGATCGTAAAACGTTGAATATGCGTGTGTGGGAACGTGGAGCAGGAGAGACTCTGGCTTGTGGCACAGGAGCCTGTGCTGCGGCTGTTGCTGCCATACTGAACGGATATTGCGACCGTAAAATAACAATTCACCTGATAGGCGGAGATCTCGAGATAGAATGGGATGAGCAAAATAATCACGTGTATATGACCGGTGAGGCTGTGACAGTTTTTGAAGGAGAGATTTTTTAATACTGCGGCCATATAATAGAAGAACCCGAAATTATTAATATATAAAAATGGCATTCATAAACGAAAATTATACTAAACTACCGGGAAGTTACTTGTTCTCGGATATTGCAAAAAAAGTAAATGAATTTAAGGCCGCCCATCCTGAAGCCAATGTTATTCGTTTGGGAATCGGTGATGTTACAAAGCCTCTACCTTCGGCGATAATAAACGCAATGCATGCCGCTGTAGATGAAATGGCGAATGCATCTACTTTTAGAGGATACGGACCTGAACAAGGGTACGACTTTTTGGTAAATACAATTGTAGAAAATGATTATAAAGCACGTGGCTTGGATATTTCTGCTGACGAAATATTTGTAAGCGATGGCTCTAAAAGTGATACCGGTAATATCGGCGATATTCTTGGACTTGATAATATTGTTGCTGTTACAGATCCTGTTTATCCTGTCTACGTAGATACAAACGTAATGGCTGGCCGTGCAGGAGAATTGCAGGCAAATGGCAAATGGAATAAGCTTGTTTATATTCCATGTACATCAGAGAATGACTTTATTCCGTCATTGCCGACAGAGAAAGTAGACATCGTTTACTTGTGTTATCCTAACAATCCTACAGGTACTACATTGACGAAAGATCAATTGAAAGTATGGGTTGATTATGCTCTCCAAAATAAGGTACTTATCCTATTTGATGGTGCTTACAAAGAATTTATTACTGAAAGCGATGTTCCTCATAGTATATACGAGATAGAGGGAGCACGAGAAGTGGCTATCGAGTTTCGTAGTTTTTCTAAAACTGCCGGATTTACAGGTACTCGTTGTGCTTATACCGTTGTGCCTAAAACTGTGATGGGATACACCAAAACCGGAGAAAAGATTTCTTATAATAAATTGTGGAACAGACGCCATACTACTAAGTTTAACGGTGTTCCATATATTATTCAACGTGCAGCCGAGGCTTGTTTTTCTGCCGAAGGTAAAAAGCAGATAAAAGATATCATCGACTATTATATGAATAATGCAAAGATCATTCGTGAGGGTCTCGCTTCCGAAGGATTGCAAGTATATGGTGGTGTGAACTCTCCTTATATTTGGGTGAAAACTCCAAAAGGAATGACATCGTGGGGATTCTTCGATTATCTATTGAATGATCTGCATGTTGTAGGAACTCCCGGTGTAGGTTTTGGCCCTAGTGGAGAAGGTTATTTAAGGTTAACGGCATTTGGTACTTTAGAAAATACCAAAGAGGCTGTTGGTCGATTAAAAAAGATTTCTATTTGATAAATCCTATATAAACTCAATAAAAGTAAATTTATGACAAAGTTACGTTTTAAAGCAGTAGCACTGGCCTCAGAGCGAAAGCCTCTTGAGGTAGAGAAACCTAAAAGTAAAACTTCAGAGTATTACGGGGAAAAGGTGTTCAATCGTAAAGCTATGACCAAATATCTTTCGAAAGAAACTTTTAAAGCGCTTAATGATGCAATTGAAAAAGGACAATCTGTAAATCGTAATCTGGCAGAGCATGTTGCAGCCGGAATGCGTATGTGGGCTCTGGAAAATGGTGTAACACACTATACTCACTGGTTTCATCCGTTGACAGACGGTACTGCCGAAAAGCATGATGCTTTTGTTGAACATGATGGTAATGGTGGACTGATTGAAGAATTTGAAGGAAAGCTTCTTGCTCAGCAAGAGCCTGATGCTTCAAGTTTTCCGTCGGGAGGTCTTCGTAATACATTCGAAGCACGTGGTTATTCTGCTTGGGATCCATCATCTCCTGCATTTATTGTAGGCGAAACATTGTGTATTCCTACTATCTTTATCTCATATACAGGCGAGGCTCTTGACTATAAGACTCCTTTGTTGAAAGCTCTTGCTGCGGTAGATAAAGCTGCAACAGGTGTCGTTCAGTATTTTAATGAAGATGTAACAAAGGTAATATCTAACCTTGGATGGGAACAAGAATATTTCCTTGTTGACGAAGACTTGTTTATGGCTCGTCCAGACTTAGCTTTGACAGGAAGAACGTTGATGAGTCACGAAAGTGCAAAAAATCAGCAGTTGGAAGACCACTACTTTGGTTCAATCCCTGAACGTGTTCAGCGTTTTATGAAAGAGCTTGAGTACGAATCGTATGCTTTGGGCATTCCTGTAAAAACTCGTCACAACGAAGTAGCTCCAAATCAGTTTGAGCTGGCTCCTATATATGAAGAATGTAATCTTGCTGTAGACCACAACCTATTGGTTATGTCTGTAATGGATAAGGTGGCGCGTAAGCACTCTTTCCGTATCCTATTCCACGAAAAACCATTCAAGGGAATCAACGGTTCGGGTAAGCATAACAACTGGTCTCTAGCTACGAATACAGGAATCAACCTTCTTTCTCCGGGTAAGGATAAAGTTGAAAACCTTCGTTTTATAACATTTGTGGTGAATATCCTGGCTGCTGTTTATAAGAATAACGGCCTGTTGAAAGCTTCAATATCTTCAGCTACAAATGCTCACCGTCTTGGTGCAAACGAAGCTCCTCCTGCTATCATATCAGTATTCTTGGGTACTCAGGTTAGTGACATTCTTGATAAGTTTGAGAAGAGCTCTGTAAAAGATGCTATCGTTGTTGACAACAAGAAACAGATTAGTTTAGGTGTAGGTCAAATTCCTGAAATCCTTTTGGATAATACAGACCGTAACCGTACTTCTCCATTCGCATTCACAGGAAACCGTTTCGAGTTCCGTGCTGTGGGTTCTTCTGCTAACTGTGCTTCTGCTATGACAGCCTTGAATGCTTCTGTTGCAGAACAGCTAAGAGTGTTTAAAGACGAAGTTGATGCACTAATCAGTAAAGGTAAATCGAAAGAAGAGGCTCTTTACGAAGTATTGAAGAAATATATCAAAGAATCTCGTTCTATTCGTTTCAACGGTAATGGATATAGCGAAGAATGGAAAGCAGAAGCTAAAAAACGTAAATTAGATTGCGAAACAAGCGTTCCTGTTATCTATGATAGCTATACTTCAAAACAAAGCATCAAAACATTTGCCGGTATTTTATCTGAAGTAGAGCTTCATGCTCGTAACGAAGTGAAGTGGGAAATGTATACAAAGAAAATCCAGATAGAATCGCGTGTATTAGGTGATTTGGCTTTAAATCATATCATTCCTGTAGCGATTTCATACCAATCTATATTGTTGACAAATGTTTCTAAGCTAAAAGACATCTCTGATGACTACAAGACTCTTGGTGCAGAGCAAATCCGTTTGATCGAAAAAGTATCTACGCATGTAAATGCCGTGAATGCAAAAGTTCATGAAATGATAGATGCTCGTAAAGCGGCTAATAACATTGAGAGTGAACGTGAGAAAGCTGTTGCTTATCATGATAATGTAGCTCCGTATTTGGACGAAATCCGCTATCATATCGACAAGCTTGAATTGATTGTTGATAATGAAATGTGGCCATTGGCTAAATATAGAGAATTATTGTTTATACGATAATTAAACATTATAAAGAAAAGAAGTCCCGATCTCTAACGAGTCGGGATTTCTTTTTTTTATACAGGCTTTGACCTTGCGGGTATAAATATGAAATAAAACAAGCTGAATTATTTATTTCGGGGTCTTTAATTTGCTTCTTTTTGTGTTCTTTTGTTAAATAAAATCGATTAAATATAGATTTTTTATTAAAAAGGTGCATTTTTAAATCAAAAAGAAAATTTATTAAAGCGAAATTCGTACATTTGTCATTGTAAATAAATTAGGATAGAACCCGAAAATTCTTTCATTCACATATCAACTATTGACTATGCAAGATTTAAGATCAGCAATACAGCACGGACTATATGACCCAAACTACGAACACGATGCGTGTGGGGTAGGTATGGTGTTGCATATGAAGGGTGCAAAATCACATGCTATCGTTGAGAATGGTCTCCGTGTATTGGAGAACATGACTCACCGTGGAGCAGAAAACGCCGATAATAAAACCGGTGATGGTGCCGGTATTATGTTACAAATACCGCACGAGTTTATACTTCTACAGGGGATACCTGTCCCCGAGAAAGGGCACTACGGAACCGGATTGGTCTTCTTGCCGAAGGGTGAGGCTGAGATGGAATCGTGTATGATAACTCTCACGCAATATATCGATAAGGAAGGCTTGAAGCTTTTGGCTGTTCGCGATGTACCTGTCAATAGTGAAATATTGGGAGAGATGGCAAAGTCGAATGAGCCTCATATAAAACAAATATTTGTACTCGGAGAAGAAGGTCTTTCTCAGGATGAATTAGAGCACAAACTCTATTTACTTCGTAAGAAAATAGAAAAAGAAATATTCAACTCTAAAATATTTTCATTAGAGACTAAGCGAGCTTTCTATATTGTCAGTTTGTCTACAAAGCGCCTTATATATAAAGGTATGTTGTCGTCTGAGCAACTTCGGCATTATTATCCCGATTTGCTGAATCCGCATCTTACAAGTGCTATTGCTTTGGTACACTCACGTTTCAGTACCAATACGTTCCCTACATGGGATTTGGCACACCCATTCCGTATGGTGGCTCATAATGGTGAGATCAATACGATAAAGGGCAATCGCCTGTGGATGGAAGCCCGTGAGAGCATATTGAAATCAGATTTGCTAGGGAATATCAACGACTTGTGGCCAATTGTTCAGCCATTTATGAGTGATAGTGCGTCATTCGATAATGTGTTGGAATTCCTTGTCATGTCAGGGAAATCATTACCTCATGCAATGGCAATGATGGTTCCCGAATCGTGGAACGATCAGAATCCGATATCTGACGACTTGAAAGCTTTCTATGAATACCATAGCTTGTTTATGGAGCCTTGGGATGGGCCGGCTACACTATTGTTCTCGGATGGTCGTTATGCCGGAGGACTGTTAGATCGTAATGGTCTGCGCCCTGCCCGTTATTTGATAACTCATAATGACGTTATGGTCGTTGCTTCTGAAATGGGGGTATTGCCATTTGAACCTTCTGAAATAAAAGAAAAAGGTCGCCTTCGTCCCGGTAAAATACTAATGGTAGATACCGAGAAAGGAACAATACAATATGATGCAGAGCTGAAGGAAAATCTTGCAAAAGCATACCCGTATCGTGAATGGCTATCTAAGAACCGTATTTCATTAGATGACATATCTTCGGGACGCGCGCCAAAATATAGCGTGGATAATTACGATAAGCTACTGAAGGTTTTTGGATATTACAAAGAAGATATAGAAAAGATAATGACGCCAATGGCTGTGGAAGGTAAAGAGCCTACTGCATCTATGGGGAATGATGCGCCTGTAGCTGTTTTATCTAACAAGCCACAGCGTTTATTTACATATTTCCGCCAATTATTTGCTCAGGTAACAAACCCGCCTATCGACCCTATTCGTGAAGAATTGGTGATGTCTCTTGCCGGATATATTGGTTCGCTCCATAAAAATATACTCGAACCAATGCCGGAGCATACGAAGATGGTTGGGCTATCGAATCCTTTCTTATCAAACAGGGAGCTAGATTTGCTAGTGCATCTTGGTTATAAGGGCTTTAAGGCGGAAATCATTCCGATGCTGTTCGACCCGAAACAAGGTGGAGCCGGACTGGAAAAAGCGATAGAACAAATGTGTCGCAATGCAGAAAAAGCTGTAGATAGAGGTAGTAACTATATCGTACTTAGCGATAGAGGGGTAAATCCGGATAATGCTGCCATTCCTTCATTATTGGCTGTGTCGGCAGTTCATCATTATCTGATCGAACGCCGCAAACGTATGCAAATAGATATAGTGGTAGAATCGGCAGAACCACGTGAGGTGATGCACTTCGCTTTATTGTTTGGTTATGGAGCTAATGCCGTGAATCCATATTTGGCATTAGCGGTGATAGAAGATCTTGTTAAAAAAGGAGATATTCACTTAGATTTTCATACAGCCATGAAGAACTATGTGAAGTCTATAAATAAAGGCTTGTTGAAGACCATGTCGAAAATGGGTATCTCTACACTGAAAAGCTATATTGGCGCTCAGATATTCGAAGCTGTGGGTATCAGTACCGGCGTTATCGATAAATACTTTAAAGGGACTACATCTAAGATTGAAGGTATTGATATCAATGATATAGCAAGCGATACAATCGAGGCCTTTTATGAGGCTTTTGAGAGTGACTTTATCGACCCGTCATTAGTAAGTCAGGGTATATACGCATGGCGCCGCAATGGTGAATATCACGCATGGAACCCTGAAACGATAATGAATCTTCAGATGGCTACACGTTTGGGTAGTTATAAGAAATTTAAAGAATATACCGACTCTATTGATAAAAAAACGGAAAAGATATTTTTGCGTGATTTCTTAGATTTTGATCCTTCTAAGAATCCGATTGATGTTTCGGAAGTAGAACCTGTGTCAGCTATTACAAAACGCTTTGTGACAGGAGCCATGTCTTTTGGTTCTATCAGTCGTGAAGCTCATGAAGCAATGGCTGTAGCAATGAACGCTATCGGCGGAAAAAGCAATACCGGAGAGGGGGGTGAGTTGCCTGAACGTTTTGCTACCAATGCCCGTTCTTCTATCAAGCAAGTTGCTTCCGGTCGCTTTGGTGTAACAACAGAGTATTTGGTTAATGCAGATGAATTACAAATAAAAATAGCTCAAGGTGCAAAACCCGGAGAAGGGGGACAGCTACCGGGATTTAAGGTAGATAAAATTATCGCTAAGACCCGTCACTCAATTCCCGGAATCTCTCTGATTTCTCCTCCTCCTCATCATGATATATATTCAATCGAGGATTTGGCTCAATTGATATTTGACCTCAAAAATGTAAATCCTGCTGCTCAGATTAGTGTAAAATTAGTATCTGAAAGTGGTGTGGGAACAATTGCTGCCGGTGTTGCCAAAGCTAAAGCAGATCGTATCGTTATCAGTGGATGTGAAGGTGGTACGGGTGCAAGTCCTGCAAGTTCGATTAAGCATGCAGGTCTTCCTTTAGAAATTGGTTTAGCGGAGGTTCAACAAACGTTAGTACTGAATGGGCTTCGCGGTCAGGTATATTTACAAACAGACGGTCAGCTAAAAACCGGACATGACATCATTGTTGCGGCGATGCTTGGGGCTGAAGAGTTTGGATTTGCTACAAGCGCATTGATTGTATTGGGATGTATAATGATGCGTAAGTGTCACTTAAATACATGCCCTGTAGGTGTTGCTACACAAAACGAAGAGCTTAGGAAGAAGTTTATGGGACGCAGCGAGTACCTTATCAACTATTTCAATTTCTTAGCAGAAGAAGTACGTGAGCATTTGGCTGCCTTGGGTGTGAAATCACTTGATGAAGTAGTAGGGCGTGCCGATTTGTTGAAATATATGAAGAGTGATGCAAATAAGAAAGTTGAAAAACTAGATTTGTCTCGTTTGATGTATTTTCCTGTAGAAGCAAAAGAAAATGCGATTCATCGTATAAAAGATCAGGAACATAAGTTGGATGATGCGCTCGATATTTCATTGATCACTACATCTCGTATGGCTATCGATAAAGCTATGCCAACGGTAATGACCAAAACAATAAAGAATACGAACCGTACTGTGGGAGCGATGCTTTCGGGTGAGATTGCAAAGAAATATGGCAATGCGGGTCTTCCAGAAGATACTATACAATTTACATTCACAGGTTCGGCCGGACAAAGTTTTGGTGCATTTCTTGCGCATGGTGTAACCTTCAAGTTGGAGGGTGATGCAAATGACTATGTGGGTAAGGGTTTGTCGGGTGGTAAGATTATCATCGTGCCACCAACAACATCTACATTTAAGCCTGAGGAAAATATCATCGCCGGTAATACATTACTATATGGTGCTACATCGGGCGAAATATACATCAACGGACGAGTAGGAGAGCGCTTCTGCGTACGTAATAGTGGCGCTGTCGCAGTTGTTGAGGGTGCAGGAGACCACTGTTGTGAATATATGACAGGAGGTCGTACTGTAGTGCTTGGCAAAACAGGACGTAACTTTGCTGCCGGTATGAGTGGCGGCGTGGCTTATGTATATAATATAGATGAAGATTTTGATTACTATTGCAATATGCAAATGGTAGAGTTGACACTGATAGAAGATACTTACGATAGCCGTGAACTTCGTCAGTTGATAACCAATCATTATAACTATACAAATAGTCCTCTGGCTAAATATATTCTTGATAACTGGAATACCGAAGTGGAGAAATTTATGAAAGTGACTCCAATCGAGTATAAGAAAGTGTTGCAAGATGATAAATTGGAAGCTATTAAGAAAAAAATAGCACAAGTAGAATTTGATTATTAAAAGGAGGAGTACGAATCATGGGAAATCCAAAAGCATTTTTAACAGTAAAAAGAAAAGACGCAGGATATCGTCCTGCTCAGGAGCGTATTCTCGACTTTGGTGAAGTAGAACAAACACTAAATAGTGAAGATAGACGTGAACAAGCGTCACGCTGTATGGACTGTGGTATTCCTTTTTGCCACTGGGGATGTCCACTGGGAAATAAGATGCCTGAATGGCAAGAATATATATATAAGGGAAACTGGAAGCTGGCAGCAGAAGTATTGATGCAGACAAATGACTTTCCTGAATTTACAGGACGTATTTGTCCCGCACCATGTGAAAAATCGTGTGTACTCTCTATACACCGTGCACCTGTAACTATCCGCGAAAATGAAGCATCGGCTCTTGAGCACGCTTTTGGGGAAGGATTTATTCAACCTAAAGTTCCGGCTCATCGTACAGGTAAAAAAGTAGCCGTGATTGGTTCCGGTCCCTCAGGTCTTGCTGTTGCTAATCAGCTAAATCAGAAAGGACATGAAGTAACAGTGTATGAGAAGAGCTCTCATGTCGGAGGTTTGCTTCGTTTCGGTATTCCTGACTTTAAGCTGAATAAAAATATTATCGATCGCCGATTGAAGCTAATGGAGGCTGAGGGTGTGAAGTTTGTAGTAAATACAGAGATTGGTAAAGATGTGAAAGGTAAAGACATCTTGAAAGATTATGATGCTGTATGTGTGGCTATAGGCTCGCAAGTGCCTCGTAATCTCCCTGTCGAAGGGCGTGAGCTGAAAGGTGTTTACTATGCTATGGAATACCTTACAGCGCAGAATAAGTTGATCGCAAAAGAATCTGTTCCGGCTGATCAGGTGATTGATGCCAAAGGTAAGAATGTGCTTGTTATTGGTGGTGGTGATACGGGTTCAGACTGTATCGGTACTGCAAATCGTCAGGGCGCAGCGAATGTATTGCAAATAGAAATATTACCTAAACCGGCAAAGCTGGAAGAAATAGAAAATCCTTGGCCTAATCCATTTCCGGTAGTGCTGAAGACTTCTTCCTCTCACATGGAGGGTTGCGAGCGTCGTTGGGCGTTAAATACGAAACGCTTTATTGGAGAGGATGGTAAACTGACAGCCGTGGAACTTGTAGAAGTGGCTTGGGAGAAAGACGAGAATGGTCGCCATGTAATGAAAGAAGTTGGACCGTCTGAGATTCATAAAGTAGATCTCGTGTTTCTTGCCCTTGGATTTGTTCATCCTATACAAGAAGGCTTACTGCAAGAGTTGGATATAAAAACCGATGATGTTCGCCGTAATGTAATGACAGATAAGAATCGGGCTACAAATGTATCAAAGGTCTTTGGAGCAGGAGATTGCGTAAGCGGTCAATCATTAGTGGTAACAAGCATCGCATCGGGACGCAAGACAGCTCAACATATTGATGAGTTCTTGAGTTCAAAATAGGCATTGTTAATAATCGTTTAAAGTTAGGGACGCATGTCTTTTTTTGTTAAAAATGAGGGTAGGACTCTATAAGTAATCTTACCTTTATGTCAACAAAATATAGACATGACACAAATTAACTCTATTATTAATTAAAATTCCTAATTATGAACAAAAAACTTATTTGCTTATTGATGTTTGTTTTTTCATTAAGTCTTGCTTTTACAGCTTGTAGCGATGATGACGATGATAAAGTAGATTATGCTAAGGAAGTAGCTGGTACTTATACTGGCTCATTAACATTGAAAATACCTGTGATGGAGATTGATGAAACTATTGCAGATAAAAAAATAGAATTGACAAGAATTTCCGACAATAAGGTAAATCTTAAACTTAAGGAATTTTCATATGGTACATTAACTTTAGGAGATATTCCTGTCGATGAAATTACTGTAACTAAGGATGGAAGTACTTATAAACTCGCAGATACATCAAAAAACATTGATTTGTTAGGAGGTCTTATGACCGCAACTGTTGCGATTTCTTCATCTACAGTAAAAGATGGTAAGCTAAATATGACCATTAAAGTAAACAATGTTAAGCAGGGTGGAAATGACATGCAATTAGGTGATATGAATATTGCATATTCAGGTTCAAAATAAAATAGAATCTTGTTAATTAATCTTTTTATTATATTTAGAAGGCGGTTTCTGGAGACAGAAATCGCTTTTGTTTTTAATAATTTTCTATCTTTATGTCAAGAACTTATTAATGTTATGTTTAGAGTAGTTGGCAGATGTGTTTCTGTTTTTATATTACTGGTTGTCTTATTATCTTCCTGTGGTACACAAAAACCACAAGGCAAACTTTTATACGATCCTCGTGAGGTGGCTGAGCTTTCCTCTAAACTGGGTATTGGATTAAGTAATATTGATAAAGATGATGATCGTAATATGCCTCTTTATGCCGAAGTTTCGCAGTGGCTGGGGGTTCCGTATCGTTATGCCGGGTTATCGAGAAGAGGGCTAGACTGTTCTGGTTTTGCTTATCTTATTTATCAGAAAGTATATCGGAAATCAATACCTCGTTCTACGACAGATCAGTCGAAAATGAAAATGCATAATGTATCTAAAGGCGGTTTAGAGGCGGGCGACTTCGTTTTCTTTGCCACCTCGGGTAGAAATAAAATAAGCCACGTCGGTATTTATTTAAAAGATGGACGTTTTGTTCATGCCTCTACGTCCAATGGTGTAATAGTAAGCCATCTGGATGAGGAATATTATAAACGCACATGGAAGAAAGGCGGCAGATTAAAAAAATAGCTCACTAGAACTTAAAATTCTATAAAACTTTTACAAAGTTCCTATTTTATTAGACTGAATTTCCTATTTTTATTCGGCTAAAAAATAAAACAGCATGTCAATTTCGAAACGGATACTAGGAATATCAACATTTTTGTTAATGTGCTCCATGGCTTTTACGCCGGTTTCTGCTGTTACACCAAAGAAATCAAAAGCAGGGAAAAAGAAATCAAAAACGAGTGTATCTCATACTCCCAAATCGGTGAAAGTGGTACAGTCTTCACAAAATATGTCTGTAACAACAAATACTGGTGATAAGGTTTCCTTACCGGTATTTGATAAAATATTTGAGAATTCTAAATATAATGTGCCAAGTTCAGACGCTTTGTTAGCTGATGCAGGTGCAAGTGCTGCAGTCTCTATGGAAGTAATGAGGCGCAGAATGATAGAACAAAAAGAAATGCAAGAGCTTTCTTCTCAATTGGGAATATCGATTAAAAATCCTGACAATTTAGATTTGTATCGTGAGGTTGCAGATTGGCTCGGTACACGTTATCGTAGAGGTGGCATGAGCCGCAAAGCTGTAGACTGTTCCGGTTTTACAAATATTATATATAAAACTGTGTTTGGACAGCAGTTGGATAGAGTTAGTACAACAATAGCAAAGAATGTAAAAGAAACAATCACCAATAAAGAGGATTTAGAACCGGGTGATATGGTGTTTTTTTCTACTTTCAAAAAGAAATATATTAATCATGTAGGAGTATATATCGGCGATGGTAAATTCATTCATGCGTCGATAAAAAAAGGAGTAATAGTAAGCTCTTTGCGCGAAGGATATTATAGTACTGCATGGCGTAAAGGTGGAAGAAACTGATAGAAATAACAATAAAGAATAATATAGAGGGGATACGCAAGTGTCTCCTTTGTTGTTTTTATAAGTTTAATTGTATCGTTATAGAAATGCAACATAAATATTGTATCTTTGAAATAATGATTACATATAACTATCGACAAATATGAGAAAGAGACTAACAATAGCCCTGGTGGCACATGATCACCGCAAAGCGGATATGGTAGAATGGTGTTATTATAATTCAGATTTCTTGTCAAAACATCAATTGGTTTGCACCGGAACAACAGGAACTCTTATTAAAGAGGCTTTTGAAGAAAAAGGTATAAAAGCAGATATTACACGTATGAACTCCGGTCCATTGGGTGGTGATGCTGAGATTGCAGCCATGGTAGTGCGCCATGAGGTGGATTTGGCTATTTTCTTGATAGATGATTTAAATCCACAACCCCATGAAGCCGATATAATGATGTTGCTTCGCCAATGCCGTGTGCATAATGTGCCAATTGCTTGTAATCGCTATAGTGCAGATCTTATGATCACAAGTACATTGTGGGACGATGATGATTATACGCCTACTTTGCCTCGTTATGAAATTTTTGATCGAAGTAAATTTGATGCAAGTTTCAGAAGGAAAAAAGACTAAAAATAGAAAAAGGTAAGCTTATAAAGGCTTACCTTATTTTTTATCTGCGAATCGGAGGGTTTCCACTTTTTCTAGTCTGCTTATCAATTCATCGTATTGAGCTTTTCTTATCTGTAGTATCATGCTACAGTTCATATCGAAATCTTGATGTAAAATTTTAGGTTCCATATCTTTTACCAGTCGCATCACATCATTCATATATGGATACTCGAAAGTGAATGCTATTTCCAAGTCTACTGTTTTCTCTATAATTTCTGCCACATTAATAGCTTCTGCCGCTGCTTCTCTGTAGGCAACTATGAGCCCGCTTGTACCTAGTTTTATTCCGCCAAAGTAACGGACTACAGCAATTAAGATATTTGTAAGATCATTCGAGTTTATCTGCCCTAGTATTGGTTTACCTGCTGTTCCGGATGGTTCTCCGTCGTCGTTCGATCTGAATTCCTTCCGATCGGCTCCTAGCATATATGCCCAGCAAACATGTCGAGCATCATAGTATTCTTTGCGAAGTTTATCTATTTCATTTTTGGCTTCTTCTGCAGATTGCACAGGAATGGCATAAGCAATAAATTTACTCCTTTTGTCAGTGTATATTGCTTTCGATAATTCCGTTATTGTTCTGAAAGTATCTTCCATAGATTACAAAGATACAAATTATGAAATAAAGCATTCTTTAGACAAAGTAATAATTAATGACAGAATTTCCGAGCAGAATGATATCTGATGCTCTAAAGATTTCAGATTGTATAAAATGAGGTGAAAGATAGGTAATGCTTAAAAGTGGGACGTTTTGATTGATAATCAAGGATAAATATTTTAGAAACCGGTATAAAATAGGAATGGTTGTCTCACGACAACCAATCTTCACTCCTAACCATAAATCTAATACCATGAAAAATACTTTACAAAAGTATGTATAATTTTTTATAAAACAAACTTAATGATATAAAAAATATAATTTTAACATTAATATAATTTTATTGTTTCGTTTTTAGAATCAAAATGTAATATATTTGTTTCTGTAAATAGTTAGTCTAAATTATAACTATCTGAGTCTTTGGTTCGAAGAATCGCATAAGAGATATTAACTATTTATATGGAATTTAAACATCGGGTTTTTATGAGTAAAACCTTACAAATATTTATATTTGTTATTAGTATGCTTGATTGATAAATAGATCTTATTATTCATTAAATACTTAATTAGCTCTCTAATTCTATAGCATAAATTTAGATTGTAATTGTTACAAAGCTGACACAGAGAGGTTAAGTTGTAATTAAAAGATTGTCCACTTCAAGATTTTATTTATCATTTAAAGAATAAATTTAGCAAGTATCTAAAAAACATTATGGCATAGTTTTTGTTTCAATATTATAAATAGGTATTTTATTTTAATCTAAAAGGCTATTAGAAATAAAGCTTATATTTGCAACATACGCAAAGAACATCAAATAAGACGGTTATGGAAAATAATTTTTCACAGAGAGTTCGCAAAATCATGGGGTATAGCCGTGAGGAGGCCGGACGTCTTCAAACCAATTATCTGGCACCCGAACATTTGATGCTTGGTATACTTCGTAATGCAGAAGGATTGGCCATACAGGCATTAAAGGATTTTGGAATAGATTTGGTTGAATTAAAAGATAGTATTGATAATAATATATTAAAGCAGCAGGAAGATGCATATCCAAACAGTGAAGTCGTATTAAGTAAAAGTACTGAAAAGATTTTAAAGATGAGTATACTTGAAGCCAGGCTTACAAAAAGTCAGGAAACTGACTCCGAGCACTTACTTCTTGCCATTCTTAAAGATCATGACAATATAGCGGCGATGCTGTTGGAAGAATATCATATGGATTATAACGGAGCTTTCACTTATATAAAAAGTATGGGTGATATAATGCATGAAAATAAAAAGCAGTCGCCTCGTATGGGCGCCGACTTTACAGATGATGACGATGAGGATGATGAACCAATAAGCAGTGGAAACTCGAACGTTGGCACACAACAACCTCGTCAGGCTACAGATACGCCTGTACTCGATAATTTCGGTATAGACATGACGAAGTCGGCTTTGGAAAATAAGCTAGACCCAATTGTAGGCCGTGAAAAAGAAATTGAACGTTTAGCTCAGATTCTCAGCCGTCGTAAGAAAAACAATCCTATATTAATAGGAGAACCGGGGGTTGGTAAGTCTGCTATCGTTGAAGGTTTGGCATTACGAATAGTACAGAAAAAAGTATCTCGGGTATTGTTCGATAAGCGTGTTATTGCCCTTGATATGGCTTCGGTTGTAGCCGGAACCAAATATCGTGGACAATTTGAAGAACGAATAAAGGCTATTCTGAACGAACTATCAAAGAATCCTAACATTATATTGTTTATTGACGAGATACATACGATAGTAGGAGCGGGTGGAGCTACAGGCTCTCTGGATGCTGCAAATATGTTGAAACCGGCTTTGGCCAGAGGCGAAATACAATGTATTGGTGCAACTACCCTCGATGAATATCGTAAGAATATAGAAAAAGATGGAGCTTTAGAACGCCGTTTCCAAAAGGTGATGGTAGATCCTACGACCGCAGAAGAAACGTTACAGATATTGCATAATATCAAAGAACGTTACGAAGAGCATCACAATGTGAAATATACTGAAGGTGCACTTGAGGCTTGTGTAAAACTCACCGATAGATATATTACAGATCGTAATTTCCCCGATAAAGCTATCGATGCTTTGGATGAAGCAGGTTCACGTATGCATATTGCAAATATACAGGTGCCTGTAGAAATTGAAGAAATCGAGAGCGAACTCAAAAATGTGATAGAGCAAAAAGGTGAGGCTGTAAAAGCACAGAAATATGAGTTGGCAGCGAGTTTCCGAGATACACAACGTCAATTGATGGCTAAGCTTGACAAGGCTGAAGTAGACTGGAAAGCATCGTTGAAAGAGAAACCGGAAACAGTAGATGCCGAAATGGTGGCTGAGGTAGTTTCTATGATGTCGGGAGTTCCTGTTCAACGTATTGGTGAATCGGAAGGCTTGAAGCTTGTAGGTATGAAAGATAGCCTGAAAGCTGCTGTAATTGGGCAAGATGAGGCTGTAAGTAAAATCGTAAAAGCTATTCAGCGCAACCGTATAGGTCTTAAAGACCCTAACCGTCCGATTGGTTCATTTATGTTCCTTGGGCCTACAGGTGTAGGTAAGACTCACTTAGCTAAGAAGATTGCAGAACAATTGTTTGACTCTGCCGATGCCCTTATCCGTATAGACATGAGTGAATACATGGAGAAATTTAATGTATCGCGTTTGGTCGGAGCACCTCCGGGATATGTGGGATACGAAGAAGGCGGATTGTTGAGTGAGAAAGTACGTCGCAAACCTTATTCTGTAGTACTGCTTGATGAGATAGAAAAGGCACATCCTGATGTGTATAATATCTTGTTGCAGGTGATGGACGAAGGTCACTTGACAGACAGTATGGGACGTAAGATAGACTTCAAGAATACGATACTGATTATGACCTCCAATGTAGGTACACGCCAATTGAAAGATTTTGGAGGTGGTATTGGTTTTAATAAGCAATCTGCCGCCAACAAAGAATTCTCCAGAGGTGTGCTTCAAAAGGCATTGAATAAGTCTTTTTCTCCCGAGTTCTTGAATCGTGTAGATGATATAATAACATTCGATCAGTTAGATAAGTCTTCTATCGAGAAGATCATCGATATAGAACTAAAAGGTTTCTATAAACGTATGTCGGAGCTAGGGTATACTATCGAGCTAAGTCAGGAAGCGAAGGATTTCCTTACTGATAAAGGGTATGATGTGCAATTTGGTGCTCGTCCGTTGAAACGTGCTATTC
Source organism: Dysgonomonas mossii (assembly GCF_004569505.1). Lineage (NCBI taxonomy): Bacteria > Pseudomonadati > Bacteroidota > Bacteroidia > Bacteroidales > Dysgonomonadaceae > Dysgonomonas > Dysgonomonas mossii. The sequence goes on from NZ_SPPK01000001.1 coordinate 478,559, forward strand.
AGAACTACGTGGAAGATGAGATTGCTGAGTTAATCCTTTCGGGTGGAGTAGCAGAAAACGGGACTATAACTTTTGAAGTAGATAAAGAAAAAGATAAATTGAAAGCAATAGCAAAATAAATTTTCTTAAATATTTTTTGAAAGGGGAGTGGATATATCCACTCCTCTTCTTTTATACAATATATAATCTTATATTTGAATATATTAAAGAATTACTATAATGAATCGGATAAATATTATTACACTGGGAGTAAAAGATGTAAAAGCCTCTTGTGCGTTTTATAAGAAGCTTGGTTTTGCAACACCCAATACAGAAGACAATCCTGCAATTGTCTTTTTTAATAACGGCGGAACAAAATTAGCGCTTTACCCTCTGAAAATGTTAGCGGAGGATATCGACAGTTCAGCTACACCTCATCTAAACACAGGATTCTCGGGATTTACATTGGCATACAATGCAAAATCGAAGGAAGAAGTAGATGCTATCTTTGCCGATGTAGAGAGTATTGGCGGTAAGGTAATAAAAAATCCCCAAGCTGTTTTTTGGGGAGGTTATAGCGGATATTTCCGAGACTTAGACGGATATTATTGGGAGATTGCTTATGCTGAATCTTGGCAGTTCGATGAAAATGATATGCTCCTTATAACAGAGTAACTTATTATAAGTTTCGAGCATGTCGTATCAACTCTTCTCTTATAATAGTGAGCTTTAAGTTTACTATACGATCCGCTTTTTGAAATTCTTCGCTGTCGTCAAGCTTTTTGTAGCGGCGAACAAACTCGTCCAGGCTATCGGTGTCTGAATATCCTTCGAAAATGATATCCTTAGCATCTTTTGCCTTTCGGATTGTTTCTGCGGTCTCTTTCAATGGAGGGATCAACAGCAATGTATCCAATACTATATTGAGATACGAGAAGTCTAATGACAGCCCGAAGTCTTTATCTTCAATAAGTCTTAGCCATTGATATATCAAACTGATATTCTCTTTAGTTACTCCCTCTATAAGTGTATAGTTCTTGTCGAAAAGATCTTCCCTAATAGCCGATACTGTTCTGTTGAAATCGTACTTTTCTGCTTCATAATACTTATTAGCCATTTCTTCGTCACAGCCGGTAAGAGATTGGATTTCCTTTATCGATTTAGCTTTGAATAGGTAGACACATTTTTCTACATCATTATCATTATCTTTCAACATTTGTATGGCTTCACCCATTGGTATGGGAAGTATTTTTCTCAGCTCTATGATCTTTTCTTTCATCTGTTTGTTTTTTACCCAACAAAGATAAAAAGCTATTGTTATCTTTACAAATAATAAAAAAGTAAGGATATGAACACGCGATTTGATATGCTGTCAGCGATATACAACGACACGAAGAACGAAAAGTACGATTATGCAGTGCAGCCATGGGGTGCTACCGAACCTCATAATTATCACTTACCTTATATGACAGATTGCTATCTGGCTCACGATTTGTCAGTAGATGCGGTCATTAAGGCATACGAAAAACAAAAAGTGAAAGGGATGGTATTGCCTGTAATACATCTTGGCTCGCAGAATCCGGGACAAAGAGAACTACCTTTTTGTTTGCATGCCGGTTATGAGACGCAAAAAGCCATACTATCAGATATCGTCTCTTCGCTGAACTATCAAGGCATACATAAACTTGTTATTGTAAACGGACATGGTGGAAATAGCTTTAAGAATATGATACGAGATCTGGTTGTTCAATATCCTGATTTTTTGATTGTGATAAGTAATCTGTTCGCCATTGTTCCTCAGAGCGGATATTTTGAAGAAAAAGACGACCATGCCGGCGAAATGGAAACCTCAATGATGATGCATTACCATCCGGAGTTGGTGAACCTATCTGTTGCAGGAGACGGAGCGTCTAAAACCTTTAGTGCTGAATCTCTTAGAGACGGCACTGGCTGGACACCAAGAAATTGGGCGAAGGTCTCTAATGATACAGGGATTGGAAACCCTAAAAAGTCAACAGCAGAGAAAGGTAGGAAGTATGCCGATGCTGTCAGCCGGAAATTGTCTGAACTGTTTATCGATGTAGCGAAGGAGAGTATTTATTGATACAGTAAATAGGTAGGAATAATTGCTGTTGTTTTCTTTGTCATGTTGAACGAAGTGAAACTTCTCGTGTATTGAAGGTGGAGATTCTTCGTTACACTCAGAATGACAAAAATAGAACAATAACAATTATCCCACCTTCATCTTATATTATCTTTTTGCATCGTAATCGAACCAGTCAAAATAGGCTTTGGCTTTACTTGGCTTCCCATTCGAAGAGGTGTAGAGCCCTATCATCACCCCTGTAAATCCACCTGCAACCTCAGTACTCAGGTATCGGGTGTCTAGCCTTCCCAATTCATTGAAGTTGTCGCTATCGGCTTCTGCGCAATAAAAAGCGTATTGCGAAGGTGTACCTTCAATCTTTAATTTCAGCTTATTACTTTTAACTTGTTTTTCTCCTGCAATGTAAGAAAGTGATCCCACTTTTACACGTAATTGCACTATATACTGGCTGCCCGATTTTTTCAATAACAAGTCGTAGTGATGCGTATTATTTTGTATCAAAGTCATTCCCGCTTCCTCGTTATTCGCTGATGAATTGAACTCTAAAAGAGTTTCAGCTCTGAAATCATGCTCTGTTTGTCGGCGGCAGATCATTGATATAGCCTCAGTTTCGTCTAATGTATATGGAGAAGTAGTGATTCTTATCCATCCTTTCTTTTCTGTCAACGAATAATTTTCTCTGATAGGATTACGTAAATATTGCCACTCGAAACCAAGTTTGTCTGCATCAAAGTTTGTACGTATAGCTGCTTTTTCTACCGGATGGAGTGGGAGTGTAGGAACGTCCATATTTAGCGATACAGTTCCGTTTCCGTTCACTTGTGGCCAGCCACCTTTAGGCCAGTCTACAGGAGCTAAGAATGTTTCACGTCCAAGTACATGATAATATGCCCATTGATGCGTTACTCTGAATCCTAGAAATACCATCCACCAAGAGCCGTCTTTTGCCTGTACAAGATCTGCATGTCCTACACCCTGTATAGTATTGCTTTGCCCTCTTCGGTTGGCATGAGTCAGTATCGGATTTAATGGACATGATTCGTAAGGACCGAATATATTCTTGCTGCGTCCTATCGTGGCACTGTGCATATATTCTGTTCCTCCTTCACCCAGCAAAAGATAATAGAAACCATCTTTTTTGTAAATGTGGGGAGCTTCAGGGAAACGACCTCCTATGCCGCCCCAAACAAGACGTTCCGGAGATAATACCTTACCTGTTTTAATATCGATTTCTGTAACTCGGATACCCTCATCACCTTGAGTTACAAAATATGTTTTACCATCTTCATCCCAGAAAATGTCAGGGTCTATGCTTTTTATATCTACCCAGATAGGGTCGCTCCAAGGTCCTGCCGGATCGGTAGCCGTACAATAAAAATTACCTTTATCCGATACGTTTGTACAAATGACATAAAATAGCCCATCGTGGTAACGTATAGACGGAGCATATAGTCCTCCAGATGCTGAAACTTTGTGTAATGACAACTGCGAATCTCTTGTTAGGCAATGTCCTATTTGTTTCCAGTTTATCAGATCCTTGCTATGATAGATAGGTAGCCCCGGAAAATATTCGAATGATGAAGTTACAAGATAGAAATCGTCTCCTACTCTGCAAACACTCGGATCGGGATTGAACCCCGGTATTATAGGATTTTTGTATCCCGTTTGCGAAAAAGCCTGACTGATCAACAAAGTAGTGAGGCAAAAGAGAAAGAATGCTCTAAAAACGCTTTTCATGGTCTTCTGTTATATGATTGTTTTTCAATTTATATAATAAAAAGGTGACAAAAGTGACACTTTTTTCAAAGATTCTGTTTGTCACCTTTCCATTTCTGTCAGGTTCCTATATAAAGATAACTTTACTTCACATTTATTGTTACAGAGCTTTTTACATCTGCAGATGATGCAGCACAATGCAATGTGAACTTATCCGATTCTACGACCCATTCGTGTGCTTTGTCATTGAAGAAAGCAAGGTCTTTGACAGGTATTGACAGTTCTACATTTTTAGTCTCTCCGGCTTTTAAGAAAACCTTTTTGAACGCTTTCAATTCTTTAGCAGGGCGTTCCATCGAAGGTTTTTGCTGTGATGCATATATCTGTACCGATTCTGCACCGTCAACGTTTCCTTTGTTAGTAAGAGTTAGGCTTATTTTAATTTCGTCATTTTTAGTGTACTCTTTCTTGTCTGTAGAAGCTTTACCATACTCGAATGTGGTATATGACAATCCATATCCGAAAGGAAATAATGCTGGAATTTTCTTTGTATCGTGCCAACGGTAACCAACCAAGATATCTTCTTTGTATATCTGCTTGATGCTATCTCCCGGATAGGAAATTGTACCGAAAGACATAGCACCGTTATCTTCTAACTTCTTCGGAATACTGAATGGTAACTTTCCGGAAGGATTGATGTCACCTGCAATTACATTCGCTGTCGCATTTCCTGCTTCCGAACCAAGGTACCATGACTGCATCAAAGCTGGTACTTTATCCAACCACGGCATAGCTACGGCATTTCCACTCACGATAAAGATTCCCATGTTCTTATTTACTTTCAACAAGTCTTCGATCAGTTCGTTCTGACCAAATGGCAGGTCGTAAGAAGTACGGTCTCCGCCTTCGCAGTCTTGTTGATAGTTCTTGTTTAACCCGCCGAAGAATAAAACAACGTCTGCATCTTTAACCAAAGCCAAAGCTTCTCGCTTCAATGAATCCGCGTTGTACGGAGATGGAATAAAATGATCATATACGCTAGGTCCTGAACCGTACCCCATTGTGTAGAATACCTTATCAGTGCCATATTTAATTTTCAATCCTTCGAGGGGAGAAACTTCTTTCTTTACTTTAAGTTCAGACGATCCTCCACCTACGGTTAAAGAACGGGTTGCATTTTCTCCGATTACAACAATTTTCTTGTAGCGGTCTTTAGCTATCGGGAAAAAGTTATTTGTATTTTTCATCAATACAATACCTTGCTCAGCCACTTCACGGCTTACAGCTGCATGTTCGGGTGTCGCAAAACTACCGTATGGACGGTTTCTGTCCATATTTGTTCTAAAGTTTAGACGTAATACTCTACGAACCTTATCATCGAGGGTAGACATCGGCAATTCGCCCTTTTCCAACATCTTCAGATATGGTTTTGCCAGATAGTAATTGTCGTAAGCAAAACTTTGACCCCATGTGAGCCCGTTAGTCCAAGTTCCCATTTCTATATCAAGACCGTACAACGCTGCTTCACGTGTGTTGTGGGCACTTCCCCAATCTGTAACTACCACACCGTCATAATTCCATTCTCCTTTTAGTATCTGATTGATAAGTCTTTCGTGATGGCTGCAATACTGGCCTCTATATTTGTTATAAGAACCCATTATTGCCCATACCTTGCCTTCTTCTACTCCGGCTTTGAATGCAGGCAGGTATATTTCATATAACGCTCTGTCGCTCACTTCCACATCGATATGCCCGCGCCATAGTTCTTGGTTATTTAGGGCAAAGTGTTTCATCGTTGCAGCTACTCCGTTTTGTTGTACCCCTTTAACGAAAGGAACAACCATCTTAGAGGCTAAGTAAGGGTCTTCACCCATATATTCAAAGTTACGGCCATTCATCGGCGTGCGATAAATATTGACACCGGGTCCAAGAATCATTTCTTTTTTTCTGAAACGAGCTTCTTCTCCCAGTGCATTTCCGTATTTCAGAGAAAGCTCGGGGTTGAATGTCGCAGCTAAACATGTTAATGCAGGGAAAGCAGTGCATGAGTCGTTTGTCCATCCTGCATGGTTCCATGTATCCCAGTCTATTTCCATACGTACCCCATGAGGGCCGTCGCTCATCCATATTTCAGGAATACCTAGACGAGGAACTCCGGGTGTACTAAATTTAGATTGAGCATGTATCATTGCAATCTTTTCTTCCAAAGTCATTCTTGATAGAGCATCTTCTATTCTGACCTCCATAAGTTTACTATCGTCAAGGTAGACCGGAATCTGTTTTGTTTGTCCGTTTGCTTGCAATAAGAGTAAGCCGAATAATACATAAAAAAATAGTTTCTTCATGTTTTCTGTAATTGTTTAATATTTATTTGTTTAACGTAATTTCAATTTTATTTCCCTTATTCAATGTCAGGTATAATCTATTACTTTCTATTTTATAGTTCTTTGTTCCTGCAATCAAAGGCTTTCCGCTAGGTAGTTTAATCACAAACTGATTGCTTGCAGTTGCCGTGATATGTATATATTGGATCTTGTTATCTTTCCATTTAAAGGAAATTTCTGCACCCCCTCTTACTTTCATGCCTCTCACTTCTCCGTTCTTCCACCCGTCGGGTATAGCAGGCAGTAGTTCTATAAAACCTTCATGGCTTTGCAGAAGCATTTCCCCTATTCCGGCTGATCCGCCAAAGTTGCCATCTATTTGCATAGGAGGGTGTGCACTGAACAGATTTGGATAGGTGCCCCAGTTATTTTCAGCAGGTTTCAACAGGTCGCCAATCAGTTTATAAGCTTTGTTTCCGTCTTTGAGCCGTGCCCAGAAATTAATTTTCCATGCCATAGACCATCCTGTAGACTGATCTCCTCGTCTTGTCAGGGTGACTTTAGCCGCTTGCATCAGTTCGGGAGTCTTTTCATAGGAAAGTTCATTTCCCGGATGTAGTCCATACAGTTGTGATACATGGCGATGGTGGATTTCACTCTCTTCATAATCTTCGAGCCATTCCATTACCTGTCCGTATTTTCCGATTGAAGTAGGTGCTAGTCGTTCTTTTTTCGCTGAAATATCTTGGATCCATTCATTATCTACCTCTAATATTTTTGCAGCATTCGTTACGTTTGTAAATAATTCGCGAATAATCTGATTGTCCATCGCTGAGCCTGTACAGATACTTACCACGTCTCCCGATGGTGTTATGTAAGCGTTCTCAGGAGAAGTAGTCGGAGCCGTAACCAAATAACCGTTGTTAGGGTCTTCGATCAGCATGTCCTCAAAGAATAAAGCCGCACCTTTCATTGTCGGATATACCGATTTTAGATATTCTTTATCCTGAGTGTATAAGTAGTGTTCCCAGAGATGCTGGCACATCCATGCGCCGGCCGTGTTGGTTGCTCCCCATGAAGGGTGTTCTCCGGGAGAAGTGAAGCCCCATACATTACTCAAAATATGAACGACCCATCCATTGCTGTTATAATATATTTTTGCTGTTTTTTCTCCCGGCTCTACCAACGATTTCACAAATTCGATAGTAGGTTTGTGGAGCTCGGAAAGATTAAACATTTCAGCTCCCCAAAGATTCATCTGTAGATTGATATTCAAATGATAATCAGCATTCCAAGGGGTGTTTATTTGTGGAGCCCACAGTCCTTGCAGGTTAGGAGGGAGGCTTCCCTCTCGGGTAGACGATATTAATAGATAACGACCGTACTGCATATATAAGGCAGCCAGATCGTAATCTGTTTTGTCTGTTGCAAATGCTTCCAGTCGCTTATCTATTGCTAGTGAGGAATTCTTATTTTTTTCTAAAGTGAGATCTACACGATTAAAAAGAACCTGATATTTTGCAATATGTTTCTTTTTTAGTTTCTCGTAATTGACTCCGGCATTGTTCAAGAGGTCAGAAGCTGTTTTTTCATGATTCGTACCGTTGTAGTTGGTCGCTAATGAAACATATAGGGTGACTTCATTAGCATTCTTAATATCTATCTCCTTGTCCGTAGCTGATAATTCTCCTCCTTTGTTTATCACTTTCACCATTCCCAGATATTTCATTCCCGAATGGTTTTCTCCTGCTTCCAATTGTCCAAAAATATAAAGAGTGTTGCCGCTCGCATAAGTTTTAAAATTCTCATCACGTTGCAATGATATCTTTAGGCTTAATGCTTCCGGCTTACTTGCTGTATATTTTACTAATCCGATGTCATCAGAAAAAGACGTAAAGTATTCTCGTTTGTATTCTACATCATTTTTAGAGAAAGAAACAGTAGATAGAGCATTATTCATGTCCAGCACCCTTTTATACTGTGTCGCTTCAGATTTGTCAGGGTATATAAAGTCTACATACAGGTTCGCAAAAATCTGAAATTTACCATATTCCAAACCTGCACTTCCTTTGCCTTTGCAGGTGAAGGTTTTGTACATTAATTCCTGAGCCTCTTTATTCTTTTTCTCAAATAGAAGTCTTCTTATTTCACCCAGATATTTATAAGCTTCGGGATTATCAGCATCCTGCTTGTTGCCCGACCATAGAGAAATTTCATTTAATACGACTCGTTCCTTTTCTATTCCACCCCAAGGCATCATCCCTATTCTGCCATTTCCTAATGGGATTGATTCTTCCCAGATGGATGCCGGCTTATCGAAATAGTATTGCCATTCGTTTTGTTTATTTTGAGCAGAAAGTCCACTCCATGAAAAAATAAAAAATAATAAAAATAGTTTGTAGAACTTCATTTTTTACTTGTTTATCCTATAATGCACACCTTGTATTTGTCCTTTTTCCAGCTGATAATTACTACCCGATTTTGTAAGAATAATATCTGTTAGTTTATTGTCTGACGGAAGACAAACGAATCCTGTCGCTTTTTCTTTGTCTCCATAAACTTTTAGTTCTATATCAGACCAATTGATTTTATCTGTAGATTGAGCAAGTTGGGCGTGCGGGATAACAGCACCCTCGCGCACCAGAATGATAGCTGGGATTTTGCCGGCTTCTACCACATTCCATCCTTGTTGATATGTTTTTCCACTTTGATAATCGATCCAGTTGCCTTTGGGCAGATATACATTTCGTTCTGTTCCGGCTTCCATCATCGGAGCTACTAATATGTCAGTCCCAAAGAGATACTGATCTTCTACAAGCCATGCTCCGGGATCGTCGGGATATTCCACAAACAAAGCCCGAACCATAGGCAACCCTTTTTCGGTACATAATTTAGCTTGTGCATAAATGTACGGCATTAATTTGTATTTCATTTCGGCCGATTCACGAAAAGCTTTTACAAAGTTATCGTTATATAGCCAAGGCTCTTTTGGTGGTGCTCCATGTGCACGGCTATGCGATGTCAAAAATCCGAAAGGTAACCAACGTCGATACAGATTCTCGGGAGCAGCAACCACAAATCCTCCTATATCGTGACTCCAGAAAGAAAAGCCGCTTAGTCCGAATGAGAGGCCTCCGCGTAATGTTGCATCCATACCGATATCTGTATTCGCAGCATCGCCACCCCAATGGAGAGGATAGCGTTGGCTTCCTGCCCAAGCACTGCGAGCCCAGATAATATTTTCATTGTTGACTTCTTTGGTGATGTCTGCAACAGCTTTGTTGTAACGCAGCGGATACAGATTGTGCTCGTACCATCCACCACGCCCTGATGCATAAAATCCTTCTATTGGTGCGGCTTCTCCGAAGTCTACTTTTATTGCACCAACTCCCATTTTTAGTAATCCTGCAAGTTTGTCCTGATACCATTTTACAGTCTCAAGGTTGGAAAAGTCTAAAACTGCATCTTCATAAGGCATTTCTCCTTTTGAGTTTTTTACATGCAAGTTTTTCTCTATTATTTCATTGAAAAATTTATTTTTAGGTGTAAAATAAGTCAGTTGCCACAGCGAGATATGGAATCCATCTTTCTTTAGATCGTCAATCATTTTCTGAGGATTGGAAAACCTCGATGGCGCAAATTTATAGTCGCATTGCCAGTCTGTTTCGAACCATCCTGTATCGAAGTGAATAACATCGGACGGGATTTTATATGAGCGTAGTTTGGCTGCGACATCATAACCCTCGCTTTGCTCAAAGTAAGTGATTCGGCTCATCCATGTGCCAAACGACCAGAGTGGAGGCATAGATGGCTTCCCTACTATTTCGGTATATTCATTCAGTATGTCTTTCGGTTCGCCGATAAATATGAACAGATCGAGTGCTTCATCTCCCATGAACAGCTTGTTTGCACCTACATAGGTATTCCCGAAATCGCAAGTGACAGGGGCTGATGTGTGCATAAACATACCGTAACCACGATTACTCATAAAGAAAGGAACAGGCTTGTACATTTGATCTGTTTCGGGGCCTTGCGGATCGGTAACGAATAGATTAACCTTTTGACCTCTCTTGTCTAACTTGGTTACAGATTCGCCGCAACCAAATATTTTTTCTCCCGGAGACAATGAAAATACTGGGTTTATTGCGCGGCTATTATCCAATCCCCGTTTGATGAAGTTGAAAGGGATAACCTTTACTTGCGAAGAATCATTGTCGCACCAACGCCATGTATCGGTCAATCGTTTTCCTTTTTCGTCTTTCAACGTGATACGGAATGGATTTTCTTCAATTTCTATACTGCCGTAATTGCTTTTGTAAGTATGCGTATTCCCTGTTTTAGAATATTTCCAGGAACTGTCTTTGCCCGGTTCTTTGACTAACATAGGAGAGTCGAACGGTTTAGGTTGGACAGGGGTTGTCAACATTCTTATTCGCAATGTGCGTGGTGTCACAAAATCTACCGAGAAGTCTAATTCGGGGTTTTGCTCATAGGCTTCGCCCGGAAAATCTAACATCTTTAAATCTTGTGGTAAGATTGTATTTACATTAAAAGCCTGACGAGTGTACAATGATGTTCGTTTCCACGAGATTTTCCCTTTCCCTTCTGCTCCGTTAAATGAAGCCACTTTGTCGGCAAAGAAAAATGTATTGTGAAAATCCTTAAAGTCGATACTCATGTCGATAGGTTCACCTAATATGCGTTTTTGTTGAGCCGCAAGCTGCGTGCTGAAGCAAATGATGAGGCAAAGAATAATTCGTATTTTCATAGGTCTTAGATTGGTTATTTTAGTTGTATTTCTTTTGTCAGCCTGATATCTTCCGAAGATGATCCTATCAAGAGATTCACTGTTCCGGGTTCTATTACAAACGAGTCTTTATCGTTGTCCCAATATGCTAGATCTTCGGCTCTTAGAGTGAATTCAAAAGTTTTACTTTCTCCTTTTTTGACCATCGTGCGATCGAAGCCTTTTAGCTGTTTGATTGGTCGTATAACTTTTGACTGAGGAAACGATACATATAGTTGGGCTACTTCTTCTCCATCCACATCTCCTGTATTTTTTACATTTACTGATACTTTTAAATCTTTTCCTTTAGAAAGAGTAGAAGAAGATAAAGCCATATCGGAGTAGGTGAAATTTGTGTAGCTAAGACCATATCCGAAAGGGTATAGCGACTTTTCTTTTGCATACATGTATGTGCGGCCGTTCCGTATATCATAATCCATCATCGGGGGTAGGTCGGCAATGGATTTTACCCAAGTCTGATTTGTTCTGCCCGCAGGATTATAATCGCCGAAGATTACGTCAGCCAGACCGTTTCCGAGTTCCTGACTGTTGTTTGTAATATGCAGTATCGCCGGTATATTTTCTTGCGACCAGTTTATAGCAAAAGGGAAGCTGCTGACCAGTACCATTACGGTATTGGGGTTCGCTTTGTGTACAATCTTTACTAAGTCTTCTTGTTCGAGTGATAAAGCTTTGCGATCCACAGCCTCACGTCCGTCGCTCGGTACAGGTGAGTATTTCCATTTAGGATCGGTGCCATATACATGATTTCCAACGCATACTATGGCTATATCTGCTTTCTGTGCGGCAAGATAGGCTTTGTCCATTTCATTCGAAGGCTCGTGTATAACTTCGACATTGTTACCGACTGCATTTTTTATACCTTGTAGTATGGAAACTGTATAAGGCGGAGTGCCGCTATACCAGTCTAGTAATACTTCGTTGGCTCGTGGACCAATAATTGCAATCCTCTTAATGTTTTCCTTCTTTAAAGGCAATAGTTTTTTCTCATTTTTTAGTAGCACGACAGATTTTGCAGTAACCAGACGTACAAAATCTTGTATTTCTTTATTTCTCCACACCGAAACTGTATCTGTAACTCCTATATGAGCATAAGGTAGTTTTGTCTGATCTCCATCTAGCAGGCCTAACTTCAATGCGATATAGAAATTTCCCCGTATAGCCTTGTCTATATCTGCTTCTGTCAGCATTCCTTTTTCTAAGGCTTCGTATATGTATGGACGGAAATTATCAAGAAATTGCCCTACACCGGCTTTTACGATGGCTGCACTGCCTTCTGTGTGGGTTGGGAATGTCTTATGTGCTTTTATCAACAGATCAAGAGCTCCTCCGTCGGTACAGATTATTCCTTTAAAGTTACAGTCTTTACGAATGTCTTTCAAAATAGGGTGGATCGTCATGGGTATTCCGTTCCAGCTATTATAAGCTGCCATGAAAGCCTGAGAGCCGCCCTTTTCTATACCTTTTCGGAAAGGATATGAATAATACTCGTGAAACAGTCGATTATCAAAATTAGAGGATGTCGAATCGCGCCCATCTTCATTACTGTTTGCAAGGAAATGTTTCATTAAGGATGCCGATTTCCAGTATCGGGGATTGTCTCCTTGTAGTCCTTTTATAAAGGCTACCGCCATCTCCGATACCAGAAAAGGGTCTTCTCCAAAACTCTCCTCCGTGCGTCCCCAACGTGGGTCCCGGGCTAAGTCTGCATTGGGGGCACGCATTACCAAACCTCCTTTTGTATATCTTTCGTTTTGTGTGTAATATCTTATTTCTGTGGCTTCTATGTCAGCTACTTTTTTTATCAGTTCTGTATCCCATGTCTCACCTAGTCCATAGGCCTGAGGAAATGTAGTTGTAGGATATACATCGGGCACACGCTGATAATTTACCATTTTGAAACCACCCCAGTTACCGGGGCCTCCCAGTGCCATCCCGTGCAATCCTTCAGAATGTCCTGTGTTTCGAATTCCTAAGCGAGGAACGCCTAAGTTTGTGGATAGTGCATTTATTTTCTCGTCAATTGTCATTATAGACAGTAGATTGTCGAGGCGTTTTTCGTCGCTTAAGTTTGTGTTTTGGAACGGATAGACATATTGTGCAAATACCCCGGTATTCGCAAACAAAATAAATAGCAGAATAAGTAATAGTTTTTTCATGGAATAGATTTTAACCGTACAATACAAAAATATTACATCTTTAGCTTAAAATCTATTCCGTATGTTTCATAAAGGGGGGTAATATGTTTACTGGATCATTTCGATACGTTTTTTTTATACTCATTAGGGGTTACACCAAATTCCTCTTTAAAATACTTGCGGAAATATTTGGGATCATTAAATCCTACCTGAAAGGCAATTTCATTGACAAACATCTGGCTTTTTTCCAATAAATCAGCTGCTCTCTTTAAACGAATAAAGCGGATAAACTCAGAAGGGGTCTTGTCTGTCAGAGCCAATATTTTTTTGTAAAAATAGACCCGGCTCATACCCATCTCTTTGCAAAGGTCTTCTACAAGAAATTCAGGATTTCCAATGTTTTCTTCCACAATAGAGATTGTTTTTTGTACAAACTTTTCGTCCATAGATGTTATCTCTATTTCGCTCAGGGAGATATCTATTTTCTTCTTGAAGTTGCTATGTATCTTTTTTTGCCTCTCGATGATCTTCGCTATTTTTAGTTTCAGCATGTCAATGTTGAAAGGCTTGGAGATATAATCGTCTGCTCCTGCCTCAATACCCGAATATTTGCTTTCTTCCGACGATTTGGCCGTAAGTAGTATGATCGGAATATGTGAAGTTCGTATATCACCTTTTACATGCCTGCAAAACTCATAGCCATCCATCTTTGGCATCATAACATCGCATAATATAATATCCGGTAGTTGATCGAGTACAATGCTGTATCCTTCTTCTCCATCGTTTGCTATAACGGTGCGATAATCGTCTATAAACAAGCTGGTGATAAATTCACAAAAGTCTTCATTGTCATCAACTATTAGTAGAAGCGGAAGATGTGCCCGTTGCGCCGACTTTAAATCGAGCTCGGCTCCTTCTTTTATTTCGCTAATAGAAATATCTCCCGAATGTATAATGTCTTGGTTGCTTAACTCCTTATATGTCGAATTTTGTATAGGCAGTAATATTGTAAAAGTAGAACCCTTTCCTTCTGTACTTTCCACTTGTATTTCGCCTCCATGTAATTTTACATATTCACTGGCTAAATGGAGTCCAACTCCGGTTCCCGATTGATTGTTTTTTTCTGCTTTTTCTATTCTGAAGAAGCGTTCAAATATTTTCTCGAGATATTCTTTCTCTATGCCAACGCCTGTATCAGAAACTTTTAGGCATAGCTGTTTGGTTGGTGTATCTGTTTGTAACAGTTCGGAAATGCCAATACTGACATCTATCTGTCCGTCTTCTGTATATTTGAATGCATTGGAAATCAGATTGGATATGATTTTATGCATCTTTTCTTTATCAAACTCCATCTGCAGTTCTTGCAGATACGTTGTGAATGTAAGTTTTATTGATTTCTCTCCTGCCAATGCCGAGAACGACTGACATATTTCTTTTGTAAATTCTATAATATTCCCTCGTGAAATATTCAGAGTCATCTTGTTTTGGTCAAACTTCCTGAAATCAAGTATTTCGTTCACCATGTTCAGCAAGTTTTTAGCATTCTTGTGCATGATGCTCATCGTTGCTTTTTGCTCGTCCGATATAGATGATTTCATAAGTTTCTCCAACGGTGTAAGAATGAGCGTGAGCGGAGTCTTGAATTCATGGCTTATATTGGTAAAGAATTTGAATTTCAATTCGTCTACTTCATGTATTTTCTGAGCTTCCAGTATTTTTTGAGCCTGTTCGTATTCTTCTTTTTGTTTATTCAACTTATATTTTATGAAAAACCTTAAGATCGTGATCGTGATGAGTATGTATATAATGGTTGCCCACCATGATAGCCAAAATGGGGGTTTTACTACGATTGTCAAAACAATAGGCTCACTGCTCCATACATTATCGTCATTGCTGGCGTAAACAATAAGTTTGTATGTGCCGGCATTAAGGTTGGAATATGATGCCGAGCCGATTCCGGTGCTTGTTTCAGTCCATTTGTTATCCAATCCTTCCAACATGTATTTATATCGATTCTTCTCGGGATGGATGTAATTTAGGGATGAAAATTGTATTGTAAAATTGGTTTCACCGTAATGTAAAACAATCTCATCGAGGTCTGTTATTGATTTTTCGAGAATAACACGTCCATTGTATTTTGTATTCGGTTTAATCACCTGATTGGTAATAAGAAGATCTGTGAAATGCGGTTTAGGTACATTTTTATTAAATACTATTTTTCTTGGATCGAAAGATGTATATCCTTTAGTGCTGCCTATGTAGATAATTCCGTCTTTGTCTTTAAATATAGCATTCGTATTAAATACCGAACCCGGCAGTCCGTCGTTAACATCGAAAGATGCGATTGTATACGTCAGTTTCTGATTGTCATACTTACAGTAGAAACATACCAATCCGTTTCGGGTTCCTGCCCATATATTGCCATCATTATCTTCTATGAGTGATACAACTTCATCACCCGGTAGCCCTTCGTTGGTTGTAATGTATTCAAATCGCTGTTTTGTAGGATAATATACATTGATCCCTTTGTCCGTAGCAATCCATAAAAGACCTCTTGAATCTACAATCAGATTGTTTATAACAATACTGGTAAGGGAATCGAGAAATGTGTTGTTCGGAAAGTATTTTCTTACTTCTTTTTTACTTTCGTCTAATACGCATATTCCTCTGTCGGTACTTAGAAATATATTATTTTGAGTATCTACAAACATAGATACAATATAATTGGATAAAAGATCTTTACTGTTACTCATATTGTGATGAGTAAACGTATCCCTTGCTGGATTTAATTGATCTATACCGCCCCCAAGAGTTGCGATCCATAAATTATGGTCGTTGTCTTCGGTAAGGCTATACACACTTTTGCTCGAAAGAGAGTTTAAGTTAGTCTCATTCAATTGGAATTTCTTGAAACTTTTACCGTCAAAGGAGTTCAGCCCTCCCATGAAAGTTCCAATCCAAAGTGTTTGTGTGTGATCTTCGTATATTGATGTGATAATATCAGACGAGATGCTTCCCGCATCGTTAGGATTGTTACGAAAACGTTCTACTTGCTCCGTGCTTTGATCGTATTTGATAAGACCGGTTCCATTTGTCCCTATCCAAAGATTATTACTCTTGTCTTTGTATAAACTATTGCAGTCGAATATTTCTGCATTTTTGTTGAACATATAAAAGAGAGGTGATTTCCTAA
The DNA here is from genome assembly GCF_004569505.1 of Dysgonomonas mossii. NCBI lineage: Bacteria > Pseudomonadati > Bacteroidota > Bacteroidia > Bacteroidales > Dysgonomonadaceae > Dysgonomonas > Dysgonomonas mossii. The sequence continues at coordinate 494,823 of NZ_SPPK01000001.1, forward strand.
ATTTGAAAAGATTTGGATGATAATAAGATGCTCCACTTTTGTATGTCCCTACCCATACTGTTCCGTTAGGTTCACTATAGAAACTGATGATAGAGTTCTGACTGATGGAATTATGATTGTATATATCATTTTTAAGAACCGTTATCTTTTGATTCTTTTTGTCCAGAATGCTTATTCCACCGTGATCTGTTCCTATCCATATCAGTCCGTTAATATCCTGTCCCACACATCTGACAAAGCTACTCGATAATGCAACCTTACTATTGGTGTCCAGTAAAGTCCATTGTCCTTTTTTTGTATTTAGATATACTACGCCTTTATCCGCTATACTTGGATAAACCCAAATGTCATTATCAGAATCTATAAATAAGGATTTCTGTATTGTAGAGTTTTGGTTGTTGTCTTTAAAGAATGTATTTCGCATGTCCACTCTGTTTGTCTGCATGTTTACACGCTCCAAAAGTCCGTCGTTGTGAAGAACCCAAATGTAGCTATCCTTTATTTTTATATCGGAGATATCAGACAGAGCCAGATCATTTGTATTCTTCGATTGCTTATAGATTGTTATTTTGTTAGTAGTTGCATCGTATTTGTGAATACCCTTTCCCGGATATGAGATGTATAAATCTTTCTTCTTGTCAATTTCTATAATAGCTGGTGCGGGTGGTAACCCTATATCGCTTAGCAATGAATCTATATTGTTTATAAAAGATTCCGATTTCCAGTCATATAGCATATAAACCCCTGCACTCGACTGCAACCATAGGTTTCCCTTTATATCTTCTTGTATTCCTGTAAAACGGTCGTACGATGGACTTTTACTATCATTCTTTATATTCTTATATGTTTTAAAGTTTATCCCGTCGTACCTGTTGAGCCCCATATTTGTACCAAACCATATAAAACCACGGCTGTCCTTCAAGATTGCTTCCACTTGATTGTTTGATAAGCCGTTTGTATTATTCAAATGAGAAAATTCAAATTGCTGAGCTTTTATGATAAAAGAGAATAAGAGGAATAGAAGGGTGTATAATGGTTTTTTCATTGCTAGGTATTCAGGTTCGATGGATACAAATTTATATAAATAAAGCGATTCCTAATGTTTTGTTAGCATTTTAATCCCTAAATGGAAACATTTAAACCCCTGTAGAGAATCTTTAACGGTTGCATTAAAAACATTTAAGAATGCCTCTCTGCATATTCAGGGATATTTTTGTATCAATGAAACTTAAACCATAATAACCATGAAAAAAAATCAACTGCTTTTGGTCGGTTTATTGTCGATGGCTCTATTCATCGGCTGTAAAAGCGGACCATATCAGAGAACGAGTGACGGAATAATTGTAAACCTGAAAACGGACAATGCTTTAGCTACAAAGAACATCAGATTGCAAGTTGTCAATGATGATGTAATCCATGTTTCGGCTACTCCCGGCTATAAGTTTTCTGACAAAAAAAGTCTTATTACCATATATGATAAAACACAAACAACAGGATGGGATGCTAAAGAGGAAAACGGAAATGTTGTTCTTAAAACAGCATCTACCATTGCTACGGTATCTTTGACTACAGGAGAGGTTACTTTCTCTGATATAAATGGTAATGTGCTTCTAGCTGAAAATAAAGGAGGAGGTAAATCATTTTCTGATATTGAAGTCGAAGGAACAAAAGCATATACTATGCAGCAAGTCTTTGAATCTCCTGCCGATGAGGCTTTTTATGGACTTGGACAACATCAGGCTGATGAGTTTAACTACAAGGGAAAGAATGAGGTTCTTTTCCAATATAATACAAAAGTGTCTGTTCCGTTTGTTTTATCGAGCAAAAACTATGGGATACTTTGGGATAACTACTCACTGACTAAATTCGGTGATTCTCGTGATTATCTCGACTTGGATCAATTTAAGCTATATGACAAAACAGGAAAAGAAGGTGGGCTGACCGCTACTTATATGGTAAATGCGGATCCAAATAAAGTTTTTGTAGAAAGAGCCGAATCACAGATTGATTACGAAAATCTGGAAACAATAAAGAAGTTTCCTCAAGACTTTCCGTTCTTCAATTCTCGCATCACTTGGGAAGGAGATATAGAGGCAAAGGAAACTGGTAAATATCATTTTATACTTTATTATGCAGGTTATACAACTATATCATTAGATAATGAGGTAATAGTGCCTGAAAGATGGCGTACGGCATGGAATCCGAATAGCTATAAGTTCACAGTGGATATGAAAGCCGGTGAAAAACGTAAAATAAAACTCGATTGGAAACCCGATGGCGGTATATCATATATAGGACTTAAAGCTTTGAGCCCGAAATCTCAGGAAGAACAAAACAAGTTGGCTCTTTGGTCAGAGATGGGCGATCAGATCGACTATTATTTTATTCGTGGAAACAGTGCCGATGATGTGATTAAAGGATATAGGACTGTTACAGGAAAATCGCAAATTATGCCTAAATGGGCAATGGGATTCTGGCAAAGCCGCGAAAGATACAAAACTCAGACAGAATTGCTTGGCGTTGTAGATGAATACCGCAAGAGAAATATACCCCTAGATAACATAATATTAGATTGGTCGTATTGGCCGAAAGATGCATGGGGAAGCCATGATTTTGATACCGAGCGTTTCCCTGATGCAAAAGGAATGATGGATAGCGTACATGCAAAAGATGCACATATTATGATTTCTGTATGGCCTAAATTTTATTATACGACAGATAATTACAAGGCTTTTGACGAAAAAGGATGGATGTTTAACCGTGCTGTAAAAGATAGCATCCGCGATTGGATCAGCCCGGGTTACATTGGAGGATTTTATGATGCTTACAGCGAAGGTGCTCGCAAACTATTTTGGGATCAGTTGAACGAAAAGCTATATTCTAAAGGTATTGATGCTTGGTGGATGGATGCTTCCGAGCCGGATATTTTATCAAATGCAAGTATACAGTACCGTAAAGAGCTAATGACTCCTACAGCTTTAGGCCCATCAGTTGAGTACTTTAACGCTTACGCTCTTGTTAATGCACAGGGTATTTATGAAGGTCAGCGTTCTACTAATCCTAACAACCGTGTCTTCTTGCTTACCCGTTCTGGCTTTGCCGGACTACAACGTTATTCTACAGCTACATGGAGTGGCGATATTGGTACTCGTTGGGAAGATATGAAAGCTCAGATTTCAGCCGGACTTAATTTTGCTATGTCGGGTATTCCTTATTGGACAATGGATATCGGTGGTTTCTGTGTCGAAAAACGTTATGAAAATGCGAAAGAAGGCTCAGAAGATATGAAAGAATGGAGAGAGCTGAATGCTCGTTGGTTCCAGTTTGGTGCATTCTGTCCGCTATTCCGTAGTCATGGACAATATCCTTATCGTGAGATCTACAATATTGCTCCTGAAGGACATCCTGCATATAATAGCATGGTTCATTACACCAAGCTTCGTTATCAGATGATGCCATACATCTATTCATTGGCCGGAATGACATACTTCAATGATTATACTATTATGCGTGCTTTGGTAATGGATTTCGGAAAAGATGCAGCTACTCATAATATAAGCGATCAATATATGTTTGGGCCGAACCTGATGGTTTGTCCGGTATATCAATACAAAGCAACATCCCGTGATGTATATTTCCCTGCCGGTACAAATTGGTACAACTATGATACAGGAGAATATGTTACCGGAGGAAAAAGCATAAAAGTATCTGCACCCTACGAACGTATGCCTCTCTTTGTACAAGAAGGTTCTATTTTGCCTATGGGAAATGATATTCAGACTACCAAAGAAGCTCAAACAGATCTCACCATAAAAGTATATACAGGTAAAAACGGAGAGTTTACTTTATACGAAGACGAAGGGGTAAACTACAACTATGAGAATGGGGCATATTCGACTATTAAGTTCAGTTATGATGAAGCCTCTCAGCAGCTTACTGTCGATGATATTAAAGGCGAATATGCGGGTATGGCTAAAGATAGAATATTGAAAGTAGAATGGATTACCAAAGGAAAGAAAAACACAATATCTGAAGTGAAATACTCAGGAAAGAAGATCTCTGTAAAAAGGGCAGAATAAAGCAGAATTATTGTTATTACATAAATCACTTTTAGTTCAGATTCACTAATACTATTAAAAAACCATGAATGAGAAAATGACTAGATTTTTTCGGCAAACAAGTTGCATTTGTTTGCGGAGGGTATATCTGATGCTTATTATCAGCTTACTCTCAGTTGCTGCGCTTTATGCACAGTCAGTACGTGGAATATCGGGAACCGTAACCTCAGATGGCGAACCTCTTATTGGCGCCTCTGTTGTAGAAAAAGGTACAACAAATGGTACCTTGACTGATGTTGACGGAAAGTTTACCTTAAGTGTGAAAGAAAATGCGACGATCGAAGTGTCCTATATTGGATTCACTTCTAAAACGTTTGCAGTTGGGCAACAAACAGTATTCAACGTAGAGTTGAAAGAAGAAGCCAATGTGTTGAATGAAGTTGTAGCCATAGGTTATGGTGTTCAGAAGAAAAAGCTGAATACAGGTGCTACGTTACAAGTAAAAGGCGATGAGGTAGCTAAATTAAACACTACTAATCCTCTTCAGGCTCTTCAGGGGCAAGCTCCGGGAGTACAGATTTCTTCTACGTCCGGACAACCGGGTGCAGATATGAAAGTTACTATACGTGGACTTGGTACAGTAGGAAATTCAGGGCCGCTTTATATTATCGATGGAATTGAAGGAGATATCAGTGTATTGAATGCCGCAGATATTCAATCTATCGATGTTTTGAAAGATGCTGCTTCTGCTGCCATATATGGTGCTCAGGCTGCAAATGGTGTTATTTTAGTAACTACAAAACAAGGATCGAAAGGAAAAGGACAAGTTTCTTTTGATGCATATTATGGGGTGCAGAATGTTGCACGTAAAGCCAAAATGCTCAACGCCAATGAATATATGGCAATAATGAATGAGCAAGCATTAAATTCGGGATCGGCTTTGTTTGACTTTGATTCGATGGGTACTCTTGCCAATACAAACTGGATTAACCAAATGTTTAAAGATGATGCTAAAACTGAAAACTATTCGTTGAATGTGAATGGTGGTCCAGAGGCTTCTCGATATGCCCTTTCATTGAATTATACGTCTCAAGAAGGTGTCGTTGGAGGTAAAGATGTCTCTAATTATGAACGTTATGGTTTCCGTATCAATACAGAGCATAAGTTATATAAGGAGATATTGACGGTGGGGCAGCACTTAAACTTTAACTATATCAAAAATAGAGGTATAAGTGTTGGAAACCAATATAATAATACTTTACGTGGAGCTTTTACCACATCTCCTTTGTCACCTGTATATAGCGATAATAATATCTATGACAGTCCGTATAATGATACAAGCAACTCTCCATGGTATAATGGAGATAGTAATCCATACGGTTTAATGATGACTAACTCTAACAATAAGAATGATTCTCAAAAATTGATGGCTGATGTATATGCAGAATTAGAACCAGTTAAAAACCTTAAGTTAAGATCAGTATTCGGTATTAATTATTATGCATCCGAATATCGCAGTTTCGAGCCATTCTACCAGTTCTCTGTATATACTTATAATAAAGATCATACGACTACATTACAGAATATGAGTAAAGGTCATACGCTGACTTGGACTAATACAGCAGGTTATGATTTTACTTTGGCCGATGATCATGCCATCAATGCTTTAGTCGGTATGGAGGCAACACGTTATCAGGGAACATTCCTTTCTGGATCTAACTGGAATCTATTATCTCAGTTTAATGATTTCTCCCATGCATACTTGGATAATACAACAGGACAGGCCCATTTGGATAGTGATGGCAATGTTGTAGAAACAAGAAATGTAGGAGGTAGGCCTGAACACGATTATCGTCGTGTGTCTTATTTCGGACGTGTTGGCTACAACTATAAAGAGAAGTACATGTTCAATGCAACTTTGCGAGCTGATGGTTCATCCAAGTTTGCAAAAGGTAACAGATGGGGATACTTCCCTTCGTTCTCTGCAGGATGGGTGATTACAAATGAAGACTTTATGCAAAGTATGGTAGAGAGCCGAACTTTAGATTTTCTGAAACTTCGTTTAAGTTGGGGACAGGTTGGTAACCAAAATATTAGTGATGATCAATATCTTGCACCAATAAATACTTCTACAGCTTATACAAGTAGCGATCCCGCTGCATATTACAATTTCGGAACAAACAAAACAAACGTTGCCGGTGCTTATCCAAGCCGTTTGTCTAACCAAAACGTTAAGTGGGAGACTTCAGAACAGCTCAATATTGGGTTTGATGCCTATATGTTAAAAAATAGATTAGGAATCAATGCTGATTTTTACACAAAGAAAACAAAAGATTGGCTGGTTGTAGCTCCTATATTGGCTACTGCGGGAGCCGGAGCTCCATATATAAATGGTGGTGATGTAAAAAACACAGGCATTGAACTTGGCTTAACATGGAGAGATAATATCGGTCAAGTAAACTATAATATAGGCGTAAACGGATCTTATAATAAGAATAAAGTAGGTAATATCCCAACAGATGATGGCATAATTCATGGTCTCACAGGAATGCTTTATGATAACTCAGAGGAGTTTTACAGAGCTCAAAATGGTTATGCAATTGGTTATTTCTGGGGTTATAAAACCGCTGGGGTATTCCAAAGTGAGGAAGATATCGAGGCTTGGAAAGCTGCCGGTAATGGTATTCTACAGGCTGACGTAAAACCGGGAGATGTTAAGTATGTTGATCTCGATAAAAATGGAAAAATAGACGCTACAGACAAAACCGATTTGGGAAATGGTATGCCTGATTTCTCTTTTGGATTTAATATCGGATTCGAATATAAAGGATTTGATTTCAATCTGAATGCGAATGGAGTAATGGGCAATAAGATTGTTCAATCCTATCGTAACCATACCAACAAACAGGCCAACTATACAACTGCAATCCTTAATCGTTGGACAGGTGAAGGTACTTCAAACAAAATTCCTCGTGTAACAGAGACAAATATAAACTGGCAATTCTCTGACCTGTATCTGCAAGATGGTGATTTCTTACGTATAAGCAATATAAGTATTGGTTATGATTTTGCGAAACTAATCAACCTGAAATGCATCAGCCAGTGTCGTCTGTATGCATCAGTACAAAATGCATTCACATTTACTAAATATGATGGAATGGATCCGGAGATCGGTTATGGTACATCAGACTGGGTGTCAGGAATAGACTTAGGTTATTATCCTCGCCCGAGGACTTATTTATTCGGTGTGAACCTTAAATTTTAACCATTAAACGAGATATAAACTATGAATAAGTTTAAACATATATTAGTAGCAGTAGCTGTAAGTATGGGACTATTCTCCTGTTCTGATAGTTATCTTGATACAGAATCTAAAACAAATCTGACTGATGGCAGTTTTTATAAGACTGTCGCAGATATGGAAATGGCATTGATCGGTTGCTATGACGGATACCAGCGTACTACTTCTGATGGAGGGGTTGCGCATTATGTTACCTCAGAACTTCTATCTGATAATTGTTTTGGCGGAACCGGTAATACTGACGGACGTGCTTATCAGGCTTTAGACCGCTTCGATATTACACAATCGCCTTCTGATAATAATATATTCAACCAGACTTGGATAAGCTATTATGCAGGTATCTTTCGTTGCAATACGTTATTGACTAAGATGGAGGCTTCAGATTGGAGCGATCAGGCAGCAACAGTAAACCGCATCGCAGGCGAAGCTCGCTTCATTAGAGCTCTTTTGTATTTCGATCTTGTTCGTTTGTTTGAGCGTGTTCCTCTTCTGACTGCACCAACAACCGATAATGTACCTCAGGCTGATCCTACCGATACATACAAGCTGATCGTTGAAGATTTGAAGTTTGCTGCAGCTAATATTCCTGCCGATGCTTATCCTAAAGCTAAAGCTAGTGAGAATGACGGTCGTGTAACCAGTTTTGCTGCAAAAGCTTTATTGGCTCGTGTATATTTATTCTATACAGGTTATTATGCTAAAGATGATTTGGGTGTAACCAAGGCTGAGGTATTAGCCGGATTGGAAGATATTGTTGATAGTGGAGAGTTTGATCTATTGCCCACATATAAAGAAATGTGGCCTGCAGCAAGCTATATACCGAATGCTGACGATAATAAATTAGATAAATCGGGGTATGCAGGAGCAGGAAATGTAGAGGTAATTTTTGCAGAAAAATTCAATAATACATCCGACTATAACGGTATGGTAGATGGAAACCGTTGGTTGGTTATGTTGGGAATGCGTAATACAAACTGGTCGCCTTATGGCAAGGGCTGGGGAGCGTGTACTGTAAATCCTAAATTAGTGAATGCGTTTGCTGCTAACGACCAAAGAAAGACAGCATCAATAATTGACATAGCTAAAGAAGGAATTGAAGCTAAGTATGATAAGAAAGACCAACGCGAGTATACCGGATATTCAAATAAGAAATATACGCCAACAGCTTTGCCTGATGGTACTTCTGATACCGGAGGTGATAATGACTTTCAGATTTCTCAAGATCAGGATTATATTATTATACGCTATGCGGATGTGCTATTAATGGCTGCCGAATTGGGGTCAAATAATGCACAAAATTATTATGACCAAGTGCGTAAGCGTGCAGGACTTACAACTAAGACAGTCTCTCAGGCTAACATTCTGGAAGAGCGTCGTTTCGAATTTGCATTCGAAGGCCTTCGTTATTGGGACTTACTTCGTCAGGGGCTTGATGTTGCTGCTTCTACTATCGCCCAGTCACAAAAAGTATTGAGTGGCAATGCAGAAGATGAAGTTGTAATCACTGCTGAGAATATTAAGAAAACAAGAGGTTTCATGCAGATACCGAATACTCAGATTACATTATCTAAGAATGTTCTTACTCAAAATGCAGGTTGGTAACAAACAAAAACTAATAATTATGAAGAAACTGATTAATATATTTACATTATTCGCTCTTTTTGCGATGATGTTTGTTTCTTGCTCTCCTGATGATTATAGTTTAGGAAGTAAGAATGTAAAAGCAGAAGATTTGGTTGAAGGTATAGCTTTCAAGATTGAACACGATGCTTCAAACCCAAATATTATCTATCTGACAAGTTTGATGGGAAATGGTTATACTCCACTATGGAATCATCCTCAGGGACGTAGCCAGAAACAAAAAGTGACGTTGAAAATGCCTTTCCCAGGTACTTACAATGTAAGATTCGGGGTAGAAACACCCGGAGGAATTGTATATGGAGAACCTGTTACTTTTACGGTTGATGATTTTTATGCAGACTTTGTAAATGACGATGTGTGGACTATGATCTCGGGAGGAGTAGGTAAATCCAAAACATGGTACCTAGACCTTGATGCCGAAGGTGTTAGTCGTCATTTCTTAGCTCCGATGTATTTCTTCACAGGTACATATAACTGGGATGCCCTTCACACAGCTTCAGGAGATAATTATCTTGATGCAGATGCATGGGATTGGAAAAAAGCTATCACACCTCTTGCCGGAGACGATGGTAATGCTTTATGGTATTGGCTTGCAGACTGGCCGGGTAATAAATGGATGTGTGATGCAGCTGACTTTGGAACAATGACATTCGACCTGATTGGCGGTGCAAATGTTAAAGTAGATCAACAGGCTTATGGCTTAGGGTCTTACAATGGTTCATATATGGTTAATGTAGATGAACATACTATTGCCTTTACCGATGCTTATCCTGTAAATGTAACTAGCAGAAATGGAGAAGTATTGGCAGCTACCGAATTCAGGATATTATATTTGTCGGAAGACTTTATGCAGATCATGCTTGTTCCGTCGGGCACATGTTTCAACTATATTTCTAAGGAATATAAAGATAATTGGGTTGCAGGAGATCCGGAACCTCCGTATAATGGAAATGCAAATGATGATTTAACATCGACATTTACAAAGAAATGGAAGTTGTCTGTTAATACTCCATATAACTGGACTGGTCTGGATGGTACATTCCTTAATAATTGGAGTTCTTCGGCTGACTATTCTGTTGCAGGCTATCCATACAATAAGAGTATGATTGATAATATTTCTTTGTCGATGACAAAAACAGGAGAGAAAACCGGAAGCTACATACTTACCGATGGCACAGCTAAAGAAATAAAAGGTACATATAAGACTGATGCTAATAACAATATCATTTTTGATACAGACATAAGTTTTGCTATTTCTGGGTCACAGATGTTATCTACAACAGGGGATAAAGCTTTAAGAATTATTCGTTCAGAAAAAGATGAATCAGGAGAATTATCAGGCTTATGGTTAGGTAGACGTGACAATACCGATGCTAAATACATGGTATATCATTTTGAACTAATGAAAGCAGCATCAGAAGATGAGGGTACTAGTATGACTATTGATCAATCTAAGATAGTTCATGGGGATCTTGAGTCTAACGGGAATCTAAGGATTGAAATTTATAATGCATACGGAAGTACTGCAGCCAGTCCTCCTGTGAAGCCTTCGGATTTTATTTTTGATAAGAGTATTTCTGTTACTTTCACGCTTGGTGGGGTTACCTTAAAAGCAGGAGCAATTGGAAGTTACAAAGCTGCTTTGTCTTTTGCCGATGGTGATTGGTCTGCTCAATACTGGGGTGGGGGATCAGGTGATACGAATGTTTCTGGAAATGGGACGTATACTGTATGGTGTGCTCCCGGAGTATCTGATGGACTGATGGTTTTCACTGTTGATGTGAAAGATTTGGCTAACGATATTGTCGACTTAAGTGCTGTTACTGTTAAAGTCGATAAAATAACAATAAAATAAATATCTAAGGATCTGGATAATAAAAAATATTGTCCAGATTCTTATTATTATTAAAACAGGGAATTAGGCTGATCATTATTGATAGCTTATTTTCTATTATAAAAAAGGTATGAAAAAGTATATTATTTTATTATTGTTATGTCTAGGTGTGAGTATAGCTAACTGGAGTTGTTCCGGCGACGAAGATAAACCCGATCCGGAGTTAATTGTTTCAACAGATAATCTGACTTTCACAAAAGATGGTGGAGATAATACCATACATATAAAGACAAACCAAAAATGGACTGTTTCTAGTTCTGAGTCTTGGTGTACTGTTTTGCCTGCATCCGGAGAAGGAACAGGGACTATAAAACTCACTGTGTCAGCTCAGGCGAATACCACAACAGATATTCGTAATGCGACCTTGACAATAACTGCCGGGAATATAAAAAAAGAAGTAGCCGTTACACAGGCTCTGACAAATCTACTTGTTGTAAAGAAGAATATATATGATGTAAAATCAGAAGGAGAAAATATAACTGTCGAGCTACAAACATCAGGCTCTCACGAAATAGTAATAAATGGAGATTGGATTACAAAATCCTCAACAAAATCCGTTTCGGACGTTTCCGAAGTTTTTGTTATTGCTCCTAACAAGAATATTTTTGAAAGAGAAGGTACTATTGTATTCAAAGTCGGTAATTTATCAGAAACAGTTACAATTGTTCAAGCAGCGACAAGCCTGAATATTCCGGCTGATAAGACAGGAATGAATAATGACGCTCCGGCTCTTGCTGCAAAAATGGGACTCGGGTGGAATTTAGGCAATACGCTCGAAGCTACAGATGGAACTACTGCCGGAGAAACAACATGGGGCAACCCAAAGGCGTCTAAAGCTTTGATAGATGGAGTAAAAGCAGCCGGATTTAATACCGTGCGTATACCATGTGCGTGGAATGCATATATCGAAGATCAGGCTACATATAAAATATCGGATGCAAGACTTGCTCGAGTGAAAGAAGTTGTAGACTATTGTATTGATAACAATATGTATGCAATAATTAATATCCATTGGGATGGTGGCTGGCTTGAAGAAAATCCAACCTACGACAAACAGGTCGAAGTAAATAAAAAGCAAAAGGCATTGTGGGAACAAATTGCTGTTTATTTCCGTGATTATGACGAACACCTCCTTTTTGCAGGGACAAACGAAGTTCATGCCAATTATAATACACCATCGGCAGAAAATATAGAAGTGCAGCAGTCATACAACCAGACATTTATTAATGCAGTGCGTTCTACCGGAGGAAAAAATACTTGGCGTAACCTTATCGTTCAGTCATACAATACGAATATAGACTATGCAGTAAACTATATGAAAATGCCTACAGATCCTACAGCCAATCGTATCATGGCGGAAGTTCATTACTATGACCCTTATGATTTTACACTAGCTGAAGAAAATACAATTTTCCTCTGGGGTAAAGATTTTTCAGGAGCCGGAGTTTCCACATGGGGACAAGAAGATTGGGCTGATACGCAATTTGGGAAAATTAAAACAAGTTTTGTAGATAAGGGGATTCCTGTAATCTTAGGTGAATATGCTGCAACATTAAGAGCATCGTTGAGTACTGCCGATTATGCAAAGCATGTAAAGGCTCGTAATTACTATCTGAATTATATAACTAAAGTGGCAGTTCAGAATGGACTGATTCCTGTTTATTGGGATAATGGTCCTACGGGTGATAAAGCATCTGGTCTGTTCAATAGAACTACCGGAGAGCAAGTACATACAGATGCTATTAATGCTATTATTAGCGCAGGAAAATAAAGTATAGAAAAAGATTGTGAAATCTTTATTGGTTTTTATGGGTTTTTTAAGGTTGAAATTGATAGAGGTCGGATATGTATCTTCCGACCTTTATTTCTAAATTTAAGGATTATAATATCAGACATGAAAAAACATTATCTATTTCTTTTTATTTGTACAGTTCTCTTTTCGTGTTCTTCGTCAAAGAAAGTAAGAGAAAATGTAGACTTTACCGAAGGTTGGAAATTCTATCTGGGAGATGATTCTATAGCATATAATGCTCAATATGACGATGCAAAGTGGCGAATTCTTGATCTTCCTCACGACTGGAGTATAGAAGCAGATTTCTCACTAAAGAATCCGGCTACTCCCGGAGGTGGAGCATTACCGGGTGGTATAGGTTGGTATCGTAAAGACTTTGTAGTAGATAAATCCGATGAAGGAAAGAATGTATATATCGATTTTGATGGTATCTATTGGAACAGTAAAGTGTGGATAAACGGACATCTTTTGGGAGAGCGTCCCAATGGATATATTTCGTTTCGTTACGACTTGACTCCATATATTAAAGTCGGAGAAAGGAATGTTATTGCTGTTCGTGTAGACAACTCGAAACAGCCCAATTCACGGTGGTATTCGGGATCGGGCATTTATCGTAATGTGATGTTAGTAACTACAAATGCTTTACATGTTGATCTTTGGGGTACTTATGTAACTACACCTACAGTAACAAAAGATAATGCCGAGATTAAGATAGAAACGAATATAAAAAATTCATCAGATCTTAGTCAAACATTTGAACTATATTCTATCCTGATAGATAAAGATGGAAAAGAGATTGCTGGAATAAATAATTCAGAAAGTGTTGGTGTTGGAGAAAATATTTCTATGAACCAAAGTTTGAAAGTCTCAAATCCAATCTTATGGTCGATAGACAATCCATATCTCTATAAAATAGTAACCCGTATAGAGCAAAATGGGAAACTTGTAGATGAGTATGAAACTCCGTTAGGTATTCGCTATTTTTCTTTCGATCCGAATAAAGGATTCTTTCTGAATGGCGAATCTGTAAAGATAAAAGGGGTGTGTAATCACCACGATTTAGGATTCTTAGGAGCAGCTGTTAATACCAGGGCTATTGAACGTCAGCTCGAAATTCTGAAAGAGATGGGATGTAATGGTATCCGTACCTCTCATAATCCACCTGCCCCAGAATTGCTTGACTTGTGCGACAAAATGGGGTTCATCGTTATGGATGAAGCTTTCGATATGTGGCGAAAAAAGAAATCACCGTACGATTATTCTCAATATTTCCCCGAATGGCACGAACGGGATTTGACCGATCTAATTCTTCGTGATCGCAATCATCCTTCTATCTTCATGTGGAGTATAGGAAATGAAATTCTCGAACAATGGTCTCATATAAATGCCGATACATTAGATTTGCAACAGGCTAACATGGTCTTAAATTTTGCCAATACATTAAACAAAAAAGATATTGACGCAAAAGAGCTTCACGTAAATTCCCTTTTGACTATAAAGTTGGCTGATATTGCCAAAAAGCTTGATCCTACACGACCGATTACAACAGGAAATAATGAGACAGAACCATCTAATCATATCTTCCGATCGGGTGCGATGGATATTATCGGTTTCAATTATCATGAAAATAATTGGGTGAATTTTCATGAGAAATTTCCGAATCAAAAGCTGATTATTACAGAGTCTACATCAGGTCTAATGTCTCGTGGATATTACGAAATGCCTTCCGATAGTATGAACATTTGGCCCGAGAGATGGGATAAGCCTTTCGAACGTCCTGTGCATCATTGTTCATCATATGATAATTGTCATGTACCTTGGGGGAGCACTCACGAAGATACATGGAGACTTGTGAAAAACTATGATCATATTTCGGGTGTCTATCTGTGGACTGGTTTCGACTATTTGGGTGAGCCTACTCCATTCTGGTGGCCGTCTCGCAGTTCCTATTTCGGAGTAATTGACCTTGCTGGATTTCCTAAAGACATATATTATATGTATCAGAGTGAATGGACAAATAAGGATGTTCTTCACATCTTTCCGCATTGGAATTGGAAAGAGGGGCAAATTGTAGATATATGGGCATATTTCAATAATGCTGATGAGGTAGAATTGTTTTTGAACGGTTTGTCTCTAGGCAAGAAAGCCAAAGAAAAAGATGTATATCATGTCTTTTGGCGTGTTCCTTTCCAAAAAGGTACTCTGAAAGCTGTTTCTTATAAAGATGGAAAAGAGGTGCTGACAAGGGAAGTTAAAACAACAGGTGATCCTATTTCCATAAAGCTTACAGCAGATAGGCAGACAATCAAAGCTGATGGGAAAGATTTATCTTTTATTACGGTTGAGGCTTTGGATGCAGAAGGTAATCCTGTTCCTGTAGCTGATAATCTTATAAACTTTACGATAGAAGGAGATGGTTTTATAGCCGGAACTGATAATGGAGATCCTACTGATCCGAATTCTTTGAAAAAGCCTTCAAGAAAACTGTTTAGTGGAAAAGCTTTGGCTGTTGTGCAGTCTCATAAAAAGGCAGGGAAGATAATATTAAAAGCGACCTCTTCTAATTTGAAGCAAGCTTCTATAGAAATAAATAGCAAATAATATACTTTTTTATTTAAACATCTTATTGTGGGAATTAACATATAGGCTTTCGGGCTTATATGTTAATTTATTTTCGTGTAACGTATTTATTAATAGGTGTTTATTAATGTGTAAATTACAATATCTACCTTATTCTTATTGTATTGTGTATGATATGTAATTGGTTGTAATACAAATATTTAACTAAAAATTAGTGTGGTGTTGTTGCTGTGTTTTAAAATGAAGTTATATATTTGTACTTAGTACAATAAGTTTTATAGCCGGATTACCATGAAAATAAACTTCATTCACACTTATGTCTCTGTCGATTGCGTTGTGTTCGGATTCGAGAACGACAAGTTGAATATATTATTGGTACAGCGTAATACTGATAAAAGAAGGAAAAAAGACCTGAAACTTCCCGGAAGCCTTATATATGACCAAGAAGATGTTGATGACGCTGCAAATCGTGTTTTATTTGAGCTTACAGGGATAAAGAGGATGTCGTTAAAGCAATTTCGTTGTTTTGCTTCACCGGGCAGATCCAATAACCCGGATGATAGAAAGTGGCTCGACACAGCTTATCAGCCAAATATCAATCGCCTGATTACTGTTGCGTATTTATCTCTTTGTAAGGTGGATCGGAAATTGAATAATGTTTCGAAATATAAGCAAACAGAATGGTGTCCGATTGATAAAATACCACAAATGCCATTTGACCATAATCAGATTGTGAAAGAATCACTCGTAGAGATCTGCCGATGGATAGAATACAATCCTGTTATAGTTTTTGAGCTCTTACCTCAGAAGTTTACGATAAGTCAGTTGCATAAACTGTATGAAGCAATATATAATAAGAAAATTGATATACGCAATTTCCATAAGAAGGTAGCAGCTATGAGTTATGTTATTCCTTTGGAGGAGAAACAAAAAGATGTATCTCATCGTGCAGCCCGTTATTATAAATTTGACAAAAAGGCTTATAATAAGTTGAAAACAAGTATATAATCGATTTAAAAAACATAAAAACACTCATCTATCATGTATTTATTAGGATATGATATTGGTAGCTCTTCGGTAAAAGCTTGTCTGGTAAATGCCAGCACAGGTAAAATTGTTGCTTCAGACTTTTTTCCGAAAGAGGAAATGAAAATTACAGCTGTAAAATCGGGATGGGCAGAACAAGAACCTGCCGACTGGTGGGCAAACCTGAAACTAGCACATCAATCTGTGATGCAAAAGTCGGGGGCCAAAGGAGACGATATACAAGCTATCGGTATTACCTGGCAAATGCATGGGTTGGTGCTCGTAGATAAAGATAAAAATGTACTCCGTCCCTCTATAATATGGTGCGACAGCCGTGCTGTACCTTATGGCGAAAAGGCATTTAAAGCCATCGGTGAGGAAAAATGTCTGAGTCATTTGCTCAACTCTCCGGGTAATTTTACTGCATCTAAACTAGCGTGGGTAAAAGAAAATGAACCTCATATCTATGAAAAAATAGATAAACTGATGCTACCCGGTGATTATATCGGGATGAAATTAACAAATGATATCGTTGTTACTATCGAGGGAATGTCAGAAGGCATCTTCTGGGATTTTAAGACAAATACATTATCCGAAGATGTACTGAATCACTATGGAATACCGAATAGCTTTTTCCCTGAGATAAAACCTATTTTTGGTATACAAGGCTATGTTTCATCTTCAGCAGCCAAAGAACTTGGATTAAAAGAAGGTATCCCGGTTTCTTATCGGGCAGGCGATCAGCCTAACAATGCTCTTTCTCTCAATGTGTTTGAGCCGGGAGAAATAGCTTCTACCGCTGGAACATCGGGTGTTGTATATGGAGTGTTGGATCAGCTGAACTATGATAAACTATCGCGTGTAAATACTTTTGCGCATGTTAATTATACGCCCGAGCAAATCAGACTTGGAGTGCTGCTTTGTATCAACGGAACAGGTATTCTTAACTCATGGCTGAAACGAAATTTGGCTCTTGAAGGCTTATCGTACAGCGATATGAACGCTCTGGCTGCTCAATCTCCTATTGGAGCGAAAGGTATTAGTATTATTCCTTTTGGAAATGGAGCTGAGCGTGTATTGGAAAATAAAGATGTTAATTGCTCGATACATGGAATCAATTTTAACATCCATGACAAGAAGGATATTCTTCGTGCAGCACAAGAAGGTATTGTGTTCTCTTACGAATATGGTATGGAAATTATGCGCGAGATGGGTATGAATATTTCTACAGTGAAAGCCGGATATGCGAACATGTTTCTAAGCCCGATTTTTTCGCAAACGTTAGCCAGTGTAAGTGATGTGACTATCGAGTTGTATAATACAGATGGTGCTGCCGGAGCAGCTAAAGGAGCTGGTATTGGTATAGGGCTTTATGCCACACCTCAGGAAGCTTTTGCTTCTCTCGAAAAATTAGCAGTCATAGAACCTGAGAAAGATAAGAGAGATCAATATAGAGAGGCATATCAACAATGGCGTAATCTTGTAACTAAAAAATAAAATTATTAATCATTTAAAATAAAAACTATAATCATGGAAATTTTAAAAGGAACAAAAGAATTTTTTCCGGGTATTGGAAAAATCAAATTTGAAGGAAAAGAAAGTAAAAATCCGTTAGCATTCCGTTTTTATGACGAAAACAAAGTGGTAATGGGAAAGACAATGAAAGATTGGACTCGTTTTGCAATGGCATATTGGCATACACTATGTGCTAATGGTGGCGATCCATTTGGTGGAGCAACTATTCATCACCCATGGAATATCGGAGACGATGCTATCAGCCGTGCAAAATATAAAATGGATGCAGCTTTCGAATTCATGACCAAAATGGGAATCAACTATTATTGCTTCCATGATGTAGACTTGGTAGATGCAGGTAATTCTTGGACAGAATATGAAAAGAACTTGCACACAATAGTAGACTATGCAAAAGAAAAACAAGCAGCTTCGGGAGTAAAACTTCTTTGGGGTACCGCAAATGTTTTCAGCCACGAACGTTATATGAATGGTGCTGCAACAAACCCTGATTTTAATGTAGTTGCAAGTGCGGGAACTCAAATAAAGAATGCTATTGATGCTACTATCGCTCTTGGTGGATCTAACTATGTGTTCTGGGGAGGTCGTGAAGGTTATATGAGCTTGTTGAATACCGACATGAAACGTGAAAAAGATCACTTGGCTCAAATGTTGACAATGGCTCGTGACTATGCTCGCAAACAAGGATTCAAAGGTACATTCCTTATCGAACCTAAACCAATGGAACCTACTAAACATCAATATGACTTCGATACAGAAACTGTTATCGGCTTCCTTCGTCACTATGGTTTAGACAAAGATTTCAAAGTGAATATTGAGGTTAACCACGCTACTCTTGCAGGTCACACATTCGAACACGAATTGCAGGCTGCTGCTGATGCGGGTCTATTGGGTAGTATCGATGCTAACCGCGGAGATTATCAGAATGGTTGGGATACAGACCAGTTCCCTCTCGATATCTATGATTTTGCTCATGCATGGTTGGTATTGTTACCTTATGGCGGATTAGGAAATGGTGGTGTGAACTTCGATGCTAAAATACGTCGTAATTCTACAGATATGGACGATTTGTTTATTGCTCATATCTCAGGTATGGATGTGTTTGCTCGTGGCTTATTGGTTGCTGCTGATATTCTTCAAAGCTCAGATTACAACAAATTACGTAAAGAGCGTTATGCTTCATTCGATGGTGGAGAAGGTAAAGCTTTTGAAGATGGCAAGTTAACTCTTGAAGATCTACGCACAATTGCACATAAAGTTGGCGAACCTAAGCAAATAAGCGGTAAGCAAGAGCTTTATGAGGCTATTGTAAATATGTATATCTAAACATATAACTAGGGATTGTTTTTAAAAGTAATAGCATTCTTATCAAAAGTTCCTCACTTTTGTCATTCTGAGTGTAACGAAGATTTTTCAATTCACTTCGTTCGATATGACAACTAGAAAATATAAATTGCTTTTAAAACAATCCCTTTGTTCCTTAAATAATTATTGACCAATGAAAAATGAAGCGAGTAAATCATATACGCTAAAACTGACACTGATTGCCACACTGGGTGGATTGCTGTTCGGTTACGACACGGCAGTTATCTCAGGTACGGTAGAGTCGCTCCGTCACTTTTTTATAGAGCCGATGGGATTATCATTGAACGAGGCCAATGCAATGGAAGGCTTCGTGATAAGTAGTGCTCTGATTGGCTGTATCTTTGGTGCGGCTATGGCAGGTTGGGTAAGTCAGACTTTTGGACGTAAAAAAGCATTGTTTGCTGCGGCTATTTTATTTCTATTAGCAGCAATAGGGTCTGCATGGCCCGAAATAGGTTTCCAGATGCCTAGTGCAGGAGATCACTCTTTTGTATATCATTTTGTTTTTTATCGTATAATCGGTGGTGTAGGAGTTGGTATAGCTTCGATGGTCTCTCCTATGTACATCGCAGAAATAGCACCTCCCAGCAAGAGAGGTAGCCTTGTAGGACTCAATCAGTTTGCCATTATATTTGGTATGCTGGTAGTATATTTTGTAAATTATTTTATAGCAAAACAAGGAGATACAGAGTGGCTTCATACAACAGGATGGAGATGGATGTTTGCTTCGCTAGCTATTCCATCAGTCATATTCTTCCTATTATTGTTTATTGCACCCGAAACACCAAGATGGCTTGTGATGAAAGGTCACACCGCAAAGGCAGAGGGTATTCTTACCAAGCTTGTAGGTAGCGCAATGGCTAAGCAGGAAATGGTAGAGATAAGACAAAGTTTTGATAATGAAGAAACAGCATCTTTAAAACCATATTATCGTTTTATGATGACATGGCTCATCTTATTTGTTGTGGGTCTTATTTCGCTATCGTTGGTCGGAGTTTCAAGTGCATTGGAAATCTCTATGATAGCCAGCTTTGTAATAGCATTGTATGTTCCTGTTAAATCTTACGGATTCCTGATAATAATGACAGGTGTATTGTTATCTGCATTTCAGCAATTTGTGGGTATCAATGTTGTGTTATATTACGCTCCCGAAATATTTAAGAGTATGGGATCGGGTACAGACTCGGCTCTGTTACAAACTATCATAGTAGGTATTATCAATCTGTCGTTTACAGTATTGGCTATTATGACTGTTGATAAATTCGGACGTAAGCCGTTGTTGATTACAGGAGCTTTAGTGATGGCAGTATCTATGCTTGGCTTGGGAACATCTTTTTCTCAAGGATTACCCGGTACATTGAAACTTGTGTTTATGCTTACATATACAGCCGGTTTTGCTATGTCATGGGGACCTGTTTGTTGGGTTATGCTCGCAGAGATATTCCCTAACTCGGTACGTTCGAGTGTGATGTCTATTGCTGTAGCTGCACAATGGGTATCAAACTTCTTAATCTCTTGGACATTCCCTATCATGGACAAGAACGATACATTAGTAACTATGTTCAATCACGGATTTGCATACTGGGTATATGGCTCACTTGCCGTTATTGCTGCATTATTTGTATGGAAACGTTTACCTGAAACAAAAGGTAAGACGTTAGAAGATATGGAAAAATTATGGAAAAAATAGAATAACATTTTGAATGTTAAAATAGGTTGATAAAGTAGGAGGTTTGTTGAGATAATAAGCCTCCTACTACTTTTTTAGTTTGTCTTTTTATAACTGATAATAGCCCAAGTATTGAAAAAAACTACAAATCCCAGTAATGCAAACATCTGTGTGGTTAAGTCCATAAATACACTACCCTTGAGATAAACCATTCGCATCACTTGTATGAAATACTTCAAAGGATTGAAGATCGTAACAATCTTAGCCCATTCGGGCATACTGCTTATTGGAGTAAACAGACCACTCATCAATATCAGAATCATTATAAAGAAGAACATCACGAACATAGCTTGCTGCATGGTATTTGAATAGTTGGAGATAACCAGTCCGAATCCGGATACCACCAGAATATAAATTCCCGAAAAAAGATAGATTGTCAACAGACTGCCAACGGGTAATATATTATAGACAAATGCTGCGAACCCAAAACAGATAGTAAGCACCGTGAATCCGATAACCCAGTACGGAATAAGCTTTGCTAAAATGAATGTAAATTTATTTACGGGAGTTACGTTCATCTGCTCTATTGTACCCATTTCCTTTTCGCTTACAATGTTCAGTGCCGGCAGGAAGCCGGTTAGCAGTGTAAGTAGTATTACCATCAATGCCGGAACCATAAATACTTTATAATCCAAATTAGGATTGAATTTGTACTGAGGGACGACGTTGATAAGGGGTAATGCTGCACCCTCTCTTTTGGGAGACCATTCTTCTCTGATATCCGATGAAAAATCGGATAGTATAGCACCCATATATGAAGAGCTTAGTGAGCCTTTCACTCCATTGACCGTGTTTGCTGATATCATAACATTAGCCACTCCTGTTTTCACGAGGTTTTTCTCAAAATCGGGTTGTATTTCGAGTATAACATCTGCTTTACCCGACTCGATACTATGCAAAGCTTTATCACCCGATAAAGAGACATCCGTAAGATGAAAATATCCGGATGAGGTCGCCTTGCGGACTAATCTTTCGGAATAAGTGCTATGATCATTATCAACAATACTTAGCTTAATGTTTTTTATCTCCTGATTGGCAGCCCAAGGCATAATGAGCATCATCATAATTGGCATGCCTATGATTAATCTCGGAAGAAATGAGTTCCGCATAATCTGTTTAAACTCTTTTTCGATCAAAAATTTTATCATGATAATCAGCCTAATCTAACTTTAAACTTTTTCAAACTTATTGTAATCAGTAATATGAACATAGATACGAGAATAGCCATATCTTTCAATATAAAATCAACACCTACGCCCTGTATCATTAGTTTTTTTATGGCATCGATATACCATTTAGCAGGAATAATATTTGATATCCATTGTAGTACTTCAGGCATACTTTCTATCGGATATATCATGCCTGATAACAACATGACGGGCATCATAAAACCCATTCCCGAAATCAGCATCGCTGTTACTTGCGTATTTGCAATAGTAGATACAAACAGCCCCAGCGAAAGTGCTACCGCAATAAATATGAACGATATTGCAGCAAGCCAAAACAAGCTTCCGGCTACAGGTACTTTGAGGACGAAATATGATAATAACAATATTGAAGTGAGATTCACTACCGATAGCGTAAAATATGGTACTGCTTTAGCCAGAATGATATAAATAGGCTTTATCGGCGAAGCGAGCAATACTTCCATTGTGCCCATTTCTTTTTCGCGTACAATGGCTATAGATGTCATCATGGCACATATCAACATGAGAATAAGTCCCATAACCCCCGGTACGAAATTGTATGCGCCTTTTAACTGAGGATTATACAGCATTTTTACTTCGGGTATTATGCGGAAAGGAACGTTATACTCACGCATCAATTCTTGTTGATATGACGATATTATATTTGTAGCATACCCTGTTTGCATAAGCGATTGATTGGGGTCTGTAGCATCGGCTATAAGTTGTATAGAAGCTTCTCCTGTATGTAACAAGTTGTTGTTGAAATTTTCTCCGAATACAACTACCATATTTACTTTTCCTTGCCTGAAAACCTGTTCAATATCATCGGGGCTGTTCAAAACTTGCGAGACTGTAAAGTATTCGCTTGCTTCAAGCTGTTCGATGATGCGCTGTGTTGAAATATCCTTCGAGAGGTCGAATACTGCAATCTCTGTATTTTTGAGCTCTGTGGTTATAGCAAAGCCAAATATAATGATCTGCACAATGGGCATTCCCAGCAAGATCAACATAGTGCGCTTATCGCGGAATATATGATAGAATTCTTTTTTTACAAAAGAGAGAAATTGTTTCATAATATCAATTATCAGAGCGTTTTGCTTTTCGTGCCAGTTGTTGGAAAACTTCATCCATATTTTTTGCATTGAATCGGTGGCGCAGATTCTTTGGCGTATCCAACGCTTCTATTTTGCCATCTACCATAATTGAAATCCGATTGCAATACTCCGCTTCGTCCATATAGTGGGTTGTAACAAATACGGTAATTCCTCTGTCGGCAGCCTGATATATCAGTTCCCAAAATTGCCTGCGGGTAGCGGGATCTACTCCACCTGTGGGTTCGTCCAAAAATACAATTTTGGGTTCATGGAATATAGACACAGAGAAAGCAAGCTTTTGTTTCCATCCCAACGGTAATTCCTTTACCAATGTATTCCGTTCTTTGGCAAAGCCCAGTTCGTCGAGCGTTTGGGCGGTTTTAGTTTCAATAGCTTTTTCTTTCATTCCGTATATTCCTCCAAATAGCCTGATATTTTCCCATACTTTCATGTCTTCGTACAAGGAAAATTTTTGACTCATATAGCCGATGCTCTTCTTTACAGCTTCTTGTTCCTTAGATATGTCGTATCCGGCAACGAAGCCTTGCCCCGAACTTGGATAGCTTAATCCGCAAAGCATACGCATGGCTGTGGTTTTGCCTGCACCATTAGCTCCTAAGAATCCAAATATTTCACCTTTTTCTACACTAAAAGATATATTATCTACAGCTGTGAAATTTCCGAATTTCTTTGTCAGTTTTTCTGTATGTATAACCGTTTCGTTCATTGTTTTTCGTTTTGAGCCAATAGCATGTAACAATCTTCTATGCTTGGTTTTATCTCGTGTATGTCAATGCCTGTATGTCCGCTGTTTGCGAGATATTCATTCAGTTTATTTATAGAAAAATCTTTATTTACTGTGATGTGGTGTACTTCCCCAAATGCAAAACATGTTTTTATCATACTATGGCTTCTGAGGTTTTTTAGTAGTTTATACATATCATCAGACTTTACAGACCATAATATTTCCGGATATCGGTTTATTATATTCTGTGGTGTTTCCACATCGAGGAAAGACCCGTTTTGAATCAGAGCTATACGATCACAGAGCTTAGCCTCGTCCATATATGGAGTGGATACAAGTATGGTAATATTTTGCTCCTTTAACTTCTTAAGCATATCCCAAAATTCTTTTCGCGACACAGGGTCTACTCCTGTAGTAGGCTCGTCCAGAAATAGCACGGCAGGCTTATGTATCAATGCACAGCATAGTGCCAGCTTTTGTTTCATACCGCCGGATAGTTTTCCTGCTTTTCTATCTTTAAAAGGCTCTATTTGTTGATATATATCTTTTATCAGGTGATAATTTTCCTGTATGGTTGTATTAAATACCGTAGCAAAAAACTCTAAATTCTCTTCCACGCTTAAATCCTGGTAGAGCGAGAATCTTCCCGGCATATAGCCTATTCTGTTCCGTATTTCTTTATAGTCTTTCACAATGTCCAAACCATCTACCCTGGCATTGCCACTATCTGCAAGCAGCAAGGTAGTAAGTATCCTGAAAAGGCTTGTTTTGCCGGCACCATCGGGTCCTATAATGCCATATATCTCTCCTTGCTCTACATCGAAGCTTATGTCGTTGAGAGCCTGTACAGATTTATAGCTTTTTTTTATATTTTGAACTGAAACAGCTTTCATATTTTATGCATTCAATTCAATGTACAAGTCATCATCTTTCTCCACATAGTTAATCTTATTTTCTTTAGATAACCATCCAAGAGCCAAATAAATATACATTTCTCTATAGCCTGTTATTACCTCGAGATCATGTATCGTAAGCATCCCTTTTTCGGCAAGCGTATCACAAATAAGTTTGGTGTCACTATTTATCAGCTCTTTCAACATAGCTTTGTGTTTTAATTCAATTTTAATTCTCCGTACATTCCATACTTTAGGTATCCATCGTTCTTTACAGCTACTTTTACGGCATATACCAAGTTGGCTCGTTCGTCACGAGTCTGTATTGTTTTAGGCGTAAACTCTGAATTGTCCGATATCCAGGTTATAGTCCCTGAATATTCTTTCATTTCTTTCTCTCCAAAGTCTGCATATACTTTTACGGCTTGTCCTATTTTCACTTGTGTCAATTGGCTTGCTGTAATGTATGCCCGAAGGAACATGTGTTCGATGTCTGCTACTTTAAATAAAGCTCTTCCCTGTGTTGCAAGTTCTCCTTGTTCTGCATATTTAGACAGGATAGTCCCATTGATAGGGCTACAGATAATAGATTTCTGTATCTGATCATTTATTTGAGCTATCTGCACTTCCAGTCCCGAGCTTTGTTCCGATATGTTTTTGTTCGAATTTTCTAATAATTCCGTTTGTGCAGTTAACTGCCTTTCAAGAACAAGTATCTGTGCATTTATATCATCTAATTGTTTTTGGTTTGCAGCGTTTGCCTTTACCAAGTTCTCGAATCGTTTCTGCTCGTTTTTCTGGGTTGCAATTTGTTGCTTTATAGCTGCTATCTGTCTTGGTATATCTACACGCCCGCTCTTTACTGCACTAGTATTAGTCAGTAATTGCATCTTTTTTAGATATAATTGTACGGTGTCTATATACCCGAGAGGCTTTCCTTGTTCTACTTGTTGCCCTTCAATGAAATTGAGCTGCATAATCTTTCCGTTTGCTTCGGCTGATACAATTACCTCAGTAGTCTCAAAAACGCCGGATGCATCATAGTCTCCATTTCCTTTTCCACAAGCTGTAAGCAAGAGTATGATGCTTGCATAAACTATATTTTTTGTTGTTTTCATATATTATTTTTCATTTGATGTAGAGAGAAAAGTATATCGTTGTTTCTTACTTCTTGTTCAATTGTTTGTTGTATATTTTAAGTTGTAAATAGCTTGGAGCAATTCTATCTCATGTTGTATTCTGTCTTGCTTTGCAAGATCTTCTGCATTTACATCACGCATGAGGTCAATGACGGTTGATGTTCCGTTTGCAACCTTTGCTTCAGTTGCTCGCTTTACATTGTTGCGAAGGATAACTATATCGTCATCATATTTTAGCAAGTCTTTATTCTTGTTTATTTCGTTTTGTTCTTGAGAGGTTTCCAAACTTGTATTGAAAAGAAATGTTTCTCGTGAAGTTGCAATATTATCCTGATTGGTTTCTATTAACTTTCTGTCGTTTTTTTGTGTGTACAAGCTTCCAAAATTCCAAGACAAGCGTATTCCTCCGATGTAATATGCCGAGAAATCATTATTGAGCATATTCAGTGCAGGTTTTCCATACCCACCTGTGAGAAATAGTACCAATTTGGGCATGTAACCGGCTTTTATTACTTTCTTCTGCGTTTCTAGATTTACTAATTGCGCGTCGAACAACTCCAGCTCAGGTCGTTTTACTTGTGATGATATGGTCAAATTGTCCGCATTCGGTTTTGGCAAGATGATGTTTTCGTTTAGCTTTTGCCCGATAAGAATACCTAGCATGTCCAAGTATGCTTTTTTATTGGAAACGATCTGCGCCTTATTTTGTACAGTTTTCAGTTGCTCCACTTTTATCGCATCCAAGTCTGATTGATTCGCTATTCCATTGGTTATATAGCTTGATATCAGGTCAAAATTTCGTTGCAACTCTTCTTGCAAAAGAGCGTTCTGCTTCAATCTTGCATCGAGGAGCAAGATGCCAAAATACATTTGGTTTACCTGATAGACTATCTTATACATATCAACGTCCAGCTGTTTTTGCTCAGCATAGGATGATGCTTTTGTGATATCTTTTTTGCTGCTTATTACACCTCCGTCCCATATCGTTTGGGTAACATCTATTGTAGCAGAATACTGATCTTTGCTCAGCCCTTTGATATCTATGCCCTGAATATCAATAGGAATTTTTGTCACTTCCGATTGATAAGAGGCTTTAGCCGATAATGAGAATTGAGGTAAATAGCCTTTTCCGGCATTTGAGAGATTATACTCTTTCGACCGCTCAATCAACCCGTACCGTTTTATAAGCGGATAATTTTCTTTTGCCATTTGCTGACATTGCTCTATGGTAAGTGTGCTTTGAGCAAAAGCCATAGCAGAAAAGAAAAGCGAATATATGATGATGATTAATGATTTTTTCATATTGATTCTATTATTCATCTATTTGAAGTATCATTTTTATCCATTGTGGAATTAATGCTTTTCGTTCTTCTATAAATATTTCATACTCTTTTTCTCCGAAAGGAGCATGCAGGTTCATTAATAAAGGCTTTCCTACGATAGGGAAAATAGACATGGATACTATATTTATAAAAATCTGAAGCGGGGTTACTCCTTTTATCTCTTTTTTGTCTATTTGTTCTTGTATCTGTTTAAATAGGAAATTATTTGCGATAGATTTTCCTTTAAGCCCCACATTTTCTATTATTTTGTGAGGATTGGCTTGTATTTCACTTAGTACAAATAGGGGTAAATTCGGATTCTTTGAGATAGAGTCTATATAGCGTGCGACAATCATGTCTATCTTATCTGAAAGATTAATATCTTCTGCGTTTACAAGATTTACTATTAGTCCAAACATTTCTTGTAAGCTTTCTTTCATAATTATATCAAAAAGCTTTTCCTTACTCCTGAAATAATAATTGAGCAAGGCAAGGTTTATTCCCGCTTCTTCTGCTATGTCGCGAGTTCGGGCTTGCCCATATCCTTTTTCATGAAATACTTTTCGGGCTGCATTTTTTATTTTTTCTTCTGTCGAAATATCTTTTTCCATTTTGTGATGTATTCTGTTTACTTCTTAATCGAGCTACAAACATAAATTAAAATATTGATTTAATCAAATGATTAAATATTATTTTTAAATACTATAATCAAATTCTTTTAATTTGTCTGTTGTAATGTTTTTATAAATAAATTTGTCTTATATAAGTAAGTAGCTTATAAAAAAGTAACAGAAAAGTGACAAGTAAAAAGAGTGAAATAAGTGTCACTTTTGTCACCTTTTTATTTTTAAATTAGTTGTACGTTGTTGTATATAAGTTTTTTATGTTGGTTTTTCGGCAAGATGATAATTGAGACGTTTTTGGTGATATAATTAAAATGTTACTTTTTATGTTACAAATTTCAGTGTGGTTCGTTATCTAGATACATGGAGTTAGAAAAGTTCAAATCGGATGTTGTACCTCTACGCAACAAGCTGCAGAATGTTGCAAAGAATATGCTGGCTAATGAGGTAGATGCTGAGGATGCTGTTCAGGAAACCTTTTTGAGGTTATGGAATCAGCGATCTCAGTTGGGCAATCATCCTAATGTTGGTGGATTTGCAATGCAGACGTTGAAAAATATATGTATTGATAAGTTGAGGGCGGAGAGGCATAATATTTCGCTCGATGGTATATCCATTGCCGGAAATTCGATAACTCCATATACATTTACTGAACAACAAGACAGTGTGTTGATCATCAGGAATATTATCGATTCTTTGCCCGAAACTCAACGCCATATTATAACATTGCGAGATGTAGATGGATATGAATTGGGCGAAATCGCAGCAATTATAGGCTCTGAGGAAAGTACAGTAAGGGTAAACCTTTCGAGGGCACGTAAGGCTGTTAGAGACAAATTTTTGAGTATGAATAATGTAATGCGAAAATAGGATGAGTGATATAGATTTGCTTTTAGAAAAATACTTTGAGGGGCAAACTACCCTGGAAGAGGAAAGTATCTTACGAAATTATTTTCGTCAGTCCGAGATCGAAGATCGGCATAAGGTATATGCACCTATGTTCAATTATTTTTCAGAAGAAAGAAAAGTGGTTGCCGTAGAAAAGAAAAAGAAGAAAATACCTTTTTATGTATGGATAAGTGTTGCCGCAAGTATATTATTTATAATCGGCATCAGATCATTCAATTCAGTATCGGTTGGTAATGATATGGGCGGAACATTTGTATATGTTGATGGAAAGAAAGTTACGGATCAGGCAGAGGTTAGTGTTGCTGCACTCAATTCTATTCGCGTTGTATCAGAAGTCGATAATGATGTAGTGAGTAGCCAAATCGGGATTTTGGATTCTTTTACTGAATAAATTAGAAAATTATGAAATATAAAGTGTTGATGTTATATTGTTTATTGCAGATTGTATCTATGTCTGCTTTAGCACAAGATCACCTGAATATAAAAAGCATATTTGACAAATATGGCAAACAAGAGGGATCAGTGCTCGTACAACTATCGTCCGACATACTTTCACAGGGCAGTAATATTACTTTTTATAAAAGTCTTATAATGAATAATGATGTAGCCAAAGAAAGAGATGTTCTCAATCTCCTGAAACTTGATATAGACAAAAATGTGATAGTATCGGAAGTTAAGAAAAATGGAAAAGTGGAGTCGGGGACATATTATGTAGGCAAAGACAAATCGGGCAAAACAGGTGAATATATTTTGTATAAGAATAAACCTGATAAGATAACAATCGTTTATCTGAAAGGGAACTTCCCACCTGCAAGGCTCGATTCGGAGCTGAAAAAACTGAAAGATCTTTTTATTTATGTGAATGATAAACGTTTAAAAATACAATAGTAATATGAAAAAAATAGTTGCGTTCTTAGCTTTTTGTTTTGTTGTAATATCCGCAAATGCCGATGAAATTGTATTGCAGGATACGATAGTAAAAACAGTACAGATCATCAAGGAGATAAATAGAAATACAGGGGATACCGTTATTGTTTCTACGACAGAAACTCAGGAGTTAATACCCAAAGATGATAACGAGAGCAGTGTTCTTTACAATGGATCGACCTACAATTTTATCTTTTCGTGGAATAAACGAAAAAGCTTGAGTTCTCACTGGACAGGATTCGGTATGGGATTTATGAACTATAGTGACAAAGATATTCCTTTTGGAAAATTGAAAATGAGTAGCTCTCATAATTTCACAGTCAACCTTTTCGACTTTCATAAGCAGATAGGGAAAACAAATTGGTTATTTGTCAGTGGAATAGGAACAGAATGGTCTCGTTATCATTTTGATGATAATGCAGCATTGACTCAAGTGAATGGCGTTACGTCTTTTGTTCCTGCTCCGGAGGGTGTTAATTATAAATCGACAAAGCTATTGGCATATTACATAACTATTCCTCTCTTGTTGGAATATCAGGTATCAGATTTTCATATATCCGGCGGGGTAGTGGGCTTCTTCAAATACTATTCCAAATCGCAAGTTAAATATTATGAAAACGATAAAAAGCAAGTCGTGAATATGGGGCGCGATCTGAATATACGTCCTATAGATATGAGATTGAGGTTGCAAGTTGGGATAAGGGATGTTAGTGTATATGGTTACTATGCTCCATTCTCGATGTTTGAGAAAGATAAAGGGCCTGATCTGAATACTTACACCATCGGCGTTATGCTAGGTATATAGAGATTGATTGTTTAGTCATTCCCAATGAAAAAAGAGCCCTTTAACCTAATAACCTAGGTCGGGGGCTCTTCTCTTCATTCAAAAAAATTGGACTTATTTATTATCTTCACCAAAGATGCTGCCGTAACGATGGTATTCGTAAGCAATACTTTGTTCTTTCAAATAGTGTAACAGTTCGATACGTCCTTCAATTAAAGGCTTGTCGGATGCAATATGCTTTCCTAATTTTGCCGCTTTCCGATAGATTGCATCAGAAAGGTCTGGAGTACAAGTGCGGACACGTTCGTATGAATCTATTTCTTCTACAAACTTTTCTTCGTTTTGTATCTTGATGTGGACACCTGACAGCATACTTGACGCTTTTTCTATAGCCTCTAATTTTTCGTCGCTACCCGAAATGCTAACTACAACAGGAGTTCCCGACCTGTTGGAAGCTAACAAGATTAACAGGATATCGCACAAAGAGTCAGATTCTTGTATGCGCAAACCTATACTCTTGAGAGGTAAATAGCGGAAGATGTTTTCTTCACCATAAAGATGATTAACATCTCTAGCTTTTGAGAATTCGTTTAGCCACGCTTTTGAATAACTGTCGTAAGCAAAGTTTAGGCGAGCCTTTTCTTTTATGTCTGCCAGAAGATCACCTATATTGTATTTATATTCAGATCCTCCCGTTACATCTTTTTCTGTGAATTCGACAAAGCATGATACATAATTAGGACCTCCGGCTTTGATACCTCCGCCAAAGGCAGAGCGTTTCATTCCTCCAAATGGTTGACGGTTTACGATGGCTCCGGTTATACCTCTATTGATGTATAGATTTCCGGCTTCAATGCTATTTTTCCAGAGATCGTGCTCTGCTTCATCCAGACTTTGCAATCCGGCAGTAAGACCATACTCTGATGAATTAGCATACTCTATTCCTTCTTTCAGTCCGTCTATGCATACAACAGATAATAGAGGTGCAAACAATTCATTCTTAAAAGTAAAGCTACCCGGTTTAACACCCCATTTTACAGTAGGCTTGAGTATATATTTCTTATCATCCAAAAACTCCGGAGCTACGAGCCACGATTCGCCCGGTTCGAGATTGTTGATGGCATGCATCAACTTATCGTTGTCGTTAGTTATCATTGGGCCTACCATATTCATAGTATCCCATACACTACCTGTACGCAGGCTTGTTACAGCATCTCGAAGTTTCGATTTGAAGTTTTCGTCGTTGTATATTGTTTTGTCTACTAGGAATAGAGAACATGCCGAGCATTTTTGTCCTGCATTGCCAAATGCCGATGATACCACATTTTGTATGGCATGATCCTGATCGCCATTCGCCGTGAGTATGATTGCATTCTTACCGCCTGTTTCTGCCGATAATGGAGTCTTAGGGCTGTTTTCCAATAGACGGAATGCTGTATCAGTACCTCCGGTAAGTATTATATGTTTCACGGATTGATGAGCAGTAAGATAGTCTAACGAAGAGCGATCTGCACTGCATACAACTTGTAGCGCATCTTTAGGTACACCCGCATTCCAGAAGCATTTTGCAAACTCCCATGCTATTGGTAGTGCTACTGTAGCAGGCTTTAGGATGACTGTATTTCCTCCGGCTAAAGCAGCCGCAACGCCACCTACAGGGATTGCAAGGGGGAAGTTCCAAGGTGGAATCACCAAGATGATACCCTTTGGTTTGTACTCAACAGTACTTAGTCCTGCAAACTGCTTCATCGTAATCGGATAAAAGCGGCAGAAGTCGATAGCTTCAGATACTTCTACGTCTCCCTCTCCGAATGTCTTTCCGGTGATAGCTGCCATACATCCGATAAGATCTCCTCGCTTCGCACTTAAATTTTCGGCTACTTGGTGGAGTATCTCATTTCGTTTGTTTACATCCGTTTTTCTCCAGCCCGATTTGTCTTCTTCGGCAATACTTATTATTTCTTTTATCTGATCGAGTGACGATAGATTTGCTTCGCAGAAACAAACCTGATCATTTCGGCTGCGATCATAGTACTTCTTTTTGTGTTCGGTAATAACTTCTTTATCTCCTATCTGAACAGGTACAACAAAGTTTTTGTCGTCTACAAGCGTACCCCATTTGCGCAGTGCTTCTAATGCCCATTCTCTATTTGCACCTAAGTCAAGATCGGTGTCGGGTTCGTTATGGAATACATTTATATCTACAGGGATAGGTTTTTCTTTCCTGTTTTGTGTCCTGAATGATTTTGGAACTATACTATCTTTCAACTTATATGCTTCGAGGAACTGATTTGTTAGGAAGTTCCATTGAGGACTATCAAGCTTCAAGTTGAATGAATAGCTAAGGAAGTTGTCTTTTCCTGTATTTTCATCCAGACGTCGAACAAGATAGGAAATAGCATTAAGGAAGTGAGCCTTTTTAACTACCGGGGTGTACAGAATGATTTGTTTATTGAGCCCTCTTATTACTCGCGGAAGATTGTTTGCCATTCCCTCTAGCATTTCGAAAGTGACACAATCGCCAACGCCGTTCTTTTCACTAAGCAGATAGGCATAAGCAATACTAAAGAAATTGTGCGATGCCACACCTACATGTAATGCTTTTGCATTTTCAGGCTCTAAGGCTATGTCGAGAATGTGCATATAGTTGGCATCTACTTCTAACTTTGTGGGTAGTATTGGGTTAGGCCAGCCTTTTAGTGAAGATACAATACTTTCCATCTGAAGGTTTGCTCCTTTTACCAAGCGCATTTTTAATGGAGAGCCTCCTTCGGTCACACGCTTTTTCGTAAACTTCAATAAGCGTTCCTGAAATAATCCCGCATCGGGTAGATAGGCTTGTATTACAATACCTGCCATGTAATTCTTGAATTGAGGCATACTCAATACTTCTTCGAATACATCGAGCGTAAGGTGTGTATCTTTATATTCTTCCATATCCAGATTCACAAATTTAGGTCGGGTTACTCCGTCCTGATCTGTATATGGATAATCTATTGCTTGCTGGTAAATTGTTGCGACTAATTCGCAAAGCTCTTTTTTGTTTTGCTCGTAGCTCAGCGAATGTATTTGAGCATATATACCCGATAGCTTGATTGAAATGTAATTTATATCCGGTTCTTTCAACGCTTCCAGGTAATGTTCGTATCTGTTCCTTGCTTCGCCATCGCCAAGAACAACTTCACCTAATAAATTAACATTCTGCCCTATTTTGGAATTCCATCTGCCTGATAAATGTCCTGTAAGTGTAGGGCGTTCTTCCGCTATGATTATTTTATTAGTCTCTTCACGCAATCTTCTATTGAATAAAGGAACTGCTATTCCCGGAGCCAGAGAGCCAAAGTTCATAAAAAGTTTTAGCTGGAGCCGATCGAATGAGCTAAAGAAATCAGGAACGCCATATTCGTTGATAAGCTCTTTCATTCGCTTAACAACAAGTTTTTTATCTCTTATCTGTGACGATTCGTCGAGCATTTTAGATAAGACAGTTTTATTAGAAGGGGTTTGAATGAGTGAAGCAAACTTTTTTTGTTCTTTGACTTCCTCGGGGGTTAACTCTTTTTCTGCTCTTACGAGAAAGTCTTTTGCCCATTCAAGGACTTCTTTAGTCGTGATTTTTTCCATAGGTGTATATGCTGTTAACAAGGTTTTATTTAGAAACCTAAAGTTATATCAAAAGCTTGATAAAATGACTCTGATAAGTGAAAAAATATCACAATTTTAAGAGTGAAGACTTTAAAACAATAGAAGGTTCTTAATTATTTAATTAAGAGCCTTCTGCACGGTTGTATAGATAAATTATTTACTCCATATTCTGTATCCTATCCTGAGCACAGGTGAGATATCCATATTTGGAATATTGTATTGTACCTGATCAAAATCAAGACTTTTATCTTTTCTCAAATATATATGTACAGCCGGTTGTATATAAAGATTGCGCCATATAAAAAATTGGTAACCGATTCCGCCTCCAAAATCAAGGCTTCTCATATCCTTTTTAACACCTGTACCTTTTTGCTCAATTTCAAACTTATGAGCCTCTATAAATGTATATATATCGAGGTTCTTCCATATATTATATCCTAAGAATAAACCCGGAGCGGTTTTGTAATATCTTTTAAAGTCGTCAGCTGAATTGTTTATCCCCGCTCTCTCAGCATTGTACGATCCACCATTAATAACGCTAACTCTTACTCTCCATCTTTCATATCTATACCCTAAGGCAAAATGATAACCTCCCGTAAGAAACATGGGAAATAAACTTTCTGCTTCAAAAGCTTGCTTCACTTCATGGCTTTGCTTGTTTTTCAGGGGTATTGTTTCTTGTGCAGATATACTAACTGCCAATCCAAAAAGAATGAATACTATTAATTGCTTTTTCATATTCTGATATTTTAATAATTATGACAAATATCCGGATAGAAAAGCAATTGATTACTCCACATTTGTTACCAAATTACTCTTTCTTGAAAATCGTATTTCTTATACGGCTTAATGATTTAGGTGCAATTCCAAGGTAATTAGCAATATAATGCAGGGGAATTCTTTGAAATATTTCAGGATAATTACGGAATAGCTTTAAATATCTTTCTTTTGCAGATAGAGTTTGTAGATCGATACTCATTTGAGTCATTTTTATAAAAGCTTGTTCTGTAAGTATTCTCCCAAAACGTTCGAGAGAAGGTATTTTTTGATAAAGATAAGGCAGATCTTTTTCTTTTATTATCCAGAGTTCACAATCCTCAATAGCTTTTATATTAAGATTAGAAGGGAGTCTTTTGAGGCGGCTATAATTATCAGTTACCCACTCTTCTTCAAAAGCCATATCTGTGGTCATCCCATTTCCATTCTCCAGTTCTTTGCAGTATATCAATACGCCTTTATTAATGAAGGCTATAAAATTGCAGATCACACCCTCATGCAAGAGATATTCATTCTTTTTCAGAATTTTATATTCAATATGGGTACTCAATATTTCCCATTCTTCGCCTGAGAGGGAAATGATAGTTTCGATATAGCTTTTTATTTCTTCGGTATCCATCGATTCATCTATCTCAATATGAGCAAAGGTAAGCAATCGTAGATAATTTATTTTGAATCTTTTGGTTGAAATTCATTATATGCTAACTTTTATAACTAAATAACATACGTTTTTTTGCTATTTCATCAGAACATTTCATTAATTTTGGAAAACATCGCCTCAAAATGGAGGCAATTTGGTAAAAGGAATAATATTAACCATGTAAAAAACATTTAGCCATGAGAACTTACCAAACACAAGAAATCAAGAACATCGCAATTCTTGGTAGTTCGGGAGCGGGCAAAACCACTCTCGCCGAAGCCATGCTCTTTGAAGCCGGCGTCATTAAACGCAGAGGAAGTGTTAAAGATGGAAATACTGTCTCGGACTATTTCCCTGTGGAAAAAGAATATGGATATTCCGTTTTTTCCAGCATTTTCTCTGTGGAATGGATGAACCGAAAATTGAATTTTATTGATTGTCCGGGATCTGATGATTTTGTCGGAAATGTTGTTACATCACTCAATGTAACAGACACTGCACTTATGGTACTTAATGCACAGTATGGCATGGAAGTGGGTACTATAAATCAATTGAGATATACTCAAAAACTTCAAAAGCCTGTTATTTTCATCGTTAATCAACTTGATCATCCTAAGGCTGACTTTGATAACGTTGTCGCTCAACTCAAAGCTGAGTATGGCGAAAAGGCAGTACAAATACAATACCCTATCAATTGTGGCGAAGGTTTTAATGCTGTGATTGATATATTAAAATATAAAATGCTCAGATGGAAACCGGAAGGTGGAGCTCCTGAGGTGCTTGATATTCCGGATGAAGAACTGGAAAAAGCAAGAGAATTAAAGCAGAAGTTAGTAGAAGCCGCAGCAGAAAATGAAGAGTCTCTGATGGAAAAATTCTTTGATCAGGGAACACTCACCGAAGATGAAATGCGTATGGGAATCCGTTGGGGATTAGTGCATCGTGATTTATATCCGATTTTCTGTGTGTCGGCCGAAAAAGATATGTGTGTGCGTCGTACAATGGAGTTTTTAGGAAATGTAGTTCCTTACGTACGCGATTTACCCGCTCCGGTAAATACAGAAGGAGAAGAAATAAAACCGGATTCGGAAGCTCCAACCAGCTTGTTTTTCTTTAAAACAACCGTTGAACCTCATGTAGGTGAAGTGTCATACTTTAAAGTAATGAGCGGAAAGGTACATGAAGGTGATGATCTTATCAATACAAATAGGGGCTCTAAAGAACGTATAGGGCAAATATTCGCTCCTGCAGGACAACAACGTACAAAAATAGAAGAGCTTGTAGCGGGCGACATCGGTGCGGCAGTGAAGCTCAAAGATGTTCGGACGGGGAATACATTGAATGCAAAAGGCGTTGATAATAAATTCGACTTTATAAAATATCCTGATCCTAAATATCGTCGTGCAATAAAAGCTGAAAACGAAAAAGATACTGAAAAAATGAATGAAGTATTGCAGCGTATGCGCGAAGAAGATCCTACATGGTTAATAGAAAATTCGAAAGAGCTAAAACAGTTGATCGTATCAGGACAAGGAGAGTTTCATCTTAAAACGTTGAAATGGAGAATTGAAAACAATGATAAGATTCCAATTGTTTTCTCAGAACCTAGGATTCCTTATCGTGAAACAATTACCAAAGCAGCTCGTGCAGACTACCGTCATAAAAAACAATCGGGAGGAGCCGGACAATTTGGAGAGGTGCATCTCGTTGTAGAGCCATATACAGAAGGTATGCCTGCACCTGATGTATATAGATTTAATGGTCAGGAATTTAAAGTGCAGGCACGTGATACCCAAACGTATAATTTGGATTGGGGGGGTAAACTCGTATTTGTGAATAGTATTGTAGGGGGTGCAATTGATGCTCGCTTCCTTCCTGCCATCCTCAAAGGTATCATGTCTCGCTTAGAACAAGGACCGCTAACAGGTTCTTATGCGCGTGACGTTCGTGTAGTTGTATATGATGGTAAAATGCACCCGGTAGATTCGAATGAAATATCATTTATGCTTGCTGGTCGCAATGCCTTTAGTGAAGCATTTAAAAATGCAGGACCTAAAATTCTTGAGCCTATATATGATATATCTGTATTTGTCCCTTCGGACAAAATGGGGGATGTGATGAGTGACTTGCAAGGGCGTCGAGCTATGATCATGGGAATGGAAAGCGAACGAGGAATAGAAGTCTTGAAGGCAAAAGTTCCTTTGAAAGAAATGTCTAATTATTCTATTTCACTCAGTTCCTTAACAGGAGGCCGTGCTTCATTTACGATGAAGTTTGCCAGCTATGAACTCGTACCTTCAGATGTTCAGGATAAGCTGCTGAAAGAATATGCAGAAAGCCAGAAAGACGAAGATTAATAGAAATAAGTTTTTTGTCGAAATAAGAAAAGGAGTGGAAAAAATATTTTCACTCCTTTTCCATTTTCAAAAGGGAGGGGTTATTTCACACCCGTCATATTTTCTGGATTTAATATTCTATCCAAATCATCTTTAGATAATATATTCTTCTTCAGTACGAGATTATACACATTCGCTCCTGTTTCCAAAGCTTCTTTTGCTATAGCCGTGCTATTCTCATAGCCTATATACGGATTCAATGCAGTGACGAGTCCGATGCTGTTCATAACAAGATTTTTGCAATGTTCTTCATTAGCAGTAATACCCTCGATACAGTTTTTCCTGAGGCAAACCATTGCATTGTTAAGCAAGTTTTGCGATTCGAGTAAAGTATATGTTATAATAGGTTCCATAACATTCAGTTGTAGCTGACCTGCTTCAGCAGCCATTGTAACCGCAAAATCATTTGCCAGTACCCTGAAGCATGTTTGAGAAACAACTTCAGGAATAACCGGATTTACTTTCCCGGGCATAATAGAAGAACCTGCTTGCATCGGTGGTAGATTTATTTCGTGTACTCCGCAGCGTGGCCCTGATGCCAATATTCTAAGATCGTTACATATTTTGGAGAGCTTTGTCGCTAGCTTTTTCAATGCAGAAGAATAGGCTACGAAACTACCTGTATTTGATGTGGCTTCTACCAGATTTTTTGCAGAAGTAAAATTGAATCGAGTGAGGCGCGTCAGGTTTTTAGCACATAATGCGTCATAACCTGGAATAGCATTCAGTCCTGTACCTACAGCTGTTGCTCCCATATTTATTTCGAGGCACAAATTTACGCTTTGTCTCAGAGAAGTCTTCTCTTTCTCTAGAGTCGCAGCGTATGCATCGAATTGTTGTCCCAATGTCATTGGTATGGCATCTTGCAGATGAGTACGCCCCATTGTTATCACATGCTTCAATTCCTGTCCTTTTTGCTTGAGGGCTGTTATTAGCTCAATCAAGGTGTCTTCTATCATTTCATTGTAAAAGAGAATTCCTAGCTTTACGCCTGTCGGATAAGCATCGTTTGTCGACTGAGAAAGATTTACGTGGTCGTAAGGAGAACAGTATTGATATTCACCTTTTTTGCGCCCCATAATCTCTAAGGCAATATTTGCTACTACCTCGTTGATATTCATATTGGTTGAGGTCCCTGCACCTCCTTGTAGCATATCACTCGGAAACTGGCTGTTGTAATCTCCTTCTATAACTTTTTTACAGGCTTCTATTATTGCATCGTGAATGTCTTTATCCAAGACTCCAAGTTCATAATTCGCTTCGGCTGCTGCCCATTTTACATAGGCTAAAGCTTTAATGAACTGAGGATAATGTGATAACTTTATTCCTGAAATGTTAAAATTGTTGATTGCCCTTTGAGTGTGTATTCCATAATAAGCATTATCAGGAACAGGCAGACTGCTAATAAGGTCATTTTCTATTCTACTCATGATGTGATATTTTGAAAGTTATTAAATGGGTATTCGGTTAACAATCGCTCACTAAGTTATATATTTATTCTTAATTAAAATATTTATTCTATTAAAATGTCATATTTTATTAGTTCTAAAGTTATTCGTTATTTTTTTGTGTAAAGAAACGAGAGCTTCTTTACCTAAGTTTTGTATCTTTGTCGTATGAGACATATGAGATTGATCGCTTTGACTCTAACTCTGATGGCTAGCATGTTTATGTTAGCTCATGCTATTATGCCTCATTCGCATCATGATGGTGTTATCTGTTTTTCTCTTGAGGAAATTATGCATCGACATCATTGCTCCGATCAGCAAGACGATACCCATAACTGTTGTGAACAACACAAAAAAGGATGTCATCATCAGGCGCATACAGAAGATTGTAATCTTCAGGAATTAATACTTCGTCAACAAGATAATACGCATGATGACATATTGCCATGTGCAAACTGTCTTTCTCTTGCCTATATATTATACTCACTGAATGAGTTTTATTTAGAAGCTCCACAATTTGGGGAACGCTTCAGGCAAAAGCCTTATTTAGTAAACTATACGCCACCTTTTGTAGGCTCCATAAAAAGCCTGCGTGCACCTCCTGTATCTTATTTCTTAGCATAATTTCTCTAATAGAGAAGTTTGGATTTTTATAGTGACAGTTTCCAAAACTGCCTATAATTGTTTTGTTTATTCAAGTTTAAGAAATAAGAAAATGAAAAAATATATAATATATATCGCTTGTTTACTTGCGACGCTTTGGGGGTGCAACTCTAAACAAAAAGCAGACACTCATACAGAACAAAATAAAGAATCTCACGCAGGACATAATCATTCTGAAGAAGAAGGAGCTCACTCTCACGAAGAGGGAGAGGAGTGTGACCTCGATCATGCCGAAGGCGAAGGTTCTCATGATAAAGAAGCCCATGGAGAAGAAATCGTATTTTCTCCTGAGCAAGCTAAAAAGGCAGGATTGGAAATCGTGAATGTTCAACCTTCTGCATTTCATCAGGTAATAAAAACGAGTGGACAAATTTTATCTGCACAGGGAGACGAGGTTACAATCTCAGCAACTGCCAATGGGATAGTGTCATTTAATAAGGCTTCGTTGAATGAAGGACTAGCCGTACGTGGTGGAGAATCGCTTCTAAGTATTTCTTCTAAAAATATCGTAGATGGAGACCCTATAGCAAAAGCGAAGTCTGCATACGAGATTGCTCAGAAGGAATATCAGAGAGCTGAATCTTTGATCGGAAATAAGCTTATTGCCGAAAAAGAATATAACGAGATCAAGCTGAACTACGAAAATGCTAAGGTTGCTTATCATGCTATCGGGCAGAAAACTACAGCTAAGGGCGTGGGAATCTCCACTCCTATAAGTGGATTTATAAAGACTAAATTGGTTAATGAAGGTCAATACGTGGAAGTAGGGCAAGCCTTAATGACCGTTACGCAAAATAGACGACTGCAACTAAGAGCTGATGTTTCGGAACGTTATTTTAAAGATTTAGGGTCTGTAATATCCGCAAATTTCAAAACGCCTTACGATAAGACGGTTTATACCCTTTCCGCCCTAAACGGAAGGCTGGTATCGTACGGAAAGTCTTCGTCTAGCCAAGAATACTATGTACCGGTCAATTTTGAATTTGATAATATCGGTCAAATAATTTCCGGTTCTTATGTTGAAGTCTATCTCTTAGGACAACCGCGTAGCAATGTTATTTCTATACCTGTATCTTCTTTAATCGAAGAACAAGGCCTGTATTTCGTTTATTTGCAATCTCACGATGATGCTTATAGCAAACAAGAAGTTACTTTGGGAGCAAATGACGGTAATCAAGTGGAAATCTTGTCAGGTCTGAAGAAGGGAGACAAAGTAGTAAGTAAAGGAGCATATCACGTCAAGTTAGCTTCTACATCATCAGCAATCCCTCATGCTCATGAACATTAAATTGAGGAGGAATAGATATGCTGAATAAAATAATACAATTTTCGTTGAACAATCGTCTGATTGTTCTTATCGGTGCTGTTCTCTTATTGGTTGGCGGACTTTATACTGCTAAGAATATGGAGATAGATGTATTTCCAGATCTCAATGCCCCTACTGTAGTGATAATGACAGAGGCGAATGGGATGGCTTCGGAAGAGGTGGAACGCTTGGTCTCTTTTCCTATCGAAACAGCAGTGAATGGTGCTACAGATGTCCGGCGGGTACGTTCGTCATCTACTACAGGTTTCTCTGTTGTATGGGTCGAGTTCGATTGGGGTACAGATATTTATAAAGCTCGGCAGATAGTAACCGAAAAACTAGCTACTCTGGGTGATGCTTTACCCGAGAATATCGGGCAACCCACATTGGGACCACAATCTTCGATACTGGGAGAGGTGATGATTATCGGCCTTACTGCTGACTCTACATCTTTATTAGACCTTCGTACTATTGCCGATTGGACGATTCG
Organism: Dysgonomonas mossii; assembly: GCF_004569505.1. Taxonomy (NCBI): domain Bacteria; kingdom Pseudomonadati; phylum Bacteroidota; class Bacteroidia; order Bacteroidales; family Dysgonomonadaceae; genus Dysgonomonas; species Dysgonomonas mossii. The sequence goes on from NZ_SPPK01000001.1 coordinate 536,730, forward strand.
TCCACGCTTACTATCTACAGGAGGAGTGGCACAGGTGACAGTTATAGGTGGAGATATCAAAGAATATCAGATATTACTCGATCCGGGGCGTATGAAACATTACGGTGTTACGCTAGATGAAGTGCTACAAGTGACGCGTAATATGAATCAGAATGCATCGGGAGGTGTATTGTATGAGTACGGTAATGAATATATAGTAAGAGGTGTTCTGCAAAGTGCGGATGTAAAAGAAATAGGCAAAGCTGTTATAAAGAAAGTTGGAGAAAGCCCTATTCTGATCAGCGATGTAGCAGATGTAAAGATAGGAGCAAAAACACCTAAATTAGGTGTCGCTTCCGAAAAAACAAAGTCTGCTGTGTTGCTTACTATAACTAAACAACCCAATACGAATACCATCGAGCTGAGTGAAAAGCTGGATGCTTCTATAGCCGATCTGCAAAAGGGACTTCCTACGGATGTGAAAATATCAACAGATATTTTCCGGCAGGAACGTTTTATTAATAACTCTATTAATAATGTGCAGAAATCCCTTTATGAAGGCTCTATTTTTGTGGTCATTGTGCTGTTCTTGTTTTTGATGAATGGTCGTACGACTTTCATTTCTTTAATGGCTTTACCACTTTCGTTATTGACTTCTATTCTTGCTCTAAATCTGATGGGTCTAACTATCAATACGATGAGTTTAGGGGGGATGGCTATTGCTATCGGTTCGTTGGTAGACGATGCTATCATAGATGTTGAAAATGTATTTAAGCACTTGAGAGAGAATCGTAAAAAGCCAAAGGAGGAACAACAAAGCGTGCTTACTATTGTATTCGAAGCATCGAAAGAAGTCCGTATGCCGATTTTGAATTCAACATTAATTATTGTCGCAAGTTTTACTCCTTTATTTTTCCTTAGCGGTATGGAAGGGCGTATGCTTGTTCCTCTGGGGATAGCTTTTATCGTTGCTCTTTTTGCATCTACAATTATAGCTCTTACAGTAACTCCTGTTTTGTGTAGCTATTTGCTTGCAAATAATAAGAAAGATAAGGGAGAAAAAGAATCTGTATTTGTAGTAAGGCTTAAAGCTATCTATGAAAAAAGCTTGCATTGGGCATTAGCAAAACAGAAGATAGTATTGGGAATAACAGGTTTGTTGTTGATTTCGGCTATAGCTATTTCTTTCACGTTTGGGCGCAATTTTTTACCGCCATTTAATGAAGGGTCTTTTACAGTAACTGTAAATACCTTGCCGGGAATATCATTAGAGGAATCAGATAAGGTAGGAGCAATGGCAGAACAGGCCATTCTTAGCGTTCCTGAAATACAAACGGTAGGACGTAAAACCGGGCGAGCCGAATTGGATGAGCATTCTTTTGGTGTGAATACATCTGAGATTGAAGCACCTTTTGTATTGAAAGATCGTTCTCAAAAAGAGGTGTTAGCCGATCTCAGGAATAAGCTGAATGCCATACCGGGAATTAGTGTGGAAATAGGTCAACCGATATCGCATCGTATCGATCATATGCTTTCGGGCACCAAAGCCAATATTGCCATAAAGATTTTTGGAACAGACCTGAATAAATTATTCTCTCTCGGAAATGAGATCAAGTCGAAGATAGAGGGCATAGACGGTGTTGCCGACTTGAATGTAGAGCAGCAGGTAGAACGTCCCCAATTAAAGATTGTCCCTAAGCGCGAACTGTTGGCAAAATATGGTATCACTTTACCCGAATTTACTGAGTTTGTAACTACAATGCTTTCAGGTGAAGTTGTTTCTCAGGTTTATGATGCAGGTAAAAGTTTTGACTTGACACTAAAAGTTGACGAGAACTATAAAGATCAAGCCGAGAAGATCAGAAATCTGATGATAGATGCTAACGGGCTTAAAGTACCATTTGCTTATATTGCAGATATATCCTCCTCTACGGGTCCTAATACAATCAATAGGGAGAATGCTCAACGTAAGATTGTCGTGTCGGCAAACGTTGCCGGACGAGATTTGCGAAGTGTTGTAAATGAAATTCAGGATAACTTGGATAACAATATTCAGTTGCCTGAAGGATATCATATTGAATATGGAGGACAGTTTGAAAGTGAACAGGCAGCATCGCAGATATTGCTGATCGCTTCTGTTTTTGCGATTCTTATTATCTTTCTATTGCTTTTCAATCAGTTTAGAAGTGTTACACAATCGGCTGTAATTCTTCTTAATCTTCCTCTGGCTCTTATTGGTGGAGTGTATGCTATTCTGTTTACATCCGGAGAGATCAGCATTCCGGCCATTATCGGATTTATATCCTTGTTTGGTATTGCTACGCGAAACGGAATTTTGCTGATGGCTCATTATAACGATTTGGGAAACAAAGGATATTCTGTGAATAAGAGTATATTGCAAGGATCGCTTGATCGTTTGAATCCTATTTTGATGACAGCTTTGTCTTCGGGACTGGCTTTGATACCTCTGGCTGTACAAGGAAGTTTGCCTGGTAATGAAATTCAGAGCCCTATGGCTAAGGTTATTTTGGGCGGACTGCTAACTTCAACCATGTTGAATATGTACATTGTGCCGATTATATACAGAATGCTGAAAAATAGAAAGGCTGTAAAAGAAGAGATTGTTTAATAAAAGAGATATAATTTATGAAACCAATAATATATATTCTTTTGTCGGTGCTAGCTCTCAGTGCACAGGCTCAAGTCTCGTTCGATAATGTATTGAAAGAGATAGAAATGAATAATACAACGCTGAAAGCGTATCGCGAGAAAGCTAATGCAGATAAGATAGGGAATAAAACAGGCATAAACATAGCTAATCCCGAAGTGGAATTCGGTTATCTGTGGGGAAGTCCCTCCGGAGAAGGTAACCGTGTAGACCTTAATGTAACCCAGTCGTTTGATTTTCCTACAGCATATTGCTATAAGACACAATTGTCTGATGGAAAAAACCAACAGGTAGATATGATCTATGATCAACAGAAAGTGGAGATCTTGCAACAGGCTCGCTTAATCTGTGTAGAACTCGTTTATCAAACGAAGATGAACAAGATATTATCGAATCGACTGAAACAAGCCAGAGAACTTTCTGATGCGTATCAGAAGAGTTTTGATCAGGGAAATATCGATGTTTTGGAGCGTAATAAAACAAAGTTGAACTTGCTAAATGCTGAGAAAGCGTTGCAGATCAATGAAGTTGAATTGAATTTATCCAAATCTGAGTTGCAGCGATTGAACGGAGGGTTGGATATCACAGAATTTAATCGTTATTCAGATTTTACTTTTCCTCTCAATTTTATAGAATGGTTTGCAATAGTAAAGGCTAATAATCCTTCTTTGCGTGTCGCGGAACAAGAAGTTGCGTTGAGCAGAAAGCAGGAACAGCTTACAAGAGCTTTGAATCTGCCCAAGATAACAGCCGGATATGCTAGCGAAAGAGTATCGGGTACAACATTTCAGGGAGTTTCGGTTGGAGTATCCATTCCTTTGTGGGAAGGTAAAAATACAGTGAAGCATCAGAAAGCCCAAACGGTAGCATTGCAGATGCAGCATGAGGATTCTGAGTTACAGTTCAGGAATACCTTGAAGAATCAGTATGATAAAGCAAAGAAATTATCTCTGTTGTTAAAAGAGTATGAAGATGCTTTGAGTGTTACCAGTAGTCAGGATTTGCTTAAAATGGCATTGGATAAGGGGCAATTATCCCTTATTAATTATCTATTAGAGTTGTCAGTGTATTATGAAACAGTGGATAAGTATCTGGAAACAGAACGAGATTATCAGCTTGCTGTAGCTGAGTTACAGCAGTGGGAGAGATAAGATATCATTCTTTTTATTTTTGACGGAGTGAAGAATCATAAATTATAGATTCTTCACTCCGTTCTGTATAATGGCTATTAATTTAGCTTAGGGTTGATGCTCCCAGTATAGCAACATCGTCTACTTTAGATGTATATATCTTCAGGTTCTTTACTGTTTCGGGATAAGGAAAGCTATCAAGGCTATCCATCATGGCAGGAGCAAAATATTCGTAAGCGTTGGCTATACTTCCGCCTAAAATAATCACTCGAGGGTCGTAAGCAAAAAGAATTACTTTCATCAGGTCGCCTACATGGTGTCCAAACTGGTTCCATAGAATGATGGAGTCAACGTCTTCATTGGCTTTAGCCTTTTCAAAAGCGTCCTTACCGCTGATACCATGTACGCGTGTGAAATAAGAACTACTGCAATAAGATTCATAGTCATATTCCAGATAAGGAATACATCCGACCTCGCCGGCTCCTGTATTTCCACCATTGTATAATTTGCCATTGATAATAATCCCTGAGCCAACACCTGTTCCTAAAGCAACAGCTACTAAATCTTTCGATCCGGCTCCTTCTCCAAAATGATATTCACCCAGAGCAAAACAATTGCAGTCATTATTTACGAAGACCGGGATATTAAATTCTTTTTCTAGTATTTCTTTCAGATGTACTTCTTTCCAAGAGGGGATATTCATTACATTATATACGATGCCTTTTTGTGCATCAACTACAGACGGTACGCCTATGCCTATACTTTCTATTTCGGGCGATATGATTTGATGAAGCATGTCTGTCAATTGCTTTATAACGACGTCTTCAGGCTGGTCTGCTTTGCATCGTTCCGATATTTTCTTTACAATGACACCATTGTTAACAACACCCATTCTAACATTGGTTCCTCCTAGGTCTATCCCGATTTTCATGATTTTCTGATATTAATTTTTTATTGCATACAAATATAACTTATGAACTTCTAAAGGCAAAACGATTGAAGACATTATATTGACATCCATCTGAAAACAAAATCCATAAAAAAGTAGTATTTTTGATGTCTTAAATAAGAAAGCTCTTTGTAAATTCAACCTGAATGAATAATTTAATGAAATATATCTTTTTATTATTCCTAACCTTCCTTGCTTTCATTTCAATTTCGGCAAATAAACCACATGTTATCAACCTCTCCAAGAACATGTATAGAGCCGATAATAAAAACTGGTCGATAGCGCAAGACGAAAAAGGAATAATGTATTTTGGTAACGACATAGGCTTGTTGGAGTTCGACGGTGTCGAATGGAAGCTAAACCGTATACCTAATTCTCTAATAGCACGTTCGGTGGCAGTTCTTTCGCATCAAACGATTTTTACGGGAAGCTATGAGGAGTTTGGTCGATGGGATAGGGATATCTCAGGGAAATTAGTCTACACTTCTTTAAGTGATCAACTGGATAAAGCTCTTTTTAAAAATGATGATTTCTGGAAGATATGGATTGCGGAAGATTGCGTTTATTTCCAATCTTTTTCGTCCATCTATATGTACGACTATAAAACAGTGAAACATGTACCTTTCGATGGAGGCTTCTTATTATTATCTAAGGTGAGAAATGAATTCTTGGTGCAGCAAATGTTTGGAGCATTGTATCGCCTGAAAGGTGCTACATTAACAAAGATAGAAGGGAGTGAAATCTTTACGAATACAGATGTTAGGGTTATATTGCCATATTCAACAGATAAATATCTTATAGGTACATCCACAAAAGGAATGTATATTTATGATGGGAGCACGTTTAAACAATGGAACTCTGCCATATCGTCTGTATTAAGTTCTGCAGAGCTTAATTGCGGTATATTGTCTTCGAAGGGTGTTTATTTTTTCGGAACTATATTAGATGGTATTTATCAGGTTGACGAAGCTGGTAATATATTAGATCATCTATCTACTATAAATACCCTCCAGAATAATACGGTGCTATCCCTCTATGAAGATAATATAGGCAATGTCTGGGCTGCTCTGGATAAAGGTATCTCTTATATACAGCATATAGAGAATATGGACTGCTATATAGATAAAGGAGGGAAAACTGGTGCTGTATATGGTGGTGCTCTGTGGAATGATAAATTGTTTGTTGCTACCAATCAGGGTGTGTTCTACATAGCTGCTGAAGACCTTAAAAAGCCGGAAGCTCTGTCTAACATGAAACTGATAAATGGAACACAAGGACAAGTCTGGACATTAAAAGTTGTGAATGGAAAGCTATACTGTTGCCACAACAAAGGTCTAAAAATGATAAACAGTAACCTTTCGGTTTCAGATGTGTTTGATATACATACGGGTGTCTACAACATCATGGAAGCAAAATATAAAGAGAAAGACTTGCTTTTTCTTTCTACCTATCAGTCTCTAAAAATTGTAGATCCCGCTACAAATAAGGTCTATGTGCCGAAACAGATATCAGAGCCGATAATTAATGCTGATATTGATCATATCGGTAATATTTGGTTAGAACATGCTAATAGAGGGATTTATAGATGTAAACTCGGAGACGATCTCTCGGGCTTTGAAACATTCTCATATTACGGAGGAAGTAATAAAGATGGATTCCCATACAAAATGAAAATGTTTAAGGTGGGGGGACGTATTGTTTTGCTTGGAAATAATGAGTTTTATACCTACGATGATATTTCAAATAAAATAGTGCCGAATACAATACTGAATGATTGCTTTAAAAATGTAAAGAACCTAAAGCAAATTGTACATATTCGAGGAAATCTATTTTGGGCACTTACGGATGCTTCGATTTATAAATTCTCGTATGATGGCTATGAGGCATCTATTCTCGAAAGCTACAACCTAGGAATGAACTTATCATTGGTAAACGCATACGAAAATGTGTCTATCCTGAATGATTCATTGAGCCTTGTCTGTTTGGATAATGGGTTTATGATATACAATAAAGAACATGTTGTAAAAAAAGACCTTCAAAATAAATTACCTCTTCCATATTTAAGGATGTTGGGAACAACAAATGGTTATGGTGATTACGAATATAAGAATCTTGCTCAATTAGCTAAGATATCATATAACTATAATACTGTAACCTTTGGCTTTTCGGCAGAAAATGCATTTTCATCTAATTTTTCATTTCAGTATATGTTGCAGGGGGTAGATAATGACTGGTCTCTACCTCAAAAGGTGAATGGTGCTCAATATGCTCGTCTACCTGAGGGTAAGTATGTCTTTATGGTACGTACGGTAGATAATCTCGGACATTATTCCGAATCTATATCTTATGAGTTTGAAATATTGCCGCCTTGGTATCAGACTATTTGGGCGTATATGTTTTATATTCTTGCTTTTTTCTTTGTTATGTATATCATCTGGATGCTTATATTAAGACGATATAGAAACTTGCATCTTCAAAAGATCAGACATAGAGAAACCCGACGCTTGAAAATGTTGGCCGGGGAGTTGCAGCAAGAAGTGGAACAAAAGAGTGCCGAACTTCTTACTCAAACATCTTTTATTATTCAGAAAAATGAACTCATTTTGAAAGTAAAAGATATCATAGATGATTTTTATTCAAAGAATAGAAACAATGCATTGATTCCGTTATCTCAAAAAATAAATGCCTTGCTCAATAGCAATATGAATACGGAAGATGATTGGAAAACATTTTTATTAAAATTTGAAGAAAAACATACAGGCTTTTTCAGAAAGATGAAAACTCTATACCCTCAGTTAACCAATAATGATCTTAGGCTTTGTGCTTGTTTGAAACTAAATTTGGAAACAAAGGAGATTGCTTCTTTAATGAATTTATCTATTAGAGCCGTTGAAAATAGTCGTTATAGACTAAGAAAAAAGTTAAATATTCTTCCTTCCCAAAACTTGAATGAGTTTTTTCTCAATATAGATTAACTATTGTAATTTATTGTTTGTTATATTATTATGATTGTTTGAGAGGTAAAAGTGAGGTGGTGGTATTGTTAAAAGAGGAGAGGGTGTATTCACGGTGTATTAACTTTTAGAAACACTCTGTCTATAAACTCTAATTTTGACACAAATCTAATATCATACGCACAGAAAGAACAATCATAACTTAGCCGTTACTGGAAAATACGATCACTTTTTAGTTCTTCTTTTCTGTCGTTCATAGTAGATTTTATTTGAAAATATGTGTTTAAATAAAAAGTAAGACTATGAAAATTAAACCTAAAAAAATGAAAAGTTCAGCTGCTCTCATGCGGAGAATTTTTTTCTTCACTTGTTTTCTTTTGGCAAGCGTGACGACTATTTATGCGCAGACCAAAACAATCTCGGGTAAGGTTGTGGATCAAGCGAATGAGCCTCTAATCGGAGTTAGTGTTCTGGTACAAGGTACAACAAACGGAACAATAACAGATATAGATGGTATGTATTCTCTTTCTGCAAAACAAGGAGATGTTCTTGTGTTTTCTTATTTGGGAATGAAATCTCAATCAGTTACTGTAGGTGCCCAGAATGCGATAAACGTAGTATTGGAAGATGACGCCAAAATGCTAACGGAAACAGTCGTAATTGGTTATGGTACAGCAAAGAAAAGAGACTTGACCGGGTCCATAGCTAGTATTAAAGCTGAGGATATAGCAAACCGTCCGTCTGCAAACCCATTAGCTTCTTTGCAAGGAAAAGTAGCGGGGGTACAGGTCGTAAATACAGGTATTGCCGGACAAGATCCCGAAATTCGTATTCGTGGAACAAATTCAATTAACGGATATAAGCCGCTATATGTAGTTGATGGATTATTTAACGATAACATTAGCTTCTTAAATGCTGCCGACATTGAATCGATGGAAATCTTAAAAGACCCTTCATCATTGGCTATCTTTGGTGTACGTGGTGCAAATGGTGTTATTATTGTTACTACTAAAAAAGCGAAAGAAGGTCAGACATTGGTAAATATCAATACTTCTTTTGGTTTTAAATCGGTAGTAGATAAAATCAAAATGGCGAATGCTGCACAGTTTAAAGAACTTTATTCAGAGCAGTTAGCAAACCAAGGTGCAAGTCCTTTCGATTATACAAACTGGACTGCTGATACAGATTGGCAAGATGAAATATTCCAAACAGGATTTATTACCAATAACAATATTAGTATAACATCTTCTAGCGAAAGGAATAAGTTTTATATGGGTGTTGGATATACTTCAGAAGAAGGAACTTTGAAACACGAACAATTCAGTAAGGTTACTATCAATCTGAGCAGTGATTACACTATCACTAAAGCATTTAAAGTTGGATTCCAATTTAATGGTGCTCGTTCAACCCCTCTTAATACTTCTACCAGCTTATATACAGATGCTGTGAAAAGAGCTTTATATGCAGCACCTATCGGATCTCCTTATAATGAAAAAGAAGGTTTGTATAATACATTGCCTAGTTTCCAAAAAAATGAAGTGTCAAATCCGATGACTATTGTTGAGTTACAAAAGGATATGAACAAAGTAATTGATTACAGAGCATCCGGTAATGTATATGGAGATCTTACTTTCTTGAAGAACTTCAATTTCCGTGTAATGTATTCATTAGATTACAAATCTTATGATAGCAGATTATACACACCTAAGAGAACTATATTCGATGTTGATACTCAACAACCTGTGGTTATGGGAGATGGGAAAACTGCTGTGCAGCAACAAAAAACAAATGAAACAAAAGTTCAAAGTGATTATTTGTTGACTTATACAAATAGCTTTAACAATCATAATATCACAGCTACAGCTGGTTTTACAACATACTATAACAACTTATCCAGCCTTACTGGAAAACGTGGTGAAGGAAACGGACTTCCTATCGCGAATGACCCTGACAAATGGTTTGTAAGCATCGGTGATGCAAATGCAGCATCTGCCGAAAGTACACAATGGGAACGCTCAACTGTTTCATTCTTGGCAAGGGGATTGTATAATTATAAAAATAAATACCTGTTCAACGGATCGTTCCGTCGTGATGGATCTTCAGGATTCTTCTATACTGGCAACGAATGGCAAAATTTCTACTCTTTAGGTGCTGGTTGGGTAATAACAGAAGAGGATTTTATGAAAGATTTCACTTTTCTTGATTACTTGAAGCTTAAAGGATCATGGGGTACTCTAGGAAACCAAAATATGGATAGAGTTTATCCTGCAGAACCAGTACTTCTAAACACTTCTAACGCTATTTTTGGTGATAATATAATACCGGGATATGAAATCGCATATCTTCCAAATCCAAACTTGAGATGGGAAAAAATTGAAGCTTGGGAAGCTGGATTTGAAGCTTATTTCTTGAAGAATAGACTAAATTTCGAAGGTGTTTACTACAAGAAGAAAACTAAAGATCTTTTGGCTGAAGTACCAGGAATAACAGGTACCAGACCCGGTTTAGGAAACCTTGGAGCTTTGGAAAATAAAGGTGTTGAATTATCACTTTCATGGAATGATAAAATTGGTTCTGATTGGAGATATAGTGTAAGTGGAAACTTGACAACAATAAAGAATAAAGTATTGTCATTGGTGCAGAACGGATATACTATTACTGATGGAACATCAGGTCTTCCAATGATGTCTTATACACAAGCCGGTTATCCAATTGGTTATTTCTATGGATATAAAGTAGACGGTGTATATCAAAATCAGACAGAAATAGATAACTCTCCTACAAATAAATTAACAAAAGTATTACCGGGAGACCTTAAGTTTAAAGATGTAAATGGAGATGGTGAAATTACTACTGCAGACAGAACAATGATTGGTAATCCTACTCCTGATTTCACTTACGGACTTTCTGTAAATGTAGGATACAAGAATTTTGACTTGTCTGTTGACATGATGGGTGTATATGGTAATGAAATTTATCGCACATGGAATATTTTTGAATGGTCTCAGTTTAACTATTTGGAATCGAAGATGGGTAGATGGCATGGAGAAGGCACATCTAACACAGAACCTATTTTGAATAGAAAGCGTGCGATAAATGGTAAAGATTATCCATCTGATTATTTCGTCGAAGACGGTAGTTTCTTCCGTATCAGAAATATTCAATTGGGTTATACATTCGGAGCAGATATGTTGAAGAAGTTAAGAATGAGATCTTTGAGAGTATATATAAATGCTCAAAATCCTAAAACATGGAAAAATAATACAGGCTATTCTCCAGAAATAGGAGGTTCGGCAACAGCATTCGGTATCGATGCTAATCCGTATCCAATGCCTGCGGTTTATACATTTGGTTTAAATCTTACATTTTAATAGATAAAAACAATATATTATGAAACGAATATTTAATAAATATATATATGCCGCTATAATTGCTGCTTTAGCATTATCGGTTATCAGCTGTAATGATTTTCTTGACAAAAGTCCTCAAGGAAGTTTTACTGAGGATGACGATACTAGTGGTGGTGTAGAAGCAAAAATCTTTGGTGTTTACTCAAAAATGAGAAGTTATAATATAACTGCCGGAATTCCTGCATTTGCAGTGCACATGTTCCGTTCCGAAGATTCTGAAAAAGGAAGTACTGAGAATGATGGACCGGATAACGCCAGATTTTGGGATGATTTTGAATACACAGCATCTAATGGTATATTAGGAACTTACTGGAATCATAATTATTCGATAATTCATGACTGTAACTCTACTATAGATACTATACAGAAATTGAATAATAGTGACCTTAGAAGCTTGGAAGCAGAAGCTAAATTCTTTAGAGCTTATTGTTATTTCAACTTGGTGAGAGCATGGGGTGAAGTTCCTAAAATAGACTTTAAAATAAAAGATGCATCACAAGCTAATATCCCGAAAAGCTCTGCTGCTGAGATTTATGCATTAATTGATGCGGACCTTACTTTTGCTGAAGCAAATTTACCTCAATCTTGGCAAGCTAAATATACAGGACGTTTAACATGGGGTGCTGCCAAATCGTTACATGCCAGAACGTATATGATGCGTAACGACTGGGGAAATATGCTTGCTGCATCTAAAGAAGTTATCAATTCAGGAATCTATAATCTGAATACATCTGTTGATCAGGTGTTTACTGATGCCGGTGAGAACTGTGGCGAATCAATTTTTGAACTGCAATGTACTGCTACTGCGGCAATGCCTGCAAGTACGGCTATCGGTAGCCAGTTTTGTCAGGTGCAAGGCGTGAGAGGTGCAGGACAATGGAATCTTGGCTGGGGTTGGCATATGGCAACAAAAGAGTTAGGTACAGCTTTCGAGCCTGGAGATCCACGTAAAGATGCTACTCTTCTGTATTTCAGAAAACCGGGTGCAGCTATTACTCCTGAAAATACAAACAAGCCATATGGCGAGTCTCCTGAATCATCTGCAATGGGTGCATACTTTAATAAAAAAGCATACACAAATCCTGCGATGAGAGCTAAATATACGAGAGAAGGATTCTGGGTTAATATACGTATTATCCGTTATCCGGATGTTATTCTTATGGCTGCAGAAGCCGCAAATGAATTAGATCAGACTGAAGATGCTTTGAAATATTTGGAAATGGTAAGATCTCATGCGAGAGGAGCTAGCACCAGTATATTGCCAAAGGTTACTACAGAAGATAAAGTGGAATTGAGAAAAGCTATTCAGCGTGAAAGAAGAGTAGAATTAGCTTTAGAACCAGACCGTTTTTATGACTTAGTACGTTGGGGTACTGCTAAAGAAGTGTTACATGCAGCAGGTAAAACAAATTATCAAGATAAGCATGCATTACTTCCGGTTCCTCAATCGGAAATCGATAAATCAAATGGCGTTTTGAAACAAAACCCCAACTATCAATAAGGTTTATTAGGTTATCACATTTTTAATGGTAAGGGCTAGACAATTAGCCCTTACTAGTTTTAGGCAAGAAATAATTAGAGTTAAGGTATAACTGAAATTTAAGGTAAAATGACTGTAAGACAATTATTATTGGTCTTCTTGGCCTTCTTTGCTATCTCGGGCAATATATTGGCACAAGGGAAAGATCCAAAGATGGATAAGTTTATCAATGATTTAATGAGTAAGATGACGCTGGAAGAGAAAATCGGACAGCTTAATCTGCCTAGTTCCGGAGATATAACTACCGGACAGGCTAAAAGCAGTAATATAGCTGAAAAAATTAAGAAAGGACAAGTTGGAGGGTTATTCAATATAAAAGGTGTTGAAAAAATAAAAGAAGTTCAACGCATTGCAGTAGAACAGAGTCGTCTGAAAATTCCTTTAATATTTGGAATGGACGTAATTCATGGATACGAAACTGTATTTCCAATTCCTTTAGGAATGGCTGCTACATGGGATATGGCTGCTGTAGAGCAATCTGCTCGTATCGCTGCAATAGAAGCAAGTGCCGATGGTATTTGCTGGACATTCAGCCCAATGGTTGATATTTCGAGAGATCCTCGCTGGGGACGTTTCTCGGAAGGAAATGGAGAAGATCCTTTTCTTGGAGGACAAATCGCAAAAGCGATGGTTCGCGGATATCAGGGAGTAGGAGAGAACATGTATAAGTCTAACTCCAATATTATGGCTTGTGTTAAACACTATGCGCTGTATGGTGCAGGTGAAGCAGGTCGCGACTATAATACGGTAGATATGAGTCGTATACGTATGTTTAATGAATATATGTACCCTTATCAGGCTGCCGTAGAGGCAGGTGTGGGGAGCGTAATGGCTTCGTTTAATGAAGTGGACGGAGTTCCGGCTACAGCTAACAAATGGTTGATGACAGATGTGTTACGCAAGCAATGGGGCTTTAACGGGTTTGTAGTTACAGACTATACCGGAATAAGTGAAATGATAGATCACGGAATTGGTGATTTGCAAACCGTTTCGGCTCGTGCCTTAAAGGCCGGAATCGATATGGATATGGTAAGTGAAGGCTTGGCTACAGTTGGTAAGTCTCTTAAAGAAGGAAAAGTTACGCAAGCCGAAATAGATCAGGCTTGTCGCCGTGTGTTGGAAGCTAAATATAAATTGGGATTATTTGCAGATCCATATAAATATTGCGATGTAAATCGTGCAAAAAAAGAAATATACACAGCTGAAAATCGTGCTGTTGCTCGTAAGATAGCTTCAGAAAGTTTTGTTTTGCTTAAAAATGCAAATAATACATTGCCTTTGAAAAAAGGTGGAACTATAGCAGTGGTTGGTCCTCTGGCAAACACACGCTCTAATATGCCCGGAACATGGAGTGTTGCTGTAGACCTGACTAAACCCGCAACTGTAGTTGAAGGTATCCAGGAGGTAGCCGGAAGCAATGCTAAGGTTGTGTATGCAAAGGGTAGCCATCTGATAAATGATGCAAAATATGAACAAAATGCAACTATGTTTGGTCGTACATTACATAGAGATCAGGAAACTCGCAGTAATGAAGAAATGCTACAAGAAGCATTGCAAATATCAAAGGATGCAGATGTGATCGTTGCAGCATTGGGTGAATCGTCTGAGATGAGTGGAGAATCTAGTTCTCGTACCGAAATTGGTATACCTGATGTACAGAAAGAATTGTTAAGAGAATTATTGAAAACTGGAAAACCAGTTGTCTTGGTATTGTTTACAGGTCGTCCATTGACTTTGACTTGGGAAAATGAAAACGTACCTGCCATTCTTAATGTTTGGTTTGGTGGTTCAGAGGCTGCACACGCTATTGGAGATGTTTTGTTTGGAGACGTTAATCCAAGCGGAAAACTTGTAGCTACTTTCCCACAGAATGTAGGGCAGATTCCGTTATTCTACAATCATAAAAATACAGGTCGTCCATTGCACGAAGGACGGTGGTTTGAGAAATTCCGCAGCAACTATTTAGATGTAAGTAACGATCCGCTATATCCGTTTGGATACGGATTAAGCTATACAACATTTAGTTATAGCCACATTAAATTGAGTTCTACAACACTTGATGCAAAAGGAGAATTAACCGCTTCAGTTACTGTTACAAATACAGGAAAATATGATGGAGCTGAGGTTGTTCAACTTTATATTCGTGACTTGGTCGGTAGTGTGACACGTCCGGTTAAAGAATTGAAGGGCTTTGAAAAAACATTTATAAAAGCAGGGGAAAGTAAAAATGTTAGTTTTAAGATAACTCCTGAGTTATTGAAATTCTACAATTATAACCTCGAATATGTATTTGAAAAAGGTGATTTTGATGTGATGATAGGAGGTAATAGTAGTGATGTTAAATCTGCGAGATTTACATTGAATTAAATGCTCTGAGTCTTGAAAAAGAGACTATGTAATCTTAGTCTCTTTTTCTTGTTTATTATTAAAACAGATAATATGAAAAAAATATATATACCATTCATTTCTATAATGCTTGTCCTAGTGGCTATTAGTTGTAAGGATAAATCCAATAAAGATACTGATGATAGCTCCACAGAGCCAATTGCTATTACAGATGAAGCTCTATTGGATAGTGTTCAGCGCAGGACATTTAATTATTTTTGGGATGGAGCCGAACCTACGAGTGGAATGGCTCGCGAACGCTTTCATGTAGATGGAGTATATCCTCAAAATGATAAAAATGTAGTGACTTCCGGAGGTAGTGGCTTTGGAATAATGGCTATTGTTGCCGGAATAGACAGAGGGTATATAACTCGTGAACAAGGTTTAGAACGGTTTACAAAGATTGTAAACTTCCTCGAAAATGCAGATTCTTTTCATGGTGTATTTCCACATTGGTGGAATGGTGAGACAGGTGAAGTAAAAGGATTTAGTGATAAGGATAATGGAGGAGACTTAGTTGAGACTTCATTCCTTTTACAAGGTTTGTTGACCCTTCATCAGTATTATATAAATGGGTCTGATGCAGAAAAAGCTTTAGCTGTCCGTATTGACAACCTTTGGAAAAATGTCGACTGGAACTGGCATCGTAACGGTCAAAATGTATTGTATTGGCATTGGAGCCCTAACCATTCATGGGAAATGAATTTTCCTATCCGCGGATATAATGAATGTCTCATTACTTATGTTCTGGCTGCATGTTCTCCTACTCATGGTACTCCGGCTGAGGTCTATCATGAAGGTTGGGCAGAAAATGGAAAGATTATTGCCCCTCATCAATTGGAAGGATATAACCTAAATATGCGTTATCAAAGCAATAGCGGAGCAGGCCCTTTATTCTGGGCTCATTATTCATTCTTAGGATTAAATCCTACCGGGCTAAAAGATAAGTATGCTGATTATTATCAGGAAATGAAAAATTATACACTGATAAATAGAGCGTATTGCTTGCGTAACCCAAAAGGATTTAAAGGTTATGGAGAAGATTCCTGGGGCTTGACAGCTAGTTATTCTGTAAAAGGATATAGTGCTCACGAGCCAACAGAAGAAGGAGACCTCGGTGTAATAACTCCTACGGCAGCCTTATCTTCTATTGTATATACTCCCGAAGAATCAATGAAAGTAATGCGCAAGCTATATAGCATGGGCGATAAGGTTTGGGGGCAATATGGTTTTTATGACGCATTTAGTGAAACAGATAACTGGTATCCACAGCGTTATTTAGCAATAGACCAAGGTACAATAGCCGTGATGATCGAGAACTATCGTTCGCAGTTGCTTTGGAATTTATTTATGAGTCACCCTGATGTTCAAAAGGGGCTTAAGAAACTAGGTTTTGAATCTCCTTCATTGAATTAAAGAATAATAGAATCAAAAGGAAATAGCATCATAACTCACATGAAGTAAGATGTATTATCGTTATCTTTAATGTCAGTTATTTTAAAATTAAGGTTATGAAAAAAGGCGTTTTATATTTCATTTTTCTAATTTGTTCTTTATTTAGTTTCGCTCAGTTCAAGAATGCTTCATTCATGTTTGACGGGCATACATTGCCATATCAGATAATGTATCCTGAAAACTACGATGAGTCGAAGCAATATCCATTGGTCGTATTTCTTCATGGAGCAGGAGAGCGAGGTAATGATAATCAGAAGCAATTGACTCATGGTAAGCAGTTCCTTATTGATAATTTTCAGTCTGCTTATCCAGCTATCGTCATAGCACCTCAATGTCCAGCCGATAGTTATTGGGCCAATGTCGTTCGTCACCAGATTGATGATAAAATGACATTGAAATTCGGTCTTTCAGAGGGAATTACAGAGCCAATGAGTACACTGATTGCTTTGGTGCAAAATTGGCTGACCTCAGGGAAAGTAGACTCCAATCAAGTATATGTAGGAGGTTTGTCAATGGGGGGTATGGGTACATTGGAATTGTTGTGGCGATTGCCTGATACCTTCTCCGCGGCGTTCCCGATTTGTGGAGGTGCAGATTTGAGTAAGCTGCCTTTGTATGCCCACAATACAGCTGTTTGGGCTTTTCATGGGAGTGCCGACTCTGTCGTTCCTGTAGAAAATTCGAGAAATATATATAAGCGTCTCAAAGAATTGGGGTGTGATGCGGAATATGCCGAATATGAGGGAGTTAATCATAATAGCTGGGACAATGCCTTTAAAGAAGAAGGACTTGCCTCATGGCTGTTTAAACATAAAAAATAAAAGCTGAATTCAAGGTTTGTTTGGTGTTAGGCTAACTATGGTTGGTAATTGGTGTTATAAGGAGTAGAGACTGCATTAGTATTGTATGACTTTTGCAGTCTCTTTTTATATTTTATTTGTCAGCTATATTCGCTCTTACTTTTGTGAGGAAACTTAGCATCGCTGCACTGTCTTTTTTCTCGATTATTTCTAAAAGATGCTTTAATTCACCTCGTATACTCTCCACCTGAGCGGGAGTATAAGGGTTGAAGAGAATCTCGGTCAACAAATAATCATCTTCCGACAGAAGCCCTTTTGCAATATTCATGTGACGCTTGAAGGTTGTTCCCGGAGCATCTTGATGCTTCATTACCGAAGCAAATACAAGTGTAGACGCAAACGGAATAGAAAGAGAATATGCAATCGTTTCGTCATGCTCTTCGAATGTATACTCGAAAACGTTCAACTTAAGACTGTTATACAAGTCTTTGAAAAATATTTTTCCCCAATGGTTCGATTCCGAAATTACAATTGCACTCTGTGTACTAAGATCTGTTAGGTTGGCAAATGTAGGGCCAAACATAGGATGGGTAGATGCAAACGGTCTGCCTGTTTTTTTATAAAACTCTTTTAGTCCCGTCTTTACAGATGCAATATCCGACAATATACAATCTTCATCCAGATATGGCAGTACCATTTCAAATGCCTGAATCGTATATTTCACTGTTGCTGCATTAATAACAATTTCAGGTTTGAAGTCCCTTATCTCTTCCGGATTGCTCATTCTGACTACATTATAAACAAATCGTAGACGTTTGGGATCAATGTCAAATATAGCAACTTCGTGATCGAAACTTAATACATCAGTAAAGAAGGAGCCCATTTTTCCGGCTCCTAATATTAATATCTTCATATACGGTTACTTGTTTAATATCTCAACCTGTTGTCTTACAGATTCTTCGTGTATTGCTTCCAGAACCACACGCATAAAGTCAGGATTCATACTCATAGATGTAGCCTGAGCAATTCGTTTCTGTAGAATTTCGTCATAACGGTCTGTTTGAACAACAGTTAGGTTGTGCTCTTTCTTGAATGTACCTATTTCGCATGATATGCGCATACGTTTTGCAAGTAATTCCAGCAACTGATCATCTAGTTCGTCTATTTGTCTGCGAAGGTCAGAAAGGTCTTCTGTCGATTGCTTACCATCACGAATAATAAGTGCTGTCAGTATTTCTTTTAGTCTCACCGGTGTTACCTGTTGAGAAGCATCACTCCAAGCATTTTCAGGGTCGCAATGAGTTTCTATAATCAATCCGTCATAGTTTAAGTCCATTGCTTGCTGGCATAGCGGCTGTATAAGGTCACGTTTTCCTCCGATATGACTTGGGTCACAAATAACAGGCAGATCAGGAAAACGACGTTTCAGTTCGATCGGTATATGCCATTGAGGCAGGTTTCTGTATATTTTCTTGTCGTATGAACTAAATCCACGGTGTATTGCTCCTATCTTGGTCAGACCTACATTGCTGAGGCGTTCAAGAGCACCGATCCATAACTCTAAATCGGGATTAACAGGGTTCTTTACCAATACCGGGATATCAACACCCTGTAGTGCTTCTGCTATTTCCTGAACTGCGAATGGATTTGCTGTTGTACGGGCACCGATCCATAACATGTCGATACCATATTTAAGAGCTTCATAAACGTGTTTCTGTGTTGCAACCTCAGTAGAAACGTACATTCCAGTTTCTTGTTTCACTTTTTTGAGCCATGCAAGTCCTTCGCTGCCAACTCCTTCAAATCCACCCGGTTTAGTGCGGGGTTTCCATATTCCGGCACGAAGGATTTTTATACCGTCTGCTGCTAGTTGCTTTGCAGTATTCATTACTTGTTCTTCGGTCTCGGCACTGCATGGACCGGCTATTACAAGAGGACGTTTCGGGTCAACTCCCGGAAGTAAAATTGAGTCTAGTTTCATATTTATTTTAATTTGTTTTTTGATTATTTTATATTTTAGCTAAAAAGTGACAAAAGTGACAAAGGTGACAACTTTTATTCTGTTTTTATCTGTTACCTTTTATTTATTGTCTATAATTTAATACTCTATAATAGATAAATTTAAGCGATCCTGATTATCTGTTCTCCAATCTGAAACATTAAATATAATACTCGTCATTTTCCCAGTTATATGGATTGTTTGTTATATAATCAGATATATTCTGGTGTGATTTTTCATCTCTGATGATATGTTCATAATAATTACGCTGCCATATTCTTTGATCGTAGGGTTCCCAACCTAATTGAGTGACCCCATGGGTATATTTGACGGTCGTTATTGATTTAAAAGCTCCCAATATTTTGCCCAGAGTAGGGGCAATCCCTTGTGGTTGCCCATTCGTCTTTCGGATACCCACAAGGGGTATCCCTACATCTGTAATTTCTATTATTCCATGAAAATGATTTGGCATAATAATATAATTATGTAATTCTATATTCGAGAAACGTTTCTTTAAATTGTTCCACTCTGTATTTATCATCCTACCGGCCTCATTCAATACGATATCAGTGTTTTGTATTTTACCAAAGCGACAAATTCTATTCTCGCAACATATCGTCACGAAATATAATCCTATCTGACTGTAATCATAATTTGCCAATCGGATACTCCTCCGTTGAGGAAGTTTAGAAGACATATATTAATTTGTTACCTTCTTTATTCTTTCCAAGGCCTCTTTCAGCATCTCTTCATTGCAGCACAAAGAGATACGTATATATCCTTCTCCTTTGTTCCCGAAAATGAATCCCGGGGTTAAGAAAACATTCGCTTCGTATAAAATTTTGTCAGCCAATTCTTCGCTGCTTTTGTATTCTGCCGGAATCTTTCCCCAAAGAAACATTCCCGATTGTTTTTTATCAAAAGTGCAACCTAACTCTTTCATAATAGCTTCTGCATATTGACGGCGATTAGCGTATAATTTGATATTGTTTTCTTTGTGCCATTCGTCCGAATTGTTAAGAGCGGCAATGGCTGCCAACTGTATAGGTTTTAGTATTCCACTCTCGATGTTGGTCAGAACCTTTAGCACCCATTGTATAAATTGTGCATTTGAAGCCAATGTCCCAATTCTCCATCCGGGCATATTGTGCGATTTACTCATCGAATTGAGTTCGATACATATATCTTTCGCTCCTTCTACTTGTAGTATGCTTAACGGCTTTTCGTTAAGAATAAGACTGTAAGGATTATCATGAGCTATGATTATGCCATGTTTCTTTCCAAAAGCAACTATTTTTTCAAATAATTCGACCGTAGCATTTGCTCCTGTAGGCATGTTAGGATAATTAATCCACATTAGCTTTACATTCGATAAGTCTAGCTTTTCCAAAGCATCGAAATCCGGTTGCCAATTGTTATTCTCATCCAAGTCGTAAGAGACAATATTTGCCCCAACAAGCTTGCTCACAGAGCTATATGTCGGATACCCCGGATTAGGTACTAATACTCCGTCTCCCGGATTGAGAAAAGCCAGAGAGATATGTAAGATCCCTTCTTTCGAGCCTATCAAAGGTTGTATCTCATTTGCAAAGTCCAGATTTACATTATAAGTTCTTTTATACCAATCAGCAAAAGCCTTACGCAACTCGGCAATACCCACATGTGGTTGATAGCCATGTACATCTTTTTTTATTACAGATTCACACAGGGCTTTTGTGGTTTCTTCGGAAGGAGGGAGATCCGGGCTTCCCACTCCGAGACTAATCACATTTTTTCCCATTGCGTTCATTTCGGCTACTTCTCTTAGTTTTTTCGAAAAGTAGTATTCACTTACTGTATTAAGGCGGTCTGCCGGTACTATTGTTCTCATATTGTTATTAGCAGTTTGCTATTGTTAAATCGTGTTTTTTTATAATTCGCTTTGTTTTCCGTTTGGATATTCTCCCAAAAGCTTTAGTTCACTCGTTAAAGGGCGAATTGCCTGTAGCGATTGCTTGTATCGGGTAAGATCAGAAAATGTGAGGTCTACATAGAACTGATATTCCCATTCTCTGCCTATTATTGGTAGAGATTGTATCTTAGTCAAGTTGATGCCGTAGAAAGAAAATACGGATAAAACTTTCGATAAGCTGCCTTCGCTATGTGGAGTTGTAAATACAATTGAAGATTTATTCAATACTTCTCCTTTTTGAAGTTCGTCTACCACCCACGGATTGGCTATAATAAGAAAGCGAGTAAAATTGTGCTTATTTGTCTCAATTCCCCTCGCTAAGATGTTTAGTCCATAAATTTCGGCCGCTTTGGTGCTGCATATCGCAGCAGTGGTCGATAGATGTTTCTCTGCTACATCTTTTGCAGCCAAAGCCGTATCTTCATGCTCTATAATCCTAACACCCGGTAGTGTATCCAGGAATTCTGTACATTGCATGAGTGCAATCGGATGCGATTCCACTTCTTTTATATCATGAATTGTTTGGCCGGGCAATGCCGCCAGACAATGAGAGATGCGTTGTTTGTATTCTCCTGCTATAGGGAGTTTATTTTCTTTTAGCAGATCGTAGTTGCCCAGAAGGCTACCAGCTATAGTGTTCTCTATGGCTATAATCCCGATCGTATTCGGTTCTTTTTTGATTGTTGTGAAAATATCACGAAAAGTAATGCATGGAACAATTTCGACTTCTTCTCCGAAAAAATTCTCTGCGGCTATCCCATGATATGCACCTAATCCTCCTTGTATCGCAACTCTTTTCATAAAATGTTATCAAAAAAAAATCCCGTCATATTTGACAGGATTCCATATATTCTTGTTGTTTTAATTCACTCCAAATTTCTCATACAAAATCCTGTTCTACTTTCTAAAGTAAAAGTAAAAAAAGAAAAAGTATGTATAAGAAAAAATATTCATTCTAACGCTTGTTGTTTTAAATGTGATTACAAAAGTAATATTTTTTTGAATATTGCAAGCATTTCATTCTTTTTTTATTCAGAAAATTGTAAAAATGAGGATTTATAGTTGTTATTACCACTTTCCGTTTACGATTGTTTCACTTTTAAGTAGTGACGGATCAACTTTTACATATTTAATTTTTTCTCTGCGCCACGTGTATACTATGTGTATCATACCGTCTTCCCCTTGTATAACCGATGGGTAGGAATATTCCTTTATTGGCGAGTCTTCGAGAATGAGTGATGCTTTCCAGGTAATCCCATCGCCAGATAGAGCGACATTCAGCGGAGTACGAGCTTTATCCTTATATGCACTCTCTGATGCTGCTACATGATTGTAGACCATTAGTTGGCGTCCGTCTTTGAGTGTTACGGCATCCGTCCCCGAGTTGTTATTGGGTAAGTAGAGAGCTATAGGATCGCTCCATGTTTCTCCTTCATCTTTCGAAAAAGCGGATATGATATGTTCGTTCTGAGAGCGACATACGATTTGCAATACATTATTGTTTAATGTTAATATACTTGGTTGAATAGTATTCCAAGGTTTGCTGTTGATCGGAGATGTTTTTCTCCAAGTTTTTCCTCTGTCTTCGGTAAATTCCATGTGAACCTGCCAACCGTCATTCTCGGTACTCGATGCGCAAATTAGTTTGTTGCCAATCAGAATCGGTTTATTCTTTATTGGGCCCAGAAATCCTTCCGGTAGCGCTTCGGGTTTTGTCCATGTTTGTCCGTCATCGTATGAGCGGATTAAGTAACCTGTCCAATCTTGCACATTCTTTCCTATTTTATAAAACAATAGCAATTCGCCATCGGGATATTGAAATAAGACTGGGTTATAGCAGGCCTTTCTCAAAGTATCGCTCACGATGCCATCCGCTACCTTCACAGGCGGAGTCCATCCTGTTGCAGTATGACGAGAAGTATATATATTGACTTCGGGGTGTCCCTCGTATTTTCCGCCAAAAAATGCCGTAATCAAACCCGACGGGGTTTCAGCAATTGTAGCTGCATGAACCGAGGGGAATTCAGCATAATCATAAATGAATTCATCCACTAGGATGCCTTCTTTCCACTTCTGATTATCTGAACTTTGGGCTAAACAAGGGATGGTGAGTATACTCATTGTTACGATGAGTATACTATAAGCTCTGAGATAGAATTTGTCCATTTATATTTCTTGAAATGTTATTTTTTTTAGATTGTTATTACAATAATATACTAGCTATCTCCGATAGTTTACTTCTTTCTCCTTTTATCAGATTGACATGTGCGAAAATATCTTGTCCTGTCATTTTATCTATCATGTAAGCCAACCCATTTGACTGAGCATCAAGATAAGGAGAGTCGATCTGTTGTAAATCTCCAGCAAAAATCATTTTCGTTCCTTCACCTGCACGGGTTATAATGGTTTTTATTTCGTGAGGTGTCAGGTTTTGAGCTTCATCGATAATACAGATCATCTCTGATAAACTTCGTCCACGGATATAAGCTAATGCTTCTATTTCCAGCTTCTTACTTGCCTGCATCGCTTCTATATTCTTGTACTCAGCACCACCGTAAGGAATGTGATTTTTTATTACAGATAAATTGTCGAAAAGAGGCTGCATATAAGGCGCTATTTTTTGTTTTTCGTCACCGGGTAAGAATCCCAATTCTTTGTTTCCTAATGCAACGATCGGGCGGGCGAGGAGTATCTGGTCAAAGTTTTCACTTTGTTTCAATGCTGAAGCTAAGGCGAGTAACGTTTTTCCTGTTCCAGCTTTTCCTGTAAGTGCTACTAATTTTATTTCGGGATCGGTCAGCACCTCCATTGCAAATGTTTGTTCCGCATTTCGAGGTTGTATGCCGTAACAAATCTGCTTGTCTATTTTCTTTATCTTTTTAGTAAACGGATTGTATCTGGAAAGCACACTTTTTTTACCATTCTTCATCACGAAACATTCATTGGCATTAACCGAAGTTTCCAGATTGAACTGATCGAGATCAACACCGTTTGGATTTGCATACAGCTCATCGATAACCGAAGACTCCATATCCTTGAATGTTTTGTGCTGTCTTTCAAATAAAAAGATATCAGGAACTTTGTCATTTATATAATCTTCTGCCAGAAGCCCGATTGCACGAGCCTTCATTCGCAGGTTTATATCTTTGGTTACCAGTATGGTTTTTGTTTTGCTGTCACGCTCCGAGATGTCAAGAACAGATGATAATATACGATGATCGGGTATTCTCTCCGGAAAGATTTCAGTTATCCTTTCTTGAGATTTTATACTTGTATCAATAAAGAGATTGCCTAAACCGTTGCCTAGAGATATTCCTTTCGTAAATAAGTTGTCGTCTGTTATTGCATCGAGCTGGCGGAGAAATTCGCGGGCATTATAGTTAATCTGATCATTCCCTTTTTTGAACTTGTCCAGTTCTTCCAAAACTACAATGGGAATATATATGTCATTTTCTTCAAAATTATCTAAGCACCTGAAATCATGTAGTATTACATTTGTATCCAATACAAAGTTTTTCTTTTTGGCTTTTCCCATAATTATTATGTTTTTTTATATAACAATAAAAATAGCTTAATTCCTTTAATATTGCTAATAAATAATATCAATGACAAACCTAAAATTTCTGAAAATGGCAGAATGTTTGTACCTTTGAAGACTATTTTATCTAGTAATCAAACAAATAAAAAATGAATATAGAGAACTTAAAAAATGATAATTTTTTCTTGCTAGCAGGACCATGTGTTATCGAAGGAGAAGAAATGGCACTTCGTATTGCAGAAAAAGTTAAAACTATAACAGATAGACTAAATATTCCCTATGTATTTAAGGGTTCCTATAAGAAAGCAAATCGATCTCGTGTAGATTCTTTCACCGGGATTGGTGATGAGAAAGCTTTAAAGATACTTCGTAAGGTAGGTGAGACCTTTGGTATTCCTACCGTAACGGATATTCACGAGACTCATGAGGCTGCAATGGCCGCAGAATATGTTGATGTTTTGCAGATTCCGGCATTTCTTTGCCGTCAGACTGACTTGCTCATCGCAGCTGCCAAGACAGGTAAAATAGTAAACATAAAGAAAGGTCAGTTTCTGGCTCCGAATGGAATGCAGTTTGCAGCGCAGAAAGTATTGGATTCGGGAAATAAGAATGTAATCCTTACCGATCGTGGTACATCTTTTGGCTATTCTGATCTTGTGGTAGACTTTCGAGGAATACCTGAAATGAAAGAATTTGGTTTTCCTGTCGTATTGGATGCAACACACTGCCTGCAAAAGCCGAATCAGGCTTCAGGTGTAACAGGCGGGCAGCCAAAATTGATAGAAACGATGTGTAAAGCAGGTATAGCTACAGGTGTGGATGGATTGTTTATAGAAACACACTTCGATACAGCAAATGCTTTGTCGGACGGAGCTAATATGCTTCCGCTAGACCAGCTTGAAGGACTGATGGAGAAATTAGTAAGAATAAAAGCTGCGCTATAGATGAAAGTTGATGTTTGTTTTTCTCCTGCTTTGTATCCTTACTATGCCGATAGCAATAACTATATTGTAGTAGTGGTTGATATATTCAGGGCTACTACAACCATGTTTGCTGCCCTGAAAAATGGAGCTAAGTGTATTATTCCGGTAGCTTCTATCGAAGAAGCCCAACAATATAAAGCTAAAGGATACTTGGTTGGTGCAGAGCGGAATGTGAAACGTTGTGATTTTGCTGACTTTGGAAACTCACCGTTTGACTATACAGAGGACAAAGTAGAGGGTAAAGAAATTGTGTTTACAACGACAAACGGAACTCAGGCAATCGAAGCCGCTGCAAATGCAGATGTTTTGACTATCGGAGCTTTTTCGAATATAAGTGCATTGACTGATTTTTGCATACAAAAGCAAAAAGACGTAATGATACTCTGTGCGGGGTGGAATAATCGTTTTAATATTGAAGATACATTATTTGGTGGAGCTTTAGCCGATAGGTTGATGGCAAAAGGATATGCGTCTGCTTCAGATGCCACTCAGGTTGCTTTATCGATGTGGCAAGAGGCTAAGTCTGATTTGAGAGGCTATATTAATCGTACCGAACATATCAAGCGGCTTGAAGCAAATAACTTGCAAGATTCTGTTGAATACTGCTTAACTGTGGATACAGTAAATCTCGTTCCGTTGTATGATAATGTAAATAACGTTTTAAAGCTTTAAGTAGTCTATGGCTGAGCATAATGATCTTGGAAAAAAAGGTGAGGAGGCAGCAGTTAATCTTCTTAAACAAAAGGGGTACAAGATCATTGAGCAAAATTGGACTTATGAGAAATACGAAATAGATATTATTGCTCGAAACGAAGAGTTTATTATTTTTGTAGAAGTAAAGACAAGAAGTAGTAATTATTGGGGACATCCGGAAGACGCAGTATCGAAACGGAAAATAAAAAGGATTGTAGAGGCAGCCGATTTCTATTTGAAGGAATTTAATATAGATTTACCGGCCCGCTTTGATGTTATTGCAGCAATTTGGACAGGACAAAAGTTCGAAATAGACCATATAGATGATGCATTTTTTGCGCCTATAAACTGATACCTCATTATTTGCGATCATCTGTATAAATTTAAGAAAATCTTATTTGAAGGACAAGATCTAATAAATCAGAAAATGAATATAGAAGAAGCGCGCGAAGCCTGTATTGCTATAAAAGGAGGGACAGAGACATTTCCTTTTGGGGAGGATGTCTTAGTTTACAAGATCATGGATAAGATGTA
Source organism: Dysgonomonas mossii (assembly GCF_004569505.1). Lineage (NCBI taxonomy): Bacteria > Pseudomonadati > Bacteroidota > Bacteroidia > Bacteroidales > Dysgonomonadaceae > Dysgonomonas > Dysgonomonas mossii. The sequence goes on from NZ_SPPK01000001.1 coordinate 563,698, forward strand.
TGCTTATATGGCGTTGGATAGTAAAGATGGAGAATTTTGGCTTAACCTCAAGTGTGATCCGGAGAAAGCTATCGAGCTGCGTGAACAGTATACGGGAATAAAACCCGGATTTCATTCTAATAAAAAATATTGGAATACAGTTGTTCTTGATAGCGATGTGCCTGATAAACTTATTAAAGAATTGATTCTTCACTCAGTAGAAGAAGTCATAAAGAAACTACCCAAAGTAAAACAAACAGAATATAATAACTTACCAAATAGTTGACGACTGTGCCTGAGATAATTTACATTAGCGAGACTAACTCGACTAATAATTATTTAAAAGAACTACTCCAGACACAGAATGTTGATGAAGGTACTGTCGTTTGGGCAGATTTTCAGTCGGCAGGGAAAGGTCAGCGAGGGAATGGCTGGGAGTCGGAAGCGGGAAAAAATATTCTTTTTAGTATTGTCTTGTTCCCTGGCTTTATAAAAGCGGGAGAGCAATTTATACTATCACAGATTGTATCTCTAGCCGTAGCAAATTGTCTGCAAGAATATACAGAGGGTATATCTATAAAATGGCCTAACGATATCTATTGGAATGAAAAGAAAATATGTGGTATCCTATTAGAAAACACTATTCTCGAAGATAATATAGGTCATTCTGTTGCGGGTATTGGCATTAATATCAATCAGGAAAATTTCAGAAGCGAAGCTCCGAATCCTGTATCTCTGAAACAGATAACTAACAGAGACTATAATCTTGAGGAAATACTAAAGACTGTTGTTGATAATATCAATGCGTACTACCAGCAAATAAAGATTGGCAAGACCGATTTTCTGATAAAACAATATAAAGAGTCTCTTTTCAGGAAAGATGGTTATCATCTATACAATGATGGAATATCGGATTTCCTTGCCCGAATACAAGATGTCGATTCTTCGGGACTCCTTATTTTAAAAACGAAAGAAGGTGAAGAAAGACATTTTGCCTTTAAAGAAGTTAAATATATCATATAAGAACACATATACTTATGAATTATTTTAAATTAAGCATTATTGCTCTCTTTCTATTTCAAACAATAAGTGCTCAACAAGCCTATAAGTACAAAAATCCAAAGCTGTCAAGCGAAGAGCGTACTGTCGATCTTATCAGTCACATGACTTTGGAGGAAAAAGTAGGTCAGTTGCTTTGTCCTCTTGGTTGGGAGATGTATGAACGCAACGGAGATCAGGTGACACACTCTAAAAAGTTTGAAGAGTATGTTCAACAGCGTCATATAGGTATGCTCTGGGCTACTTTTAGGGCAGACCCATGGACTAAAAAAACATTAGAAAACGGATTGAGTCCGAAGTTGGCTGCTAAAGCGGGTAATGCTTTACAGCGCTATATAATGGAGAATACACGCTTGGGTATTCCTATTTTCCTTGCTGAAGAGTGTCCTCATGGGCATATGGCGATTGGTACTACTGTTTTCCCCACTGCAATAGGACAAGCGGCAACATGGAACCCTAGTCTTATCCAACAAATGAGTGCGGTAATATCCAAAGAAGCACGTTCTCAGGGTTCGCATATCGGATATGGTCCCGTCTTAGATTTGGCAAGGGAAGCCAGATGGTCTCGTGTGGAAGAAACGTATGGAGAAGATCCTGTACTGATCTCTAAAATGGGAGAAGCCTTTGTGACAGGTTTTGGTAGTGGAGATTTGAGTAAACCATACAGTTTGATTTCTACTTTAAAGCATTTTGTTGCTTATGGAATCCCCGATGGTGGACATAATGGTAATAGCAATAGTGTGGGAATGCGCGACTTGAAGGAAAACTATTTACCTCCATTCGAAAAAGCTGTTAAAGCAGGGGCTTTGTCTGTGATGACTGCTTACAACTCTGTAGATGGTATTCCTTGTACATCGAACGAATATTTGCTAAAGGATGTACTATGCAAAGATTGGGGTTTTAAAGGCTTTACTGTGTCTGATTTGGGTAGTATCGAAGGATTGAGAGGAAGTCACTATGTTGTATCAACAATACAGGAAGCTGCTATATTATCCTTAACGTCAGGACTTGATTGCGACTTGGGTGGTAATGCTTTCTTTACATTGTCTGACGCTGTAAAAAAAGGCATGGTTAGTGAAACTCAGATTGACTCGGCTGTATATAAAATACTTAAATTGAAATTCGATATGGGACTTTTCGAAAATCCATATGTCGATGAAAACAATGCACAACAGGTTGTTAGAACACAAGAAAACAAGGCATTGGCAAGACAAGTAGCAAGAGAGTCGATTGTATTACTCGAAAACAAAAATAATGTCTTACCTCTTAATAAGAGTAGAATAAAGAAAATTGCTGTGATAGGTCCTAATGCTGATAATGTATACAATCAGTTAGGCGATTATACTGCACCACAGGATGATAGCAATGTTAAGACTGTTTTGGATGGTATCAGATCTAAGCTTAAACAGTCGCAAATAGAATATGTAAAAGGCTGTGCTATCAGAGATACCCTAAACACTGATATCGATAAGGCTGTACAAGCCGCCCTGAGATCAGATGTGGCTGTCGTTGTGGTTGGAGGTTCCAGTGCACGTGATTTTAAAACAAAATATATAGAAACAGGTGCTGCTGTTGCTGATGAGCATAGCATAAGCGATATGGAGAGCGGCGAAGGCTTTGATAGAGTTAGTTTAGATCTTATGGGAAAACAATTAGAGCTATTGAAGGCTATAAAAGCCACCGGCAAACCTTTTGTCGTGGTGTATATTCAAGGTCGTCCGCTGAATATGAACTGGGCAGCAGAGAATGCAGATGCACTACTGTCAGCTTGGTATCCGGGGCAAGAAGGCGGCAATGCGATAGCTGATGTTCTGTTTGGTGAATATAACCCTGCGGGACGTCTACCAATGTCTGTAGCTAAATCGGTAGGACAATTACCTGTATATTATAATCACAGGAACCCGGCAAGTCACGATTATGTGGAGATGACTAGTAAGCCATTGTATAGTTTCGGCTATGGACTTAGCTTTACCAGCTTCGAATACAGTAATTTGAAGATTAATAAGAGCAATTCAGGAGTTGAGGTTACTGTAGAACTTCGAAATTCCGGAAATCTTGATGGAGACGAAGTTGTTCAGTTATACCTGAGAAATAATAGGGCTTCTGTTGTGCAGCCTATTATGCAGTTGAAAACCTTTGAAAGAGTCAATTTGAAGAAAGGTGAGACCAAAACGATTAAGCTTCTACTGACAAAGGACGACTTTTCTATTATAGATAAGAAAATGAATAGAGTTGTTGAGCCGAACGGAGACTTTACTTTTATGGTAGGTAGTTCTTCTGATAATATTAAATTACAAGAGAAAATATCATTATAAAGATAAGTTTGTAAGAGATAAAGCATAGCAAATCAAATTTGATGAAGACTGTAGTATATTGCTACAGTCTTTTTTATTTATATATTTTATACATTAAAAATTTCAAATATGCAATATAATGTATATTTTTGCATCTTGTTTGTATATTTATACATGTATGACTAAAAGATTCAGACACAAAATAATAAAAGAAGTGCTTCAGACTAATGATATAAATAGTCAGGATATGCTTCTTAAGATACTTACAGAAAAAGGCTTTGAGCTTACTCAGGCTACGCTGTCGCGCGATATCAAAGAATTGAAAATCGTTAAAGCGCCGACATCGAAAGGGACATATACATATCAGTTGTCAGAAGCGAAGGTTACGACTCCGGAAGAATCTCCGCTTTCATCCTTTGGTTTTGTCGGGATAGAATTCTCAGGACAACTGGCTATAATCAAAACCCGCCCCGGATATGCAATGGCGATAGCAGGTGAAATAGACAATAAGGCTTCAAAGTACATTTTGGGTACAGTGGCCGGTGATGATACAATACTGATTATACCAAAAGAAAATGTGAGCAGAGAGGAAGTGATAGCTTCACTATCTACCTTTATTCCAAACATTGAATAGATCAACTAAAATGAACAATATAGAAGAACTTGTGTTAGACAAAAAAATGGAGGCGCAACAACAACTCACCATACAAATAGCCGGAGAAGAGCATCTTGGCTATGTGCAAACAATATTAGATACTATAGAAGCTGCTGCAAAAGTTCGTGGTACAGGGATTGCAAAACGTTCACCTGAATATTTGGAACTTAAAATAAAAGAAGGCAAAGCAATTATAGCCCTTATCGGGGAAGAGTTTGCTGGTTTTTGCTATATCGAATCGTGGGGAAACAAGCAATATGTTGCTAACTCGGGACTTATTGTTGTTGAGAAATTCAGACAACATGGCTTAGCGAAAAAAATCAAGCAACATGCTTTTTCGCTGGCCAGAGCGATGTTTCCTGATGCAAAGGTATTTGGTTTGACCTCGGGAGCAGCAGTAATGAAAATAAATACCGAACTTGGTTATGTGCCTGTGTCATTTGCTCAGCTGACGGATGATGATGCTTTCTGGCGTGGTTGTCAAGGTTGTGTAAATTACGATGTGCTTACTCGTACCGAGCGTAAATACTGTATTTGTACAGCGATGCTTTTCGATCCGGAGAAGCAGAAAGACAAGAAAGAAATAAAAACAATCATAAAAGACCTAAAAAAGCAATTGAAGAAATGAAAAAGAAAGTCGTTTTAGCATTCAGTGGGGGATTAGATACATCGTTTTGCGCTAAATATTTATCTGCTGATCTTGGATATGAGGTATATACAGCAATTGCAAACACGGGTGGATTTACTGCTGACGAACTTAAGGTTATAGAGCAAAAGGCTTATAAACTAGGTGCTGCAAAACATGTTAGTCTTGATATAACACAAGAGTATTATGAGAAGAGCATCAAATATATGATCTTTGGCAATGTGTTGCGTAATGGTACATACCCTATATCTGTTAGTTCGGAGCGTATTTTTCAGGCAATTGCTATTATTAACTATGCAAAAGAAATAGGTGCTGACGCTGTCGCTCATGGAAGTACTGGTGCCGGTAATGATCAGGTTCGTTTCGACTTGACTTTTGATGTGCTTGCACCCGGTATCGAAATAATTACTCCAACACGCGACTTGCTGCTCACTCGTGAATATGAAATCAATTATTTGAAAGAGCATGGGTATGAAGCAGACTTCACAAAAATGGAGTATTCTATCAACAAAGGACTTTGGGGTACAAGTATCGGTGGAAAAGAAACATTGAAATCGAATCAAACTCTTCCAGAGGAAGCATACCCTTCTCAATTGAAAAAACAAGACTCGGAAATGCTGACTATTGACTTTGAAGAAGGTGAAATAGCTGCTGTTAACGGTGAAAAATATACTGATAAAGTAAAGGCGATACAGAAAATTGAAGAAATTGCTTCCGCTTATGCTATAGGTCGCGATATGCATATAGGTGATACTATTATAGGTATTAAGGGACGTGTGGGTTTTGAAGCCGCTGCACCTATTGTTATAATCAATGCTCATAAAATGCTGGAAAAACATACGCTAACCAAGTGGCAACAATATTGGAAAGATCAGGTAGGTAATTGGTATGGAATGTTTTTACATGAAGCGCAATACCTAGAGCCTGTGATGCGTGATATAGAAGCTATGCTCGAAAGTTCGCAGCGCAATGTCTCAGGTCGTGTTATCATAGAACTGAAACCTTATCATTATACGCTTGTAGGAGTAGAAAGTGATTTCGACTTGATGAAAGCAGACTTTGGTGAATATGGCGAAATGAACAAAGCTTGGACTTCCGACGATGCCAAAGGATTTACCAAGATATATGCTATGACAAATAAGATATATCATAGTGTGCAGAAGAAAAACGGAAAATAATATTTAAGATCAACCACACCGTTCACTCTGTGGTAAATATAAAAATAAATGATAAAAGCAGGAATAATAGGTGGAGCAGGCTATACTGCCGGAGAACTGATAAGGATATTACTCAATCATCCACAGGTAGAACTTGTATTCGTAAATAGTACAAGTAATGCAGGGAATAAGCTGACAGATGTACATGGAGGCCTCTTGGGAGAAACAGATATGAGTTTCACCGATCAATTACCCTATGACAAGATTGATGTTTTATTCTTCTGTACAGCACATGGTGATACTAAGAAGTTCTTGGATGCGAATGATATCCCCGATCACCTGAAAATAATTGACCTTTCTACAGATTATCGACATAAAGCAGTAGGAAATAATTTTATTTATGGTCTTCCTGAGTTGAATAAAGAAGAAATCAAGCGGTCTTCCTATGTGGCTAATCCGGGATGTTTTGCAACAGCTATACAGCTAGGATTGTTACCTTTAGCAAAAGCAAATCAGCTGACTTCTGAGATTCATGTGAATGCTATCACAGGATCTACCGGGGCAGGGGTAAAGCCTTCTGCTACATCTCATTTCAGTTGGCGTGAAAACAATATATCAGTTTATAAAGCTTTCGAACATCAGCATCTGACGGAAATCAAACAGTCGCTAAATCAATTACAGGTAAATTTTAATGGAGATATTAATTTTATCCCTATGCGTGGAAACTTCACAAGAGGTATTTTTGTCTCTACCTATCTCAATTACGACGGTACAATAGAGGATGCGGAGAAATTGTATAAAGATTATTACAAGGATAGCCCGTTTACGATTATATCGGATAAGAATATCGATTTAAAACAGGTTGTAAACACAAACAAGTGTGTTTTACATCTTGAGAAACATGGTAATAAACTGCTTATTCTTTCATGTATCGACAATTTAGTAAAAGGAGCTTCGGGTCAGGCAGTGCATAATATGAATCTGATTTTTGGTTTGGAAGAAACTATAGGGTTGAATTTGAAAGCATCTGCTTTTTAGTTAAGATTATTTTTCTTGTCAAGCTTAGTTTTTAACGAAGCATATCCTATTATAACTAAAAAGAGATTCTTTTGAATAATATCTTTATCTTTACTTAAAAGAAAGAGTTATGAACATAACCTATATAACAAACTTTCCATCCATAGACATAAAGCATTGGTCGGGCACTGTGCATTTTATGGCAACAAATCTGGCTAAACACTCCAACGTGGATTATATAACAGGTTTGCGAGAAGATTGGACATTCTCGCTGAAGGTAAAGAATAAGTTATATGGGCGAAACAAAATATATCGTGCAGACCGGTCACCCGAATTCGGAAAAAGTTATGCAAAACAGATATCAGCACATCTGAATCCGGCTACAGATATATTATTTTCTCACAGTTCAACTCTTATGTCTTATCTGAAAACAAATAAGCATAAGGTTATATATACTGATGCTACATTTGCTTCGATGATAAATTACTATGACTATTTTTCAAATCTTAGTCAGCAGTATATTAAAGAAGGAAATCAGATGGAGCAATTATCATTAGACTCAAGTAGTTTGGCTATTTATAGTTCTCAGTGGGCTGCAGATAGTGCAATCAAAGATTATAATGCGGATAGGGATAAAGTAAGGATTGTACCTTTTGGTGCAAATATTACTACTCAGAAAATATCTTTAGAGGAGATAAAAGATATACTTAAAAAAAGAAGTACAGATGTTTGTAAGATTCTTTTCCTAGGTGTTGACTGGTTTCGTAAAGGTGGTGATATTGCCATCGATGCTGTTCGGTATTTGAATGAAGAACTACGTCAACCAGCCGAATTACATATTGTAGGTATCGATGATTTGCCGGTAGAGAACTTACCACCTTATATAATCAATCATGGGCGTATAAGTAAAGCCACTCCCGAAGGTATGAAAAAGGTAGAAGATTTGATTTTGCAAAGCCATTTTCTTTTTATTCCCTCACGGGCAGACTGTACACCGATTGTTTTTTCTGAAGCTATGTCGTATGCTGTTCCGTGTGTATCGACTGCAACAGGAGGAATTCCTTCTATCGTGAATGATACGAATGGGATAATTCTAAGCCCCCAAGTAGAACCTAAAGAGTATGCGCAACAGATATATAAAACATTCGAGGATAAAAGCTATTATAATGAGTTGGCCCTGTCGGCTTACCATGACTTCGAATCCCGATTGAATTGGGATACGGCAATGAAGACCATTGTAGGTTATATGAAAGAATTGTAAGGATTATAAGGATTATATTCCGCTTATAAGATTATCTATTATAGACGTTTTTTAAGGATAAAGTAACAATAAAGAGCATACTGATAAGTGTTACTTTTACGTACGTTTCGCTCCTGTGACCGTTGGTTGCCACCTTTTAATAGAAAGTCAGAGTTCTTAAACTAAAAAACTATAAGGTTTATGGAAAAAGGTTCTACAGTATATCTATTTTGTATAGAACCGATAAAACCTTATAATCATGAAATATATGAAATTTGAAGTAGATAGTCAGACGAAGAAGGACCTTGAAATCTTTGAAACAGTCAAAGAAGGATTGTCTGTTGTTGGTTTATTTAATCATACACAGTGCATTGGAGGTAAGAAAAAGTTATACGAGTATCTTGCAAATCCTTTGGCTGACTATAAGCAGATCACGGAAAGAAAGGAGACGATTTCCTTTTTTCATAAACATTTCCCGAATGGTCTGAATCTTGATAAGGATGCTTTGGATTTTACTGAATACTATCTACGGCAGCCCGATTATCCTACACGGATGCCTTCTTGGTTTACGGCTATAGAGAAAATGATTGCGGACAAGATAAGTACAAGCAGTAATGAATATTATCTTGCTGAAAAAGGTGTTACTTCGACTGTAGACCTCCTAAAGAATATATATGAATTTTCCATTATCTTGGCTGACAAACTTAAAGAGGATGATGCTCCTGTATTCTTAGTGAAGAATAACGATATTGTTCTGGAGCTTTTCCAAAAAGAGGCATACAAAGAGATAAAGGATATGAAAAAATACAAGTCTTATGATATAATGAGGCTCGATTATATGTTTCGCTATACGGATAAGAAACATATACATTTCTTTCTAGACCTTGTACATGAATATGATGCCTTGTTTGCGGTGGCAAAAGCGGCTGCTAAATATCATTTACAATACCCAGATATATTACCTCAAACAGAGACTGTACTTGATTTGGAAGGATTATTCCATCCTTTTGTAGAAAATGCTATCTCGAATGATGTGCATTTTGACAACCAGTCGAATCTATTATTCATATCGGGACCTAATATGGCGGGTAAGTCAACATTCCTAAAAGCGCTGGGTGTGGCTGTATACTTGGCACACGCAGGTTTTCCTGTTCCTGCCGGTAAAATGAAAATAGGTATTTTGTCTGGATTGAGTACAACTATAAATATTTCGGATAATCTGAGTACAGGTTATAGCCATTTCTATGCAGAGGTAATGAGGATCAAGGATGTTGCTCATAGGCTGGAAGCAAATAACAGAATATTGGTTCTATTCGACGAGCTGTTCAGAGGAACAAATGTGAAAGATGCTTACGATGGAACAGTAGCGGTTGTTTCTGCCTTTGCTAAAATTAGAACCTCGTTTTTTGTTATATCAACCCATATTGTAGAAGCGGCGAGAGAGTTGGAATCAAAACCTAATATTCAGTTCAGTTACTTTGATATAAAGGAAGAAGACGGGCATCCGGTTTATACCTATAAATTGAAAGAGGGGGTCTCGGATGTAAGACTTGGGATGTATATAATAAATAAAGAGGGTGTGATAGATTTGATAAATAATATAACTAATTAATATATACAAAATGAAATTATTTGATGTGTTCCCACTGTTTGATATTAACATAGTGAAAGGTAATGGATGCTATGTATATGATGACAAGGGAAATGAATACTTGGATTTGTATGGCGGGCATGCTGTGATATCCGTAGGACATACTCATCCGTACTATGTAGAAAAGCTAACAGATCAATTGAATAAGCTTGGGTTTTATTCAAACTCTGTTATAAACAAATTACAACAGGAGGTTGCTCAAAAACTTGGAGAACAATGTGGCTATCCCGATTATTTTTTATTTCTGATAAATTCGGGTGCAGAAGCAAATGAAAATGCGATAAAGTTGGCTTCCTTCCATAATGGACGAAAAAAGGTGTTAGCCTTTGCCAAAGCGTTTCATGGGCGTACATCAGCTACAGTTGCGGCTACGGATATTCCGGCATATTCAGCTCCTGTGAATATGAATCCGAACTATGTGTTTGCTCCATTCAATGATATTGAATTTATAAAGAAAGAGCTTGCAACTAAAGAGTATTCATCTGTTTTGATTGAAGGTATTCAGGGTGTGGCAGGAATACAAGTGCCTGAGGACAGCTTTTTAAAGCAGCTTCGTGATATTTGTACCGAGACAGGAACTATCCTTATCTTGGACGAAATACAATCGGGATATGGGCGTAGTGGTAAGTTTTTCGCTCACCAGTATGCAGATATACAAGCTGATATTATAACTGTAGCTAAAGGTATCGGTAATGGTTTCCCTATGGCAGGCGTGCTCATCAATCCGATGTTTAAGGCTGTATATGGTCAGCTTGGTACTACTTTTGGTGGAAATCATTTGGCTTGTGCTGCTGCTATTGCAGTATTGGATATTATGAAAGAAGAGAAGCTGGTCGAGAATGCTTACAATGTTGGTGAATACCTGATGCAAGAGTTGAAAAAGATCCCTCAGATAAAAGAAGTTCGTGGACGAGGATTGATGATTGGGATGGAATTTAACGAACCTATTAAAGAGAAACGATCGAAGCTTCTTTTCGAAGAGAAAGTCTTTACAGGAGCTACAGGAACTCATGTGTTCCGCTTATTGCCTCCTCTTTGTTTGACTATTGATCAGGCAAATATATTCCTCGAAAGATTTAAGAAAGTAATATAATGAAAAGTGGCGAAAGCCACTTTCTTTCTTTTATTGAGGAGGAGATAAGTAAATAAAAGGAGATATGGGTATATTCCGTAGGATAAAGAATATGACTAATACGGTGATAAAGATATATCCCAGCTTGCCCGAAAAGTTAAAGTATTTCAGATAGTTCTTGTTCTTTAATATGTAAACCTGAGCTAAGAGGAAATATATATATAGCAAGAAGGGGAGTATAATTATTAATAGAGCATTATACCGTAATGCTTGCAATATATTTCCGTGTAGCAGATGGTAAAAAGATCGTTGACCGCCACATCCGGGGCACTGAAGTCCTGTTAGCTCGTGAAAACTACACTGTTTACTCCATATATTCCCGGTTGTTGCATAATAATTGTAATAGACAAATGCTATGATTAAAGGAATAGTTATAATAATGATATATCCTATATATTTTCTCATATAAAAAAAGAAAGGTAATTGCTACGATTACCTTTCCAAATATATTAATTATTTAGTATTTATTTATTCAGCATATTTTAGAACCTCTTTGTATTGTTCAAGTACAGCATCCATTCCGCCTGTGATAAACATAATAATACCATAGATTAAATTGAGAGCGAATAATCCGATGGCAATCAAAGCAAAAATCTTAGCCTTTTGTGCATTTCCCTGTGCTGCCTCATATTCTCCGGCATTATATTTTGAATCTACTTGTGTAGAAAATACGATTGCAATAACACCTAATATCAGTCCTATACAGCATGGAGAGCATAGTCCTAGTACTGTACCTACAATTGATAATACCAAGTTATTATCCGGTTTAACGGGTTTAGCAAAATCATCTAAATTATTAGCCTGATAGGGAGAAGATTGGTAATCTTGATTTTCTGTATTAAATTCTGACATAACTATCTGATTTTTAAGATTAATAATTTTTATCAAAAATAAATATAATTTCTACATATTAAAAGAAAATAGTAATTATTATCTTCACTAAAAATAATATTATCGTGTTAACTTTAATATCTGTATGAAAAAGAAACTCATCATATATTCTTCCCTTGGTGCGATATTGATTATAGCTCTTGTTATAACCGGCTTATACTTTGCTTATACCAAAGGATATATACGAATGAACTACCCTTCTTTTGAAGAGTATCCGGTACAAGGCATAGATGTTTCTCATCATCAACAAACAATTGATTGGGGAAAATTAGACAAGCAATCCGTTCAATTTGCTTTTATAAAAGCTACAGAAGGAGGTAATCATAAAGATTCTCTTTTTCAGGAAAACTGGAGACTAGCCATTCATCATAATGTACCGGTAGGTGCTTATCATTTTTTTACATTTTGTAAAGATGGGGATGCACAGGCCAGAAATTATATTCATTATGTACCTAAAGATAGTATAGACCTTCCGCCCATTATCGACTTGGAGTATGGCGGAAATTGTCAGCAGGAAAATCGTAAAGAAGATATTATCGCAGAAATTGCGAAGTTTATAGAGATTCTGGAAAATCATTATCAACGGAAGGTGCTTATCTACACTACAAATGAGTTCTATAAGAACTACATGATCGGACAGTTCGTTGATAATCCCATTTGGATAAGAGATATAGTTTCTAAGCCAAAGCTGCCTGATGGGCGTAAATGGTTATTTTGGCAATATACGAATAAAGGGAAAATAGAAGGCATAAAAACGGATGTTGACCTGAACGCATTTGCCGGAACTAGAGAGGAATTTGATCAACTGATAAAGAAAGATTGATAATAAGGCTATAAAATAAAAATGGGTTCGTAGAAAACGAACCCATTTCTTTTAAAACCTATTTATATTACCAGATATCAGCTCTCTTTTCTTTTGGAATATATAGAGAATCTTTTTCTGTGATATTAAATGCTTTATACCATGCATCGATATGAGGTAATGTGCCATTTACACGCCATTTACCTAAAGAATGCGGGTCTGTTTTTGTACGACGTAGGATTTCTGCATCACGAATATTACCTGCCCATACTCCTGCATAAGATAAGAAGAAACGTTGAGCCGGAGTAAAGCCGTCTATTTTATCGCCTTTTTTAGCTTCATCTGTTTTTTCGAATGCATTGTATGAAATTTGAAGTCCACCAAAGTCTCCGATGTTTTCTCCCAAAGTAAATGTTCCATTAGCAAATACACCCGGAAGAACCTCTATTTTGTTGAAGTGTTGAACAAGTACCTGAGCTCTTTCGTTGAATTTCTTAGAGTCTTCTTTTGTCCACCAGTCCGACAGGTTACCCTCTTTGTCATATTTAGATCCTTGATCGTCAAATCCGTGAGACATTTCATGACCGATAACAACACCGATAGCTCCATAGTTAACGGCATCATCTTCGTTTAGATAGAAGAATGGAGGTTGTAGAATTCCCGCAGGGAAACAAATTTCATTCGTTGTTGGATTATAGTATGCATTCACCATTTGCGGAGGCATATGCCATTCGCTCTTATCTACAGGCTTGTTGATCTTTTTGATCATTTCGTTATGATCGAACTCACTTGCCCGTACTACATTTTCCCAATAAGAGTCTTTCTTTATATTAAGCGTTGAATAGTCTTTCCATTTGTCCGGATAACCAATCTTAACCGTAAAAGAGTTCAGTTTTTCCTGAGCTTTAGCTTTCGTTGCATCGCTCATCCATGTCAAGTTGTTGATGCGTTCGCCCAATGTTACTTGTAGATTTTTCACCAACTTCAGCATTCTTTCTTTAGCTTCAGCAGGGAAGTATTTTTCTACATACATTTGACCTACAGCTTCGCTGAGAGCTCCATCCACAACTCCTACAGCACGCTTCCAACGAGGTTGTAATACTTTGCGACCGCTTAGTTGTTTTCCGTAGAAGTCAAAGTTTGCATTTACAAAATTGTCGCTAAGATACCCGGCAGCAGAATTGATCAAGCACCATGAAAGATAAGCTTTCGATTCATCGATAGGTAGTGTATGTATCAAATTTACGGCTGTTGCAATCGGTTTTATCTGAGCTACATTGATCTCTGTAAAGTCTTTAGCATCCGCTGCATCGAAGAAGGCTTTCCAGTCAAAATTAGCTACTGATTTATTCAAATCGGTAACATTCATTTTGTGATAATTCAATTCAGGAATTCTGGTATCTTCTTTTTTGAAGTGATCTTTTGCTAAAGCTGTTTCTATTTTTAGAACTACGTCAGCTGATTTTTGTGCATCAGCTTCGCTGTAGCCCGCATTTACAAATTGAGTCTTTATCAAGTTGAGATATCCTTTACGGATAGCAACCGATGTAGAGTCTTGTGCTACGTAATAATCGCGTTCGCCTAATCCCAGACCTCCCTGGTATAGTTGAACAATATTCATAGAGCTATTCTTGTCGTCGGCACCTACATATAGGCCAAAGAATGGAGAGTTCGCATATTTTCTTAGTTCTCCCGTTAGTTTTACTATATCAGCTGTTGTAGAAGCTTTGTTTATATTATCCAACTGAGCTTTTATAGGTTTTGCTCCGTCGGCATTCAGCTTCGTACTATCCATTCCCAACGCAAATAGGTCTCCAATTTTTTGAGCTATAGATCCTTGATCATGTTTTGTTTTACCCAATTCTTCAATAAGACCTTTTACTTGCTCTTGATTTCGTTCAGCCAATTGATCGAACGAACCATAGCGTGCATATTCGTCTTTCATAGGGTTTGCCTTTGCCCAACCGCCTGTAGCGTATTGGTAAAAGTTATTGCCGGGGATAGCTGTAATATCCAAATTGGCAGTATCAAATTTCTGTGCGATATTCATAATATCAGCATCCGAGTCCTGTGCGCTTGCCTTTTGTTTACAGCTCACTTGCGTTAGAGCGAGAGCGGCAATCGGTAAATAGAAATAGATTTTGTTCATATAAATTAAATTAGTTACTCCTCTACATATTTTCGTATTTGGTCTACCCAAACTGTGTATCCGTTATCGTTCAGATGCAATCCGTCCGTTGTGTATCTGGCATCTAAGGTTCTGTCTTCGCTCAAAAATGCAGGATAAATATTGATAAAGGTTATATTCTCCTTTTCACAGAAAGCTTTTAACTCTTTATTCAACTGTTCTATCTGCCACTCTTTATTCAACATTCGTTGATATACATTTCTATTGTTGTTGATTGGCAATAGACTTTGAACATAGATTTTTGTATAAGGCGAGCCTGTTTCTATTTGGTAGATGATAGACTTGATGCCTATCATTATTTTCTCATTCGATCTGCTGAGAGATATATCATTGATTCCTGCCATGAGGAATACTTTCTTTGGCTTAGCAATTATAATTTCGTTTAACCGATTGAGCATCCCCAATGTATTGTCACCAGATATACCTCTGTTTACAGGTTTTTGATTTGGGAAGTATTCATTCCATTTCCCGCCTTGTGTCAAACTATTCCCTAAAAATATTATTTGCCCATTAGTCAGAGGGTTTGCCTTGAAGTAAGCCATTCTTTCGAGATAGGTTTTATTTTCAAGGATATTTTCTTGTATTTCTTGTGCCGATAAAATCATAGTACAAAATAACATCAAAATTGACAATATAGTTCTCATAGAATGCAAATTTAGTCTTTCGAAATATTTTGAAGTTCAACAGTCAATTCTTCCCATTTGAGCATATCGTCTTCCAACTCTTTTGATAATAGTCCATGTCTTTCGAATAGAGAAGCGTCGGCCGCACCTTCCGGTGTTGTTAGTTTAAGTTCTATTTCGGCTATTTTGTTCTCTTTACTTTCTATACTTTTTTCTATATCCGAAATTTGTTTTTCTACTCTTTTTATTTGACGAGCTAATTCTTTTCGCTCTTCGTAAGATAACTTATTTACAGATTCTTGATCTGTAGATTTATCAGATTCATTAAGCGGAGATGTAGAGACTTCAAGTTCTTTGAGGCTATCCATTTTTTTCTTTTCAAGAAATTCATAGATTCCGCCTAAGTGCTCTATTACTTGTTGGTTGCCAAATTCGTAAACTTTTTCTACAAGCCCGTTTAAGAAATCTCGATCATGGGATACTACGATAACTGTTCCGTCAAATTCTTTAATCGCCTTCTTCAAAACATCCTTCGAACGCATATCGAGGTGATTGGTCGGCTCATCGAGAATAAGCAAATTGACGGGTTCGAGTAATAAGCGTATCATTGCCAAGCGGCTACGTTCTCCACCGGACAATACTTTTACTTTTTTGTCAGAAGCTTCTCCCCCAAACATAAAGGCTCCCAATATGTCTCTGATCTTAGTTCGTATATCACCTACAGCCACATAGTCTATTGTTTCGAACACGGTATGATCCCCGTTTAATAACTGTGCTTGATTCTGTGCGAAGTAGCCTATTTTTACATTATGTCCTAGTTCGAGTTTGCCTTTGAAGTCAATCTCGTTCATAATGCATTTCACTAAGGTAGATTTCCCTTCTCCATTCTTTCCTACAAAGGCTACTTTATCTCCTCTATGTATTGTAAATGTTACATCTTTGAAGATCAGATGATCTCCATAGCTTTTTTCTACATTTTCTACAATTACAGGATAAGAACCTGAGCGTGGTGCAGGAGGAAATTTAAGATTCAGCATAGCATTATCTTCATCGTCTACCTCCAGCCGTTCTAGCTTATCCAATTGCTTTATGCGTGATTGTACTTGTACCGATTTTGTCGCTTTGTAGCGGAAACGCTCTATAAACTCTTCGGTTTTCTGTATTTGCTTTTGCTGATTTTCAAAAGCACGTATTTGATGTTCGCGGTGCTCCTGCCTCAGTTCCACATATTTGGTATAGGGTACTTTGTAATCGTAAATACGTCCGAGAGATATTTCTATTGTACGTTGGGTTACAGCATCCAGAAAAGCACGGTCATGCGATACAAGTAAGACGGCATTGGCACGGGTCGAAAGAAATGTTTCGAGCCACTGAATCGACTCTATATCAAGGTGGTTAGTCGGTTCGTCGAGTAAAAGTACGTCTGGACGTTGAAGAAGCAGTTTCGCTAATTCGATACGCATGCGCCATCCTCCGCTAAATTCACTGGTCGGACGTTCAAAGTCTGTACGTTTAAAGCCGAGACCAGTCAGTGTTTTTTCTATTTCTGCCTGAAAGTTACCGCCCCCCGACATCATAAACTCTTCGTTGAGATAAGATGATTTCTCAATCAGGTTGTGATAGGCTTCCGACTCATAGTCGGTTCTTTCAGCCAACTGTTTGTTTACATACTCTAATTCGGTTTCTATCTTCTGTATGTGAGAAAATGCTAAAGAAGCCTCTTCAAAAACAGTATTACCTTCTTTTAGGGTCATGTGCTGCGGCAGATAACCGATCGTTATGTCTTTGGGTACGGAAAGATTCCCTCGTGTAGGAGCTTGCAGCCCCGCAAATATTTTAAGCATGGTTGATTTACCTGCTCCATTTTTACCAACAAGGGCTATTCTCTCCTTCTTGTTGATAACAAAAGATATATCGTCAAAGAGGCTGAAACCTCCAAATTCTACCGTTAGTCCTTCTACTGAAATCACATCAATTAAGTTTATAAAACGTACAAAAATAGTCAATTTTACTGCATCTGGCTATTTTTGATCTTTATTTTCAGCGTTCAAGCCTATTCCGACTCGAATTATATATCAGATCTTTCGAGTTTTTTATATCTTATGTCTAAAACATTTAATATGACAGATAATACAATAAGCATTTCGAATGGAAAGCTAAATCGTGAATTTGTTCCGTATGTAACAAAAGCTTGTAGTATCGATGCTGTGAATACTATTATAGATATTGTAAGTTGAGGGGTAATCTTCTTTTGCTTTATACCTCTGAATATATTGTAAGGGATGAGGATTATAAACGCAATCTTTATTAATTGTAACAGAATCCTTTCTAAGTAGCATATATACAATAGTATTTCATTGGCATGAGGAATAGCAAATTTATCATATTCCCAATACAGTGATGTTTTCCAAAAGTCACGCCACGAGATAAAAACCTGCTGCAAGTACGCTGTTGGGTTCTCTTTAATTGTAGCGATACTATAATCATAGAGCCTCTTGGATAAGTCGGGGAACGATAAGCCTGTTTCCGATTTCAATTCAGGGTATGCTTCCCAGATAGTCATTGCTATTTCTTTGTCAGAAATTCTATTGTCTCTATACTTGACATATATATTGCCTATTGGAGCATATTCGGGTGTTGTTTTTTCTGCAAAGTTGACACAGTTCTGAGCAAGATTGAATCCGTAAAAAGTTGTGGAGGTGAAATAGCCTGTATTCTTTTTGTTTACATAAGACCAACTTAGAAAAACAAACAGAGGAATTATTAAGATAAAAGACAGTTTAGTTAACAGAGACTTGAAAGAACTTACATTTAATAGAATAAAAAAGAGAATTACGGGTAAGAATATATAAAAAGGCTTTATCAAAACAAGGTATCCACACAATATACTTAGTACTGTGTATTGATCCGACTTTCCGCTTCGAATTCTAAAAAACAGGTAAAATATAAGTGTTATAACTAGCAATGTTAGTGTTTCGGTAAGAATAGTTACCTCGAAGAAAATAGTTGGTAAATAGCAACTTAATATAATAGTTAAGTAAAAGGATATCTTTTTGCTCAACCTCACCGATAGGCATGTTTTGTAGAAGTAAATAAGAGTAACTATTCCTATAATAAACTGTAGTGCACCTGTTGTAGAATAAGAAATATTACTCAATGCAAGTAAAATAGGATATCCCGGAGAACGTTGGCCTTCATAGCCTGAAAAATCAAAGTTTAGGATTCTCTTAGCTAAGTCTACATATCCTTCACTATCAGGATAGAGGGTTATATACTGATATAAAAAGGCAACAACTAAGCGAACTAAAGTACCGACAATAATGATGCTTTTTATCGGATTATCTGTTACCCATTTTCTTATTTTAGCGAATGTGTTCAATAAATTCTTTTTGATAAAATTAAGCTTTATATCGATTGGTGATGTGTATTGCAATAAATAATTATTTTTGTAATACCATTAGCGAACTTTTTATACTCCTTTTTGATTTTATATAATAAGAAAACAAACTTAAAAAATATAATCCAATGTATGATAATGAAAAAAGAGCTTTTATAGCTATTTCTCCCGAACAGGAAGTCTGTATGGTTCCTAAAATGGCTAATCGACACGGACTTATCACCGGAGCCACAGGTACAGGAAAAACAGTGACGTTACAGACCTTGGCCGAGACATTCAGTAAAATGGGAGTTCCTGTATTTGCTGCAGACGTGAAGGGAGATTTATCCGGTGTAGCCGCCGTTGGAGGAAATAAGGAGAGCGTTACCCAACGTGTAGAATCATACAAATTGGCAGACAAAGGATTTAAATTTCAAGATTTCCCTGTTCAGTTTTGGGATGTCTTTGGAGATCAAGGAGCACCTATCAGAGCCACCGTTGCAGATATGGGGCCGCTTCTATTAAGCAGGCTTTTATCTCTCAATGACACTCAATCGGCAGTTCTTACTATTATATTTAAATTGGCGAAAGATGAGTCTTTAGATATCATCGACTTGAAAGACTTACAAAAGCTATTGGAATATGTAGGAAACAATGCCAATCGTTTTACAACGAGTTATGGCAATATCTCTACCGCAAGTGTTGGAGCTATACAGCGTGGATTAATTGCGTTAGAGCAAGAAGGTGCTGATAAATTCTTTGGAGAGCCGAATCTGAATATCGACGATCTGATACAAACAGTAGGAGAGAAGGGCGTTATAAATATATTGGCAGCAGATAAGCTAATGAATTCTCCACGTGTGTATACTACTTTCTTGATGTGGCTGATGACCAAACTGTTTGATGTAATGCCCGAAGTCGGTGATCCGGACAAACCGAAACTGGTATTCTTTTTCGATGAAGCTCATTTACTGTTTAGTGATGCACCGAAGGCGTTATTGGAAAAGATAGAGCAGGTGGTTCGTCTCATTCGTTCGAAAGGGATAGGCGTCTATTTTATATCACAGACTCCTGCAGACATTCCCGACTCTGTATTAGGTCAGCTAGGGAATCGTGTGCAACATGCTTTGAGAGCCTATACGCCGAAAGATCAGAAAGCCGTTAAGGTTGCGGCGCAAACTTTCAGAGCGAATCCTAAATTTGATACAGAACAGGCAATCTCGGAACTGGCTACGGGAGAGGCCTTAGTTTCACTTTTGGATGAAAAAGGACGTCCAAATATGGTCGAAAGAGCTTTTATTCTACCCCCTGAAGGGCAAATCGGACCATTGGATACTACTGCCCGTAATCAGATGACGCAGGGTTCTATATTGTATCGCCATTATGCACAAGTAGTAGATCGAGAATCAGCTTACGAAATTTTAACGGAGCGTTTGCAAGGTACTTTGAGTGAGAAAGAACAAGCGGTGCAGGATAAAGCAACGGCAAAAGCTCAGAAAGAAGCCGAAAGGGCACAGCGTGAACAGGCTAAGATTGACCAAAAGAATGCTGTAGAAAACAAACGATTTTGGAGTAGAATGGCAACGACAGTGCTTGTCCCTATTGCCAAACAGGTGTTGAATGCATTTTTCAAAAGCTCATCAAAGAAAAGATAGAACCTGATATGTGTAAATTATAGAAAGACAGTCGACTGGAATCAACCATTCGGCTGTTTTCTTTATAGATACAATCTTTGTTTATTTTTTTTCAAAATTTACTGTCGGATTAATTTATCGTCCTACCTTTGTAGTCTTGAACCCAGAAAACAATAAAATCTTCAAATACGAACATTTGTTGAGCATTGATTTCGCTTTCAAATTCAGACTGAATAAAAGGAAATAAAGATGCAATTACTCAGACCGCAGCATTGGAAAGATTATGAACTGATCGACTCGGGCGATTATGAAAAATTAGAACGTTTTGGTAAATACATTATCCGACGTCCCGAACCACAGGCAGTATGGCGTAAGTCTCTGCCCGATAAAGAGTGGGAGGACGCAGCCGATGCCACTTTCAAGAAGGAGAAAGGGAAGACTTCTCAAGATGGCAACGACAAAGGTGTTTGGGTACAAAAAAATGGAATGCCCGACCAATGGTTCATCAACTATCATTATAAGGAAATGAAGCTTCGGTTTCGTCTGGGGCTTACATCTTTCAAGCATGTAGGGGTGTTTCCTGAACAATCGGAGAATTGGGATTTCATATACGATACAGTTCGAAGCCTCAATGTTTCCGAACCAAAAGTATTGAATCTTTTTGCATATACAGGTGGGGCTTCAATTGCTGCTAAAAGTGCAGGAGCTGATGTGACGCATGTAGATTCTGTGAAGCAGGTAATCACGTGGTCACGTGAAAATATGGATGCTTCTGATCTGCATGATATACGCTGGATCGTAGAAGACGCACTTAAGTTTTGCCGCCGCGAAGTAAAAAGAGGTAAGAAATATAACGGGATAATACTAGACCCTCCTGCATATGGTCGTGGTCCTGATGGCGAGAAGTGGATATTGGAAGAGAATATAGCCGAAATAATGTCTCTTTGTTCGCAATTGCTGGAGGATTCCAATTCATTTCTTATACTAAATCTATACTCTATGGGCTTTTCGGCTGTGATAGCCGATAACCTTATAAAGGATTATTTTCCTGATGTCAAAGATCGCACCTACGGAGAACTGATTGTTCCTGAAAAATCCGGTAAAAATTTACCTCTGAGTATTTATATCCGTTTTATCAGAAAATAGTGTCACTTTCTGTATATTTGCGTTGCTCGTGTAAGTGGCTTGTATATATACTATTATGCTGTTTTTTGTGAGCAAAAGGTGACAAAAGTGACAGTTGTTCGTATGTTTTTATTTGTAACTTTTGAGATGTTTCTTTTTTTATTGCTACTTATAATATATGATAACTTTCAAGAATAATCTTTCATGATATAGCTATATACGAATATAATATATTTCATAACATGACTTATAACAAAATTGCGAATAAACCGTTAATAAAATAAACAAACACAAATACATAGTATAAAAATCGAAGAGAAAAGTATGAAAAAAGCTCTAACTATTGCGGGTGTTGTTGTCGTTGTGCTTATAGTGGCTATGATAGCAATTCCTTTCTTGTTTAAAGATAAAATCAAAACTGCCGTATTGAATGCCGCAAACGAAAAACTAAACGCTACAGTGGATATTAAGGATTTTGGACTAAACTTGTTTTCCAATTTTCCTAATGCAACACTCTCCCTAAACAATGCTTCGGTAGTAGGTGTCGGAGACTTTCAGAAAGATACACTATTGAGTGCTAAATCGGCAAGTGTTACTATCGACTTGATGAGCCTTTTTGGCAGCGAATATAATATATCCAAAATCAATCTGGATAAGGCTTCTATATATACAAAAGTGCTTGAAGACGGACGTGCCAACTGGGATATAATGAAGGTTGACTCTACTGCATCTGCTTCAACCGAAAGTGAATCTGCTTTCAAACTCAATTTGAAAAAAATTACGGTCAACGATTGTAGTTTTGTTTATCAGAACGATTCTACAAAGATGAAAGTGACACTTAATAAATGGAATGGAGACCTGCATGGCGATTTTTCAGCTAGCGAAACAACATTAAATACGAATTCTACTATCGGCGAAGTTACATTTGTTATGGATGGCATTCCATATTTGAATAAAATACAAGGTGTGGCAGATGCTACCATCAATGCTAATCTTGATAAGATGCAATTCTCCTTTAAAGAAAGTAACCTACAACTAAATGATCTTAAAGCATCTATTGACGGTACTTTTGCTATGGTGGGCAAGGATTATGAAGATATGGAGTTCGATCTTAAGCTGAATGCGCCGGATACCCAATTTAAAGATATCTTATCTCTTGTTCCGGCTATGTATACAGCCGATTTTAAAGATGTGAAAACGTCAGGAACTGCAAAGTTGGAGGCATATATCAAAGGTCTTATGCATGGTGATAGTTATCCAGCGTTTGATGTAAAGATAATGGTGAACGATGCGATGTTCCAATACCCTTCTTTACCCAAAGCTGTTAATAATATAAATGTTGCTATGGTGATAAACAGTAAAGGAGGCTCGTTAGATAATATGATTATTGATATCAGCAAGTTTAGTTTCAATTTGGGAGGTAATCCTTTCTCGGGAAGCCTGAATGTGTCCACTCCGATGAGCGATCCCAATCTGAAAGCTCAGGCAAATGGTACGATTGATTTAGGTATGATTAAAGATGTATATCCGTTAGAAAAAGGAACAGCTTTAAATGGTAAGATGATTGCTAATCTGAATGTTGCAGCTCGGATGTCTGCAATCGAAAAAGAACAATATGAGAATGTGTCGGCAGCAGGCAGTTTGAAATTGAGCAATATGACTTATAAGTCTCAAGACATGCAAGATGTGGTGATTAACGATGCCGGATTGGAATTTTCGCCACGCTATGTAAATCTATCGTCACTGAACCTGAAGATTGGTAAAAATGATCTGTCAGCTACAGGACGACTCGAAAATTTTATTGCTTATGCATTGAAAGATCAAACACTGAAAGGTCAGTTGAATATAAAATCAAACTATCTGAATGCGAATGATTTTATCAGTAGCGAAACTGCCGGAACAGAAGAAACAGCATCATCAACAACAGAAGACATTATTATTCCTAAAAATATAGATTTTGTATTGAACGCCGCCCTCAACCAAATTGTATATGGAAAAATGAACATTACAAATATGGTTGGCAATATGACTGTTAAAAATGGAGTGCTTACTCTTAATAATGTTGGAGCTAATGCTTTGGGTGGTTCTTGTAAGGTTAGCGGAACGTATGATACATCAAGCCCTAAAACTCCGAAGGTTAACTTTGATCTGGCTTTATCGAAAGTATCGTTTGCTGAAACATTCAAGTCGGTCGAATCAGTGCAAAAATTTGCTCCTATATTCGAAAAATTAGGAGGAACATATTCTATGAACTTCAAATTTAATACATCTTTAGGTGAGACAATTATGCAGACTTTAGCAAGTCTTACTGGTAGTGGTGCATTACAAACCAATGATGTAAAGATAGAAGGTGTTGAGGCTTTGACCGCTTTGTCTTCTTCATTGAAGACTGATGCTTTGAAGTCATTCTCCACAAAAGATTTGAATTTGCCGTTTACTATAAATAATGGAAAACTGAATACAAAGCCTTTCAATGTAAACTTTGGCAATGGTGGCGTTATGAAATTAGAGGGGGCAACAGGTCTTGATCAAAGCATCGACTACAAAGGCACTGTTACGCTTCCTAAATCGTTGGCAAACCATTACGTGTCGTCTGTGCCGATTACAATAGGCGGTACATTTACAAATCCCAAAATTGGAATAGACACCAAGGCGTTGGTTGCCGGAGCTGCTTCGTCTGCCGTAAATGAGCTTTTGGGTGGAGAGAAAGGAGCTGATGTTTCAGCGAAGGTGTCTGAAGAAAAAGCGAAACAAATAGAAAGGATTAGATCGGAAGCGGATGCGACGGCAACAAAGTTGGTGGCTGAGGCTGAGAAACAATCACAGGCTTTGGAAGAAAAGGCAGGAAGTAATCCTCTTGCAAAAGCCGCAGCTAAGGCGGCAGGAAAGAAGCTTGTAGAAGAAGCTAAAAAGCAAGGTCAGAACTTGAGAGATAAAGCCGAAGAACAAATAAAGAAAGTAGAAGGCACCGGTAACTGATAAATAATATAATTAAAACTGTCTGAAAAGAAGATTTGTATTGTCTATTGTCATTCTGAGTCTTCTTTTCAGACAGTTTTTTTAGTCCCTATTAAGCCCTCCGCCCAATGCTTTGTAGAGAGCAACTAACGAATAGAGTTCGTTTAACGTAGCATTATTCAAAGCTATCTCGGCATCGAACAACTGACGTTGTGCATCCAGGACATCGATATACTTAACAGCTCCGTTTACATATTGTAACTTAGCCAGCTCGTGATAAGAGTTAGCTGAATTGTATAAAGCTTCTTGTGACAGATATACCTCTTTCATTTTATTGAACGTAATGATAGAGTTGTTTACTTCCTTAAATACATTCAATACAGATTTTTCGTAGCTATATACTTCTTGCTCGTATGCAGCCTTTGCCGCATTATGTCTTGCTTTGTTTTTGCCCATATTGAATATAGGGCCGGTAAGTACTCCCGAGATAAACCATGTCGGACTTTTAAGAAAGTCTGTCAGTTCGGTATTTTCTCCACCTAAACGCCCTGTAAGTCTTAACGAAGGAAACATATCCGTGTAGGCCATCCCTACTTTAGCATTAGCCTCTATCAGCTTTTGCTCTGCCTGTATCATATCCGGACGGCGTTTCAGTAGCGACGACGGTAAGTCGATAGGTAGGCTGGCTGGAACTTGCAGGTGGCTAATGTCATCTTTCCCTCTGGGAATGTTTCCGATGGGAAATTCTCCAACGAGTACAAAAAGGTCATTCTCTTTCAGCTTTATCTCATTTTCGAGATTTGGAATCAGCGTTTCGGTACGGGCAAGTTCAACAAGGCTTTGCCTGTATGGTATTTCAGATGTCAAACCACCTTCGTAGCGCAATTTGGCAAAACGAACTCCTTCACGTCTGGCATCCAGAGTCTGTTTCACTATTGTAAGCTCTTTATCTAATGCTTTTAATTCAAAATATGCCTGAGCAACCTGTGCCACAATGGTTAAGTGCATAGCTTTTTGCGCTTCTACCGTTTGCAGATATGCAGCAACTCCGGCTTCGTTGGCCCATCTCAGTTTGCCCCATATATCCAACTCCCACGATACATTAAGATTGGCTCTAAGCTCAGGTGAATATTTCTTCGAATCGCCTCCATAGTTCAGATATTCCTTTTGTCCTGCGACTTCAGCCCCTACTTCAGGGAATAGGTTTGCAAATGATATCCGTTTGTTTGCAGCCATTTCTTTTATACGGGCAGCCGCTATGAGCATGTCTTTGTTGTGGTCGAGAGCTTTTGTGATGAGTCCTTGCAATACAGAATCCTTATATAGGGCACTCCATCCGATGTCAGAAGCATTTCCCTCATTCGTTATTTTTGCATCAAATGCCTGAGGTATATTCATTTCCGGCTGTTCGTATTTCTGACCTATTTTACAAGATGAGAATAATACTGTGGAAATGAGTAGTATATATGTAAGTTTATTCATTGTTATCTCTTTTTATAAGTTTCTTTATTTTGGGGAATTTAGGAAACTTAAGTTCCGGAATCTTGAACTTATCCTTTACTTTATATACTATCACAAAGAAGAATGGGACAAGTATTATTCCTAATGTAATAGCTACAATCATACCGAAAAATACACCTGTTCCTATCGAATGCCTACTGGCTGATCCCGGGCCGGAAGCTATTACCATCGGTAACATACCGAGTACGAATGCTAAAGATGTCATCAATATCGGGCGGAAACGTAATTTGGCTGCCTGCATTGCCGCAAATATGGGTTGCATACCTGCATCGACCTGTATCTTGGCAAATTCTACTATAAGGATAGCATTTTTAGCGGCTAATCCTATTAAGGTTACGAGTCCAATCTGAAAATATACATCATTATCCAGTCCTAATATCCATATGCCAATAAATGCTCCTAGTGCAGCAATGGGTAAGGATAATATCACGGAAATTGGTACAGTCCAACTTTCGTATAATGCAGCCAAAAACAAGAATACAAATATTAGAACCAGTATTAAAACTGTACCTGTTTGCCCGCTGGCCTTTTGTTCCTGAAAAGAGAGACCGCTCCACGCTACCCCAATGTTGGCGGGTAGGTGTTCTTTTGCGATGTTTACAATTTCGCTCATCGCTTGTCCCGAGCTATGTCCTGCCGAAGGGGTAACCTGCATAGATGCCGATGTGTACATATTGAAGCGTGAGATATTCCCCGGTCCTGTAGTATAGCTTGTTTTACCCAAAGCTGTAAGCGGAACCATGTCGCCGCTTTTCGTTTTTACGAAAAATAGATTAATATCGCTGGCTGTTGCCCTGTATGATTGATCAGCCTGAATGTATACTTTGTATATGCGGTTAAACATATTAAAGTCATTTACATATACTGACCCCAGATAGGCTTTCATTGTAGAGAAAATATCAGACATTGGCACTCCGAGTAGCATTGCCTGATCTCGATCCACGTCAAAATATAGTTGAGGTATTTCAGATTGTAGAGAAGAAGAAACATTTGAAATGATCTTAGACTTATTGGCATAATACATAAAAGTATCAGACGCAGCCACCAGATCATCCCACTGAGCATCGGAGCGAGCTTGAAGTTTCATCTCTACACCTCCAGCCGATCCGAGTCCCGGAATGACGGGAGGACGACTTACAAATGCTCTTATTTCGGGGTAATTGTAGAATTCTTTTTGAGCATCACGCATCACTTGATCCACTCCCGTACTTCTTTCTTTCCACGGTTTAAGGATAACCGTCAACGTTGTGCGTCCCTGATTGGTTCCTACACGAGGGCTTGATCCTGTTACATTTTGCACATATTTTACCGCTTCATGATTGTCAAGATAAGCTACTGCTCTATCCGTAACTGTTCGCATACGCTCGAGTGTTGTTCCTTCGGGCATTTCAAGCTCTACGGTAAAATAACCTTGATCTTCTTGCGGAATGAAACTGGTAGGAACTATTTTATTCAATACGAAAATAAATACAAGTACCATTCCAAATGCTGCCATCGTACGTCTAGGGTTGTTTATAACCTTTAGTAAGATATTGGCATATTTCTTATTGCCATTCCCTAGCCAGATATTTATTTTACGAAAGATAAAGTGTTTTTTCTTTTTCGATGGCTTTAATATTATTGCACACATGGCAGGGCTAAGGGTTAGGGCTACTACTGCAGATATAAGTACCGATACGACAATGGTTACAGAAAATTGCCTGTAGAGTGCTCCTGTTATTCCATCAAGGAAGCTTACCGGAACGAATACAGCAGCCAATACTAACGATGTGGCAATCAAAGCGCCTGTCAGCTCTTTCATTGCCCTGTGTGTGGCTTCCCGTGCATTTACCCCCTTCTGTTCCATAATACGTTCTACGTTCTCGACGACGACAATCGCATCATCCACAACAATACCGATCGCCAAAACCAATCCTAGGAGAGTCAGCATATTAAGGGAGAATCCCATCATAAGCATAAATCCGAATGTGCCGATCAAGGAAATAGGCACGGCAACTATCGGGATAATAGCCGCACGCCAATTTTGTAACGAAAGGAATACTACTATAATAACAAGCGTCAGAGCTTCGAACAATGTTTTATAAACTTCGTGAATAGATTCTCCGATGTATTCTGTCATATCGAAAGGTACTAGATAATCTAAGCCCTCGGGGAAATCTTGTTTTATATTTCCCATGGCTGCCTTTATTTCATCCGCTACTTCCATCGCATTAGCACCGGGAAGGAGATAGATGCTCAACATGGTTGCATATTTACCGTTCAACCCACTCTCGGTACTATATGATGATGCCTCCAGAGAGACTCTTGCAACATCTCTCATGCGTATGAACGAACCATCGTTGTTGGCTTTCACTACAATATCTTCGAATTCACTCACTGTAGACAAACGTCCTTGTGCTGTGATAGGCATAGTCACATCTACGTGGACTATCGGTTGTTTACCGAGTTCGCCCGCAGCAGATTCTCTATTCTGATCTTTTAGAGCATCTTGTAAATCTTTGATTGTTAGTCCAAAACTGGCGAGCCTGTCCGGATATACCCATATTTGCATACCATAATATCGGCTACCGACATTCGAAACACGCCCCACTCCGGGTATACGCCTGATAACGTCCAGTATATTTATAGTTGCATAGTTGCTTAAGTATATCTCGTCATATTTAGGGTCGTCAGATGTCAAAGCAATAGTCATCAATTGTCCGGGTGCTTGCTTTTCAACAGAAATGCCACCTTGTAGTACTTCAGCCGGTAAACGACTTTCGGCTAACTTTACCCTGTTTTGTATTTCTACTGCCGCGAGGTCAGCATTGGTATTTACATCAAACGTAACGGTGATGGATAGTCCTCCCGAGTTGGAACTGCTTGATTCCATATATATCATACCGGGCGTACCGTTCAACTCTTGTTCGATGGGTGTTGCCACTGCTTGAGAAACTGTTGTGGCATTTGCTCCCGGGTAAGAAGCTCCTATTTTTACAACGGGAGGCGTTATTTGCGGATACTGTTCTATCGGCAATAATACGAGCCCAATGATACCTATAATAACAATCAGTAAGGATAAAACGGTAGAAAGTACAGGCCTGTCTATAAATAATCCCGGCTTCATTTTTTATCCTCCTTCTTCTTTTCATCTGCTTTCTCGAGAGCCTCTATTTTTGCTTCCTCTTTAGTACTCCTCGATATAACCTTTTGTCCGTGAGTAAGCTTTTGATATCCTTCTACAACAATGTGCTCATTCGGACTCAATCCACGGATAACGACTATCTTATTATCATGTTCGGGGCCGGTCTCTACATAGCGTTTTTCCACTATATTGTCCGGACGTATAACGAATATATGAGCTCCTCCTTTTTCTATCGAAATAGCTTTGCGGGGGATAACGACAATATTCTCCAATACATTTAGTAATAGTTTTACACGCGTGAATTGTCCCGGTAGAAGAACCTGATTGGGATTAGGCAATACAGCACGAACGCCAAAAGTTCCTGTTTTAGGGTCAACAAGGGGGGATGCAAAGTCTACAATTCCTTTTTCGCTGTATACAGAGTTATCGGCAAGTGTAACAGTAACAGTTGGCTGCCACGACCGGGTTGTATCCAGTTCTCCTAAATGCACATTCCTGCGTTGACTTCTTAGATAGTCGAGAGAAGTAAGTTTGAAATCGACCAATACGGTATCTCTTTTAACTACTGTAGCCAATAACGACTTCGAATTTCCTACCAAAGTGCCTATGTCTACATACCGCTCACTAATATAGCCGGATAGGGGAGACCGTACCACTGTATAGCTTAATTCCAGCTCGGCTTGTTCCAAGTCGGCTTTACTCATTGCTACATCAGCCTTCGACATATTCAGTGCAGCTACTGCATTGTCAAGGTCTAGCCTGCTGGCAGCATTTTGATTATATAAAGGTTCTATCCTTTTGAGATCGCTTTCTGCTTTTAGAGCTTGCGCTTCATCTCTTTTGAGCTTTGCTTTTGCTTTTTCAACTTTAGCTTTGTAAGTTCTGTCGTTAATGTAAAATAAAGGCTCTCCCGCTTTCACTCCTTTTCCTTCATTAAAGGTCATCTTTTCGAGGAATCCTTCTACACGTGCATGAATTTCCACATTGCGTGATGCTTTAATAAGACCTACGTATTCTCCGTATATTTCGAAATTATCTGTTGTTACAGTTTCAACTTCAACAATTGGAGCCTCGACTTGAGTTTTTTTACATGCGCATAGTAGTAATGTACTAAGTAAGGTGATAGATAAAATACTTCTTATGTTATTCATAAATAATTAATTGTAGTCAAATCTTAAACAACCCATTCAGCTTTTTTGTTTAACATATATTGAGTTTATATTATTTCTTTTAGTGTACAGGGGACGGCAATTTAGAGTCTTCTATAATTGTATATATATATCGTATAGAAATTGTCTTCGTTTCGAAATAAGTTTTGCTAATTGCAAATGTCCAGCATATAATCGCAAATGTACACATTCATTTAATATATTGTGTATAATGGTTATATTAAAGATTATAAAAGGTTGATAAACAAAATATATGTTACAATCCGATTGCAATCGTTTGCATAACAAAAAGCAGCTTTTTATAAAATCTTTTGATACAAAACAAAATAGGTCTTCTCATATTTGTACTATAATCCTAAAATGTCATGAAAATACAAGTGTTTCTAATGTTAAATCTAAACCAAGATTTATTTAAAAATATACAAAATATAACATTTGTCTCTTCTGTCCTCTATTCAAAATTCAGGGTTGATCAGAATTTTATTGAATACGAATAGTATGTTATGCACGATAGAATATATAAACCGATTATATAGAAATAAGTAATAAACTAATCAATATTAATGTTAATCTTAATATTATTTCGCATGAAAAGAAAGATTAAGAACAGATGTTTAAATGTATTCCTACTATTTATGTTAGGAATATTTGTGTCAACATCAAATATTTTTGCGCAAGGCGGAAATATCACAGTTAAGGGTAATGTGAAGGACAATAACGGCGAACCTATCATTAGTGGTAGTGTTGTTGTTAAGGGTACAACCATAGGTACTGTAACTGATGTTGATGGTAATTATGCAATCAATGTACCTTCTAACGGTACGTTAGTGTTCACTTACGTAGGATTCAAATCACAAGAAGTTTCTGTAGCCGGAAAATCTACAATTAATGTCACATTGGAGGAAGATACCGAAATGTTGAAAGAAGTTGTAGTAATCGGATATGGTAGTGTGAAGAAAGAAGACCTTAGTGGGTCAATCGTTGCAATCAAGGCAGAAGAGATAAACAAAGGAGCAATAACATCACCGCAGCAAATGCTACAAGGTAAGGTTTCCGGTTTGTTTGTGCAGCCGGGGAATGGTGCTCCGGGTTCGGGTTCTACAATTCGTATTCGTAGTGGTGCATCTTTAAGTGCAAGTAATGATCCTTTGATCGTTATTGATGGTATTCCTACATCGAATGATGCTGCTCCGGGAACTCCAAATGCTTTAGCTACAATCAATCCGAATGATATTGAATCATTCACAGTGTTGAAAGATGCTTCTGCTACAGCGATATTTGGTTCAAGGGCGTCAAACGGTGTAATTATTATTACAACAAAAAAAGGAAGCCAATCTAAAGGAGTGAAAATCTCTTATAGTAGCACATATAGTTTTAATGACCCTTATAAGAAAATTAAAACGATGAATGCTCAAGAATTCCGTGATGTAATTTCTACTTATTATCCTAAAGGAACAGATGCAGGAGATAATGCTCAAGAACTGTTGAATAAATATCCAGATCAATCGACAAACTGGCAAGATGAAATCTTCCGTACAGCCTTTAGTACAGACCATAACTTGGGATTTAGCGGAAAAGCAGGAATATTGCCATACCGGGTGTCAGTGGGTTATACAAATGAAGATGGGACATTGCAAACTTCAAATTATGAGCGTTTTACAGGAAGTATTAGCTTGAGTCCGAAGTTTCTTAATGATCATTTGAGTGTAAATATTAATGTTAAAGGAACAATAAATAATAATAGATATGCAGATTCCGGAGCAGTAGGTGCTGCAGCTTTTTATGATCCGACAAAACCAATTTATGATGAAAATGGATATCATGGCTATTGGAATCACATGCAAGGAACTGAACCGAACAAGTTAGCTCCTGTCAATCCATTGGCATTGTTATACGATGTCGACAACTCTGGAAAAACTAAACGCAGTTTAGGAAATATTCAGCTTGATTATAAATTCCACTTCTTACCTGAACTACGTGCTAATTTAAATCTGGGTTATGATATTGCTACTTCTACAGGTAATAACGGACCTTCAGCAGGGTCATACCAAGCAGCGAAAGATTCGGATCTGCCGAATATAGGAAGATATACATCTTGGGATAATTTGCGCCGAAATCAATTGTTAGACTTTTATCTGAACTATAATAAGTATTTTGAGTCGATAAAGAGTAATGTTGATATAATGGGTGGTTATTCTTATCAACATTTTTATAAATCAGATTTTGATAAAACGTTCTCTAATTCAACAAAATCTATTGGAACTATAAATGGATTTGAATACAATGAATCTACTAGTCAATATGTTTGGACAGCTAGTCGAAAAATCCCTTCTGAAAACTATTTGATATCATTCTTCGGTAGGTTGAACTATAACTTCATGGATCGCTATTTATTGACAGCAACTTTGCGTGATGATGGTTCTTCTCGTTTCAGTAAAGATAATCGTTGGGGTTTATTCCCATCTGCAGCATTTGCTTGGACAATTTCTAAGGAACCATTTATGCACGGTAAAATTGATGCATTATCTAATTTGAAATTGCGTGTAGGATATGGAGTTACAGGTCAACAAGATATAGGTAAGGATTATGCTTATATTCCATCTTATATTTTTGGAACGAATCCGAATGGAACATATTTAGGGTCGGGTCTACTAAAACCTGATGGATATAATCCAAATCTAAAATGGGAGCAAACTGCTACGACAAACTTTGGTATTGATTTTGGATTTTTGAATAATCGTATTAATGGTAGCATCGAATATTATCAAAAGAAGACAAAAGATTTGCTTAATACAATAGATTCTCCTGCAGGAACTAACTTCTCTAATGTAATTGTGGCTAACGTTGGTACAATGAAAAATAATGGAGTTGAGTTTAATATCAATGCTGTAGCTATAGAAACTAACGATTTTTCATGGGATCTAGGTTATAATATTACGTGGAATAAGAGTGAGATTACTAAGTTGACTGCATCTTACAACCCTGATTATCCGGGTATACAAATCGGAGACCCTGGTTATGGAACAGGACTTCGCACACAAAAACATCAAACAGGATATGCTCCTAATACTTTCTGGTTATATCAGCAGGTTTATGGGGAAGATGGAAAGCCTCTTCAAAATGTATTTGTAGATCGTAATAAAGATGGACAAATTACAGAGGCCGATCGTTACCTGACAGGAAAGAGCCCTATGCCAAAAGTATTTATGGGATTTAGCTCAACATTCAGATATAAAGATTTTGATTTAGGGTTTAATTTACGTGCTAATTTAGGTAATTATGTATATAATGCTTTTGCTGCACAAAATTCAACGCCATTGACTTTCAACAATCAAGGATTCCTTTCTAATATTTATACAGGAGTGTATGAAACCGGATTTACTCATAAGAATGGAACAGAGCAGCAGCTATCTGATTACTTCCTAGAGAATGCATCGTTCCTAAAATTGGATAATCTGACATTTGGCTATAGTTTCAAAAATATATTGTTTAATAAACTATCCGGACGTGTGAGTTTTTCTGTTCAGAATGTATTTACTATCACCAATTATAGTGGAATTGATCCTGAAAGCTCTAATAATAAAGATTATCTTGGTATTGATAGGAATATATGGCCACGTCCAAGAACCTATACATTTGGTTTAAATCTTAACTTTTAATTGACATGAAAATGAAAGCAAAATATTTATTGACATTATTTAGCGGATTAGCGTTGACTTTAAGCTCTTGTTTGGGAGACTTAGATGTACAGCCGTTGGATGAGAATGTAGTGACTGGCGAAATAGCTTATTCTGATGCTGCCAGTTATACCAAAGGATTAATGAAAATATATTCAGTATGGGCTATTAGTGGACAAGATGGTGAGGGAAGTTCCGATATTGAAAATCTCGATCCGGGGAATGCTCAGTTGTTGCGTTCATGGTGGAACCTGCAAGAAGTGTCTACCGATGAGTGTAAAGTAGCATGGGCAAACGACTCATGGGTTCCAGAAATCAATAACATGACTTGGTCTAATTCTAAAAATGAATCTATAGAAGGCGTTTACCAAAGATGTATGTTTATTGTAGCATTGGCTAACGAATATCTGAAACAGGTAGGAAATGCCCCAACGGATGCAAATCCTACTCAATTGCGTGCAGAAGCTCGTTTTTGTAGAGCGTTGGCTTACTATGTGTTGATGGATCAATATGCTAGACCTCCTTTTATCACAGAGAGTAATTATTCAGTATCTCCGTCTCCACTAAGCAGAGAAGAGCTCTTTGGCTGGATAGTAAAAGAATTAACAGAGATAGAAAAAGATCTTCCGGCTGCACGTCAGGGTATATATGGGCGTGCTGATCAAGGTGCTGTAAATGCTTTACTTGCACGTGCCTACCTGAATGCAGAAGTATATACAGGAAAAGCGATGTATACAGAATGTATAACAGCATGTAATAAAGTTATTGCCGGCGGATATGCATTGACTGCAGATTATTCAAACATATTTAAAGCAGATAATAACGTGGTTGCTAAAAATGAAATAATCTTCCCTATTTGTTTTGATGGGGCAGCAACTAAAACTTGGGGAGGTATGACATTCCTTATTTGTTCTTCTCGTGGTGGTGCTGAATATGTATTAGCTACTGACGGGGTTAGTTCAGGATGGGATGGAACTCGTTCAACACAAAACTTAGTGAATAAGTTTGCATTCTCAAGTAATAATAAAACTGCAGCAAATATTATAGATAAGCGAGGCATATTCTACTCTGAAGGCCGTTCTGTGGAAATAAAAACTACACCTCTAGGAACATTTACCAGTGAGGGTTGGGCTGTATACAAATTTAAGAATGTAAAATCGAATGGAAGTTTGGCTTCTGATACTCAATTTCCTGATACAGATTTTCCTATGTTGCGCTTAGGAGATGTATATCTGATGTATGCTGAAGCGGTTCTTCGTGGAGGAGCAGGAGGTGATAAAAATACTGCTCTGGGATATGTAAACGAGCTTCGCAAACGTGGATATGGAGACGACTCAGGTGCTATTACATCTACTGAACTTACAACAGACTTTATATTGGATGAGCGTTCTCGTGAATTGTATTGGGAAGGAACTCGCCGTACAGACCTCATTCGCTATGGATTATATACATCTGGATCTTATCGCTGGCCATTCAAGGGAGGAGTATTGGAAGGTGTAGGAGTAGATAATACTCGTAACATTTTCCCTATTCCGGTAACAGATCTTTCTGTAAATGGAAATCTGACTCAAAATCCAGGATATTAAGTAATAATTGTCTTATAAATATAAAATAGATATGAAACTATTAAAATATATACCTGTTGTTTTTCTTTCTCTAATAACTTTTGCTTCGTGCGATAGTGATTTGGATAAAGTAACATATCATGAAGAAGATGCAAAAATAGGGGCTTTAAATCCAATTGCATCATCTTATGTCCTTGATGACAAAAAGGCTGATGAGGTAGTCGATACGTTTAAATGGACGAAAGCTTCATTTGGTTATGACGCTGCTATTATCTATAAATTGGAAGTTGATGTGGCTGGTAAAGATTTTGCAAATAAGAAAACTATTTCTTCTCTTATAGGAAAGACTCAAGCTGCTATAACTCATAAAGAATTGAATAATGTGTTATTAAGCCTTGATTCTATATATAATATTCCCCCAAGAACAGAAGCTACTTATGATATACGTATATCTGCAACTATTGGTGATGTTATAACTCCTTTGTATACAAATGTAGTAACTTCTAAAATTACTACCTATTTATCATATCCTAAGAATGTATATATGATAGGAGCTGATTTTGGCGGATGGAACTGGAGTGATGCTGGTATTGTAGATATGACTCCTGTTTGGGGACTTGACGGTACTTTCTGGGCGATACGATATTTTAAAGCAGCAAATGGCTTCAAATGGAATACCTCTAAAGCGTGGGATGGTTCAGACTTTTATGAATTGGATTCTAAGGAAGGATATACAACGAATGGAGGCAATGCATTTGTTCCTGCCGATGGCTTTTATATTGTTTATATGGATATGCCTAATAAAAAGATTACAATAAAAGCGGCAGAAGTCTATGGAATGGGAGACTGTTTTGGTGGATGGAGTACTGCTACATATCCATTTACCGCATCTGGCAACAAAATGTCAATAACAACTACAGGTGCAGGTGAATTAAGAATGTATGCTGGTTATCCTGCAGTTGGAGGTGATTGGTGGAAAATGGAATTTATTATTCTTAACGGAAAAATAGAATATAGAGGTAAAGGTGGTGACCAAGATAGAGTTTCTGTTGCTGCAGGCAAAAAAGTTACTCTTGATTTCAATGCCGGTACAGGAACAATTGAATAAATTAGATTGATAGAAATACTGATTAGAAGAGGTGGCTGATTTGGTCACCTCTTCTTTTTGTTATAATCTGCAAACGTTTGCAGATTATTTTGTTTGGTTTACGAGAAAAGGATTCTATCATTGAACTCTAAATGTAGTTTCTTTGTATATAGGAAAATATTTTTTTAAGAATCATGAAAAAAATCATCAGTATTTCTATTTTTATTGGCTTTTATTTAATCTTTGGAACAGTGAAAGCGCAAGAACTCAAATCACCAAATGGAAATCTTACATTAAAGTTTTATTTGCAAGGTAATGGTGTGCCAACTTATACTTTAACGTATAAGGGAAAAGATGTAATTAAGCCTAGTAAGCTGGGTTTGGAGTTGAAAGACAATAGTGACTCTCATACCGATTTCAATGACTTTTCTATAAAAGGAAATACAGACTCACAAAAAGAAGACAAGGTTTCTTTACTCGACGGATTTCAGCTTACAGATAGCAAGACCTCATCTTTTGATGAAACATGGCAGCCTGTATGGGGTGAAGTAAAAGAAATACGCAATCATTATAATGAATTAGCTGTGACGCTAAATCAGAAATCAACAGACAGGCATATCCTTATCCGTTTTCGCCTCTTTGATGATGGCTTAGGTTTTCGCTATGAATTTCCCGAGCAAAAGAATCTTATATACTTTGTTATAAAAGAAGAGCGAACTCAGTTTGCTATGGCCGGCGATCATAAAGCATTCTGGATTCCGGGCGATTATGATACACAAGAATATGATTATACAACATCGAAGTTATCAGAGATAAGAGGGTTGATGAGTAAGGCTATTACTCCTAACTCATCTCAGACGCCGTTTTCTCCAACAGGGGTACAAACTGCATTGATGATGAAAACAAATGATGGGTTGTATATCAATCTGCATGAGGCTGCTTTGATAAACTATGCATGTATGCATCTAAATTTGGATGATAAGAACATGGTATTCGAATCTTGGTTGACACCTGATGCACAAGGCAACAAGGGATATTTGCAAGCTCCATGTAACACGCCGTGGCGTACTGTAATAGTGAGTGATGATGCACGTGATGTATTGGCATCTCATATTACACTGAACTTGAATGATCCGTGTAAGATTGAAGATACATCGTGGATCAAACCTGTAAAATATGTAGGTGTATGGTGGGAGATGATTACCGGTAAAAGCACATGGGCTTATACCGATGATGTGTACAGCGTACAGTTAGGAGTTACAGACTATTCTAAGACAAAGCCCAATGGTAAGCATGGTGCAAATACCGCTCATGTGAAAGAATATATAGATTTTGCAGCAGAACATGGGTTTGATGCTGTATTGGTTGAAGGCTGGAATGTAGGCTGGGAAGATTGGTTTGGAAAGTCTAAAGATTATGTATTTGACTTTGTTACTCCATATCCAGACTTTGATGTAAAAGGATTGCATGATTATGCGAAGAGCAAGGGTGTTAAAATGATGATGCATCACGAAACATCGGCCTCGGTTCGTAATTATGAACGCCATATGGATCAGGCATATAAGTTTATGGTGGATAATGGTTATAACTCTGTAAAAAGCGGATATGTAGGAGATATCATTCCTCGTGGAGAATATCATTACGGACAATGGATGGTAAATCATTATCAATATGCACTGGAAAAAGCAGCCGATTATAAAATAATGTTGAATGCTCATGAAGCGGTTCGTCCTACAGGGTTATGTCGTACATATCCAAACCTAATAGGTAATGAGTCAGCTCGTGGTACAGAATATCAGGCATTTGGAGGTAGCAAACCGAATCATGTGACTATACTACCTTTCACCCGTTTGATTGGTGGCCCGATGGATTATACTCCGGGTATTTTCCAGATGGATGTGAGTAAAATTAATCCTGATAATCATTCGCATGTGAATAGCACGTTAGCAAATCAATTGGCATTGTATGTGACTATGTATAGTCCGTTGCAAATGGCTGCCGACTTGATAGAAAATTATAAACAACACCTTGATGCTTTCCAGTTTATAAAAGATGTAGCTATCGATTGGGACGAAAGTAAGATACTTGAAGCAGAGCCGGGAGAATATATCACAATAGCACGTAAGGCAAAAGGTTCAAATAATTGGTTTATAGGAAGTGTATGTGATGAAAACGGACGTACATCAAATATTACATTTGATTATCTCGATCCGGCAAAAACATATATTGCTACAATATATAGCGATGCCAAAGATGCTCATTATAAGACCAATCCGCAGGCATATACAATTCGAAAAGTAGTGATTTCTAATAAGTCCAAACTGTCTCAATTCTGTGCTCCGGCCGGAGGGTATGCGATAAGCATTGTTGAAGCAGGGAAGAACGATATAAAAGGTTTAAAGAAACTGTAAAAGGCAAGATACAGTTAGTTATAGGGTTTGGTTATCTAGGTTTGGGCCGCTCCATTTGGGGCGGCTCTTTTATTGCATTTATTCCAATTAATGACTCATGAGTGTTATTTGCTGGTCATTATTTTCAATACCAATTTATCTGTTTCTTGCATGCCTACGGCACCTATACTTGTCAGGTTCTCTATGGTTTTGTCCACGTCGTCATCAACAATACCCTCTAGCGAAGAAACTACTTTCTGCTCCATTGCCATAATTGCCGAAAGCACGGCTGTAGACACTCCGCTGGATATTTTCAAGGCACAGCTAGGCTTTGCTCCGTCACAGATCATTCCTGTTATATTACCAACCATGTTTTTTACGGCAAATGTTATTTGGTTGTAATCTCCTCCCATTAGATAGGTTATGCCACAACTAGCGCCCGTCGCAGCTGCAACACAGCCACATAGAGCCGATAAACGTCCTAGTTTCTGCTTTATATATACTACTGTAAGGTGGCTGAGAATTAACGCCCTTATCAGACTCTCTTCCGAGCAATTTGTATCTTCTGCATACGTCAGAACTGGCAGCGTTGCCGTAATTCCTTGATTCCCACTGCCCGAATTGCTCATTACCGGTATCATAGCACCATCCATACGTGCATCACATGCAGCGGCGGTATACGACATCATATGAGTGAGCATTGAATCTCCGAATATTTGCTTGCCCAATGCTCCTGTCATTGTTTTAGCGACATTGTGACCATAACTTCCTTGAGCCGACAGTTTCGAAGCAGTGCGGTTTAGTTCTGCCGCCTGAAGAATAAAGCGAATGTCGTCTATCGGAGTAGTAGTTGCAAACTCATATACTTTTGAAAAGGATAATTTTATCTCCTCTTTACTCTCTTCGCAATGGTTGCTATCACATTCGTTTATAATTACTTCGCCATTTTTAGATATATGAGAAAAGTGTGTATGTGTTCCTTTTATTATGGCTACAGCTTCTTTTTCGTTCTTAAGGCAGTGCACCTCAATATATAGATTGTCATCTATATCTTCTTTAAGCCCTATTTCTATCCGTTTTTCCTCAATATATTTTTTCCCTGTATCTACATCTTCCGGCTTCAAGTCTTTCAGCACCTGTAATCCATATTCACTTTTACCTATCAAAGCACCTAGTGCAATCGCTATGGGCAGTCCTACCATCTTTGTCCCCGGAATACCAACACCCATTGCATTTTTCAATATGTTGGCGCTCAGATATACTTTTATCTTCTCCGGCACGGTTTCCAATACCTCAGTGGCTTTGGCTACACATAATGAAACCGCTATAGGCTCTGTACATCCGATAGCCGGAACAACTTCTTTTTTGATTAAACTGATGATTAGACTACGTTCACATTCGTTTAGCATGCTCATTTAGCTGATTTAGGTTTTATTGAGACAAAGATACAGGTTCTTCTTTCTATTTATTGTTAAAGGCTTCATAAAAAAGGAAAAGCAAAGAAATAATTGACAATAAGTCAAACAATAGATCATGTTTTAGTTTATCAAAAATGTAACTAAAGTTATTTTTTGCAATCATCATATAAACAATTGTTTATACTCAAAAGGTGACAACCAACGGTCACAGGAGCAAAGCGTATGTAACAGTGACAGTTTTTGATGTTATTTTATTGTGTCACTTTTCATTTTGCATACCAAATACTATAGTAATCGATGAAAGCCTTTCTTCATATATAAGATAAATTTAGAATATAACTTTATAGGTAGAACGATAATAGGATAGCACCAATAGCCTTTTTACGTGTCATATAATTCAATACTCATTTATTTTGACCGTGATAGTTAAAAGAGTATTTTTGTACGGCAAAACAGATTCATTTCATTATGGTTCAGAAGAAAAAAATATATGTAATAATCAACCCTAAATCGGGTACTTCAGCTAAGCAAAATATTCCGCATAAGATTGCTGAAGCATTTGACGCCCATAAGTTTGATGTGCATATTTTTGTTACCGGTTATCCCGGTCATGGATCAGAAATAGCCACTCAGGCAATAAAAGATAAGGCAGACTATGTGGTTGCTGTGGGGGGCGATGGTACCGTAAATGAAGTAGGAGGGGCTCTTGTAGGCTCAGATGTAGCTCTTGGTATTATACCAATGGGTTCGGGAAATGGTTTAGGACGCGACCTGAACATCCCAACCGATCCGAAGAAAGCAATGGAGATCATATTGGAAGAAAATATAATATCCATCGATTACGGAACAGTGAATGACCGCATATTCCTTTGTACTTGCGGAGTAGGGTTCGATGCTGAAGTGGCAGCTAAGGTCTCGGGCAGGAAAAATAGAGGCTCTTTGATGTATCTCAGAAATATGCTTGAAATCTTTTTTCAACAAAAGCCTCAAGAGTATATAGTTACATGCCCCGAAGGTACAATAAAAGATAAAGCCTTCGTTGTTACTTGTGCTAATGCTTCGCAGTACGGATACAATGCTCATATTGCACCTCATGCCGATATACAGGACGGGTTGATGAATGTGGCGATATTGAAACCCCTTTCGATATTGGATGTGCCTCAAACTTCGGTACAATTGTTTACAAAAAAAATAGATGAGAATAGTAAGATGGTTGAGCTTTTGACCAATGAAGTTACTATTATCAGAGAGCAAGCCGGGGTGATGCACATTGACGGTGATCCGGTAGAGATGGGGAAAGAAATACATGTGAAAATAATTCCATTCGGATTGAAAGTCCTCGTTCCTAAAAAACCACAAAAGAAACACCCTCTTGATCCTCAAGAACTACTGTTGAGAGTTTTAGGCTCTATCTAACTTTAGAAGGTTAGCTCGAATGATATTCTGATTCCGTCTTTATCTACATTCGGATGGTAGAGATAGTTTACCCTTCTAACATAATCTACTCGGAAGAATTTAAAGACATTCTCAATACCAATGTTATATTCCATATAAGGGGTATTTGTGGTTGCAAAGGTCTCTTGTGGAAATAACAATAAATTGTGATTAAACCGAGGGTTGTTGCGCTTACTCAAATCTCCATAGAACCCCCTAAACCCAAATACTTCTCGCCATTTCAACCATTTAAGCACAGGTATTCTATTAAATAACCAGCCTCCCAAATGG
Source organism: Dysgonomonas mossii (assembly GCF_004569505.1). Lineage (NCBI taxonomy): Bacteria > Pseudomonadati > Bacteroidota > Bacteroidia > Bacteroidales > Dysgonomonadaceae > Dysgonomonas > Dysgonomonas mossii. Next base: position 605,801 of record NZ_SPPK01000001.1, read on the forward strand.
TAATATATTTCCCATGATACCTGAGCATCGTGCACAAACTCCAACGGCTCTATCAAATAATAGTTACCTCGCTGAACTGTATATGAATTGTTAGCACTTGGTGTAATCAAGAATGGAAAAGGAGCTTCGCCCCACAGCTTTTCAGCCTGTGCCGATAAGGTCAGCTTTCCGTAAGGAGCTACCCACATTTGTTTGAAGAATGATAATGAAGTTCTGTTGTAATTGTATTGTCCCCCAAAAAGATTATTTACGGCCATCACATGCGATAAGGTATAGATGGTTCGTGGTGAAGTTAACGAACTTCTCTTTCGACGCATCTGGTAGAATTTTTCATTCGGTGCATAGCGTAAGGTAAGCATTGTTTCGGTGGTACGTATTCTATTTACATTGTACTTGTTCCCTTCTTCGTCCATCTTCTCGAAAAGAAGCTTTCCGGCTGCTTCTTCATCGAAAGTATGCCCGGTGAGCGTGAATGAGAATCCACCGTAAAATTCCTTATCGTACGATATTTCAGTCTGGCGATTGTATGTCATCTTCACATTATTCGATCTGCGAAACGACATAAATATGTTATCTTTTTCGGCTTGTGTCTGTCGTTGCCCAAGCGTGTTTACATCATATTTATAAGCTACAGTAAGGTTGTTTCTTGGGTATTCGTCTTTGGTATATTTTACATCGTTAAATGCCCATGTTGCTTCGCCATAATATTTAAACTTTTCGTCTTTAGTACCATAAGCCGCATATCCGTATAAGAAGAGGTGTTTATGCAGATTCTTCGTTGTATTGAGGGTCAACCTAAAACGATTCCCTTCAACAGGGTTGAAACTATACATTGTAGGGAGTCTTCCAATTTCCAGTTTTGTGTCCTCCTTGTTTCTGGTAGTAGGAAAATAGCCTGTTGATAGAACACTCCCGGCATTCAGCAAAACTTTAAAGAGAGCTACTTTGTTTACATCTTCCATCATCTGATCCATCCGGTAATCTTTCTTGAAATCCGGAGGGCGGTTGTTAGTCCAATATTTTTTATCTCTTTTCAGGTAGTCTTTTTCAAATGCTTCGGGAGCAGCCAAAGCAAAAACGGGATCCATCGGATTGTCTATTGCAAATCTCTCGTATGACTTTACTTTATCTACATAGAATTTTACCATGTTTATCATCGACAGGTCTATGGCCATGCGCTCTTTGTCCGGAATCCATTTGTTGTCTGCTGTTTTTTTGAAATCGAGTTGTATGATCAGTTCATCTACAAAATTAATATTCATCTTTTGGGGAGTTCTCAATATTGCTCTTTTTACAGCATACATACTATCCAGAGAAATAAATAAGTTCCCTGTAAAGCCAATATCCCGTGAATTGAACGGGGCAAAGTCGAGCTTCACATATCGGTTATGATCTATATTAACTGTGTCGGATATATACCAGCGATAGAAATTTACAGAGCTGTGATCACTTAGCGGGCTGACAAACTGCTGGAATAGTAAAGTGATTGAGTTGTCTGTAATATTAATATCCTTAAAAACTTCTTTGATAATGGCATCGAGAGCTTCGGTCTCGAAAGTCTGGTCAAGACCTTCTATATGATAGCCTTTTACAATACGTTTGTTGCCTTTCGGATCTTTACGATAGAACACATCTGTTAGCTTTTCTCTTACTGATACCGGCAAGATCGGTTTTTTGTCTATTAAAGATGTGTCTATATAATTAGGGAGGAATTTGTAACGCTTAAATTGCGATTGTTCAGGCTTGAACTCATTCAGAGCTATAAATGTACGCTCGTACTCTTCATACTGATAGTACTTTAATGCCGAAATACTGTTGATATCTTTGTGGGCTATTACTTTCTTGATCAGTTCTACAGCCGGATTATTCTTTTTAGAATATTTTTCTTTTTGTGGCCGTACTATTACTTCATTCAGTTGTTTGTCTTCGGGTTCTAATAGTATCTCTCTTGTGGTGGTTACACCGGGATGTATAGTGAATGATTGGCTTTTGTATCCCAACAGTGACGCCGAAACTGCCGTTCTATTTCCCCTATAGCTTAGTCTATATTCACCATCTTCGTCCGAAAATGTTACCGCAGATGTATTGTCGATCGTAACACTAACGAAAGGTAACTTTTCTTTTGTGACAGCATCTCTTACAACACCACGTACCACTGTGAGGGATTGGGCGTATGTTATGCCACAAAAACAACAGAATAAAAAGAGAAAAACTGTCTTCCTAAGTATTATATATTGTGGAGTTTTACTCATTCTTTTATTGGGGAATCACATTTGTTTTTTGTATTTAAAAAATCAAGAGTAAATATCGATATTTACTCTTGATTATCAATACTAATTAGACTATGTAATTTCTGTAACGTTGCATAAACGTTATCTTTTTTTAATTCATAAGCTTACGATAGCGTATACGTCTTGGTTCAACGTTGCCTAATCGTGCTTTTTTGTTCTCTTCGTATTCGCTATAGCTGCCTTCGAAGAAGAAAACTTCCGAGTTTCCTTCAAATGCCAGTATATGAGTACAAATACGGTCGAGGAACCAACGGTCGTGGGAAATAACCACTGCACAACCTGCAAAGTTTTCGAGCCCCTCTTCAAGTGCACGTAAAGTATTTACGTCAATATCGTTGGTCGGCTCATCCAGTAGCAACACATTCGCTTCCGATTTCAGTGTGAGTGCTAAATGTAAGCGGTTGCGCTCACCACCCGACAATACACCTGTCAGCTTTTCTTGGTCGCCTCCCGAAAAATTGAAACGAGAAAGATAGGCACGTGCATTGATTTCTTTGCCTCCTACACGAACAAATTCACTCCCTCCGGATATTACCTGATATACACTTTTGTTAGGATCTATATCAGCATGCGATTGATCTACATATCCTATTTTTACGGTTTCGCCCACTTCGAATGTACCTTTATCTGCTTGTTCGAGTCCTTGTATCAGTCTGAAAAGTGTGGTTTTTCCTGCACCATTCGGGCCTATGATACCCACAATGCCTGATGGTGGAAGCATAAACTCGAGATTGTCGAATAATAGTTTATCTCCAAATGCTTTGCCTACACCGTGTGCTTCGATCACTTTGTTTCCTAAACGAGGCCCATTCGGAATAAATATTTCCAGTTTTTCTTCACGTTCTTTCTGGTCGGCGTTCAAGAGTTTCTCGTAATCGTTTAAACGAGCTTTACCTTTTGCCTGACGAGCTTTAGGAGCCATTCTCACCCATTCCAACTCACGTTCGAGGGTTTTGCGGCGTTTGCTTGCTTGTTTTTCCTCTTGTTCCATACGTTTGGTCTTTTGTTCGAGCCATGAGGTATAATTTCCTTTCCAAGGAATACCTTCACCGCGGTCGAGCTCAAGAATCCATCCGGCTACATGGTCTAGGAAGTAGCGGTCGTGGGTAATACAAATTACAGTACCCTTGTATTGTTGGAGATGTTGTTCCAGCCAGTCAATTGATTCTGCATCAAGGTGGTTGGTTGGCTCATCCAGCAATAATACGTCCGGTTCTTGTAATAGCAAACGGCACAATGCTACACGGCGGGCTTCTCCTCCCGACAGGTTGGCTGCCAATTGGTCTTCAGGTGGACAACGAAGAGCATCCATTGCACGCTCTAATTTATTATCTATATTCCAAGCGTCACTTGCATCTATCTTGTCTTGCAATTCTGCCTGACGTGCAAAGAGGGCATCCATTTTGTCCGGGTCTTCATAATATTCAGGCAGACCGAATTTCTCGTTTATGCCTTCATATTCCTTTAGTACATCCATTATCGGTTGTACACCTTCTTGCACAAGTTCTTTAACGGTTTTAGCAGGGTCAAGTTTTGGATCTTGTTCCAAGTACCCAACCGAGTATCCTTTATCTGATACAATTTCTCCCTGATACTCTTTGTCTATACCGGCTATGATCTTTAGTAATGTTGACTTACCCGAACCGTTGAGCCCGATGATGCCAATCTTAGCCCCATAGAAAAAAGAAAGGTAGATATTTTTTAATACTTGTTTTTGTGGCGGGTACGTTTTACCTACGCCAATCATTGAAAAGATGATTTTTTTATCGTCTACTGACATGTCTGTTATATAAAATTATTTGTACCTAATTCTACTAATTTATTTATTGTTTTTATATTTCGAGAAGTGCAATATTCATCTGCTTTCTGCAAAGCATTGGCTAGTTTAGAATTTCTGATCGTTTTATCAAATAAAACATATACATCCCGATTGATTATTTCAAGCTTGTCATTTTCTTGTTTTCGTGCTGATATACGTTCTTTGCTACTTTCAGATAAAGCTTCTCTATACAGAAACAAATAGAACACTTCACCTTCTGTATTCTGCTCTATCTCTTGAATATCATTCTCCGAAAATGGGATACAATTCAAAAGTTGCTTTAATTCTGTTAGAGTTCTTAATATAACCGCAATATTTAGTCCGAATGTTTTAAAAATAGAAGCCTCTATTTTCTTTACTAATGCTTCCTCTGTATCATCTGATGTGAAAAGAATATTGCCGCTTTGGATATATGTTATAGCATCCGATATTCCCATGTTGGCAAACATGAGTTTCAGGTCGGACATCTTTATGATATTTTTCCCTCCAACATTAATTCCCTTGAGGAACGCAATATATACCACCTTGGAATATTATTTATCGTTGATACAAGAATCGTTTTATACTCCGTTTTGGCGTTTTTTCGAATTCTTGCTCCTGTATTCTGAAGTTTGCAACTTGACTATAGCTTGGCAGTCGCTTGTTAATAGATTTTCGTTCAGTAAGGAAAATATCGGAATACTCACTTTCCTTTATATCATGCTTCTTCATATAGTCTTTGTCCGGGTATATGAGAGCGATCAGTTTCCCATTTTCTTCTATAATGAGCGATTCGGATACAAATGGAGAATTATTATAAAAGCCTTCTATCTCTTCCGGATAAATATTTTGTCCTGAAGCTCCGAGTATCATCGTTTTGCTACGACCTTTGATAAATATAAAACCATCCCTGTCCATCACGCCTAAATCACCTGTACGTAACCATCCGGCTTCGTCTATGACATGCTTTGTCGCTTCTTCATTCTTGTAGTAGCCAAGCATTACATTCTGCCCTTTGACCATGATTTCGCCTGTCTCGGTTTCCATATTCGATGATTCGATGCGTACACTCATTCTGTCTACAGGACGTCCGCAAGATCCGGGTTTGTACGTTTCCCAATACTCGTAAGAAATCAGCGGTCCACATTCTGTCATTCCATATCCAACGGTGTATGGGAATTTTATATCTGTAAGGAACTGTCCTACTTCTTTGTTGAGTGCAGCACCGCCAATCACAACTTCGACCAGCTTACTACCAAACATCGGTATTAGTTTGTCTGCAATCTTTTGATATACTTTTTTTCTGAAGAAAGGAATTTTTATCAGCGTTTTCACCGGCTGCTTCTTTAACTCAGGAAACACACGCATCTGTATGATTTTCTCAATAATCAGCGGTACAGCCAGTACCAAAGTTGGATTTACCTTTGCAAAGGCATCCATTATAATTTGAGGAGAAGGAACACGTGTCAGATAATGAATATGACAGCCTTTGGCGATGGATAATAAAACTTCAAAGGCTAATCCGTACATGTGAGCCATCGGTAGCATGCATACAATACCGTCACCGGCTTTTACAAATTCGATATTATCTATAGCAAACCGTGTATTAGACCATAGGCTGCGATAAGGAACCATAACGCCTTTCGGGTTGCTTGTTGTACCTGATGTATAATTTAGTACGGCTAATTCGTCGGGAGACTCGTCGTGTACAACTACATCTTCTTTCGTAAAGCCATTTGGATATTTTTTCAGTAGTGCCTGATCTAAATTGGCACAGGATGCTAATAATTTGGCAGACCGTGATTTCTGTACAGAAAAGTCATCTATCAAAAGGATCGTTTCCACAGTCGGGATTTGTATCGGATCTATTTTCGACCATACAAATTCATCGGCAAAGAATACTTTCGATTCTGAGTGATTTACTAGCGAATGTATACTTTCTCCACTAAAATCATGTAATATTGTTGTTATCACAGCACCATAGGTGAGGGATGCAAAAAAGGCAACTGCCCAGTTTGCTGAATTTCGTCCGCAAATAGCTATTTTATCACCTTTTTGGACGTCCATATCTTCGAATAGAATATGCAATTGAGCCATCTTTGTGGCGAAGTCCTTATATAGATATGTTTCGCCATTATAATCTGTGAGAGCCGGTCGCTCCCAGTTGTTACATATTCCGTCTTTTATGAGGGTTAGAAATTTTCCGCTTTCCATATTTTAAATTGTACTAGGTAATGTATACAAATATACACAAAAAACTAACTTTTTTGTGAATTAGGTAGAATCATAACTTAATTTTGTTTTTTCGGTTGTTATACAGTTGTTAAATCTTCCATATTCGTATCAACATGTTTTAATATGAAAGATTTTATTTTTTCTACATACTGTGGCTGTATCTTATTCTTATTGTAAGCCAAATAGAGTGTATTCGTTGCCGTAATTGTTCCTTTCCATAATGTCTTTACCCATTTGTTTTCTAAAGCCTTTCCTGCTATTATGTCAGATGATACAGCAAGACCACTATTGTTTTTTATGGCTTTTAGGATAGATAAGTTATCCGGAATTACAGCATGTAATTTCAGTATAGGGCGTTTCTTGAAGCTCTCTCGCCAGAAGCGCCTGATAAGAGGCAGATTATTGTCGTAGGCATACCACTTATGGGCTTTAAGCCATTTCTCGGCTTCGTTCAAATTGTTTTTTTCTATTAGGTCATCAAATATTGTTGTGTCCATATTCGAATTGCATACAATCATAAATGACTCGGTGAATAGAGGCTCATAGGTGAGCGTATCATCTGATTTGCTCTGCCTGGTGATGATTGCAATATCCAGATCATTGTTGATAAGCTTGCCTGTGAGTTCGTCTGCCAATCCGTATTCAACGGTTAGGTGCAGATCATCTTGACTACCTATATGTTCGGCCAGATAATCCGAAAAGAGTTCTCCCGGAGTGCCAAAGCGTATGCTTGGAGCTTTGTTGAGTACAGTCCTTTTAAATTCGGTTTCAACTCGTTCGAGGTTGTCTATTGATTCTACTATCTGCGTGTAAAGCTGTTTGCCGTACTCCGTTGGAACCATCTTGCGAGGCATTCGTATAAATAGAGGCTGACCGATATAGCTTTCTAGGGATGCCAATTGAATGCTGACATTGGGTTGAGATACCATAAGCTCTTGTGAAGCCTTTGTGAGCGTACCATATTGATAAATGGCTTTAAATGTCCTGTACCATTCTAAGTTTACCATTACTATTTGATTGCAAATTATAAATTCATGAATTGAAATTGAACAATCTTCAGGGTTACAGAGTTCTATATTTATTAGAAACTATTAGCAACCAAAGACTAATGAAATACAAATCTATAAATTTTTTTATGATAATGTATAAATATTGCTATTTTGTAAATAGAAAATGATAATTTAACTTTGCATCATATTTAATAGAACAAATCGATTAGTATTTAAAAATTATAAATAATATGAAAACATATTTATTAGCTATTGCGGTAGTATTGTTTGCCGTGTCTTGCAATACAACAACGAAGAACAAGGTAGAAGGAACAGATGCTCAGTCGGCAGCAACAGGAACAGGTGAACAGTTGGTAGTAGATACAACAGCGTCTACCATTAAATGGAAAGGGTCTAAGGTTGGAGGAGACCATGTAGGAACAATCGCATTGAAGAGTGGACAGTTAGCTGTAAATGGAGAAGAGGTAGCTTCAGGTAGTTTTGTGATTGATATGAATAATATTGTAGATGAAGACCTTCCTACGCAGATATTAAAAGATAAGCTGACAGGTCACCTTAAAAGTGGAGATTTTTTTGATGTTGCTGCTTATCCCGAAAGTACATTTACTATTACTAAAATAGTAAAGGCTGCTCATCCTACCGATAGTGTAAACTATGAAGTGAGTGGTAACCTGAAACTGAAAGATGTAGAGAAAAACATTACATTTGGAGCTAAGATAACAAAAGAAGGAGATGTATATAAAGCTGTTACAGTTCCGTTCTCTATAGATCGTACGCAATGGAATGTAAAATATGGATCTAAAACTCTTTTTGCAGACTTGAAAGAGAATATCGTAAACGATAATATTGAACTACAGATAACTATAGTAGCAAAGGCAGCTCAGCAACAATAAATATATTTATAAATAGGTAGATGAGATTCAGCTCTGATCGTAGGTCAGGGCTGTTTTTGTATATAAGATTAGAATTATGACTCTGAAAGAATTACATAAAAAGGTTATGTCTTTTGATGATACACCTTTGATGCCTGTTGTTTTTGTGGGACATGGAACCCCAATGAATGCAATAGAAGATAATGAGTTTGTGCACGGGTGGAATCGGCTGGGGAGTGAACTGCCAAAGCCTCGTGCTATTCTTTGTATCTCAGCGCACTGGGAAACAAGGGGGACATTTGTGACAGCAATGGATATGCCGAAAACAATTCATGATTTCTACGGTTTTCCAAGAGAATTATATAATCAGCGCTATGCTGCGCCCGGTTCACAAGACTTGTCAGCTATTGTGAAAGATCATGTAAAAGCAGTAGAACTTGATTACGAATGGGGCTTAGATCATGGTAGCTGGAGTGTGTTGAAGCATATCTATCCTTTGGCTGATATACCTGTTGTACAGCTTAGTATAGACCACTTTAAAGGACCAGAGTATCACTATGAACTGGCTCGGGAACTGTTTTTCCTGCGTTCTAAAGGTGTTTTGGTAATCGGTAGTGGCAATATGATTCATAATCTCAGGATGGTGAAAGTAGAGAATGGAGACTTCAATACGGAATATGGTTATGATTGGGCTTTTGAACTGAATGATATTTTCAAAAATAAAATCCAAGACGAGAATCACAATGCTTTGATTAACTTTAGTCACCTGCACGATTCTGCACGACTAGCTATTCCTACCCCGGAGCATTATATTCCGCTACTCTATATCTTAGCCTTGCAACAGAAAGGAGAGGAAGTCCGATTCTTTAATGATAAGGTTATAGCCGGATCTTTGAGTATGACGTCTTTGATTATATCTTAGAGTGGAGAGAAATCTACTATTTTGTGCTTACTATTTTATCGCCTCTGAAGTTTAATTGTCCTGCCGGATAAAGCCATTGTTCCGCATTGCCATTTTTAACGACTTCTGTAGGTTCACCCCATGCAAGGCGAGTCATATCTTTGGTCATACCAACCCTGATTTTGTTTTGCAATATACGGCGGAAATTGTTTACATTATATTTCTTTGTCAACTCGCTAGCTTCAGTTGCAGTGTATACTTTTTTTATACCTTCGTTGTTATTCAAAAGAGAGTAGGGGATTGCGGTTTTTAATCCACCTTTGCTTTCTAATATCAGAGATAATTCATTGTTTGTGTTATCTATTGTCAGATCGGTACATTTCCACGTTTGACCTGTTGTAAACGATAGCGCTTTTCCGGTAGAAAGATTACGTGACATTTTCAGGATGTCGTCGGATAGAACATATTCTTTTCCCCTTTGTATTGCTTTCTGTTTTAGAAAAAATCCTGTAACGATAAATGGAAATGTATATTCGGAATCGACATTGTATTTATAAAACAATACGTCTCCACTCGATTTTTCCTGAAGTTTCAGATAATAATCATCTGCATAGTCTTGTTTGTTTGATTTTGCTTTTGGGTGATTCAAAACTTCTAAAATCTGGAAATATTTTCCAGCCAGATCTTCATAGCGAGAATTGTAATTATCATTCGGTTTATAGATGTTCTTTTCGTCGTTTAGTATGTCGTCATCCTTTTTATACTTGAGGATAAATCCACTGTATCCATATTTTTGTGAAGGCTTATCAAGGCCTTTAAGAAATAATTCTTGTCCTGTATATTGTAGAACATCTTTTCCTAGAAAGTTTCTAGTGCTGTCGTATGGGTGAATATCTATCTCTTGCTTTTTGTTCTTTTGAGCAAATATTGAATAACTCAGTAAAGCCAAGACGGCTATTAGTAATGTTTTTCTCATTCTTTATCTTTTAAAGGGCATAAAAGTAAATATATTCGATAGAATATTCGGCTTGATGTTTGTTGTAAGTGAATTAGATTTAGTTTTTTTTGTATTTAATAAAAATCTTTCTAAAATATTTTATTGCCTCATTCGTCATAAATAATAGAGATATTTTTGAGATAAAATAAATAATGGAAAAGAAAGATATAAGTAAAACGGCTGTCCCTATAGCAATTATAGTTGCTTCATTACTGATGGCAACGATTAGTATACTTCATTTGTATTTCAGTGTGATAGAATAAGAGTTTGAGAAATAAAAGGATAAACAATATGAAAAATTTTAAAAGAAAAAAGATCGCGTACTTTTTTATATTTATTGCTGTTTTTGCAGCATCCATAGCTGTTGTAATGTTTCTGTGGAATGCTCTGATACCTTCAATAATAGGATGGACGTCTATTAATTATTGGCAGGCGGCCGGGCTTATGATACTGTCGAGGTTACTGTTGGGCGGCTTTGGACGTTTTGGTAAATTTGGAAGACATCCTCGCCATGATAAGCGAAATGAAGATTTCTACTATTGGCATGCATTAAGAGCAAAAATGAAAGATATGCCTCTTAGTGAGCGACGCGAATATATTCGGAAGCACATGAGAGAAAGATGTGAAAGAAGAGGTTTTGAATCAGATATGGCCAACGACAATAAAGAATGACGAACGATTTAGCTAAAGGACAACAGAATGTTACCGATATTTTCTATAAATATCGCGTGCAGCTGAAAAATTATATAGCTAAACGAGTCTTTTCGAAGGAGGATAGGGAAGATATTTTGCAGAATGTTTTTTATCAATTATCAAAAATAGATATGATAGAAAAACCAATTGAGCAAATGTCTGCGTGGTTGTATTCAGTGGCCAATAATCAGATCATAGACCGTAGCCGCAAGCATAGGGAGGTGGATATGCCTTATGTGACAGCTAAAGATGATGAAGATACATTCTTAGCGGAGGTCTCTAGTCTTATGTTTGATAAAGATGCATCTCCCGAGACTACATATTTGCGGGCTTTGGTCTGGGAAGAATTAGACGCTGCTTTGTCCGAACTTCCGATTGAACAACGGGAGGCATTTGAGCTGACAGAGCTTGATGGCTTTTCTTTTAAGGAAATATCAGAAGCTACCGGAGTAAGTGTAAACACACTGATATCTCGCAAACGTTATGCCGTGCTTCATTTGCGAGAAAGGCTAGGTAATTTATATAAAGAGTTGTTAGAGGGGTGAAGACTCTTTGAGTGCTACTTTGTAGAATACTTCAATAGCTTCATCTTCTAAAAAGACTAAGAGTGGATCGCTTTTGGTCTTTTTTTGTTTTTTATAAAGGTTATAAAGGAGAATAATATCATATTTTATGTTAAAAGAGTAACTTCTTTATACTTTCTGCGTTATTAATAATAAGAAGTATAACATTATTATTTCTAGAAATAATTATAATATCACTTTTTTATTTAAACACTACCATGAAGCACTTAACTGAGACAGATAAGTGCTTCTTTTTTATATAAATCAATTGAGTTTGAGTATCCGTTTTTTTTATACCTTTGCCAACATATATATCAATACAATTTATGCGCAAGACAAAGAAGATTTCACAAACACACAGTAAGTTATACTTTCTGATTCTTATTATATTCCCTTTGGTTTTTGGCTCGTGTAGATTGTTTGATAAAGATATCAGGCAAGATAAACATATTGTCTCTTTTAAGCATCAGATGGGACGTGTTGCAGATAGCTTAGATACACCGGCCGAAAGAATTAATGCATTGAAGACAATATTGGAGAACATAGAAGCCGATGAGGATTTGATAACTCCTCGAAAAAAAAATAAGTTGCTGATAGAGGCAAATTTTTATCTGAGCAATGAATATTTTAATGTCAAGAATTATAAAAAGGCAATAGAATGTACCGATATTGCCATAGGGCTTGATACTACTGATGCTACCGGGTATTATAATCGGGGAAGTATTTACCAATCGATAGGAGATGATAGCCTTGCCATGAGGGATTATACGCAGGCTATCAGACTAAATAATAATTATGCCGATGCATATTACAATAGAGGTATAATCTATGAAGTAGGTGGAGAATGTGAGAAAGCACTTGAAGACTACAATCGGGCGATAAAAGAAGAACCAAAAAATGTTGCAGATATCTATAATAATAGAGGAAATATATATTTGTCTATGAAAGATACCAGCAAAGCATTAAGCGACTATTCGAGAGTATTGGAAATAGACACTGCGAATATAAATGCATATACCAACCGAGCCGAAATATATATACTCCGTCAGGAATTTGATAAAGCTTTAGACGATTGTAATAAAGGACTTATTCTCGATCCTGAGAATATACGCCTGTATTACAAACGTGCTGCAATTTATGAGCGAAAGAATGAATATGATGAAGCTATAGCTGATTATGAAAAAGTTCTGGACTTGGATAGGCATGATTTGTATAAAGCACGAATTAAGACCAAGGAGTCTATAAGGAAATTAAAAACATTGGCTCGAAAAAGATGATATGACTATTTGGTGTAGTCTTCTCTTCAGAAGGGTGCTTAATAATATCTAATCTCTTTAAATAATATATAAAACGTATAGCAACAAATAGGGAAGATCTATTTGTTGCTCTTTTTTTATGCGGATTTGTTGTAGAGTTTTGCATTATGATATGGATATTTCAATATGTTTTTGATGTATGTTCCTCTTTTTGTAACCCTATGAGTGAGGCAAGATGTTATACTTTTCTACCGTATTTTTGTGCTCTAGAAAATGTGATAAAAATACAATTAGGATTCCTTGTAATTGTTTCCAGGCCTACTTTTACATATTTATGTGGTTTTGTAAAACTAAACATATTATTCTCTTGTTTTTATATGATGAATATTCAATACAATTAAGGTTTTAATATTATTATTAATCAAGATTTATTTCTAATCTTTTCTCTCTACAACATAAATGTCATGAAAAACGAATTAAACAGTAAATTAATTATATCTATCAAAGAAGCCCTTCCTCCTCAGATAAAGGTTGCAACCTACTTAATGGATTTGCTTTCTATCGGGCGTGAAGCTGTTTATCGTAGGATAAGAGGGGATGTGTCTTTTGACTTAGAGGAGCTCTCTGTAATATCTAAAGCGTTAAGCATATCAATTGATGATATTTTGGGTAAGAATGATACTACAGCGTTATTTAGCATAAATATGATTCAAGAAGAATCATTTTTTGAGCAATATTGTAATTCTTTGATTTTTTATACAGATATTTTTAGTAGAATGAAAATGTACTCTGGTTCTCAGGTACAAGGTGCTAATAATGAGTTACCTTTTTCATTTTACCTTTCTTATGAAAAAATAGCTAAGTTCTATTTATACAAATGGGTATATCAGCTTCAGACTTCCAAGCCTACTGTTCCGTTTTCTGAGTTCTACTTGCCTCAGAGAGTTATCGACCTGAATAAAAAGTATATTTCAGAATCTAACTCTTCTTGTCATACAACGTCTATCCTATCTCAAAATGTTTTGTCTTCATTTCTGAATACAGTAAAATACTTTTATAGACTTAATTTGTTGAACAATCAGGATCTAGAAGAAATTAAGAACGAGTTGTTGTGCATGTTGGAGAGATTGGAGTCGATGTCTATATCAGGAGTTTGGATGGATGACTTTGAATTTAACTTTTATATATCCAATATCGATTTTGATACCACTTATAGTTATATGCAGTGTCCTGAATTCGAATTGTCTACGATACGTGTATTTTCTATTAACGTAGTGAGATCGTTTACTCCTGAAATATGTCAAGCTAACAAGAAATGGATTGAATCTTTGAAACGCTATTCTACATTGATCTCTAAAAGTGGAGATTTATACAGAACAGAATTTTTTAATAATCAGAGAAAGATTCTACGAGATATATTTATTGACTGATTTTTTTATATAATAAGATAATTCATTACTGACTATATACATCCAGAGAGTTTATTTCTTGTAGAATACCGGGGCAAAGTATGGCCTGTTCACCCATTTCCCGTTGAATGGATTAAGCTCACGGATTACACCGCCTTCGATTCCAAATTTTTCAGTGATTTTGACCTCTAGCGTGCCTCCGTAATATGTTTGAGGATACATACCCATCATCGGGCCTTCTACTCCGTTATGTTTTCCTCTCACGGAATATTGTCCTCGGGCATTTATTCTTATTCTGTCGCTTAAGATGAATTTCATATTTCCTCCTGCACCCACATCGTTGTAGTTCCCTCCATATAGTGCATATTTTGAGGCGTAAGGACCAGCTGAAATTACCAGCCAATCTGTTGGTTGATAGTTAAAGTACATACTTACAGACCTTACTGCGCCTATGGATGGATATGTATTCTGTATAGAAGATGAACTGAGCCAAGCTTCGTTATCCAGATTCATTCCTGAATAATAGCTATAGTCATTGGCAAAAGGATACCGCGTAATCGTATTGCTTTCTACAGGAGGTCCGAGATATACATCAAGCGGAGGAAGTATTAAGTCTATAGTTGCATCATCTCCTTTTTCTAAAGGTTTATACAAATCATATTTGCTTGCAGATGATTTGTTGTTGCCTGATACATCCAGGTTCAAATAATTCTCTAACCTTTCATCAAATTTGAAAGATCCTTTCTTTAGAGGAGGAAAGCTATCTTTAGGAATCTCAGTTTGGGAATAAGAGGTAACTGAGACGAGTAAAAGTAGTATAAAGACTAGATTTTTCATGATTTCTTGTTTTTAATTACTACAACAGTAAAGTTAATAAATAATTGTGAAAGAAACATATATTTCTTTGTAAAAAGAAGCTGTAAATAACTGATAGATTTATGCTTTATAGCTCATTTAGGAAATGTTTACCTACCAAAAGGTGACAAAAGTAACAGTTTTTATCTGTTTTTGTGCTGTCACTTTTGCTCATTCTTATTTCCCCATACTCTTTTTTGTTATTTATATAATAAGATAAAATTAGCATAAATAAATTTATATAAATCCTTGTTCTATTGCATTGCCTTTCTGGTCTATGTATTGCAATATTGTATAAATATATTTATATATATATATGATTTATCTTATTTTGATAATAGATGGATAGTGCTTATCTTTGTAATATAAAAATAAGGTGTATTGCTATGATATACTTTATATTATAAATAGTTACTCATCAGATATAACAGAAAGGGTAGTTTTATGAAAACAACATTAATTAGAGCATCTTCAAGAGGATCAGCAAACCATGGATGGTTGAACACACACCATACTTTCAGTTTTGCAAACTACTATGATCCCAACCGTATACATTTTGGCGCATTAAGGGTTATAAACGACGATATAATTGCCGGAGGAGAAGGCTTTGGGACCCATCCACATGACATATGGAAATAATTACTATTCCCTTGTATGGTGATTTGGAACACAAGGATAGCATGGGGCATACAGAAGTGATAAAAGCCGGAGAAGTGCAGGTAATGAGTGCCGGATCGGGTATAACACATAGTGAATACAATGCTAATGAGTATAAACCGGTAAGTCTTTTCCAGATATGGGTTTTTCCATCTCAAAAAAATGTAGAACCTCGTTACGACCAACGTGAATTTGATTTTATAGACAATAAAAATCAATTCATCCAAATTGTTGGACCGAAGAGTGATCCTTCAAATACAGCACTTTGGATACATCAGGATGCTTGGTTTAATATGGGTACTTTCGATAAAGGTGTCAACACAAGCTATCAGGTGAAGAAAAAAGGGAACGGTGTATTTGCTATGGTTGTTGAAGGAGAGTTTTCTGTCGAAGGGCAAAAATTATATCACAGAGATGCATTTGGTGTATGGGATACAGATGGTATAAATATCACCGCAGAATCTGACAATGCACGTATACTGCTGATAGATGTGCCGATGGTATTTTAATAGAAGAGGTTAAATTATATACATTAGTAAAAGGATCTCAAAGCCGAGCTTTGAGATCCTTTTTTTATAATAAAAGTCAGTAGGCTTTATAATTATCATTCAGACGTTTTACTTTACTCGTCTTTACCTTTACATCGTGGCAATAAATAAGGGTGTAGTTTTCTTTTTCTGCTTCAATGAGAAATCGCTGTTTCTCTTCCGCCGATTTTAATGCACAGATGTCGTAAGCTGAAATCCATTCTAACGGGACATGAGCACTTGTTGGTATCAGATCCCCGGGAAATGTATATACACCCGCATCTGTCTTGATATATACAACTAACTGCCCTATACTATGTCCGTCAAACAATCTCACACTTACCTCTTTAGATATCTGCATGCCTTGGTCAACAAAGCGTAAGAGTGCGGCATCGTGTATCGGCTGTATATTTTCAGCTAAGATAGAATCTGCTTCCAGTATGTTGGGGGTTAAATAATTGTCCCATTGTTTGCGGCTTAGCCAATAAGTAGCTTTAGCGAAAGAAGGGATTATTTTGTCGTTTTTATCTCTTTTAGTTGCATATCCGCAATGGTCGAAATGCAAGTGGGTCAATATCACATCGGTGACATCTTCACCCGAGAAGCCATATTTCTTTATTTCGTCTTCAATGTTAAGCAGAGAGTGTGGTTGGTAGTAAGACATTCTCTCGGTGTGCTTATCTCCCATACCGGTGTCTATCAATATGACCCTGTCTTCGGATATGGCGAGTGCACACCGCATAGCTAATGTACACAAGTTGTCGGCATTGCTTGTGTATTTTCTTTGCCAGGCACGCTTTGGTATAGCTCCAAACATGGCACCTCCGTCTGCTTGGATATAGCCGCTTTCTATTATTTTTATGTCAACCATTTTTTTTCTAAATATTCAGCTAATATACAAAAAAGAAGAGATGATTATCACAATCATCCCTTCCCCTCTTAACACTAATATAAAACTAACATATACTATGATAAAACAGGTAAAAAATCAACTAAACAATCTATCTAACACACTATGAAAAAAGTAAATCATACCTGTTTTACATTAGAACATCAAAGACAACATGTTTGTTCAGAATACTTTGTATTTGTTTTATTTATGTAGCGATAGATAAGGTTTATATAATAGCGTGTAAATCCATCTTAAACTTTATATATAAAAAAATACTACTTTTGTACTCTGTTTTGTATATAAACAAAGCATAATCTATAATTGTTTATCATTTATTCTTAAAAATGACAACTATGCAAAATAAGAAGGTTTTAGTGTTTTTGGCAAAGGCATTTGAGACTATGGAGTTTTCTGTTTTCATAGATGTTATTGGTTGGGCAAGAGTTTGTTATGGTCATGGTTTGTTTGTCGAAACTTGTGCTTTTACTAAAGAAGTTATAAGCACTTTTAATGTACCGATAAGAGTAGATAAAACAATTGAAGAGATAAACGTTGACGAGTATGCAGCATTGGCAATACCTGGTGGATTTGGCGAATTTGGCTTTTATGAAGAAGCCTATGACGAAAGATTCTTAGACTTAATTAAGGATTTTGATGCAAAAAATAAAATCATTGCTATAGTTTGTACTGGAGCTCTCCCCTTAGGAAAAAGTGGAATTCTTAAAGATCGGAAGGCAACAACTTATCACTTAAATAACGGCTATAGGCAAAAAGAGTTGAAAGAATTTGGGGTGAATGTTGTGAATGAACGAATAGTAGTTGATGGTAAAATTATAACGTCTTATTGTCCTGAAACAGCTCCAACTGTTGCATTTGAATTATTAAAGATGCTGACCTCGGAAGAAGAAATGACAGTAGTAAAAAAAGCGATGGGATTTTAAGAAGGAGTTTGTTTTATTCCTTTCTATAAGAGAGTTATTGATTAGATAAGGGGAAAACATATACTTGAGATTTCCATGAAATTATTTACTTTTATCTCCCAATTATTTGAATGTATTTTATTGTAAAAGCTCAATATGTATAGTTTGTAAATCATTGCTCCAGGAATTAAAAAATATAAAACGTTTATTCTTCAATCGGTTAAGTCAAACTGAAGGAAATCTAAAATAAATTATGCTGATAGCTAAAAAACTAAAAGAAGAAAATATCGCCGAATATCTATTGTATATGTGGCAGATAGAGGATATTATAAGAGCCAATAAATTAGACATCGATATAATTGATAAGCAAATAATATCAGGGTTCGAACAGCCTCAAAATGTGAAAAATGAAATAAGGGAATGGTACGAAAACCTTATTGACATGATGAGGAGAGAAGACGTGGTGGAAAAAGGGCATCTGATTATAAATAAGAATGTAATATCGGAGTTGACCGAACTACACAATCGACTGCTGAAGTCGCCGCAAGAAAACCAATATACTGAAGCCTATTATAAAACCTTGCCTTTCATTGTTGAATTACGTTCCAAAACGCAAGATAAAAATACTCCGGAACTCGAGACCTGTCTAGCCGCTCTATATGGGTTCTTGTTAATGCGCCTGCAAAAGAAAGATATTTCAGGAGAAACTCAATCTGCACTATCGCAAATAAGCTCATTCTTGAGGTTACTCTCTCTTAAATATCAGGAGTATAAAGCCGGGAAGTTAGATATTTGATAGTTTGCTTATATTTAAATTCTACTTATAGCTTCTGTTAATCTTTGTGTTTCTTTTCTTTGATTCGTCTGCGGATCAGCGAGTCGCTTATAAGGAGTAGTACTCCGACACAAGCTACAGATACTACGAAAGGATTAAATCCTACTGATGGTATATTGAATGTGATATTTGACCCCATGCCTTGAATATCTTCCTTGAGAGGTAATCCCAAAAGCCAAAAGATAAGCGTTGGAATTCCAAGCATTCCTACAATGCCGAACGTAATAGAAAGAATTGAAATAATGCTTCTCTTCCGATTTTGTTTTGCCGCAACAATATGTACTCGTTGCATCAACCGACTTTCGAAGTCTGTCGATGGTTCGTCTAGTTTTATTTCTTGAAATAAACTCTTTAGCCTATCTGTATTTTCTGTATTCATGATTGTATGAGCTTATTTATTTCAAAGTTTATAATTTTTCTGATTCTGTACAACTTTACTTTTACATTTGCTTCACTATTTCCCGTAATGATGCTTATATTTTTTACGCTTTGGTCGTTTATATAGAACATACTGATCAGCAAAGCATCGTCCGGGGGCAGTTTTTTTAGTACTGTATCCAAAAGCTGCAACTTATCCTCGGTTGTAATCTCATCCAGTGTTTCTGATATTTCGTCATCAGGGATATTTGAGAAATTATCGTCAATGGCAGTAAATTCATATTTGCGCTTTCGCAATTCTGATATAGTTGTGTTATATGCGATCCTGTACAACCATGTTGCAAAGTTCGATTCTTCACGAAACTGTTTTAATGACTGAAATACCTTTATAAATATCTCCTGAACAATATCTTCGGCTTCTACCCGACGAGAAACTATTTTATTGACAATGGTAAATACCATTCTCTCATATCGACGTACAATGTGTACAAAAGCATCGGTATGTCCGTCTTTTATTCGGCGTATAAAATAGATATCATCAAATTCAGCCATACCCGTATGACGCAAGAATATTTGATAGGTTACAAATGTAATGTAAAATCTTTTCAAAAAAATATTTTTTTATTTTGTTGTAACCTTTTAAAAATGCTTGCGTCAAAATGAGCAAACGGAAGAAACAAAAATGTTTAATTAATAAAAATAGAAAATTATGGATCAAATTATGGCAATGGTTATTGTAGCTACAATAGCATATGCAATCTACCGCTTGTTTGAGTTGTTTGCTCGTCGTAGGGAGCGCTTAGCTTTTATCGAAAAAATTTCAGAAGGGATAGACCCGAATTTACTAAAAGGGCAATTGGATATGTCTCCGAATAAAAGCAATGTAAACAACTATGTAACCTCATGGGCTATTCGTGTTGGGCTCTTATTAGTAGGTGTTGGACTAGGGGTGGCTATCGTCGCTGTTATAGACTTGTTAGCTGTGGCTCCTCCAAGTGCGGACGAAAGAGCCTTCTATGAGTTTCGCAATACTATATCTATTTTATATCCGGCATGCGCTGCCATATTTGGTGGTATAGGGCTTGTTATTGCTTACTTTATAGAGAGGAAAGATTCTAAGAAAGAACAGGACAAAGAGGTCGAATAATTGGTTTCGTATATGAACAAAGAATTACATTCAATTCTGTTTACTCTAATTATTGTGGCCGTAGTTATAGGTGGTTGGCTCATTGGGCGTAATCAAGGGTGGTTTGTTCGTAGCTCGGCAAATGATATTAATATATGCCGAAATGTAACAGGAGATACCTTGTACTTTAACTCTAAAAATCCAATCTATACGGTTTCGGGCTGGAGTGCTTCTCGTCATGACGATGATATTCTACACGTAGACCTGAAACTAAAAAGAAATAGGCAGAACAATAGGATAGAGATGTATTTAGATACAGCAAATGTTCGCTATGTAGAAATTTATGGTAAGGTGATGTCGATAAACGATATTCCATTTAGTAAATAAAATTTATCTGTAGATGAGTTGGCAATAGACATCAGGTAAGCAGAGCCTGATGTCTTTTTTTTGTGAAAAAAGTGTCGTTCTGTTAAAAATGATAAAATATTTATTGCTTTAGTGATAAATGTATAATTATGGCGACTAGTAAGCATATCTCAGTTGAACAGATTAAATCTATGTATATCTTAGTCAGCTGAAAAACAACTAAAAAAACGAAATATATTTATAATTATACTAAACTTATGAATGTCCGCATTTTATTAACTTTTCTATCATTGCTAATTTCATCATTAGCATTCTCTCAATCCAGCCCACTAATAAATGTCCAGATTAAAGGTGTAGTAACAGATTCATTAACAAATGAAACAGTTCCCTACGCGACAGTTAAATTGTTAGGTAAGGCAAATCCGAGAAGCCCGTTAAAGGCTGTAGCAGCCGATGATAATGGAAACTTTCAGTTTTCGATGAATAAAAAGGGAGAGTATCTGCTCACGGTAGAATATATCGGCAAAAAGACCCTTGTTAAGCCTGTTGTTGTAGGTGACGCAAAGATAGTAGACCTAGGTACAATATATATGAGAGACAATGAAAATGCCTTATCGGAGGTTGTAGTTTCGGCACAGAAGCCACTGGTAAAAGTTGATCTCGATAAAATTGTATATAGTATGGAGAGTGATCCTGAATCAACGACGAATAACCTATTGGAAATGTTGAAAAAAGTTCCGATGGTAACCGTTGATGGCGAAGATAATGTACAGCTGAAAGGATCTACTAATTTTAAAATATATCTGAACGGAAAACCATCTAACATGATTTCTAACAATCCGAAGGAAGTTCTTCGCAGCATGCCTGCCAATACGGTGAAAGATATACAGGTGATTACCGATCCCGGAGCAAAATATGATGCTGAGGGTGTATCAGGTATTATCAATATTATAACCAATACTTCTATGGGTGGATATACTGCCACTTTGAATGGTAGGGTAGACTCGCAAGGTGGATATGGTTTAGGTGCTTACTGGACCATGAAATATGGTAAAGTTGGCTTCACAGGGAATTATAACTATTACGAATGGAAACGTCCGGAAGGAACCACCTCTTCTTTTAAAGAAAATAATTTAAGTAATAACCCAAAGTATCTAACAGGAGTAGGCCCTTCAAAGAATAATGGGCTCGGACAGTTTGGTTCAGGAGAGTTAAGTTACGAGATAGATACCTTAAACCTTATTAATATCGGATTCAATAGGTTCGAAGGTAATTATAAATCCAGAAGTAACATTTTGAATGAGGGGCTCGGAATAAATAAGGAGAGCCAATATAGATATGATCAAAGAGGCTATATGAAACAAACGTATGGCGGTACAGATCTGAATGTAGATTATCAGCGCACTTTCCATAAAAAAGAACAATTGCTGACGGCTTCTTATAAGTTCAGTATGAATCCTAACGATTCGGAATCAAATTCGGATATTACGGAACTATTTGGAGAGTTGCCTAAGCATATTTATACTAACAAGCAGTATTCTGATGCTGATATGAAAGAACATACCTTTCAGGTAGATTTTGTAACTCCTTTGAATAAGTCTGATATCCTATCTCATAGTGTCGAAACAGGAGTAAAGTATATTATCCGTATAAATAATAGCAATAGTGGTTTAGATAGCCTTAATGCTACAGGTAATTGGGTCGCCATAGAACGTCCGACTGATAGATTTAGGCATACACAAGATATATTGGCTGCGTATGGAGGTTACAATGCCAAGTTCAGGAATGTTTGGGGTTTCAAAGCCGGATTGCGTTATGAAGCAACATGGTTGAATGCTGAATTCCCAAAGGATAGAGCTCAAGGTTTTAAAGTGGACTATTCTAACATCGTACCCTCTGCAACCGTTACATATCAGATAAATCCAATGCAAAACTTACGTTTTGGCTATAATATGCGTATATCTCGTCCGGGTATCTGGCAATTAAATCCTTATGAGAATACTTCCGACCCTAATAATATACAAAAGGGGAATCCGACATTAGATGCTGTGAAAAATCATACGATAAGTACCAACTATGGGCTTTTCAACCGTAACCTGACTTTGAATGTGAATTTGGCTTATAGTTTCGAAAATAATGGTATTGAACAAATTTCAAATCAGATAGATAATGTGTCGATCTATACATACGAAAACATAGGAAAAAGAAAAGATATCGGTTTATCCTTAAACCTACGATGGACTCCTAAAATGGGTGGAGATAGATACAAGTGGGTGGAACAACTGAGTATATTCTCCAATATGGGGGCGCGGTATGTGGATATAAAAGCAAATAATGGGTCAGGATTAAAGAATGATGGAGTATCTGCGAATGTCTTTGGAGGTGCGCAATATTCATTTCCTAAATCATGGAAAGCTTTTGTTAATGTAGGCTATTTCTCTCCATCTATAAATTTACAAAGTGAAAACTCTTCGTTTTTCTTTCACCGATTTAATGTAAGCAAAGGGTTTAATAATGACAAATTGAATATATCTGCTTATGCTCAGAATCCATTTAAACGCATTCATGATTTCAGAAGCACAATGAATAACCAAGCGTTTTATTCGGAAACAATCATGTCTAATAAAATTCAAAATTTTGGAATCTCTGTATCTTTCCGTTTTGGAGAGATGAAATCTCAAATACAAAAAGCAAGACGTGGTATCAAGAATGATGATGTTATGTCTGGAGGACAAGGAGAACAAAGTGGAGGAAGTGCTGGAGGTCAAAACTAAAAGGTTTGATTAATAATATATGCCCCAAAGAGAATGAATCTTTGGGGCTTTTTTTGATTAAAAGGGTATCTTTGCAGAATATTTCTCAACGATGAAACAAGCATTTATTAAGTTGCACTTATCTATTCTAATTGCGGGATTTACGGGTATATTCGGCAAGCTTATTACCCTGAACGAAGGTATGCTCGTTTGGTACCGCTTATTGATTACCTCAGTGTTACTATTCATAATGTTATCGGTGACAAAACGGTTTGTCCGATTGCCGATGAAAGATTTCTATAGGATTGGTTTTGTTGGGCTATTATTAACACTACATTGGCTGTTTTTCTATGCGAGTATTAAATATTCGAATGTTTCTATCGGTGTAGTCTGTTTCTCGATGACAGGCTTTTTTACGGCTGTTTTAGAACCTGTCGTGAGCCGTCGGCGAATCTCTGTCAGGGAATTGTCTTTTAGCATTATTGCTCTCTTGGGGATTGCGCTGATTTTTCATTTCGATACTCGTTATAGAATAGGTATAATCTGTGGGGCTATTTCGTCAGCTTTGGCAGCAAGTTTTGTGATTGCCAATAAAAGAGTTGCAACAAATACTAATTATTCATGGTATGTTACTTTGTTTTATGAAATGATTGGAGGTTTCCTTAGTTTAAGTATTATACTTCCTTTTTATTTGCAATTGTTTCCTGTCGTGTCTTTTTTTTCGAGTAATACAGATTTAATCTATTTGTTAATATTCTCAGTGGTTTGTACAATCGGTCTGTATATGTTGCAAATACAAGCATTGAAGAGCATATCTGCTTTTACTCTTAATCTCAGCTATAACTTAGAGCCTATATATAGTATTGTATTGGCTATGATTATTTTTGGAGAGGCTAAAGAGTTAAACTTTTCATTTTATACCGGTTTGCTGTTAATCATACTTTCTGTATTACTTCAAATGTATACTGTAATGAAAGAGCGCAAAAGGATTCATTTGGCAGAGCAACGAAGCGAGTTTTGACCCTATCGTCCTTTATTTCTGAAATAAGCATAAATTTTATTGTTTAAAAAGGTTCTTGTCGAAAATTTTTGGGAAGAGCCTTCTTGTATTCTAACTACATTGAAATCTTTTATAAAATGCAAAAAGCCCGCAAATTCACTTCGCAGACTTTCCAACCTTAACACAAACTTTACAAAACTACACAATAATAGAGTTAAATTCTAAATCTAGTCAGGTTTAGAATTATAAATATACTCCTCATATATTTACGCTACGAAGATATGAAGATTGGAAGGGTTGTTTATTACAGATATCTGCCTGCTTTTTCAGAATTCGTGCCTTTTCTTAATGGCTAGGGTTCATAGTCGCTTTTTGTTGGCGAATTTTGCCCGGAGTATTGCCGAAATTGGTTTTGCAGAAGTCATTAAAATGTGACGGGGACGAGAATCCGTACTCGTCACTTATTTCTTTAAATGACTTATCGGTACTGTTTATTTGATAAAAAATTGATTTTGATCGCTCTTCTTTCATCCAGTGATAAGCAGGCACTCCAAATACTTTTTTGAAACGTTTTTGAAATCCTGAAAGACTATAGTGCATCATGTCGGCTAACTCTTGTACTGTTTTTGCCTTGTGATGGTTTTTAAGGACAAACTCGGAGAAAGAAAGATCGTGGCTAATGAGAGGAAAAAAGAATGCCAGTAAATCTCTTTTTGTATAATATGCTCTTAGTAAAAAGTAAAATTCTTTTGCTTTCAGTGCGAAATAATATGTGCACTTTAAGCCTTCCGACATGCACGTGTTTAAGAATGTGAGATATGAGTCTACTCTTTCATTTATAGCCAGATAATGTAGACCTGGTTCAAATTCTTCATTTTTTTCTTTTAGTAGTAAATCAAGCGAGAAGCAATCGCATAGCATCTTAGTGTTATGCAACCTCATAATAATTATTGTGGTATCTTTATTTGCTTTACTGTTTAGGTGACAACCTGCGGGTATCATCATCATTTTTTTTTCAGAAATGACTTGGTTAGTTAGTTCATCCAAAGAAAAAGATAAAGACCCTTCTATGATAAATATAACTTTGTTCTCAACTGAAAATATATTCCAAGATTGTCCATCTAGTAAAGATATTTTCTCAATTGTTGGCCGGTTACCTTTTTCATAATTGTAGCAAGTGAGATGCTCTTGTTTGTATAATAACTCCATACCGGATATTATGATGTATACTCTATTATTGTTATTTATTCTTTACGTTTAAGTAAGAATAATGTGTTTCTGGCTTTAATACTATAAGTGTTGAATACGCTTTTTACCAACGTCACAAATATAATAAAAAATAATAATAACAGGAGTAGTTAAATAAATAATTGTTATTAAATTCTTGATAGGATAAATTTATAAATATCAATATCTTATAAAGCGAAAGGACATAAATAATATTATTTATGCCCTTCTTTCTTATAGTGTAAACTCTATGATAGATCCTGATACTATTGAGCTTTAGGATCCGAACCATACTGGTTGTCCCCTTTATTCCCTTCTGTAATCGCTAAAATGAGATTGTAGATAGGGATTAATATAAACCATCCACTTTTGCCAACATCATGCATTCTTCTTACATAAACAGCGATTGAAGGGATCAGGATTACAAGGTACGCCAATCCTACTAATCCTAAGACGATTGATCCAATAGTTGTGGAAACTGATGCTAGGATAATACCTACTATGTATAGGGCAAAATATCCTATCATCACAAAAAGGTTGTACATCCAAAATTCTTTTCGTCTAGCTCTTCCGTTAAAGTCTGCGTAATGTTCTTTCACTACTTTTAAAAACCACTCCATTATAATATTAGTTTTGTAAAAAATTATCCTACTCTTTTGGCTTTTCGGTTCCGCCTCGTTTTTTTGTATGGTTTCAGATCTCCATGTCGTTTATGTTATTCGGCAGCAAAAGTATATAAAAAACCACTACTTCCTAAATATATTTACTGATAATGCTTATTTGTGCATAAGGCTTCTCTCTATTGTAAAAGAGAAAATCTATTTCTTTTCTTCATAATTACTTTTTTGTCTTTATTTAGTTTTTTATCATGGCTTATTGTAATATTCAATAGTGTTAAGCTGTCTTTTATCTTTTTGTGAAAAAGGGGGTAATTTGTGAGACAAATTTTGTTGATTTAAAAATATTTTCCCTGTTTTTGCAATTATAGTAATTATGCATCGCTTCTAAGTTTTTTTTAATCAGCATAAAAAATATTCAAATGTTTTGGTGTAATCAAAATATATAATATATTTGCGGTGTATTAATAAACTAGTACACTGTTATGGTAAAAATAAATAATCTTACTTTTTATTACAGAGAGCGTAAGCCTATTTTTGAGAATGTTTCATTTGAAATGAAAAATGGTATTTATGGTTTGCTCGGAGAAAATGGTGTTGGAAAGACAACATTGTTGCGCATTATTAGTGGGTTGTGTTTCCCTAAAAAAGGAAGTTGCCAAGTATTAGGTACTGAAACGGCATTTAGAAATCCCGATATGCTGAAGCAATTGTACTATCTGCCTGAAGAGTTCATTGTGCCATCACAGACAGTTAAAAGCTTTGTAAAGTTGAATTCGGTATTTTATCCCAACTTTAGCAATGAACAGTTTAATTCATATTTAAATGATTTTCATTTGGATATTGATTCTCGGATGAAAGAATTGTCTTTTGGACAGAAGAAGAAAGTTCTTATTGCTTTTGCTATTTCTCTGAATACACCGGTTACCTTGTTGGATGAGCCTACCAATGGGCTGGATATCCCTTCTAAATCTCAATTTAGAAAAGTAATAGCTTCTGCATTTGACGAAAACAAATGTATCTTGATTTCCACTCATCAAGTTCGTGATTTGGAAAGTCTGATAGATCCTATCATTATTCTTGATCGCAATCAGGTGTTACTTAATAATACGGTTGAGGAGATATCTAAAAAACTACTGTTTACTTATTCTACAACAAGGCCTCAAGACGCTTTATTCACAGAGCAAACTATGTTGGGGTACACTTCGGTCTTGGAGAACAAGTACAATGAAGAAAGTACATTAAATATTGAAGCTTTGTTTAATGCGGTGGTTACGAATAAGGAAAAAATAAGAAATATATTTAACGCTTAACGAAATGGATATGAGTGCTGTATTTAATATAGAACGTTTTTGGAATTTGCAGAAGAGAGAGCTCGCAATGTATTGGAAGCAATACCTTTTTATTGTATGTGGTATAGCTGCGTATTATACAATTGCGACTGTTTGGGAATCTATCGATACCGGATGGCTATGGAATATGCTTCCTCCCGTTTATGTTGCGATTATCATTTGCAGTAT
The DNA here is from genome assembly GCF_004569505.1 of Dysgonomonas mossii. Taxonomy (NCBI): domain Bacteria; kingdom Pseudomonadati; phylum Bacteroidota; class Bacteroidia; order Bacteroidales; family Dysgonomonadaceae; genus Dysgonomonas; species Dysgonomonas mossii. The sequence goes on from NZ_SPPK01000001.1 coordinate 633,499, forward strand.
TTCTTTTGATAAGAATTTAAGCGATGCTAATAGTACTTTTTATTTTACGTTGCCGGTATCTACTTTTGAGCGATTTTTGGGCCTGTGGATCAAATATATTGTTATTATACCTTTGCTGGTTTTTGGCGTGTCAGTGTGCTTAGATTTTATATCCTCTCTCTTTGTATCCACTACACATCCTGTAGTTAAGTTTAGCGATTGGTGGGATTATCATATGCTGTATGCTGCTCAATCCGTTTTTCTGTTTGGGTATGCATGTTTGAAGAAAAGGTCTTTTGTGAAGACATTGTCATTAATCGCTGTGTTTTTTATTTTTATAATAATTGTTTCTAAGGTTATTATAAGCCAATTCTATCCGGAGGTATCGTATATAAGAAGTTCTATGGATCCGATTTCTGTTCTGAGCTTTAATGGATATTGGATCCCCGAGGGGGATTCATCGCGTTTTGTAGCAACACAGGCAACATTGCTGTATGATGTAGTTAAATATATACTGGCAGCGATATTCCCTGTTGGAATGTGGGTGTTGACGTATTTCAAATTAAGAGAAACAGAAGTATAGTATTATGGATTTCAAAGCAAATAAACCAATATATCTTCAAATAGTAGATTTTTGCTTTCAGCATATCCTTACAGAAGAATGGCCCGAAAATGATCGGATTCCATCTGTGAGGGAGCTGGCTATGACATTGCAGGTGAATCCTAACACGGCTATGAGAGCATTTGAATATATGCAGTCTGAGGAAATTATATATTCGAAACGTGGGATGGGATATTACGTCGCAGAAAATGCTAGAGGACAGATATCGAAGCTTCAGAAAAAAGAATTTTTTGAAGAAGTACTACCCGAAACTTTTCGTTCTATGAATTTACTCGATATAAGTATCGATGATATAGTAAAGCAGTACGAACAATTTAAAAAGGAAGTAAAATGAAAAAATATACAAACAAAATTTTAAATATTATGATTGCAGTCGTTATTATTTGTTTTATTCTAATGATATTTCAAATAATGGAGATGATAGTATCTTCTCTATAATACTTAATTTATAAATCTCATTCCTGCTTAATAGAATTCAATTCGTAAAAGGCAAGGGTGTAATAGGGGGTAGAACATCCAATCTATTATGTCACACCGAATGGAGTGAAACATCTCGCTTTTCTTATTCGAGATACTTCGCTTTAATCAGGACGAAATAGCGGAAAATATAACCAGGGTTAAAAAATTCTAACCCCTATTACATTCCTTGCCTTTATTTTCCTTTTGTGTATAATATTTTTTTTACAACTGCATTTGTGACACGCACAGACGAAATTAGTTTTCCTGTTGTCTCCGAGAAGACGTCAACATTCCAGACGTGAGTAGATCGCCCTTTGTGTTGTAAGGTACCTATGGCTCTTACCACATCGCCTAGTCTTGCACTAGATATATGACTGGCACTTATTTGCATGCCAAAGCATTGCTCATCGTGTGCACATAGTGTGTTAGAACCTACGCCGGCAACAGATTCTGCCAGAGATATTGTTGCTCCTCCGTGTAATACGCCCATCGTTTGACTCAAATGTTTTTCTACAGGCATAATAGCTTCAAGAGACGTTTGATCATCCGATTCTATGAATGTGATGTTCAACGTCTCTATCAATGTATCTTTAATACGTTCTTGAATGTTATTGGTGTTCAGCTTCATTTAATTTTATTAATCAACGCCTATGATAAAACCGTTGGCAATAATAGAGCCTCCTTCTTCGAGCTGGATATTATAGCCCATGATTGGTTCGAGTATGCCTTCTATAATAGCAATTCTATCCGAACCTGTACTCAGTATATCATAGAATTTTAAATAATCGCCCACATTGCATGATTTTACTGATGCATATTTGGGATTTTGAATTGTCATTTCCGGATCGATAGAAACCCAGCCTCTTTCGCTCCAGAAGGGATATTGAGAAGTAACAAGTACCTGCATCTTGTTTTCTAAGACGATGCGTGCTAATCTGTTGAACATGATTTTGTCCACTCCTGTTACTTTTTTCTTTTCATATAAGTCTTTTGTGTAGTCGTAAGATAGAATAACGTCGCCCACAGTAACATCTTCCACTCCTTTTCTTAGATCGTCTCCCATTGTTATTTGAGTTCCTGTTGCAAGATAGTTTTGGGCATTAATACTCAGATTCAGTGCAAACAAAGAAAGAAACGTGAGTATCAAAATGTTTGTTTTCATAATTTTATGTTTTTGTGTAAAGTTTATGCAAAGATAGAAATATTTTGAATATCGGATTCAAAACTTAATATATATTGTGAAAACAAGCAGTCTATTCAACCGTTACCGATTTTGCCAAATTGCGCGGCATATCTACATCTCTGTTTTTATTTACAGCAATATGATAGGCAAGTAGTTGTAGGGGTATGACGGTTAATAAAGGGTCGAGGCATTCTATTGTCGTAGGTATTTCAATATAATGGTCGGCTATTGACTTCATCGTTTCATCGCCTTCGTTTATTATGGCTATCACTTTGCCTCTTCTGGCCTTTATTTCTTGTATGTTGCTGACTACTTTGTCGTATATGGCACTATGAGTTGCAATCGTTACCACCGGCATCTCATTGTCTATGAGCGCTATTGGTCCGTGTTTCATTTCGGCTGCCGGATAACCCTCGGCATGTATGTACGATATCTCTTTTAGCTTGAGGGCCCCTTCCAAAGCTATAGGATAATTGTATCCACGACCGAGGTAAATAAAGTTTTGTGCATAAGTAAAGATATTGGATAGTTCCTTAATCTTTTCATTGCTTGATAAAACTTTTTTTATTTTTGACGGAATAGACAGAAGCTCTTTGGTGATTTCTATATATTTTTCGTCCTCTATCACCTTTTTCTCTTTCGCAATAGTCAAGGCCATTAATATGAGGGTTGTAACCTGTGCTGTGAACGCTTTGGTCGATGCTACTCCTATTTCGTGTCCACAATGCGTGTATGAGCCCGAATTGGTGTTGCGAGGAATTGATGATCCTACAACATTGCATACTCCATATACAAAAGCTCCGGCTTTGCGTGCCAACTCGATTGCTGCAAGTGAATCGGCAGTTTCTCCCGATTGAGAAATAGCGATTACGATGTCGTCGGCATAGATAACAGGATTTCTATATCTAAATTCTGAGGCATACTCTACTTCAACGGGAATGCGGCAAAACTCCTCGAATAAGTATTCTCCTATTAGTCCGGCGTGCCATGAAGTTCCACATGCGATGATAATGATACGTCGTGCATTTATGAATTTTTCTTTATGGTCTATTATCCCCGATAGAGTTATGTTCGTGCCTTCTATATTAATGCGCCCGCTCATACAGTTTTGGAGCGTATCAGGCTGCTCGAATATTTCTTTTAGCATAAAGTGCGGATAGCCGCCACGTTCGAGTTGGCTGAGATTCATTTCCAATTGTTTGATCTCTGGTGTTTTCTGTATGTTGGAGATCGTAATTATCTTAGGCTCTTTATCTCTTTTGAGTATAGCTATTTCTTCATCATCCAAATAAATAACCTTGTTGGTATACTCTATGATAGGAGAAGCATCTGATCCGATGAAAAACTCGCCATCACCAATTCCGATAACTAGCGGGCTGCTTTTGCGTGCTGCAATTATCTGGTCGGGCTTTCCTTTTTCTATCACTGCTATGGCGTATGCACCTACTACCTGATTGAGTGCAATTTGAACTGCTGTAAACAGATCGCAATTATTTAAGCTTTTGATATATTCAATTAGCTGTACCAGTACTTCCGTGTCGGTACTGCTTTGAAAACTGTATCCGTTTTGTGTTAGCTGAGCCTTAAGTACTGCATAGTTTTCTATGATTCCATTGTGTATGAGGGCTAAAGATTCTGATTGAGAGTAGTGGGGATGTGCATTGCAGTTGCTCGGTTCGCCATGTGTGGCCCATCTGGTATGTGCTATGCCGATTGTGCCGGTTGTGTCTTTTCCTTTCGTATATTCCTCAAGGTGCTGTACTTTGCCTTTTGTTTTGTATACCGAAAGGTTGTCTTCGCTATTTATTATTGCTACTCCGGCACTGTCATAACCTCTATACTCTAGTCTATGTAAACCTTTTATCAAAATGGGGTAGGCTTCTCTAAAGCCAATATATCCTACAATTCCACACATATTGTTTTTTTATTTGGCTGTAAAGATATATATAGTATTGTTAAAAATATTGTTTCCAAATATTAAAAACGTTAATATTAACATAAATATATTTTACGGGTTTAATAAAATATAAATACATACTAGACTTGAGTAATTTGTATATATTTGTTTGTAAAAAAGAGCCAAAAATGAAATTTGTACATACTGCCTTACTTATATTCTTGTTTTGTATATTAACCCCTGTTTATTCACAGAAGGCTATTACTGCAAAGCTTTTGACAAAAGAAACATCGTCATTAAATGGTGTTATTCCTCCTCTCTATAAGGATGGCGAGAAGGCGTTATACGAATTTTTAGAGACTAATATAAAATATCCTCCTATTTTGATAAAAATAAAGATGGAAGGGGATCTGGAATTGAAGTTCAACGTAGCTAAAGATGGAAGTGTAAAAGATGTAGAAATAGTAAGAGGATTTGATCCGGATGCAGATGACGAGGTTATACGTGTTTTGCAAGCGATGCCCAAATGGTCGCCTGCCTTGCTTGATGGTAATCCTGTGGATTTCACTCAGCATCTTTCTGTCACTTTCAAGTTGACCGATGCGTTAATAGCACAAGCAAAGGAACAGCCTAAAAACGAAGAGCAGAAATTAACAAATGAGTCATCTTTGGTAATGATTCCGACAGATACCTTGACACAGATAGAAGAAAAACAGATTGTTCAAGAGTCTGACTCTTTAAACACTGATCCTCAATATCCGGGAGGGCAGGAGGCACTAGATACTTACTTGAAGACTAATATGAAATATCCGAAGCGTGCCATTAAATATGGAATAGAAGGTCGGGTTATATTTAATATAGAGGTGTCGGCAGAAGGTGAGATATCAAAGATATGGTTGTTTAAAGGCGTGTTTCCGGATTGTAATGAAGAAGCTTATTATTTGATAAAGAAAATGCCTAAATGGATTCCCGGATTGAAAGATGGGGTGCCTGTCACAAAGCAGGTGATGTTGCCTATTTCATTTGAATTACCTAAATAGAAAATAACTCTCATGTGAACTAATTTAACTTTTCATTGTTTTATATCTGTAATGTAAATAGTAACAGTATATATTGATGAAAACATTAGAACGTAATACAGATTTAGGACTACTTATTCTAAGATTAAGTGTGGGTATATTAATGCTCTTGCATGGGATAGCTAAATTATCACATGGGGCAGGAATGATAGAACAAATGGTAAAGGGTGCAGGACTACCTTCTTTTATCGCTTATGGAGTGTATGTTGGAGAGATTATAGCACCTTTGTTTATAATTTTCGGATACGGTACACGTGTTGCTGCAGCGATATTTGTATTTAATATGTTGGTTGCAGTTTCGCTCGCTCATAGCGGTGATGTATTCTCGCTAAATGAGACCGGAGGCTGGATGCTGGAATTGCAAGGATTGTACTTCTTTGGGGCTTTGGCTTTAGTGTTTACCGGTGGTGGCAAATATGCTCTTAGTAAAAAGCATATCTGGGATTAAAAGAGAAAGATATTTTTTGTAAAGCATGAGGCTAGTCTATAGTCTCATGCTTTTTCTTTTTATATAAAATATTATCTTTGTCGCATCATGCAGAGAGTGCAATTTTGTATTTCGAATTTTAATACCAAAAAACATATTTTAGAAAAATGACAAAAAGTGTCCACCGTATTGATGTTGCCGATGCCCTGAGAGGTCTTTCGGTACTAGGCATAGTGTTAGTACATAGCCTCGAAAACTATAATCTTTTCAATTTTACTCCGATAGATGCTCCATTTATGAAGTTTTTGGATTCGGTTCTGTTTGATTCTACCTTTTTTATTTTTGCAGGAAAAGCTTATGGTATATTTGCCTTATTATTTGGCTTTAGTTTTTTTATTCAAGATAATAATCAGTTGAAAAGAGGTAACGATTTTCGCCCTCGTTTTTTATGGCGTTTAGTTTTACTTTTTGTTTGGGGAATGATCAATTCTCTTTTCTATACAGGCGATGTTCTGGTGATGTTTTCACTCATTGGTATTGTGCTTATATTAACAGCGCGTTTGTCTACCAAGACTGTATTGATTATAGCTACAATCTTTATTCTTCAGCCTATAGAGTGGGGGCGGGTGATATATGCTTTGGTTAATCCGGACTATGTAATGGGCGAAAGTATGGTAGGATACCATTATGGTAAGTTAAATCCTATCTTGATAGATAAATCGGCAAGTTTGAGTGAGATATTTAATGTAATGTTGCATCATGGAGAATGGGGCAGCTTTATGTGGGCATGGGAAAATGGACGTTTTTGTCAGGTTGCCGGACTTTTCTTGTTCGGAATGCTTATAGGGCGTACAGAATTTTTCCTTCATCCCGAAACCAATATGCGCAAATGGGTTCGTATGCTAATTCTTGGAGTTGTTTGCTTTTTCCCTCTCAAGGGGCTGACTCTTATGCTTCCGGGCTTTATTGAAAATAAAGCAGTTTTAGAGCCTTTGGGTATAATAGTTCAATCTTTTGCCAATGTTTCATTTCTGTTTTTCCTTGTATCATTAGTCCTTATTGTTTATTATTCTACTGAAAAAGGGCAATCCTTATTAAGAAAGTTGATACCTTATGGTAAAATGAGCCTTACCAATTATATAACTCAATCTTTGCTCGGTGGAGCTATATTTTACAGTTGGGGACTTGGTTTATCTGTGAGTATAACAATGTCTTTTCTCATCGGAGTAGGAATATTTATAGTACAATATATATTCTCTTGTTGGTGGATGAAAAACCACAAGCATGGGCCTCTGGAATATATCTGGAAAAAGGCAACGTGGATTGGATCAAAGAAAGATTAAACGTTTGTATTGATATAAAAAATAAAACCTCAAAAGCAGAATGAAGCTTTTGAGGTTTTATTTTAGGTTTGTATGATATTCTCTAATTCGAGGGTTTCAACCCTTTTTCGAAAACTTCTGTAATTGTAGCTTCTATGATCTTGCTTTCACTGATTTTTAAATCTTTTGCAATTTGGCTTTTCAAATCAGATTGAACGTAAATCAAAGGATCTTCGCAAATTACTTTCTTTAATCCCCTTGAGTCATCCAGTGTTGCATAATCTTTATCCTGCATTTTATATTTACCTTTTAGCGGGTCTGCGAAATTAAGATAATAATAATAGGTCTTATCATTCTTAAATTCATAGCTTGTATGCTCGGATATTACATTTTGTTTGATGTATTCTTCAACTTTTGCTTTTAACGCCGGGTCTGTGACGGAGATATCAACTTTTGTTGCTGTATATATCCAATGCCCTTCTATGGTGCTTGTAGGTGGGTTTTCGTCTCCATCACAAGACAGCATAAAGAGACCTATAGAAAAGGCCATCAGTATATATGTTAAAAATTTCGCTTTCACAGCTTTAATATTAATAATAATTTACAAATGTACATATATTAAACGTAAAAATAGCTAAAATGTTGCATCTTTTTCGATAAAAAATCGGACAAAAAGATTTATCCGATTTCTTAACACCAAACTTATTATCTATTATCATTCAGTAGGTAATGCATCTTTTATATAAGATGTTCTATTATGACTTCAATCAATAGTAAAATTGTAAAAACAACGATTATAACCATATCTGTTTATATTTATATTGAAATCTTTATAAGATCTGTTTAAGGGATATTCTTTTATAACTTTCTTATCACGTGGCGTTTTTATCACAATCTCAAACGTTTCTAAACTCCATGGATTTGAATTTGTATGCCATGTAGGATTAATCGTTAATAAAGAATCAGTCAGGGTGTAATCTAAGTGTAAATCTTCAACTTTTCTTTTAGCCGTCATTTCATTGTCTGCGAAATTCTTCTTATGTATTTCAATTACATAATTAGTTAATGTTGTATCCACACTGGTTTGTATCGAAGGTAACACACACAGCTTTTTATTGTCCGAAGATCCGGTATATAAAACAAATGGATTGTTCGGTTGTGATTCTGCGCTTAAATATTCGCTACCCAATTTTACGTATAGGGAATCTGAGGTTGTATTTGCATCTACACTCTCAACAGCTTCCGCAGTGTGACGATGGTTTAATCCGAATTTAAATCCGGTATTTCCTAAATAAAAAGAAGCCCCTAACCATAATACAAATCCTATAACAAAACTTATTAATGTCTGAGTTGTAAATGGAGATCTTTTCAAGATTTTAATCATTAGAGATAGTAGCCCCATTAGTGGAATTAAAGATGCTAATAAGAATGCAATCTTTAAATTAATCGAACTTAATCCTAATAGTATAAGATAATTATTCAGACCTAGGATTGTTGTGTCAAAATACAACCAAATAAAGGAACCAATCATCGCAATGATGATGAGAAACAAGATTACAGCTAAAATACCAATGAATACATTCACAAGAATACCTATTGCCGAAGCCAAGGAGCTACCTTTATATTTTCGGGCTGATTGAGTCCGGTCTTCTTCAATATTTGAAATAGAAGGATCCGATCCGGTCATTGATAGTTTTTGCTTGAAAGAGTGAGCCGCAGGCATTACTGCCCATAGTATACCATATATCAACACTATCACCATACATGACGGACCTTTGTGCATGAAGAATAATAAGAAAAGGAATATTCCCGAGAATATAAGACGCATGATAGTTGTGTCTATTCTGAAATAGTGCCCCAATCCGCTACACACTCCACCAATAAATTTGTTGTCAGTGTCTCTGTATAGCTTTTTCTTGAACAAATCTTGTGTGTCGTCGGTTGCATAGTCTGATTTACCAAACGATTTCTTTTCAGAATCTTCTTCAGTGTATTCTTCTTGCGGAGCATCGTCAAAGTCTTTTGGGCTTCCCATAATTTTTATAATATCCAACGCATCCGCCATAGATACGACCCCATCAGCCGAGCTTACACGCATTTGTAATAATTCGCTCAAACGAAGTTCGATGTCAGATATGATTTCTCCCGATTCTGAATTCTTTTCAAAATGCCTTCTTAAGGCTTTCAGGTAATCGTCGAGGACACGGAATGCATCTTCTTCGAGATTGAAAGCTAAACCTCCTATGCTAACTCTAATTGTTGGTTTCATTGTTATCAGATTTTATTTATTTCTAATATTGTCTATTACTCTTACCAGATCAGTCCAAGCGCCATCCAATTCTCCTAATACGGCATTTCCTTTTTCTGTGATTGCATAATATTTGCGGGGTGGCCCTTGTGTCGATTCTTCCCATCTGTAAGAGAGTAGTCCTTGATTTTTTTGTCGGGTAAGTAACGGATATAATGTTCCTTCAACTACAATCATCTCCGAATCTTTCAGTTCATTTATTATATCTGATACGTATGCGTCTCCTTTAGATAGAATACTGAGGATACAATATTCTAATATGCCCTTACGCATCTGAGCCTTTATATTGTCTACATTTATAGTTTCCATATTGTTCAATTATTTGTGTTGTGATGTAAATCTTCTAATGTTTTCGGCTGTCGGAGCATAACCTCTCAGCTCCAGCTTCTGAGCTACACTTATAGCTCTAGGCATTACAATCCAAAGAACACAGTATACAAGGATGGCGGTACCATACAAGAAAGAAGTAGCTGCAAAAATCACCCTGATGATAGTTACGTCGATACCAAGGTATAGCGCTAACCCGCTACATACACCTGATACCATTTTTTCGTCAATATCTCTATACATGCGTTTATCTCCTCTTGTATATTCTTTATCTGAGCTTTTATAATTTTTATATTCAGTTTCCTGTTCTGACGATTTAGAGTCTACTTCGCCTAAATGGTCTATTACTGTTTGTACTTGTTTCATGTCTACAACTTGATTTGAATATTTCATTTCTTTTTGCAATATCTCAGCTACACGAGCTTCAACATCTTCCATTACTTCACGAGCTTCCTGTTTGTCTGGAATAGTTTCTTCGAATCGTTTCAGATAATCTTTTAATCTGAAATATGCATCGTCTTCCATTGTGAAATTGATGCCTCCTATACTTACTTCAATAACCTTTTTCATATTTTAGACTATTTGTTTTTTTGTATTCTATTACCTAATATTATCCTATACAATGTTGTTTGTAATGCAAATATATAAATAAATATAAGTACCATGCAATACATAGTACCTATGGGTAAATTGTATGTTTTATTTATGTTGTTGATATATAGTTTTTTATGCGTTTTGTGTTATTGAATAATTAACTTTAATTAACTGTTTTGTTCGTTCATTATTGAAAAAATGATATATGAATAATAAAGAAAGCCGTGTGAGTGAGATATTATATATCTTACTCACACGGCTTAAAGAGTTGGGTATGTCACCGAAAATAGGAGACAGGCCTAGATTAATTTTAAACTTAATTTATACTACTATTTTCATCTTTTAATTATGATTAGAATCCTCGTCTGCTATTTGGTCTGATTTATTATCATCATTGTACCAATTTACTCTTCTCAATACAAACATTACGATAGCTAATGCTATAAATAGGCCAATAGCTCCGAATAGCAAAGAGAGGTTTTCCAATTGTAATACTATATACAGATAGGTATATAGTCCCGCAAGGAATAGCCCCATCATACCTGCTTGTTTGGTGCTCCGAAACATTGTTATTGAATATAAGGAAATGAGGATAGTAGTTGCAGAACTCGAAATCAGATATGATAAACCAAAACTGAGGTGCTCTGATATCGCAAGTAATAGTACATAGAATATAACGAGCCCACTGCTTACCAATAAATATTGTACAGGGTGAATCCTTTTTCGGCTAAGAAGTTCAACTAAGAAAAACACAACAAAAGTGAATACTATAAACATGATTGCATATTTTACCGAACGCATTGTCATCTGGTATTTATCAACCGGGAATTTCATATCTACACCTAAGGCAGATGATTTTAATACGTCGTTATCTCCAACCCACATTTGTACATAATTACGGTTGTAATCAAATATATCCCACTTTGCATCAAAGCCGTCTTTATTCACGGTGCGTTCTGTAGGTAAGAAGTTGCCATCAAAAGATACGGTATTCCATGACGATTTAAGGTGTATGGTACTTTCTTTTCCCACAGGGTTGAAGTATAATCCTTCGCTTCCATTTAGAGCCAGTTCGAAATTGAAATCGTAACTGTTGATAGCGGGATCTAAAGGTGTTTCAACTGTCACTCCCGAACTTACACAAGAATTATTCTTGATCCCCGGTTGAACGATCTGTGGCTTTCCATTTACATTAAAAACAATTTTATTCTTAATCCCTTGCAGATACGTGATACCAATCAGGACGAAAGCTTTATCCCACATTACTTGCTCGGGTTTTATGTTTAACTTAGCATAGTCTGGTAGAGAGAAAGTTCCACTTACATGCAAATTAGACTGATATAGCAATGTCTTGAAGAGTGTGCGAGAGCGTTCTTCTGTTTTTATATTTCCTTCAACGTTGAAGCTGTCGGGAAGGAAATAAGCATAATTGGTAATTACATTTTGATTTTTATCAGTCTCGCTCAGTACAGGGAGTACCAATACAGGACCTGATATAGTTTGAATCCCACTCCATTTCTGGCTTATTTCGTCTTGAACTGCTTTCTGATTCCCTTCGCGTTCTTCAACGAGTGATCTTACCAGATTGATCGGTAATAGCATAACGGCAATTAAAACTGTAACAACAATGACTTTTACAAAAATCATGTTCACTCCGATATCGAATTTTGTTTTCATAAATAATTAAATTAATAATATATATAAAAGTTCTTTGAAATTCAAAGTTTATAAATAAAAAAAAATTACGACAGAGGATTAAGTAATCTCTCGAGAGCGTCTATATGTTCTTTAAATAGTTTCTGCCCCAGAGGAGTTACCTTGTAAGATGTATTGGGTTTTCTTCCCAGAAATTGTTTTCTGACCTCAATTACTTCCTCTTTTTCTAAAGCCTTCAAGTGGCTGGCCAGATTTCCGTCGGTAACGTCAAGCAGCTCTTTCATTGTATTGAAGTCTACACTGTCATTTACCATTAGTACCGACATTATACCTAATCGGATGCGGCTGTCGAAGATTTTATTCAATCCTGATATAATATCTTTCATAATCAACCGTTTTTCTCTGATTTTACATCATATTTGTAATGAATGAGTATGCCATATACAATGTGTAAAATACCAAAACCTATTCCCCAAAATATAAGGTCATAGCCTACAGTTATAGCTGCAGCCAATCCCAATATTATTTCGCATGCTCCTAATACCTTTACATCACGGAATGTGCGAGAACCGGCAGCTATGAGCCCTAGTCCGTAAAAGATGAGCATGCACGGTGCTACCATAAAGTAAACATCTTTGTAAATAAGGATAATGGATAATAGACCTCCTGATACTAATGGCACGCTAAAATCTTTAGCTATCTCTAACGTTACAGGCATCCAAAGTTTTGAATTGCTTTTTTTAGCCTTACGAGCTGAGAAATATAATCCCACTGCAACAGCACTAATGAGTACAACCGTGGCAATCAAAATAAGATCATATAGAAGATTCCCTGTAAAAGTAAATTTGCCTATCAATACAAAATAAGCCAATATAGCACCCAATATTGCAAATGTACCTGCCATAACACCAGACATACCGCTGATCGATAAGAATTTGCTCGAACGTTCCATCATGGAACGTATGTGTTTTATATCATCTAAATTTGTATCCATAATATTTACTTTGAAATACAAAGTAATATGATATATTTTGATTGTGCAACAAAATAACCGAAATTTTTTATAGAGATAGGGAATGAAAAAACTCCCTGCTTAACATCTTGTATAAGCAGGGAGTTTTTAAGTTTTAATTATCGCTAAACGAGTTCTCTATGTTAGGCGTTTAAAAACACTTCTCTTTCCTTCAAAACTTTTATCATATCAGCAGTCATTTTCTCCAGATCATATTCAGGACGCCATCCCCATTCGTGACGGGCGCAAGTGTCGTCAAGTGAGTTTGGCCATGAATCTGCTATAGCTTGTTTTAGAGGGTCTACTTCGTATTCCATTACGAAGCTAGGGTAATGTTTCTTTATTGCTGTATAGATCATTTCCGGGTCGAAGCTCATAGATGCAATATTGAACGAGTTTCGATGGATAAGTTTTGTCGGATCGGCTTCCATTATATTTATTGCTGCATTTAGAGCATCGGGCATATACATCATGTCCATGAATGTTCCCGGCTTAAGAGGACATATAAATTTTTCCTCTCTTACTGCATTGTAATATATCTCAACGGCATAGTCTGTTGTACCTCCACCGGGATGAGTAAGGTTGGATATGATGCCCGGAAAACGTACTGAGCGAGTGTCTACTCCCCATCTGGTATAATAATAGTCACTAAGTAGTTCACCCATTACTTTCGTAATTCCATACACTGTATTCGGACGTTGGATAGTGTCTTGAGGTGTCTTGTCTTTTGGTGTGTTAGGACCGAAAGCACCTATAGAACTTGGAGTAAAAACGGCACAACCAAATTCGCGTGCTACATCGAGGCAATTCATCAGGCTATTTACTCCGACATCCCACCCTAACTTAGGATTTTTTTCGGCTGTAGCTGATAATATTGCTGCCAGATTGTAAATAGTATCAATTTTGTATTTTTTTACTGCGTCAGCTATTTGCTGTATGTCTGTAGCATCTATTTCTACAGTAGGGCCCGATTCGAAAAAGTTTTCAGGAAAAGGAGGTTTGTAATATCCGCAGATAACATTACTCTCTCCATAAATAGAGCGTAATTTAATACTTAATTCCGAGCCTATCTGGCCCGTACTGCCTACGATAAGAATGTTTTTCATAAAAGAAAAATCTAATTGTAAAAGGGTGATTGTTTAGTTGTATCTTGTTTCAATATTCCACTTACTTAATAACGCCCAGTTCTTTTCCTACCTTCGTAAATGCGGCGATACATTTATCGAGATGTTCTTTTTCGTGTCCTGCTGATATTTGCACACGGATACGAGCTAAATCTTTAGGTACTACAGGATAGTAGAAGCCTGTAACATAAATACCTTCGTCTAATAATTTTGCAGCCATATCCTGAGATAGTTTTGCATCATAGAGCATTACGGCACAGATAGAAGACTGAGTAGGTTTGATATCAAACCCTGCTGCTTTCATTTTTTCTACAAAATAATCGGTGTTAGCATGGAGCTTGTCTTGCAACTCATTTGTGCGATCCATCATTTCAAACATTTTAATACCTGCTGCAGCTATAGCCGGAGGAATAGAGTTTGAAAATAAATAAGGGCGGGAACGTTGGCGCAACATGTCGATGATTTCTTTCTTTCCTGTCGTAAAGCCGCCAATAGCCCCACCGAAGGATTTGCCAAGCGTGCCCGTAATGATTTCTACCTTTCCACGAAGATTAAATAGTTCGGTTGTACCGCGTCCTGTTTTACCCACCACTCCCGCAGAGTGCGATTCGTCGATCATAATCATGGCATCATATTTTTGTGCCAGTTCATATATTTTATCCATCGGAGCCACATTGCCATCCATAGAGAAAACTCCATCGGTCACTATTATTCGGAAACGTTGGGCTTTGGCTGCTTGCAATTGTTTTTCCAGATCTGCCATATCTGCGTTTGCATAACGATACCGTACAGCCCTACATAGGCGTACACCATCTATTATTGAAGCATGATTTAGTGAGTCAGAAATTATAGCATCTTGTTCGTTCAAAAGAGGTTCGAACACTCCACCGTTGGCATCGAAGCATGCTGCATATAAAATTGAATCTTCTGTGCCGAAGAATTTAGCAATAGCTGCTTCCAATTGTTTATGCAGATCTTGTGTTCCACAAATAAAACGCACGGAAGAAACGCCAAAACCACGTTCATCCATAGCATCTTTGGCTGCTTGTATAAGTTCCTTATTGTTAGATAATCCCAGATAATTATTTGCGCAGAAATTAAGGACTTCTTGTCCGGTATTTACTTTGATTGCAGCACCCTGAGGTGATACAATAATACGTTCGTTTTTATATAATCCTGCTGACTGAATGTCAGCTAATTCGTTTTGTAGGTACTTTTGAAAACCAGAATAAGTGCTCATGATAATTATATTTTTGAAACAAAGGTAATAAAATGCTACTAACTAAAAGTGTCAACATGTTTAAAAATAGTGTCCTCGATGTCATTATTAGTATCTCTATCTTATCCTTTAACTCAGTATAGCGCACTTCTGTTTGAGATTGTAGGCGTGATAAGCAAAAAGAGGGCTTATTGTACAATATATCCAATTTAAACTTTCAGCGAAAAAAAGATTATTGGTATCTTTACAAGTCAATATAAAAGATGAGATTTTTATTATGAAAAAAGTTATTTTGTTATTCGTATTGCTAAGTGTTTGTTTTATCCATACATACTCTCAGAACCAATTTCTTGTATTGGATAGTTATACTATCCCGGTAAATAAAAAGGGTGCTGTGATAGGAAAAGTCATTTCAGAGCGAAATGAAAAGATTACATTAAAAGATCCTTTCGGACTATTTGAAATCGATAAAGAAAAAAATATAAGGTTAAAGAAAGGAAAACTGTTAACTGCAAATTCGCCTATTTCTTATAAGGTAATATTGAAAGACGGAAACGCCGAAAAATCATTCGAGCTGGTAAAAGATGAGTTTTTACACAACAAGGTAATTGCTCACAGAGGAGCTTGGAAAGATCGTGATTTTAGCCATAATTCGATGAGCTCATTGAAACATGCAGTAGAGATAGGTTGTGAAGGCTCAGAACTGGATGTATGGATGTCATCAGACGATGTTGTTGTGCTTTCACACGATCCTTCGATAGGCGGGAAGGATGTTGAATCAACTACAGCAGCAGAATTGTCTGCTGTAGCATTGAAGAATGGAGATTTTGTACCAACTCTAGAAGAGTATATCAACTATATAAAAACACAAAATAAAACAAAACTAATCATAGAAATAAAAGGAACAAATAAAGGAAAGGCTATCGCTGACTCTGTTGTGCATTTGGTACATCGTATGAAAGCTCAGGCGTGGGTAGATTATATATCTTTCGGTATGCAATACCTTACTCGAGTTAAAGAATTAGACCCTGCAGCAAAGGTACTTTATTTAGGATCCGATAAAAGTTTGGAGGAATTAAAAGCAGCAAATATAGATGGTATTGATTTTCATTACTCATTATTTCAGAAAGATCCGGAATTAGCCGATAAGGCGAAGTCAATGGGTTTGCTTACTAATGCTTGGACGGTGAATAAAGAAGAGGATATGCAAGCAATGCTCAAATTAAAACTGGATTTTATAACAACAGATGAGCCCGAATTGCTTCTTAGGTTATTGGAAAAATAGAGGAGAAAGACATATTGATTAGAAACGCTGAAAATACTTTCAGCGTTTTTTTATTCTTTTATGGAAAATCAAACGAATAAATCTCTACTAAATAAAAGGTATTGAATATTAACCGCTAATAGTATAAATTATGAGTAACCGATCGTCTGTGTTCGCTGTATGTCTAATCGGGCTTATTGTGTCCATTCCCCTATATCACTCCAAAAGTAGATCTCTTAGAAGTATTCCTTTTGAAGAAGCTTCTGTTAAGCCTAATCCGTTAACCATTGATACATCTGCCTATCCCACTATAGAAAGCGTTTTACAAAGAGCGGAATCTGAATTAAAGATTATGTATGGAGCAAAAATAGTCGATTCTGAAAAACCTTTATTGGTAAGTCTTGAAAATAATATATGGACTGTTGTCGGGTCATCAAAAGATGGAGGAAAAGGTGGCGTTTCAGAAATTAAGATAGATAAAATAACAGGAAAGATAGTCCACCTTTCTCATGGAAAGTAACTTTCGCTATATGGCTATTAACCTTAGTCTTGCCCTAATTGGGTGATGAAAATAGAATTTCATCTCTGTCCTCATTACTTGCAATCAGGGGACATTTGTATATTTTTTTAATTTTTCTTTTTCTCTTTTTGAATGTATGAGAATGAAGTTATATAATTCTCAAATGTTTTATTGTACTTTGTTGTTCCAGACATCACGATTTGAGAAACAAGGTTGTTTTCGTCAAAAGTATAATTGTATTTTATATCAGCATACTTTCTTTCCCCTTCCATTTGGATAATTTCTGCTTGGATAATATTGTTTTTATTTTTTGTACCCATATGCTCCGACAGAAACGGAAGACTTGCCATTAGCCAACATGTACTTGCCATATTGAATGTATTGCGTGGCATCTCATAGCAATAGTCTGATGGTGCTGCGTATTCCTTATCATCGTATGTATACACAAACCTGTATCCTTTAGATGTTGTGATCTCTGTTATATTTCCATCCTTAATAGTGTAGTTTTCAGTATAATTCAAAGATGAGGTAACACCAGTTTTGTCATAATGATCAAGCTGTTTGATATATCCCGCATCATCATAAATAAATGTGGTAGAGTCGTTGATAGTCACCTGTTTGGAGATCTTTCCGTTTGATGTTCTTTCTGTGTGTCTTACATGTAAAGCATATTCAGCTTGCTTTTTATCATTACGAAAGACTAACAAGCTATCATAATATATTGTAGACTCGCTTTGTTTTATTAATCTGGAATATGATACTTTTTTGTCGCTTATATAGTCTACTACTATTGCAGAATCTTTGATGTTAGAACTTTGTATCGTTTTCATCAAATCATTATCTGTATATGTAAATTCCTGACTATAACGAAAAGAAAACCCGGGATTATCTTCCGGATAAGTAACCGTTTTTAATAACCAATAATATTCAGGTATTTCGGGCTCAGGTTCAGGATCTTCTTGCGGAGGATGATATAATCTTATAGACTCATCGGAACAGGATAAACATATGATAATAAGTATTATACTAGATATTACATAAGAGGAGAATTTCATTTTCTTAGTTTTGTTTAGGCTTTACTATTAGACACACAAAGATAATAAATATAATATTAAAAAGTAATCTAATTTGTTAAAGGTATGATATGAAATATTTCAAAAATCAGATTTATGAAGAAACACAAACTCATTCTATAATTTGTACATTTGTAGTATATAAAAACACTAAAAATAAAGATATGAAGTTCAGGTCAGTTATTCTATTGCTCAATTTTATTGTCGCAGTCACTTTGTTTGGGCAGGAAAAAGAGTGCTTATTACAGGCATATACCACCCCTCCGGTAGCAATCGTAAACCCACTAAAGATTGATAGTGTAAACCTGAAAGGAGAAAAGTTTTCTGAATCAGATTTGCTAAAAATGTCGATTTCAATACCTGAGCAGTCTGCTTTTGTAAGGCCACTGAAAGCCGATAGTGATGGTTTTTTATATCCTGAAAAACCGCAGGATGGAGCCTTCTCTTTGCAATTGATATCATTTTATATTACTTCAGATAGATATGCGAAGGGAACATTGAGGGTGACTAGTCCTAATATGTTGGAGATATACATTGATGGAAAGCTGGCTGCTTCAAAAATAACAAAAGAAAAAACTTTTCGGTCTGACAAAAAGGATATTACGGCTTCGATAAATCCTTATCCTCTACAAAATCGCGTCGTAATAAAACTCTTGGCTTCGGCTAAAGATGAAGTACCCCCTACTTTGAAAATTGAAATAGAAAACGAAAAAACTGATTCTGTCTCTAATTTTACAATGTCAAATACTGTAAACCGAAATGTAAACTTCTCAGACATGCTTCTGGGGAAACGAGTGACAAATGTAAGTTTATCAGCAGGAGGACAATATGCCTTGCTATCTTATAGAGAAACATTTGGAGAAAAAAGTGTTACAACCACTGAGTTATATAACCTGAAGACTCGTAGTAGTCTCTTGATTGATGCCGACGGTCGTAAAAGCCAGCTCGCCTGGATGCCCAAGAGCGAGAAAATGTTTTATGTTTCTAAAGATGACTCAGGCTCAGAGCTAAGGGCAATAGATCCTGCAACATTGCAGGAAGCTGTTCTCGCAAAGAACATACCGGATGAAAGTATTATGTTTTCGCCTGATGAAAAAACTCTATTCTATACCAAGCTTGAGAAAGAAGCTGAAAATAAAAGTGATCTGAAGCTTTTAAGGTCACCAGAGGATCGTCAATCCGGTTATGGAAACAGGTCTTTTATATATAAATATGATTTGGCTACAGGGCTAAGTCAACAATTGACATTTGGCTCTCATTCTACATCGCTGAATGATATAAGTGCAGATTCGAAGCAATTATTGATTTCAATATCAGAAGAGACTATTACTAGCAGGCCCTTCAGTACAAATTCTATGTATAAACTCGACTTGTCAACTATGACCGTTGATACTCTTTGGACAAAAGAAGACTTTGCATATAGTGCATCATTTTCCCCTGATGGAAAGAAAATCCTTGTTGCGGGAGCCGGTGAAGCATTTCATGGTATAGGATTGAATATTGATGAAGGGCAGGTTGCGAATAGTTATAATACTTTGGCTTTCATAATGGATTTAGAAACGAAAAAGATAGATCCGATAACTAAAGATTTTAATCCCAGTATTGATACCTATTTTTGGAATAAAAAAGATAACCTTATATACTTTCGTACAACGGATAAAGATTGTGTGAATATGTATACTTATAATCTTTCGACTAAAGCATTTTCTAAACTTCCTTTAGACGAAGAAGTTATTCGTACATTTAGTACTGCGGGGAATGCCCTTTTAGGTATTTACGCCGGTGTTAGCGTATCTAACTCTACCAGAGCTTATATCTATGATCTTAAGACCCAGAAGTCGATCCGGATAGCCGACCCTTATGAAGAAAGATTATCTCAAATGACATTAGGTAAGGTTGAGGGTTGGAATTTTACAAATTCAGCCGGAGCAGAGATTACAGGAATGTTCTACTTGCCGCCGAATTTTGATCCTACGAAAAAATATCCGATGATTGTTTATTATTATGGTGGTACTATGCCTACATCCCGTACATTCGAAGGACCATATCCCGGTCATGTGTTTGCTTCGCAGGGATATGTTGTTTATGTTGTGCAGCCAAGTGGAGCTACCGGCTTTGGACAGAAGTTTTCGGCTCTTCATGTTAATGCTTGGGGAAAGCGTACTGCTGAAGATATAATAGAAGGAACGAAGCAGTTTGTGAAAGAACATCCGTATGTGAATGATAAGAAGATTGGTTGTATCGGAGCTTCGTATGGCGGCTTTATGACGATGTATCTTCAAACCCAGACTGATATGTTTGCTGCTGCTGTTTCCCATGCCGGAATCAGCTCTATCAGTAGTTATTGGGGTGAAGGATATTGGGGTTATACATATAGTTCGGGGGCTAGTGCCAATAGTTATCCTTGGAATAATCCGGACTTATATGTTAAACAGAGCCCTTTGTTTAGTGCAGATAAAATAAAAACACCTCTTTTGTTGACACACGGAACTGTTGACACGAATGTTCCTATTGGAGAAAGCATTCAAATGTACACGGCTCTCAAAATACTCGGAAAACCGGTTGAATTTATTCAGGTGAAAGATGAAAATCATGGAGTAGTAAATTATAAAAGACGTGTGGAATGGAATAATTCTATAATGGCTTGGTTTAGTAAATGGCTAAAGGAGGATACTGCTTGGTGGAATAGTTTATATCCTGAAAAATAAAAATTCTCAGACAATTTTAATAAATAGATAATGATTTATAAGAAAAGGATGAACTGTTCATCCTTTTCTTGTAAATACATTTGTAAAAGTCTGCTAAATGTCTTAATTTCGCATCCGATACAAAACAACATAATATAGAGAAGACAAATATATAGCACAGTAATTAACTTATCCTATTAGAAATATAATCTATTTATTTCAACTTTTTGTTCGAAAAGTTGTAGTTGCTACTGTACTAATTTAATTAACTTATGAAAACAAAACTATCAATTTTGTTATTCTTTCTGTTGTATATTACAGGAGGGATAACGGAGATTTATTCTCAGGTAACTATAGGAGCAGGTGAACCTGCTGAAAAGTATGCAACTTTGCAAATTAGAGATAAGACATCTCAAAGCTTAAATGATTTGGGTGGGGTAACGTCCGAGAAGGGTGGCTTGTTGTTGCCTCGAGTCGAATTGAAAAAAAAGGATCAACTACTTCCTTTTGCTACACAAGATGAAGTGGATTTGAATAGCCAAGCTTATAAAGATGCTAAGATTGCGCATATCGGGCTTATTGTTTATAATTTGACAGAAGATGCAAGTCAAGATCTGTGCCGAGGTCTTAATCAATGGGATGGTAATCAGTGGAATTGTTTCCAATATAAAATGGGAAATGCCATTGCACTTTTAGGTAACTGTGATTCTTTACTCTTTCTAGGTCAATATCAGAATGGAGTATCCCTAAAAAGTGAAAACTATATGAATATTCCTCTACATGTGACTAAGCCCGGTGGGTATACGATTTCTGCAAAATCAGATAAAGACAATGGCTATTATTTTACAACGAGCGGAATCTTTTTAACAACCGGATATTATTATGTCTCAGTTCCCGGTGCAGGTACTCCAAACAAGCATACGACAGGTACTTCAGGGGATTTAATGAAAGTAAATATTAATGGTAAAGAAATAACCGGATGTGAAAAATATATAGATGTTATTGATTCTTCAAAAAAAGCTTCATTCTTAATGAACTGCTTAGATATTAAAGTGGGGGGAGTGTATAAGGTTAATTATTCTCTAATAGCTAGTCAACATTACATAGATATACCATTAAAGGTTGATAGCGAAGCTCTTGGTTCAACTTATGTCATAAGAACGAATGAAGTTGATGGAATTTCGTTTAGTGGAGAAGGGTTACTGACATCTGTAAATCAGACAGTCCGGTTGATAGGCACAGGGATACCGACCAATACAAAAAAAAAGTTGATGACTATTACTTCCAATAGTACGAAGTCGGCGTCAATATGTGAAACTACTATTGCAACATCGATCCCTAGAAAGAGAATATTAGCTTTAGGTCAAGGCGTCAATAACGTCGCTAATTACCAATCAGGAGGGAACGTTTTAATGAATAATCCTCGGGCATTTGGAACCCTTACCAGCAGTATTGTAGCTTCAGAAGGATTTGAGATTACATCTATTTCAGATTCAATTCCCCCGGCTGCAACCTTAAAGTCACTATTAGATGCTAAACCGGATATTGTTATTATTGGCAGGGTAACTCATATTCGCGCAGAACAAGCAGGATATCTCTCTGATTATATAAACAAAAAAGGAGTAGTGTTACTCTTTAGCGATGGTGATGGTGGTGAGGATGCAGGATCTGTTGGCAATATAATGAGAGCTGTATTTGGTAAAACGACTATTTACCAAAGGAGGATGCATAATGGTGGAGTTATTTATAAATTTGGAATGGTAAATGATGAGATATTAAATGGTCCATTTGGTGATGTGAGAACACGATACTGGGGTAAGGATTTGTCTCCAACTTGCGGATTGGAGGGAATCCCTTCCGATAAAATAGACGTTTATAGTTATGGTTTTACTCCAACTAGAGAGTTAATTGTAAATGAAACTGAGTCAGTAACAGCATTTAAGCACAAAAAACTAAATTTTATATATGTAGGAGATGGTGGCTTTTTCTCTTATGTTCCAGCAATACCTGTCAGTCCTGATAAAATGCCATTCAGACTTGAAATCGGGACATTGCTTCCAATTGAAAGATTTAGATTTGGCATAAATAAAATCGATTCTAGGATGAATATGATGTATTCTGTTTGTAATTCAATTTTCTTTGCAAATGCACTGGCGTGGGCAATAAAACAAGCTGAATTAAACGGTATTAATACACCATAATAAAGATATAAGATATAGGATAAAATAGCAGCAAGTAAATTTACTTGCTGCTATTTTTATTGAAAAATATGTTCTATTTTAATCATTAGAATGGGGGGATGTCCTAAGCTTTTGAAAAATAATCTACTTTTGTAGAATAAAGAAATCAAAGCTATCGTAGATTATGAAAAACGGAGTGATGATGCAATACTTCGAATGGAACTTACCAAATGACGGTAAACTGTGGAAGCAACTTTGTGCAGATGCCGGGCATCTACATGAAATTGGTATTACTGCTGTTTGGATACCTCCTGCCTACAAAGCTGATGAACAACAAGATGAGGGTTATGCGACGTATGATCTCTTTGATCTGGGAGAGTTCTTTCAGAATAATACGGTAAGGACAAAATACGGAACGAAGGAAGAGTTGAAGTCTATGATTGCCGAGCTGCATAAATATAATATTTCTGTATACCTTGATGCTGTGATGAATCATAAGGCAGAGGGGGATTATACTGAAAAGTTTACAGTTAGAGAAGTAGATCCTGAAGAAAGAAATCGTGACATTTCTGATGATTTTGAGATACAGGCTTGGACGGGGTATGATTTTTTTGGACGCGCAGATAAATATTCTAGTTTCAAGTGGCATTGGTATCACTTTTCGGGTGTCGGGTTCGATGATATAAAAAGGAGAAGCGGTATTTTTCGAATTATAGGTGAAAATAAGAATTGGAGTAGGGGGGTAGATTTAGAACACGGGAATTATGATTTCTTGATGTACAACGATCTGGATTTGAATCATCCCGCAGTCATTACCGAACTCAATCGTTGGGGAGTATGGGTAGCTAACGAACTGAATCTTGATGGGATGCGTTTGGATGCCATTAAACATATGGATGATAAGTTTATCAAACAGTTTATCCAGTGGGTTAGAATGAATAGAGGCGAAGATTTCTATGCGGTAGGCGAATATTGGAGTGGTAATGTAGATACTTTAAATAACTATTTGGAAGCGGTGGATAAGAGCATCGATCTTTTCGATGTGCCTTTACACTATAGTCTGTACGATGCTTCCAGAAAGAAAAAAGAGTATGATATGAGAAATCTATTAAAAGATTCTTTGTCGGTTATGCATTCTGAGTTAGGTGTGACTTTTGTTGATAATCACGATTCGCAGAAAGGAAGTTCGTTAGAGTCTGAGGTTGAAGATTGGTTCAAGCCATCGGCATACGCCTTGATATTATTAATGAAAGACGGATATCCATGTATTTTTTATGGAGACTATTATGGTGTGAATGGTAAAATATCCAATCATCGAAAAACGATAGATACACTACTAAAAACGAGACATAAATATGCATACGGTCATCAGGTTGATTATTTTGACCATGCAGCTATTGTTGGTTTTGTGAGACTGGGTGATACAGATCATTTAGATTCAGGTCTGGCTTTACTCATATCCAATGGTGAAGATGGAAGTAAAATGATGAATGTTGGCATTCACCGAGGTGGCGAAGTTTGGTGTGATTTAACCGGGAATGTAGAATATGATATACTTATAGATAAGTATGGTTATGGAGAATTTGCAGTTAAAGAGGATCGTTTTTCCGTGTGGATCAAAAAGTCGAACGGCTGCAAAAAATATTAATGTCTCATCTTTTACAGCCGTCACTTATATTATATTTTAATTACTTAAATAGTAATGGCAAAAATTCTGATAAGTATACACGCCAGTTGCTCCAAGTGTGTCCACCCTCAGATTCTACATAAGTGTATTTAGCACCCATATTATCAAGCTTGGCTCTGAATGCTTCTACATCTTTATATAAAAAGTCTGTCTTTCCTATTCCTATCCAATAAAGTTTATAGCCATTATTTATTTGTCCTGATAGTGTTCCATCAATATCTTCATAAACTTTTGAATTCTTATTTGGCGGATTTATCGCAGGAGAAAACAAACCAATGTAGTCGAATGTATTCGGATAATATCGTGAGATATGCAGCGAATGGTATCCTCCCATAGATAAACCGGCTATAGCACGTTCCGAACGGTCTGTGTAGACCCGGTAATTGCTTTCTATGAATTTTATTATATCCGGAAATGTTTCTTCCATCTTTCCATCCATGGTTTGAGGTAACTGGAATATAGGTTTGTAAAACCCTAAGCTCGATTCTCCGGGAGCAGCCTCTTGAGATACATTTCCGTTCGACATCACGATAAGCATCGGTTTAGCTTTGCCTTGAGCAATAAGATTATCTACGATCTGTGAAGTTCGCCCCAGAGCCATCCATGCTTCTTCATCTCCACCCATTCCATGTAGTAGATATAAAACAGGGTATTTATCTTTACCTGTTTCATATCCCGGAGGAGTATAGATTGTAATGCGGCGTGTTTTATTATTTCCGGGAGAGTCGTACCAACGACGAGTAACCGAACCATGAGGTACGTTTTGCACTTTATACAGATCTCCGTTGCCGTTACCTACTATAAATATATTAGATACAGTAGCTACATCTCTGTTGAGATATACATTATTAGGGTCTTTTGTTTCTACTCCGTTTACAAAGAATGAATAGCTATAAAGATCAGAAGGTAAAGCTTCTGTCGTGTAAGACCAAAGCCCTTTTGCGTCTTTAGTAAGGCTTACCATTCCCGGCTTCCAATTATCTCGAGGAATCCAATCTCCGGTTATTTCTACCGTGTTTGCATTCGGAGCATATAGACGGAATGTAACAGTATTATTACTGTGTACTTCCGGGGATGTAATCTCCGAACCCTCACCCAATGCCTGTTGTGCATGGATATATACCATTGATATGATTAAAGTAATGGTAAATAAAAAAGTTCTTTTCATGTTTATTAATTTAGGTTTTCATCATCTTTATAGTCGTCAATAGTCATTGCTGTGTCTTTTTCATCTAAATACTCTCTCTTGAATATATCAATGCAAAGGATAAATACGGAAAGCAATAAAGGACCGAATATTACACCCCAAAAACCAAATAATGTAAGACCGATTATAACTCCGAATACAGTTATTAATGGATGCGTATCGGCCATTTTCTTTTGCAATATAAAACGGATCAGATTGTCGGAGTTGGATATTACGATCAGAGCATATATAGCTAAGCCAATGGCATTAAACCAATCGCCGGTTAGTGCTAAATAGACAGCCAACGGGAACCATATCAGCGATGTACCGATTAATGGTATAATTGTGGCAAAACATGTAAGGAATCCGAAAAGAATAGGGCTGGGCGCATCAAATATAATGTATCCGATTGTAGCAACAAAACCTTGTATTATAGCTAATAGAGGTATTCCGATAGCATTTGATGTTACCATCATTTTTACAGAATGTATAACGCTCTTTTTATTATCATCATCGAAAGGAAGGAGTGAGAAAAGATATTTCTCCATTCGTTCACCACCGATTAGCATAAAATAAAGCACAAAGACAAGTACCAGAGAATTGATGATAAAACTGCTGACGCTATCTAGTAATATCTGGCCTATTTTAGGTAAATAAGATGCTGCACTTATCAAATTTTCTGAACTGAGTACATTGTACCCTGTCTTTTGTTGAATTAACTCATTGAAATGTTGTATTCCTGATATGTAAGACGACGGGTCAAGATTTATATTGTTCAATTCCCCGACTAATAACCATACTGCCACAGAAATGGGGATAAGAAAACATAATATGGCCTCGATAACAATAAGAATAGCAGACAAAGCCCGTCCCAAATTCTTTTTCTGCGTAAGGTATCTCATTTGCCCTCTTACCATAACATAGATGGTAGAAGCTCCCAGTACCCCACTCATAAACGGTGCAAGTTCTCGGAACAGGACAACGGCTATGAAAAGAATAAGTATTATAAGAGAATACTTCCAGTACTGAGCTTTAATGTTTTCCATCTGTTCTGGTGTAATTATTAATCTACAAATCTATAAAATAATTATACAGCATTGAATCTTATAAATCAAAAAATATTTTTAATCAAATCCTAGTCTTGTATTATTTCTGAATTCAAAATATCCGATAACCTAAAGTTAAAAACAAAGCACTGTTATATGACGAAGAATTGCCTCTGGAGTAATTGACCAAACCATGTTCGTAACCAAAGTTCAGTAATATACGTTTACATTCTACTCCTGCAGATCCGGCTAAGCCCATGTCGAAGCGTTTCAGTGTTTCGCTTGAAAAAGTGTCATATTCAAACTCTGAATATTCGGTATAAGTACCATTCGATAATTCACGATCCCCCGGTAGAGCCATTTTTATAGCTTCTTTTGCTTTATATTTTCCACCAATACCGTAGGCAAGATATGGTCCAAAAGTAAAATTGAGGCGTACCACCCTTGACACATTAAGTCTGTAGCCCGCTTTAATGGGTAAGACAAGATATGAAGCTCTCACCTTTTCTTCCGCCATATAAAAATCAGGAGAATAGCCATCTCCGTTAATATCTCCGACTGCCATTGAATTCGAATTTGCTCCTTTCATAGCAAAATCCAATCCTGTTTGCAAAAATAAATTATTAGGGAGATTCATTTCCAGGCCTACCCCTCCTCGAAATCCATATTTGGAATCGGTGGAACTACCCTTTACCCGCATATCGGAAAGACTTCCTCCTGCATTGATAGTAAAAGACAATGGAGAGCTTTGAGCTGCAATATAATTCCCTGTAGAAAGTAGTATTACAAGTAATAAAAGTTTAATAGATTTCATATTAGTTATTTAGAGTTAAGTTCTGTCTTGTATCTTACATAAGCAAACTGTTTACTGTCTGGCGACCAAGAATTGACATTGAATGTTCCTTGGCCTCCAAAAAGTTTTATTAATGTCTGAGGTTTGCCTCCTGTAGCCGGCATTATGCGAATCTCTACATTTTTGTAGCGTAGATGCTCATGAGGTTCAAGATCCCCTTTTTTGTATGCTATATAAACTACATGTTTGCCATCGGGTGAGATATGAGGAAACCATGAGTTGCTATCTTCATCAAAAGTCATTTGAGTCTGTTCCGAACCGTCAGTTTTCATTCTCCATAGTTGCATCAATCCGGTACGGACTGAGTTGAACCAGATGTATTTACCATCAGGTGAGTATTCCGGCCCGTCATTCAAGCCTTCCGAGAAAGTAAGACGAGTCTCATTCGTTCCATCTATATTTATAGTATATACATCCATTTCTCCTTCTCGGTTTGCGCAATACGTCAGTGATTTTCCATCAGGACTCCACCCGTGCAGATAACTCGGAGCTGATGGCGTCACTTGTCTGGGTGTACCACCTTCGGCGGGGAGTATAAAAATAGTAGGTCTCCCTTGAGGCAATGAGCGATGACTTACTGCAAGCCACTTGCCATCGGGAGAAACTAGATGGTCGTTATTACATTGGTTTGCAAAGCCGGTATCTATTAATTGCGGTTCGCCTCCCGATGCAGATAGTTTATATATTAATCCCTCACTGTTATATATGAGCCATTTTCCATCAGACGTCCAGTCGGGAGCTTCTATGAGATAAGGAAATTCTTTTATTAATATACTTTTGTTTGTAGTGATATCGAATATTTCGAGTATACTGGTTACTTTCTCCGGTTCGGGATTATAATTCATTTTATTATTAATTGTTTAGACGATAACTTACGAAGGCAATATATTTACTATCGGGTGACCATGAATTAACATTTATAGTACCCTGCCCTCCAAATAGTTTTGCCAATGTTTTAGCTTCTCCTCCATTAGTCGGCATAATGCGTAATTCGACATTCTTATTAGGCAAGTGTTCATCGGGCTTTAGATCATCTTTGTAATATGTAATAAATACAACAAGCTCACCATTGGGTGATATATGTGGAAACCAAGAGTTACGTGTTTCGTCAAATGTCATTTGAGTTTGCTCCGTTCCGTCAGCTTTCATTCGCCATATCTGCATTAGGCCTGTGCGCACCGAATTGAACCAAATATAATTTCCATTGGGCGAGTATTCCGGACCATCATCCAAACCGTCCGAATGTGTGAGTCGCTTTTCTACACCACCTTTAGCCGGAATAGAATAAATATCATAATTGCCTTTTCTCTCTGCACAATAAGTTAGGTATAGGCCATCAGGACTCCAGCCATGTAGGTAACTTGGTGCTAATGGGGTTATGAGTTGAGGATCTCCACCGCCAATGGGTAATGTATAGATGCGTGACAGCCCATCTTCTTTTGTGCCGTGGCTGATTGCTATTTGTTTTCCGTCGAAAGACAATACATGGTCGTTGTTGCAATTGGTTGCAAAACCTGTATATATTTCTTGTGGCTCGGTAGGAGTGGCAGGGGAGAGCTTCCAAAGTTTACCTCCACTGTTATAAATAAGCCATTGTCCGTCATAAGTCCAGTTTGGCGCTTCTATCAGATAAGGGAATTCTTTTACTGTGGTTCGCTCACCTGTTTCGATATTCAGTATTTCAAGAATACTGGTTATTTTATTCTGTTGTGCTTGTATAGATAACAAACAAAACGACAGAAAAATCAGCAGGGAGGCATTTCGTAGCATGGCTTGTCATTGTTTTATAATGTAATTAAATCCTATTCCAATTTGTATAGGTGTAGAGTTTTTGAATTTAATAGCTTCCGGTTTAATTTTAGAGAAATCGAAAGTATTATAGCCTAACCAACAGTTAATAGCCCATCTTTCTGTTACAGGAAATTGATAGCCAGCCCTAATCTCGTACTGAAGTCTGTATTTGTGAGCAGATCCCTCCATGTTGGTTATTTTGTCCAGATTGAGATTCATTCGGGTATACGATAGCCTATTCTCAAGATACAGATACTGAGCTCGATCTCTCTTTTCGTCATAACCTATCGGGAAATATAATTTGGGGGCAATATAGGGTGCCCAATATGTGCCTCTGTATATGTCTTTGAAATCTCCGTTGGTTTCACCTATTCCTCCTTGTCCTATATTAGGATCTGTGTAACCTACCTTTTGATTGAATCCACCAAAACGAAATCCGGCTTCTACTCCGAAGAAAAAGATAAAATCATACTCGTACCCTATGCTACCACCAACAGCCGTGGGGTTGTTCTTCTCACTATTGAAATAATGCATTCCCCAAGACATATCTATCCCGGCATTAAGCTTATGACCCTCTTGCGCAGAAGTAAACAAGAATGTCACTAATAACGATAATAGAGATATTATATTTTTCATGATGTAACGGATTTACCTATTGTATCCAAATGTTTTGTACAGTAGCATTGTTATGTACAAATCTAATGAAAATAGAATAAATTACGTCATTAATTGAATATATTTTGTTGATGTCAAAATTCGAAGCTTTCCCCTGTGTGCTGCCACTTTATAAACTTACAACCTTTGCTTTCGGCATATTCAGCAAATGCGTTTGCCTTATCATAAGCTTCTCCAAAGTGCATTGGTGCAAAAAGGTTTGTTTGTATAGCATCTAAAAATTGTTCAGCACCTTTCATGTAATCTTTCCCCAACCTAGGATCTACAGGAAACATAGCTAAGTCGAGATGTTTAACTTTGTCGATTACTAAATTCAGTTCTTTCTGATAAAAGCCCTCCGCTTCATCTATCTCTTCTTTAGTAGACTCTTCATTCCAATGCCAGTTATTCAAATCACCTGCATGAAAGATGATTTTTCCTTCTACATTTATCAAGAAAGAAATACCTAAGTCGGTAGAGCCAAAGGCTTCAATAGAGAGTGTTTCGTCACTGTATGTATCCGATTTGTCAAGGTATATAGCATCCCTCTCTTTCGCTTTCCTGTATTTTAAGATGTCTTTCGAAAAGATATAAATAACATTCGGGTGTTCCCATTTCCATTTTAGTATTTCTTTGTTGAAGTGGTCGTGGTGTGAATGAGTACAGAGGACATATAGCTTTTCCTTTTTTTTCAGAAGTTCTTTGTAAACGATGCCTTCGCCGGATATATCAGACGAGTCTTTGTAATAATCTATAATGATGGTAAAATCATCACCTTCTATTGCATAACCGCTATGAAAAATATAAGTCAGTTTCATTTTTTTATTGATATTTTTTTTTCTTACTGAGTTGTTTATTATTAAACTCTAAACTCTAATCATTTGTTTTGGCAATACAATCTTCTCTGCATATTAGAAAGGTTATGAAGCACAACATCTAAAAGTTATCGATTTTAATAATGAGTATAAATTAGCAAATAATACTATGCTATAACAAATGTAGGGAAATAAAGATTGGAATTAAATATATTGTGCCTGTTAGGTTACATAAAAGGTTTATGTTAGATTTGCATCTCAAAATAGAAGAGTATCTTAACATTTAAATCTTAAAAAATGCCCGTATCTACTACTCTAATCAGTAATAATCGTATCGAGATCGCAGATGTATTGCGCGGTTTCGCTGTAATGGGAATTACCCTTATTCACTTTATTGAACGTTTTAGTCTCTATAGTTTTCCGGAGTAAACATCAAATTTTATGATGTTTACCGATAGAATAATTTGGGATAGTATATTTTTTACTTTTTCCGGTAAGGCTTATTGTATTTTTGCATTACTTTTTGGCTTCAGTTTTTTTATTCAAGACAATTCACAAAAAGAAAAAAGAAAAGATTTTCGTAGACGGTTTGCTTGGCGATTAGTATTACTGTTTTTTATAGCGTGTATCAATTCTGCTTTATTTCCGGGTGAAATATTAGTACTCTATGCTTTACTCGGTTATGTGCTGATAGCAGTTTGTCGTTTTTCTACTCGTACGGTAATGGCTATAGCTATTGTTCTTCTTCTGCAACCTTTTGAATGGGGACAAGTAATATATGCTCTCTTCAATCCCGAATATACCGGGATTAATGCTCAGTTAGACGCTCCATATTGGGAGATAGTCAATGTAGCTCAGAAAGAAGGCTCTTTCTTCGAAATGTGCAAAACAGCTATATGGACAGGTAATATTGCCAATATGGGGTGGATGTTATTACATGGGAGGGTTACACAAACTGCAGGACTATTTATGATTGGTATGTTAATAGGACGAGGAAGAATATTTCTTTATTCCGAGAAAAATATAAAATTATGGATTAAAGTATTTATTATAGCAGTCATAGCATTTTTTCCAATTTATGGCTTGATTGCTACTCTTCCTGAATTTGTAAGTCGGGATGCACTGCTTGTTCCTTCTATCCTTATACTTAAATCTCTTTCGAATCTTGCTTTCACGGGGATATTATTTGCTGGAGTAATACTTGTTTATTATTTGACAAAGTTTAAAAATGTTCTTCACCTATTAGCACCTTATGGACGCATGAGTTTGACAAATTACCTGTCGCAGTCTTTGATCGGTGGTTTTTTGTTTTACAATTGGGGATTAGGTCTTTATAAATACACAGGTATTACTGTATGTTTCTTGATGGGTATCGGAATATTCCTTATTCAGTTTTTCTTTTGTCATTGGTGGCTTCGTTCTCATCGTCATGGGCCATTGGAATGGCTGTGGAAAAAAGCAACTTGGATTAAAATAGCAAAAGAATAGCTTCTTTAAGATCTTTATTAATCAATGTTTAGATAACCCTTATTGTTAACTTTAATAAAATAATAGGGCGATATGTAGTTTGTGGCTGAATAAAGATTCTATGTTATAAAACATAAAAAATAAGGTTGTAAGCCTGTTTTTATATATCGTTTATTATTAGTTGTTTATGGGTATTTCGTGGCTGTGTGTTCGCACACACGTTTTGATTTTAATAAATATATGCCTTATTTTGTATAGCTCATATTTATATAACACTTGGTGACTATTAAAACTAAATATATAATACATGGTAACACGCAGAAATTTCTTAAAAACCGCTGCAATGACCTCTGCCGGTATCGCTGTAGGTACGATGAACCCATTGAATGCGGCAAGCTATAGCAGAGTAGCGGGAGCAAATCGCAAGGTGAATATTGCTTATATAGGTATAGGTAATAGAGGCGAACAGATAATCGATGACTTTGAAAAAACGGGCTTGGTGAATGTCGTTGCTCTATGTGATGTAGATATGGGCGCGAAGCATACCCAAAAAGTGATGGGCAAATATCCTAAAGCAAAGCAGTTTAAAGACTTTAGGGTGATGTTCGACAAAATAGCAAACGAGTTTGAAGCTGTTGCTATCGCTACACCGGATCATTCACATTTTCCGATCACAATGTTGGCTATGGCTAACGGTAAGCATGTGTATGTCGAGAAACCAATGGCTCGTACTTTCTATGAGGCTGAATTGATGATGAAAGCCGCCCGTAAGTATCCGAATGTGGTTACTCAGGTCGGAAATCAAGGGCACTCTGAAGCTAATTACTTTCAATTCAAAGCTTGGCAAGAAGCAGGTATAATAAAGGATGTAACTTCTGTAGTAGCTCATATGAATAATCCCCGCAGATGGCATACATGGGATACCAATATTTATAAGCTGCCTGAGGCGCAACCTATTCCGTCGACACTAGACTGGATGACTTGGAATTGTGCTGTTCCGTACCATGACTATAACGAAAAATATCATTATGGAGAATGGCGTTGCTGGTACGATTTTGGTATGGGAGCTTTAGGAGATTGGGGTGCTCATATTTTAGATACTGTACATGAATTTCTGGATTTAGGACTACCTTATGAAATCAATCCGGTGAAATTGACCGGACACAATGATTATTTTTTCCCAACATCTTCGACTATTCAGTTTAAATTTGGTCCAAGAGGTGAAATGCCGGCTTGTGATATAACATGGTACGATGGTGTGGATAACCTTCCTCCAATCCCTGAAGGATATGGAGAGTCAGCTCTCGACCCTAATATTCCTGCCTCGGGAGCAGGTGAAATAAAGAAAACGTCTCTAAATCCGGGAAAGATTATTTATAGTAAAGATTTGATTTTCAAAGGAGCTTCACATGGCACTACACTTTCTATCATACCAGAAAGCAAGGCTAGGGATATGGCTTCTAAATTGCCGGAAGTACCGAAGAGCCCTTCAAATCATTTCGCAAACTTCTTACTAGCATGTACAGGAGTAGAAAAGACTCGTTCTCCGTTTGAAATTCATGGACCATTAAGTCAGGTTTTCTCTTTAGGAGTAATGGCTCAACGCTTGAATACGAAATTTTATTTCGACAGTAGAACAAAACAAATAACAAATAATGCGTTTGCCAACGCAATGCTGACCGGAATTCCTCCGCGCAAAGATTGGGAACAATATTATAAAATATAAAATCAGATATCATACATGAAGAAATATATATTAGCGGTTGCTATCAGTTTATTTACGATGTCTCTGTTTGCTCAAGATAATGTATTGACCGAACAGGAAACAAGAGATGGATGGAAATTATTGTGGGATGGTAAAACAACAGAAGGATGGAAAGGAGCTCGAATTACTACTTTCCCTTCTAAGGGTTGGGTAATAGATAATGGTATTTTGAAAGTACTGAAAAGCGGTGGCGGCGAATCAACGAATGGCGGAGATATCGTAACTACCCGTAAGTATAAGAATTTTATACTGAAAGTAGATTTTAAAATTACAGAAGGAGCAAACAGTGGAATAAAATATTTTGTGAACCCTGATTTAAATAAAGGAGAGGGTTCTGCAATTGGCTGTGAGTTCCAGATACTTGATGATGAAAAGCACCCGGATGCAAAATTGGGCGTAAAAGGGAATAGAACTTTAGGATCGTTATATGATCTGATTCCTGCATCGGCAGATAAACCTTTTATCAAGAATGGTTTTAACACTGCTACTGTTGTAGTTATTGATAATAAAGTTCAACATTGGTTGAATGGCGTCAAAATTGTTGAGTATGAGCGTAACAATCAGATGTGGAATGCATTGGTTGCTTACAGTAAATACGCAAACTGGCCTAACTTTGGAAATGCAGCGGAAGGCAATATTTTACTACAGGATCATGGAGATGAAGTGTGGTTTAAAAATGTAAAAATTAAGGAGCTGAAGTAATAAACCTACTAATTATAAAGATTAAAGAGGTTGTGCCGAAAATATTTTTTATCACCAGTCAAGTTTGAATGAAGTGAAACATCTCGTATCTCAATAGCCGAGATTCTCCATTACACTAAAAATGACAAGACGGATAATGATAAAAGTATTTTACTTTTGGTACAACCTCTTTTGTATTATTTCTTATTGAGTTTACTATGCTTAATTCCGTAGGTGAAGTAAATAACAAAACCTATAACCATCCATACTATCAACCTAAGCCAAGTATCCAAAGGCAAGGCAAGCATCTGCGACAGACATATTAAAACGCCTAATATAGGAACAAGAGGAACAAGAGGTGTTTTGAATGGACGCTCTACATCCGGACGCATTTTGCGTAGAATTATTATTGATATACATACCAGCGTGAAAGCCATTAAAGTTCCGATAGACACAAGCTCCCCGAGTACATTTATCGGTAGAAGCCCTGCTATAAGACCAACAGCAATACAGGTTACAATCGTTGAATTGTGAGGTGTGCTATACTTAGGATGTACTTTCGAAAAGAATTTAGGAAGTAAGCCATCTCTGGATATAGTATAGAATATACGTGATTGGGCAAGCATCATAACCAAAACAACAGAGCTTAGTCCTGCTATAGCACCTATTTTGATTGGCATACGCAGCCATACAAGACCTTCTCCCGCATTGTCTATAGCCAGAGCGATGGGAGCAGGGACGCTCAATTCTTTGTAATTTACTATCCCTGTTAATACAACTGTAACGGCAATGTATAAGATAGTACATATAAGTAACGATAGCAGTATTCCTTTGGGCATATCTTTTTGGGGATTCTTGGCTTCTTGCGCAGTCGTTGATACAGCATCAAATCCGATGTAAGCAAAGAAGATAACTCCTGCACCACGAAATATTCCGCTCCAACCATAATGGCCAAATTCTCCTGTATTTTGAGGAATGTAAGGTGTCCAGTTGGCAGTGTCTATAAATGATAGCCCAAAACCTATAAATAATAGTATAACAACAACTTTAACGACAACTACGATGTTGTTTAACGTAGCAGACTGACTTATTCCCCGAATCAACAGTACAGACATAACTGCCACAACAAACATAGCCGGGAAGTTTATAATGCTACCGGTTGTGACCCAACCTCCGGCGGAGGTGTGATCGAATGGAGCTAGGCGCATATTCATTGGTATATGTAATCCGAAATCGTCGAGAAAACTCACAAAATATCCCGACCACCCAACAGCTACAGTTCCGGCCGTGAACAGATACTCGAGTATTAGATCCCAGCCTATAAACCAGGCAAAGAATTCTCCTAATGTAGAATAACTGTAAGAATAGGCGCTTCCTGCTACGGGAATCATGGATGCAAATTCGGCGTAGCAAAGACCGGCCATTGCGCATCCTAATGCAGAAATGATGAAAGAAATTGTCAGAGCAGGACCAGCATAATTTGCAGCGGCAGTTCCTGTAAGAACGAATATTCCGGTACCTATGATCGCTCCTATGCCTAAGGCGATTAAATGCCTGACCGATAAGGTCCTTTTTAACCCACCCTTTTCTTGGAGGGAATCTTTGAGAATGGATGCAATATTCTTCTTGCGGAGTAGTTGTTCTTTCATTAAGTTGTTATATTTTATGCGTGTTGACAAAAATAATAACTTTTTGAAATATTTTGTGTTAGTTGTGTGTCAAAATGATTGTAAATATTGAAATTAAATTTCTTAAAGGTGTGTATTGGTTCTGAGAGGATTGTACGAACTTACTCCTTCTGCACAATGCCTTACTTATTATTCAGTTTACTATGCTTAATGCCATAAGTGAAATATATAATGAATCCTAGAATAGTCCAGCCAATCATTCTTTCCCATGTGCTCCAAGGTAGAGATACCATTTGTACGATACATATAGCAGCACCTAAGAGTGGTACAAATGGTACAAGTGGTGTTTTGAATGGACGCTTTAGGTCTGGCTGAGTTTTACGTAGTATAACAATTGATATACAAACTATAGTGAATGCCATTAACGTACCGATTGATACCAATTCGCTGAGTACATGCAATGGAAATAGACCCGCTATTAACCCTGTTACAATACTGGCGAATATGGTTGCATTATGAGGAACGCCATGTTTAGGACTTACTTTAGAGAAGATACTTGGTAATAAACCATCTTTTGAAATAGCATAATATATTCGCGATTGTCCTAACATCATAACTAAGATTACGGAACTAAGTCCGGCAATAGCTCCAAGCTTGATAAAGGGGCTCAGCCATGCTAAACCTTCACCTGCACGGTCGATTGCTAATGCGATGGGTGCATCTACGTTGAGGTCTTTGTAATTTACTATTCCTGTCAATACTGTTGTTACACCAATATAAAGAACAGCACAGATAAGTAATGATATGAGGATACCTTTTGGCATATCTTTTTGAGGATTACGGGCCTCTCCCGCAGCAGTAGACAGGGCATCGAAACCTAAATATGCATAAAAAACAACAGCAGCCCCACGAAGGATTCCTGTCCATCCGAAGTTTCCATACCCTCCTGTATTTTCAGGGATATATGGCACCCAGTTGCTTGTGTCGATATATGATAAACCAAAACCTATGAATAATAGAATAACACCGACTTTTATAACAACAATGACATTATTGACAAGAGCTGATTGCTTTATGCCTCCTATAAGAAATGCGGAAACTATGGCTACGATAAATACAGCAGGAAAATTGATAATTTTCCCTGTCCACACCCAGCTTCCGTCTTTCAGGTGATCGAAAGTGGCTCCTGCTATTTGCTCGGGAAAATGTATTCCCCATTCATTTAATAAGCTGAGCATGTAACCAGACCATCCCACAGCAACGCTGGAGCATGCAAAAAGATATTCAAGAACTAAAATCCAACCTACAAACCAAGCTAATACTTCGCCCATTGTAGTATAGCTGTAGGAATACACTCCTCCTGATACCGGTATCATTGCGGCAAACTCAGCATAGCATAAACCAGCCATAACACATCCCAGTGCTGATATAACAAAAGAAATAGTTAAAGCCGGGCCCGCATACATTGAAGCTGCCTGACCGGTAATAACAAAAATACCTGTGCCTACAATGGCTCCAATTCCTAAGGTTATAAGGTTGGTCGCAGTCAGACTTCTTCTAAGCCCTTCTTTGTTTTCTGAAGGCTCTGCAAGTATAACCGAAATGTCTTTTTTCTTGAATAATCTATCGAGCATAATTTAGAATTTGTGCAAAAGTAAGGAAAATGAAATAATTATCTTGTTATTGGAGGTGTTTTAGATAAAAAAGAAATATTTTTTGATAATTTTACGTTTTACTGATATCAATCAGGCATTAAAATACAGAATGCAAAAAATAGTAAATGGTGATAAAGAAATAATATAACGAGTAAAGCATTAACTGTTTTTTATTACCACAAAAGAAGCTTAACAGGTAAGAATGGCTATATTAGATGACTTTTTAGACCGTATAGAATTATTGAACGATGATTTTATGTGGTACAATTATAAAAACAGTCCGGCAACAATAGAGCAAATTGAAGATTATGAAAGATCGTATGGAATAAGTTTTAACGAAGAAGTGAGGACGTTTTTACTCTCATTAGGTGCTGTAATACTCGAAGTAGAAGAGAAAATTTGGCCTAGACCTCAAGAATATGATGTAGTTCCGGCATGGGAATTTGGGTATGGAATGTTTATTTATGGATTATCCTCAGATAAAGATATGCTATCATGGCTTACTTACGATGAAAAATATAAGGAGACCGCAAGTTCAGGCAATGGGGATTATGGACAGATGTTTTATAAACGAAGTGGAAATCTTTATAGGGCATATATAAACAGTGAAGGGGCAATAACTGTTTTAGAAAATGGAATAAAAGAGGAAGGGATTATATTTGATGGTAATTTCTATGATTTCCTCATAAACGAGATAGATAAATTGGAAGAAGATTATAAAGACTATATAAAGAAACACTATAATAAATAAGTATATGAAAATATCGATTATAGGCGGAGGAAACATGGGCGGGGCTATTGCCCGAGGATTGTCTACCGGCTTACTTTTTAAAGCTCACGATATAACAGTCATTACGAAGACTTCGGTTTCGGCAACTCGGATGAAAGATTCGGGTTCAGGCTTAAATGTAGTCGCCAGTGAGTACGATTCATTAGATACAGCCGATATTGTAATTGTTGCAGTTAAACCATGGCTTATAGAGGAAGTATTGTTGCAAAACAAAGATAGATTGAAAAATCCAGCTCAGATATTGGTGTCTGTTGCTTCCGGTATTTCATTAGAGCAGTTAGCGAGTTGGTCGGTAGTCGGGAAAAGCATCTTTCGGGTGATGCCAAACACAGCGATTGCCGAAAAACAAAGTATGACTTTTGTCTCTACTCTGAATGCTCAAAAAGAAGATATAACACAGATTATAGAAATATTTAATGAATTAGGAAAAACAGAATTAATCGATGAAAAGCTACTACCTGCAGCAACATCCTTAGCATCGTGCGGTATAGCCTACGCGTTTCGTTATATTAGAGCGGCGATGGAAGGTGGTGTGGAGATGGGGTTGTACCCCAATCAGGCTAAAGAAATAGTGATGCAGACGTTGTTGGGTGCAGTGAAGCTGCTTGAGGCAAATGGCTCCCATCCCGAAGCCGAGATTGATAAGGTAACCACAGCCGGAGGTATAACGATCAAGGGTCTTAATGAAATGGAGCATGCAGGGTTTACGTCATCGGTTATCAAAGGATTGAAAGCAAGTAATGTAAAGTAATATATGCTCCGAATGATATAGAGTCTTACTCAAAATAGTAAGACTTTTTTTATACATATAAATCACTCGATAGCCTGATTGTATTTGTGTTTTACGCATAGATTATTCTATCATAATAAAAAATAAAAAGTAAAATCGGCGATACTGATTTCACTTATATATATTATCTTTACGAATTCGTACTAGGCTACTTTTCGATATAAATAGCCGTACTAAGAGATTGGTAAAAGGGCATATTGTTGTCATATTTAACAAAAAAATGCTAGCCTATCTCTCTTGAGACAGAAGAAAGAAAAACTATATATAATGATTTACAAATGGAATTACGAAGCCCTAACAACCCAGCAAAAAGAGCAGAGAGATGAGCTTGCTAAGAAATTAGGCATAAGCCCTGTTCTTTGCCAGCTCTTGATTCAGAGAGGGATATCTTCTGCCGAAGAGGCCCGTAAGTTCTTTCATCCTAGCTTGAGAGACTTGCATGACCCCTTCTTGTTGCCTGATATGGATAAGGCTATAAAGAGAATAGAAAAGGCACTGGGACAAAAACAACGTATACTTATATACGGAGATTACGATGTAGACGGAACAACTGCGGTTGCTCTTGTGTACAAGTTTCTTCGGAAGTTTACCACCAATCTGGATTATTATATTCCCGACCGTTACGATGAAGGTTATGGGATATCCGAACAAGGTATAGACTATGCAGAGGAAACAGGCGTTAAGTTGATCATTGCGCTCGACTGCGGCATAAAGGCAAATGAGAAGATAGACTATGCTAAAAGCAAGGGGATCGATTTCATCATCGGTGATCACCACATGCCCGATGATGTCTTGCCCGATGCGGTAGCGGTAATAGATGCCAAACGCTTAGACTCTACCTATCCTTACGAACATCTTTCGGGATGCGGAGTCGGCTTTAAGCTTGTGCAGGCATTGGCTCAGAGTAATAAAATCGATTTTTCAGAAATTACAGATTTGCTAGATCTGGTAGCTGTAAGTGTGGCATCCGATATTGTACCTATTACAGGAGAAAATAGGGTACTTACCTATTTTGGATTGAAACAGATAAACTCCAATCCCAGTTTAGGATTGAAAGGTATAATTGATATTTGTGGCTTAACATATAAGAACATTACAGTCAATGATATAATTTTCAAAATCGGACCACGTATCAATGCTTCGGGGCGTATGATGAAAGGAAAAGAGGCTGTAGATTTACTTTTGTCGAGCACGATCGAAGATGCTCGTGAGAAAAGTATGAATATAGACCATTATAATGATGATCGCCGCGAGCTCGATAAACGAATTACAGAAGAAGCAATACAGTTTATCGATGAAAATGTAGATATGAAAGAAAAGAAAAGTATCGTTATCTACAATGAAACATGGCACAAGGGTGTTATCGGGATTGTCGCTTCACGTTTGACTGAAAAATATTTACGGCCGGCAGTCGTTCTTACCCAGTCTCAGGGGTTAATTACCGGTTCTGCCCGTTCTGTAATGGGTTTTGACGTTTACAAGGCGATTGAAGCCTGCAAAGATATCTTGGAAAACTTTGGAGGACATACCTATGCTGCCGGATTATCATTGAAAGAAGAAAATTTAAAGGAATTCAAAAGCCGTTTCGAAGCCCTTTCTCTCGAAATGATTGCTCCCGAGATGATGCGTCCTCAGATACGTGTCGATGCTGAACTCTCGTTTAAGGAAATAAATCAGAAGTTTACTGAAGATTTAGCTGCTTTTGCTCCTTTTGGTCCTGAAAACCTGAATCCTATATTTGTTACGTGCAATGTTATGGATTACGGTACAAGCAAATTGGTGGGAAAAGATAATGTTC
The DNA here is from genome assembly GCF_004569505.1 of Dysgonomonas mossii. NCBI lineage: Bacteria > Pseudomonadati > Bacteroidota > Bacteroidia > Bacteroidales > Dysgonomonadaceae > Dysgonomonas > Dysgonomonas mossii. Next base: position 675,037 of record NZ_SPPK01000001.1, read on the forward strand.
ATCTCAAGCTTGAAATGATAGACGATACAATGTCGACACCTGTTAATGGAATTGCTTTCAGGCAACAGGATAGTTCAGATAAGGTTAAAAGCGGTAAGCCTTTCGATATATGTTATACATTGGAAGAAAATACGCATAATGGCAAGACTAATATTCAGCTTTATGTGAAAGATATTGATACCGGACAATTTTGCTAACTTCAAAATTATAAGCTTATGAGGAAATCATTATTATCAATATTCGTATTAACTGCAGTTTTATTCGTTTCTTGTGGTAATAAATCTACAGCAAATTCATCTGTAGCGCCAACCGATTCATTAAGTATGAATACTCAACCTGAATATATTAAAGCGGATGTGTATGAAACCAATGCTGGTCCTTTGAAAGTGACTCTGGTTGGTCATGCCTCACTTATGTTCGAGTTTGGAGGGAAAATAATACATGTAGATCCTTACTCAAAAGTCGCAGACTATTCGAAGTTGCCTAAGGCCGATCTTATACTGCTCACTCACGAGCACGGAGATCATCTCGATAGTGCTGCTGTTGCTGCCGTGAAAAAGGCAGATACACATTTTATTGTATCTAAAGTATGTAATGAAATCCTTAAATACGGTGATGTAATCAACAATGGTGATCATGCTCACTGGGCTAATCTTCATATAGATGCTGTGCCTGCATATAACATCGTCAATAAAAAGCCGGATGGAGAAGCCTATCATCCAAAAGGTAGAGGAAACGGATACATTATAGCATTCGGAGATAAAAGAGTATATGTAGCTGGGGATACCGAAAATATTCCTGAAATGGATAAGTTGAAAGGTACGATAGATATCGCTTTCTTACCCAAAAATCTTCCTTATACAATGAATGACGATATGTTTGTTGATGCTGCTAAAAAAGTACAGCCGAAAGTTCTTTACCCTTATCACATGTCAGAATTTGATCAGGAGAAAATAGGTAAGTACTTGGATGATACTAATATAAAATTAGAGATTCGTCCAATGAAAAACTAATATAGGATAAACTGAATTTAATGTGCCAATATGCCAATATTATAATCAAATTGGGATGTTGGCATATTTATTAATAGGTTTTTTAGAATGGATATATATCACAAAATATTAAAGCAATATTGGGGTTACGATGAGTTTCGTCCATTACAGGAAGATATTATCCATTCAGTTAGCCAAGGGAAAGATACATTGGGGCTTATGCCCACAGGAGGAGGGAAATCTCTAACTTTTCAGGTTCCGGCAATGGCTATGGAGGGCATTTGTATAGTTGTTACCCCTCTTATAGCATTGATGAAAGACCAGGTGGATAATCTTCGTGAAAGAGGAATTAAAGCCTTGGCTGTATATTCGGGAATGACTCGCCAAGAGATTATAACTACACTGGAGAATGCAGTATTTGGTGATTATAAGTTTCTGTATGTATCCCCTGAAAGACTTGCTACACAACTTTTCCTGAGTAAGCTTCAACATATGAATGTTTGCTTACTTGTAGTCGATGAATCGCATTGTATCTCTCAATGGGGGTATGATTTTCGTCCGTCTTATCTCCGGATAGTAGAAATACGTCAGCATATACCCGAAGTGCCTGTATTGGCTCTTACTGCGACTGCAACAGCTGATGTGATCGATGATATTCAAGAGCAGCTTCACTTTAAGGAAAAAAATGTATTCCGAAAAAGTTTCGAGCGCAAGAATTTGGCATATATCGTTCGTAGCACAGAGGGAAAACAAGAAGAGTTAGTTCGAATTCTCGAAAAAATAAGAGGGTCTAGCATTGTATATGTGCGTAGCAGGCAGCGGACGAAAGATATCTCTGATTTCTTAATTAAAAATGGTTTTTCATCCGATTTCTATCATGCAGGATTGAATGCTTCGGATAAAATACGCAAGCAAAATGCATGGAAGAATAATGAGATCAGAATAATAGTTTGTACAAATGCCTTTGGAATGGGAATCGATAAGCCTGATGTCCGCTTGGTAGTACATACCGATCTACCTAATTCTATCGAAGAATATTTTCAGGAAGCGGGACGTGGAGGGCGTGATGGAGAAAAGTCTTATGCAGTTATACTGTACGATAGAAATGACACTGCTAAACTCAAAAAGCGCATAAGAGATGAATTTCCTGAAAGAGAGTTTATCTTTCACGTGTATCAATCATTAGCTTATTTTTTTCAAATAGCTGAAGGTTATGGAATAGGCATGATTTACGATTTTAATATTCATCAGTTCTGTTCGGTGTATAAGTTACCGATATTACCTGTACATAATGCTTTGAAAATTCTTGATCTTGCCGGTTATATTGAATATACGGATGAAGTAGATAATCGCTCTAGGCTCATGTTTACTGTTTACCGAGATGATTTATACCATTATAATTTTGATAAGGAGTATGAGCAATTGGTAAACACAATATTGCGACTTTATACCGGACTTTTTACTAATTATGCAACTATAAATGAGGCTGAGATAGCTTTAAGGATGGATAAGTCGCGGAATGTAGTTTATGAGATGCTCAAAGTACTAGATAAAAGAAATATTATCGATTTTATACCTCATAAAAAAACTCCACTGATTGCTTATACCCAACCTCGTATAGATGTTAAGTATCTTAATATCCCCCGAATAGTGAACGAAGATCGTAGATTTCGCTTCGAGAAACGCATAGAGGCGATTAGTCATTATGCAGAACAAAATGAAATCTGTCGGAGTCGTATCTTACTTTCTTATTTTGGAGAAAAGAAAATAAATGATTGCGGACAGTGTGATATATGCTTGACAAAGAATGGTTCGGGGCTGAATAATAAGACGTTTAATGAAATATCTAAGTCTGTAAAGGAGTTGATAAAAAGCGATTTATTGTCTGTGGATCATGTTGTCGGTTCATTGTCGGAATATAATCAAAAAGACATCTTGGATACCATTCGCTTTTTAGTTGATCGTGGCGAATTGGAAATGATATCGGGTAAAGTACGTGTAATAAACGCCTAACACTTATCTTATAACTTACAACTTTATATTATCTTTACAGGATTATCGTTTTACTTTAAAAAAAACGTCATTTTGTTATGGATAAATATGAGGATTTGAGAATATTGGAAGATCTAAGATCGAAAGGAGCCATATCAGAAGAAGAATATCAAAGGGAAAAGGATAAAATCCTGAATTCCTCTTTTAGTGGCCAAACGAAAAATTCACTCGGTATGGAAGAAAACACATACTTGATGTTGATGCACCTTTCTCAGTTTGCCGGCTTCATTATTGCCGGCTTGGGTTTTGTTATCCCAATTGTGATGTGGTTGGTTAATGCAGATAAGAGTGAGGCTGTAAGCAGGCATGGCAAGAATATCGCCAACTTTATGTTGAGTATGCTTATCTATATAGTTATATCAATCATACTTTGTCTCGTCCTTATTGGTATACCTATGCTTATCGCTTTAGGAATAATTGAGATTGTGTTCATTATTATTGCTGCCTTAAAAGCCAATAATGGAGAGTATTGGAAATATCCTCTAAGCATACCGTTTTTTACCTGATATAAATGATAGAAATAATTCCGGCTATAGATCTCATTGATGGGAAGTGTGTACGCCTTTCGCAAGGAGACTATGAAGCCAAAAAAGTATATAATGAAGACCCCTTGGAGGTTGCCAAAATGTTTGAAGGTGCCGGTATTCGGCGCTTACATTTGGTAGACCTTGATGGAGCTAAGACAAAGCATATAGTCAATCAATCAGTATTGGAGAAAATCGCATCCAACACATCTCTTATCATTGATTTTGGAGGAGGTGTGCAAAGTGATGAGGATATTGAAATCGCTTTTAATTCGGGCGCATCGATGGTTACCGGAGGCAGCATTGCTGTCAGAAATCAGGAGCTTTTTACTTCTTGGATAACCAAATATGGAGCAGACAAGATTATCCTTGGTGCCGATTGTAAAGATCATAAGATTGCCGTATCGGGTTGGCAGGAAGCAACCTCAGTTGAGGTAATACCTTTTATCGGCGATTATAACCGAAAAGGCATCTCGAAAGTTGTTTGTACCGATATAAGCAAAGATGGTATGTTACAGGGGCCATCAATTGATTTGTATAAGGATATATTAAATGTTTTTCCGAATTTGTATCTCATTGCCAGTGGTGGTGTCAGTTGTTTTCAAGACATACTTGATTTAGAAAAATCGGGAGTGCCTGCCGTTATTTTAGGAAAGGCTATTTATGAGAATAGAGTAACACTAAAGGAACTGAGTAGGAGATAAAATAAAAAGAATAAATGTTAGCAAAAAGAATTATACCTTGTCTTGATGTAAAAGATGGGAAAACCGTAAAAGGGACGAACTTTGTAAATCTCAGAGAAGCCGGAGATCCGGTCGAATTGGGAGTACGTTATAGTGAGCAAGGAGCGGATGAATTGGTCTTTCTTGATATCACAGCGTCGCACGAAGAACGTAAAACTTTTATAGATCTAGTTAAGCGCATTGCTGCAAATATTAATATTCCTTTTACTATAGGTGGTGGTATTAATGAGCTTTCTGATGTAGACAGACTTTTGAATGCGGGAGCTGATAAGATATCAGTAAATTCTACGGCTATCAGAAATCCGAAGATAATAGAAGAGATAGCCAAGAATTTTGGTTCTCAGGTATGTGTGTGTGCGATAGATGCCAGCCTCAAAGATGGACTGTGGTCTTGCTATACGAGTGGTGGACGCAACAAGACTGATAAAGAACTCTTCTCGTGGGCAAAGGAAGTTGAAAATTTAGGCGCAGGAGAGATTCTATTTACTAGTATGGATCACGATGGGGTGAAGACAGGCTATGCGAATGAAGCTTTACGCATGTTATCCGAAACATTAAATATCCCCATCATCGCATCCGGAGGCGCAGGGAATATGCAACATTTTCGGGATGTCTTTGTGGAAGGTAAAGCCGATGCAGCACTTGCAGCGAGTGTTTTTCATTTTGGGGAGATTGCAATAAAAGATTTGAAAGAGTATTTGAAAAAAGAAAATATAAATGTAAGATGAAACTTGATTTCGATAAAGTGGGTGGACTTATCCCTGCAATTATACAAGATAATGTAACAAACAAAGTTCTAATGCTGGGTTACATGAACGAAGAGGCTCTGAATAAAACTCAGGAGACAGGAAAGGTTACATTCTTCAGCCGTACGAAACAACGTTTGTGGACAAAAGGAGAAGAGAGTGGAAACTTTCTTCATGTAATTAGTATAAAAGACGATTGCGATCATGATACGCTACTCATTAAGGTGAATCCTGTTGGCCCTGTGTGTCATACAGGTGCTGATACCTGCTTTGAGGAGGATAATAAAGAAGATATTCTTTTCTTTAAATATCTGCAGCATTTTATAGAGAAACGTTACAAAGAAATGCCCGAAGGCTCATATACAACATCTCTTTTTCAGTCAGGAATAAACCGTATGGCTCAGAAAGTGGGAGAGGAGGCATTAGAATCTGTAATAGAAGCATGTAATGGTACTGATGATCGCCTGATTTATGAATCTGCCGATATGCTTTATCATTTGATTGTTTTGCTAACATCAAAAGGTTTGAGTATTGAAGATTTAGCTAGAGAGCTTCAAAAGAGGCATAAGAAATAAAACACGTAGACTGTGAGCAAATAGTATCTGCTAATTGTTTAACTGTTGAAATAGAGTAATTATGGATACAGAAAAAGAAGTAATTGTAAAATACGAAGGAGTTGATCTCGAACGAGATGGCAACACAATATTAAGTGATATTAATCTGACTATCAGAGAAGGAGATTTTGTTTATCTGATTGGCAAAGTTGGTTCAGGGAAAAGTACTCTTCTCAAAAGTATGTATCATGAGATACCTTTAGTTAGAGGTACAGGAAAAGTCTTGGACTATGAGTTAGAAAATATCAAAAAGAAACAAATTCCTTACCTGAGAAGAAAGGTCGGTATTGTTTTTCAGGATTTTCAATTATTGATCGATCGCTCGGCAGAAAAGAATCTTGAATTTGTATTACGGGCTACCGGATGGAAAAACAAAGATTTAATAAGTCTACGGATTAATGAAGTACTGACTCAGGTTGGTATGCAAAATAAAGGCTATAAAATGCCCCATGAGCTTTCGGGTGGTGAACAGCAACGAATTGTTATTGCTCGAGCTCTACTCAACTCACCGGAGGTTATATTGGCTGATGAGCCAACCGGAAACTTAGATCCTGAGATGGGGGGGCAGATTGTTCAATTACTTCATACCATAGCAGGAAATGGTACGGCTGTAGTCATGTCGACGCATAATTATGCCGTTGTACAAAAATATCCCGGGCGCATCGTAAAATGCGAAGACGGTTACTTGAAAGAAGTAAAAACCAGCCAAGGGAATTAATAAAAATAACACAAGAAAATGGAGATTAAGGAATTAGATATATCAAATCATGCAGAGGTTTCGTTTATAGAAAATCTTTATATCGAATCTTTTCCTCTTAGCGAACGACGCCCTTTCGAGAAAATGCTGGATTTGCATAAAGGCAAGAGCCCATTTGTTATATCTGTTACGATAGAAGATGGTAAATTAGTTGGTTTTCTCACATATTGGGACTTAGATAAATTTATTTTTGCAGAACACTTTGCTATTTCACCCGACTTCCGAAATGGAGGTTACGGACGTAAAGTGATGGAGTTGTTTATGCAAGCCTCTAGGCCTATAATTCTTGAAGTAGAACTTCCTACGACTATATTATCCGAGCGCCGTGTTGGTTTCTATCAGCGTTTAGGATTCAGATTGTGGGAGAATGTACAATATCAACAACCGGCTTATCATAATGATGGGAATGCCATTCCGATGAAACTAATGTCTTACGGAGATATTGATATTGAGCGTAACTTGGTAGATATTCGCAGTAAAATATATAGTGTTGTGTATAACTGTTGAAATAAGTATAATTCTATATAAAAAGCAAAGGAGCTGTCTAATCAGACAGCTCCTTTGCTTTTTATCATTACATTTTTTTATTCAATGATTATCTCGTCTACAAATACGAATGAAGGGCTTCCTTTCCCTACGTGCCATTCAGGGATTGACTTGGTAACTTTTGCTGTTATTTTTACATAACGAGCTTTCTGTGTTGGAAATTTCGCTACTAAATCCTGCACTCTGTCACTCGGGCTATCTTTATCCACAATTGGATATTTTTCTTCGAACACTTGTTTGAAAGATTCTCCATCTTCAGAAAGAGATACAATATATCCTGTTGCTCCAAAAATCCACGATCCCGGACTAACAAAAGTCCCGGTAGTAACCTCTGACATTTCTGTCGGTTCTTTCATGTCAATAGTTGCAACGAAATCTGTATTATAAAAACCGAGCCATTCACCATTCGCGTGAGAAGTACCGCCTCTTTTTCCATTTACCAACGTGATTGCTCCGTTGTAAGTATAATTTTTATGAGGGGCATTCTCCAGTTTGATGTTTTTGAATGTGGCTTTATTGAACTCAAAAGATTCGGTATATTCTTTACTTTGTTCCTTGTCTCTGAATGCTATAGCCTTTATAGTTGCTGTTGTACTAATCTCAATAGGGTGCTCATATTTTATACTCTTAGTCGATGGTGTACTACCATCTAGAGTATAGTATATAGGAGCGTTATCATAGGTGAAAAGTTTTACATTCACTACACCTTTAGCAACATCTTGAATAATTTCGGAACTAATGTCTACTACATGCGTTGCAAAGTTGTAATCCAGCTTTTTATATAGGTCCATCAATTTGCCAAGGCGAGGCAGGAAAAATTCATAGTTTTTCTTTTCCGGCATTGTCCATTGCACTTCGCTTAATGCCGCAGCTCTAGGCAATACCATATATTCTGCCTGTTTAGAGTCTACTACATACTCTGTCCATAAGTTAGCCTGAGTACCTATTATATATTTGCTTTCTTCCGCTGTAAGTTCACTAGGAACAGGTTCGAAGCTATATACTTTCTTTACAGAAACAAATCCGCCGAAAGCAAGAGGTTCTCCCGTTGTGTCATCTGTCTGATAATAATCGAAATATAAATGAGATGTAGGAGTCATCACTGCTTCATGTTTCATTTTTGCAGCAGATGCACCGCCTTCCATACCTCTCCACGACATGACTTTAGCATTAGGGGCTAATCCTCCTTCGAGTATTTCATCCCAACCAATGATTTCACGTCCTTTACTATTCAAGAATTTCTCCATACGAGATATTACATAGCTTTGTAGCATGTCTTCTTTCGTATGTTTTGCATCTCCTTTAAGTCCTAATTCTTTAATTTTAGCCTGACATTTAGGACATTCCTTCCATCTCACTTTAGGACATTCATCACCACCTACATGTATAAGTTTAGATGGGAATAGCTCTATAAGCTCAGAATATACATTCTCCAGGAAAGTGTATATCTCTTCATTACCGGCACATAGCACATCGTCAAATACACCCCAAGATTCACCCACCTTATATGGGCCTCCTGTACAACCAAGATTAGGATAGGCTGATAATGCTGCCAACATATGGCCCGGAAGGTCTATTTCCGGAACAATAGTTATAAAACGTTTCTGAGCGTACGCTACTATCTCTTTTATTTGCTCCTGTGTATAATAACCCCCATAAGGTTTTCCATCATACTTAGCAGAGTTTCTTCCGATAACAGTTTGAGCACGTTGAGACCCTACCTTGGTGAGTTCGGGATATTTTTTTATTTCTATTCTCCATCCCTGATCATCAGTAAGGTGCCAGTGAAAACGGTTCATGTTGTGTAGAGCTAAGATATCTATATATTTTTTTATAAACTCTACAGGAAACATATGGCGACCTACGTCAAGCATCATTCCTCGGTATTCGAAACGTGGGTAATCCTTTATTTCTACAGCCGGAAAGATGATTGTACTGTTTGATGCATCTTCGGGGATCGATTTTCTTAATGTTTGTACTCCGTAAAATGTTCCGGCATTGTCTTTCCCATTAATGATTATCTGTTTGCTGTTTACAATAAGACTGTATGATTCAGACTTCTCTCCCTGATAATCAGCTTTCAGTATAATCGAGTTTTCAGATACTTTTTTATCTGTTACTTTTAGGCTCAAACCTGTACTCAATTTGAGGTACTCGGACAGAAATTCGGCTGTTTGCTTTTGTATCTCATCGCCTTTCGAATAACTAATCTGAGTATTACTATTTAACGTGAAACTTTCATTTCCCGCCAAAGTTATACTTTGAGGTAATGGTATAACCTCGTAATTAGCCTTTAGTGGAATTTTGTTCTCGCATCCGGCTAATGTAGCGGTTACAAGTAAAAAATAACAAATGGTTTTAAGGGTTTTTCTCATGAACTTTTTTGATTTTAGATTTGAACACATAAAGATACAACAAAATAGAAAACTAAATAAAAATATTTTTTAAGTAAAGAGGAATATTTGTGTAACATATGTTACGTTCGCTCTGGGTGTTTACTCCTTATCTTTGTATGGAAAACTAAGAATAAGATAATTATGGAACAATTGCATGCTCATGAAGTACTTCATATGATGGAAGGAAATAATTACACGGAGTCTTCTTTAAAGGAAGCCATTATTGAACAATTTGGTAAAGATCAAAAGTTTTATGCTTGTTCAGCAGAAGATATGGATATTGATGAATTAATAGTGTTTTTAAAGAATAAAGGAAAATTTATGCCTTCAAATGATAATGGATTTACTGTAGATGTAAGTAAAGTTTGTAGTCATTAGTTATAAAATAGAAGAGTAGAACATATCCGATAGAAATATAAAGTGACAAAACAACGGTAAAAAACACCGTTGTTTTGTCACTTTATATTCCGATTGATGAGGCGAGCCCTTACTTCGGGATATGCATCCATAATATTATTAATATTCTTGTCATTGAGTTTTTTCCCTTGTGTGTTGTCATACATCAAATCCTCATTTTTGCCAAATCAGTTAATGTTTGTGGCAATTGTCGATCGGGAAACTGTTCATCGGCCAGATACAGGATAACTTTATCTAGTGGTACCGATTGATTTAAAATAGTTTCAATTACACGGTGAACAGTCGTTATCCTAGCCGGATAAGATGTTAATGATCCTATCATTCTTTTATTTCCCATCTATAAAAGTAATATCGTTAAACCGTTCATAAGGCTTGCCTGCATGTATACGTTCTTTCATATAATAGTGGGCCGTTCTCTCTTTCCAATTTCTGCGAAATAGTTTTCGTAGGGTTTTCTTATACATCAACATTGCATCTAATTTTTCAGAAATTTCATTCTTTGTTAAATACACGTATGCATAATCGGCTGTCAATGGCGATCAATATCATAATAGAATTCTTCGTATAAATAAACACGTCTATCGAGACCCTGAACCGCAATATTTACGATACGGTGATCTATATGATTACCCAGTCCTGCAGGAGCAATCAATATATCATCAGACTTTGTATTTATCAGAATATAATATCGGATCTTTTCAATCAAATCATACTCTGTAATTTCTACTGTGAATAACTTTTTCTTCGCCTGCTTCATCTGTTTTCTCATCCCTTTTCTATATACAACATCCAGAAACGGGGCATTTTTTACACTGCATTTTAATGCCTTGGCTGCATTCCTGTTTTCAGATTGTCTGTGTAATACATAATATGCATATTTGGGATGATACCATGGTATCGCTGTCATAATAGTCATTACGCAACATTCTTCTCCAGATTCAACGAGTCTGTTTATAACACCTCCGGACGACCCTATGGCATCGTCAAAATGTGGAGATATAAATACATACATCTATCTATTTCGATTTATGATTAATACTCTTGAATATTTATTTTACTGTAACAAAAACAAAGTTAGTAGATATATTCTTTCAACCTTATAATATTTATATAGATTAATTTGAAGAGTACGAAAAATACATGTACTTCTGTAGGTGATAAGCTTATTATTGTTCGCTGAAAAAGCATTACCTTTGTTATCCTATCTCAACTTTTTATGAATAACTTACTCGATCAATTAAATAAACAACAACGCGAAGCTGTAGAATATAATAGCGGACCTTCTCTAATTATCGCCGGAGCAGGGTCTGGCAAGACTCGTGTATTGACATACAAAATAGCCTATCTGATGCAGCAAGGCTATCATCCTCAAAGTATATTGGCGCTAACATTTACCAATAAGGCTGCACGTGAAATGAAAGAACGTATCGCGCAACTTATTGGCTGGCAATATGCCCGCTACTTATGGATGGGTACCTTTCATTCTGTTTTTTCACGAATCTTACGTACCGAAGCAGAAAGAATAGGCTTCACAGCTAACTTTACTATTTTCGATTCTGCTGATTCCCGTAATCTTATAAAAACCATAATAAAACAGTTTCAGCTTGATGATAAAGTCTACAAGCCGGCACGTGTGCAATCGATCATATCGAATGCAAAAAATACTCTGATATCTCCACAGATGTATGCTCACAACAAAGAGCTTATAGAGTATGATCAGCGAGCAAAGATGCCCATGATAAAAGATCTATACAGAGAATATAACAATCGGTTGAGGGCTTCGAATACAATGGACTTTGATGACTTGCTGTTTTATACCAACCGATTGTTTCGAGATCATCCGGATGTGTTAGCTGCCTATCAGGAGCGTTATCAGTTTATACTTGTAGATGAGTATCAGGATACAAATTTTGCTCAGTATCTTGTTGTGAAACAGCTTGCTGATGCACATCATCGAGTGTGTGTGGTAGGAGATGATGCCCAGAGTATATATTCGTTTCGTGGAGCCAATATTGAAAATATATTAAAGTTTAAGGAGGTATATCCGGAAGCTAAGATGTTTAAACTCGAGCAAAACTATCGTTCTACCCAGAATATTGTAAATGCAGCAAATAGCTTGATAAAACAAAATACAGATCAAATAAAAAAAACAATATATTCCGAAAATGAAGAAGGAGATCGACTCGAAGTGGCGAGTGCTTTCTCCGATTTTGAGGAAGGGGTGATTGTGTCTAATAAGATATGGGATTTGCGTCGTGATAAGAATGCTCCATACAGTGAGTTTGTAATTCTGTATCGTACAAATGCACAGTCTCGTATCTTTGAAGAAGCATTGAGAAAGAAGAATATACCTTATCGTATTTATGGCGGACTATCTTTCTATCAGCGTAAGGAAATAAAAGATGTAATAGGATATTTTCGCATGGTGGTAAATCCGTACGATGAGGAAGCTTTTCGCCGTACTGTTAATTTTCCTACCCGAGGTATAGGCAATACAACCTTAAATAAAATTGCTGATGCAGCACGCCTGCATAATGTAAGCTTGTGGGAGGTAATCAGCAATCCGTTGGGTTTCAATCTGGATGTTAATGCCGGTACTGCAAAGAAATTGGCCGGATTCAAAGAACTGATAGAAAGCTTTATCGCTCAATTGCAAGAACTCTCTGCTTACGAACTGGCTACCCGTATTGTGAAGGAAAGTGGTATTGCTTCTGATGCATACCAAGATCAGACTCCTGAAGGTATGAGCCGTCAGGAGAACTTACAGGAATTGCTCGGAGGTATTCATGAGTTCTGTGAGAGCCGTCAGGAAGAAGGGCTCGGTGGAATTGGATTGATGGACTTTCTGTCCGAAGTATCTCTTCTTAGTGATCAAGATACCGACAAGGAGGCAGATAAAGAGAAGGTGACCATGATGACAATCCATGCAGCTAAAGGATTGGAATTTAATAATGTCTTTGTCGTAGGGCTCGAAGAAGATCTTTTTCCTTCGGCTATGGCAAAGGATGAGTTCAGAGGACTTGAAGAAGAACGGCGTTTGTTCTATGTGGCAATAACACGGGCGAAGGAGTTTTGTATGATAACTTATGCGAAAAGCCGATTTCGTAATGGTCAGATTAATGCATGTAATCCAAGTCGTTTCTTAAGGGATATCGATACGGATTATCTGAATGTAAATGCCGGAGTACTCGGATCGGGAGGCTTTGGTGTTCTCAATCGTCCAGAGACATACACCAAAGAGCTGTTTGACTACTCATCCAATACTCGTACTACTCATCCGGAACGATCTGTACAAAGAGAATCAACTCCTCTATCTCAACCGAAAAATGAAAGCTTCGGTCAACCTAAATTTGTAAATGCTAGAACAGCTACGCCTAAAACGTCGGCAGGGAGTAATGCAGGAGAGGTAAGTGTAGGGGCTATTATCAAACACGAACGTTTTGGCATCGGAAAAGTGACCGCAGTAACAGGTGATGTAGATAGTCGTAAGGCAACCGTAGAATTTGAAAATTCCGGAGTAAAGCAATTATTATTAAAGTTTGCCCGGATTGAAATAATCGGATAAAAGAAAAAGACAGATGTTTTTTTAGCATCTGTCTTTTATATATTATATAATGTCAATCAAATTTTAGTGACATCCACATCCTGAACCGCATCCGCCAGCTGTTTCTTTTTCGCTGCCGCATCCGCAAGAGTCTTCTTCTCCGTCGCCACAACCACATCCTGAACCGCATCCGCATCCACCACCTTGAGGTGCAAACAATGCTGCAATTTCTTCAGGTGTAGATTCTCTTACAGTTAGTACTTTTCCTGAGAAATTTAATGTTTCTCCAGCTAATGGGTGATTGAAGTCCATTTTTATAACATCTTCTTTTACTTCCACAACAGAACCATTCAAACGATTTCCGTTTGTATCCATCATTGGAACTGTATTTCCTTCAAAGATCACTTCTTCATTCAATACACCATCTTGTTCGAATATATTTCGTGGGAGATCAACCACATGATCATCATCGTATTCGCCGTATGCTTCTTCCGGTGTGAGTGTGAAATCGAAAGAATCTCCTTCAGCTAATCCATCGATGTTCTTCTCAAAAGCCTGAAGCATAGAGTCTGTACCAAAGATAAATTCAAGAGGAGTCTCAGCTGTAGCCTTTTCCATTAGTTCACGTTCCTCACCTTCACCAACTGTCAGGTCATAAGATAGAGCAACAAACTTATTAGTTGAAATTTTCATTTTATTTGTTAATTGTTTATATGGATTAATAACCAAGTCCTAAGACCTATTTTTACTTTATTTTTGTATGACAATAATCGTGCCCAAAATTGTAATAGAAACAATTCTAGTCATGTATTTGTTTTGCGTATACTGCCTTTTTAAGATTATCCAACGCTTTTTGTATGTTGGCCAAAGGCGTACCCACATTTAAGCGCATGTATCCTTCTCCCCCTTGTCCAAACATCTCGCCATCGTTCAGTGCCAATTTGGCATCGTCTACAAATAGAGAAACTAATGCCTTTTGAGAAAGATTCAATTCTCTACAGTCTAGCCATACAAGAAATGATGCTTCAGGAGTCATTGCTTTTATTTGAGGAATATTCGCTTTTAGATATTCGTCCACAAACTTGATATTATTCCATATATAATCTTTAGCTTGTGCCAACCATTCGTCGCAGTGCTCGTATGCGGTTTGTGCTGCCAAATAAGCAAATATATGACCTTCGTCAAGCTCGCTGCTTTCTAAATATTTGTTGAATTTTTTTCTGAGTTCGTCATTCGGAATAATTGAATATGAACTTACAATACCCGCTATATTAAATGTTTTGCTAGGAGCCATGAATGTAATGCTGTTTTGCGCAGCTTTCTCTGACACACTGGCAAATGGAATATGCTTGTGTGGAGCAAAGGCCAAATCTGAATGAATCTCATCTGATATAACCAATATTTTGTGCTCGTAACATATTTCAGCTATATCAATTAATTCCTGACGTGTCCAGACTCTTCCACTCGGATTGTGAGGATTGCAAAGTATCAGTACTTTACTAGCCGGATTGATTATATTCTTCAATCCTTCCAAATCCATTTTGTATTGTCCGGCTTCCAATGTTAGAGGATTGTCTACAACAATACGATGGTGCAAAGTCGGGATTATACGAAAAGGGTGATATACGGGCGGTTGTATTATTATTTGATGATCTTTGGACGTAAAGCAATCTAAAACGAAGGCTATTCCTTTTACTATTCCGGGAATAAATGTAATCCATTCTTGTTGGATTTGCCAGTTATGGTGGCGATTAACCCAATTTATAATAGAATTATAATATTCTTGAGATGCACAAGTATAACCAAAAATGCCGTGATGAGCTCGTTCGATGATGGCTTCCGTTATTGCCGGTGGGGACTTGAAGTCCATATCTGCAACCCATAAAGGAATGAGTTCGGCATTACCATAACGTGCCGCAAGAGCATCTGTTTTTAAGGCATTGGTCCCCTTGCGATTGATAATTTCATCGAAATTATATTTCATTTTGAGTTAAATTAAAAATAACGAGTACAAAAGTATGAAAAATAAGGGCAATATATTCCTTTTATGTATTAAAAAGCCGTAATCAGAAGGACTACGGCTTTTATGAACTAAATTAACTTAAACTTATATCCGTTATAAACAAGACAGAACTAATGTTTATGGGATAAATAATCAGAAATCCCTTCTTGGGTTGCTTTTAAAGCTTTATCTCCTTTCTTCCAGTTTGCAGGACAAACTTCGCCGTATTCTTCAGTGAATTGAAGTGCATCGATTACACGTATAGCTTCGTCTACACTACGTCCCAGCGGCATGTCATTTACTACCTGATGGCGTACAACACCTTCTTTGTCGATCAAGAAAAGTCCGCGATAAGCCTGAGGCGCACCGTTGAATACATCTTCACCTTCATCGTTGTAGTCAAATGATCCTGCCAGTACATCATAAGCAGTAGAAATCATGAGTGATTGGTCTGATACCAATGGATATTTAACCCCCTTGATACCTCCATCATTTTGTTCTGTTTGTAACCATTTCCAGTGAGAGAAAGCTGAGTCGGTAGAAGCTCCAACAACAGCTACGTTACGTGATTCGAATTCTGCAATTTTTTCTTGGAATGCGATAATCTCTGTCGGACATACAAATGTAAAATCTGCAGGGTAGAAGAAAAACAATACATATTTCTTTCCTTTGTATTGTTCCAAAGAGAAGCCTTCTACTATCTCATTTCCATTCACTACAGCACTTGTATTGAATACGGGTGCTTTCTTTCCTACTAATACTGACATAATTACTTAATTTTAATTATTAGTTTATTTGTTATACTTGCAAATATAGAAGCATAATCTTAATAAATCAAATAGATAATAATTATGTTAATATTGATAAATGTTATGTTTGATGAAAGAGAGGCTTTTTGTTATTTGCACAATTTGAGAAAGTCGGCTACAATTGTTTGGCTAACTCCCATTTCCTGTGCTTTCAGAAAATCTTCTTTAGCCAGACGTTTGTCATACTGAGCCAGTCTTAACTGACCTCTCAATAGATAGATAATCGGATCGCTGAAGCCTAGTTCCAGAGCCTTATTTATATCTTCATTCATCCGTGCCAGTTTGTTTAACTGCAAGTAGCATTCTGCTCTGTTGAAATATAGGTCTGCGTTGTTTTTGTGTTTGTATATTAAATCGCTGTATAGCTCTTCTGCCTCTTTAAATTCGCCTCTTCGTTTCATAATCAGAGCTTGTCCCAGTTTAGCTTGTAGATTATCTGGTGCTTCTTTTAAGGTCTTTTCAAAATCTTCTTCGGCTGCAAATATATTATTGTTATTGAGGTGCAATAGCCCTCGTCGATAAAGCGCCTCTATATCTTTCGGGTCGTTTATCAATACCGTATTGTAGTCTTTCATGGCATCGTCATATCGTCCCATATCGCAATATAATGCTGCACGGCTATGTTTCAGGAAAGCCCGATCGGGATATCGTTCTATTGCTACATTATAAGATATAAGAGCCTCTTCGTATTCTCCCAGGTTTCGTTGTATTGTACCCAAGTTAACCATCAGCATGATATTGTTCGGATTTGCAGGTTCTTTACGCAATGCAGCCTTTAGCGCTTGTTCGGCAGCGGCATAATCCTTCATATCTATGTAGTCCATGGCTCTATTTACCATATCTTCGTATGTCTGAGCCCACGTAATATTTGCGAAAGTAAGGAGTAGTAATAATATGTATAATTTTTTCATCAAATAAATAGAAATTTTATTTATTGCAAAAGTACATCTTATTAACTCGCTTGCTTAAAACATATTGCCTAAAAAGAATTAAAACTTATAGGGCGGAGTCTTAAGATGTTATAATTTGCTAATGTAGTATTAGAAAGGATAGCCCACGGCGATGTGCCAAGCTGTATTTTTGGCTATTCGCCAAGGTTCCTTGATAGGCCATCGGGTTATATTGGGATCTCCCGAAGGATCATAAGCTTTCCATCCGCAGTCTAAGCGAATAAGTACGAAATCGAAATTAAGGCGTAACCCTAATCCCCATGCTACAGCGACTTCTTTATAGAATTTATTTAATTTGAAAGCCCCATCGGGTTGATCTTCATAGTTCTTCACTGTCCATATATTTCCGGCATCGATAAAAGCTCCCATTTCTATAATCCAGAATAACTTACTTCTATATTCTACACTTGCATCGAGCCGTATGTCTCCCGAGTGATAATAAAAGTTGTCCTTATCATTACCATCTGCCGATTTTTTAAAATAATAAGACCCGGGGCCAAGTTCTCTTATCGACCACCCTCTTACACTGTTTGCACCTCCCGCAAAGAAGCGTTTTTGGATAGGTATCTGCTGATTATTTCCATACGGATAGGCTAGGCCTCCGCCGAGATGCCATGCCAGTGAGTTCTTTTCGTCTATTTGGTATGCTTTACTATAGTCTATAGTTGCCCGTACATATTGAGCAAAGTTCGTCCCGAATATTTGTCTGGAACCTAAAGAATCTGGTTTTGCTCCTGACATTTTAGCAGCTAGAGAGAGCAGGTTTCCGGCAGTTTCTATCGATGCTCGTAGCGAATATATTGGTTGATAAGACCGTCTGTTTACATTTGCTACATTGGTACGTGAAAAAGTATACCCTGTTCCCAGAATAAAGTGGTCTTTAAAACTATACTGTTTAGCTGCCGCAGAAAGTTTGCTTTCGAATGTTGAGTCGATAGATGGAAGGTGGATATAGCTGATCTCTATCAAATCAAATATATGACGGTTAAGAGATTGTCGTCTGTCTTGCCATATATACTGCACTCCCGATCCTAATACGGTACGGGTGAAAAATCCCGGTCGCCGTTGGAATGAATAGCTCGCATTTAATTGCGTAGAGGCGTGTATCCTTCGTTTTTGTTCTTTACTCAAAAGTGGAAACATAAAGCTTGGGAATGTAAGTGAGGTCTCTCCTCCAATTTCAAAATAGTTGTCTGAGAAGCTGGAGAAGCTAGGGGTAATAGCTTCGTAGGCTCCACGCAAACGTGCGCTGAATAGCTCCGATCCTTTAAATACGTTTCGGTGAAGATATCCTACGCTGGCTCCTACACCAAAATAACCTCCTGAGTTAGTGCCTTCCACCTCGGCAGAAATACCTTGTTTTTTATCCGGAACACAGGTAATTACGCAATGCAGTTTAGTCGAATCATTATCGATAAATTCGTAATAACTGATATTTATGTTTTTTAATATCTTAAGTTGAGCTAGCGAGCTGTATGTAAGGGACGTTGCATTCTCATTAAACAATGCTCCCGGCATGATATAACAATTATCCAAAACCGTTCTAGGACTGATGTAACGCTCTCTTGGTCCATACTTTATTTTATATCTACCTTCTTCGTATACACTTGTAGGTTCAAATTCATTAACGCTTTGGTCTGTTAGAGGATTATAGTCAACCAGAAAGACTACGTCTTCTACTATGTATTGTCTGTGAGGGACTTCTGTTATTTGTCCATCTGCCGCACGTGTAGCAAATGGTTCGATAGTGAGATCGAGCTTAACCATATTATTGCCGAGTGTGGTATCTGCATCAAAACCTACGTACTCTTTATTAAATGCATAGTATCCCGTTCGACGGAATAAAGATGATACTCGTTCTCTTTCCTGATCGAGAACATCTAAATCCAGTAAAGAGTTTTTGTGTACCAATGTGTTCCGAGATAAAATACTATCGATGCTCATCGGTAGATTTCCTCTGTCTCGTTTTCGGCTAATCAATGGCTGGTATTGCTGGGCAGGTATTATTGTTTTTTTTATTACACTGTCATTGATGTTGATAGTATAATCCTTTATACGATAAGGTGCACCAGCTTTGATATCATAAATTACTTTTGCTTTTTTATTTTTTAGCTCTACTATGGGTGTAACTCTTGCATCTATATACCCTTTGTTTGTCATCATACGCTCCAGGTTGACTACTGTCTGCTCTAGCATAGTACTATCATATAGCACAGGTGGATCTCCCGCATTACGCAACGTACGATTAACCCATTTTGTACTATCTTTTCCGGATAGGTTATATAAGAAAAGTGGTAGCTTGAATATTGCAAAGGTTTTATAGTTAGGTTTTTGTTTGATAAAGGTTTCCATATCCATGGTTGACATGACCTTTTTGTCACTCTTTACTGTAGTGCTTGCCAGTAAATATTCTCCGTCTGGGATATATTTCGTTGTACTGCACGACTGTATGAAGATCGTAAGAAGTATTACTACAAAGAAGGGAATGAAAAACTTATGTCTCATAGAAAATAACCTGAAGCAAACTCTATTTATTCAATTGAACGACAAATTTAGGGTTTTAATTGTTTCTTTTTGTAGTTTTGTTATTAAAAAGAGTATAAATTGATTTTAAATAGAATAGTTTATGAAACTTCACCATGCTGCAATTTGGGTTACAGACCTTGAAAAAGAAAAGGAGTATTATGTTAAACATTTTGGAGCCCAAGCGAATCAACTGTACGAAAATAAAACCACAGGATTCAGAAGCTATTTTTTAAGTTTCGAATCAGGCGGGCAATTAGAAATAATGCACAGAACGGATATTCCTGATAATGCAAATGATGTTGTGGGAACCCAGCACAAAGGACTTATTCATTTGGCGTTTGTTGTTGATTCTATAGAAGAGGTGGATAAGAAAGCTGAGGAACTAAAGAATGCGGGATATCAGATATTAAGAGGTCCTCGGCAAACAGGCGATGGCTATTATGAGTTTGAAACGCTAGATCCTGAAGGAAATAGGTTAGAGGTAATGTTTTAGTTAGATTAAGGTATCGTGTGAAGTAAAATTTGGATAATAAATAAATGAGTTTAAGCAAAAATAAGCTGAAATATATTCGCTCTTTGAAAGAGAAGAAATATCGTGCCGAGTTCGGAACTTTTGTCGCTGAAGGTCATAAGATGGTAAGCGATTTACTGCCATTTATAAAATGTCAGTTACTCGTTGCTACTCCCGAATTCTTGAGATCGGCTGATGTGGCGAATGCCGAAGAAGTAATAGAAGTGAATGATAGTGAGCTGGCTCAAGCGAGTTTTTTACAAAACCCTCAACAGGTATTAGCTGTCTTCTACCAATCAGAAAATGTAGCTGATATAAAGATTGATGATGAGCTGGTTTTGGCATTGGATGGTATTCAAGACCCCGGCAATATGGGTACAATCATACGCTTGGCTGATTGGTATGGCATTCATCATATATTTTGCTCGCAAGATACTGTTGATGTCTACAATCCGAAGGTGGTACAAGCTACAATGGGGGCTTTAGCGAGGGTTAATATTCATTATACAGACTTGTCAGATTTTTTGACTCGGAATAAACATTTGCCTGTGTACGGAACTTTTCTCGATGGAGAAAATATGTACGAAAAAAAGATTACATCAGATGGAATTATTGTTATGGGAAATGAAGGCAATGGAATCCGTCCTGAAATAGAAAGATTGATTACCGAGAAACTGTATATACCAAACTACCCTGTAGGTAATCCCACATCGGAGTCGTTAAATGTAGCTATAGCTACAGCAATTATTTGCGCTGAATTCAGAAGGAGAAATTTGTAGTTATATGATAGGGGAGGGTATTAAAAGCCTTCTTCAACCAATACATAAGCTCTATATCTGTTGCTTCTGTTGATTGGGCATAACGAAAGGTATCCTGAAATTATTTTGCCATTTTCTATTCGGATAGGGTACTTTTCCTCCATCAAGAGATGGTTGTTATACATCTCTTCTGCTTTAGGATTAAAATCTATATAGAATTTCCCGCAAGACTGCGTCGCAATATAGTTTTCATACAACCGGCAACTGAGAAATCCCATATTGTATCGCATATTGATTTCAACGCAAGGATGTAATTTATACTCATTGTCTTCTAAATAAATAAGCATATCCACGCCGATACAGCCATTGTAAAGTGTTGTAAGCTTTTTAGATAATATGTTGATAAGCTTGCCCTTTACAGAATCAAGGAGGTCTAGCGATATCTTTTCAGACAATTGTTCTATTATGCTTTCTTGTGAGCCTATATAATTTGCTTCGTAGCCGCCCTTCGCATTGGTATAAAAAAGAGAATAGCCAGCAAAGGCAATATTTCCTTTTCCGTCTGCCATAAATTCCATGGCAAAATCCATTTGTTTATCTAAAACTCTTTCGATAGAGACACTCCCTTGTTTTTTTAGAATTCCATGTAATATCTGATTTTCGGTGCGGGTTAATCCTGTTGCCGGTAGCCACAGCAATCCCCTGCCGGAGGATGAATAAGGAGCCTTTGCTAATAGTTGATATGCCGAGGCATTTACAGCCCTGTTTATATCGTCCAGGTTTGTATAGAATTGCGGTATGACTGCTTGAGAGAGTAGGGGGATAGAGTTTATTAATTCAGACAGACAGTCTCTCGCTGCTAGTCTGCTATTAAGATATTTATATTCTTCACTCCATTCAGGAATATCCAGATTAATTTCTAATTCCTTATTTAGTTCTTCGAAGTAGCGAATCGCTTGAGGAGATACTCCCCATAATGATACATTTGCATCTCTATATAGTGTCAGTTCGTTCTGAGATACTGGTTGAGCTAGGGTAGAGAATTTTTCTGTTAAGTATGAATAATATACTTCGTCCTTCCTATCGACCAAAACTTTATCTTCCCGATCGGCGTACCATGCCGGCAGAAAAGACAACTCTTCTTGCATAGCCGCTATATTTGCCGGAGGTGTATAGTAAGGCGACGCATTGTTGACTGCTGTCTCGTGTCCGGGATTAAAGTAGTGGATGTTCAACTAAATATATTTTTAGAATTGGAAATAAATAAATGGTTGTGGCCCGCTAGAGGCTGTTGCAAATATCATCCAAAAGATAAGACCTGCAAAAGCAGCTTTCCCGAATAACGGGATAGAGTCGAAGCCCGCTTTTATATTATTAACAAGTTTCTCGGGTAAGAAGTGCATAATATATCCAACAATCAGTAAGATAAATACATTTCTGTATCCTTCTATAATAACCAGCCATTCGTTCGGAGCAAATGTTAGTTTACCAATATTTGAAATAACGCTTCCTGCCAATTCGAAACTTCCGGCACGGAAGAATATCCAACAAAATGCTACGAAGTGAAAAGTTAGTAAGATACAGATTATGCGAGTCAAGCGGTTGTCAGGTATTTTTATAAATTGCTTAAAAAATCGCTCTATTGCCAGCATTGTTCCATGCAATCCGCCCCAAATAACAAATTTCCACGATGCACCATGCCATAATCCTCCTATCAGCATTGTCATGAATAAGTTGAAATAAGTTCTAATCTTGCCTTTACGATTACCTCCCATCGAAATATACAGATAGTCCCGCAACCAAGAGGATAGGGATATATGCCAGCGACGCCAGAATTCGGTGACTGATTGGGATTTATATGGCGTTAAAAAGTTAGGCGGTATTGTGAATCCCATCAACAGGGATAGGCCAATCGCAATATCTGAATAGCCCGAAAAGTCACAATATATTTGAAGCGTATATCCATATACAGCCATAAGGTTCTCGAATGCAGTATAGCTCATTGGTGAATCGAACACCCGATCAACAAAGTTGGTAGAGATATAATCTGATATAATCGCCTTCTTTATCAAACCGATAAGTATAAGGAATATAGCAGCACTTGCGTCTTCTTTGGTCAGATGCAGTTTGTTTTTCATCTGCGGTAGAAAATCTTTCGCTCGTATAATAGGCCCTGCTACCAGTTTCGGAAAGAAAGTTATATAAAAACAGAAATCCAAAAGGGAGTCGGCCGGTTTCATTTGCTTGCGATACAAATCTACAGCGTAACTTATCGCTTCGAATACAAAAAATGATATACCGATTGGTAATATAATATTATGTAATGCAAAGTTTCCATTGAAAATGGCATTGATATTATCGATAAGGAAATTCGTATACTTAAAGTATGCTAACATCAATAAGTTACCGACAATAATAAGTGTCAAGAATAATTTTCGTGTTCCCGTTTTCTCTGACTCATGCATTTTTACAGCTAGCCAGTGTGTTGCTACAGCGCAGATAACCAGCAGTACAAAATAGTTGAGCGGAAAATGAAATCCGAAAAGATTTATATCCATCGTATTTCCCCCTGCCAGATAGTAGAAGTAAAGAGAAAAAGCGATAAGGTATACTTTTCTGAAATGGTCGTGTTTCTTACTGGCTACATATACCATATAGAAGACAAGGAAGAACCCAAGAAAGAAGGCACTATTGAACAGGAGCGGTCGCGACGGGTCGTAAATAAAATATGGTCCTATATCGTTGATTACCTTTTCTAAAAAATCAGGTAAGTAGAAATCTCTTATGCTTTCAAATATATTACTTATCATATTTGCTTTTATAATTATTGTAAGCGTCAAGAAAATCAGAAATAAATAATTGTCCCTGAGCTTCGTACCCGCCGGTTGTGTAGTGTACTTTGTCGCGAGCTATCATCGATGCATAATCTCCTCTTGGTCTGATGGCAGAATCGCCACTCATGCGTGAGTATAAATCCCATACCGGTAGGTAATTAATCCCCATAAGAGCAACGCTATAGTCGGCAACGAATGTGTTTTGCCTGCCTTTTCGAAACATAGACGGAGGAGGGGTCATTACGAGTATAGTTGCATTTTTACAATATGCTTTTATATTGTTGATAAACTCATTCAGCTGAAAGATATACTCCGTGTCGCTCATTTTTCCGAAAGATTCATTTGTTCCAAAAGATAGGATGATAAGGTCGGGTTCGAGTATCGGTAGTTGTTTGAAAAATAGAGGATATTTAATGTAATCCGTCATCTTAGCGCCGTTTACACCTATTGTGTGATATACAACTCCCGGCTCATTGTTTTCTATTACAAATCCGTTGAGGTTGTACATCGCCGTTTTACCATCGGGTACAAGGGTAATCCTGTTTATGGCTGAATCACTGGTATACGATGAGTAATATGGCTTGGATAACATATTCACAAATTTCAGATTCTCCGTATCCAAATTGGTTTCCCTCGATTTAACCTGAACAGGCTTGGCTGTAGTTTTCGTTGGTATCTTAAGCGATTGGTTCAATCGGATTGTATTCGATTTCATTCCATTTGCTTTTTTTACCTGAGCAACTGTTACTCTGTATTTCCTGCTTATGGAAGACAGTGTTTCTCCTTTTTTTACCTTGTGATATTTAATGCTTGTGCCCGACGTTGAGCCTGTTGGCGCTGCTCCGGTTACTTCAAGAGGGTCGGCCGATATGCTCATTCTATAATGAGACTCTTTATCCGGATATATTACTTTAACATTGGTAAACTCATATCCTTCTTCTGTATATAGCTGCAATACGAAGTCGTTAGAAGAAGTATATAATGCAATTCCGCTAAGCCCTACGCCCACATCTGCTATCGGTAGTACATTCCTAAGGCTCTGCCAAGAGGCATTGCTGCTGTATCTTACATTTCGGGTTCCGTTTGTTTTTACCAGACTATAAGGAAAAGTAAAGCCATATCCTCCGTTTCCGAATTTGGACTGTAGTTCGCTTCTTATGGCATTCGTGAAAAAATCAGCCTGAATATGAGAGTCACCTATGTGGACAATATTAATTTTCCCTTTTTTGCTTTTCTCCAAGTTGTATAACTTATTGAAGATCGGATTTAATAATTCCTGATTTGCAAAAACATTATTCTTTATGTCCTTAACTCTTCTCGCATCTTTCGTTGAAGAATAGAAAAATGTAAGAGGGTAGAATAAGAATAATGTAAATAAACAGATTGTCCGTATTTTTTTCAAAAATATCATTTCTTAATCTCTGTTTCGGTCTTATGTTGTTTGTATTTCAGGTAGCCTTTATTAATCTCGTCATAAAGCAGTTTGGCTATCTTTTTCGAACCCGACGCATTAAAGTGGGTATAGTCTTTATTTGCCAAATGATATTCATCGACCCATTTTACCATCGATCCATTGCCACCCATTAATTCATACAGGTTTATATAGCCCGATCCTGTTTTGCGTGCATAGTTCCTTTGTGCTTTTGCCAACGGAACTACTGCCGGATCTGTTTTCATTTCTTGTTCAATTTTGCTTGCCTTATCCGCTGTGGAAATAATCAGTATGTCAGCATTCGGGAAACATTGATGTAGGTTGTTTACAACCGTTGTCATGTTTTTTTCATACCAACTATAATTTAGAGTACCATAGCCCAATACATTCGTTCCGTATTGAAGAACAATGAGGTCGTACCCTAAAACTTTATCGAACGCATTCATTAGCGATGGATTGAGTATAGAAAGTGGAAGACCGGAGTTGCCACGCATGGAAAAATTATCGACATGTACTCCCTGTCCGTCGTCGAAACTGAATCCGTAAATAGGAATAGAATCGGCATGGGCAAATGTAACCTGCAAAGACTTTACACTTGAAGATGTAAGTGGCAGCGTATTGAGTAAATGTGAAGGGGTAAGCTTTTTGGTAGATATCGAGTCTTTGTCTGCACGAATCGTAATAGACGCATTTGCATTATTAGAACTACCATATAGAAGTATAGGATTATATAATGCAGTTGAATAGGGTTGAGCCTGAGCTTTATATTTTACCCAATAATTAGAGCCTGAACCACGTGTAAAGAATACCTGTCCATCTATCCCAAATGGTCTGGTTGGTTTCTTTACTTTTATAAAAGATTGTACAATCCATTCTTTTGAAACTTGGTGTGAGATAGATCCCCGTGAAGCAGCAGAAAGAGATGATATAGAAACAAAACCGACTCCGTGCCCTCCATAGTTTTTCTGGAATTCACTTCTGACGTCTTGTACAATATAATCGCCGTCGTTCATAGAATCGCCGAAATAGGCTATTCTTACTTTGCCTGACTTATTTGCTTCCAGCTGATGCAGCTTTTCATAAAATCGTTTTAGATTTTGATAACCATCTGCATTAAGCGAGGGGTTTATAGCCTCATCTATTTCTTCGGGCTGGATGTTTAAGCTGTCTGTTGTATTTGTGCTGTCAGCCTTGGCTATATGTGGAGAATCGTCAATGGCTGTAGTATCATTGATTGCATTCAGCATCAGGCTGTCTACAACAATATTTTCGGTTGTTATTTTATTCTCGGGGAATAAGCGGTTGGGAAGCAACTGTTTACAGAGTAAAAAGAAGCCTACGGATAAAACAATAAACAAGATTGCTTTTCCGAAGTAAGAATTATTAGATGAACTCACAATCAACAAATTAATAAGTTTTTATTGTTGCTACGATATATTTATAAAGTTGTGCAAAGCTAATCACTTTCTTTGAAAATCTATTTGAGAGAAAGTATAATTTAGCGATATTTTACTTTTCCCGATCTCCTCTATCTTGCTGCTATGAGTTACATATAGCTGAGCTTGGGTAAAAAGAAATTCAATGTGGACTATATTTTGCTTTGGCTGTTATGTGTTCTATTTCTATTTTGAATGTAGCTGTACGGCTCCACGATTTGTCTATGTATTTTTCTCCTATTTCTTCAAAGCCTTTTGAATATTTATTTACCAATAGTCTGAGAGCTTTTCGTTTTTCTTCATCAGATAGATTTATATCAGCTTTACCGTAGGATATAACACTTTCGTATAAGGTAGTGAATTGTTCGGCAATGGGTTTTGTTACACCTACTACACAAAATGATACCTTATTGTTTTGGTTTATCAGGTCTAGTTTTTGACCTTCAGGAGCACAATGAAAATAAAGAGTATTGGCTTCTTCATCATAAACATAACTGATTGGGATGCCATAGCCATATCCATTCTCGGATGTTCCTAAGCTAAGAAATCCGTATTCTGAAGTCTTTAATAGTTCGCTTATGCGAGCTTTATCTTCAAGTATTCTGTTTTGTCTTCTTACTTCTCTGAACATATTGGTTTAAATACTAATTGTTTAATCTTCTATTTATAGCTTTGTCTACCATATCGGAAATGAATACATGCCCAAAAACTCCCAGTCCGATCGTTGCTTCCTCATTATTCCAGAAAGCTTTTGTAGTAGAGAACAGAAAATAATTATTAACAGTGATATGATTATTCACCAATGGGTCTACACTCGGATGGCTACCTACATATCCCGAACCCGAAGGGTCAGGTGGAAGCACAATGCTGTTTATTTTATGTTTAACGGCTTCTCTGTGTTTCTCTTCATCCGGATTTGTAATAAAGGCAATAAGCAATACGATAAAAAGAAGATATCTCTTTTTAAATAGATGTGAACCCTTCCTAGGTATCCTGTTAGGATCTTTATATCTTTTCTCTATTTCTTTTATATCTCTCATTTAAGCCTTTTACTGCTTATTTCCCATTCCAATAGTCGATGCGGGCTTTTTCTTTTGGTTTCTTTACCCCTTCTATAGGGAATCCAATCACAAAGCTGTTTGTATACTGATGCGTTTGTATCTCATTTACTTTTGTCTGATACCATGAGCCCATATACCCCACTCTGATTGTATATTTGTTTATTGGGATATCCATCGATATGTAGTTGCGCAATGCTCGTTGATTGTGATAGGATGCGAAATTGACAAGTCCGACAGAGTTGCCTAACGAAATCTCGTAGTACGATTGTCCGTATTTAGGAGAGAACAATATTCCCATAAATGGAGAATCTATTTGCCAGCGCACAGCACCCCATTTGAATTTATAAGAGGCGGTAACAGACAGATTGAGATTGGAATATGCACGGGCAGAAGCCGGATTATTTCCATTTCGTTCATTGTACAATACACCGCCATTTATATCCCATAGTCCTCCTAGCCCGAGACGGAAGTTGTCGGTATTATAAACCATATAATGACCTCCTATCCTGTAGCTAAGAAGTGCCCAGTATTCCGATACATTTTTTGCGGGATTATCTCCTTTCGAAAGATCCAGTTCGAATATCTGCTGTTTATAGAACTTATAATCGAACCACGTCGTACGGCGCATCTGCTCATACATCAAATGAATAGAGAAACCCTTATACTCTAATGGCGATAGGTATGTATCGTACATGTTAGCAGAGCCGATAGAGACCGATAGGGCGTTGTTCGTTCTTAACGGTATAGGAACCCCTAAAGAGGAATCATCGATAACTATCGTTCTCTTTTGAGGGGCATAACCTTCAATTTCTACTGAATCAAGAGCATGTGTTTTATCAACAAGGTTTTGAGCTTGTAAATTAATAAAAACGCATACACTCAGAAATAATAGAAATATATATTTATTCTTCCTCCTCCTTATCATCATCTTTAAATAACGATTTCTGCCCTGTTATTTCATCCAAAATATCCGAGATGGGGCGATTGTCCACTTCATCATCGTCATCGTCTATCTGTACTTCAAATTTCTTTTCCTCTTCTTCTTCCGGTTCAGGAAAGCGGATAGGTTCAAGTTCTTTGATGTCGCCTATTTCGAATGTCGATAAACGCTTACCTTTAGCCTTGAAGCCTTTTACTGCAATAAATTCATCCGCATCTATTTCCAAGGCTTCACGATAACTATCGCGTCCGCCAAAAGTAACAAGAATACGAGGATAAACAACGTCTGTAAGAATCTTCAGTTTCGAGTTCGGATTATCTCCAAGGAAATTCTGTTTTTTTGCAGAAGATTCGAATGTAAAGCGTTTCAGATACATAAATTGCTGGTCGGCATCAAACAGAACGGCTGTCCAATTTTTATTTACGTCGAATTTCTCGATACGGATGATTCCGGCTTCGTAGTGATTCGTTACATCGAAATTGGAGGTGTAGAACTCTCCATTATCGTGTACAACCAATATTTGGTCTTCGCTTTGGAATTCTCCAAGGAATTTGCCTCTGCCATCATAGTTTAGGCGCAACACATCCTGATCGAACCAAACTTTGCGTCCGCCAAGTGTTGATCCACCCTTTTGTTTCAGTGATATTTTATGTACTTCAGCTTTCGTTAAGATATTTCCCATAGACTGACGTCCTTTGATGACAATATCGCTAAAGTCTTTTTCGAATACAAGTATTTTTTGACGAGGTTTCGGCTTCAGTATTACACGTATGGTTTCAGCTTCACCATTCGGGTTTGCACTGAAATAGGTGATACGAGAACCGTCTTCTCCTTGTGTTACATCGTATTCTTTATCACGGGTTATTCCTGTTACGGCAAAGCGTTTAATATACGAAGGGCCATTCTTGCCGTGGCGATAGACCACGTTATAGATCGTGCGCTTGTCGTTCCGACGGAAGACGTATAGATAAAGAATATTTTTACCGATAAACATCTTGTCGCTCACTTTTACAATCTTGTATTTACCGTCTTTGAAGAAGATAATTATATCGTCAATGTCGGAACAGTTGCAGACAAATTCATCTTTTTTCAGTGATGTGCCGATAAATCCTTCCTCGCGGTTGATATACAGTTTTTCGTTTGCTTCTACCACCTTTGTCGCTTCGATGGTATCAAAGCTGCGGATTTCTGTTTTGCGAGGAAAATCTTTTCCGTATTTTTCTTTCAACATTACAAACCACGAGATCGTATAGTCTACAATGTTTTCTATATTGTGCTTTATTTCTTCTATTTCGTCTTTATATCTGGCTATCAGTTCATCTGCTTTGTCGGAATTGAACTTGAGAATACGTCCCATCTTGATTTCCATCAATTTGAGTATATCCTCACGTGTAACCTCACGGATAAACTGTTTTGCATATTTAGCTAATCTCTTATCGATATGCTCTACAGCCATATCCATATTGTCAGCATTCTCAAACTCTTTGTCTTTGTATATACGCTCCTCGATGAAAATCTTTTCCAGCGAAGAAAAGTGAAGGCTTTCTTCCAGTTCACTCTTTTGTATCTCCAGTTCTTGACGAAGCAGGCTTAACGTATTGTCTGTAGTATGACGGAGTATGTCGCTTACTGTAAGGAAATAAGGCTTATTATCTTCGATAACACAGCAGTTTGGCGAAATGCTTATTTCACAATCGGTGAAAGCGTATAGAGCATCTATTGTCTTATCGGAAGAGACGCCTGCTGCCAGATGTACCTGTATCTCTACATTCTGAGCGGTGATATCATCTACCTTGCGGATTTTAATTTTACCCTTATCGTTGGCTTTCAAGATCGATTCCACAACAGACGATGATGTTCGTCCGTAGGGAATGTCACTTATAACAAGCGTTTTGTTGTCCAGTTTAGATATTTTAGCCCTAACCTTTACTGATCCGCCTCGCTCTCCATCGTTATACTTGCTGACGTCTATATAGCCCCCGGTTTGAAAATCGGGATAGAATGCAAATTTTTCTCCTTGAAGATGCGCTATGGCTGCATCGCAAAGATCATTGAAGTTGTGAGGAAGAATCCTAGACGAAAGTCCCACAGCAATACCTTCTGCACCCTGAGCTAGAAGTAAAGGAAACTTAACAGGTAGCGTAACAGGCTCTTTATTACGTCCATCGTATGATGGTTTCCACTCTGTGGTTTTGGGGTTGAAAATCACTTCCAAAGCAAACTTTGATAAGCGAGCTTCTATATAACGAGGAGCTGCAGCTCCGTCCCCTGTAAACACGTTTCCCCAGTTTCCCTGACAGTCTACCAATAAATCCTTTTGTCCCAGTTGCACCAATGCATCCCCTATAGAGGCGTCTCCATGCGGGTGAAACTGCATAGTATGTCCGATGATATTAGCGACCTTATTGTAGCGACCATCATCCATGCGCTTCATAGAGTGCATAATACGACGTTGCACCGGCTTGAAACCATCAGATATGTGAGGTACCGCACGTTCGAGTATTACGTACGATGCATAGTCGAGAAACCAGTTTTGGAACATACCCGAAAGATGTGTCTGATTGTCAGCCGTATCTTTTATCGGGACTTTATAGTCTGAATGGGATGCTGCATCAGCGTTCTCCAACTCATCATCCAATATTGGTTCGTCGTTATCTAAATTCTCTGGTTCGTCAATAATATCTTCAGGGAGCATATGTGTTTATTGGATTTAATAGCTACTAAAAAACTAGCTCAAAGATAGTTTTTTTTGCTTTGAATTCAAAATGAGAAAGGTGTTGTATATTGCAAATAAAAAAAATACAGAAATTTTATTTGTGTTTATTTATTTAGAATAAAATTGTCATATAATGAGGTCTTTGATATCTATAACAACTGAAATTTGAGAGCAGAAAGGTGACATGAAAAATATGTATAAAATGTGTCACTTTTGTCACCTTTGTTACTTTTTATTCTAAGGGATAATACATTTTTCTTCAATAGAAATACCAAACAGAGCGAAGTCATATTTGGCAGGGTCGTTGATATCCAGTGTTTTTAGACTTTCTGTTAGTTCTAGCGCTGCCCTCCAATCGGGTTTGTCTCGTTCCAGCAGACCTAGCTTGCGGGCGGTACGTTCTACATGAAGATCGAGTGGGCAAATCAACTTGGATGGGCTGATTTGTTTCCATAACCCGAAATCGACCCCTTTGTTATCATCCCTTACCATCCATCGTAAGTACATATTCAGTCGTTTGCATGCTGATTTTTGAACGGGAGAGGGGATATGCTTTCGTGTACGGTGAGGTGCATCGGGATGAGAAAAGAAGTATGCCTGAAAGTGATTGAGGGCTGCCTCTACATTCATGTCGGAGGATGGGAAGAAAGCTTCCTCAAGGCTGTTGTATTGAGTGAAGTGTCTTTTCATAAAGTCGATACAGTATAGCAAGTCTGTATCGTTGAATGTTCTGTGTTTAAACTGTAGGAGCTTTTTCAAGTCTTCTTCACTGTGTCCTTGTATGAAGTTATATGGATCGTTGTCCATTCTTTCTGCCAACTCTTTACATTTATTGATAATGGTTTTGCGTTGTCCCCATGCAAAAATAGCAGCAAAGAAACCCATTATTTCTTTATCCTGTTTGCTTGTGAAGCTATGAGGAATGGAGATCGGATCGTTATCGATAAAAGCAGGGGTGTTGTACTGTTCTACTTTCTGGTCGAGGAAGTTTTTGAGATCAAATATATTTATACCTTTCACTTGTCAATCTATTTTGGTAGGACAAAGATATAAAAAACAAAAGAGCAGAAAGTCTCGCTCTTTGTCTGTTGCATGTTCGACAAATGCGAGATCATTTATCTACTCTTAGAAAAGTACCATTCGAATCTGTAAAATTTGATTGTTAAAAATCTATTTTAATCCCGAATAAAATGACAATTGTATTGTATAAATATATAATTTTATGCTCGAATTATTGCACTTGTTATATAGTTTATGTTATTAGATATATTTTCTACTGATAGTCTGTCTGTTGTGAATGCGGAAGCCACGGTTTCAACCCTCGATAAGTTGCTTGACTATCTGCTTGATGTTTCGGTGGCGCTAGGTACAAAAATTGTAGCTTCAATTATTGTATTTATTGTTGGCCGCTGGGTGATTGGGTGGATAAGAAAGTTTTTTGATAAGTTTCTACTTCGCCGACGGATAGAGGAAACAGTGCGCTCGTTTTTGGATAGCCTGATCAATATTTCATTAAAGATTGTATTATTTCTTTTTATAGTAAATATACTAGGCATTCAAACTACTTCCTTTGCTGCTATATTAGCTGCTGCCGGGTTAGCCGTAGGTATGGCTATGAAAGATAATCTCTCTAATTTTGCAGGAGGTGTGATGCTGTTAATAAACAAACCGTTCAAAGTCGGTGATCGTATTGTTGCCCAAAGTACGGATGGTGTCGTTCAGTCTATTGGAATATTATATACTGTTTTGCTGACAGGCGATAATGTCACTATATTTATACCCAATGGCCCTTTATCTACCGGGAATATAACGAACTATTCAGCCCAGAAACAGAGGCGTATCGACCTCACGTTTAATATTAATTATGGAACAGATATTGACCTTGTAAAAAGTGTATTGCTCTCAGTTATTAAAGAAAACAAATCAATAAAAGATACCCCTACACCTTTTGTGGGTGTTACAGATGTTTCCAATGGCGTTATCAATGTAACAATACGGGTATGGGTGAATAGTGAGGATTATGGAAATACAAGTGTCAGTTTGAACGAGAATATATATAAGTCTTTCTCCGAAAAAGGGATCTATACCGCATCAACACTGAGTGTGAAAATGCTGAAAGATTAAAAAAAATTAAAAGTCTTAGGAATATTCAAAATAAGGTAATTGTATTTTATTTTCAGATGGAAATCAAGTAGCTTTGTGATACGAAGAATCGGAATTTAATAAATATATAAAACTAAATTACTTAAGTGTTATGAAAAGGCAGAAACTCATTCAATTCCTTTCGTTAGTAGCCTTTGTTGCTATCATAGCAACATCGTGCGGCAAAAAAACAATGCCTCCTTTGGCAAATTCTTTATTTACAACAAATCCTTCGCCGTTAGAATTGGTAGGGACTAAAGTTCCTGTTACAATAAACGGACGCTTCCCTGCTAAATGGTTCGAGAAAAGTACAACAGTTGTAGTTACACCGGTATTGAAGTATACAGGAGGTGAAACTCTTGGAACTCCTTATACATATCAGGGCGAAAAGGTAGCCGGAAACGGAATCGTAGTACCTTATGAAGCTGGTAGTGCTATAACAATGAAGTCTGAGTTTGATTATATTCCGGCAATGAAAAAATCGGAATTATTTTTACGCTTCGATTTTTACAGAGGCGGAAAACAAGTGGTTGGCTTTGGCGATGTAAAAATTGC
Organism: Dysgonomonas mossii; assembly: GCF_004569505.1. Lineage (NCBI taxonomy): Bacteria > Pseudomonadati > Bacteroidota > Bacteroidia > Bacteroidales > Dysgonomonadaceae > Dysgonomonas > Dysgonomonas mossii. The sequence continues at coordinate 709,040 of NZ_SPPK01000001.1, forward strand.
TGATGGTGTAGTTGCAACTCAAGCCCTTGCAAATGCGGCTACTTCAGCTCCTGCTGTTGCTCCTGACGCTTTCCAACGCATAATCAAAGAAGCTTATGATGCTGATATAATGTTCTTGATCCAACGTGCAGAATTGCGTTCTAGCGAATTGAATTCTACAAACCTGAATGCATGGAAAGAATTGGTAAAAGAAGCAGATAGTAACGAGCGTAAGAAAGTAGATGTTGAAATTTCGGCATATGCATCTCCTGATGGAGGGTTCAAACTGAATGATCAGCTAGCTGAAAAACGTGAGAAGAATACAACAAACTATTTGACTAAAGAATTCAAGAGAAATAGTATTGATACTGAAATTAATGCTAAATATACAGCTCAAGACTGGGATGGATTCCAAAAATTAGTTCAAGCATCTAGCTTACAAGACAAAGATCTTGTTCTTAGAGTATTGTCTATGTATCCAGATCCGGAAACCAGAGAAAAAGAAATTAAGAATATCTCAGTTGTATACTCTGATCTAGCTGAAACTATTTTACCAAAACTTCGTCGTTCTCGCCTATTGGCTAATGTAGAAATAATTGGTAAGACTGATGAGGAACTGAAAAATGTTGCAGTAAGCGGTAACCTTGGAGACCTTACAGTAGAAGAATTGTTATATGCTGCTAACTTGAATGGTGTATCTAAAGAGAAAGTATATACTTTCGTTACTCAAAAATTCCCTAACGACTATCGTGGATGGAATAACCTAGGTGCATACTATTATAAGAACGGACAAAACAGCAGAGCGGTTCAGGCTTTCAATAAGGCTGCTGAAGTTTCCTCTCGTGCAGCTGAAGCGAATATGAACTTAGCTTTAGTGTCATTGGCTGATGGAAATACTGCTAAAGCAGAGCAACTGCTTGGTAATGCAGCAGGAGCTAACTCGTTAGGTGAAACAATGGGATTGATGTATATCCAAAAAGGAGAATATAACCGTGCAGTTCAATCGTTTGGTAACACTGTATCTAACAATGCTGCATTGGCTCAGATTTTGACTAAGAATTATAGCCGTGCTCAACAAATATTGGATGCAGTACTAACTAAAGATGCTACTACATATTATTTGGCTGCGATCGTAGCTGCAAGAACAAATAGTGCATCAGGTGTTGCCGGAAACTTAAAGTCTGCTATTCAGAATGGAGTTTCTCCTGCAGAAATAGCAAAAGATATTGAATTTGCTAAGTTCCTTACAAATCCAGATATTAAGAATATGTTATTCTAAAATAAAGCATATCATAAAAAAAGCTCAGCCGCAAAGGCTGAGCTTTTTTTATGACCAAAAACGAAGATTATTAAAGGTCTAAAAATTCAACCTCTCCTGATTCAATGTGGTAAATAGCTCCCACTATTTGAATCTTTCCTTCTTTATATTTTTCTGATAATATAGGTGTAGATTCTCTTAATTGCTTTACTCCATGTATAACATTTGCTTCGATAGCCTTTTGGTACTTATCCGAACCTTCTGTTTTGAAGACTTCGTTTTCTTCATCTTCACTGTTTAGCTTATTTACAATAGATTCTATATGACCTAATTTTTCGGCATGATCCGCATGCTGATGATCCGGATTGTGCTTGATATCCATGAATGCTTTTACTGCACCACAGCTAGTATGTCCTAAAACAACTATAAGCGTTGAACCAAGATGTTCCGCTGCATACTCAATGCTTCCTTCTTCAAAGTCAGCCATAACATTACCGGCTGTACGGATTGAAAATAGATCGCCGAGTCCTTGGTCAAATATGATTTCAGGAGATACACGGGAATCGGAGCAGCTGACAATGACAGCAAAAGGCTGTTGCCCACTTTTGAGTTCGTCAACTCTAGCCATATCCTGATGTTGGTGTAATGGAGTACTTGATACAAAACGGAGGTTTCCTTCTTTAAGTAGAGCTAAAGGATTTTCATTTGCTTCTTGAGCATAAACAGAAACGGTAATCAAACAGAGTGTTACAGCTGTTAAAGTTAATTTTAGATAGTTTATAATTTTCATAAATGTTATGTATGTTAAAAAATCGGGTAAAAGTATATAAAGATTCGGCTCATAATTCTTTTCGATTATGGAAATATTAATGCTCCATTGTTAAATATTATGAATAGATAAGGGGTAAATAGTATCATCTAAAAATTTAATAAATACGAGAATCCTAAAAGAAAATAAACTATCTTTATTCAAAATAAAACGAAAACGATGAAATATAACTTTTGCGGAAACAGTGGGTTACAGCTTCCTGAAATCTCATTAGGGTTGTGGCATAATTTCGGAGATGTAGATGATTTTGAAATGGCTACATCTATGATTTTACATGCCTTTGATAGTGGTATTACACATTTTGATTTAGCCAATAATTACGGCCCACCTCCCGGAAGTGCAGAGGCTAACTTTGGAAAAGTCTTAGCTAAAGAGCTTAAAGGACACCGAGACGAGCTTATTATATCATCAAAAGCAGGTCACTTGATGTGGAATGGCCCTTATGGTGATGGCGGTTCGCGAAAGTATATTATGGCAAGTATTGATCAGAGCCTGAAACGTACTGGCTTGGAGTATTTTGATATATTTTACTCTCATCGGTATGATCCTCAGACTCCGATAGAAGAAACGATGCAAGCCTTAGTCGATATTGTTCGCCAGGGGAAAGCTTTGTATGTAGGTGTATCAAAATATCCTCCGCAGCAATTGATAAAGGCTTATGAAATATTGAAGTCACAGAATGTGCCTTGTTTGATTTATCAGGACAAGTATAGTATGCTTGTTCGCAATCCCGAAATTGAGCATATGGCTATTAATAAAGAATATGGAGTAGGATTTATTGCATTTTCTCCATTAGCGCAAGGGTTACTTACGAATAAGTATCTGCATGGTATTCCTGAAACTTCCCGAGCTCACAAAAGCCATGGTTTTTTGCAGGAAAGTGAAATTACTCAGGATGTGATAAAACAGGTTTCTGCATTGAACGACTTGGCTCTACAGCGTGGTCAAACTTTAGCAGAAATGGCTTTAGCATGGCTGTTACATAACGAACAGGTTACATCTGTCATAATTGGAACAAGTTCTTTGAATCAGTTGAAAGATAATCTGAAGGCTAAAGAGAATGCCAACTTTTCTGCCGAAGAGTTGACCTTGATAGAGAAAATACTGAAGTAAAAAACATCCGTTTTTAATGACAAAAGAAGGATATATTATCATGATATATCCTTTTAAATTTTTATCTTTAGTATATGAAAAAGACAGTTATAGTCCTGATCTTTGTCTTTATTACCGGAATAAGCTTTTCTCAGAATAAAGATCAATATCCCGTAGCTGTATATAAGCTAATGAAGGCTTATCCCGAGAGCATTGTGGCTTTTGAGAACTCTAATATTGTCTTAAAAGACGGAAGAACTATCAAATATGAAGAAGGTGGAACGAAGACTCACTCTGATCTGATGAACAGTAACGATCTAGGAGATATCTTTACATATCCTTATATCAAAGGAAAGGTTGAGAATATTTCTAAGAATTACGATCCGGGACGAATAAGAAATGAAGAGCTCTTAAAGTTAATGTATGGGTCTACTTCAGCGGAAGTGCAAGCTAATTTGGTTACCATCACTTGGTGTCCAACGCTTGTAAACCAGACTCTGAGAGTGACGAAGATAAATGGTGTTGCGAAGCAATTGCAGAAAGTATCGGACGAATTCGATAAGCATCCCGAGTTACGGGAATACCTGTATAGTTCGGGCGTATTTAACTGGCGAAAGATAAGAGGAACAAACAGACTGAGCAGTCATAGCTTTGGTACTGCTATCGATCTGAATGTGAAATATTCCAATTATTGGCAATGGGACTGCCGTTGTAAATCAGAGGACGCAACTTTACAGTATAAAAACAGAATACCGCAACTTATAGTCGATATATTCGAGAAGTATGGATTTATTTGGGGAGGCAAGTGGTATCATTATGATACAATGCACTTTGAATATCGACCGGAACTTCTTATCGACTAAGACTATCCAACCGATAACAACACGTGTTTTTAAAACGAGAAAGCGCTCTAACTTCATAGTTAGAGCGCTTTTGACTTATATAGGATCTGTTTTATTCCTTTATTTCTACTTTCAAGTTCAGCTCCTCAAGTTGAGCCGGATCAAGAGTTGCCGGAGCATCTATCATCATATCACGTCCCGAGTTATTCTTAGGGAATGCAATACAGTCACGGATACTATCCAATCCTGCAAACAATGACACCAAACGATCTAAACCAAAAGCCAGACCAGCATGTGGAGGTGCTCCATATTTGAATGCATTCATCAGGAAGCCAAACTGTGCCTGAGCTTTTTCTTCAGTGAAGCCTAGTATTTGGAACATCTTATTCTGTAGTTGACTGTTGAAAATACGGACAGAGCCTCCTCCTACTTCTACGCCGTTGATTACCATATCATAGGCATTGGCACGAACTGCTCCCGGATCACTATCAAGCAAGGCTATATCTTCTTCTTTAGGACTTGTAAACGGATGGTGTTTTGCGAAATAACGTCCCAGCTCTTCATCTTTCTCTAACAGAGGGAAGTCAATTACCCATAGACAGTTAAACTGATTCTTGTCTCTTAGCCCAAGTTGATCTGCTACTTCTAGACGAAGTTCTCCTAGCTGTTTCTGTGCCTTTTCTGTTTCACCGCAGATAATTAGTATAAGGTCTCCCGGTTCTGCCTGACAGCGTTCTGCCCACTTCTTCAAATCCTCAGGGCTATAGAACTTATCTACAGAAGATTTTAATGAGCCATCCGCCTCGTAGCGGGCATAGACAAGCCCTTTTGCTCCTATCTGCGGGCGTTTTACATAGTCAGTCAGGGCATCAATCTGCTTACGGGTATATGAAGCTCCTCCTTTAGCGCAGATAGCTCCTACGTATTCAGATGAATCGAATACGACAAAATCTTTACCTTCTGTCAAGTCTTTTATTTCTACGAATTCCATACCAAAACGTGTATCCGGTTTATCAGAACCGTAATACTTCATGGCATGCGCATAAGTCATACGAGGAAAATCAGGAATATCAATTCCCTTTACAACTTTGAACAGATGCTTTGTTAATCCTTCAAACATATTTAGCACATCCTCCTGATTAACATACGACATCTCACAGTCGATCTGAGTAAATTCAGGTTGACGGTCTGCTCTCAAGTCTTCGTCACGGAAACATTTAACGATCTGGAAATATCGATCAAATCCCGAAACCATCAATAGCTGTTTGAATAATTGCGGCGATTGTGGCAGTGCATAAAATTCACCCGGATTCATACGAGATGGTACAACAAAGTCACGTGCCCCCTCGGGAGTGGAACCAATAAGAACAGGTGTTTCTACCTCAAGGAATTGACGCTCGTCTAAATAACGACGTGTTTCGAATGCTATTTTGTGACGAAGTTCAAGGTTTTTTCTTACCACATCGCGACGCAAATCAAGATATCGGTATTTCATTCTTAAGTCATCGCCGCCATCAGTATTGTCTTCTATCGTAAATGGTGGTGTATCTGATGTATTTAATATTACAAGTTCGTTAACGATAATCTCAATATCGCCGGTAGACCTGTTGGGGTTCTTACTCGAACGCTCTTCTACGTTACCTGTCACCTGCAATACGTATTCGCGACCTATTTTATTCGCTCGCTCGTACAAGTCGGCATTGATATCTTTACTGAATGACAATTGAGTAATACCGTAACGGTCGCGGAGGTCGATAAATGTCACTCCACCACCAAGCTTGCGGACAGCGTTTACCCATCCGGCTAACGTTACTTCTTTGTTTACATCTGCAAGAGTTAATTCTCCGCACGTATGATTCCTATACATATATATTATTTGATGATATTTAATACACTTTTTTGATTATATCTACAGACAGACTTTCCACTTTTCCTTCTATCGCTTTTACAAAAGCCTTGAAATGATCCGTATTATTATGCTCATCTATTGCAGCCTGAGACTTCCAAACTTCCAGAATTGTATACTTTAAAGGGTTCTTTACATCTTGATGCAAATCGTATGAGATATTCCCATCTTCTTTACGTGTGCCATCTACCACATTTTGAAACACTTTTTCCAATTCTTCCTGAAATTCGGCTTTAACTACAATTACAGCAACAATCTTCAATTCTGTCATAGCTTTTATTCTTTTATAATCTTTAAGGTTACAAAAGTAACAAAAGTAACAGATATAAGTATATTTTCTGTTTGTTACTTTTCTTGTCTCGCTTTGTTTTTATGTGTTTTGAGACATCAAGTATTTACTCTATTCTTTCTGTATCACTTTTTGTCTGTCAGCTACCTATCTGTTGTATCAAAGATCTTTATATTAGACAATCTTGTTATCTAAAAATACAAATCTAAGATATCTCTAATGGAAGAAGCCGGTGATTAATATACCAACTTTAAAATACTTACTTCCGATTTTTCTATCATACCTTTCGATGCTTCTTTAAATGTTTTAAAGTGCTCCGTGTTATTGTGATAATCTATAGCTGCTTGTGATTTCCATTCTTCAAGCATTACAAACTTTGTAGAGTCGCTGATATCTTGATGCAGATTGTAACTGATACAGCCATCTTCTTCTTGGCTGCCCTGAACCAATGTCTGAAAAATAGGTAGAATTTCTTTTATAGCCTCCGGTTTAACGGTCATTATTGCAACTATTTTGAGCTCATCTCCTGTTCTTTCGTCTTCCATATCCGATTTTATTACAATAGTATCGTCTTGTCCTGTCTGCGTCTTATGTGTACAGCCAGCCATTAGGATTAATCCTAATAATAAAGGGAATACAATTTTTTTCATAATCTGTTTTATATTTATAGTTCTGTTTCTATCTTTCAGAAATTTATACTTAAGCCTTTCCTTCGTTGAACTTCTTATTTAAGTTTCTTTCTTATTTCTTCTTCTAATTTACCTTTCTCTATTGATTTTTCTAACTTCTCCACGCTTCCATCTTTTTTCAGATATCCTCTGTTTTTTCGATAAAACGCTGCAACCGTTTCTAATGCCGCCTTTGTGCATAGGATATTATCTTTTGAGTAGTTGTTATCAAAAGAGTATCTAGTCCAACCCAGCATAAAAGGCATTAATAGTTCTGGATTGACTTTTATGAAATCTACAACTCGGCTATCTACACCCACACTAACATTCGGTGTACCTGTAAGCCAGGCCATAAAAAAGGCATTTGCTTCTTGTCTCTTAATAGGCTCTTTTCCTAACGGCGTGCCTAATAACCAGTCTATAGTCTCTTTTACTTGGGGTTCGTATGTAGTATAAGCGTCTTTACTCTCAAATTTATAATTTTTAGGAACTTCATATCCCTGAGCTAACAAACTTGTAGTTAAAACCGTAAATACTGCAAGGAATAACAGATGTCTTTTCATAATGATTAGTGTTTAATAGATTTCTATACAAATATATACAATGACGTTAATAGAAAATATTCGAAAGCTAAAAAACTTTCTTTTTTTCTTATAACATCCCAATTTATTGTTCGAATCTTATGCACTCGTGAGCGCCTTCTATTTTGGCATAGATAAAACAGTCTCATTCTTATTATCCTATGGATCAACATGACAACAAGAGACTGTATCTGATGTATCGTCTCCTTATTGTTAAATATTCTTTCTGTATTTGTAAGTTTGGTAAATTTATTCTTTATTTGCATCATTAACATAGTTTTGTTTATAAACCTCAAAAAATCAACGCCTATAGAATAGACATTACTCTAAATTTTTAAATATAAGAGATAATGGAAACATTAATTACTATGACTGATGAACAATTGGTCTGTGATTATTCTAACGGCAACAATCTTGCTTTTGATATCCTGCTAGAACGTCATAAAAGAAGTGTATATAATTACATTTTTTTTACTGTGCGTAATAGAGAACTTGCAGAAGATATTTTCCAAGAAACATTCATAAAAGCAATCGTTACTATCAAGCAGGGACGTTATACCGAATCGGGTAAGTTTCGTGCATGGATTTCTCGGATAGCTCATAATTTGATTATTGACCATTTTCGTCAGGAGAAAAACGAAAATACGGTATCAAATGACGAGGCTCCTGTAGACTTATTAAATAACCCTACACTATGTGATGGCACTATTGAGGACGAACTAATCAAGGTGCAAATAACATCTGATATTAGAAAGTTAATATCTTTTTTGCCTGAAAATCAGCGCGAAGTTTTAGAAATGCGCTATTACCAAGATCTTAGTTTTAAAGAAATAGCAGACCAAACAGGGGTTAGCATCAATACGGCGTTGGGCCGTATGCGCTATGCCATCCTTAATATGCGTCGTATGGCAGAAGAAAATAACATTGTTCTTACAATGTAGTATTTTATTAAAGTAGTTTTTTTAGGTGAGAAAGGAAAAAGATGTGTTATAAATAACATTTCTTTTTCCTTTCATTTTCAGAATATTATATTATTTTTATCCCATATTTTTTTAATACTATAAAAACAATAAAATTATGGAATGGTATCTGAAAGTATTGAAGCAGTATGCAGACTTTAGTGGTAGGGCTAGGCGCACGGAATATTGGATGTTTTATCTTTTCAACTCTTTTATTCCGATAGGTTTGATGATTATTGGCGGCATATTATTCGCCATGAACGAATCTTCAATTCCTTTTATAATATGCATGGTACTGGTTGGTTTATACAGTTTGGCTGTTTTTATACCAAGTTTAGCAGTTACGGTGAGAAGGTTGCATGATACAAATCATAGTGGCTGGATGTATTTTGTTTCACTTATACCTCTAATTGGTGGTATTTGGTTGTTAATCCTTCTTTGTACTGATGGTACTCATGGACAAAATCAATACGGACCCGACCCGAAAGAGTAATACGTAGATTCTATTTAAAGCTTCCGATGATTATAAATAAAACGTTTGTGAAGTTAATAAGATACTAAAAACAAAACAGGAGAAAGACTAGTCTTTCTCCTGTTTTGTTTTTAATTGTTTTATAGGTTCTTAGCTGTTTATTGTACTATGCCGGAACCTATTATTTTATTTGTTGCGAATAACTTCTCCTTTGATACGAACTTTGTAAACCGAATCAGGAACGTTTGTAAATACTGTAATCTCTTTAGTGAAAATTCCCGGACGACCTGTTGTCGAATAAGTTACTTTTATTACCCCTGTTTTTCCAGGAAGAACCGGTTCTTTTGTGTAGTCTGGAGTTGTGCATCCGCATGTTGTTTGTACGCGTTGAATTAGAAGAGGAGCAGTACCTGTGTTTTTAAATGTAAACTCGCAAGTAACAGAACCGGCACTTTCATCCACTTTTCCAAAGTCGTGTACATCTTTTGTAAAGACAGCCTTGGGAGCTTTATCTCCATTTTGAGCCATCATAAAGCTGGTAGATAATACCAAAGCCAATAGTATAAAACCAATCTTTTTCATATACCTAATTTTCTTTATTTTACTTTAAGTTATTAACTATGTAGTTAGGCATTAGCTATAACCATCTTACAAAGTTAGTAATAAATATGACTATTTTTTAAGAATTTAGCAATATTTAGTATTGTACTAATTATATATCCACAACAGTAGAGGCTTTTTACTCTCTTTGAGTAAAGCATCGCATTTGCGCATTACCTCATTATTTATTACCGGACATCCTTGACTCCAACCTAATGGCAGATGATTTGGATAAACTTCTTTATTCGCAACCGGATTGTGCGAATGAAGCACTATGATCCGTTTGAATGCATTGCTATTGGTTTTCTCTAAACCATGCAGTTTGTAGTGTAAATTTATACCCCAAGTGCTGTATGATCGTGCTCCTGTTTTATATTTACCTAATGAAGAACAATAGCTGCCCTCAGCATTACTGAATACGGGTTTAGACTGTGTGCTCTTCTGTCCGTATCCATGACAACAAAGACTTTCGTATTTTATGCTGTCTTTTGCAAAATCCCATACAAAGAAACGATTCTTGCCCGAGTGTATACTGAAATCAATCAGTATACAGTGTTTCGAGCTTAGTCTTTGTTGTTTACTATATACTTTGGCTTCATCTGCTTTTGCTTTAAGCCTTGCATAAAGTTTTTTTCTTTCTTCTTTCTTTTGTTTCGATTCCGAGGATTCTACTATTTCCCTTTCTTCGCTTTGTTTTGTCGATTTATTATTTGATTTATAGCAAATGAAAGATACAAAACCGGTAAAGAGCAATATTACAGCTATTATCGGAAGATATTTTTTCATTCTTTTTCTTTTACAGTTACTTTTATTCCGGCTGTATGCGATACAAATTCAGGCGCATACATACATTGTATTGTTGTTATTCCATTAGCGTATTCTCCTGTACGGTTTACATATACAGGGTATTCAAATACATAAGTTCCCTTTGGCATAACATCGAAGAAGAAATTAGTAGATGCATCTTTTGACGTTTGGTAATACATCAATCCTTCATTCCATTTTATACCCGAAATCGTTTGAATAGGTTCGAAACAAGAAGCCCGCATATCTTTCAGATGAACAAATTCCATATCCTTGTCTGTTCTAACTGTTAGGCGCACTACTACTTTATCTCCCACAGCAAGCGGATTGTTCTCTGTAATTTGACTTAAAGATTTACCTGTAGCTGTGTTGATTTCTTTAAATAACTGTTTCTCTACATTCAGGTCTCCTTTATGCGCTGTAATCTTATCCAAGTTTTCATAATATTGCCAGTATAAAGCTCCGTAAGCCGGACGGGTATCTGATGTTGTCACCTCTACTTTACCCATTTCGTTTTTAATCTCGGCTTTGTTCCATACTTTTTTGAAATAACCTGTCCCTGCTTCTTTATTTTCGGGTTCTATTTTCTCATTCTCTACAGAGATTACAGGCGTTTCTTCACTTGCAAACCAATTAGACCCTGTGCTTAACAATGCAGTGATAGCATCTATCGAAGCATGCGTTGATTCCCATATCTGAGTTCGTTTCTGATTTATCAACCATCGTTTAAGCATATCCATTTCTTCTTGCGATGAACCAACTTCTTGCAGTGCATCCATTAAGAATGTATGTACACTGATTGCAGATAGAGACATAAATACCTGATTACGATTATTTGGCCAATACATACCTGTCTTTTGGTTTTTAACAGCATATTCGCGTATTGATTTGATGATCTTATTGGCAAGTTCTTTCTCTCCATTTCTTTTTAATACAACCGAAAGAATAGACTTTTCGTACAAATCGAGTTTTTGCCAGTTTTTACTTGCTACATTCGTGTAGAACCTTTCGGCTGCACGTGTTGCCTGATCAATCGGTATGTCTCGGTAGAATGAACGGACATAGGCGTATTCTAACTGATTGGTTGATATGGACGATGTTTTCTCCCAATTCTTATTATTCTCTTTCAGGCTTTCAAAGTCTTTGAGTATTTGGCTATCAATAAATTTGAGAGCATTCATTTGCATTTCCTTCACATCCTCAGGATATTCTATTTGCCCAACTTGCTGTAGTTTAGCATAGCCATACAGGATATATTGGGTAACAGAACGGCTCGGGTACATCCCTTTGTACCACGACCATCCGCCTTCGTTACTGTTTTGTAGGTCTTGTAGTTTTTTGGTAGCTGCATCGGTCATCTGTTTTGTATTATTCAGATCAAATAATAAAGAAAGGCGCTGCATTTGTTCTGCTTCGTTTTTGGCATCCAGCACCCACGGTGTTTCTTCTAACAATACGTTCTTAAACTCTTCATCTTTCTGTAGTTTCGATACGAATGTCTGTTTATCACCTCCTTGTTTCTTCCATGCTTCTATCATAGCACCCACTTTCGGATACTGACGGATGATAGAAGAACCGAGCGTATTCACATAATAACTAGCAAACCAGTTCACCGCATTTTCACTGGTAGGATTACTGAATGAAGGCAGTGCTTGTATAGCATACCATGCAGGATTGGATGCATATTCGAGTGTGAGTCTATAATTACTTGCAGTGGATGACGTATTGTTGTATAATTTATCGAAAGTAAATGTACTAGTTCCTGCTTTTGTAACATCTATAGGCATGCTTTCTGTCACCATCATACGGTTTGATAGTACAGCCAAAACATGCTGTTCTCCATCACTGAATGTTTCGTTTTGTGCTATAATGCGGCAACCGATCAGTTCAATGCTTTCGGGTACATCAAAAGTCCACTGGGCAGAGGTTGATGCTCCTTTATCTACAGAGAATGTTTGATCTTGATTTACAATTCTGAGGTCAATCACTTTATCTGTAGCAGGATCGAAGAATTCTATTTTTACATTTCCCGAGATGGCATTTTCTGACAAATTGGATATTTTGGTAGAAATACTAGTCTTATCACCCTGACGAACAAAGCGAGGCATATTCGGTGTCACCATCAGTTCTTTTTGTGTTATTACAAATTGCTCCAATGTTCCTACTCTCGAATTTTTGTCATGCGCTAATGCTCTGAAACGCCATGTCGTATTGCTCTCGGGTACAGTGAACGATATCAGGGTTTCGCCTTTTTCATTTGTTCTCAATTGAGGATAGAAAAATGCGGTTTCATTGAAGTTTTGACGGATTTGAGGTGTGGGTGCATTGTTTTCTTCATTGGCTGTTTCCTCTTGTCTGCTGATGGAGTCTGCTGCGAAGTAACCATCTAAACTTTTTGATCGAGCTTGCTGTGGTGTAAGAGCTGGTGCTACCCCCATGACCATACTTTCATTTAATACAGCCATATCTGCTGCAAATATCCCGTCAGAACCTATACCGCTAGAGGTGATAATTCCGATACTTTGATTACTTTTTTCATAAATATATTCCTCAAAAGATTTATTGATATATCCAAACCAATTTAGTTGATCAAATCTTCTCGCTGGCGTTTTTTCTTCAGACGTATTCATTTCTGCCATATATAACGAGCCTGCATAAAACCACTTAGATTCATCTAAATTCCAATACCGTGATGGATAGTCGAACGAAATAGGATATATTGCTTCTTTTCCTATGTATGGGTGATTGAAATTCCAAGCCATATACGGATATAGCTTATCCAGTGATACATCGTACATAGATGCCAACACTTCGGCTATAGAAGGGGTATTGGTTGTATCTTTTACGCTGATTGTCCATGTCTCTGCCTGTCCGGGACGTAGTTTATCACGAAAGACCTCAAGCTTAAGATTTAACTTCGTGTCAGTTTTTTCGGTTTCTTTTGCTAGTGATACATTTTGGTTGTATAGCTTTCCATCTTTTACAAAGGTGAATGACATGTATATCTCGTCTCCATATTCAGCCTTATAAGGAACAGTGAACAATTGATTCGCCTCACTCATTTTTATGAAGCGACGTTCAAATACTTTTTTATTATTATTTAGTTGGTACAATACATATATATCTTTGTCTGATACTCCGAATATAACTTCAGCCGGCTTATTGGGACTAAGAGATGTATTCTTTTTCACAAGCCATTCATTTGTTTTTATCGGCGGTTTTTTGTCGCTAAAACTGTATAAAATGAAATTAGCCTTTTCGTCTATTTCGTTATTCTTACTATCAAGGGCTTTTACTTTTAGTTGATATTTACCTGAAGGCTGACTTTGTAAAAAAGACTTCAATTTAGTTTGTTCTCCTGTTTCAAATGTGGCGTCAAATACTTTCTTATTGATAGAGTCATTTTCAGATAAACTATAAAGAATATAAGTTCCGGATGTCTTGATGTCTTCCCCTTGTAAATTTTTTGCGCCTATATTTATTTTATCATTTCCCGATTTTTCTATCTGGCTAGGTATATCTATGTTGATAGCCATAGAAATATTGCCAACGTTAATAGAGTATTGGTTCGACTGAGTTTCTCCGTTTACATCCGTCACTGTTGCTGTAACTTCAAATGTGTAATTCTGTTGGTTGAAAGGTGTATATCTTTTTTCGTCTGCAGGTTGTGGAGTAAATACAACTTCGAATGAACCATCGTCATTTGTTTTTACTGTTCCATCAGCAAAAGGAGCTTTGTAGCCTCTTCCCCAGCGCCAGATGTCGAGCTGTTTGCGGGTTATAGTATAGTTTACATCCGCTTGTTGTAGGCTTACACCTGAATAATTTTTTGCATAACCTTTCAGTTTTATTTCTTCTCCGAAAGCATAAGTTTCTTTTAATTTATCAAAAGTGATTTCAAAGGTTGGTCGTTTGTACTCTTCTACTTTGAAATAATTAGTTCCTGCTCCGCCGCCGGTTGCCATTATGCTATATTGACCTAATAATCCGGATTGCGGTAAGATAAATTCTCCTGATGCAGAACCGAATTCATTTGTGATGATGTCTTTTTCTGTAACCGTTTCATCATTCACATCCAATAACTCTATTGTACAAGTCTGATTCGCTAAAACTTTGGATTCTTTATCGATCACGATGGCTTTGAAATAAACAGTTTGCCCGGGACGATATATGCTCCTGTCGGTAAATATATTAATCGTATTCTCTTGGGTGCTGTAAGGAACAGTACGCTCCCATCTGTACGAGTTTGAATTTAAATTCTCTGCTTGCAAGCACGAGTCTGCACCAAGTTCTACTTTGTATTTAGCCACAGAGTATAGGTCTTTGATATCGCGCGAATCTATGAATGTTGCGATACCTATTTCATTTGTTTTTAATCGAGCTAGCAATATTTTTTTATCATCCTTTTTTCTGACTATAGAATGTATTCTTACTGTAGCATCTTTTATAGGCTTGCCCGAATTTCGGTCAACTACAAATATTTCGTATTCATTCTTTGCGCTATTGCGAGAGAATGTCATTAGAGAAGAAACAATAAATTTGAATTTGTTGTCATCCCACCTATTATAAAGCATATCTTCTTCTTCACCTTTTGGTATTTCTTTGTCAAGTTCTTCAATAGTTCGGGTTGTGAATGTATACTCGCCGGGTTGAAGTTTTCCTATATTCAAATCTAATGTATCAGCGTTGTATGTTGTTTTAGATGTCAGATTCAGTGAGTATTCTTTTATTAAGGAATATTTCCCATTTAATTTTCTCAATAGTTTGAATGGTGCTATGCTATCTGTTTTTACATTTTTATATTCTACTTTTAGTCGGATTTCCTCATTCGGATATTGCAGATTTTTACCATTGACTAGAAGGATGGGAGATTCAAGAACGTTCAATTGTTGTCGTAAAATTCTCGCTCCATACGATTTAGGATATTTGTCTAATCCTTTTTTCAACCATGCATATATGGTTTCATTTCTTTTAGCTGTGTCCATACCATCCGTTCCGTAATTATAAGCATCAACTATTTTAGCTATTATTTCGGAACAGTTTTCGTTTGATTCATATTTTTTCTCAAGTTTCAAATATGTATCCAATACGTCTTTTGGCGTAAATGAATTCGACTTGTTTTGAGTAAAAGTTATCTTACCAATCTCCATTGATATGATTGTTGCAGTCATATTTCTATCCAATAGATCTTTCAAATATTGCTGATAATATATATATGCAAGCATTCTATTACCCGAAGCTAACTTCATACTAAGCTTAACGAACTCATCAGCCGGGAGGATTAGTTGTTTGATGTCTAAACCTATAAGGGTAGGGTCAAAATCACTGTTATCAATATTTTGTATATTCTCTGCTATCTCTATGGCTCTTTTCATCAAGAAGTCATACAATGTGGGAAATCTTTCAGTATCCTTACCAAGGTTGATTATATCATCATATTCTTTTGTTGTATGTTTTTTTAGTGTTGCAATATCTGCAACTGAAAGCTTGAGATGATCTGCAATTTTATTAACAAATATATTTCCTGTCCATTCTTTGATGTCATCCGGAATTACATCAGAAAGGTTGGTACGTCTATTGATCTCCCAGCTATTTGCATTGTAATAGTCTAGATAAGCTTCGGCAAGCATAGAGTTTAACAGTGCTTTTTCTGTAGTATCATTCGACTGGTTTAGAAGCTGCCGGAGGTCACTTAATATACCTTCATTATCACTAAAATCGATTTCTTTTTTGAACTTATTCTTATATATAAGTGCTTTTATTACTTGTGTATTGTTCTTTTCGGAGATTGCCATCTTCAGTACATCATCTACCGACTGTAATGCGGATTGGGGTAAGTCTTCAGATGCAAGTTGCTCTATGTTTTTCCATTCATTTTCATATTTATTGTTAGAAGTTTGTGATCTCATAATGCTACTTAGTGAAAAGAATAAAAGAATAAAGAATAAATGCTTTTTCATATTATTATGTTTTGTATTTCTTATTAATATATTATAGATGAAAAGGAGGTGCCAAAAGCACAATCAAAAAAGTTAAATATATATAATGTGTTATTTTGTTAGGTACATTCCTAGCCAAACGGCAGATATTCCGATAACACAGCTTGCCAATACATAAACAAATGCCAGTATTGATTGGTTGTTGTTAGCCAATGTTAAAGTTTCGCTAGCAAAAGTAGAGAATGTTGTAAAGCCTCCGCAAAATCCTGTAATAAGTAGCATTCGTAAATTGTTGGAGGGAACCAGATTTGCAAATAAGCCGATACAGAAGCATCCGAGAATGTTGATTAGAAATGTAGCTAATGGAAAAGGAAATGGCTCAATCCTTACGATAAAAGCAGATGTAAGAAATCTCAATATACTTCCTACAGCCCCACCAAGTCCTACTAGTAATATTTGCTTAATCATTTTCCAAAATTAATTCAATATTTTCTAACTTTTTACTTTTAGAGATGATAAATGGAGGTACCTAATATATTTCATATTTCAGTCACTCTAAGCAGCGAAACTTTTATTTTGGTATTTAGTCTATTTTGTTAGACCTAAACATTGTTTGTCTAATTTTTTAGACTATATTTGTCGGAGAACTTTAAAAAAAGAAATAATATGAAGAAGATGTTTGTTTTATTGATCCTTCTATCTGCTTGTATGCAAGCTTTTTCACAGAATATATCAGCAAGTAATGTGAAAGTTGTTAAACTTGATAAAGGTAATGTTTTATCCGAAAATCTTGATGAAGCCGGTATTCGTTGCTACTACAAGTTCGTGCAGCCGGTAACGATAAGTCAGAAAACTGAACAGAAGATCGACACTCTAACACTCGATATTGGAGCAAAAGTGTCCCATTATTATGATGCTACGAGAGCTAGACGCGATTCGATTTTTGGTGATTTTATGAACAACAAGCTGAATCCGGCAACAATACAGAGTATTTCGGTTGTGAAGAATGGAGATATGTCGTCGTTTGATAGTAACATGGGGACAACATTCGAATCGGAAGAGAAAGGTGAGACTGCACATTTGTACAAAAAGAAGCAAGTCGGTGAGATTATAATTATAGACAGATCCGAAGATGCTCCTAATAAATATAAATGTATAGATAAGGTTTCTTATCAATGGGATATAAAAACGGATACCTTGACTATTTTGGGCTATTTGTGTCAGAAAGCGAGTACAACTTTTAGAGGTAGAACGTATGACGCTTGGTTTACCTCTGATATTCCGGTAAACGATGGTCCTTGGAAGTTTTATGGACTACCCGGGCTGATTTTAAAAGTAAATGATACCGAAAATATTTTCTCTTTTGAGATTATAGGATTGGAGCATTTAACCCCAACTGTAGAAATTTTATTGGCAAAAGAGGATTATATCAACGCCAGCCTTAAGGATTTAGATAAGCTCAAAAAAAAGAGATCCGGGGGTATGGCAGTGAATGTTAATGGAGGCAATGTTATAATGGTTCGTAAAAAGAATAATAATGAGTACATATCATTAGAAAAGGAATAACCGGTTGCTTGATGTGACACAAAACATGAAAAGATATTTTTTCCTCTTTCTTATTTTGATTTCGGCTATGGCTCAAGCTCAAACTATAATAACAGGAATAGTTCGTGATGAGAAGCGTAATCCTATAGCAGACATAAATGTTACCTTACAAGAGAAGTCGGGGCGGCTGACTCTTGGCTTTGCTATGACTGACGTGAAGGGTGCATACAAGCTCGAATATAAAGGCAAGGCTGATAGTATTGCAATTACTGTATCTGGCTTTAATGTGCAGAAGCAAACTAAGATTGTAGAAAATAGAAATCAGAATATAGATTTTTCTATAGAATCGGCATCAATTTTATTAAACGAAGTGAAAATAACACCCCCTAAAATCAGGCAAGCGGGTGATACGTTGAATTATCTTGTAGAAAGCTTTTCAGATCTAAATGATAGAACAATCGGTGATGTGCTGAAAAAGATGCCCGGAATAAAGGTTCAGGAAAATGGCGCGATTTTATATCAGAATCGTCCTATAAACAAATTCTATATAGAGAATGCCGATCTGTTGCAAGGGCGTTATGGTATTGCTACAAACAATATCGATGCAAAAGATGTATCAACGGTGCAAGTGTTGGAAAATCACCAACCAATTAAAGCTCTAAAAGACAAAGAAGTGTCGGAAGATGCGGCTATTAATCTGAAACTGAAAGATTCGGCCAAAGGAACTATCATTGCGAATACACAGCTAGGATTAGGCGGTTCACCCTTGCTTTGGAACAACGAATTGACAGGGATGTACATAGCTAAGAAGTTGCAGAATATAACAATCTATAAGGGAAACAATTCGGGTGATGATGTCACTCGAGAGTTGACTTCTTTTTATTCGAATGATGCTTCCAATATGGATAAAGGAGGTCTTCTGGGTGTGCAGAGCCCCTTATCTCCATCCATAGCAGAAAAACGCTATCTGAATAATCAAGCAAATATATTGTCTGCTAATAATTTGTGGTCTTTAAAGAATGATTATCAATTGACGGCGAACCTTAGTTACCTGAACGATCTCCAACGAAAAGACAGTTATGCTTTTACTGAATACTATTTGGCGAATGATAGTATTTTGAAGATAGAAGAATATATGAACTCTCGCCTAAGAAAAGAACGGTTGACTGGAGATATTCAATTGAATGCAAATAAAGACAAATTTTATTTTAATAATCTTTTCAAGATTGAGGGTATATGGGATAGGGAGAGAGGAGATGTCATTTCTGCTGATAGCGTTAGCCAATATCTGAAAAAGCCGTACTATAGTATTAATAATACGTTCAATATAGTGAAAACAGGAGAAAAGTATACATGGAACTTTCATTCTTTTTTCGGATACAATTCATCTGCGCATACATTATCTATAGAGCCTCTGCTGTATCAAGATTTGTTAAGTCCTTCGACTTATTCATCAAGGATGATGCAGAGTGTAGAACAAGATAATTTGGCTGTATATAATAAGGTCTCATTAGGGTTCGGTAAAGGAACTTGGAAGCAGGAGTATGCTGTAAGCATGCGTACCGATATACAAGGTTTAAGTTCTGAATTGGGAACAGATAATACTACATATGTAGCTGATTCATTTAAAAATGATCTCCGACAAGTTAAATATGAGCTAATCTTTAGCCCCGTTTATACCTATGCTAAAGGAAAGCTAAACTCTGTGTTGGCATTGCCTTTTAATTACACACTTCTTGATGTAAAGAACAATCTTTCTGATGAAAAGCGTCGCAAAAATAATTTTTCTTTTAATCCTTCTTTATTTCTTCATTATAAGATATCTGGTTATTGGACGTCTTACTGCAACTACAGCTATAGAACTTCTATCGGTAAGATCAACCAACTGTATAAAGGATATATTCTATCGTCGTATCGTAGCTTGTTGAAAAATGACGGGGATGTTTTTGAACAAAAGGCGCATAATGCAAGCGCATCTTTGTATTATAGGGATCCTATTACAACTCTATTTGGAATGTTTAATATTAGCTATTCCAATGTCAGGACGAACCTTTTGTCTGATTATTCTTATTTGGGAACTCTTACTCTACGTTCTTCAATTTTAGCCCCTTCTACTACCGAAAGGCTAGGAGCAGATATGCACCTCAGTAAAGATATTGAAACGTTAGGCTCAACTGTTTTTCTGGGAGGGAACTATACGATTAGTCGCTCATCTCAGGTTACACAAGGACGACTTATCGATTATAATAATCAGGGATACTCTTTTTCTCCTCGTATAATAACTAAGATAAGCCCTTCTGTTAATTTACAATATGAGTTTAAATATTCACAAAGTATTAGTAAGGTGAAAAATGAGAAAAAAACATTTGATCCAATACGCATAATGTCACATAACATTCAGTTGAGTATATTTCCATTCAAGGGGATGTCGCTTAACCTGAAGTGTGAAAGTTTTTATAATAATGCAATTATATCGGGAAGTCGATCTATGACATTTGGTGATATAAGTGCAAAGTACAAGTATAAACAATTAGAGTTTATGTTTGATTATACAAATATATTCAATTCCAAACAGTTTGTTTCTGCTTCATACACCGATGTCAGTCGTTATTATTCTGCATATATGTTGAGGCCTACAGAGGTATTGCTAAAAGTTAGATTTAAGTTAAAGTAGCGATTTCAATAAAAAAGCGATACTATATGTATCGTTACAAGAAGCAATGAATTATATTTGCTACTTGAATTTAATATTTTTAATAAATCAGGTTAATCGATGCAAAATAAGTTTCTCTTATTCTTTACATTTTTATTAATCTCATTTTACGCTCAAGCTCAGTTTGCTATTCGTTATCAGGTGGCTCCACCCAAGCCGGCTGATTCGATTGACATAGCTTTTTATTCTAAGAAAAAGTTTTGGGAAGCGGCAACTCAGAATTTTGGCTTGAATATGGCTATCTGGGGATTTGATCGGTTTGTAATGAAGGAAGATTTTGCATATATAAATATGCATACCATAAAGAAAAATCTAAAGGGTGGTTTCGTTTGGGATAATGATCAGATGGGAACAAATATGTTTCTGCACCCTTATCATGGTAATCTATATTACAACTCGGCTCGTTCCAGAGGCTTTAATTATTGGGAGTCGGGGCTTTTTGCACTCGGTGGTAGTGCTATGTGGGAATTGTTTATGGAAAATGAGTATCCGTCAATAAATGATATAATAGCAACGCCTATTGGTGGACTATCGCTTGGAGAGGTACTTTATCGGACGTCCGATCTGGTGTTGGACGATCGCCGCGAAGGAAGCCATCGCTTTGGACGCGAATTAGCAGCCTTTGTGATAGCTCCAACCAGAGGGCTGACAAGAATCTTGAATGGAGATGCTTGGCGTAGACGTTCTACTACTGGGAAACAGTTTGGAGTGCCCGATGTAAGTGTAGAGGTATCTGCCGGAGTCAGAGTTTTGGAGCTGAAAGGTGAGATTCTCGACAAGGGGGTAGGGGCTGCAATGGATGTAAACATCGAATATGGCGATCGATTTTCAGATGAGAATGAAAAACCCTATGATTATTTCACATTTAAGAGCAATCTCAATATACACAGTTCGCAGCCAATGCTTAGCCAATTAAATATTATTGGTCGGCTGTATGTAACAGAATTGGTAGATACAAAAAATGATTTTCTAAGTTTAGGATTCTATCAACATTTCGATTATTATGATTCGGATACAATATCAGATGTTTCGGGTAAAATTCCATACAAGTTTTGTACTCCTGCATCATTTGGGGCTGGGTTCATCTATCAAAGCAAACGTATACAGAACGTAGGATTTAATGCGTTTATGCATACAAATCTGGTGTTGCTTGGTGGAGCACTTAGCGATCATTATGTGGTAGATATGCGTAATTATAACCTTGCCAGTGGTTTCAGTACAAAGTTAGGTTTTAATCTGACGTACAAGGATTGGATCAGTATGTCGGGTAATTATGAGGTCTATCGTATGTTTACTTGGAAGGGGTATCCCAAAGATATAGATTGGGATAATATTGATGTCCATGAATTTAATTATCAGGGGGATCGATCGCAAGCAATTCTACATGCGATCAGCCTTCGTACGGATATAAAATTAAGAAGCCATTTGTTCTTAACGGGTATATATTACAACTATATGCGCGACACAAATTATAGATATTTTGATGATGTGTTTTCTAAAACATCAGAAGGTCGATTAATGCTAACATATAAATTTTAATAAAATGATTATTTCCGAAGCCCCATATGAAGATGTCTTGGGCTTGCGCAGGCAAGTGATGTATCCGGATAAAGATATTGAGTTCGTAAAATTGCCTGACGATGACAGAGGTTTGCATATTGGTGTATACGAAAATGATGACTTAGTATCTGTTATGTCTATATTTCTGCATGGTAGAGATGTTCAGTTCCGAAAACTAGCAACTCGCAGCGAAATGCAAGGTAAAGGATATGCTACAGCTCTAATGGAGTGGCTTATATCTTATGCAAACGATTTAAAGCTAGATCGTCTATGGTGCAATGCCCGCAGTGAAGCAACCGATTTTTATAAAAAATTTGGTTATAGTGAAACCGATGAATTTTTCTCTAAAAATGGCTATGATTATATTGTAATGGAGAGAAAATTCAATCATGAATTCGCTTAATGTGACTTTTATAAATACGCTTTTTCTTTTACCTCATCACGTTCTCTATAATTCGAAAATAAACGTCGCTAAAAGTACCTTCTAAACCAAGAAGCATCTTTTTATTGGTATAAACGAGGTTATGTGAAGAAATAACCTAAGGATAACTATTTTTAACACAATAGGGAGCAACATCGGTTTGTTTCTTCGCATCTTTAGTATATATAATATTGAATTGAAAAATAAAAGTCGTACATTTGTTTTATATACCATAAGATCTTACTGTAAGTTTTAAACCTTTTGACGAATGTTTAGTCTAAGATATATACATGAAAGTATATTGTACAGTAAGTGAATACAAAACTAAATTAGTAAATAATAATTATAGGAGAGCAGATTATGAAAGCTAAAAAAATGTTTCTAATGATTCTCGTGTCAGCTATACCGTTCTTGGCTTTTGCTCAGGAATGGGATGACATATATGCTACTTCTAAATCGAAAGAATCGAAACAGAAAGAAGTAAAAGTAAAGACTACTGCTCCCCAAAAGCAAGTAGACCAAACTCAGGTTTTGGTAGTGAAAGACAATGGGGATATAACATTAGAGCGAACAGGGAATGTGAATATCGATGTAGATGCTTATAACCGTAGAGGTAATGTAAGCGTATACGATGCCGAGCAAATACAGATGCCTGACGACTCTATTGTAAACGCAGATGGATATAATGATTATGAATATACCGATCGTATAGTAAGATTCCACGATCCCGCTAATAGTGTTAAAATTTCTAGTGATAACGAGATTAATGTATATGTTGTAAATGATACATATAGCAACTATTATCGTAATCGAGGTTGGAATTTTAACGTAAACTTCGGCTGGGGTTGGGGAGGATATGGATATTATCCTTGGTACGATTCATGGTATTCCCCTTCTTATGCATGGGGATGGTATGATCCTTGGTACTATGGCTCTTGGGGCTGGGGTTGGAGCAGACCTTGGTATGGAGGCTCTTGGGGTTGGGGATGGAATAGTCCTTGGTATGGTGGCTGGTATTCCGGCTGGTACGGCGGTGGAGGCTGGTATGGTGGTGGACATTATCATCGTTCAAACTATTCGTATTCTGGACGTCCACGATATAGCTCAAGCGGCAGATACTCGGCTTACAATAATTCAGGACGCTACAACTCCGGATATAATAACTCCGGCAGATATTCTTCATATAGTGGAGGACGTGGGGCTTCTTCTAGTGTAAGTACTCGACCATCATACAGTTCGGGTAGAGGATCAAGTAACGTAAGTACTCGTCCATCATATAGTACCGGTAGAAGGTCGTCAAGCGGTGTGAGCACCCGTCCGGCTACTCGTCCAAGCTACAATAGCGGCACATCTACAGGTAGAGGATCGTCAAGCGGTATTAGTACACGACCTACTACTCGTCCAAGTTACAATAGCGGAACATCTTCGGGAAGAGGTTCTTCATCCGATGTAAGTACTCGTCCGAGCACACGCCCAAGTTATGACAGCGGTTCATCAAATAGTAGCCGTCCAAGTTACAATAGTGGTTCGTCCAACAGTACCCGACCAAGTTATAATAGTGGATCGTCCGGTAGTTCCTCAAGACCAAGCTATAACAGTAGTAGCCCATCAAGGAGCTCTTCTAGTAGCAGCCGTCCAAGTTACAACAGTGGCAGTTCGTCTAGTAGCTCTTCTAGTAGCCGACCAAGCTATAATAGCAGCAGTTCGTCTTCTTCAAGTTCACACCCAAGTTATAGTAGTAGTTCTTCTAGTAGCTCTTCTTCAAGAAGCTCAGGTTCTTACAGCTCCGGTAGTTCTTCTTCGGGACGTTCTTCCGGTGGAGGATCATACAGTGGCGGCGGTGGTAGAAGTAGTAGCGGACGCAGATAATACGATCGTATCATAATAAAAAATATAAAAGCTGTTTCAACAAACGTGGTTATTGGAACAGCTTTTTATGGAAAATATAAGAAAATAGAACATTTAATATACTCTGAAATGTGTATGTTTCGTTTCGAAAGAGTTTAAACATGCAAATTTCATCTGTTAGATAAAAAATATTGAAATATGAAAAAATTATCATTATTAATGCTTGCTGTTGCCTTTTCGGTAGGAATGGTTTATGCTCAAAATGAAATGGATGCATACAGATTTTCCAAGAATGATTTAACCGGTACGGCAAGATCTGTGGCTATGGGGGGTGCATTTGGTGCACTGGGAGGTGATATCTCCGGTATCGCAATAAATCCTGCCGGTATAGGAGTTTATCAAAAGTCTGAAATTGTGACTACAATGAATTTTCAGAATACAAAGTCACAAGGTCAGTTGAATATAGGTAAGCAAAATGAAAATAAATTTACTTTTGCTTTTGATAATTTAGCCTTTGTGGGAACTTTTCCTTTATATGATGACGTAGTTCCTTTTCTTAATTTTGGATTTTCTTATAACCGTTTAAAAAGCTTTGACAGGAAATATGCCGTAATGGGCGATAATACTCGATCTCTTACCGGTTATATGGCTGGTAGAGCCAATTTCAATGAAGTTCCAGCTTCACGCTTATCTCTAAAAGATAATGACTTTTGGGGAGTGTGGGACAGTCAGGATTGGTTGACGGTATTAGGCTACAATTCTTTTTTGATAAATGAAGGTTCTAACGGAGGTAGCTATAGTCCGGCAATATCAAACAACGTTTCTAATGATTTGTTTGTGGAAGAAAAAGGTTATATTAGTTCATATGATTTCAATATCGGAACTTCTTTCTCTGATATCGTGAGCGTTGGTGCTACAATTTCTATGACAGATATAAACTATCGTCTCTATTCTCAATATACAGAGTATATGCCTGATGGAAATGGCGCACTGGCAGATAATCGCAGATTTGATTTGTATAATTGGAATAGAACGGATGGAACAGGTTGGCAAGTAAAAGCGGGAGTTATAATAAAACCGGTTCAAGAATTCCGTATAGGTATTGCTTACCACTCACCAACATGGTATAAAATGACAGATCATTTTGCTGCCGATTTGAGTCATAATTTATCAGGAGTATCTAGCTCTAGTCTTGATCCCGATTATGTAGCAGGAACAGTAAAAAGCTACGATGGGCGGGAAGATGCTGTTTTTGATTATAAATTACGTACACCCGATAAATGGACATTTAGTATGGCGGGAGTTATAGGGACAAAGGCTATCATAAGTGCAGATTATGAATTGACAAACTATAAGAATAATATGAAGCTGTTTAATCGTAACAGTAAAGCATTTTCTCCGGACCCGAATGAATATATTAAAAACGATTTCAAAATGGCATCAGCCTTACGCGTTGGTCTTGAATATCGTTTTACCAGCAAATTTTCAGGTCGTGTAGGTTATTCATGGGTGCAAAGTCCTTTTGACTCAAAAATAAAGAATAATGGAAATGAGGTTACTACAGATCCTCGTCCTGTTACGCAATATGCATTCGATGCCGATACTCACTATATCACTTATGGATTAGGATATCAATTTATTCCTGAAAGAAGAGGTAAATCCGATTGGTCGAATGGTTATTTTTACACAGATGTTGCCTTTGTAATGAAATCTCAGAAGGCAGATTTGTATTCTTTTGCAGGAGCAGATAAAGCTTCTTTGAAGACAAACTCATTCCAAGGACTATTGACTTTAGGGTATAAGTTTAGTATGAATTAGATCATTCTTGAAAACAAAATAAAATGGAAAAGGTATGCTTTGAGCATGCCTTTTCTGTTTTATAGCAGAATGTTTCTGATCTCGAAAGTTTTATTTTGCTACTGACAAGTAAGGTCGTATTTGATTTTGAATTGTATCTTTGTAAATATATTTACGTCGAATTATTAGTTTAATTGGTCATTTGTTAACTTTTAAGCTAAATGTATTCTGTATCTCAAACCATTAAAATTAGTATAGATGACCCCCGCGTATCATAAGTTCCTTGAGTTATTCAGAGCTAATGAATATAAAATAAAACACGGAAAGAAGGGTGTAGTAAAGCAAGAGTGGATTGACTACACGGAGCAAGAATTAGGATTTTCTTTACCTGACTCTTATAAATGGTGGTCGCAGGAGTTTGAGTACTTCAAAGTAGAAGATGAATATGTTAAATATGTGTCTCCTCCCGAAAACTATAATATTGCAGATGTAGATAGCCTTTTATATTTATATAAGTCTCAGATAATAAGTAATGCTACATCTCAGAATGAATTGACTGTTTTGGAAGAAGGAGAGGGGGATGCTTTGTATTATTTCTTAATTGAGCCCGGGCTAAAAGGCAATGAGTATAGAGTCTTTTGTCGTGATTATATGAATGAAGATGATGATTTTTATGCGGATGATTTTTTTAAGTTTTTGGAAATGAAAATACATCAAATGAAATAATACACAGGCTGAATATAAGAGTAAATTACAATCAAAGAGATATATGATGCTATAAGGTAAAAGTTATAGCATTTTTTTACTCCTTAAAAAGTCATATTTTAATGTTTTAAGAAAGGGGTTAATCTCTTTATCTGTAGAATCTTATGCGTTTTGTGCTGTGCCAAAAAGTTGTATCCTATTGTTATTGAAGCGAGTCTTTGCTAACTATGCATTATAATTATAAAATAATCAGAATCTTGAAATAGAATAATATATCCATTCTTACACTGATGATAATCTAGCAAGGCATATAAATATTGATAATAATTTTTAGTGAAACATTTGTCTATATGACAAAGCCTTGTTATAAGGTAGTTATAAAGTTCCCGAAAATGAGGATTGCTTTGGTTGTCCTCTCACCGTCCTGAGATTGCCCGTCTCAGGACGGTTTTTTATGAGTTATTTAATCGATTGGTATCAT
Source organism: Dysgonomonas mossii (assembly GCF_004569505.1). Taxonomy (NCBI): domain Bacteria; kingdom Pseudomonadati; phylum Bacteroidota; class Bacteroidia; order Bacteroidales; family Dysgonomonadaceae; genus Dysgonomonas; species Dysgonomonas mossii. The sequence continues at coordinate 736,328 of NZ_SPPK01000001.1, forward strand.
TCAAAAGATTAACAAAACAAATAGAAACACTACGATGATATTCGTGTAAACGAGATTTTCTAAATATATATCCAGGTTCTGCTGGGAGTTTATCTTCAAAAAAAATAACTATTTATCAAAATAATGAGTTTAAAGATTAGTAGACTTATAGTTTAATACAACTGAGAGTAATTATATCTTTCTTCTTATATTAATGATCTGTTATTGAGTATTTTATTAAAACTATCAATGAATGAAGAAAAAGGATCGAAAATAACAGAAAATCTCTATCTGTAAAAGAAGTGAAGAGTAAAGGTTTAAATAATTATAAATATTATACTAAAAGTCCATTTATTTTCGCTATTAAGAAATTAAATTCTATATTTGCACCGTGAAATATTAAGAGCAATATTTCATGATAAATAACACATAACAAAACTAAACTAAAGTCATGCTAGAAAAGGAAAGTAACGAGCTTGGATATTCGTTAGAGAACGAATTTAAATTATATAAGAATGCTCACTCTTTACCAGTTCCTCATTCAGCATTTTGTACGACTTTTGGTATAGTTGGTATTTGTCATGAAGGAGCTATTACTATCGAAGTTCATCAGCGTCAAGAAGAGCATCGTTTTGTAGAAGGTGAGATGATCGTTTTATTGCCAAATCAGACTATCTCGGTAAAAGATAAAAGCGACAACTTTAAAATTGATTATTTTTTACTTTCCCAAACAATAACAGATGATATTCTAGGTGGTATTTCACGCTTTTCGCCACTATTCTTCATATATATGAGGCAAAAGCACTTTTACAAACTGACTAAGAATGAGATGTCTCGGTATTCTGAATACTATAATCTTGTTAATGAAAGATTTCTTACGTCAGACTGTATGTTTCAGCGGGAATATATAGTAAGTTTAATAAGACTTTTTTATTTGGATGTTTATTATAGTTTTAAGAATAGCTTATTGTCAACGAATGCTACTCCTTGTTCGAGGAAAGAGAACTTGGCATATCAATTTTTTCTTTTAATACTAAAGCATTACCACGAAAATAAAGAAATGTCTTTTTATGCGAAGCAATTGGATATAACACCCAAGTATCTTTCTAAGGTGATAAAGGATGTAAGTGGTCGATCTGCCAAAGACTGGATTGTAGAATATACTTTGTTGGAAATAAAATCGTTGTTAAATAATACAGCGTTAAATATTCAGGAAATAACATTGGATACACATTTTTCGAGTCAAGCTTCTTTAGGTAGATTTTTCAAAAAGCATACAGGGCAGTCTCCGTCGGAATATAGGGCGAGGCTCGACGCTCAGATAGGTATGTTTTAGAATATTGATCAGAGGTAAATAAATGCTTCGTAAAGGATAGAAAAATAAATAAAAATATATTGTGTAGTTTTGTAAAGTTTGTGTTAAGGTTGGGGTCCTGCAAGTCGTGAGATTAGCAGGATTCTTTTTGAAGCAACTTCACACGAAACTCCATTATTTTATAAATAAAACAAGATACTATACTTCTTATTTCAACAGAGATCAGATTTTAATAATAAATTTTGACACAGCTAGTACAGTCTAATTCTTTAATTTTCAATTATTATCTGTGTAATTTAAAAATAATTAATGTAATTTTGGCTTTTATTTTTTGAGTTTGCCTATCAAACTTAATAAAGATCGGTGTATCCCAGACTAACACTTACTTGCATAAAATATGAATAAAAGTATTCGTTTTAAAATTACTGATTTTAAATTTTTATCGAAAGCACTTTTGCCCCAGAAAAAAGAAGAGAAGTTGCTATTCTTTATACTGCTATTAATTTATTTATCCTATTCGATATATATAGCATTAAGTACATCTGTGATAGATAATATGTCGTATGAAACAGATATTTATTTTTCTTATGATAATCCCTTAATCTTAAAGTTGGGACGAACACAGATAAGCGGGCATCCTCTCCTGATGTTATTTTATTACCCTTTTGTTCTTATTGGCAATGGACTTGCATATTTAGTTACATTCAAAGCTAAAACTCTCCTCTTTGTTTTATTGTCCTCTTCGATGATCAGTATGTCCTCTGTTTATATTTTTCGATATCTGAGAGAGATCATTGAAATAAAAAGGTCTGTAGCTTATTTGATAACATTATTTTTCGCATTTTTTTCTACAAATCTACTCTTGAGCTTTACACCTGAAAGCTTTACGCTATCTGCTATATTTTTGGCATTTAATGTTTATTACAATTCATCTTATATAAAGAAACAAAAATCACCTCCATTTCTTTCAAATATAGTTTTAGCAGATTTTATTTTAGGAGGAATTACACTTACTAATGTTGCAAAAGGTATTGTCCCTGTGTTATTTTTTAAAGAAAAGAAAATAAGTATATTAAAGAAGGTCGTTTTATTGGGGGTAATATTTCTTGCGATATTATCTATTGTTCAGCTTATTAGTATAGTTTTTCTTTCGAAGAATTTTTTTGAGTCCATTTTCATACACAGAGAATCTTTTACCAATAGCGCTTTGGGAGGCTCCTCTTTATTCCAGATGGTTTTTACTCATTTTTTTGGCTCTTCAATCTTCTTTCCTCCAATGATGAATTATACAGCTTACAATTCAACGATGCAGTATATAATTGAAGGAAATTATTCTTATTGGTGGCAATATACATTCGTTGCTTTAATACTGGCAATCATTGTAGCTTCTCTGGTAAAGAATTATAAGAACCCTTTTTTACAAATGATTTTCTTACTATTCCTTATCGATATTATTATACACTGTGTAATGAAATTCGGTATCAATCAGCCCTTTATCTACGGCGCACACTGGGTGTATTGTATTCCTTTATTAATCGGATGGCTGTATAATAAGTTGAAAGAAAAACAAGCAAAGGCCTTTGTCGTATTCTTTATATGCATGTTTGTCGGTTTGATTATAAACAATCTGTATCATCTCACGGATTTTATTAATATGGCACAATCTTTATATCCAACAGAATAAACAAATAATGAATAAAGTAAAACACTATTTACAATTGATGCGAATACATCAGTGGGTAAAGAATTTTTTCATCTTTTTACCTCTATTCTTTTCTTTTAAAATGGATCATATTCCATTGTTGATTGCCGATTTATGGGCTTTTGTCGGCTTTTGTTTAATAGCCAGTTCTATATACATTATCAACGACTGGAACGATATTGCAACAGACCGGCTTCATCCCGAGAAACGAAATAGACCTTTGGCTTCGGGAGCTATAAATAAAAAAGAGGCATTGTTGATGATTCTTAGTTTAGTGGCAGTCGGTGTGTCTGTGTATATATTTGTTTTAGGAAACTATATCGCATTGGCATTATTGGTGTCTTATTTTATTCTAAACATATTTTACTCGCTAAGGTTGAAACATATACCGGTTATTGATATTAGTATTGTGGCTATAGGATTTGTTATCCGTATATTTATAGGTGGGGTTGTTACAGATACTCCTCTTTCTCGGTGGATTGTGGTCATGACTTTTTTGTTGGCTATATTCTTGGCTTTGGGTAAACGGCGTGATGATGTAGTAATTTATGAGGAAACAGGAGATAAAGTTCGTAAGAATGTCGATGGGTATAATATTCCATTTCTGAATGTGGCGATTGTGGTTGTAGCGGCGGTAATGATGGTTGCTTATATTATGTACACTATTTCGCAGGAGGTAACAGAACATAATGGAGATAATCTTTATCTGACTTCCTTTTTTGTATTTATTGGATTGTTCCGATATTTACAAATCATATTTGTGGAAGAAAGGAGTGGTAATCCAACATTGATATTCCTCAAAGATAATTTTATCCGTATCATTATAATCTTATGGATTATTTCTTTCTTTGTTATCACAAAATTCTTTAGGTAATGGTAGATGCAAATTCATCGAAGGTAATAGCTGTTTTCGACTTTGACGGAACTATAACGACCGTAGATACCTTATTCGATTTTATTCGCTTTTATTATGGGTTTCCACGGTTGATTTGGGGGGTGTTTGTTCTCTCTCCTATTTTGATTTTATTTAAACTAGGGTTTATCCCAAATGATAAGGCAAAGGAACGGCTGTTTTCTTATTTCTTTAAAGGAAAGACATTATCGGAGTTTAATGCTATTTGCGAAAAATACAAGAATCGAATAAATCAGACGTTAAGATCACAAGCGATCGATAAGATCAGATTTCATCAACAGGAAGGGCATATAGTTCTCATTAATAGCGCATCTATTTACAATTGGATTTTGCCTTGGGCTCAATCAGTCGATATTGAGAAAGTTATCGGTACGGAGATTGAAGTTAAAGAAGGCGTAATAACAGGGAAGTTCACAGGTGAAAATTGCTACGGAGTAGAGAAGGTCAAACGTTTCCTGGAACTTTATCCTTATAGAGATACTTATCAGTTATATGTATACGGCGACAGTAGTGGGGATAAACCGTTGTTAGACATTGCAGATTTTCCGTTTTATAAGGAATTCTAAAATAAAAGAGACTACCTTACACGAGATAGCCTCTTCTGTTTTATGTTTTATTCAATTAGAACTTCCATTTGTTAGATGTTTTTGACGAATTCGTATTCGTTGCTCCTGTTCCACCTTTATAGTATTTCATAGCTTCAGGCAAATCTTTTTCTATCTGTTGGATACGTGTGTTGTCTGAAGGGTGAGTACTCATAAATTCAGGAGTGCTACTTCCTTGCTGCGACATGCGAGTCCAAAATGCAGCAGCCTGACTCGGGTTGTATCCTGCCATTGCCATAAATATCAGACCAAGTTTATCAGCTTCTAATTCTTGTTTGCGTGAATAAGGTAATAAAATTCCATATTGAGAACCGAGCCCAATTGCTGCGGCAGCGGCTTGTTGTACTCCGGTTGATGTCCCGCCAAGTGCTGTACCTATTGCAGCTGTACCATATTCAGTCATCATTTGTTGGCTCATACGTTCATTTGCGTGTTTTGCAACAGCATGTGCGACTTCATGTCCTAAGACAACAGCCAGACCAGTTTCGTCCTGAGTGTAAGGCAGTATTCCTTCATATACGACAATTTTCCCACCGGGCATGCAAAAAGCATTTACATCAGCACTCTTCACGAGGTTGAATTCCCATGCATACGATGCTAATTCATCTGCATAACCATTGTTTTTCAGATAAGTTTCAACAGCATTCGCTATATTTCTACCAACTTTCTGTACCAATGCCGTATTCTTCTTATCGGTTGATATTGGCGCAGATTTTATAAATTGTTGATATTGCTGTAAACTCAACGAAAGAACCTCTTGGTTCGAAACCAGATTCAATTGTTTACGTCCGGTTACAGGTACGCTGCCACAACTGGAGAACAATAGTGACATCGCTATAAATAAAATAGGGAAATACTTTACCATAATGCTTGTTTGTTAAGTTCAATTTATAAAAGGTATATATTTAATTTTTATTTTGTTCCTTCAATAAATCTCTTATTTCTGTTAGTAACGTTTCCTCTTTAGTTGGAGCCGGAGGGGCAGCAGGGGCTTCTTCTTTTTTCTTTTGTAGCATATTGATACCCTTGATAGCAAAAAATATAGCACTGGCTATGATAACAAAATCAAAAACAGTTTGTACAAAAGAGCCATAATTGATTGTTACAGCTGCTACGTCACCTACTGCTTCTTTTAGCGTTACTTTCAGGTCCGAAAAATTGACACCGCCAAGTACAACCCCGATTGGAGGCATGATAATATCGCTTACAAGCGATGATACAATCTTGCCGAATGCTCCACCTACAATGACACCGACAGCCATATCAACTACGTTGCCACGCATCATAAACTCCTTTAATTCTTTTAATACCGACATAACTATTTTATTAAATTAATAAATTGTAATATATTTTTATAAACACGAATTTAAAACTTTTTGTTTAGAAATATTTTTACGCTTACCGGTTTGCTGCCATTTTGTATGTTTATGCTATCGATGCACATTCTATCCGGAAAATCCATTAATAAGGGGATTGTTGCGTAATCTAATTTGATCAATTCGTTTGCCGCCTTCTGTTTGTTTTCTAGTATATAGCCTATTAGTTGTGTTGAGTTGTCATAAAGGACATAATTAAGAGCCAACGTTTTGTCCTGCACTTTTGTGAAAATACAGACAGGTGTGCTATTTCGAATTTTGGTTATAAACTCGATGTTATTTTCGTCCGAAAAGAATGTGTTTTCCGAGTCAGAATCAATAAATATTTCAATAGGTCTGAGATGGTTGCTGATGGCAAGCATTCCTTTGTAAAAAGAGCAAACGAGAAATTTATCATCCGGCTGAGTAAAATACCATACGATTGCATCTTTATATTCTCTTTTGTGAGGAGGAAAATCCGATGCTATCTGATTTCTTATATAATCTGCTATCTCTGATTCTTTCTCTTGTTTTATTTTTGTTATTAAAATACTACTATTGTCTTTATACTTTGAAATAATCGTAGGAAAAGATAAATTTTCTCCGAGTACACCCGTTAAGCTGCGAAGTGAAGGATCATACTGGTATAGCATATCCAGATTATACTCTCTATTGATATTTATTACAGCCACTGCCTGAGGAGATATATATTCATAAATATCAACAGAGAAAGATTGTTTGTTCTTTTCAAGTTTGTTATATAATCGCCATCCTCCGATAAGGACTACAATTATCAGAACAAATAAAATAACTATCTTTATCTCTCGTTTAGCCATTGTGTAATTAAACATCAATTTATACAAAGATATATGAAAGCTTTAGTATTTAAAGAACTTAAGTCTGTTTTTTGCTCTTCCTTCGGAGCGTTCTTTTCTTTAGCTTTTCTTCTCATTATAGGAGGTTTACTGTGGTTCTTCTCCGGAAAATACAATCTGGTGGATACCGGTTACGCTGATCTGAGCGGCTTTTTCGCTTTGTCTCCCATACTATTTTTGGTATTGATCCCGGCTCTTACCATGCGCTCTTTTTCAGAAGAACGAAAGGGAAAAACTTTAGATATTCTAATGACGAGGCCTGTTAGTATCTTCCATATCTATCTAAGTAAATATCTGGCTGCACTTATCTTCGTATTTATTACCTTATTGCCTACATGTGTTTATGTTTATTCTTTATCGCAACTAGCCAATCCAGAAGGAAACATTGACCTTAATGCTATTTTTGCCTCGTATTTTTCTTTGCTATTATTGGTTATGGTTTTTGTATCTATCGGTCTATTTGGGTCGGCTTTGTCTAAGAATCAGGTTGTAGCACTTATAGCTTCAGTAATTTTAAGTGTTTTTGTTTACTATGGCTTCGCTTTGCTCTCCGGCTTATTCCTTGCCGGAAAAACGCAAGCAGCCGTGTCATCTCTGGGACTGTTTCATTATTACGAATTGATGCAAAAGGGGGTTATCCGATTTAAGGACTTGCTTGTTGTTGTTAATTATTTGGTTTTGTTTGTAATTCTTGCTCTTGTAGTATTAAGTGGGAGTAAATCAAGAATTTTAGTCAGGGGGGTAGTTTTGTTTGTTATCCTTAATGTTGGATTGTACTTTATACCTAATTATAGAATTGATTTTACATCCGATAAGCGTTATACACTAAGTGATTATACAATAAACCTCTTGAAGGGTACGAAAAATGAGATTCCTCTTAATATAAATATATATTTGAGTGGAGATCTCAACTATGGATTCCAGCGTTTGCAGGATGCAACCGTTAATCTATTAAATGATTATAACCGATATGTGAATAGCAGTCTCGAAATAAGACAAACGAATATATATCAGTCCGAAAGCTCTGCCTCTGAGATATATGAGGCGATGGCACAAAGAGGTATGCCCGGTATTATTCTTAACGAGATCGATAGGGAAGGGAAAGCCAGCAAAAAAATAATATATCCATACGCCCAGATATCAAACGGAAAAGATACTCTGGTTGTTCCTTTGCTCAAAAATATTGCGGGGTATACAGCGGAAGAAAACATAAATGCATCTATCGAGAGTCTGGAGTTTGAATTTACAGACGCTATTCGCTTACTAAATCAGGAAGCATCTAAATCTATTGCTTTTATTGAAGGTCATAATGAGATTTCACGTACGTATGTATATGATGCCGAGGAAGTATTATCTAAATACTACACAGTGAATAGGGGGCAGATTGGTAACGAAATTAATATATTGGACAACTTTGATGCTGTGATTATTGCCGGGCCTTTATCAAAATATAGTGAAACGGATAAGTATATCCTCGATCAGTATATAATGTCGGGAGGTAAGGTATTGTGGCTTATCGATGGGGCTTTTTACTCTCATCAGGATCTCGCTCAATTAGGACATTCTGCAAGTATGAAAAATGATGTCAATCTCGATGATATGCTTTTTTCATACGGTGTACGCATAAATTCAAACCTTATTCAGGATAGCCAGTGTGTTTCTACATATTTAATGAGTGATGCAGGAGGTCAGTCGGCTTCGGTTGTGCCCAGTTATTTTCAGCCACTGTTGATCCCGTCTCAGGATTTTCCCATTACAAAGAATATAAGGGACGTAAAAGCCGGGTTTGCCAGTTCTATCGATATTGTAAACAATTCTACTAATGTGACAAAGCATATATTATTGACTACTTCAGCTAACACGCATTTAGTAAAAGTGCCTGATGCGATTGATTTTGATATTGCAAAAATACAAAACAATAAAGACTATTTCGATCAGCAATTTGTTCCTGTGGCGGTAAGTCTCGAAGGTATATTTACTTCTGTATTCCAAAATAGGATGATGCCTGATAGCATTAAAGTTGATAGTCATAAAACTAAGAATATAAGTGAAAGAACAAAAATGATCGTTGTTTCATCTTCCGATATCATAACAAATGAGATTCAGGGGCATGGACAAAGTTCTCAGGTATTACCTATGGGTTATGATAGAGTTTCCAAACAGCAGTTCGGTAATCGTGATTTTATTGTGAATGCCGTAAATTGGCTAACAGGAGATGACGGACTGATGCAGTTGAGGACAAAGCAACAAAAGCTATATATCCTGAACAAAAAAGAGGCTTATGAAAACAGAAATCAATATGCTATATTAAATATTGCTTTTCCTGTATTTTTTATTGCTTTGGTCATGGGTTCGATTTCTCTGTATAGAAAAAGAAAATATGAGAAGTAACTTGATATTCCGTTAGCTGAAGAGAAGTCAATGTGTAAATAGATTTCTGAAAAATATCTAATTTTGCACACTTTCAGCCTATTTCTTTTTATATTTGTATTTACGATTTTAACAAAAGAATGGATCAGATAAAGCACCAAATTGATACTCTTCGGGAAGAGTTGAACAAACATAATTACGACTATTACGTACTTTCAGCACCAACTATTTCAGATTTTGAATTTGATAAGAAATTAAAGGAATTGACCGATTTGGAAACTCAGTATCCTGAGTATTTCGATCCTAATTCTCCGAGTCAACGTGTTGGCAGCGATATTAATAAATCATTCAAACAAGTCCCTCATAAATATCCCATGTTATCGTTGGGAAATACATATACAGAGGCAGAAATTACAGATTTTTACAATCGGGTAAAGAAAGGGTTGAATGATGATTTCGAAATTGTATGTGAATTAAAGTACGATGGAACATCTATTTCTCTTACATATATCAACGGTCAGTTAACTCAGGCCGTTACACGTGGCGATGGTGTGCAGGGTGATGATGTGACAGCTAATGTGCGTACTATTCGTAGTATTCCTTTGCGATTGCATGGAACAGATTATCCTGCCGAGTTTGAAATCAGAGGAGAGATTCTGATGCCGTGGTCTGTGTTTGATCAAATAAATAAGGAAAGAGCCGAACAGGAAGAAGCCCTTTTTGCTAATCCGCGTAATGCCGGATCAGGAACACTTAAGCAGCAAGACCCTAAAATAGTGGCTTCACGTAAGCTTGACTCTTATCTCTACTATTTGTTAGGAGAAGAATTGCCTACTGACGGACATTACGAAAATCTGATGAAAGCGAAGGAATGGGGCTTTAAAATTTCGGATGCAACCAAGAAGTGTAAGACTTTAGACGAAATATTCGCATATATACACTATTGGGATAAGGAGCGTAAAAACCTGCCTGTAGCTACAGATGGAATAGTCCTTAAAGTAAATTCGCTGACACAGCAAAAGAATCTAGGCTTTACCTCTAAGTTTCCTCGTTGGGCTATTGCCTTCAAGTTTCAGGCAGAGCAGGCTGTTACAACGCTAGAGTCTGTCTCATATCAGGTGGGGCGAACAGGAGCTGTTACACCTGTGGCCAACCTTAGACCGGTAAAGCTGTCAGGAACTACCGTTAAGCGAGCGTCACTTTATAACGAAGATTATATTAACTCTCTTGATTTACATATCAATGATCAGGTTTATGTAGAAAAAGGAGGAGAAATAATACCTAAGATCACCGGGGTAGATGTTACCCAAAGAAATATATTTGATACTAAAGTCGAGTTTATAAAAGATTGTCCCGAATGTGGTACACCTCTTGTCAAAGATGAAGGAGAGGCTATATATTATTGCCCGAACGATGTGTCATGTCCACCTCAGATAAAAGGGCGTATCGAGCACTTTCTGACCCGAAAAGCGATGAATATTGCCGGAGGGACAGAAACTGTAGAGCACCTTTACAATGCCGGATATATTCGAAATATTGCAGACCTATATACACTAAAGTGGCAGGATGTCTCTCGTCTTGAGCGTTGGGCTGAGAAGAGTGCCAAGAATCTAATAGATAGCATTCATGCATCGGTATCTGTACCTTACGAAAGAGTGCTTTTTGCTTTGGGAATCCGTTATGTCGGCGAAACCGTAGCGAAAAAACTAGCATTGGCTTTTCCTGATATCGACTTGTTACAAGCCGCTACAATAGAAGACTTGACACAGGTTGATGAAATTGGTGATCGGATAGCTCAAAGCATCGTTAAATATTTTAGTAATCCTAACAATCTTGAAGTCATAAATAAACTTCGTACATTTGGATTGCAATTTGAGCTTAGTGAATCTATTATTGCCCAGAGAACAGAAAAACTGAAAGACTTGTCAATCGTAATTAGCGGGACTTTCGAAAAATATTCCCGCGATGAATACAAGAGTATGATAGAACAGAATGGAGGTAAGAACAGCGGTTCTATATCTTCAAAAACTAATTATGTCTTAGCCGGTGACAATATGGGGCCTGCTAAACTCGAGAAAGCGAAAAGTCTGGGTATTCCTATTATTAATGAAGATGATTTTCTCAAAATGTTGGAATAATTTTTTGTATAAACCCTAAATAATTAAAATCGACCATGGAGCTAAATTTATTAAAAGAAAAATTTAAATCGCTATTCGGAACTGAAGGTACAATGTATACATCGCCGGGACGTATCAACCTTATTGGTGAACATACAGATTACAATGGCGGATTTGTGTTGCCGGGAGCAATTGACAAAGCCATGTATTGTGTGATCAAGCCAAATGGAACGCCCGACCGTATTAAAGCATACGCTATGGACTTGTCCGAAATGGATGAGTTCGGACTAGATGATATTCCGATCAAACAATGGGGGAAATATATCTTCGGCGTATGTCACGAAATAATGAAGCTAGGAAAACAAGTTCAAGGTTTTGACTGCGTGTTTGCCGGTGATGTGCCTCTCGGAGCAGGAATGTCTTCGTCAGCAGCTTTGGAAAGTTGTTTCGGATTTGCTATCAATGATATGTATAATCTTGGCTTAGATCGTTTTCAACTAGCCAAAATAGGGCAAGCTACAGAGCACAATTATGTAGGAGTCAAATGTGGTATTATGGATCAGTTCGCGTCTTGCTTTGGTAAGGCCGGATCATTAATTCGCCTGGATTGTCGCTCTCTTGAATATAAATATATTCCGTTCAATCCGGAAGGATACCGTTTGGTGTTGTTAAATACTTGCGTAGAACATGAGTTGGCTTCCTCCGCTTATAACAAACGTCGCGAATCGTGCGAAAATGCGGCATCATACATTCGTAAATATCATCCTGAAGTGCAGTTATTGCGTGATGCTACAATCGACATGTTGAAAGAAGTGGCTAACGAAGTTAGTGCCGAAGATTACATGCGTGCCGAATTCGTTATCGAAGAAATTCAACGTATGAGCGAAGCGTGTGATGCTTTGGAAAGAGGTGATTACGAAACCGTTGGTAAGAAAATGTACGAAACGCATATCGGGCTTAGCCGTAAGTATGAAGTTAGCTGCGAAGAACTTGACTTCCTGAATGATATCGCACGTCAGTGTGGCGTAACCGGATCTCGTGTGATGGGAGGTGGCTTTGGTGGTTGCACTATCAATCTTGTGAAAAATGAGCTTCATGATGATTTCATCAAACGTGCTACCGAAAGCTATGAGCAAAAGTTCAGAATCAAGCCGAAGGTATACGATGTGGTGATCAGTGATGGTGCCAGAAAATTATAAAAAGTAATAGAAGCAGAATTTATTTTTCCCGGTTGAAAACGAAATATACGACTGCTGGTTTATTATGATATCTAACACAACAAAATTATTATGTTTGATTTTTTAGTAAAATGGAAAATAAATTCTGCTTTCCGAGATAATAAAAGAAAACATGCTTTCCGAAATTTAGAGAGCATGAAAAGTGTACTTATTCTGTTCTCATATAACGATTGGTCGGCTATAGATGCTATATCAAAAGATTTAGCAGCAAATGGTAAAAAAGTTGTCTTGTGGACGTATCAATCTACAAAGAAGGCTCCGGGGAATACAATATTTCCGGCGAATGTGAGAATTATTCATCCTCAGGAAATGTCTTTCCTTCAGATACTTGCTCCATCCGTCTTGAATGAGTTCAAGGCATTGGAATATGATACGCTTATTGACTTGACTACTACTGAAAGTAAGGTTTATGAATATCTGCTGTCCAATAATTCTTCTGAATTTAGTATCGGTATTGCAAAGCCGGATCAGCCTTACTATGACTTTCTGGTGCTCAAAACTGATGAAATGAATCTACAGGAAACTTATCAGCAAATAAAAAATTACCTGAGCAAAGTGCTATAGGGTGTAAATTAATTCTTAATTTTGCACAAACTGAAAAGAGATATACACTTTTCTAAAGATAAAGATTGACTTTATGTCCAGGATAAATCTGAGAGGAATGGGAGTTGCTTTAATTACTCCTTTTAAAGAAGATGAGAGTGTCGATTATGATGCCCTGCTTCGGCTTGTTGATTATCAGTTGCAAAATGGAACTGATTATCTGGTTGTACTTGGTACAACAGCAGAAACCCCAACATTGACTGAAGGAGAAAAAAAACAGATTGTCGAATTGGTGGTAAATAAAGTCAACGGTCAAATTCCTATTATTATAGGAGAAGGTGGAAATAATACACGTGCCATTGTCGATAAGTTAAAGAAAAATGATTACGTCGGCATAGACGGTATTCTTTCGGTAGTTCCTTACTATAACAAACCATCACAGGAAGGTATATATCAGCATTATAAAGCTATCTCGGAAGCATCTTCCCTGCCTATTATAGCTTATAATGTTCCGGGGCGGACAGGTGTTAATATGACGGCTGATACAACGTTGCGTATTGCTAATGAGTTCAGAAATATTGTTGCGGTAAAAGAAGCCTCCGGAAATATGACTCAGATGGATGATATCATAAAGCGTAAGCCCGAACATTTTGATGTGATATCAGGTGATGATGGGGTTACCTTTCCTTTGATAACCCTCGGCGCTGTTGGTGTCATATCAGTTATTGGCAATGCATTCCCTCGCGAATTTAGTCGTATGACTCGTTTGGCACTTGAAGGTGATTATGCCAGTGCTTTGACTATACATCATAGTTTCAACGAGCTATTCAACCTTCTTTTCGTGGATGGAAATCCGGCAGGAGTAAAATGTATGCTCAATATGATGGGTTATATTCAAAATAAACTTCGTCTGCCTTTAGTTCCTACACGTATAACTACCTATGAGCAAATAAGAAACGTATTGCTCGAGCTCAATATTAAATGTTAGTTTAGACAAGGGTTACTTCTATTTCTCTTTCTCTCATCATCTCAATTATATGGGCCGGTGCGTTTTTGTCTGTAATGATGTGATGTATTTTATTTAAATCACATATTTTACAAAACCCTCTTCTGCCAAACTTTGACGAGTCTGTAAGTACAATAATTTTTTGTGCGGCATCTATCATTTGCTGATTGATTCTAGCTTCGCTCATGTCGCTGGTTGTTAGTCCATAATCTAGGTCGATTCCGTCTACCCCCAAGAATAGCTTGTTGCAGGAGAGGCTTTCCAGTATGTTTTCAGCATAGTGTCCAATCACTGATACCGAGTTTTTTCTCATAATGCCTCCCAATTGAATGATCTCAATATTCGGGTTGTAGCATAAGCTTAATGAAACTTTTACCGAAGATGTGATTACTGTAATACCTTCGCTGGCATTTATTTCGTTTGCGAAAGCGAGTAGAGTTGTTCCCGATGCTATTATAATTTTATCGTTTGGCTCCAATAATTTACTTGCTGCTTTTGCTATCGATGATTTTTCATCCATATTCAGCTTTTCTTTCACATCTATATGTTTGTCTGATATAATTGAACTGAGACTACTGGCACTTCCATGATTACGATATAACATCTTTTTGCTTTCGAGAAACTTTAAATCTTTTCGTATCGTAACTTCCGAAACTCCGAGTTTTTCACTTAAGTCCAGAACTTTTACATATCCGTCTTCTTTAAGTTGCTCCAGTATATATTTATGTCGCTTCGCTATATTTCCCATATTATTTGCTAATTAGTTGTTAGATCTTGCTGCAAAGGTATAAATATTTCTATTGTTTATGTAATATGCTTTGCATCTTTATTGTTAAGTTTTTTATTTTGTTATATGTGTTTCATTTCGTAATTGTATGTTTTGATTTCGAATTAACTATAAATAACTCCGAACTGTTATAAAAAAGTTTCGAATTTATTTGTTTATTTCAAACTCTTAATTAATTTTGTGTGTATATAGATGTGATACAATGAAACGAGATGATTATATAAAACAAATAGCAGATAAATCTCTAATATGGGATTTTGTTGTTGTCGGAGGCGGAGCAACCGGGCTGGGTGCTGCAGTTGATGCTGCTTCACGAGGGTTCAAGGTTGTGTTGTTGGAGCAGGCTGATTTTACAAAAGCCACTTCCAGTCGCAGTACGAAACTTGTGCATGGTGGTGTGCGTTATTTGGCACAAGGAGATGTTAGTTTAGTTGTTGAGGCTCTTCGTGAAAGAGGTTTAATGAAAAAGAATGCTCCACATCTTGTCAAAGATCAACGTTTTATCATCGGAAATTATAAGTGGTGGGAAAAGCCATTTTATACAATTGGTCTTACTGTTTATGACCTGCTGGCTGGGAAGAGAGGTTTGGGGCGTTCTTTGCCTATGACAAAGAAGGCTGTAGAATGTGAGATACCTCAAATAAATAAGACTCGATTAAGAGGAGGTGTTGTTTATCATGATGGTCAGTTTGATGACTCTCGTATGGGGATCAACTTGATGCAGACTGCAGCTGAACAAGGTGCAGTTGTTATTAATTATGCTAAAGTGACCAATTTGATAAAGGATGATTCTGGCAAAATATCAGGAGTAAATGTTTATGATGAAATAGGTAAGCAGCCATATTCGCTAAAAGCAAAAGTTGTAGTGAATGCTACCGGAATATTTGTGGATGGTTTAATGAAGATGGATGCTCCGGAAAAAGATAATATAGTTCGTCCGAGTCAGGGTGTCCATCTTGTTGTAGATAAATCATTTTTAGGAGGAGATACAGCAATAATGATCCCAAAAACGAGTGATGGACGTGTTCTGTTTGGTGTGCCATGGCACGATAAGGTTGTTTTAGGTACAACAGACACTCCATTAAAAGAGTTTGTTTTGGAACCTCAGGCATTGGAAGAGGAGATAGAGTTTATTCTGAGAACTGCCGGAGAATATTTAGCGAAGAAGCCAACACGGGACGATGTCCTTTCTGTCTTTGCTGGTTTGAGACCTTTGGCTGCACCTAAAAAGGAATCTGACGGTAAGAAAACAAAAGAAATATCAAGAAGCCACAAAATTGTAATATCAGATAGCGGGCTCATTACTATTACAGGTGGTAAGTGGACTACCTATAGAGATATGGCTCAGGATGTTATTGATAAAGGTATTACTATAGGGGGATTGTCTCGCAAAGAGTGTGTTACCAAAGATCTGCGAATACATGGATACAAGGAAAAGGTAGACAGATCCAACTTTAACTATGTTTATGGAAGTGATATTGATAAGATCGTTGAGCTTCAGAACCAATCTCTGAAATTTGCCGAAAAATTACATCCCGATTATGATTATACAGTGGCTGAGGTTATATGGGCTGTTCGAGAAGAAATGGCTTTGACTGTAGAAGATGTACTTGCAAGACGTTTTAGGATTTTGTTTTTAGATGCGCGTGCTGCTATTGATATGGCTCCACAAGTTACGTCGATTATGGCTATAGAGATGGAAAAAGATAAGGAGTGGGAGGCGATACAAGTTCGTGAATTTGTGGAACTGGCTCAGCATTATTTATTAGTAGACTATAAGCCGAATTATATACCTTAGCATATGGAATGATAGCAGAAAAACTAATCATATAACTAATATACCATGGAACAGAAATACATTTTATCATTTGATGCCGGTACTACCAGCTCAAGGGCTATCGTATTCAATCGCAAGGGGGAGATATGCTCTGTAGCCCAGAAGGAGTTTCCGCAAATTTTTCCACAGAGTGGTTGGGTAGAACATGACCCTCTCGAAATATGGGCTTCGCAAGCTGCCGTAGCTGCTGAAGCTATTACAAAAATTGGAATCAATGGTACGAATATCGCAGGAATCGGAATTACCAATCAGCGCGAAACTACCATTGTCTGGGATCGCGAAACAGGAGAGCCCGTATACAATGCTATTGTATGGCAAGACCGAAGAACATCCGAGTATTGCGATGCACTGAAAAATGAAGGGCTACTTCCTGTTATCAAAGAAAAAACAGGCCTGATTGTTGATGCATACTTCAGTGCTACAAAAGTAAAATGGATACTGGATAATGTTCAGGGGGCGAGAGAAAAAGCAGAAAAAGGAAAATTGGTGTTCGGTACAGTTGATACTTGGATTGTATGGCAATTAACAAGGGGTTCGGTACATGTAACCGATGTTTCGAATGCTTCACGTACAATGTTGTTTAATATTCATACTTTGCAATGGGATAATGATCTTCTCGAGTTGTTTAATATACCGGTGAGTATGATGCCTAAGGTATGTGCTTCCAGTGAGGTGTATGGACATACGAGAACTACAATTTTTGCTTCCAAAGTTCCTATTTCGGGTATTGCCGGCGATCAGCAAGCCGCACTATTTGGGCAAATGTGCCTTGAACAAGGAATGGTAAAGAATACATACGGAACAGGATGTTTCATCTTGATGAATACAGGGAATAAACCCGTTGTCTCAAAAAATAATTTAATATCTACGATAGCATGGCAGTTGGATGGAAAAACAACTTATGCTCTCGAAGGAAGTATTTTCGTTGGTGGAGCAATAGTACAATGGCTCAGGGATGGACTTAAAATTATAAACTCATCTTCCGAAATAGAGGAATTGGCTACCCAGGTTAAAGACAATGGAGATGTATATTTCGTGCCTTCTTTAACAGGCTTGGGGGCTCCTTATTGGGATCAATATGCACGGGGTACAATTGTTGGAATATCGCGAGGAACTACTTCTGCGCATATTGCTCGTGCTGCACTTGAAGGTATTGCTTATCAGACTATGGATGTAATCAATGCAATGATCTTGGATGCAGGCGTAGGGCTTAAAGAGCTCAGAGTAGATGGTGGCGCTGCTAAGAATAATTTACTGATGCAATTTCAGGCTAATGTACTTGGGCAAACAGTGATTCGTCCTCAAACTACCGAAACCACCGCTCTGGGGGCTGCTTACCTTGCCGGGCTTGCTGTTGGCTATTGGGAGAATGTGGAGGAGATAAAGAAACAATGGCATATTGATACCAAATTTGAACCTGACCTTAAGATTGATATGCATTTGGCTAAGAAAAAATGGTCTGAAGCTGTTTACCGTGCCCAATCGTGGGTGAGATAATACTCTAATCTGTATACCATGGGACAAGATATTTTATTCGAATTTATAGGCACAGCTATACTCATTTTATTGGGTGCAGGTGTTTGTGCAAATGTTAATCTCAAGAAGACATTGGGTAATAGTTCCGGTTGGGTTGTGATTTCTTTCGGTTGGGGATTGGCTGTTTTTGTTGCAGCGTATATCTCTGCTCCATATTCGGGGGCTCATCTTAATCCGGCTCTTACTATAGGCTTGGCAATTGCAGGCAATTTCAAAGGGAGTGTAATCGGGTATATAGTAGCGCAGATGTTGGGTGCTATACTTGGTGCATCTTTAGTTTTTCTGATGTATAAGCCTCATTTCGATGCTGAAGAAAATCCAAATGCTAAAAAAGGTGTATTCTGTACGGGTCCTGCAATAAAGGCTTATACCTATAATTTTATCAGTGAAGTAATCGGAACATTCGTCCTCATGTTTGGGGTGCTGATGGTAGGCGGTGCGCAAATAGATGGACCGCTTCCGGTATCGTTGGTTATAGTATCTATAGGTATGTCATTAGGGGGAACTACCGGATATGCTATTAATCCGGCTCGTGACCTTGGACCACGTATCGCACATGCGATACTACCTATAAAAAATAAAAGAGATAGCGACTGGGGCTACTCTTGGATACCTGTTCTCGGACCGATAGTTGGTGCTGCTCTAGCTTCGGGACTATATTTATTAATCAAGTAGAAACTATATCTAATACCAAAATCTAGTTGTTAAAACCTTTTTAAATTACTAAGTTATGAAAAAGATTAATTTTATGCGTAAGGCATTATGTCTTGCGGTAGTGATGATTTTGACTTCTTCGTTCGCTTTAACGGCTCAAACATACCGTTATATAAAAGGCTGGCCGAAAGAAGCTAACGATCGTATTGAGAGCTTTTTGAACTCTACGATTCCTATGAAAGAACGCAAAGTAGCCATATTTGACTGCGATGGTACACTGTTTGGTCAGGTTCCTTATTATCTGGCGGACGAAGCTCTTTTCGGTTTTGCACAAAAAACTTATGGAAATAGAACAGATAAAGAAGCAAAAGAAAAAATGGCAATTGTAGATGATATGCTTCATGGAAAAGATAATGTGGGAATCGCTTATGTGCAAAAGCGTGTGAGATTTTTTGCCGGATTATCTCCAGACGAAATATCTACAATAGGGAATGATTGCTATCACGAAAAATTTCAAGGAAAGTTCTATCCTGAGATGAAAGAATTCTTGGCAAACCTACAAGAGTATGGAATCGAAATATGGGTATTGACTGCATCTCCCGAGTTTTTATATCAACGCTTTGTTCACGAACAGCTAGGTATTCCTGTAGACCGTATTATCGGAGTGAAGTCTGCTGTAAGAAATGGAAAGACAACAGACGAATTAGTATTGCCAACACCTCAGGATTGGGGTAAAGCTGAAACTATTCACACGTTTATAAAAGCTCGTCCGATTATCGTTGGTGGTAATAGCCGTGGTGATATGGAAATGATGGATGAGTCCGTAGGATTGAAGTTAATGGTTAACCCTGATAATGTAAAGATAGAAAAAGAACATGCTGGAAATATGGAAGGTATGACAGTAAAACAATATTGGGATAAAGATCCTAACTGTGTTATTGTTTATTGTAACGATGTTCCCGAAGGAAACTATAAATATACTACTCAGGAATGGGGTGTGAAAGTTAATAAAACCAATAAGAAACAATAGTCATGTCTAGTTGTAGATTAACTATATTGGCTGCTCTTTCCCTGTTTGCTTTCTCTTCATTGTTCGCCCAATCTGTGGATGTGAAAATCGCAGACGAAACCGTGAAAATAACTCCAATGGGTCGCTTTTATTTTGACGGAGCAACTTATATAGAAGACGGAACAGACCTAAGTAATGGGGTAGCTATGTCAGATGTCCGGTTAGGACTGAAAGCGAAATATAAAAGTTTCGATATGAAAGTTGATCTCGGATTTGCCGGAGGGAAAGTAGGCTATAAAGATATTTTCTTGCAGTATAATCTGAATAAAACATCTTATGTTAGAGGTGGCCATTTTGCCGAACCATTTGGTATCGATCATATGGAAAGTTCTGCTAACATCAAGTTTATTACAGCCAATGCTACATCGTTTGCTTTCTCTCCGGGAAGAAAACTCGGAGTTGAGTATATCGGTTGGAATAAATATGCATGGGTAGGCATAGGTGTATTTGCTGATGGCGACTCTATGACTAATTCCATTGAAGGAGATGATGGATATTCGGCCACAGGGCGTGTTGTCTTTAATCCGTTGCAGCAAGATGGTAAAATATTCCATATAGGCTTAGCCGGTTCTTACCGTAAGGCTGATGCTAATGGATTTGATGCTAACGGTATACAGAAGCCGAAAGTAATCAGTTATGGAAGTTCGTTGATCACAAATGTAGAAAAGCGTAAATTTATTCAGGCGAGCATATCAAATGCCGATTATCAGGCTAAATATGCTGTGGAACTCATCGGAGCATATGGTCCTTTGTATCTTCAAGCTGAATATTTTCATAGTAATGTGGAAAGGAAAGATGATCTGCCTGCATATAAAGCCAGTGGGGCTTATGCTCAAATCGGTTTTTTGGCTATTGGTGGCAATTATACTTATTCCTCTTCATGGGCGAGGATGGGTACTCCTAAACCGAAGTCTTTAGAGTTTGCTTTGAGGTACAACTATACCGATCTTGACAATAAAAACTCAGGGATAAAAGGAGGTAGAATGAGTGATTGGACGTTTGCCGCAAATTATTATTTAAATAAATATATAATGTTAAGATTAGACTATTCTAATATTTCTTTAGGTAATACAAATCCTTTGGCTGCAGGAGAAACTATTAATGCTATTCAAGGCAGGCTTCAAGTTGTCTTTTAATTATATCTAGTTTTATATATTAACATGCGGATAAGAGGGTAGATTTAATTTCTATCCTCTTATTTTATCTATAAAATGTTTCGATATATTTCTTTTATATTTCGAATAGTTTCGTATATTTGTGAATCATCATAAAAGTTATTCTTATGAAATATTCTTCAGATGTTTTTGATGTTATAGTCATCGGTGGCGGAATTACCGGAGCGGGTGTTGCTAGAGATTGCTCCCGTAGGGGATTGAATGCTGTTTTGCTCGAGCGTTACGATATATCTACAGGTGCAACAGGGCGCAACCATGGATTGTTGCATAGTGGTGCGCGTTATGCTGTAACTGATAGAGAGTCTGCTGAAGAATGCATCAAAGAAAATATGATATTGAAACGAATAGCCAGCCATTGTATCGAAGAAACCAATGGTTTGTTTCTAACACTTCCGGAAGATGATATAAACTATCAGGCAAAATTTGTAGAGGCTTGTAATCTTGCAGGGATAAGAGCTGATATAATAGATCCAAAAGAAGCGCTCTTACTCGAACCCTCTGCCAATCCGTCGACATTAGGAGCAGTACAAGTTCCTGATGGATCGGTAGATCCGTTTCGCCTGACGGCATCCAATATGATAGATGCAAGGGATCGTGGTGCAAAAATATTGACATACCATGAAGTAATAGGGATGTTGAGAGAACAGGATCGCATAATTGGAGTAGAGGTATTTGATCATAAAGAGAACGAAACAAAAAAGATATACGCATCGATTGTTGTCAATGCCGGAGGGATTTGGGGACAGCATATCTCTATGCTTGCAGGTGTTACAATGAAAATGTTACCCGCCAAAGGTTCTTTATTGATTTTTGGCCACCGTGTTAATAATGTGGTGCTTAATCGATGCCGAAAACCTGCCGATTCGGATATCTTGGTTCCGGGAGATACTATTTCTCTCATCGGTACAACTTCGATGAATATTCCATACGATGAAATTGATAACATGACAGTAACTCCCCAAGAAGTTGATATTCTGATAAGGGAAGGAGAAAAGCTTGCTCCACGATTGGCGCAAACTCGTATCTTGAGAGCTTATGCCGGAGTCAGACCGTTAGTTGCATCCGATAATGATCCTACGGGACGAAATGTTAGTCGTGGTATCGTACTGCTAGACCATGCCGAACGTGATGGGCTGCAAGGTTATATAACGATAACGGGAGGTAAGCTGATGACTTATCGTTTGATGGCAGAATGGGCGACAGACCTTGTGTGTAAGAAGTTGAATATTTCGTCGCCATGCACTACGGCCGAAGAGAGATTGCCGGGATCTCGAGAAAATATAGAAGAAATAAATAAAAAAATAGTTTCGTTACCTGCTACGCAACGAAAAGCTGCGATATATCGCCATGGAGACTTGGCTGAAAAGCTCATAGACAATACACAATTAGATAATAGTCTGGTTTGTGAGTGTGAGGGCGTATCGGTAGGTGAAGTAAAATATGCTTTGGATGAATTGAATGTGAAAAGTCTTGTCGATCTAAGACGAAGAACACGTATTGGAATGGGGACTTGCCAAGGAGAGCTTTGTGCATGTCGGGCATCCGGTGTAATGCGAAGTACTGAACGGTTTTGTACCAAGAGAGCAAAAGATGATTTGTCATCTTTCTTGACTGAGCGTTGGAAGGGTATCTATCCTATAGCATGGGGCGATACCTTGCGTGAAAGCGAATATACTGCTTGGGTTTATCAGGGTGTGTGCGGGTTAGATTCAGTTGAAAAATAATAATATTATGAAGTTTGATACGATTATAATAGGAGGTGGATTGTCGGGGCTTGTTTGTGGTATCAAATTGGCTCAACAGGGAGAACGTTGTGTTATTGTATCTTCCGGACAAAGTGCTTTACATTTTTCTTCCGGTTCGTACGATCTATTGAATGCATTACCTGAAGGAACAGCGGTGGATAATCCTTTATCCGCTTTGCCTGATTTAATAAAGCAAATGCCCAACCATCCTTATGCAAAACTGGGCTTAGACCGATTTCGACGTTTGGTTTCTGATGCAGAAAGTTTTTTTACAAATGTTGGGCTTCCAATGTTTGGGAGTGGTGACGCGAATCACTACCGAATTACTCCAATGGGGACATTAAAGCCAACATGGCTGACCTCTTTTGGCTTTGCAACAAGCGAACAAATTGATAGCCTAAGATGGAAAAAGGTTTCGATATTCAATCCTGTAGGCTTTCTTGATTTTTATCCGCAGTTTATAGCTGATGAGTTCTTCAAGCTAGGCACAGAGAGCGAGATTCATTTGTTTGATATTCCCGATTTAGATTATCTCAGGCGTAATCCGACCGAAATGCGATCAACTAATATTGCTAGGGTTTTGGATAGAAATATAAGCCTTGTGGCTGAAATATTAAATGATAAAAGTGCAGATGCTGAAGCTATTATTTTACCTGCATGTATAGGGCTAAATGCAATAGCCTTTCAGGATTTACAAAAAGAGGTAAATAAGCCAATCTTGCTGATTCCCACGATGCCGCCTTCTATTGTTGGGATTTATACACAGCAATATCTTCATGATCATTTTTTGAAGCTGGGGGGAGTTTATATGCTTGGTGATAGTATCAAAAAAGCAGAAATTGAGAATAATACGATAAAGAGGGTTTATTCATTCAATCATGGAGACATTCCTTTTGTGGGTAAAAACTATATTTTGGCTACCGGAAGCTATTTCAGTCAAGGACTGATTGCCACATCGGATCGGATATATGAGCCGATTTTTAACCTGGATGTCGCATATTCAGATAACAGGCAAAAATGGTATAGCTCAAAAATGTTTGATACACAAGGTTATCAGCAGTTTGGTGTTAAAACAGATAATAATTTCAGAGGACTTTTTAACGGAACTGCATTGGATAATCTATATGTTTCAGGAGCTATCCTCGAAGGATTCAATCCGATAAAAGAAGGCTGTGGAGCCGGTGTGTCTATTCTGAGTGCACTAAGTATAGCCGAAAGCATAATAAAAATAAATAGGGAGAATTATGAATTTGCAACAACATAATATAAGTGAAAACAACTTTGAACAATGTATAAAATGCACCGTTTGTACTGTTTATTGTCCTGTAGCTGCCGTTAATCCCGATTATCCGGGACCAAAGCAAGCCGGGCCGGATGGTGAACGCTTGCGTTTGAAAGAAGCTGATTTTTATGATGAGGCTTTGAAGTATTGTATTAATTGTAAAAGATGTGAGGTTGCTTGCCCGTCGAATGTTAAGATTGGCGATATAATACAATCTGCCAGAATTAAATATAGTAAAAAGAAACCCAAGGTTCGGGATTTCATTTTAGCAAATACGGATCTGGTTGGTAGCTTTGCTACTCCATTTGCTCCAATTGTGAATGCAACACTCGGCTTGAACCCTGTAAAGTCTGTACTTGATTCTGTATTTAAGATAGATCATCGCAGAACTTTTCCTAAGTATTCGTTGGGTACATTTGAGGGTTGGTATAAGAAACATGCTGATGAACAAAAGGTATTTCCGAAGCAAGTGAGTTATTTTCATGGCTGCTACGCAAATTATAATAATCCGCAGTTGGGGAAAGATTTGGTTAAGGTTTTCAACTCATTGGGAATAGGTGTACAGTTGCTAAAGAAAGAAAAGTGTTGCGGAGTTGCATTGATTTCTAATGGGTTTATTGATCAAGCCAAAAAACAGGCTAGGACAAATATTGCATCTATCCGTGAATCTATATTGGAGAAAAATATTCCAGTGGTTGCAACATCATCTACCTGTTCTTTCACGATAAGAGATGAATATCCGCACTTATTGGGAATTGATACCAAGGATGTCAGAGAGCATGTTGAGCTTGCTACACGTTATATCTACAGGTTATTGAGTACATCTGATACAAATCTGAAGTTGGGAGATAAAAGAATAAAGGTAGCATATCATACACCGTGCCACATGGAGAAGCTGGGTTGGTCATATTATTCGATAGAGCTGTTGAAATTAATTCCGAATATCGAGCTCAAAGTATTAGACTCTCAATGTTGTGGTATAGCCGGTACTTATGGTTTCAAGAAAGAAAATTATAAAACATCGCAAGATATAGGAGAGTCTCTCTTTAACCAAATTGAAGCAGAGGATTATGATTATATAGTGACGGATTGCGAAACCTGTAAGTGGCAGATAGAAATGTCGACTACAAAACGTTGTGAACATCCAATTTCTATATTGGCAGAAGCTTTGGCTTAGAGATGGAGATGATAAATTAAGTAGAGTATAACGTGGTTTCGAATAGGGTTTCGATCATTTTGGTGTTTTATAGGATAGCGAAAGGTATCTTATCCTATATTTTTTCATATAGAGCTGATGATTTACTTTTTTAATTTGTGCATCGTATCTTATAGCGTTTTCAAAGTCTTGTAATTGATTGTTTTATAGATGTAGATGTTGGTTTGTTTCGAATCGAAACTTTTCGAAGCTTTTTGTTGTCCTAAAATTAGTAAAAAAAGTATATTATTCGTATATTTGTTATAGAGTATAGTAGTAGAACTATTTATAATTTCAGATCGGGTTATTTTGTTGTTTTGCTATTATTACAGATGGGATTATAAACTTTATAAAATATAAAATATTATGTCAAAAGTCTACAGTATAAAAACAACTCAGAATATGAACGTGAATGATTATAATATCTTTGATAATTATGAAGCTATAAATAATTTATCACCAACATATATGGAGATACTGAAAATATTTAAAGAAATATTCAAACATGTTGATATTTCTAAAATAATTAATGATAAGTAGTTAATTGTTTTATTTTAGCCCTTCCTCTCTTCGATAAACTCCTATAAGAAGTTTTTATAGCTTCTAGCTCTTTTTTTACACACTATTCTTTTCTTTGTTTTTATATTTGGTCTTATTAATCCTATCGGTTGTTTATATTGGATAATTATAATTATCTAATATAGAGTAACTTTTATGTAATTAGAGGTAATTAATAAAGTGACATTAAAAAACATATTGTAATCTGTTACTTTTGTCACCTTTTGATTGTATTGTTGTGTTTATTAGTGTTTTATATTTTTCTGCTTTGTCACCTTTTCTAATAGAAGACAAGCATTGATAATTGAACTATTTGGTGCTATTTTTGTATATAAATAGTTAGTAAACTAGGAGGCCGATATGTTAGAAGAAAAATTATATATAAAGAATATGGTTTGCAATCGTTGCATAATGGTTGTGAAATCCGAACTTGAAAAACTCGGAATTAGCCCTGCATCTATTATATTAGGTGAAGTAACCTTGTCGGGAGGTTTAAGTACTGAACAGAAAGATACTTTGAGTAAAAAACTAGAAGACTTGGGTTTTGCTCTGATAGACGATAAAAGAGCACGCCTGATAGAGCAAATCAAGAATGCAATTATAGAACTGGTGCATTATAATAATAATGATCTGAAGGTGAATCTATCTGATTATATAAGCGATAAGCTTCATCACGATTATAATTATATCAGTAACCTCTTTTCGGAAATAGAAGGCACAACAATTGAAAAATACTTTATAGCACAAAAGATAGAGAGGGTGAAAGAACTACTCGTATATGATGAACTGACGTTGAACGAGATCGCGTTTAAGTTAAACTATTCGAGTGTGGCACACTTAAGTTCCCAGTTCAAAAAAGTAACAGGGCTGACGCCTAGTCATTTTAAACAGATCAAAACCAACAAACGCAAGCCCTTAGATGAGGTGTAAATCTCATAAACTTTTCGAGGAATAATATAACAGCCTTCTAGGCTATTGTTTCCATATTTGTATCACAAAAGAATACAATTATGAAAACTGATAATAGAGTAAAAAAAACATTTCCTGTATTGCAAATGAGTTGTGCTTCGTGTGCTATTAGTGCCGAAAGTATAGTAAAAGGGCTGAATGGTGTAAACAATGCTTCAGTCAATTTTGCTACGGCAACTCTAAGCGTAGAATACCAACCAGATGTGATTACCCCTGAGCAAATACGAACAGCCGTTCAAGATGGAGGATATGACTTGTTAATAGAGGATGACAAGGATGCTGCGGCTGATGTATTAGAAGATATGCATATCAAAAAGTTTAATGTCTTAAAAAAGAAGACAATTTTTGCAGTTATCTTCTCACTGCCTGTTGTTATTATCGGCATGCTCTTTATGGATATTCCGTATGCCAATGAAATAATGTGGATGCTTTCCACTCCTGTTATATTCTGGCTCGGAAGGGATTTTTTTATCAACGCATGGAAGCAGGCGAAGCATCGTTCGGCTAATATGGATACATTGGTTGCTCTGAGTACGAGTGTCGCATATCTGTTTAGTGTCTTCAATACCTTATTTCCTCAATTTTGGCTAGATAGGGGAGTCCATCCTCATGTTTATTTCGAGGCAGCCTGTGTTATTATAGCATTTATCTTGCTTGGACGATTATTAGAGGAAAAAGCCAAAGGGAATACATCTTCATCGATAAAAAAACTGATCGGGCTCCAACCTAAAACAGTTACAGTTTCCGAAAATGGGAATTATACAGAGCTTCCCATAGAGCAGGTAAATATTGGCAATATAATAGTTGTGAAACCCGGTGAAAAAGTCGCTGTTGATGGAGTGGTGATAGAAGGTTCATCTTATGTTGATGAAAGTATGCTTAGTGGTGAACCGATACCTGTATTAAAGAAAGAAGGGGAGAAGGTTTATGCCGGAACAATAAATCAGAAAGGGGCTTTTTTGTTTCAGGCAGAAAAAGTAGGAGCGGATACAATACTCGCTCAAATTATCAGGATGGTACAAGAAGCTCAGGGAAGTAAAGCCCCTGTACAAAAGTTAGTAGATAAAATTGCAGGTATATTTGTTCCCATCGTGATGTCTATTGCCCTCCTTTCTCTTGCTGTTTGGTTTATATATGGAGGCTCTGATGGGATTACTCATGGTATCTTAGCATTGGTTACCGTATTAATCATTGCCTGTCCTTGTGCTTTGGGGTTGGCTACACCTACAGCTATTATGGTTGGAATAGGAAAAGGTGCCGAAAAAGGGATATTGATAAAGGATGCCGAAAGTCTTGAGTTAGCAAAAAAAGTAGATGTCGTAGTGTTAGATAAAACCGGAACCATAACAGAAGGTAAACCAGTTGTTACTGATATTTATTGGCTGAATGGCGATGATAATAAAAAAGATGTTTTGTATAGCCTAGAAAAACAATCTGAACATCCTTTGGCTGATGCTGTAACAAATTATTTGGCTGGTATTGTTTCAGTGCCTATTTGGGAATTTGAGAGTATTACAGGAAAGGGTGTGATTGGGCTTGTTGATGGAGAAAAATATTTTGTTGGAAATAAGAAATTCCTCGATGAAAACGGCGTAATTGTCGATAATTTGCTGCTTGAAAAGATGGAAAATTCAAGCCATTCTTCAAAAACTATGATATGGTTTTCTGATAGTAAAAAGGCCATTGCTTTAATAGCTATTACAGATGAAATAAAGACCACATCTTTATCAGCAATACAACAGCTTCAATCTTCAGGTATAGAAGTGTATATGCTAACAGGTGATAATTATGCCACAGCAAAAGAGATAGCTTTAAAAGTAGGTATAAATTATTTTCATGCAGAAGTTTTGCCTCAGGATAAAGCTGAGTTTGTGAAGCAGTTACAATCAGAGGGTAAAGTTGTGGCTATGGTTGGAGATGGTATAAATGATAGCACTGCATTAGCACAGGCGGATTTGAGTATTGCGATGGGAAAGGGGAGTGATATCGCCATAGATGTGGCTAAAATGACCATTATCTCTTCAGATCTGACAAAGATATCTGAAGCTATAAAATTATCAAAACAAACAGTCGCCACTATTCGCCAAAATCTATTTTGGGCGTTTGTATACAACCTGATTGGCATTCCTTTGGCTGCAGGAGTTCTTTATCCAATAAATGGATTCTTATTAAACCCTATGATAGCCGGTGCAGCAATGGCTTTAAGTAGTGTGAGTGTTGTAAGTAATAGTTTGAGATTAAAATGGACTAAATAGTTAATTTATATATTAAAGTTATGGAAAATAATATTTTGAAATTCAAAACAAGCATTAATTGTGGAGGGTGTATAGCTAAAGTGACTCCTTATCTAGATTCTGTGAAAGGTATATCTCAGTGGGAAGTAGATACAGCTGATAAAAATAAAGTATTGTCTGTCATATCTGATGAGGTTGTGGAATCAGATATTGTCAATGCTCTTCAGCAAGCAGGATTTAAAATAGAAAAGATCAATTAAATAAAAAAATAAAAGTCTGTCATTACCACAACGATAGACTTTTACAATAATTTAATTGAATGAAAATAAGTAACCGTAGTGCAAGCTGTAAATAAGAAGTATTGAAAAGCAAAATAATTGCCGCACTACGGTAATGAAAATCAGAAAAACCACTCTATATTTTTATGCTAACTTTATAAGATAAAATTAGCTGTTGCAGACTTTTTATAGGTAACGTTATTTAATACAATTTTATAAGATCCTGAAGCCCAGGTTGCCATGTCAATTGATAATACTTTACCTCCGTATTTAACAACAGTTTTAGTATATACTAATGTATTTGCAGCATTGTATACTTCTATCTTAAACTCACTCTTCGTATAAAAATACAAATCTAGATTAGTCCCTTCGATGTACATATCGATAGGCTCTACACCTGAAGTCTTAGTCATCCCTTCATCACTAATATCACCTTTTATTTGTACTTTGTTATCGTTGATAGAAGTTGTATCAGCATTTATAGTTGCCGGCAGTAAAAGAAAAATAAATGATATAAGGTAAAGATATTTTTTCATAACATGCATTAATTTAATGTTTGTAATTCCAGACACTAAATTACTCAAG
Source organism: Dysgonomonas mossii (assembly GCF_004569505.1). Classification (NCBI taxonomy): domain Bacteria; kingdom Pseudomonadati; phylum Bacteroidota; class Bacteroidia; order Bacteroidales; family Dysgonomonadaceae; genus Dysgonomonas; species Dysgonomonas mossii. Next base: position 766,250 of record NZ_SPPK01000001.1, read on the forward strand.
ATATGCTATGATTGTGCTATATATATAGGTGGATATGACTTTTTTTGACTATCCTTTTTTGATAAGTCTTTTTGTTACAGTTGTTTATTTCTGTTCGACAGGAACCGAAATATGACTTTTATTTTGACTTAGTCGGTGTTGAAAATGTCTCGTTTTGGTTCTTTGCAACATTACTATCCAAATAATCGACTATATTTCCATAATCTTTTACCCCAATTTTCTTTCTAATCGATGATCTTTTCGAAGTAATGGTATTAATGCTTTGTTCCATGATAATGCTTATTTCAGCATTCGTAAAATCTGAATATATAAGGCAGCATATTCTAAATTCAGATTCATCTAGTTGAGGAAAGGCTTCTCTCAGCGAATCGAAAAATCCATCGTGTAGTTCATTCATTGTTTGATATAGCAAGTCCCAATCAAGACTAGCTTGATTATATACAATTTCATTAAACTTCTTTAGTAGTTTTTCTCCATGCTTCTTTTCATCTTCACGTAAAAAACCTTCCAGTAGAGCAGATTTCTTTAGGATATCGAAGTGGTGGAGTAATTTATTTCTGAAGGAATCTTCTTTTTTATCGTAACTTTTAGCCATTTGGTTCAATTGGCTTATTTTTTGTTCTGCTTCTAATAATTCTCGACCATTTTTTTGTGTTTTATAATAAAAGAAGAACCCTATAATAAGCGTGGTAAGTCCAAGTCCTAATAATATGATAAATAAAAACTGTCTTTGGATTAACAGTCGGTTATTCGTATTTTTTACCAGCTCATAATCATACTTTTTCTGTATATCCAGAATGGCTTGATTTTCGTTCTTTTCATATATATTATAAAGATTGTTGATGCAGTCTTTATTATAGTCTAAAGCGCGCCTAAAATTATTCTTTGATTCTTCTATTTTTGATAAAGATTCATATATTCTTGAAGTTAAAAAAGGCTCATTACTTTCTTTAAGAAACTCCAAAGATTTCTCGAAATAATAAATTGCAGAGTCACTTTTATTTTCACTATAAAGAACCTGAGCTAAAGAGGAATATATTTTAGCTTTGGTCAGATTGTTTGATGCAAAAGGTAGTGCCTGATTTATATACTCCTTCGATTTATTATATTCCTCTTGATTTTTATAAATTAATCCTATATTAATTCTAATGCTTGATTGACAGGTAGAGTCTTTTGTAATATCGGCAATTTCAAGCCCTTTTTGATAATAATAGAACGCACTGTCATTTTCTTTTTTCAATAAAAAACTATTTCCTATATCTCTCAGTGAAAATGCTTCATTCTTATAGTTTCCTGCTTTTTCAAAATAGTTGGCAGCTCTCTTAAAACGGATAAGAGATTCGTCCTGCAACAGTTCATTATAATACAAATATCCTATATGTGATTGAATTAACCCTTTAATATTGAAATTATTTATTGTTTGGTCTGCATAGGTCTCGGCATCCAAGTAGGCACTCATAGCCTCTTTGTTCTTTTTTTGATCTTTCAGAACCCTGCCGGAGTAAAAGCTAGCGAGAGTTCCGTTAACCATATCATTGTGTTTTATATAATAGTCTTTTACATTGAAGATTATAGTATCCTTCGAAATATCTTTGTTGCTTTTATCTCTAGCCTGAATTCTTAAGAGATTATATTTATTGAATTTTTCTTTATTCAGATTCTCGGGATATAAAATAGAATCTAATAGAGCAAGAGCACTGTCGGGCTTGTTGTCTATAAGCGATTCTGCTTCAAAAATATACCTTTCAGCATTTTCTGATCCGGGGTTACATGCAAAACACGTAAAGGCTAAGATTAGAATAATAAATAATCTTATATATCTCATAATTCGTAAACTTCAATGTGAAAACTGTATACTTCTCTATATACAAAGTTACTTTTTATATTTTTTAATCTAACAAATGTTTGTTCTAAAATAGTTAAATTTTCGTTGTGTAGATTAATAATAATAGAATTAAATAGAGCAAACAAAAAAGGTTATTGCCAATTAAGATAATAACCTTTTATATGAGTCCTAAATTTCTATTTTAGGTATGCGTCAAACCAACGGAAGAACTCTCTCTGGAACAGAACTCCGTTTTGAGGTTGAGATATCCAGTGATTCTCGTTTGGATAAATCAGCATTCGAGCCGGAATGCCTTTAAGTTTTGCAGCATTGAATGCCATCATACCTTGAGATGCAAGAATTCGGTAGTCAAGTTCGCCATGAGTGATCATAATAGGAGTATCCCACTTGTCTATAAACTTATGAGGAGAGTTAGCATACGAGCGTTGAGCAATAGAATTGCTTCTATCCCAGAAAGAACCGCCTAGGTCCCAATTTGCAAACCACATTTCTTCAGTTTCAAGATATTGGGCTTCCAAATTAAAGATTCCTGCATGCGCAAGGAATGCCTTAAACCGCTTGTTATGATTTCCGGCTAACCAATATACCGAGAACCCGCCATAACTAGCGCCTGTACATCCTAATTTGTCTACGTTTACATAAGGCTCTTTTGCTAAAGCATCAATTGCAGAAAGATAATCCTTCATATTCTGACCGCCATAATCTTTACTTATTTGCTCCAGCCATTCCTGACCAAAGCCAGGTAAACCTCTACGGTTAGGGGCTACAACGATATATCCATTAGCTGCCATCATTTGTAAATTCCAACGATAAGACCAAAACTGGCTCACAGTACTTTGTGGTCCTCCCTGGCAGTATAATATTGCAGGGTATTTCTTATTCGGGTCAAAGTTTGGAGGATAAACAACCCATGTTAGCATTTTCTTCCCATCGGTAGTCGCTATCCAGCGTTCCTCTACTTTACCCATCGTTAATTGGCTGAGTATATCTTTGTTTTCGAAACTTAGTTCAGTCGCTTCTCCTGTAGAAATATTTATAGAGTATATTTCATTCGGTTTAGATAATGAGTGACGAAGTGCTATAAGTTTGTCTCCGGCTATCTCAAATGATTCATAATCATGATCGCCTTTGGTGATTTGTTTTATCTCTTTTGTGTGAATATAAGCCTGGAACAATTGAGTTTTAGCTTCAACACAAGAAACAAAATAAATGCTTTGATTATCATCACTCCATAAAAGGAAATCGGTATTATAATCGAATGCTTCGGTCACGTATGTCTTTTCTTTTGTTGCTAAATTCATGACAAACATTCTGTTTTTGTCTGACTCGTAGCCTTCACGTTCCATACTTTGCCAAGCTATGTATCTGCCATCGGGAGAGAATACAGGGTTTATATCATATCCCATCATCCCCTCTGTGAGGTTTACTGTTTGCTTACTTTCTATATTGAATAGATAAATGTCTGAATTGGTAGACAAAGCGTATTCCAATCCTTTTTTCTTGCGACATGTGTATGCGATGGACTTGCTATCAGGGCTCCAAGCCAACTGCTCGGTACCTCCAAATGGAAGCATTGGACATTCGTATGGTTCATCGCCAAGAATATCAATTCCGTCTGATACTTTTTCTCCATCAAAATCAGCTACAAAAGTATGAGGGATTTCTTCAACCCACTCAGACCAGTGTTTATACATCAGGTCATCAATAATTCGTCCTGACGCTTTAGGAAGATCTTTGTAACGGTCTGTTGTACGCTCTCCGAATTTTATGTTTTTGATGTACATAATTTTTTTTCCGTCAGGAGAATAAGAAAACCCATTAACATCACCTTCTATATTACTTATTTGTTTACGGCCGCTACCATCTGGATCCATTTCCCATATTTGAGAATATCCACTTTCGCTACTCAAAAAGGCAATCTTACTACCGCCTTTCACCCAGATAGCGTTGTTTTCACTTTTAGGCGTTTGGGTAATTTGTTTTTTGTCAGAACCATCTACATTCATCGTAAATAGTTCTTTGTTTGTTTTATTCTGCTCAATGCTTACATAAGTTACACCATACAATATCTTCGATTTGTCAGGTGAGACCTGAACATCAGATACACGTCCAAAACTATACAATACTTCGGGCGTCATTATTCCGTTTTCTACCTTTACGGAGGCTTTACCTATGATGGGTTCATCTTTTTCTGTACTTGCCTTCTTGTCGGCAGAATTACATGCGGCCAAGACTGCACCTAAAACTAATGCCATAATGGATTTATATTTCATATACTTATTTATTTTATGGCTTCAAAGGTATTGGTTTTTTGTAATACATACAACTTTAATTGGTCTGTAGGAATCATATATTTATACTCAATTGCATATTTTTTTAGGATTCTAAAATAAGCGTGGCGATTAAGATATAACCGCCACTCTATTAATTCTATATGAATTACCTTTTCTATTACAGTGTTTTTAGCTTTAAATTACGCCATAGAACTTTTATGCCGCCGCCATCATGTATTTGAAGAGCTATACGTCCTTGTCCTGCACCGATTTTCTCATCATCAAAGTTGACCATCTCTTGTCCATTAAGCCATGTCGTTACTTTGTTACCCTGAACGAGTATACGCATAGTATTCCAGTCGCCAACCTTAAGAAACTCTTCTTTCTCTTTAGGTATTTGAATCAACCATCCTCTGCCGTACGATTCGTAGATGCCACCTGTTCCATGACCTTTAGGCGCTACTTCTACTTGCCAGCCATTCACTTTTACATCTTCTTCGATAAACGAACGGATAAATACTCCCGAATTACCATCTGCTTCTTGCTTAAATTCAACAGTCAGATCAAAATTATCATAATATTCGCGCGTAGCGAGATATCCATATTGTTTGTCAGGGCCGCTTTCGCATACCAAAAGTTTATCTTGTACGTACCATTTTTCTGTTCCATAAACGTCCCAGCCTTTCAGGTCAGTCCCGTTGAACAGATTTACTTCTTTCGATTTCGTTGGTAGTTCTTTAATCTTTATATTGCGGAACGATGCCGGATATCCATGATCCTGAAGACATAATACACCTTTTTTCGCCAGTCCGTATTCTGGAGCATCTTTCCATTTTCCACTATTCTTTCGTTCGAACCAATCATCAGTCCATGCTTCGAACTCTAATATTTTTACACCATTCAACCAATGTTCTACATGACCATTGTCAAATACAATTTTAGAATTGTTCCATTCTCCCTGAGGATTGACTTTCATTTTTGTTGTATCAGGAATATGCATAGCATAGTCTGCACCCAGATCTTGCCAAGCTTCAAGTTTTTCCGCGAAATTAGGGGTGTCTATCAATTGGTATTCAGGGCCTGTAACATACGGAACTTTATATTGCGGTCTTTCCACTACATGATATAGCATGCCGCTATTCCCTCCTTTCGATAATTTCCAATCCCAAGACAACTCGAAATTTTCATACTGTTTCTCTGTAACAATGTATCCACTGGCATCGCTACCATCACCTTTAGCCTGAATGCAGCCATCTACAACATGCCAAGGCTCTGTGAGTGATGTGCCATTGTAGTCGCGCCATCCATTAAGTGTTTCTCCATCAAATAAAAGTTGCCAACCTTCTTGCTTCTCTTTTTCGGTCAGAGTGTTGGGTTTTTCTCCACCGATGCAGGCTGTAAAAGATACTGCCACAATGGAGCATAGTGTCAGTAGGATTTTAGGAGTCTGTTTTTTAATTGTAAACATCATATTTGATTTTGGTTTATAAATAGGTTAAACTTATCGGTAAAGATAATGAATTATGTATAAAACACTTACTGCTCAGCAGCAACACTTTGTATAAATCTACTTTTTGGGACGAATGACCCAATAATGCTGACGTATCGAATAAGTGTATAATCTTCTGTATAGTAGTGATCTATATGTTTACTATTTAGAGTGATTATTTATTGTCAGTTCTGTATGCATCCACAGCTTTTTTAACCGAACCATGTAGTAATAGTAAATGCTTTGCTTGTTCATAATCCAAGCCTAACTCTTCGGATACCATGCGTGTTCCCCTGTCTACAAGTTTTGCATTCGATAATTGCATGTTGACCATTCGGTTACCTTTCACCCGTCCTAATTTTATCATGGTAGCCGTAGTGATCATATTCAATATCATTTTTTGACCTGTGCCGGATTTCATGCGCGAACTACCTGTGACATATTCAGGGCCAACTATCATTTCTATTGCTATTTCTGCTTCCTGAGCAATAGGCGAATCGGGATTGCTAGAGATGGATGCTGTAAGAATTCCATGTTTGCGAGCTTCACGTAAAGCTCCTACAACGTATGGCGTTGTACCTGATGCAGCAATCCCAATTACTGTATCTTTATCATTTATGTTGTGAGCTTGTAATTCCGTCCAGCCCGATTCCATATTGTCTTCGGCTTTTTCTACCGGGTTGCGCAATGCTGTATCGCCTCCTGCAATGAGCCCGATAACGAATGTTTTTGGCATGCCAAATGTTGGTGGAATTTCGGAAGCGTCCAATACACCAAGACGTCCGCTAGTACCTGCTCCCATATAGAAAATACGCCCTCCTTGTTGCATCCGGGGTACTATTTGCGAAACAAGTTTTTCTATTTGTGGTATTGCCTTTTCTACAGCTAAAGCTACTTTTTTATCTTCATTGTTTATGTCTGTCAAGAGTCCAAGTACAGACTTGTTCTCAAGATTGTCATATAGCGACGGTTGCTCTGTTATCTTTACAAAAGCCATGTTGAATTAATTATGTATTGTTTGACATTCGCCTGCATAGTATTTTATGAGACCCTCCATCGGAGACTGAGAGATGATACCTACTTTAATATTTAAGTCAGCACCAACTTTGCGTACCAAATCTTTATAATAGTATGCTACCGACCCGGTGAAATGCACATCATTATTTTTGTAGTCATATTGCATCACATTTTTTACAAAAAAGTCTTTGAAAGCATTGTATACTAGATCATAAACCGTTTTATCGTGTATATTCTCTACCAAAAACGGTGATAAACTTGCCAAAAAACGATTTGCAAGAGGTTGTCTATATACCATATCCAGAATAGCTGCTGGGGTGAGATCAAATTCTTTCAGGAATTTTTCTTTCAACCCTTTTGTTAATTGGTTTTTCAGGCATGCTCCTAAGAATAAGCGTCCAAGTACAGCACCGCTTCCTTCGTCACCTAATACATAGCCAAGAGGTGAAACGTTCTCAACAATCTCTTCTCCGTCATAAAAACAAGAGTTTGATCCTGTGCCAAGTATGCAAGCGATACCTTTTTTTGTTCCACATAATCCTTTTGCCGCTGCAACCAAATCACTATTTACTTCAATGTGAGATGTCTTTATGTTATCTGCTATCGCATCTCTTACAATTTTATTCTTTTCGGGTGATGCACATCCTGCACCAAAAAAATGGACAGAATCTATTGTGTGTCCATTGAGGACGGGGTTAATAACTTTCTTTATTTCTTCACTAATATCTTCTCGAGACCGAAAAAACGGATTTGCTCCTTTGGTAGAAATCTGTTTGATCTCTTTAGTACCTTCTACTAAACGCCAATCGACCTTTGTAGAGCCGCCATCTGCTAATAATATCATATTTTAATATAGATTTTCTTTTTATACAATATGTTTCCTATTATCCAATTAAATCCTACAAACAAAAGGGCATATACAAGCGAACCGAGGTAATTACCCAGATAAGGTTGTAGGCAGATTTGATATATGAAATTTTTTAAATTAATTATATTTCCGTCATATGTAAAAATTATGTTTCCGAGCAAAATAGAGAAAATACCTGCTGCAACATATATAAATAAAGGATTTACACCGAATGATTCAAAAAATACACTCCATTTTTTATGCCCTTTTATATCAATGATCCATATCAGAAGAGCAAGCAACGTTGATGCTAACCCACATGTTGCCAAAACAAATGTAGGAGACCATATTTTTTTGTTAATCGGACAACCGTAACTAAGTAAAAAGCCCAAGAATGTCATTACCGCTCCGATTATAAATAAACGTTGTATTCGCTCGTTATTGTCTTTGGTTGTTAGGAGAATTTCTCCGCAACAGAATCCAATTAGTACGTGGCAGATTGCAGGAATTGTACTTAATAGCCCTTCAGGGTCAATTGCCAAACCGCTATCTTTATACATGTGATTTGTACCCAAAACAGCTCTGTCAAAGACTGAGATAATATTATCCTCGCTAAAGTCGAATCCGTTGCCAAATAAGAGCAGTAAAAAATATCCAATGAGTGTAACAACTATGATATAAGGGATATACTTATGTTTTACAAATATAGCTATCAGAGCTGTAGCACCGTATGTAAGTGCCAGTCGTTGCATAACACCGAGTATTCGGATATGCTCGAAGTTTGTAATAGCTGTTATAAATCTTTCAAAAAAGCCAATATCTTCACTCGATAGACTATTAAATGTTCTGAATGACAATGAGAGCCAGCCCAATCCAATCCCGATGAGGAATATAACTACCGTTCTTTTTAGTATTTTGAAGAGTGTAGGCTTGCTGAACTCAAAATTGAATTTTCTTAACGAGACGTAAGTTGATATTCCCATAATAAACATGAAAAATGGGAAAACCAAGTCGGTAGGAGTTAGTCCATGCCACGCTGCATGTCCCAGAGGCGAATATATATAGCTCCACGAACCCGGGTTATTTACCATTATCATTCCGGCAATGGTTATTCCCCGCAGTATGTCGAGAGATAGGAGTCTGCTACTTGGTTTTTGAGTCATTTGTTACTTTTTTTATATTGCTTATAATCAAGTATTATGGTGCTAAAAGGTGACAAAAGTGACACTTTTTCGGTATGTTTATATTGTAACCTTTTGCTTTGTAATTTTCAAATTGGTATCTCAAATAACTATTTATATAGATAATATTTTTTTGATGTCTTTTTAAACGGTTCTGTTTCTTTATACCAAAAATCTTTTATATCATCGAATCTATTATTCTTAGCAAATGTAAGTCTTACATAGTCACTTCCCGAAACCTGGTCAAACATTCTATAGCGTTTATCATTCGCATTGTCAAAAATAGCTTTGTCAGGATACAATCTAGCTATTTCCTGCATCACATAAAACTGTATTTCGGATAAACGAGCTTTTTCATAATTCATTATATGTACTTGTACACCTTCCAGTTGCTCTCCTTGTCCTACAGAATAGAACGGTTTCAGATATATTGGTCTGAAATGTATCCCCGGCAAGTGTAATTTGTTAAGATTATCAGCCAGATCGCTGGCTTTGATCCATTGGGCAGCAAACATCTGGAATGGAATTGTATAACCTACACCGATAGACATATAGCCTAATTCACCTAAGATTCCGGATACGGGATACATAACTGCTGAAATTGGTTGTGGAATATGAGGTGAAGATGGAATCCATTGCAATCCTGTTTGCTCGTACGTCATTTTACGCTTCCAGCTTTTCATTTTTACTACGTGCAGTTTACACTGTCTGCTTAGCATATTCTCTCCGTTTAGCAGCAATGCTAATTCACCGCAAGTCAACCCATATACATAAGGTATTTTGAACTGGCTTACAAAAGAAATAAATTTGTCGTCAACCAATCCGCCTTCAACTTTTAAACCTCCTAGAGGATTTGGTCTGTCGAGAACTACGAACTCCACATTGTTTTCCGCAGCAGCCTGCATTGCTAGTCCCATTGTACTAATGTAAGTGAACGAACGGCAACCTATGTCTTGTATATCATATACCAGCACATCAATGTTTTTAAGCATCTCGGTAGAAGGAAAACGTGTTTTTCCATGTAATGAATATACGGGTAATCCTGTTTTCGGGTCTGTTACATTATCTACATGATCTCCTGCGTGCGCATCGCCTCTTACTCCATGTTCGGGAGCAAAAAGAGCAACTAACTGTACATTCTTTGCTTCATGAAGAATATCGATGGTAGATTTCATATTATTGTCTACCCCTGTAGGATTTGTTATAAGTCCCACACGCTTTCCTTCTAGTATTTTAAAGTTTTGTTCTTTTAAAACTTCGATTCCTGTCTTAATCTTTATCTTCTGTGCGAAGGTTGTGAAAGAGAACAAGAATAATAGTGATAATATTATCGATACTTTTTTCATTGTTGATTACTTTTTATTGTTTTTAAGATTCTTTATCCGTTGCTTTACCATAGCTTGGATTTATCTTCAGTAAAGAAACAGCAATGATCGGAATAATGCTACAGATCATTACCCAAATGAAGAAGTGATTGTATCCTAATTGTTCTTGAAGCCATCCTGCAAACATACCCGGAATCATAAGGCCTAGAGCCATAAAGGCGGTACAAAAAGCATAATGGGATGTTTTATGTTCCCCCTCAGAGAAATACATTAGATATAACATATATGCAGTAAAACCAAATCCGTAACCAAATTGCTCAATAAATACACAAATATTTATTATTAATAGATTATCCGTTTGGCTAAAACTTAAATAAAGGAATGTTGCAATGGTAAGTAACATACTTAATGTCATTGGCCATAACCATTTCTTTAATCCACCTTTTGCGGCTACCAATCCACCTATAATACCTCCCAGTGTAAGCCCGATAATACCGATTGTACCGTATACTAATCCAACCTCACCTGTCGTTAGTCCTAAACCACCTACATCTTTTGAATCTAATAGAAACGGATTAATAAGCTTCAGTAGTTGAGCTTCAGAAAAACGATAAGTGAGCATGAAAAATATAGCAATACCTATTTGTGGTTTCTTAAAGAATGTAACAATCGTTGTTCCAAACTCTCGTAAGATAGATTTAGTTGTAATGTGCGCATGCGGTATATCCGAATCCGGTTTAGGTAATGCAACTCTGTGGTAGAAGCTGAAAAATATAAATAATCCGGCTAATACAAAAAAGGTGACAGACCATGCAAAAGGGATATTCCCTGATAGACCTTTGTATTCAGCAGAACTAGCAGTCGTTAATTTAGGATCTATCTGAAAAATAAGATATGCGGGTTTATTCCAGTTATTCTGGTTAAAAGATAGCCGTTCCCCATGTAGCAAAGAAATACTATTATCTCCTCGATTCATGGTTGTGTTTAAGATCATTTCTTTTCCTTCTTCTGGCTTCTTCGACAACCATATTGCTTGGATAGCAATATTTCCAGTATGATCGGCTTCTGTAACGTAACGTTTTTCTCCGAAGTTATTTTTTATCCAATTCCCAAAAGGGTTTGAAATGTTTTTTTTCCACCAACCGTCTTCCTTTTTTTTATCTTCCTTTTCTTTTAATATAAAGCCATTTTTTATGTTTGATTCTGAAACCTTTGTCAGGATAACTGTCAAACTATCTTTATTCACTTTGTGTGTCCCTATTTGTATAATATTTTTATCTGTAATGAAATGTATATCTCCATCTTGCTCAGTAATATTTTGCACTTTCGGTACAAATAAAGTAGATTGGGAGTATTGAGGGGATGCATCAATATTTACTGTAACAGGTTCACATCCCGATGTACTTTCCAGAAAGCCTGCAAGAATAATGAGTACTCCTTGGCCCATAATGATTGCGATACGGAAAAACGTACTTCTGATTCCTACGTATTTAGCTTGATCGTTAGAGTTAAGCCCTAACATATAAAATCCATCCGCAGCGATGTCATGTGTTGCAGAACTAAAGGATAATAATGCAAAAAATGCTAATGTAGCTTGAAAAAAGAATGGAACAGGTATAGTAAAAGCAATTCCTGCAAATCCGGCTCCAATTAGTAATTGCATCGTTATTATCCACCAACGTTTGGTTTTCAATAAATCGACAAAGGGACTCCATAAGAATTTAAGAACCCATGGTAGGTACAACCAACTCGTATAAAGCGTTATATCTGCATTTGATATGCCCATCCGCTTATACATAATAACAGAAATTGTAACTACAGCAACATTCGGTAGACCTTCAGCTAGATAAAGCGATGGAATCCATGCCCACGGTGATTTTTTCTTTTCTTTCATGGTTTTATCCTTCGTATAAATTTATTTAATATAACTTTTCAATAGTTGCATCGATATAATAATGCAACAATATTTGATTGTATTGATAGCCTTTTTCACCCATCACTGCAGCACCTATCTGGCAAAGGCCGACACCATGTCCCCAGCCGGCTCCTGTTAAGATGAATTGATCATCTTTTTTGTCGACAGTAAAAGCAGAACTATACAAGTGAGATTCTGACAAAGTACGCCTGATTTCCAATTCTTTGCCGATGGTCATGGTTTTCTTAGATCCTACTATTTTCAGCTTGATTAATCGTCCTGATGTTCCTCTTTCTATAGCGATTAGTTCTTGAATTGTTCCGAAATCTATACCTGAACGCCTGTATGCCAATTCGGATAATTCTGTTTGGGTGTATACTACTTGCCAACGATAAAAGTCGGTTGTTTCCTGATCATAATTATTCAGAACCTGACTTAATATCTTTTTATCTTGCGTATTGCAAAATGCAGAAGGACGAGTATGTATCCATTTTATGGATTCCTGTTCTTGTGTCAGGTCAGGTATATCCTTTGTACTGTCATCATCTCTTAGTTTTACTAGGTAGGGGAATTTTGTATCTTCCCAGCAGTTTTGAAACTCTTCGACAATTCCTCCGCAACATTTAGAGAAACGAGCATCGCATATTTTGTTCTCAGACTTTAGTACTTGACCTTTGGTTTCTTCTATAGCTTGTTTAACGATATCAATATTTGAGTTGGCTCTTGTTATGCCCTGATAACGCTGACAATGATCGTCTGCGCATACGTCAAAATTGACGTGGTCTTCTCTATCGTACCAACGAATTCTTTCATCTTCAGTTTCGATGAAAGTGGTATATTTTTCTTCTTGTGCAATAATCTCGCGATTTTTTTCTATTTGGGCTAAGAGCCAACTACGAGATATCACTGCGTGAGCTTTTAGTAATTCGAGAGAAGCAGTGGCACTCATCTCGGAAGATATAACACTTGTCAGGTAATCTTCTACACTGATAATATTGATTGCAGTGATCGTATCATTCTCTACTATTAGTTTCAATGCTCCTTGAAATTCTTGATCTTCCTTCCGTTCCCAGTGGAAGTTGATGCCAATTACGACATCTTTAATAGTGAATGATGCATCTTTATGTTTTGGTTCGAAATATAATTCATCATAGGCACTTCCATTCCATACGATTTTTCCATCGATGAAAGAAACGGTGTTTTCTCCAGAGGCTTCTTGTCCTTGGTATAAATAGGCATCATTGAGAATAAAAGTTATTTTTTTATTCCATAAAATGCCGACACTTACTTTTGGTTCCATACGCTTTGTTTTATCTTATCGGTAATAGACTGCATTTGTTGACTGTCGATACATATCTCTTTTAATATGAGAGAAATGTCTTCTTTCGTAATTTTTTCAAAATCTTTTTCAAGAGGAGTGATAAATACACCTCCCAAATCTACAGAGGCAGGGCTGATTAGCAAATTTTCTTCACCTTCGGCAAAGAAGCAAGACGGACGGTGCTTTTCTCGAGGAAAGATGCAACTGTACCAAATATCATTGTTGTACCAAGTGATGATATTCATCATTGGCTCCTGATCGCCTTCTTTTACTTCAAGGAGGTTATACAACAGCTTGAAAAAACGGATGCCTTCTTCTCTATCTTTTGTCTCAATCAAAAAACAATTTCTTTGATAGTTTTTTAATACAGAAGCCGCTGTTGATTCGGTTGTATATATCGTTTCTTTTGGTAGCGACTCTATGTCATTTTCTATTGGCAAGAATCCTTTTATCCCCGCCTGAAAATGCGCGTGGTCGGGTGCTGAAGCTCCACATTTAGGGCCATTGTAAAATATAGTATATTTACACAGGCTTTTTGCCAAGTCGAGCATATCACCATATCTGTTGAAGATAAGTTGATCGGTATGCTCATATGTTGGTATTGTAAAGTGTTCAGGAAAAATAGGAAATGGATTTACAAGTATCTGATAGTTTTTGGCAAAGTCAATTCCTCTTTGTTCTTTTGGTAGATTATTTGGACAAAGAAAGCATTTTCTTTCCTGTATGGATTTCGCATCCACTTTTGCAGCAGATGATTGAATGCGTGCAGGATTGAATTGAACCCTTATTTTAAATCCATCAAAATGAAACTCTTTTGTTTTTACACGGTTAAGAGCTTCAAAATTTATTCTTGCCAAATCCCATTCTTTCAACTGAGATTGTAATAGTTCTTTTGCTTCTTTAGATGTACGATCCATATCTTTTTATTTGGCATCAAAAAATGAGGGCTTTTTCATGAGTCGTAAATCCAACCCTCATTTTTTCAAACTTTTTTAATTACAATTACCTATTGCTTTTGTTAAGAGCAATACGAGCTTCAACTTCCCATGTGCGAATTCTATCCTTATATGTATTGTGTGCATTCATCTTCACTATGTCTAATGATGCATCAGAGTTGTCATCCCAACGGCGGCAGAGATATAAGACATCATATATACGTCCTATTTGGTAGTTGCGCGAAAAATGTAGGCCTAACGCATAATCTTCTCCGTAACTGGTATTAGGTACTTTGATTTCTCTCAGAACAGGTGTGTAAAATGCACGTGGAGCACCCAAGCCGTTTATACGCAAAGCATTGTTTCGTCCATTGTCTGGTGTCCATTCTTTATGATCAATAATACCCGGAGGTATCATTTTCATATCGAAGTCGGTAAGCATATATGTTCCTACTACCATGGCGCAGTTTTGTTCGTAGAATGCATCTACTATTTTTTGTAAGGTATTTTCATCAGAATATACATCATCACTATCCAATTGGACGGCAAATTTTCCACACTTCGGGTGATGTACACCGGCATTCCAACAACCACCTATTCCCAGTTCTTTATTTTCGGGAATAACGTGTATAAGGCGTTCGTCTGTAAATTTTTCAATAGCTTCGGTGGTGCCATCGGTAGAATAGTTATCTACGATAATAAGATTGAACTTAAAGTTTGTTTTCTGGCTTAGTACAGATTTTATCGCATCAGAAATTGTTTTGATACGGTTTCTGACAGGAATTATTACCGAAGCCTCGTACTCAAAGTTTACCTGATCAAATTCTACTTTTCGGAAGTTAGGAGCTAAGTATGCACCAATTGTATTCAGGTGTTCTGTACATGCTTTTTCCATCTCAATTTGCACTTCCCGATTTTTAGGATCTACGTAGTCAAAAACTTTTTCGCCGCTTTTGCGAGTGTCGTTTTCTATTTCTGTATATAAATATTCATTTATATGCACAATCTCGGATTCTTGAGATACTTTTAATCGAAGATCATATATGCCTGCAAACTTATATTCTGTCTCCATATCGGCTACAGCTTTTTTCAATCTATCAGACTTGTATATTAATACAGACCCGAAATTGAAATCGTCGCGCAAACTCCCTTTCTGGTATGTGATTACAGGGCTGTTTTTCTTTTCGTTGTTTGCTATTTGATAATGATCGGCATACACCATTCCTGCACCTGAGTCAGCTGCTATTTGCAACATACGGTCTAAGGCAAACATGCCAAGGCGTAGACTTGCAGACTTGGTGTAGATCAGGGTATATTCAGCGTCGGCTTTAGATGCTATTTTCTTTATTGTTGCTGTTGAGCGTAGCGTATCTATATCTAATATGTCGCAACCTTCAATGGTTTCTTGATTATCGTTTTCTTTTAGCAGATATATTTTATTTACTAGCTCAGATTCCTTAAGAGATAATATAGTCTCTTTTACTTGACTTACGCTTTGAAAAGGTATAAAACAATTGATCTTCATCGTTTTCAGTTTATTTCGTTTGATAATATTCTACTGTTGATTTATTTTTAGTTGTAAGAATAAATAATCCTATGAATGTTAATATCGCATTTATAATCAATATTTCGTAGCTGAACCTATATCCGTTGAACCATATTTCGGAGTTTTTATCCAGAATAAAACAGATTATAGGTGCTATAATTGTAACTAATGGTATATATCTGTCTTTGACTGCCTTTTTCGTAAAAATACCAAAGGCAAATAAGCCTAATATAGGACCGTACGTATAGCTGGCCAGAATATATACGGCATCAATAACGGAAGTATTGTTAAGTAGGTCTATTATGATGATTGTCACTCCCATCGTTATAGCCATGCCTATGTGAACTTTTTTCCGTATCTGTGCTACCTCTTTTTCTGATTTTTTCTTTGTGCTTTCCAGTATGTCTACCGTAAAAGATGTAGTCAGAGCTGTCAGTGCCGATCCGGCAGCAGCATAGGCCGCAGATATCAAACCGATAATAAACAATATGCCGACTATGGTAGGGAAGTATCCGCCCGTGGCTAGTAGGGGAAATACTTCATCGCTTTTTCCGGGAGTAGATATATTGTTCTGAAATACATAGGTATATAATAAAACCCCGAGCATTAAGAACAATAGATTAATTATTAATTGCATCGAACCACTGATGATAATATTTTTTTGAGAATCGCTGGAATTCTTACAGCTCATATTTTTCTGCATCATATCTTGATCTAGTCCTGTTGTAGCTATCACAGTAAATATGCCGGCAAGAAACTGTTTGAAAAAGAAGCGTCTGTCATTTATATCATCAAAGAAGAAAGTTTTGGAGAAATCATGTTCGTTAATGGTTGATAACATACTCGAAAAATTAAGCCCTAAGTCTGATGCAATATAATAGATACATAATCCTACCGAAACAATCAAACAGAATGTTTTTAAAGAATCCGTCCATATTAATGATTTTACTCCACCCTTGTATGTATAAAGCCATACCAGTCCCACAGTGAACATCACATTCAAAATAAAAGGAAGCTTAAGTGGTGCAAAAACTAATAGTTGCAATACGATGCACACTAAAAATAATCGAACAGCAGCTCCCAGCATCTTAGATATGAAAAAGAGCCAAGCACCTGTTTTATATGATGCAATACCAAAGCGGTTTTCTAAATATTCATATATGGATGTCAGGTTCATCTTGTAAAATAAAGGAACCAGAACAAATGCAATAATAAATTGTCCAACAACAAACCCCATCACCATTTGCATATACGAAAATCCACTGGTGGCAACCATACCCGGGACAGATACAAAAGTTACCCCAGATATAGCAGATCCAATCATAGCAAAGGCAACGACATACCATGGCGATTTACGGTTTCCGGTAAAGAATCCCTGATTGTCTGCTTTGCGTCCTGTTATATATGATATGGCAAAGAGTATGCTAAAATAAAATGCTATAGTTAATAGTACTAATATAGGACTCATTCAACTGTTTTTTTATTCTTCGTATAATAAATAAGGCTTCCGCTGATTCTTGAAGTTTTCAACGTCCTCTTTCCACATTTCTTTAATCTCTGAGGCAGATTTTCCTTGTTTGATCACATCTCGTACATAACTTACTCCAATGAGTTTTTCAAAAAAAGGAGTAAAGAACTTGTCTCCCATGTTTAAATTTTTATATGCATCTATAATATAAGAGAGATCAACTCCTTTCTTGTATATATCTTCGTCGGATATGTTTCTTAAATCAACTCCATAGCATTTTTGATTTAAAAGAGGCGGATTCTTTGCGCCGGGTATGCTTTTGGGTGTAAAAGAGAATGTATATCCTTTCATTTGAGGATGACCGTATACCTGAAATGGATAAGTTGTACCTCGTCCCAAACTCACAGGTGTTCCTTCGAATAAGCATGTTGACGGATACAGATATATTGATTTCATATTCGGTAAATTCGGAGATGGAGCTATCGGCAATTCATAAAGAGTTTTATGGGTGTAATTTTTGCATTTAACCACTGTCAGGTCACAGATGCGGTTTTCACTAAGCCAATGTTCTCCATTCACCATCAGAGCCAACTCTCCTAAAGTCATTCCATGTACTACGGGTATTGGGAGCCATCCTACGCCAGATTTATATTTCATGTCTAGTATCGGCCCATCTACATAATGTCCATTTGGATTAGGACGATCTAAGACGATAAATTTTTTGTTATATTCTGCACATACATCCATAAGTCTTACCATTGTAATATAATAAGTGTAGAATCGAAGACCAACATCCTGTATGTCGAATAGCATAACATCAAATGAATCCATTGCTTCTTTACTTGGCTTGCGGCTATTGCCGTCATATAAGGATCTTATAGGTATACCTGTTTTTTTGTCCACCGAATTCGAAACATGTTCTCCTGCGTCAGCATCACCTCTAAATCCATGTTCGGGAGAGAAGATAGACGTTACATTAACCTTCTCTTGTACTAATATATCTACTAAGTGTTTATTTCCAACCATGCCAGTATGGTTAGATAATACAGCTATACGCTTATCTTTTAATAATGGTATGTATTCTTCTGTTAATTCCGCAGCAACAATCGGGCTATTCTGTCCGTATATGTTTGCCATAAAGAGCAATAAAAGGGCTATATTCAAAAGTCTTTTCATAGTTTAATTCTTTGATTGTTAATTCTAATTCGAACTCCAAAGATAAGAGATTAGAGATTATATAGTTCAGTGGCTTTAATTTTATTAGGATTACACAACAAATATAAGAGGATATCTTTAATTAGGCATCTTTATCGTTATAATAAATTGTTAAATTAACAATAATTTAGTGTTATGTACAAATATTTGCTTTGTGTATAATGTTGCTATGTGTAATTTCTTTAAGTATCTTTGTTTGATTCTTATTTTGGGTCTGTATTTTCTCTTTTTATAGTTGTTTTTAGTATTTGGAGTGGTTTGATGATATTAATATATATTGTTTTCTGCTTATTTGGGTTCGTGTGCTTTTTCTCTTTTATATGTCTAACATATTATTTATTAGGTATATATTTTACTCTTGTAAATATTATATTGTATAAAATTTATGTATAAAATTTATGTATAAAATATAATAAATATTAAAATTAATGAATGACTCAAAAAATGTATCTAAAAACCTTATATATTTGTATAGTTCAAGTCGGGAAGTGATCTTATTTATTCAGCTTATCTATACAAACCTTGTTTATATGAAGAACCTATCTTGCCGTTTACCTCTATTAATATCCTTATTGTTGCTTGCTGGAATAATAAAAGGGCAAAGTTTCAATTTTGCTCTAGTAACAGATACGCATGTAACGAAAGATTCTTTGGCTTATAATGATTTAAAACGTACTGTTGATCAGATCAATAAAACGCCCGATATTAGTTTTGTTTTGGTTACGGGTGATTTAACTGAAGAGGGAGATAGGGCATCTTTAGAAAAGGTAAAAAGTTTGTTGGATCAACTTAGTGTGAAATATTATCCGTTATCTGGCAATCATGAGACTAAATGGAGTGAATCCGGTGCTACTGATTTTGGCCATATTTTCGGCTCAGAACGATTTAAGTTCGAATATAATGGAATTACATTTCTAGGATTTGCTACAGGGCCAATAATTCGGATGATGGATGGGCATGTTGCACCCCAAGATATCGCATGGTTGAGAAATGAATTTTCATCTGCTAAGCCAAACACTCCTTTTGTTCTTGTAACACACTATCCTTTACAAGATGGAGATGTCGATAATTGGTATGAAGTAACAGATTTAGCAAGGAAATACAACGTTAAAGTAGTTTTAGGAGGTCATTATCATCGTAACCTATTGTTTTCTTATGATGGGATACCGGGTATTTTGAATAGATCTAACTTGCGAGATAAATCGGATGGATTGGGAGGCTATTCCTTATACAGAGTAACACCAGATTCAATATTGGTTTATGAACATAAAATAGGACAAGAGCCTAAAAAATGGGGTGGGTATTCTTTATCTCAAAAATATTACACTGAAGATAATTCTATTTATAAGCGACCATCAGACTCTGTAAATCACATTTATCCTCAAGTAAAAGAAAAATGGATTACAAATATAGGCAACACTATATATTCATCTCCTGTTGTTTATCAGAATAAAGTTTATGTCGGAGATGATTCGGGCATTTTATCTTGTTTGGGTTTGCGAGACGGGAAGGAGATTTGGCGCTTTAAAACAAATAACAGAATTGTTGGTACTCCAGCTGTAAGTAATAATATTGTTGTTTTTGGGTCTGCAGATAAGTATATATATGGAATACATGCAAATACCGGTAAGCAGATATGGAAATATCCGGCTAAAGAAGCTGTTTTAGGAGCCGTCGCAATTGAAGATGGAATTGCTTATATTGGGGCTAGTGATCATACAATGAGAGCTATAAATATAAAAGATGGCTCGCTTGTCTGGGAGTACAGTCAGGTTGAAGGGTATATAGAGACTCGTCCTTTAATTTATGAAGACAAGGTTATTTTCGGAGCTTGGGATAATAATATGTACGCTTTGGATAGAAAGACGGGTGGTCTTTTGTGGAAATGGAATGGCGGTTTGACTCGTATGCATTTTTCTCCGGCAGCAGTGTGGCCTGTAGCCGCACATGGTAAGGTGTTTTTTGCGGCTCCGGATAGGGTAATGACCGCTGTAGATGCACAAACGGGCAACACAGTTTGGCGCACAAAAGAATCAATGGTTCGTGAGACAATAGGTCTATCCATCGATAAAACCAGACTGTATAGTAAAACAATGCAAGATAGTGTTGTTTGTTATTCAGCATTAAGTGATACACCGAATAAAATATGGTCTGTTAATGCCTTTTATGGATATGATCATGCCCCATCAATGCCGGTGGAAAAGAATAATATTGTATATGGCAGTACCAAGAATGGAATTGTTTTCGCTTTGGATGCGAGAACAGGCAAACTACTATGGAAACATAAAAAAGGAAATTCATTAATAAATACAGTAGTTCCCTTAGACAATAAAGAATGTCTATTTTCTTCTAGTGAAGGGATTGTTGGTGTTCTGTCTGCTCAATAAAAAAAGAAAATCAGAAATTAAATATTTGTATAACCTTTTATTAAATAAACGTATGAAAAAAAAGCTATAAGCCTAAAATTAATCCTTAATCTTCTCATGTTTTATACTTATTAAGAAAAAGTATTTTTAAAATTTTAATAAACAAAGTATTATGAATAACTCAAAAACAAACAGAAAAACACTGTCAAAGAGAATTCTTTGTTTGTTAGCTATTGGGCTGGTTTGCTCATTTACCATGAGTGTTTATGCTTCGGGGGCGAAGTTAAATACATTTATGGAGCAACAACAAGCAAAGGTAACTATTCAAGGGAAAGTTATAGATTCTAAAGGAGAACCACTGATTGGTGTTAGCGTAACCGTGAAAGGAACAACAAACGGAACTCTCACTGATATGGATGGGGAATATAGTATTTCCACTACAGCTAATGCAACGTTGACTTTTACATATGTGGGGTATAAACCACAATCAATAGCGATAGGGAATCAAAAAACAATTAATGTAACAATGATAGAAGATGCTCAAATGATGAGCGAGGTTGTTGTTGTTGGTTTTGGTGTGCAGAAAAAAGAAAACTTAACAGGGGCTGTGGCTTCTGTTGATGTAGAGAAGGCATTAGGTAGTAAGCCTCTTACTGATGTGACAAAAGCGCTGCAAGGTATTACGCCTGGTTTGACAATTACATATAATAGTGGAAATTTAGGTGCAGGAGCTAAAATGAACATTCGTGGTGTTGGAACTATTATTGACGGAAAGGAAGCCGGAGAGCCTCTAGTATTGGTTGATGGTGTTCCTACTGATTTGACATTAATAAATCCGGCTGATATTGCAAATGTATCTGTTCTAAAAGATGCCTCTTCTGCTTCTATTTATGGAGCAAGAGCTGCTTTTGGTGTGATATTGATTACCACCAAAAAAGGACGGGCAGAAGGAGACAAGGTTAAATTCAGTTATAGTGGTAATATGGCTTTTAGTAAACCTAGCAATCTGGTTAAATTTGTAGATCCCGTTGATGAGCTTCCTGTGCTAATGGCTGCCTCTCAGCGTAATACTCCAGGATCAAGGTCTGAATCTTTTGGGATGTATCATGATGTATTGCTTCCAGGAATTATAAAATGGAAGGAAAAATATGCCTCTAGCAGATCCTTTGATAACAAAGAAATGATTTATGGTGAAGATTGGGAAATTATTGATGGGCGTGCTTATACCTATCGGGTATGGGATGCTCACAAAGAAATGTTAAAAGATTGGACTCCGCAACAGACTCATAATCTTTCTGCACAAGGTCGCTTAGGTGATAACTCGACTTTCCTTATTTCATTAGGTTATGTTGATCAGTCTGGTTTCATGAGAATCAACACAGATAAATTGAAGCGTTATAATGCAAATTTGAGTCTTGATACAAAGCTAGCAAAATGGTTGACTTCAAGTGTTGGTATGTTATTTACTCGTAAAGATTTTAAAGAGCCTTTCAATTATTATAATTCCAGCGGTCTTAATACTATCGAAGGGGAAAACGGATATTTTGGGTATTATATGCGTTGGGGACAATATTTCCCTTATGGAACATATCAAGGAAAGTATTTCCGTCATGCTCCAGGCTTTATGAACGCAGCTAATATGAATACCCTTCAAACAGACTTGATGAGACTTAATGCATCTTTAACTGCTGATATAACAAAAGATTTGCAGTTTAAAGCAGAATATAGTTTTACAACTGAAACAATGGATCGTACAATAAATGGACATCCTGTTCAATTATTAGACTTTTGGTCTGGAGGTTGGGATCCTAATAACATAATGGGGACAGCATATAAATATGTACAGGCAGTAGGTAGTGCATATGATAAAATTGCATTAGGTAATAGTAAAGATCAAACTCATGTATTGAATGCGTACGGAACATATTCTAAAAGAATATCAGATAATCATAATTTAAAAGTAACAGCAGGTACGAATATTGAAAAGAATGAGTTCAAGCGTTTTTATGCAGAACGTAGAAATGTTATGGATCAAGCTCTACCAGATATACAGCTTGCAACGGGGGCTCAATATACAACATCGACTTGGAATATATTAAAACCTGCGCACAACGAATATGCTATTGCTGGATTTTTCGGACGTGTGAATTATGATTATAAAGGAAAATATTTACTAGAACTTAACGGACGATACGATGGGTCTTCTAATTTCCCTATAGGTCATTTATGGGCATTTTTCCCTTCAGGGTCAGTCGGATACCGTATAACAGAAGAGCCATTTATGCAAGGGATTAAAAATATTATGAATGACTTGAAGCTAAGAGCATCAGCGGGATCTGTTGGAAATCAGAATGTAAAGGCAAATGCTTTTCGACCAATGATGAACATTGAAAGTGCTGACTGGATTGTTGGAGGAACATTAGTTCCTACAGTTGCTGCTCCGGGCTTAGTAGATAAAGACTTGTCGTGGGAAAAAATAAGAACATATGATATCGGACTCGATGCAAAGTTCTTAAACAATATGTTCGGTATAAGTTTTGATTGGTATCAACGCGAAAATAAGGGAATTCTGAGATATGGAAAGACTCTACCTCAAGGTACAGGGACTACAGCGCCATTAACTAATGCAGGAGATATAAGAACTAGAGGGTATGAACTTTCTGTAGATTTTAATTATCCGATCAACAAGGATATAACGATATATGCTAGTGCTGCTTTATCTGATTATCAAACAGAGGTAACAAAATGGGATAATCCTACAAATTCTTTAGGCGAATTTTATAAAGGGATGAAGGTTGGAGAAATTTGGGGATTTGAGACTGATCGCCTTTTCCAGAAAGATGATTTTAATGCTGATGGAACATTTAAAACAGGAATTGCAAGTCAATCGAAATTAATAACTGGTAGCTTTAAATATGGTCCTGGAGACGTTAAGTATAAAGATTTAGACAAAGATGGAGAGATCACATCGGGAGATCGTACTGCAGATAATCCTGGAGATATGAAAGTGATAGGAAATTCTACACCTCGCTATCAATATAATTTCCGTGTTGGGGCTAATTTCTATGGATTTGATATCGATGTATTTTTCCAAGGAGTAGGTAAACGTGATTATTGGGCTAGTTCTGACTTAATTTTGCCTTTATATAACCGTGCCGATGCTTTATATGCCCATCAAATGGATTATTGGACAGAAGATAATACTGACGCATTCTTCCCGAATCCATATTTTCCTCATGCAAGTAATGCTGTAGGTCAAGGTGTAACCGGATCAAATAATTTTGTGTCTCAATCAAGATATCTGTTAAGTATGGCATATCTTCGTCTAAAGAATGTAACACTTGGTTATACTTTACCGACTACTTTAACTAGCAAAATAGGCGTAGATAAAGTAAGGGTTTATTTCAGTGGTCAAAACCTTGCTGAATTTAAGAATAGCCGTTTGCCTGTCGATCCTGAGATTAATGAGACAGAAGCTGCTTGGGGGCGTACATATCCATATCCAAGAACATTGTCATTTGGATTACAAGTTAATTTCTAAATTTTACGATTATGAAGAAAATTAAAAAATATATAAGTCTGGCTATAATCGGAGGAACAATGGCTTTCTTTACTTCATGTAATGATTTCCTTGAAAGAGACCCTCTCGATGGTTTTACAGATCAAAATTATTGGACAAGTGAAGCCAATGTGAAAACATATGCATGGAAATTTTACAATCAATTTAAAGCGTATGGTATCGGTACAGGCACAACTGCTGAGTTCTTTTTTCAAAGTGCAGGAGCTACAACTTGTGCTAACTTTTCAGATGATATAACAGCAAACTCTTATTTGCCATATCAGCCCAATCCAAGTAGCTCTAACACAGAATGGAGAGATAATTATGAGTATATCAATCGAGCAAATATTATGCTCGAAAAGATACCTACTGTACCAATGACAGATGAAGCCAAAAATCATTGGGAAGGTGTCGCTCGTTTCTATAGGGCTCTAGCGTATTATAAATTGGTTCAACGCTTTGGAGATGTCCCATATTACGATAAACGAGTGACGGATATTAATAATGTGCAGGTAGTGTATCTTCCTAGAACTAGCCGTAGCGATGTGATGGATAAGGTTCGTGAAGATATAAATAAAGCCGTAACATTGTTAAGGGAAGCCGATGAAGCTAATTCTGTAAATAAATATGTAGGGCTTGCTCTTAAAGCTAGGATTGGTCTTTATGAGGGTACTTACCGAAAATATCATAATGCTGGGGATGGAAAGGTTTTCTTACAAGATGCTAAAAGTGCTGCTGAGGATATTATTGCTTCAACGAAATTTAAATTAGTTACAGGAGCAGATGCCTATCAGTCTGTTTATAATTCGGAAGACTTAAGCAAAAACTCAGAAATGATTTTATATAAGTCATATATTCTTGGAGTACAGGCTAATTCTATTCAGGCTTATACGAACACATCTACAGTTGTAAATGGGATGACAAAGGCCGCTTTTGAAAATTATGTGTGTACTGATGGTCTTCCAATCTCTCAATCACCATTGTATACTTCAACTAAGGATTTTCAAGAAACATTAAAGAATAGGGATCCTCGTTTATTAGCAGCGGTTGAAAAAGAGGGTATAAGTTTTAGAGGTTCTGATAAATCATTATCAAGATCGAGAAAATCGTCTACAGGATATGTTATTAGTTTATTCTATAACTCTGCATCTCCTAATATAACAACCACAGGACAAAATACAATTGATGCTCCAATATTTAGTTATGCAGAGGTATTGCTAAATTATGCAGAAGCGAGTGCGGAGCTAAAGGAAATTACACAAGCGGATTTGGATAAATCTATCAATCTATTAAGAGCCAGAGCAGGCATAAAAAAACTTACATATGTAACTGAGGATAATGTTCAGGTTGACGGAGTAACAATCAATGATCCAAAACGTACAAGTGTTTTAGAAAATAAGACAGGAGCTGTTTCTTCTATTATATGGGAAATTCGTCGTGAGCGCAGAGCAGAACTTATGACATGGACAGAGCTTCGTTATTATGACCTTATGCGTTGGAAAAAGGGAGATTATCTTGATTATACTTCAAATCCCGATGTTGCTTTAGGTGCATATTTGGATAAAAGTAAATTATCAGAGAATGAAAAGAAAAATATAACGTTAAACGATGATGGTTATATTAAAGTATATCCTAGTAACAATAGAGTATTTGATGCTGGTAAAAATTATTTAAATTCAATTCCAACAGGGCAAATCGATTTATATAAAGGGGAAGGTGTTGATTTACCTCAAAATCCAGGATGGAATAAATAATGTTATAAATTCTACCTTCTTTATATAATTAGATTTATACATTCTATATAGAAGGAGACATCCTGGGATGCCAAGTTGTCTCCTTCTTTTATCTTAATCTTTTGTCACATGAAACAGCATCGCTTAGTCGCTTTTTTTATTTTTTGCATGATGGTTTCCCTGTCTTATGGACAATCTTCATGGGTAAGGATAAATCAATTGGGATATCTACCCAAAGATATCAAAGTTGCAGTGTTGATCTCAACTGAAGAAATTACCCCCGATTTATCTTTTCGTGGCAATAGAGGACAACCTCCCGTGTTGCCTACAACTCAACATGGTACCCCTGATTTTTCTCTTGTTGATGCAAAAACCGGAAAAGTAGTATACAGCGGACAGGGAAAAATTGCAGATGCTGCATATTGGGGATTAAAATCGGCTTTTCGTCTCGATTTTTCTTCTGTTCAGGCAGAAGGCGATTATTATATTGAAGCTGCCGGCGTTAAATCTCCTCAATTTAAGATTGGAGCAGATATTTACGAAGGGTCTGTTGATTTTATGCTCAATTATATGCGCCGTCAACGTTGCGGGCATAATAATTTTTTAGGTACCGTTTGTCACCAACATGATGGTTTTATTGTAGAGCATCCTACCCGTACTGGGGAACATATTGATGTTCGTGGTGGTTGGCATGACGCAGACGATAAATTACAATATGTTACTACCACAGCAAGTGCTATCTATCACATGATGTTAGCTTATTATCAGGCAAAAGATAAAACAATTTTTAAAGACAATTATCGTGCTGATGCTAGTCCCGGCAGTAACGGAATTCCGGATATCTTAGATGAAATCCGTTGGGGATTAGACTGGCTATCCAGAATGAACCCTGCACCTAAAGAAATGTACAATCAGATAGCTGATGACCGAGACCATGCCGGTTATGGGCTGCCCCAAAACGATAATGTAGATTATGGCTGGGGACCTGGTAAGGGACGACCGGTTTATTTTATTACCGGAGAGCCTCAAGATTTACCTAATCCCAGAAATGGAGAGATTCAACTGAATCGTACCACCGGAGTGGCTTCCTCTGCAGGTAAATTTGCTTCCTGTTTTGCTCTGGGAGCCGAACTTTTCAAGAATATAGATCCTACTTTTGCTCAAGTACTATCAGATAAGGCAGAGCCTGCCTATCAATTTGCTCTTGAGCATCCCGGAAATACTCAAACAGTTTGTGTAGTTTCCCCTTATTTTTACGAAGAAGACAATTATGTGGATGATATAGAGTTAGCGGCTGCTACATTTTATACTCTTACCAAAGAGCCTAAATGGCGTGCCGAAGGAGACTATTGGGGACAACTTGAACCCGTTAATCCTTTGTGGGCATTTGGATTTGCACGTCACTATCAATTCTATCCTTTTGTTAATCAAGGACATCACCTGATGGCAAAATCTCAAGATACAGTAACAAGTAAAAAATTCACCGACTTTATGCGTCAAGGATTACAAACTATTCGAAACCGTGCAGGAAATGAGCCGTTTATGAATGGTGTACCTTATGTGTGGTGTGCTAACTTTGCCGTTATTGGTGCCGCTTCTTATGCTCATCAATATAAAGAGGTCTCAGGAGATAGTTCTTTTCAAGAGATGGAAGCTGCTTTACGTGATTGGATTTTAGGTTGTAATCCTTGGGGATTCTCTTTTATCGGAGGTTTTCCTGAAGGAGCCGTTTCTTCCAGAACAGACGAAACTCGTTTGGGAGGATTGGTTGATGGTCCCATCAATGAAGGTTGGCATGATACATTCTTGGGCGTCCCAAAAGTGAGTCGCAGTAAAGATCCTTTAGCTGCCTTTCAGAATGGTCCGGCTGTATTTCATCAAGATTCTTATGGAACTAATGAGCCTGTGATCGATGGTACTTGTTACATGATATATTACCTCTCCATAATGGAGCAATTAGGAAGAAAACAGTCTAGTAAACTAAATAATACGGTAACTGATGCCTATGGAGCCACTGTTCGAATCAACACAGATAAAAAAGTAATTCATTTAATTTTTTCTGCAGATTCAGTATTTGAGGGAGCTTCATCTATTCTCAATACTTTAGATAATAATAAAATTAAAGCATCTTTTTTCCTAACAGGGAATTGTCTGCGAATGAAAGAACATAAAGAAACGATTAATAAAATTATTAAAAAAGGACATTATGTAGGAGGACATTCAGATAAGCATCTGTTGTATGCATCTTGGGGAAATAGGGGTCAGTCTCTTGTGACATCAGATAGCCTTATTAATGATTTAAGGCAAAATATGAATGAACTCGAAAAGCATGGAGTAAAACAATCTGATGTGAATTATTATTTGCCTCCGTATGAGTGGTATAATAAGGAAAATGTGAACTTAATTGAATCGCAAAATCAGATAACGATTAACTTTACTCCCGGATTGAGAACAGCTGCCGATTATACGACCCCGGATATGAAAAACTACATGTCTTCCCAACAGATAATAGACCAGCTGTTTGCATATGAAAAAGCAAATACATTGGATGGCGCTATCATTCTTATTCATCCGGGAACTCATCCTGATAGAAAAGATAAATTATATTTGAGATTAAATGAAATTATAAAAGGTTTAGCAAAAAGAGGTTATTCTTTTGAGCGTTTATGATAAATTAAATTATAATGAAAAGGAATTTTTTTTTCAATGTTTCTCTTTTATTTCTCTCATTTTTTATAGTGAATGAAATAAAAGCTCAAATTATTCCCGATAGTATTAAACGTAATATTGGAACATACCTGACAGAATTTGCCAACAAGGATGTAAAAACAGGGAGAATAAAAATAGACTCTGTCAACATGAAAGGGAAAACTATAACCTTCTTTGCTGGAGTAAACCTTTCCTATATTCCTTTTCAGAAAAATGAAGTAGATGTTATTTATAATAAAATTAAAGGTCTACTTCCCGAAAAGTATAAAAAATACAAAGCCGAATTGGTTACAGATACCCGAAAAGTAGAAGATTTGGTTTTATTTGGAAAAGAAAGAAAGCAGCTATTTGCTAACAAGCTTGATAAACCATTGATAGCAAACTTATCTCAACCCTATGTTGCTGACCGAGGATTGCAGAATCATCACCTGGCTATATGGCAAAGCCACGGATGGTATTACGAACAAAAGTTAGCACGTTGGGAGTGGCAGCGCGCTCGTATCTTTCAGACTGTGGAAGATCTATATACTCAAAGTTATGTATTGCCATACTTAGTACCTATGCTCGAAAATGCAGGTGCAAATGTTTTGTTGCCTCGCGAACGTGATATACAGCGACATGAAATAATTGTAGATAACGATAGAAATAAAGATAAATCGATATATAAAGAAATTAATGGAAAAGACAGCTGGACAGCTGGCTACTATGAAGGATTTGCATATTTGAAAGAGTTATATCTGGATGGAGAAAATCCATTCAGATCAGGCTCTTACAAAGAAGTAAAGACAATAAAGAACGGAGAAGAAAGTCGATGTGAATGGATTCCTGATATTCCCGAAAATGGTAAATATGGTGTGTATATATCATATAAGACATTAGGAAATAGTACAGATGATGCCCGATATACAGTATATCATAAGGGTGGAAAAACTGACTTTAGTATTAATCAAAAGATGGGTGGAGGTACGTGGATTTTTCTAGGTTATTTTTCTTTTGATAAGGGTATAAATGAAAATTGTAAGGTTGTATTGACTAATAAAAGCAATAAAGCCGGACGTATATTGACTGCTGATGCTGTTAAAATAGGAGGAGGAATGGGTAATATTGCAAGACTACCTCATGCCAGCGGTATTGTAACCGACAATACTAAAAGCTCTGAAACTATTGAAAATGATAAAATAAAGAAACTTCCGGCGATAGATTACAAACCTGAGGTGAGCGGTTATCCTCGTTATACAGAGGGTGCTCGTTACTGGTTGCAATGGGCTGGTGCTCCCGATAGTATATACAACAAGAGCGAAGGAAAAAATGACTATACCGACGATTATCAAAGTAGAGGTTTCTGGGTAAATTATATTGCAGGGGGTTCTTCGGTATTACCTAAAAAGGACGGACTGAATATTCCGATAGACCTTGCGATGGCTTTTCATACCGATGCGGGTACTACCTTCAACGATTCTATTATTGGAAGCCTGGGTATTTATATGACACATCATAATGATGAAAAGTTTGAAAATGGTAAGACTCGCTGGGCTTCTCGTGACCTTACCGAACTGATAATGGATGAGATCGTAAAAGATATTCGCCGCGAGTATGAACCGCAGTGGACTCGTCGCCAGATGTGGAATCGTTCTTATAGTGAGGCCCGTGTTCCGAATGTGCCTACCATGTTGTTGGAATTACTGTCGCATCAGAATTTTGCAGATATGAAATATGGGCTCGATCCTCGTTTTCGTTTTACGGTTAGCCGCTCCATATATAAAGGTATGCTCAAATTCATAGCTCATCAATATGGCTATGATTATGTTGTGCAGCCATTACCTGTAAAGTCATTTAGTGCGCAATTTTCCGGGGATACTCAGGTGGAATTAAAATGGAAGCCGGTAGATGATGTTACCGAGCCAAGCGCAAAGCCTGATCAATATATCGTATATACACGTATAGGCGATGGAGACTTTGATAATGGGAAGGTGGTGAATGGTACAAGTGCGATTATGCCGATCGAAAAAGAAGTATTATATAGCTTTAAGATAACTGCTGTAAACAAAGGAGGACAAAGCTTTCCGTCTGAAATACTTTCGGTATGTAAGAAGTCGGAAGAGAAAGGGCAAGTGCTTATAGTTAATGGTTTTGATAGACTATCTGCTCCTTATAGCTTTGCTTCGAGAGATAGCATTGGTGGATTTTTAGACTTTATTGACCATGGAGTGCCAGATAAAGTAGAATATAATTATATTGGAAGCCAATACGAATTCAGGAGGGTGATACCTTGGATGGATGACGATGCAGCAGGCTTTGGTGCAAGCAATGCGAATTATGAAACAACAGTTGTTGCCGGAAATACATTTGACTATCCGTCTATGCATGGGAGATCTATTGCTGCAGCCGGATATTCGTTCGTGTCTGTAAGCCGTGATGCTATATTGGACGAAGCGGTGAATATGAACTCTTACAAATTAGTAGATTTGATATTAGGGAAACAACGACAGACAAAAATAGGTAGAGGAGTAAGTCCTGTTGAGTTCAAGACATTTACTAAAGAGTTGCAAAGCAAAATTACTGATTATTGTAAACACGGAGGAAATATCTTTATAAGCGGAGCTTATGTAGCTTCTGATCTGTGGGATACGGAAAAACCTCAAGTAGAAGATCAAAAGTTTGCTTCTGATGTGTTAAAATATAAATGGAGAGTAGGGCGTGCAGCAGTTGAAGGGAAAGTAAAAACAATAGCGTCTCCATTTCCCGTATTTTCTGGCAACTATGAGTTTTATACCAAACTCAATTCCGTAGCTTATGCTGTAGAATCACCTGATGCTTTAGAACCAGCCGGAGATAATAGTTATACAGTATTCAGATATACAGAGAATAATCTTAGTGCCGGTATTGCTCATGATGGCGATTACAAAACATGTGTAATTGGTTTTCCTTTCGAAGCGATAAAAGATCAAGCAGAAAGAAACAGTCTGATGTCAAATATTCTTTCTTTTATGTTTAAATAAAGGAAAAAGGAGGGAGTGTCCTGGAATAATACAAATTATTTCAGGACACTTTTTTATTATCGTCTATATCGTTTTATTCCCCTATATACTAGATGGTTTTATCAAATAAAACCCGAAGAATACAATAAGTCGATTTGTTTTCGTATCTTTGTCTTTTGAACAATCGAGTTTATATTGTATCTTTCTTCGCAATGTTTTGCTCCGCCACTGTTTTAGCGGAACTTCCCATCGTAAAAAATGACGTCAAAATTAACTTTCTTGTTTATTTTATTAACAATTTACGGAAATGTGTTGCACAGTGTTCGTAACACATTATTCAATTATAAAATCTGTAGTAGATTACAGTTAAACTATTTATGACATTTAAAGAATTAAATATTATTGAGCCGATATTAAAGGCTCTGGAAGAAAAAGGATATACAACGCCAACTCCTATACAAGAAAAAGCTATTATTCCGGCTTTAACTAATCGGGATATTTTAGGATTGGCACAAACAGGTACAGGTAAAACCGCCGCCTTCTCACTGCCTATCATTCAGCAACTTTATTTGAATAAAGTTAGTGGCAAAAAGAGAGAAATAAGAGCTTTAATATTAACTCCTACACGAGAACTGGCAATCCAAATAAACGACAGCCTCAATGACTATACTCAGTATACAGGACTTCGTCACTGTGTTATATATGGAGGAGTGAAGCAAAAAGCGCAAACAGATGAACTAAAAACAGGAATTGATATATTAGTTGCTACACCGGGACGACTATTGGATTTGATTAATCAGGGTTTTATAAATCTGGACTCTATACGTCATTTCGTTCTTGACGAAGCTGACCGTATGTTAGATATGGGTTTTATTCATGATATTAAACGTCTGCTGCCTAAGTTGCCGAAAGAGAAACAAACTTTGTTTTTCTCTGCTACTATGCCATCTACAATAGCTTCCTTGTCTCGCTCTATTCTGCGAGATCCTCTTAAGGTAGAAGTTACACCTGCATCATCTGTTATAGATACTATTAAACAATATTTGTATTTTGTAGAGAAACAAGAAAAGAAAGACTTGTTAATCAATTTGTTGAAAAAAGATAAAAAGCAATCTGTTTTAGTTTTTTCCCGCACGAAGCATGGAGCAGACAAAATTGCACGTCTTCTTTGTAAAGCAGGGATCGGTAGCGAAGCTATTCATGGCAACAAATCTCAAAATGCACGTCAACGTGCGTTGAATAATTTCAAGTCGCAAAAAACACGAGTTCTCATTGCTACGGATATTGCTGCAAGGGGGATAGATGTGGATCAACTGGAGTTGGTTATCAATTATGATTTGCCCGATGTTCCCGAAACTTATGTGCATCGTATCGGCCGTACCGGACGTGCAGGTAATAGTGGAACTGCTCTTACTTTCTGTTCGGTGGAAGAGAATGCAATGCTAAATGATATTCAGAAACTAACAGGAAAGAAGTTGAATCAATTATCAATTCCAGCGTAACAAATATAAAAACATAAATATATAATTAATGGCAAAATCAAATTCATTTAACAAAAGAGAAATAGAAAAAAACAAACAGCAAAAGAGAAAAGAAAAACAACAGAAAAGAGAGGAAAGGCGAAATGCTCCTGTCGATTCATTTGAAGATATGATCGCTTATGTGGATGAAAATGGTGTTATAACCAGTACACCTCCCACTCAGACAAATAAACAAGATATAGAAATAGAAGATATCGCTATTTCAACGCCTAAGAAAGAAGATGTAGAAGATCCTATCCTCAATGGCCGTGTAGAATACTTTAATCAGGATAAGGGGTATGGCTTTATTAAACACACAGGTAGCACAGAAAAATACTTTTTCCATGTAAGCAGCACTTTAGTTCCCATTGAAGAAGGCAATATGGTGACATTCGAATTGGAGCGAGGCCAAAAAGGTATGAATGCTGTAAGAATCACTCTGGCTAATAAGGAAGATAAAAAGTAATATAGATACCTTATCTATATTAACTGTCCGTTTTCCTTATGATATTCAATCAGTCCTTTTATCGGATTTTCAATAATAACATCAATGTATATTCCTAAGTCTTGAGCTATTTCTCTTAAGATGAAGGAGTACATTTTTGCTATAGATCCTACAAATCGTATAGGATATTCCGTATATTCATATTGAAGGATATTCCTTTCAAAGAAAGATCGTAGATTCTTTCTGACTAAATTATTGATATAAGGATGTTCGAGATATTCGTATAGAAAGAATGACAAGACGGATAAGAGTTTGTTTGGGAATGGCTTAGAATAAATATAATCCATGATCTCATCAGGATCAATCTTATACTTTCTGTAGAATGGCTCTATAAGCTCAGTAGGAGCTAATCCTTTTAAGCAATCTGCAAGAAATATCTTACCTAAAGAAGCGCCACTTCCTTCATCTCCAAGGATATATCCCAAAGGTTTCACATTCTTTATTATAGTATCCCCATCATATAGACACGAGTTAGAGCCGGTTCCCAAAATACAGGCAATACCGGCTTCGTTTTTAAATAGGGAACGAGCCGAACCCAAAAGGTCACTTTCTATGATCGATGGTGTTTTAAACTGGGCTTCAAGTGAAGCTTTTACTACATTCTTCTTTTCAAGTGAAGAGCAGCCTGCACCATAGAAATGTATGGTATGAAATTTAGTCTTAAAGAAGATCGGTGGCAATTGTAGCCGAATAGAACGACTTATCTCCTTTCTTGTCTGGAAAAAAGGATTAATACCATCGGACAAGAAATGTTCTACAATTCCACTTCTGTCCACCAGGCACCACTCTGTCTTTGTAGAGCCGCTTTCAGCTAGTAATATCACGTATTCTTATGTATTAAATTTATGCAAAGATAGATAAATAAATATAACTTATCATCAAAAAACTATTTAGATCACCCGACTTTCTCTATTCCGATTCCGGGCTTATCATCCAGATGTAACTTACCATTTATAACTGTTACTCCTTTGAAGCAGTCGTTACTGATCAATAGATTCCCATCCAGATCAGCCCAATCTACAGCCGGTGATAATTGCGTTGCGGCAGAAATGGCACAAGACGTTTCGGTCATACAGCCTATCATTACTTTCATGTTGGCTGTCCGTGCTACAGTTTGTATTTTCCAAGCTTCACGCATGCCTGTACACTTCATTAACTTGATATTTACTCCGGTGAAAGCTCCTTTTAGCCGTAGCACATCTTGAAGACGTTGAAAAGACTCATCAGCAAATATAGGTAGCGGGCTTCTTTCTGTAATCCATGCGGCATCTTCCAGATTATATTTGGGCATTGGTTGTTCGACCATGACTATACCTTTTTCTTTTAGCCAGTTGATCATGTCCAATGCATAATGTTTATCTTTCCATCCCTGATTGGCATCCACGGCTATAGGCTTGTCGGTTACTGTCCGTATAGCCTCTATCATCTGCTTGTCATTTTCTCTTCCGAGCTTTACCTTCAGTATATTGTATAATGGTGCGGCCTCTCTGGTTTTTTGTTTAACAATCTCATCCGTATCGATACCAATCGTAAACGTTGTAGATGGTGTTTTCTCTTTGTCCAACCCCCATATTTTATACCAGGGCTGATTCATTATTTTGCCTACCAAATCATGCAATGCAATATCTATAGAAGCCTTAGCCGCAGTATTATTCTCTGTTATTTTGTCGATATAGGTGAGTATATCATCCAGTTCAAACGGACTGGAAAATTGTTCGAGATCTACTTTTTTCAGAAATTCGATTACCGAAGCTTGGCTTTCGCCCAAATAGGGAGGGAGAGAAGCTTCTCCATAGCCTGTTATACCATCGTATGTAATTTCAGTCAGTACAACAGGTGTTGTTGTGCGTGAAGAATTAGCAATAGTGAATACATGGCGCAATTGCAGATCGTATGGCTTAAAGCTTAATTTCATTTTCTTATTTAATGAAATAGTCTTCTTATTGTTTTGAGCAAATGCTGCTAATGGATTGCCGGCGAATAATCCACTTCCTATTGTTGTTAAAGCTGCTGTTTTTAGAAAATTACGTCTCGATTGTGACATGATTCGATATATTTAGGTATGATGAATTACTTATAGAATGAGTTGTTTGATATAGACCATATTCCCGATCCCTCTTTATCTATGGCCCCTATTATGCGCGAAGCTCTGATGAATTCTTTTGTATTCACTTCGTCATAATCATTGTCTTTAGGATCGAGGCTACTGATACGGATATACCCTGATGCATGAATGAATTTATTGTTGCCAATATAAAATGCGACATGGCGTACACGCTCTTTTTTATCCTTTTCAGCTTTTTTTCCAAAAAACATCAAATCTCCGGGTTGTAAATTCCCATATCCATTACTTACATCAATTGGTATGCCCGTATGTACCTGCTGTGAGGCATCTCTCATCAGAATAATACCGTGCATCAGTGCTATTGTTTTGGTAAACCCACTACAGTCCATGCCCTTTACCGATGTGCCACCCCATACATAGGGAATCCCTATCAGGGTGTATGCCTTTTTCACAAAGTTGTCCCCTGATATTGTAATTCCGTCAAGCCAGTCTTCATACTTTTTACTTTGGCTTTTTAGTATATATGCTTTTCGTCCATCGGGGTATGATACTTTATAAAAATCTCCAACCTCGCCTTCTTTTTTCAGAATGTTGCAACTGACCAGATCGGATACAGTCTGACTTTGTGTATCAGGTGCAGAATATGCAAACCCAAAATAGTCTGTAAATATTATTTTTTTAGCCGAGTTCCAATTCTCAAATTCAGTCTTAGTCATCGGGTGATAATTTATTTCCTGAGTCCAAGCTATGTATCCATCAGGTGTTTGTATGCGACTCCATCCATCTTTTTGCAAAATTCGGATTGGTGTTCCGAGGGTAGCCTGAGTAGCCATTTCGGCCGAGAATTTACCTTCAACTCGGATATCGGCAACAGACAAGGTTGTCACACCATAAGTTTTGTCTCCTAAATCTTTATCGGGTAATAATTTTATCTTATCCGTGAAGTTTTTCCCATAGATTTTTCCAGACTGCTTTATTAATTCATTATATGCAGCAATGTCGGATGTAACTCCTGATAATGTAGGATTCTTTTCGTGATCATCTACTTTTATATCAAACACTTTTACTCTTCTATCAGGGATATGTTTCTCTCTGATATTGTTGAGGATTGTCTCTAGTTCTGCATACTTGTAAATTTGTTTGTCTGTATTTTGCGCATATAATACAGAATAGCATATACATAAAGCAATCAGTGTGCATATTTTTTTCATAACGGCAGGCCTGAATAATTTATTAGATGTGATATTACAAATATATGCAAAATAAGGATTTCCGCAGAGTTTTACTTTGTGTTTTCTCTTTTTGCGTGGTTAAAATAGTTTAAAATATATATCTAAACACTAATTCGATGTATGTGCCTTTATGCTCGACTTTAACGATACATTTTGCTTAATGGTAATAAAATATTTGATTATAAATTGCATGTAATTAGGTCTTTAATTATTTTTCAACAAAAGGTCTTATTTTAAATTATTTTATAATAACCTCTCTTTTAAAATGCTTTTCTTTGTATTTCTATGAATGATAATGTACTCGAAAAACTGAAGGTATTGGCAGAGTCGGCAAAGTATGACGTTTCTTGCTCTTCCAGTGGTACTGTCCGCAAAAATAAAGCGGGCGGACTCGGGAATACTGTAGGTGGTATGGGGATATGCCATAGTTTTACGGAAGATGGGCGTTGCGTTTCATTGTTGAAAATTATGCTAACTAATTACTGTATTTATGATTGTGCATATTGTATCAATCGTAGGAGTAATGATATTCGTAGAGCTACTTTCACCGTCCAAGAATTGGTTGATCTTACAATTGAGTTTTATCGTCGCAACTATATCGAAGGTCTTTTTCTTAGTTCGGGCGTTATCAACAACCCAGACTATACGATGGAGCGTATGGTGAGAGTCATAAAAAATCTCAGAACTGTACAACGATTCAACGGATATATTCACATGAAAAGCATACCCGGTGCTAGTCAGGAATTGATTAGTGAAGCCGGATTGTATGCCGATCGTATGAGTGTAAATCTGGAAATACCTACAGAGGTAAATCTGAAACTTTTGGCTCCTGAAAAAGATCATCGCAGTGTATACAAGCCGATGCGTTATATTCAGCAGGGAATGCAACAAAGTATAGAAGACAGGCGGAAGTTTCGTTCTGCACCACGCTTTGTTCCTGCCGGACAGAGTACGCAAATGATAGTAGGTGCAACCAATGAGCGGGATAAGGATATCTTGCGCGTATCTTCCGTTCTTTATCAACAGACAGAGATGAGGCGTGTATACTATTCGGGCTTTATTCCGGTAAATAGTTATGATACTCGTTTGCCAGCACTAAAGCAGGCTCCATTGGTGAGAGAAAATCGCTTATATCAGGCCGACTGGCTGATGCGTTTCTATCAGTATAGAGCTGACGAAATAGTAGACGATGCATATCCTGATCTTGATCTCGAGATAGATCCGAAATTGGCATGGGCTTTGCGTCATCCCGAGATGTTTCCGGTGGATATTAACAAAGCTGACTATGTAATGATTCTTCGTGTGCCGGGTATTGGGGTTAAGTCAGCCCAGTATATTGTAACTTCGCGTCGGCATGGTAGATTGAATGCCTCACATCTTAAAAAGATTGGAGTGGTAATGAAAAAAGCGCAGTATTTTATTACTTGCAACGAGCTGCCCATGTATACAGTCAATGAGGCTACGCCGGAGTATGTTCGCAAAATCCTTACTGAACCTAAAAAGCGAAAAGGTGATGATAGCCAGTTGTCTATAATATTCCCCGACTGATGATAGTTTTTTTTTACGATAAAACATTCGAAGGCTTATTGACCGCCATCTTTGATGCATATAGCCGAAAAGTATTTCCCGACAGATTACTGGCAGAAGGAGATATTGCTCCCATGTTTATGGATGATAGCTATACGGTGGTTACGCAAGAAGACAAAGCTACTCGGGTTTGGAAAGGATTAGAAAATAAACTGTCGAAAGGAGCATGCAACATGCTTACCTATGTTTGGCTTTCGGAGGAAGAAGGAAGTGACGATCTTATGTTCCGTTATATTCGTAAAGCGCTTGATAATAAAATCTCTATAGAAACGAATTTTGCAGATAGCGATGTTTTGCAGATGAGCCAACTGGCTAGGAAAGTGTCCCACGAGGAACTCTATCTGAAACAGTTTGTGCGTTTTCAAAAAGCTGCTGACGATATATTCTTTGCACCTGTATTTCCCCGATATAATGCTCTTCCTTTGGCTATTGGTCATTTCAAAGATCGCTTTTCGGATCAAAAATGGGTTATCTATGATATGAAAAGAAAATATGGGTATTACTATGATCTGAATACAATGGTAGAGATCACACTTGATAATGAAGAGCATTTGCTGGGAGGAAAATTGGATGAAAAGTTGATGGCCGAAGACGAAAAGTTATTTCAAGAGTTGTGGAAAGGTTATTTTAAGTCGATGACCATAAAAGAACGTATAAATCCAAAACTGCATCGACAGCACATGCCAAAACGTTTTTGGAAATACCTTACCGAGAAACAATAAGAAGGCTGTAATAGTGTTTTTCTTGTCCTTTTTCATCCTGATCGAAGAGAAATCAATATGGGATGAGGTAAAAACTCTATACAGCCTTCTTGGGCAGAGTACTTCTATTGTTTCAGCTTGAATACAATCGGAATTGTGAAATATACCTGAACAGGATTTCCGCTTTGCTTCCCAGGGATCCATTTTGGCATACTTTTTATAACCCTCATCGCCTCCTTGTCGCATGTCGGACTGATACCTTTTAATAATTCCAAGTTGGATATTTCACCGGTTTTACTAACAACGAATCTTACTATAACACGTCCCTGTGTTCCTATCTCTTGATCTACAACGGGGTATTTAAGGTTGGCACTTATAAATTTATACATTTCGGATTCACCACCAGGGAATTGGGGCATGATTTCTACTGCAATAAATGTCTCGGGTTTCTTTTCTGTTCCTTCCTTAGCCGTTGGTGTCATTATGCTTTCTATATCTTTTCGGACAGCATCAGGGTCAGTAGAACCATTTTCTACCTTGTGTTTTCCAATGGCGTCTTTGCCTTTTGCAACCTCTTCCATTGTCACCATCTCTTCTTCATTATTGACTTTAGTGTCATCAACAATTGTTGGTGGAACAAACTTCGTCATTTGTATAAATTTAGGTGGTTCAGGAATTGGTGGTTTTTCAATCTCATCCACTTTGTTTAATGGCGGATCGATAACTACTATTGTATATTTATCTGTTATATTATCCGGCTTTATACCTGTTGCAGCTTTTACTGTACTGATGATTAACGGTAGAGCTGTTACAAAACCTACAAAAACTAAGATGATAGCAAAAGCGAGAATGTGTCGTTTCCAAGAAGATTGCCTTAAAGCGAATGCACCATATGATTTGTTTCTCCCTTCAAAAACTATGTCACACCATTCTGTTGAGTTTAGGTTTACTGCGTTTTTCATAACTGTATGTTTTAAATTGTTACTTAATCTTGTCTTTTTCTACTTAATAGATATTAAAGTCTCTGAAATTCCATAAAGAGGTATTAATTTTTTTTAATCTCATTGAAAAAGTTCTTTTTGCGAAATGGATATCGTAATATTTTAGTTTTTTTTGTCGGGCAAATTTTTATTTATCAATACTTAAAATGCTACATTTGTAACTTAATATATTGTAGGAAATGTCAGATTCAATAGTTATCATCCCGACTTATAACGAAAAGGAGAATATAGAGGCCATCACAAGGGCAGTGTTCAATTTACCTAAAGAGTTCGATATTCTGGTTATTGACGATGGTTCTCCTGATGGAACCGCTTCTATTGTAAAGAGGCTTCAAACAGAGTTTCCCGAAAGGTTACATCTAGTGGAAAGAGCCGGTAAACTTGGTCTTGGAACGGCGTATATCGCAGGGTTTAAATGGGCTTTAGGACGTAGTTATGAGTATGTGTATGAGATGGATGCTGATTTTTCTCACAATCCGAACGATCTTCTCCGCTTGTATGAGGCATGTGTTAATCAAGGAGCCGATCTAGCGGTAGGCTCACGCTATTGTAGTGGCGTAAACGTTGTAAACTGGCCTATGGGCAGGGTCTTGATGTCTTATTTTGCTTCCAGATATGTGCGTTTTATTACGGGCATGAAGGTACATGACTCTACAGCCGGATTTGTTTGTTATCGGCGTGCAGTTCTAGAAACTATTGATTTGGACAATATTCGCTTCAAAGGATATGCTTTCCAAGTGGAAATGAAGTATACGACACATTGTCTCAAATTTAATATAAAAGAGGTATCTATTATTTTTGTTAATCGGATGTTGGGTACTTCAAAAATGAGCTCCGGTATTTTTGCTGAAGGTGTAATCGGTGTAATTACAATGCGCTTGAGGCAAATGTTTGGCGGAATTCATAAAAAGAAATAAAAACTTGTGTATCTTTGTTGTATATTTTTTATACAGCAAAAAGATGAAGATTATTTGCGTAGGGCAAAATTATCAATCACATAATAAAGAAATGAACAGGGCATTATCGAATAGCGACGATGATCCTGTTCTTTTTATGAAACCCGATACATCTTTGCTTTCGGGAGATAAGAAAGATTTCTATATTCCCGATTTCTCTGCCGATATACATTACGAGGCTGAAGTTGTAGTTAAGATAAGTAAGATGGGTAAAAATATAGCAGAACGATTTGCTCATCGTTATTACGAAGAAGTTACTCTTGGTATCGACTTTACGGCAAGAGATATACAATCCGAATTAAAGAAAAAAGGACTCCCATGGGAAATAGCCAAAGCCTTTGATAACTCGGCAGCGGTAGGACAGTTTGTATCGAAAGGTAAATGGGACAAACAGATGGATGATTTGAATTTCAGTTTGTCTATTGATGATAAGACGGTGCAATCGGCTAACACTACCGAAATGATACATCCGATAGATAAGATAATTGCATACGCCAGTCGGTTTTTTACGCTCAAAACCGGCGATTTAATCTTTACAGGCACACCCGCCGGAGTAGGGAAGGTGCAAATAGGAAATCATTTATCAGGAGAAATAGAAGGAGAGAAATTGTTGGAAATATTTATTTGCTGATAAATTAGAATGTTAAATTTATACTACATAACAATAAATATTATAAAAAATTGTTATCTATACATACTGAATAATTAAATAAGAAATCCGAACAAACTATAATTAAACCTTAGCAAATAAATTAATTACTTAAATAGTAGAATAAATGAAGAGTCTTTTGAGAAAAATCTTATTTGTAAATATTTTTGCATTACTTGCATTAGGTACGTATGCACAAGATGACGTGAATCCGATACAAACGGCTATGCCGTCATTAAATATAGCTCCTGATGCCCGTGCAGGAGGGATGGGAGATGCCGGAGTGGCTACAGCACCGGATGTGTATTCCCAACACTGGAATGCTGCTAAATATGCATTTAGCCCAAGTAAGGTAGGTTTTGGAATATCATATACTCCATGGTTGAGAAAGATCATTAATGATATAGCACTAGTTTATGGTGTTGGTTACTATAAATTAGGGAATGAAAATAATCAGGCATTAAGTGCATCTATCCGTTACTTTTCTATCGGAGATGTGAAGGTTGTCACAGATTTGAATGACTTTAATGGTGTTGTATTAAGTCCGAACGAGTTGGCTATTGACTTAGCATATTCCCGTAAATTGACAGAGACTTTTTCCGGAGCTGTAACTGTGCGTTATATTCGTGCCGATTATACAGGAGCTTCTGAAGAAACTTCAGTAGGTAATGCTTTTGCCGCAGATATTTCTGGTTATAACGAATCTTATATCCGTACAGGGAGTTCAGAAAGTCTACTAAGTTTTGGTTTCAATATCTCTAATATTGGTACGAAAATTTCTACCAACGGAGATTCACGAAACGAATTCTTGCCAACCAATCTGCGTTTAGGTGCTTCTCTTATGTATCCGATCAACGAGGTAAGTACAATATCATTCAGTGCAGACTTGAACAAGTATTTGGTTCCAACTCCTCCTGTTAAAAAAGAAGGGGAAACCAATGATGAATTCAGCAAACGCATGGCAGATTATCGAGATATTAACCCGATAGCGGGTATCTTCAAATCATTTGGTGATGCTCCCGGTGGATTCTCGGAAGAAATGAAAGAGATTGCATGGTCGCTTGGTGCAGAATATGATTATAATGATAAGTTCCGTTTACGTACCGGTTACTTCCACGAAAATAAGATGAAAGGTAATCGTCAGTATCTTTCTTTTGGTGCAGGATTTAAGCTAAGCGCATTCCAACTGGATGTAGCATATCTGTTGGCTACGGCTCAACAAAATCCATTAGACCAAACATTGCGTTTTTCTCTAGGTTTTGATATTGATGCAATGAAAAATTTATTTAAGTAATTATTGTTTCGTAGATAAAGTTATTTGATATAATGAAGATAAGGGTAGGTTTTGGCTATGATGTGCATCGCCTTGCTGATAATAGAGATTTGTGGTTAGGTGGAATCAAAATAGAACATAGTCAGGGACTATTAGGACACTCCGATGCTGATGTGCTTATACATGCTATTTGCGATGCTATTCTTGGTGCGGCAAATTTACGTGATATAGGTTTTCATTTTCCTGATACAGCCGGAGAATATAAAGATATAGACAGTAAGATCTTATTGAAGAAAACATTAGAGGTGATAACCGAAAAAGGATATAGTATAGGCAATATAGATGCAACTATCTGTGCCGAACGTCCTAAAATAAATCCTCATATACCTCAGATGCAGAAAGTGATGGCTGAGATTTTAGAGATCTCGGTAGACGATATATCGATAAAAGCAACAACTTCAGAAAAAATGGGGTTTGTAGGCCGTGAGGAAGGTTTTGCCGCATACGCCGTTGCTTTAATTGAAAAAAAGTGATAATTAGACACAAAAAGAAATGAGTGTGAAACCCAAAATAGAATTAACCGCTGATGGGTCTCACACTCTTTTCATGTCCGACCTGAATGAACACTATCATTCGGTAAATGGAGCTATACAAGAATCAACCCACGTATTTATTAAGACAGGATTGCATCATTGCAAAAAAGAGAGTGTCAATATTCTTGAAATTGGTTTTGGAACAGGCTTAAATGCTTTTCTGACAGCATTGGATGTAACCAATACTGAAAGAGTTATTCATTACACAGGGTTAGAGTTATATCCTTTGCCTAAATCAATTATCAACGAGTTGAATTATTCGGATAATCATTCGGAGCAAGCCAAGATTTTATATAATAAGTTGCATGATGCGGATTGGAATAGGGAAGTTCAAATTTTACCTGAGTTTTATTTGTCGAAGATAGAATGTGATTTTACCAAGTTTGATTTCTCCTCATTAAAATCTTCTTTCGATCTCATTTACTTCGATGCATTTGCTCCCGATAAGCAGCCCGAAATGTGGACGCAATCAATCTTTGATTCATTGTATTCTGTTACAGCCCGGAATGGGATATTAGTTACTTATTGTGCTAAAGGTGTTGTGCGTAGAATGCTACAACAAGCAGGCTACAAAACTGAAAGACTTCCCGGACCTCCCGGAAAAAGAGAAATGCTACGTGCTACAAAAACAGATTGATGCTTCGTTTTTGTTTACTATATTCTTTTTATATTCATTTCCTCAGCGTTTATAATATAGTTAAGATCAATTCCATCTTTTTATCTTCTGATAAAAGATACTTATCTTTG
Source organism: Dysgonomonas mossii (assembly GCF_004569505.1). Lineage (NCBI taxonomy): Bacteria > Pseudomonadati > Bacteroidota > Bacteroidia > Bacteroidales > Dysgonomonadaceae > Dysgonomonas > Dysgonomonas mossii. The sequence continues at coordinate 810,802 of NZ_SPPK01000001.1, forward strand.
TGCCCGATATTTAATAAATATCTATAAGAATCTACACTATAATATAATGAAAATAGGCAATATAAAATTCTCTGAAAACCCTGTCTTTCTTGCACCTATGGAAGATGTAACAGATATGGGATTTCGTCTTATGTGCAAGCAATTTGGGGCAGATATGGTATATACCGAGTTTGTATCCAGCGATGCACTTATTCGTCATGTGAATAAGACTCAGGCTAAGCTCACCATCAGTGAAGAAGAGCGTCCTGTGGCTATACAAATATACGGAAGGGAAGTCGATGCAATGGTGGAAGCTGCAAAAATCTGTGAAGAAGCCAATCCGAATATATTGGATATAAACTTTGGCTGTCCGGTAAAGAAAGTGGCAGGCAAGGGTGCCGGTTCGGGTATGATGAAAACCCCCGAACTTATGGTTGAAATAACGGCTGCTGTAGTAAAAGCCGTAAAAATCCCTGTAACGGTAAAAACTCGTTTAGGTTGGGATCATGAGTCGAAGATTATTGTGGAGTTGGCAGAGCAATTGCAAGACGTAGGAATACAAGCCTTGACGATACATGGGCGCACACGCTCACAGATGTACACAGGAGAGGCTGATTGGAAATTGATCGGCGATGTGAAAAATAACCCTCGTATACATATTCCGATAGTAGGTAATGGGGATGTAACTAGTCCCGAAATATGCAAACGCCGTTTCAACGAGACAGGAGTGGATGCCGTAATGATAGGGCGGGGGAGTATCGGTAGTCCGTGGATATTTGAAGATGTGAAGCATTATTTGAGAACAGGTGAAACACTTCCGAAGAAAGAATTTGGATGGTACCTGAATGTTCTAAAAGAGATGATCCGCAAAAATGTTGCTCATTCAGGGGAACGTGGCGGAATTATTCATAGTCGGCGTCATTTGGCTGCAAGCTCATTGTTTAAAGGGTTGCCCGATTTTAAGAAAGTAAGAGTGGCTATGTTACGAACAGAGTCCGTTGATGAACTTTTTGAAATTATGGATACTATACAGGAGCAATTTCAGATCGAATCAAACAATTGAATATAAATTGAGTTTTCGGTAACAGGAATAAAGAAATCTATAACCCCTAAATATTTAATAATACATAGGTTTGGTTACACACTTAATATTCGGTGTGTAACCTCCTTACTTCTATATAATTTTCTTACTTTTGTATTGCTAAAAAAATTACAGACTGTTTATGGAACAAAAATTATTGGTTTACAATACTCTGACACGAAAAAAGGAAGTATTCGAACCGCTTCATGCACCGCATGTGGGGATGTATGTTTGTGGACCAACCGTATACGGAGATGGCCATCTCGGACATGCCCGTCCTGCTATAACATTCGATATACTATTTCGTTATCTCACACATTTAGGTTATAAGGTGCGTTACGTACGCAATATCACGGATGTGGGGCACTTGGAGAACGATGCTGATGAGGGTGAAGATAAAATAGCCAAAAAAGCACGTTTGGAGCAGTTGGAACCAATGGAAGTTGTTCAGTATTATGTAAATCGTTACCATAAGGCAATGGATGCTTTGAACGTACTGTCTCCATCTATAGAGCCTCATGCTTCAGGGCATATCATAGAGCAGATAGAGGCAATCAAAGGTATATTGAAAGCCGGATATGCATACGAAAGTAATGGTTCAGTTTATTTTGATGTAGAGAAATATAATAAGGATTACGATTATGGTATTCTTTCTCATCGCAATATCGAAGAAATGCTAAATACTACACGTGAGCTCGATGGTCAGGAAGAGAAGAGAAGTAGAGTTGACTTTGCTCTGTGGAAAAAAGCTGCACCCGAACATATTATGCGTTGGTCTTCGCCTTGGAGTGATGGTTTTCCCGGGTGGCACATCGAATGTTCAACAATGAGTATAAAGTATCTCGGCCGAGAATTTGATATACATGGAGGTGGGCTTGATCTTATGTTCCCTCATCACGAATGTGAAATAGCCCAGAATACGGCAATGGAAAAGCATCAGGTAGTAAGATACTGGATGCATAACAATATGATAACTATCGGCGGGCAGAAAATGGGTAAATCTCTAGGGAATTTCATTACACTGGATGAATTCTTTACAGGCTCTCATAAAATGCTGGTACAGGCGTATAGCCCTATGACAATTCGTTTCTTTATTTTACAGGCGCATTATCGTAGTACAGTAGATTTCAGTAACGAAGCCTTGCAAGCTGCAGAAAAGAGCCTCGAACGACTTTATGATGCATACGCACGTATAGAGAAAATTCCTGTCTCAGCAACATCTTCTGTAGATGTGAAAAATATTAGGAACAAGTGCTATGAGGCATTAAATGATGATTTGAATTCGGCAATCGTAATAGCACATCTATGTGAAGCCGGAACAACAATCAATTCTGCAAGTGCGGGTAATATAACATTGAGTCAGGAAGATATAAATGAGCTTAAAGAAGTATTTGATATCTTTTTGTTCGGTATACTCGGTATCCGTAACGATGCAATAGGTGCAAACAGTAGTAATAATGAAGCGTTTGGTAAAGCTGTGGACTTATTACTCGAGATTCGCCAAAAAGCAAAAGAAAATAAAGATTGGGCTACTTCAGATCAGATTCGCAACGAATTGGCTAAAGCTGGATTTGAAATCAAAGATGGCAAGGATGGTGCCGAATGGAAACTGAAATGATTCTTTTTCTCTTTATCTAAAGCATCAATATTTATCTTATTATACATCGAAGGCTATTTTTATGAACTTTAAAAAGTGACAAATGAAAATAGCCTGAAATCTGTCACTTTTGTCACCTTTTATAGAGAATGTAATGATAGCTAAACAGATACAAGAAGAGCTAAATGCTTATTCAACTCCTGAAAAGCGGGAATTTCTTCCGTACTTTTTCAAAACAGGGAAAGGTCAATATGGAGAAGGTGACAAGTTTCTGGGAGTTGTTGTTCCTGATACTCGAAAAGTAGCTAAGAAATATAAAGATATTCCTTTTACAGAGGTAAGAAAACTTCTCAATAATGAATATCATGAGTGTCGCCTGTGTGCTTTGCTTATTCTCGTAGAGTTATTTAAAAAGACAAAGGACGAGACAAGAAAACAAGAGATTGTAGATTTTTATTTGGCTCATACACATTGTATCAATAACTGGGACTTGGTAGATCTCAGTGCAAAAGATATTGTTGGAGAGTATCTTGTAGATAAAGATAGGTCAGTCTTATATCAATTAGCAGACAGCTCTCTGTTGTGGGATCAACGTATTGCTATTATTGCCACATTCGCATTTATCCGTCGAAACGATTATCAAGATATTTTAGATTTATCCCGACGATTATTATATCATAAGCACGATCTGATGCATAAAGCTATTGGATGGATGCTAAGAGAGATGGGTAAGAGAGATAAAATGCATTTAACTGATTTTCTTGATCGTTATAGTAAAGAGATGCCTCGTACGATGTTGCGTTACTCAATAGAAAAATTAAGCCCTGAAGAAAGGGCGTTTTACATGAAGAAATGATAAATTATCTCACTCATACATTATCCAACGGACTTCGTATTGTGCACAAACCAATTGAAAGTAACGTTTCTTATTGTGGTTTTATAGTCAATGCAGGTACACGCGATGAAGCTCCCGATCAGTACGGTATGGCTCACTTTGTAGAGCATATGCTGTTTAAAGGTACGGATAAAAGACGGGCGTATCATATTATCAACCGTATGGAAAATGTGGGTGGAGAGCTCAATGCATTTACTAATAAAGAAGAAACGGTTGTTTACTCAGTCTTTCTTGAGCAACACTTTAGCCGTGCGATAGAGTTACTTTCAGACATTACTTTTCATTCGAATTTTCCTCAATCGGAAATCGAAAAAGAAGTAGAGGTTATAATAGACGAAATACATTCGTATGAAGATAGTCCATCAGAACTGATATTTGATGAATTCGAAAACCTTGTTTTTGATCAGTCCCAGATAGGGCATAATATATTAGGAAGTGCAGAGCTGTTGCAGAACTTTGATGGGCAGATGGCTAAGGGTTTTGTGAACAAATTCTATAATCCTTCCAATATGGTGTTCTTTTCACTTGGAAGAACAGACTTTAAGAAGATTGTTTATTATGCCGAGAAATATTTGTCGGCTATTCCTAATATAAAATCAGATATACAACGGATTAAGCCGGTTGACATCTCATCAGTAAATAAGAGGGAGGATAAAGATACTTCGCAGGCACATGTTCTGATTGGCGGACGTTCATATTCATTGTGTGACCCCAATAGAAGAGTCTTAAATCTTTTGAATAACCTTTTGGGTGGCCCGGGAATGAATAGCCGTTTGAATATCTCTTTACGAGAGAAAAGAGGCTATGTATATAACGTAGACTCGTCGATCACATCATATACCGATACGGGGATAACTTCAATTTATTTTGGCTGCGATAAGAAAAATGTGGATAAGTGTATCAGTTTGGTGAATAAAGAATTAAATAGATTAAGAAAAGAGAAGCTTACATCAAGTCAACTAAGTACAGCCAAGAAGCAACTCATTGGGCAGATAGGAGTGATGGGAGACAATCATGAGAATCTGGCATTAGCCTTGGGTAAGAATTTTTTGCATCATAATCACTTCAATACGTTGGCGGAAACCGCTCAAAAAATAGAAGCTGTGACGGCAGAACAAATACTGGCTGTGAGTAACGAAATTTTTGATGAAAGAAGTTTGTTTACTTTAATATATGATTAATTCTCTTAACTTTGCATTAGCTATACTAACTTTATGAAAACAATCTTAAAAATATTTTTACTTATATCTTTGTTTGTTTGCAGTATTGGAACTATAAATGCTCAGTATCCTAAAAAACGTATCACTTCGGATATACATGTGGGATTAAACCTTGCCGGAATGGATATTAAGAATGAAAATACATATAAGCAAGCCAAAGTAGGAGTTCATATCGGGTTCAATGTAAATTATAAATTTTGGAGTAATATGCAGCTCCAAACAGGGTTGTTTGTTACTAAGAAAGGATTGAAAAGACATATTCATACTGTAGAGAAAAATGGTGATATTTCTGTAACTACCTATGACGGATATTATAATGCCACAGGCAATTATATACAGATGCCTTTTAATTTGGGATATGAATTGTATTTCACGAAGTCATGGGCATTTAATATTAATGGAGGACTATATGCCGCTTATGGATATAAAGGGACAGGTACAACAAGCAGCGTTACAGTGATTTCCGATAATATAGGGAAGCCTGTTGTTACAACCGTTCCTGAGGTCGAATTCGAATCATTTACTCCTGACCGGTGGCGAAGGTTTGATTATGGCTTGAACGCGAAAGTTGGTCTGGTGTATGATATATATACAATAAACATAGGGTATGAATATGGACTCTACAATATTGCATATACCGGTCCTGAATTAAAAAATAGAAACTTTTTTGTTTCGTTCGGATTCAGATTCTAGCCTATTGGTATGTGTTTTATAGTCTGAACTTTGTCTGTCTGATTGTTGTTTTCTATAAATAAAAACCATCAAAAATTATAATCATGGAAAACTTGATAAAAAAACTGCAAGATGAGGTTGGGCTTACGTACGAACAGGCCGTTAAAGCTGTTTCTGTAGTCAAAGATTATATGGATAAGGAAGGTCTTGATATAGACTGGGATAAATTCTTTAAAGGAAAAACAGAAGATTTTTTAACTAAGGCTAAAGATTTATTTGAAGACGTGTCGAAGCATACGCAAAGTTATACTGAAAAATTTGTAGATAAGGTTGATGAGTTTGCAGATAAGGCTCGAAAAAAGGCTTCTGATTTTTTTAACGAAAAGTAATTAGAGTAATAAAAGATGTAGAATATCTGTAAGTACAGCTTACGGATATTTTTGTGATATATACATACTGTTGGAATAAGGTGGCGAAGAAGAATTTTTATGTGGTGTGGAATGGAGTTAAGACCGGTGTCTACTCTTCATGGGCAGAATGTAAAGCTCAGGTAGAAGGTTATGATGGTGCTATTTATAAATCATTTCCATCGAAACTCGAGGCTGAGAAAGCTTACAATGAAAGTCCTTGGTTGTATGTAGGTAAGAATGCTGAAAAAAAGAAGCAGGTTTCAATACATAACATTCCCGAGATTATAAAAGATAGCCTTTCCGTAGATGCTGCCTGTAGTGGTAATCCCGGCTTGATGGAGTATCGCGGAGTATATGTGAAGACCGGAGAGGAGATCTTTAAACAAGGACCATTTGAGCAAGGGACAAATAATATTGGAGAGTTTCTTGCTTTGGTACACGGCTTGGCTTTGTTGAAGCAGAAAGGCTTTTCTATTCCCATTTATTCAGATAGTGTAAATGCAATAAAGTGGGTAAAAGAAAAGAAATGTAAGACCAAGCTGGAGCGGATTCCCGAAAATGAATCTCTTTTCTACATGATAGAACGTGCCGAGAACTGGCTTAAAACAAATACTTATACAACTACAATCCTTAAATGGAAAACTGATGAATGGGGTGAGATTCCCGCAGATTTTGGACGGAAGTAAACTTTGGTTTGAAAATTTATTACAATAAATAAACGGAGCAAAATGTCTTCTTTGTTTAGTGACATTAAGCTCCGCTATTACCTGCTTGGGTTAATATATTCTGTAGATTATATATTATCCATATTTCTTTTGATAAAGTTGCTCAAAGCTTCGCCTTTCAGCATACCGTTTGACAGCAGAGCTAAATCTATCAATTGACGGATATTTTTATTCTCATTAGCATAAGCACTTACCGCCTCTTTATCTTTGTTATCTATATCAGCCATTATCTTTTTTATTAATGGATGCTCGATGTTTAATACAAGATTATAATTGTTCGGCATCTCACCATAAAATCCCATACCCGACTGCATAGCAGACATTTCCTTCATACGGCGCATAAACTCATTCTGAGTTATTTGTATTGGTTGTGCCTTTTCGTCCAACGATTTGTAGTCGACAGTAAATTCAGTTTTATCAATCTTCGGTAGTTGAGAAGTAAAGGCTTCATTCAACTCTTCCTTTTGTTTATCAGTTAGATTGATCTCTTTGCTGTCTTCTTTCAAGATCAGATTGTCCACTGTATCACTATCTACTCGAACAAAACGACTCTTCTCAAACTTCTGTTCAAGCAGTCCTGCCATATGTACATCTAGTTGACCGTCAAATAAGATTACATCATAACCTTTGCCTTTAGCTGTGTTTATGTAAGAGAACTGCTCTTCTTTGTTGCTGGTGTATAGATAAATTAGATTGCCATCCTTATCTGTTTGATCAGAAGATATAAGTGTTTTGTATTCTTCAAATGTGAATGCTTTACCATCAACGTTCTTCAATAAACAGAACTTTTGAGCACGGTCGTAGAATTTCTCGTCGGTAAGCATGCCATACTCAACAAAGAGCTTGAGACTATCCCATTTGTCTTCGAATTGACTACGATCGTTTTTGAATATTTCTTCCAGTCTGTCGGCAACCTTTTTCGTAATATGATTGGATATCTTTTTTACATTCTGATCACTTTGCAGATACGAGCGAGAAACGTTAAGAGGGATGTCCGGAGAATCTAAAACCCCATGCATCAATGTCAGGAATTCGGGAACTATACCTTCTACTGAATCGGTAACAAATACTTGGTTGCTATATAATTGTATCTTGTTGCGATTGAGGTCTATATTGCTTTTAACTTGAGGGAAATATAATATTCCTGTCAGCTTGAACGGATAATCAACGTTTAGATGTATCCAGAACATCGGCTCGTCAGAGAAAGGATATAAGTCTTGGTAGAATTTCTTATAATCTTCATCTTTCAGATCGGCAGGTTTGCGTGTCCATAGGGGATTTGTATCATTTATAACATTGTCTTCTTCTGTCTCTACAGATTTGCCGTCTTTCCATTCTGTTTTCTTTCCGAATATTACGGGTATAGGTAAAAAGCGGCAGTATTTTTTTAATAGTTTGTCTATTTCTGCTTTTTCGAGGAAATTTTTATTCTCATCATCTATATATAAAATAATGTCAGTCCCTCTTTCTGCTTTTTCTACAGCTTCTAACGTAAATTCAGGAGATCCGTCGCAACTCCATTTTACCGCTTGAGCATTTTCTTTGAAAGACCTGGTGATGATCTCTACTTTCTTGGATACCATGAAAGATGAATAAAAACCTAATCCAAAATGTCCAATAATAGAATTAGCGTCTTTCTTGTATTTATCGAGAAACTCGTTTGCTGAAGAAAATGCTATTTGATTGATGTACTTGTCTATTTCTTCATCGGTCATCCCAATACCTTTATCTGAGATTGTAAGAGTACCTTTGTCTTTGTCAATAGATACACTTACCGACAAACTGCCCATTTCTCCTTTGAATTCTCCTAACGATGCGTATGTCTTTAATTTTTGAGTAGCATCTACGGCATTAGACACTAATTCACGAAGAAATATTTCATGATCACTATATAAGAATTTTTTGATGATAGGGAAAATGTTTTCGGTCGTAACCCCAATTTTACCAGTTTTTTCCATGTTGTATAATATTTTACCAGTTATATTTGTTAATTATGTATTGTTAAGACAAAATAAATGCCAAAGAGTATCTGAGTGACAATTTGTCGTAGTATGTTAGATTTATTTTGATTAATTGATGAAGTTTATAGAAATAATTTATAACTTATATTAATATTAAAATAATATTTGAGAATACATATTATCAGGTGTTTATATGTTTTGTCTTTGCTTATTTTTCTGAAAAAAAGTATATTTTTATAAAGTTTTTTCTGGTTGATGAAAAAAAAGAGTATATTTGTTTTAAAGAATTAATGAAAAGAGATTATAAAACAAAGCGTTGTTTTACTATATTTTGGCTTAAAAAGCCATACAAGATTACTTAATTTGCATTAGCCGACTAAAAATTACAAAAAAATGACAACACTAAATAACACTTATAAAGGATTTGAAGACAGGTTAATAGACTTGCAGAATAATATGTTGAACTTTGCACTTACTCTAACATCCAATAGAGAAGAGGCGAAAGATTTGTTGCAAGAAACAACTTTACGTGCTTTAGACAACAAAGAGAAATATTATGAAAACGTAAACTTCAAAGGTTGGGTTTTTACTATCATGCATAATATTTTTGTGAATAACTATCGTCGTGTAGTTCGCAGTCAGACAATGATAGATCAAACTGAAAATTTATATCATTTAAATTTACCTCAAGATTCAGGTTTTGATACACCAGAAGGCGCATATACAGTATCTGAAATAGTAAAAGTGATAAATAGTTTTGCGGACGAATATAAAGTTCCTTTTACAATGCACGTGTCGGGTTATAAATATGAAGAAATTGCTCAACAACTAGGTTTGCCAATAGGTACGGTTAAGAGTCGTATTTTCTTTGCTCGTAAACGTCTTCAAGAACTGCTGAACGATTATAAATATCAAGACAGAGAATAATATAGAAATTATTTAAATAATAAACGAAAGCCTGCAGTATAATTGCAGGCTTTTTTTTGAGACAGAAAGCTCTCTTTATTCTAACATATATATTAATTTATTATTTTAAAATATCCTGCCTTTATGTTATTATTACTATCTCATAAGTTGAATAATAATAAAAAAGATGAGGTTAAATATTTTTTGAGAAATATAGATTTTTATAGTTAAATATACATAGATTTGTTCTTTATTTTCTTTTTTTGTGATAGAAGAATCTCATAATTAAGCAATAGAGAACTTTTATCAATTGATAGATATAATGAATTAAATTGTTTATATTTGTATCAATAAATTATAGATTAAAACAATAACCTAGACTATATGCATAATTGGTTTGAATGCAAGGTCAGTTACGAAAAAGTACTGGAAAATGGTATGCAAAAGAAAGTAACTGAACCATATTTAGTAGATGCACTATCTTTCACCGAGGCGGAAGCCCGTATAATTGAAGAAATAAAACCTTATATATCCGGAGAATTTACAATAGCAGATATTAAAAGAGCTAAACTGTCTGAATTATTCTTTAATGATAATGGAGATCGTTTTTTTAAAGCTAAAGTAATGTTTATTAGTTTGGATGAAAAAAGTGGAACGGAAAAGAAAACAGCAGTACAGATGCTAGCTCAGGCTTCTGATATAAAAGAAGCACTTAAGGTTGTAGAAAAAGGTATGGAGGGAACCTTGGCTGATTATACTATTGCTTCATTATCCGAGACTACTATTATGGATGTGTTTCCTTATTCAGAAGACGAAAAGAAGAAAGTAGTATTGGTATGATTTGCCATAAATTTATGGTTGATAAATTATATTGTGTTACCGGCTTGAAATGAATATATCAGATAACTTACATAAAATAAAAGAGACTTTACCTGAAACTGTAAAACTTGTCGCTGTATCTAAATTTCATCCTGTAGAAGCTATACAGAAACTTTATGATAACGGTCAACGTGTTTTTGGTGAAAGTCGGATGCAAGAGGTAGATCTGAAGCATAGTAAGTTGCCACAAGATATAGAATGGCACTTTATAGGTCATCTTCAAACAAACAAAGTAAAAGCAATCGTTCCATATGTTCATACTATTCATAGTGTTGATAGTTGGAAGCTTTTACAAGAAATAGATAAGCAGGCAGCAAGTGTAAATAAGCGTATTTGCTGTCTTTTAGAAATTCATATCGCTGAAGAAGATTCTAAATATGGCTTATCATTTGATACTTGTCGGCAGATGCTGGATGAAGGTCTTTGGGAGCAGTTGAAGTGTACATATATTGGAGGGGTAATGGGTATGGCTACCTTTACGGACAATGTAGACCTCATAAGAACAGAGTTTCGTAGCCTGAAACTATTCTATGATGAACTTAAAGCAGATTATTTCCATGATTTTGATTCGTTTTCCGAAATTTCTATGGGAATGTCTGATGATTATGAAATAGCAGTGGAGGAGGGAGCTACTATAGTACGAGTAGGTTCTTCAATATTTGGACAAAGAGAATACTAACACTAACTAAATACCGTAGATATGAACATACAGCAACTGGAGTATATTATTGCAGTGGACAATCACCGCCACTTTGCAAAAGCGGCTGAAGCCTCTTTTGTAACGCAGCCCACCCTAAGTATGATGATCCAGAAATTGGAAGATGAACTGGGGGTTAAAATATTTGATCGTAGTCAGTTGCCTGTTCAGCCAACTGTTATTGGTATTCAGATCATAAATCAGGCTCGTGTCATTGTATCGCAAGTAAAGCAGATAAAAGAAATAATCCAAGAAGAAAAAGGAATAGTACAAGGAGTGTTTAAATTGGGTATAATCCCTACTATCGCGCCTTATTTATTGCCGAAACTTATGAAGGTTCATGACGAAAATGGTTATGATATTGTTTTGGTAATAGAAGAAACTACAACCGGTCAGATAATAGAGAAGTTGTTGAATGGGGCTTTAGATGGAGCGATATTGGCTACACCTCTGAAAAATGACAAAATATCGGAACATCCTATATATTACGAACGATTCTATGCTTACGTTTCTCCCCGCGAAACGTCACTCTATGCAAAAAAAGAGCTGGAAGAAGATGATCTGAATATAAACCGTTTGTGGTTGCTTGAAGAAGTTCATTGTTTCAGAGGGCAAATATTGAGAATCTGTAATATGCGTAAGCGTAAAAGCTCACATTCTTTATTCTCTTATGAAGCAGGAAGCATAAGCACATTGATCAATATTGTAGATAACAATAGCGGGCTTACTATTATTCCCGAAATGGCAATAGAAGATCTTACCGAACAACAAAAAAAGAATGTGCGTCCACTGAAAGGTATTTCGCCGGTAAGAGAAATCAGCTTGGTTACTCGTAAAGAATTTTTGAGAGAAAGAGTTTTGGATATAATAATTTCGGAAATAAAGCAATCGGTACCCCAACCTCTATTGAGTTTAGAGCTAAAAAAGTTCGTTGTGGATATTTGATCTGAATTTTTTGTATAACATAATATAAGAAAGTCCTGAAACTATCAGGACTTTCACTGTTTAAGTAGAATAAATACTGAATTATTTGTAGATTTATAAATACTTTATTTTCTTTGTTATAGCTTTAAATAAATGCCTGTTATGAAAAACAAATATCTCCTTCTATCATTATTCTTTAGTCTCTTTTTTGTATCATTGGAGCTGCAAGCTCAAGAAGACAATGTATATATATTCGATGAATTTAAAAATGGAAAAGCTGTATATAAAAATGGTGCAATTGTATCTGCAAAACTTAATTATGATCCTTTAAATCAAAGGATGCTCTTCCTCTCACCTTCGGATAATGCTTTACTAGAGATAGTCAATCCTTCGGATATTTCATATATCAACATTGAAGGGCGAATGTTTGAGCAGATAAAAGGCAATTTATTCTACGAGCGGATTAATTATAATAACTTCATTTTTTATATACAATGGAGATATAAAGCTGTATCGGAGGGAAAACCGAGTGGTTATGGTATGACATCTACAACAAGCGCTATTACGAGTGTAAGTGTAATTAATAAAGAAGGACGTACTATTCCTCTGAACGTTTCCGAGAAGTTTAATTACAAGCCTGATAATTTCTATTATATAAAGATCAATAATACACAGAAGCGCTTTTCTTCACCAGACTCATTAGCAAAGTTATTTAAAGCTCACAAAGAAGAAATCAAGAAATATATTAAGGAAAATAAGCTGGATTTTGGTAATCCGGAAGATATTAAGTCTGCTGTGGAATATTGTTCACAGTATACAGTTAAATAGAGGTAAGTTCTCTTTTTATTTATATATCTGGCATTATTAGCGAAAATTGTATATATTTGCACAGCTTTCATCGGGGGCATTAGCTCATCTGGCTAGAGCGTTAGACTGGCAGTCTAAAGGTGATCGGTTCGAGTCCGATATGCTCCACAATAATTTTAAACTCCTCATACAGAAATGTGTGGGGAGTTTATTTTAATTAAAATATGTAAAATATAAGTAAGCAATTCCTATAATAATTCCAAATACAATAGGAATCCCTATAATAGTATTAATGCATCCGTGGCTAATCTTATTTGCATAGTCATTAGAATTACCTTCTAAATATTTAAATGGTTTAGGAAACCCTATGAGTTTAAGGAAGTAAAATCTGATTCGGGCTCCTACAAAACGAGCAAAGTCATATATTATATTTCTCATGAAAAAACTGTTGATTTAATAAAGTTGACCTTTCTGTCCAATCCTCATAAAGAGAGCTCGATACTTTGGTGCTATACCCCATAAAAATCCCAATATTAGACGATATTGGGATTTTTTATAATTACTCAATAGTCTTAATTATATCACTTGTAAAAGTAGAGTCTCCTTTGTATACCTTACCATCTTTAATTGTATATACTATATCTCTTGTAAATGTGGAATTTCCTTTGTATACCTTACCATCTTTAATTGTGTATACTATATCGGTCATAAAAGTAGAGTCTCCTTTATATACCTTACCATCTTTAATTGTATATACTATATCTCTTGTAAATGTGGAATTTCCTTTGTATACCTTGCCATCCTTGATTGTGTATACTATCGCACTCATAAATGTAGAATTCCCTTTATACACTTTACTGTCTTGTGCATACCCACTTAGGTAAACGATGATAAAAAGAAATGTAATAATTGTTTTTTTCATGGCTTTCAAATTTATAAATATTACTTATTGATAAAACTCTTAAAAACTACTAAGATTTAAAAGCTAATGATTTTTATCCCATCTTCTCAAAAGAATTAGATACAGTGGAGATATGCCTCACTAGAGCTAATTCTCATGCAGAAATATTTGGGGAGTTAAAATTTTATATTAATTAGTTTTTCGATAAGTTCATTTTCGTCTTCTGTATAATCTTTGATTTTGTTTTCTATTTTATCTCTCATTTCACTAGACACCATATTGTTTTTTAATAAATGGATATCTTGTATTAAATTTTCGATAAGAGCCCAATCTTTATCTCCCAATATATTTTTCTCTTTAGCATTAGCAAAACGAGCAAAGTTATCTATATTTTGATACTTTAAATATATTGTAATTTTCTGTTTGGTTATCATAACTATCTTTTAAAATATTCCATAAATCTAACAATATCTCTCCAATCTTCACAAAAAGAGTTAGATTCTTTGTTCTATTTCCAAACAAGTACTTAATATTTTATGAACGACTTATATCACTTATAATGGGAGCTCTTCAAATATTTGAATTTTGTGTAAATCATTATCCCAATTAGCCTTGTGCGAAAAATATATATGACCTTGTGGGACAATAGAAATATCTGTATCAAGGCAGCCTGCGGGAACAACAAGCAAACTTCCATGCATCTGAATATTTGGAAGTGCAGAGCCGCAATCGAGGCAGAAACTTTTAATATGTCCTGATGATTCGAAATCAAAGGTCTTAATGTTGTCTTCTCCTGATAACCATATTAATTTAGCTGTCGTAGAAAATAAGTTTGCAGCATGGGCAGAGCCTGTATCTTTACGACAATATTCACAATGGCAGAGGAAGAAACGTTCAAAAGTCCCTATTATTTCAAACGCAACTTTACCACATAAGCAGGTTCCTTTATGTTTTTTATTCATATTGATTTGTTTTGTGTAAAGCTAACAATTTCCATGAAATCTTCATTAAAGAATAAAACTTAGTTATTACACATTCAATTGAATAATATTTATAAGCATTTTAGTATGTAATAATTATTATCTAAGTCATAAATATAACCGTTCGTTAAAAGAGCTTTGCATGATGCTACATTTTCTTGTTCCGGCTGAACTATTATTGCCTCTGGATTTTTGTCCCGGATTATTTTATTTGTAAGAATTCTCACAATTTCTTTGCCATATCCTCTCCTTAGAAAATTTTCTTCTCCAATTAAATAATCAATACTATATATCTTGTTTGGGAACTCTACCGAATACCAATCTTCCTTGGCGTCGAAGCAATCATAAAATTGACAAAATCCAATAGGCCTATTATTCTCAAGAACAATATAGTGAGATAAGAAGTTAAAGCTTCCTTCTCTTTCTTCTATTTCATGAATCCATTCATCAGCATCATGGTACCATTGCAGGATATAATCCTTATGTAACCATTCGCTTAATAACTCGATGTCTGGATCTTGTACCGGAGTTAAAGTCAGTTGCATTCTTTTTCTTATGATCAGTATAATATAGCTTTTTACCCTTCAATATTTCCCGAAGCAACATACTTACTTATTTTGTAGGCTGTTTGCAATTGCATCTACAACAGCTACGGCCGTTAAGTTGACTATGTCTCTTACTGAACTTTCTATATCAGTAAAGTGGACAGCTTTGCGCAATCCCATCTGAATTGGCCCTAAGCTTTCACCTGCAATACCCAATTCCATCAATAGTTTACTGGATATATTGGCTGAGCTTAAATTGGGGAATATCAATGTATTTACATCCTTGCCTTTAAGTGTGTTGAATGGGAATGCTTTATCTCTTAGCTCTTTATTCATCGCAAAATTCAGCTGCATTTCTCCATCAATATTATAATCCGGATAATTTTCATGAAAATATCTTACTGCATTTGCTATACTTTTAGGGCTTCCGTTATCATCAGCACCGTAGTTCGAAAACGAAAGCATTGCAATCACCGGCTCTGTAGAGAAATATTGTACAGTGTCGTGTGCCAGTTTTACTATTTCGATCAACACATCTTCTTCCGGCCAACGATTAATAAGTGTGTCAGCAAGAAAATAAGGGCCTCTTTTTGTTTGTACAATATGCATGGCTGCAAAATGTTTATACTGAGGTTTTAATCCGATCACTTCCAAAGCCGTTTTTGCAAACTCACGGTAGTGGCTATATATCCCAGTGATAACTGCATCAGCATCGCCAGTCTCTACCATCATCATTCCGAAATAGTTGCGGTCACTCATTTTCTCGAATGCTTCTTGGTAGCGGATACCTTCTCGCGACTTCTTCTCGCTCAATAGCTGAGCATAGCGTGCTCTGCGTACATCCTCTGAGATATTTCTGTGATTTATTATTTTTATTCCGTTGAGGTCAAGTCCATTCTCTTTGGCTATATTCTGTATTCGCTCTTCGCTACCGAGTAAAATAGGTTCACACAGATTGTCTTTATACGCAATGATGGCAGCTTTTATAGTATTAACGTGGTTTCCTTCACAATATACAACACGTTTTCTTTCGCTTTTGGCAAGAGCTGTCAGACGGTGGATTAGCTTGTTGCTATATCCCATCATCTCAGATATCCTGTTTTGGTACTCTACCCAGTCGGTGATTGTCTTTTGAGCTACTCCACTCTCTATTGCGGCTTTGGCTACGGCGGTGGATACTGATGTCAACAATCTTGGGTCTAGCGGTTTCGGGATAATATAGTCTTTTCCAAAAGTCAATTTTTTTATTTCATAGGCTGAATTAATAACATCCGGAACCAGTTCTTTTGCAAGGTCGGCAATCGCTCTAGATGCAGCGAGTTTCATTTCCTCGTTTATCGTAGTAGCTCTTACATCTAATGCACCTCTGAAAATGTATGGAAATCCCAAAACATTATTTACCTGATTGGGATAATCGGAACGGCCGGTAGCAAAAATAATGTCATCACGTGATTCCATTGCTTCTTCGTACGAAATTTCAGGATTCGGATTCGCTAAAGCAAATACTATCGGATTATTATTCATTTTCCGTATCATTTCCTTTGTAAGAATATCAGCAGTAGATAATCCTAAGAAAACGTCTGCTCCTTCGATAGCCTGTTCTAGCGTTGTAATATCGCTATCGATCGCAAATTCTTTTTTAGTATCTGTTAAATTAGGGCGTTTGGTAGTGATTACACCTTTGCTATCGCACATAATGATGTTTTCTTTTTTCACACCAAATCTCATATACAGGTTTGTACATGCGATAGCAGAAGCTCCGGCTCCATTTACTACAAGTTTTATTTTGGATATATCTTTATTCGTTATATCTAATGCATTTATCAAAGCTGCTGCAGAAATGATTGCTGTGCCATGTTGGTCGTCATGCATTACCGGAATATCAAGCTCTTCTCTTAATCTTCTTTCTATTTCGAAACATTCGGGCGCTTTTATATCCTCAAGGTTAATACCCCCGAAAGTAGGAGAAATTGCCTTGACTGTTTGGATGAATTTTTCAGGATCTTTTTCATCCACCTCAATATCAAAAACATCAATACCTGCGAATATTTTAAATAAGAGCCCTTTGCCCTCCATTACAGGTTTGCCTGCAAGTGCACCAATATCGCCTAACCCAAGTACTGCTGTCCCATTCGAAATAACAGCAACAAGATTCCCTTTGGTCGTATATTCATACGCTAATTGAGGTTCTTTTTCTATTTCGAGACATGGTTCTGCCACACCCGGAGAATATGCCAGAGACAGATCCATTTGAGTACTATGCGGCTTAGTAGGTACAACCTCTATTTTTCCGGGTCTCCCACTTTTGTGATATTTCAAAGCGGCTTCTTTTGTAACTTTAGGCATGATTATTAATGTTTTACAGGTTTGTAGATGAAATCTCTGCTTTATACAAAGTTATACAAAATGAATTTCAAAATATTTATATTTTAATAAATCATTTTGATCTTTATTATATGTTGTATAACACCTGTGTGGCGTTATATGTTTTGTAATTGGTTTGTATTTAGGTTTTTTAATTTCAAAAAGATAGGTTTTCGCTAGAGCTTTTAATTATTTCTTTAGCTTTTTCTATTATTGTGTCTATACTCTTGTCCATATCTGCTTCTGTCATGTCTATTTTAATGTCCGGATCGATTCCAAATTCCAGTTGATTCATTTCTGCATCCATGATAGGAGATGCAGAAAAACGTATAGACCAACCGTTCGGTAATTCTGAAGAAAATGGAAGTCCACTTCCTCCGCCGGTTTTGTCGCCAACTATAGTTGCATTGGGAGCATATCGCATAGCATTAACAAAATCATTCGCTGCACTGTAGCAACTACGATTTGTAAGTATAACCACTTTCTTTTGGTACTTAACTCCATTTGTCGGTTCTACACATATTTCATAGGGTTTGGAAAAGTCATCGTGCCCTTTTCCCGTTTTATGTCTCATATAACCAACCAATGTTTTTTCGTTAAAGAAATGGGATGCCAGTCTATCGCTATTGGACATCAGGCCTCCTCCATTATCTCTCACATCGAGAATGATACCATCACATAGAGCAAACCGGTCGAGCACTTGATTGATATTTCCTTCGCCGATGCCACTCGAAAAGCTGCCATAATATATATATCCTATATTATTATCCAACAGCTTGTATTTAAGCCCTCCCGCAATACCATAATCTGTTCCGAGATAGTTTTTTTGTATCTTAGAGTCAAAGTTGTCAGGATAATCTTCAAACCATTTCCAATAACGAGCTACATTGTGCGAGGCAACTAGATTTACGTGTCCATCCTGTACCTCCGCAAGCATTTCGCCTAAGACAGCAAATAATGCATCGTTATCCATATTTTCACTTATACGTTGCGAATAACGATTATAGACTTCCTTCCAATCTACGTCCTTATAATTAAAAAAGCAATAATGCTCATCCATAATTTGCCAAAGAGCTTCAAAGTTTCCCTTCTTTGAGCTCTCGAACTTATCTTCCTTAAAACAAGATGTAAAAAAGAAACAGGCGAATATGGCAATATATAGATACTTCATCAGCTTAATTTTGAGTGTTCAAGGTAGTAATAATTCTTTAAACTCGTTGAATGTATATCGATAGTAATTCAAATCAACATGCCCGTCTACTCCCGGTAATTCTCCTTTATGCGAAAATTGCCATATTTTCCAGTTATTAACATCGTCTGATGGCTCGTTGTGTAGATCACACATCCATATAATATTCTTCGGAAAGTTACCTTTTATATATAGTTTATAACAATCTCTGTTGGTATAAATTATAGGATGAACTCCAAAATGTTCATAGAGCTTATTTTCCATTATTTTAAGCTCTTTGACAACAGTACCTACAAATTCTTTGTCTTTGCTATACGGGTTTGCCGGAGAATGTTCCACGTCTATAGCAGGAATCAGGTCTCCGCTATTAAATTTTGCTGTTTTAAGAAAATGTTTTGCCTGTTCTTCTCCCGATAAGGCAAACGTATAGAAATGATATGAGCCTACCTTTATATTAGACTTTCGAGCCAGATCATAATTGAAAGGGTAATTCCGGTCTTCATGTGTCGTCCCTTCTGTCGATTTAAGATAAGCGAATGTTATATCTTGTTCCATTACATTATCCCAATTAAGAATTGGATTATGATGTGAAACATCTATACCCTTCACAAAATATTTACTAGAATCGAAAGATTCGGGTTCTTCAAAAAATCCTTTAATAACGAAGAAAGCTGCAATACCTAGGCATACAGCTACACTCATCGACAGGATATATTTCTTTAAATTACTTTTTTTAGATTTTCTCCTGTTTACCCTTTTTCGTATTGTTCTTTTTCGTACTGTTTTTGCCATTTACTCTTAGTCAAATAAAATAGCTTCGGATAACAATTTTCCGGCTTTATCTTTGGGTGATAAGATTAGTTCTTTTTCATCTATTCCCCAGTTGATAGCGACCGATGGATCACTCCACAGTAGAGATGCTTCATGTGCAGGAGCATATACGTTATCTACTTTGTAAGAAAAAATAGCTTCTTGACTAAGCACCAAAAAACCATGAGCAATACCTCTTGGCATAAAGAGTTGCTTTTTATTTTCATCTGTTAGCTCTACTGCCAGATATTGTCCAAAAGTAGGAGAGCTTTTCCTTAAATCAACTACAACATCCAGAACAGATCCTTTAAGTGCCCTTACTAATTTAGCCTGAGAATATTCTCCTATTTGATAATGTAATCCTCTTAGTACTCCACGAGTAGACTTAGATTCATTATCTTGAATAAAATCAATCTTACCGATGTGCTCATCGAAAAGATTTTTCTTATATGACTCCATAAAGTATCCTCTTTCATCATTAAATACTTTAGGCTCTATTACCCAGACTCCCTTGATGGATTGTTCCGTAAATTTCATTTTTCAGTATACGATTTGTTGTTGATATAATGTGTTTCTATTTTTATGCGATTTTTACTTGACCAAACTTAAGATATATTGTCCGTAAGCTGTTTTATCTAGTTTCTGCCCAAGGGCAGCCAGCTGATCATCATCAATCCACTTGTTGCGCCATGCAATTTCTTCGATACAAGAAACATAGAATCCTTGTCTATTCTGTATTGTTTCTACGTAGTTTCCGGCCTCTAGTAAGCTATCACAATTTCCTGTATCAAGCCATGCAAAACCACGACCAAACAATTGTACTTCTAACGTTCCTTCTTCCAAGTAGCATTTATTTAGGTCTGTAATTTCATACTCACCTCTTGCCGATGGTTTTAAAGCTTTGGCTTTCTCTGTTACCGTTTTATCATAAAAATATAATCCCGGTACAGCATAGTTTGATTTTGGCTTTTCGGGTTTTTCTTCCAGAGATAACACTTTTTTTGACTCATTAAACTCTACAACACCGTATGCACGAGGATCTTTTACGTAGTATCCGAATATACAGGCGCCGGTTTCGATAGAGGCCGCTTTCTTTAGCATCTGTGAAAAGTTTTGCCCATGAAACATATTATCGCCGAGGATAAGGCAACCCGGCTCACCATCTAAGAATTTCTCTCCAAGAACAAAAGCCTGTGCAAGCCCGTTCGGAACCTCTTGTATCGCATATTCGAATTTCATGCCGAGTTCTTCCCCTGTACCGAGTAGCTCTCTGAACATAGGGAGATCACGAGGTGTAGATATAACCAATATTTCCCGAATACCTGCCAGCATAAGCGTTGATAGCGGATAATAGATCATTGGCTTGTCGTACACAGGCATTATCTGTTTCGATATTGCTTTAGAGAGTGGGAAAAGTCGTGTAGCACTTCCTCCGGCAAGAATAATTCCTTTCATAGTGTTTATGTTTATATAAATAGCAATACACAAAAATAGTAAATCTAGCGTATGATTCGAGTATATATCGAGAATAGTTTATTGTTGCATGCTCTTTTTGCCGATGTTGACTATTTACTCAAAATAGAAGTTGAGAATATATAAAAAATAGAGGCACTTTAACGAAATGCCTCCATTTATTTTATTTACAATAACCAGATTAGATGCAAGGGATTTTGTCGATGCGTCTCTGATGTCTTCCTCCTTCGAAAGGAGTATTGAAGAAGGCTTCTACCATTTGAGAAGCTTCCTCAGGAGAAATCATTCTTCCCGGTAATGCAAGTACATTTGCATTATTGTGTGCTCTTGCTAATTGAGTTATTTCTACATTCCAGCAAAGCGCGCTACGTACTTTCTTATGCTTGTTCAATGTCATATTAATGCCATTGCCTGTACCACAAACAGCAACACCAAAATCACATTCGCCATTGTCGATAGCTGTTCCCAATTTATGACCATAGTCAGAATAATCGGTACTTTCTGTAGAATAAGTTCCATAGTCAATATATTTAACTCCTTGTTCATCAAAGAGGCTGATAATATATTGCTTTATAGAATATCCTGCATGATCGCTAGCCAATCCTATCGGTTTATCTCCTTGTATCGTAATTGTCATTGTTTTTTGTTTTTTATATTACTTCAGATATTCTTTGACCTGTTTATATACATTATCAGGAGTAAAGCCTAGTTTTTCGTCGAGTACTTTGTAAGGAGCGGAAAACCCGAAAGAGTTCATACCCCAAATTTTACCATTGTCGCCAACGAGCCCAAGTAATGTCACGGGTAGCCCGGCAGTCAATCCGAACTTTTTCTTGTCCTGCGGCAATACGGTTTCCTGGTATTCTTTACTTTGTGTGCGGAATACTCCCTCGGATGGAACGGAAACAATACGTGTTTTTATGCCGTCTTCTTTCAGCAGTTTAGCCCCGTCAACGAGTGTCGATACTTCCGATCCGGAAGCCAGCAGGATGATGTCATAGTTCGCATCTTCCTCCACTATATATGCTCCTTTCTCTGCTTGAAGAGCTTCTGCATATCGGTTTTCTTTTGCCGGCAGGTCGTTGATGTTCTGACGAGAGAAAATCAGACCGGTAGGGCTTGTTTGATTTTCCATGGCCATTTTCCAAGAAACGGTTGCCTCTGTAACATCCGCCGGACGCAGTACCAGCATGGAATTGTGCCCGTTGTGATTTTGCAATTTTTCCAACAGACGAATCTGGGCTTCCTGTTCTACGGGTTCATGTGTCGGTCCGTCTTCCCCTACACGGAAAGCATCGTGCGTCCAGATAAACTTAACCGGCAGTTCCATCAGAGCAGCCAGACGTATCGCCGGTTTCATGTAGTCGGAGAAAACAAAGAAGGTTGCACAAGCCGAAATGATACCGCCATGCAGTGTCATGCCGATACACAGGCAAGCCATTGTCAGTTCCGATACCCCTGCCTGCAGGAATGCTCCTGAGAAGTCTCCTTTTTTCATGCTGTGGGTATGTTTCAAGAAACCGTCTGTTTTATCCGAGTTGGAAAGGTCGGCAGATGAAACAACCATGTTCTCCACTTGCTTTGCCAACACACCCAGTACGGTTGCCGATGCCGCGCGAGTCGCCTGATTAGGCTTTTGCTCTATGGCTGCCCAATCGATTGCCGGAGTATAGCCGCTGAACCATTTCTGCATTTTTTCGGCAAACTCAGGATTTTGTTTAGCCCAGGCTTGTTTTTCGGCGTGTTTCTTTGCTACTATTTCTTCGAGTTCAGCCTTGCGTTTAGCATATAGCTCTTTTACCTCCGGGAAAATAACGAACGGATTTGTTGGGTCACCTCCGAGGTTTTCGATTGTTTTCTCGAAAGAAGCTCCGGCAGCACTTAAGGGTTGTCCGTGAGTCTCAGTCTCATTTTCAAAGCTTGAACCGTCGGCTTTAATGGCACCTTTACCCATGATTGTTTTACCGATAATAAGGGTCGGCTTTTCTTTTTCAGCTTTAGCTTCTGTAAGAGCGGCACGTATTTCGGAGGCATCATTTCCTTTGATGGTGATCACTCTCCATCCCCATGCCTGATATTTAGCGGCAACATCTTCTTCTGTTACTTCTTTTGTTTTGGTTGATAACTGTATTCCGTTCGAATCATAGAACATGATCAGGTTGTCAAGTCCCAGATGTCCGGCTGTACGTCCTGCTCCTTGCGAAATCTCTTCCTGGATACCTCCATCCGAGATGAACGCATATATGGTCTGATCCATACGCTCACCAAAGCGATGTTTTAAGAATTTGGCAGCGATTGCGGCTCCTACGGCAAAAGTATGTCCCTGCCCCAGTGGTCCTGATGTATTTTCTATTCCGCGGTTGATGTCTCTCTCAGGGTGTCCTGGAGTAACGCTTCCCCATTGGCGGAATTGTTGTAAGTCTTCGAGTGTGAATTTTCCAGTCAGGCACAATGTGCTGTAAAGCATGGGTGACATGTGTCCTGGGTCGAGGAAAAAACGGTCACGACCTTCCCATGTCGGGTTTTGCGGATCGTAAACGAGAAACTCAGTGAATAAAACATTGATGAAGTCGGCTCCCCCCATTGCTCCCCCCGGGTGACCTGACTTCGCTTTTTCAACCATTGAAGCCGACAGTATACGAATATTGTCTGCCGAACGGTTAAGTAAATCGATTGATGTCATAGTGATATGGTTATTTGTAAATTGATTTCACTTACAAAAGTAATGAAATATACATGTATATTAAAATAAAATAATATTCAAAAAAGACAAATATTGCCTCTCTGCTTAATTCTTTTTACTAATCAAGGTTTATTGCTAGTCCCCCCATTGATGTCTCTTTATAGAGGCTCGGTAAGTCATGTCCGGTTTGTTGCATCGTACGAACAACTTTGTCAAAATTAATAAGGTGTTTTCCATCCGATAACATTGCGAACGAACAAGAATCTAGGGCTCTGGCAGCAGCAAAAGCGTTTCGTTCAATACATGGGACTTGCACCAACCCGCACACGGGGTCGCAAGTGAGTCCCAAATGGTGTTCCAATCCCATTTCGGCAGCATACTCTATTTGCTGAGGTGAGCCTCCGAATAGTTGACAAGCCGCACCCGCTGCCATTGCGCATGCTACTCCAACTTCTCCCTGACAGCCGACCTCTGCTCCCGATACCGATGCATTTGTCTTCACTATATTGCCTATAAGTGCTGCTGTTGCAAGGGCTCTTACTATTTTTTGATCACTGAAATCGTGGTTTATTTTTAGGTGATACAATACCGACGGAAGAGTTCCGCTTGATCCACATGTAGGTGCCGTAACAATTACATTGCCGCTTGCATTTTCTTCCGACACAGCAAGTGCATAAGAGTATATCAGTGCCCTGCTTTTCATTGAGCCTTGATATCCTTTGGCTTTTATGCTATACATCGAGGCTTTTCGTTGCAATCCCAATCCTCCGGGAAGCAATCCTTCTGCGTCGATACCTCTGTGTATTGCAGCTTCCATTGTTCTCCATACTTCCAGAAGATAATTATATATTTCTTTGCCTTCGGTATCTTCTACATATTCCCAAAATGTTTTGCCTGTTTCGTGGCACCATTGAAGGATTTGCTTCATTGTATTTTTGTCGTACAATTTTTCCTTATTTACTTTGCTATTTCCATCCGATAGGTCACCTCCGCCAATGCTGTATACAATCCATTCTTTTACGGGTTGACCTGCTGCTATAGCTTCGAATTTCATACCGTTGGTATGGTATGGCAAAACAATCTCAGGCTGCCATATAATTTCTGTAGGGTAGGGTAGTAAGGTGTTTGTGATAGCTACATCCGTCATATGACCTTTTCCTGTAGCTGCAAGGCTTCCGTATAATGTAACTCGGAACGATGTGGCGTCCTTATTTTCTTCTTTAAATATCAAAGCTGCTTTTTGTGGAGCCATTGTATGGCTACTCGACGGGCCATGTCCGATTTTATACAAATTGCGAATCGATTCCATAATATTTATTTATAAGCTATAACAATTCTTCTTTTCTACTGTTCAGTTCTTAGTTAGAGCACAAAAATAGCAATATTAAATATTGTTAATCCTATAAAAGCAGGAATTAAGATATTTTACTATTATTCCTGTTTTTATAAGAATTCTCAAAGAGTAAGTTTTTATGTCATTTGTATATTTTTTTGTTATGATTTGCGGTTGGGTTAAAGTTAATGATTTGATAATCTGTTAGTCATTCTTAAGGCGTTTTGGAGTTGGATACAAAAAGACATAAATAAACAGGAACTTGTCAGCAATATGATATAAAAAGAAATGATATTTTGATCTAAAAATACATGTTGTACAACACGTTTTTTTATGGATGACAGCTGAAAAGAGATAAGTATTTTTACATCGATTTTATACAATAACAATCTTCACTTAACCTAAACGACCATGAGTTTTTGGATACTAACCATATCCAAATGAGAATCAAAGGGTAATTGAGTTTTGTTTAGTTTAATTACTCTTTGAATTCTCAGAGTTAAGTGCAGAAGATCGACCTAAAGAAGAATGAAATTTGACTAAAACTATAAAAATAAAACAATCTAACTAAATGTAAAAACTTAATCATGAGTAGTACGGAGAAAAAAAATTACTTGTTACCCATCATTGTGATGATCCTGCTTTTCGGGATGGTCTCATTCGTAACAAATCTAGCAGCGCCGATGGGTGTTGTTTTGAAAAACCAATTTGGAGCTAGTAACGCCGAAGGTATGCTAGGTGTGCTTGCTAACTTTATAGCGTATGCATTTATGGGTATTCCTGCTGGTATCTTGTTGAAGAAAATCGGATACAAGAAAACAGCACTTATCGCTATCGTTGTTGGTTTCGTTGGTATTGGTATTCAATACTTATCAGGAGGAGCCGGTAGCTTTGCTATATACCTGATTGGTGCATTTGTTGCAGGTTTTTCTATGTGTATGTTAAATACAGTAGTAAACCCTATGTTGAACACTCTTGGTGGAGGTGGTAACAAAGGTGGTGCATTGATACAAACAGGAGGTACTTTCAACTCATTGTGTGGTACATTGGTTCCTGTTTTAGTGGGTGTTTTCGTTGCTGACGTGACAAAGGCTAACATTAAAGATGTATACCCTGTTATGTATATTGCTATGGGTGTTTTTGCTTTCGCTTTTATTATTTTGGCATTGGTTCAGATTCCGGAACCTCATATGGAAGTGAAGAAAGCAATTGACAACGTAAAAGACAAATATAGTGCATTATCTTTCCGTCACTTTGTATTAGGTGCGATAGGTATCTTTGTATATGTTGGTGTTGAAGTTGGTATTCCAGGAACATTGAACTTATTCCTTGCGGATAAATCGATTGCAGGGTTGGATGCAACATCAGCAGGTTTTGTAACGGGTACATATTGGTTCTTGATGCTAATCGGACGTTTCTTCGGAGCTTCTATTGGTGGTAAGGTGTCAAGTAAATCAATGCTTACTGTTGCAGCAGGTTTAGGTCTTGTATTAGTCTTATTAGCGATTTTCCTTCCTATAACGACGAAAGTGTCAATGCCGGTATTCCAAAGCATTAACGGTAGTCTTTCATTCGGTATGATGGAAGTGCCTATCAATGCAATGTTCTTGGTATTGTGTGGACTTTGTACTTCTGTAATGTGGGGTGGTATCTTTAATCTTGCAGTAGAAGGACTAGGTAAATATGTAACAACAGCATCGGGTATATTTATGACATTAGTTTGTGGTGGAGGTATCTTACCACTTCTTCAAAACTTCCTAGCTGATAGCGTTGGTTATATGGCAAGTTACTGGGTAGTATTTGTTGGATTGGCTTATCTATTATATTATGCTGCTATCGGTAGCAAAAATGTAAACACAAATATTCCTGTAGAATAATAATACTGGATATAAAATATATTATAAAAGCCTGCTGAATCTTTTAGCAGGCTTTTATGTTTTTATTCTTATAAATAATTATCTTATAATAATACGGATTGCTTCTTATACCAATTCATAAGGAGCTGTATTCAACGTATTATTTTTATTCAGCTAAACTTATGATTCATTTTTTATTTAATCGCTTTATATTTTATATTTGTATTGTTAAAATTGAGATCGTATAATAGAAAGGTGACAAATAAAAATGAGTAGAAAGGTGTTACTTTTGTTACTTTTTAACAAAAAGCAGAAGAATAAAGCATATTGAAATAAAGAAAACTATGTCAATTAAAAGTATAATTGCTTCGACCTTAAATATTAAGGAGTCTCAGGTATCGAAAACTGTAGATTTACTCGAATCGGGTGCTACAATTCCTTTCATCAGTCGTTATCGTAAGGAGGTAACCGGAGGTCTTGACGAAGTTCAGATAACTGCAATAAAAGAGCAGAATGATAAACTAAATGAGCTCGTAAAACGTAGGGAAACAATCCTAAAGTCGATAGAAGAGCAGGAAAAGTTAACACCTGAACTGAAAAATCGCATAGAGAATTGTTGGAACTCATCGGAGCTTGAAGATATTTATTTGCCATATAAGCCAAAACGCCAAACACGAGCTGAAATAGCAAGGAAGAAGGGTTTGGAACCTTTAGCTAATATTATTATGCTTCAGCAAAGGATTGACGTGCAATCTAAGGCTCAGGCTTTTGTTAAAGGGGATGTCAAGGATGTAAAAGAAGCTATTGCTGGAGCATGTGATATAATTGCCGAACAGATAAATGAGGATGAATATGCCCGTAATTCTATTCGCAACCTTTTTCAGCGTGAGGCGGTTTTAACATCAAAAGTTGTAAAAGGAAAAGAAGAAGAAGGGGATAAATATCGAGATTATTTCGATTTTTCAGAAAAACTGAATAAAGTTCCTTCTCATAGAATATTGGCTATACGCAGAGGTGAATCGGAAGGTTTTCTCAGGGTAAATATTGCACCCGACGAGGATGCCGCCTTAGAAAGGTTAGACAAACGTTTTCTGAAAGGAGATAACGATAACGAAGCAACGAACTATGTTGCTGACGCAATCGAAGATGGTTATAAACGCCTCTTGAAGCCTTCCATCGAAACAGAATTTGGTGCCTTGTCGAAAGAGAAAGCAGATGAAGACTCGATACATGTATTTACCGAAAATCTGCGCCAATTACTGCTTGCTGCTCCACTAGGAGAAAAGAGAGTATTGGGTATCGATCCCGGGTATCGTACAGGCTGCAAACTAGTGTGTCTTGATGCCGAGGGAAATTTGCTTCACAATGAAACTATATATCCACATCCTCCTCAGAAAGAAATGTCTAAAGCAGGGAGTAAGGTGGTGAAATTAGTAACGACTTATAATATAGATGCTATTGCCATAGGAAACGGAACAGCAAGCCGTGAGACAGAGCACTTTATTACAAATCTTCGCTATGAGAAAGAAGTTCAGGTATTTGTAGTCAGTGAGAACGGAGCATCTATTTATTCTGCGTCAAAGGTTGCGAGAGAAGAATTTCCAGACTATGATGTTACGGTAAGAGGGGCAGTGTCGATTGGTCGCCGATTGATGGACCCATTGGCCGAACTTGTAAAAATAGACCCGAAGTCGATTGGAGTAGGTCAATATCAACATGATGTGGATCAAACTAAGTTGAAAAAATCATTGGATCTTACCGTAGAAAGTTGTGTAAACCTTGTTGGAGTAAACGTTAATACTGCTAGTAAGCATCTTTTGACTTATGTTTCCGGTTTGGGGCCTGCTTTGGCTCAAAATATTGTAGACTATCGTGCTTCTAATGGAGCGTTCCGCTCTCGTAAAGAACTGATGAAAGTGCCTCGTATGGGTGAAAAGGCTTTTGAGCAGTGTGCCGGATTTTTGAGAATAGCGGGAGCAGAAAACCCTTTAGATAATTCTGCCGTGC
This sequence comes from Dysgonomonas mossii, assembly GCF_004569505.1. Lineage (NCBI taxonomy): Bacteria > Pseudomonadati > Bacteroidota > Bacteroidia > Bacteroidales > Dysgonomonadaceae > Dysgonomonas > Dysgonomonas mossii. The sequence goes on from NZ_SPPK01000001.1 coordinate 839,696, forward strand.
ATCCTGAAAGCTACCATGTAGTAGAGAATATGGCTAAGGATCTTAAGTGTACGGTAAAAGATTTGATCGATAATAAGGACTTGAAAAAGTCTCTTAAGCTTGAAAAATATGTATCGGATAAAGTTGGTTTACCGACTTTAAATGATATAATAGACGAACTGGATAAGCCCGGACGTGATCCTCGTAAGGGTATTAAGGTTTTTGAGTTTGATCCGAATATAAAAACGATAGAGGATCTCAGAGAGGGGATGACATTACCGGGTATTGTGACTAATATTACAAACTTCGGGTGCTTTGTGGATGTGGGTATAAAAGAAAATGGTTTGGTTCATGTCTCAGAACTGGCTGACCGCTTTGTTTCCGATCCGACAGAGGTTGTTTCGTTACATCAACATGTGGAAGTCAGGGTATTGTCTGTTGACACATCTCGAAAAAGAGTGCAACTATCAATGAAAACGGCATAAAATAACAAGAAAATTATGTTTTTAAGCCTATTTTTAAACTCTGGTTCGTTATAATTGTTATTAAAATCAGATTATCTTTGTCTGAACTTTTTAAATAGAAAAACAAATGAAAAATTTAGTAGAAAAATTAAATCAAGATTTTGCCGCATTCTCTAAAGACGCAGCTTCACAAATCGAAAACGGTAATAAAGCAGCTGGCCAACGTGCTAGAAAAATTTCACTTGACATAGAAAAAGCTCTAAAAGAGTTTCGTAAACAGTCAATTGAAGCAGCTAAATAAAAGCATAATGCAATATTGCACGGAGGCTGTCTCATATTAGATTTGAGATGGCCTTTTTAATTTATTAGCTTTAGATGTTAATTATATTATTGCTCCTATAATTAAGGGTTAGATTATGAATTTAGAATTTCTTACATCAGAAGTCTGTAAAATAGCTAAAGGAGGAGGACACTTTTTAGCACAAGAAAGGAAAACCTTTCGTAAGGATAGGGTAGAGGAGAAGAATGCTCATGATTATGTTTCGTATGTTGACAAGGAAACAGAAAAGCTATTAGTTGCCAGATTGTCACAGCTTCTGCCTCAAGCGGGGTTTATTACGGAAGAAGATACTGTTGCGTTTGAGAAGAAAGATTATTATTGGGTTATCGATCCTTTGGACGGTACTACCAATTATATACAAGACAACGCCCCTTACTGCGTGAGCATAGCTCTGACTAGTGATACCGAAATATTGTTAGGTGTGGTTTACGAAGTCTGTAGAGATGAATGCTTCTATGCTTGGAAAGGTAGTAACTCTTTCCTTAATGAGACCCAAATACGCGTTTCTGATACGGACAATATGAGTCAAGCTTTTATCGGCTTAGACCTTCCTTATAATTCAAGGGATTACAAACCGGTAGTTAATCATTTGATGGATTCATTGTATGGGAAGGTTTCGAGTGTGCGGATAAATGGTTCAGCTGCTATGTCGATGTGTTACGTTGCCTCAGGAAGGTTCGATGCGTGGGCTGAAGCATATATTAAACCGTGGGATTTTATGGCAGGGGCATTAATTGTGCTTCAAGCAGGAGGGGCTGTTACTAATTTTACCGGTAGTTCTTTATTCAGGAAAGGACATGATGTATTGGCATCCAATCGATTGCTCCATAATGATATGTTGGAACTACTAGCTCCATTTAAGGATTCTTTGTGATTGTTTCATTTGTTTTAATGAAAACAGCTTGTTAAGAATATTATACTAAAATTGGGCTCGTTAGTAAGATAAGTTTTATAAATTTGAACTATCAATATACAGATACGCTATACCTCCAAAGCTAAATTAAAATATATGATAGAAAAGAGAGATTTAAACTTGGCTGTGCTTATCGATGCCGATAATGTGCCTTACTCGAATATAAAGGGCATGCTTGATGAAATTGCTAAAATAGGTGTGCCAACTATCAAAAGAATTTATGGGGACTGGACAAAGCCTAGCGTTTCGGGGTGGAAGCAACCTTTGTTGGAGCATGCAATAACTCCAATACAGCAATATAGTTATACAACAGGTAAGAATGCTACCGATTCGGCAATGATTATCGATGCTATGGATATTTTGCATGGCGGTCGGGTTGATGGTTTCTGTCTGGTATCCAGCGATAGTGATTTTACGCGTTTAGCCGTGAGGCTGAGAGAGTCCGGTATGCAAGTAATAGGTATTGGAGAAAAGAAAACGCCTAGTCCATTTATTGTAGCTTGTGATAAGTTTATTTATATAGAGATTATACGAGATTCAGATGATAATAACGAAACGGAGTCTCCTGCGTCTACAGTTAAGAAACAACAGGAAAAGACTGTTGAACCTGTAAATAAAAAGTTGATAAATCTATTAAAGAGTACCATTAGAGACCTTGCCGATGATGATGGGTGGGCTTATTTGGGTGATATGGGTAATCTCGTTATAAAGAAGCGTCCTGATTTTGATTCACGCAATTACGGCTTTTCAAAGCTTGCTGCCTTGGTTAAAGCTCAGAGTAAGCATTTTGAAATGGATGAGCGCAAGAGCGAAAAGGGACATTCGCGTTTGGTATTTGTTAAAATAAAGGAGTGATTTTATATTCTCGCTCTTTGTTTATTATTAATACTATTCGTCTCTATTAAGAATAATATTAATTTTTTATATGTTTATTGGGCTGTTGTTTAGTCTGAAGAATATATCTTCGCACCCTGAATATGAGAATATTTAAAAGCTGCACAATGAAGAGAATTTTTATTATATGTATGTCTTTGTATTGTTTTATCTCAATTAAGGGACAAGATCAAAGACTAAAGTATGAAGTAAACAATGTAGGAGAACTACAATACAATATAACAGATGCCCGCGAAAAAGATGTGAAGTATGTTAATTTATTGAGCATGGAGGCTTCCCTTAGAACAGATAAATGGTGGAAAAACGGATCATTTGATATTGCATTTTGGTCGGTAGGAAGAACATTCTCTCACAATATAGCAAATGATTTCTTGACATTTTCCAATATAGAAGAAGATAACTTTTGGCTTGTTTGCTCAAAATTTGGTTATCAGCAGACCTTCGGAGACTTTAGTTTGTTTGCAGGGATACGAAATATGAACTTAGATTATTTTAATAGCCCGTATTCTTCTTTCTTTACAAATAGTTCGGCAGGAATCTTTCCCACCATCTCTATCAACTATAGTGTACCAAACTATCCACTTGGAGCTATCGGATTGCATACAGAATATACGAAAGGAGTTATTAATGTCAAAAATTCATATTATAATAATTTAGATAATGTAAATAAAGCATTGATTTTTAACTTTAAATTTAATCCACAGAAATATGGGTTCGTCAATATCACTCAATTTGCATATATGCCTTTAGATGGGTTTTATGCAGCAGGGGTGGTTTTGGATAAACTCCCCGAAGAGTCTTTAAGATATTCATTGTATATGTTGGCCGAACAATCTATATTGCAAACAGATAAACAAGAACTAGGAATTGTTGCTCAGTTAGGATATGCCCCAAGGAAAAGCAATGAATGTTATTTATACTATGGGGTGGGAGTCGTTATGAATAATTTATTCGGAAGAAAAGGACGGGATACTGTAGGATTAAATGCTTTCAGAGCAAATACCTCACAGGGAGCAGAAACGGCTTTGGAAATGTCATATAAATATATAATCACTTCACATATTTCGATTCAACCCGCACTGCACTATATACATAGACAGGGTAAAGATGATTTGGTTGGACTTCTCCGTGGAAGCTTTACTTTTGGAAACTAAGGTTATTACTTTTTTTTGATACTGTCGAATATATCATCGGTCTTAGCTTGTGAAAAGTATAAATTTTATTATCTCTTATTTTCGAGATAATCAGAATAAAATATAGGTATAGATATTCTATTCCTATATTTTATTTTTCTCTATCTAATCTTTAAAGTATTTTAATCATCGAATTTACTATTCTACAATATATTCTACCTCATGAGCTTCTACCAATTGTGGAATTTCTAACTTTTGTAGCATTTTATCCAATACTTTTTCAGGTAAAACATCCTCTCTATTTAGATTTTGAGCACGCCATTGGGCGTAAGGCTTTTCTAAATATACTATTTTGACTTTTGCATCATATAAAGTAAAAAGATCTACTAATTGTTGACGCATTAGCCGTGTAATATTAGTTGCATTCCAGATGAAATTTTGTCCTTTTCGAAGATATACACGAGCTTGTTCTTTTGCTTCTTGAACTACTTTTCCGGTAGCAGATCTATCTGTTGGACTTAATTTATACTTTTTGCGAATAGCATCGAGGCTTATAACTGGAATATCTGTATTTAAAGATTGTATATAGTGATCTTTTCCCATCCCTGGTAGACCTGAAAGTATCGTAACTTCACTTTTGAAGTTATCAAACGGAATATAGCCGATATATCCGTCTATCGAGTCGAAATATTGAAATCGTGCATTCGGATTTTCAAACTCTAATGCTTTTCCCCAACATTCCTGCTCTTTACAAAACAGTTCAAAAAGCTCAAGAGATTCAAGTAATTGTGGTAAGTTATTACATATTCTACCTTTGGCATCAGCCTCGGCTAGTGTTTTTAATTGCGAAGTGCTTATCCTTAAAGACACTTCATGGATCTTTTTTGCAGGTTCTACCTTTTCTAATAGCCAAAGAGGCAGACCATGGTAACGCACAAAGGATGCAATTCTTTCACGGATATGAAACGGTGTGGGGACATCTCGAAATAAGACTGTACGTGCTGTATATTCTCCTCTCCGAGCATGTCCATTTGCTGATACCTTGCCGAAACCTTCGTCAAGAGATGTTGAACGTTTTTCTACATCATGTAATAGGGCACTTACCCAAAGTATTTCTTGATCTTGTTCCGATAGAGATTTGTATTCTTCCGATTTCGTCAATTCATCTAAGACCATCTGTGTATGAGTTGCTACGTTACCTTCTTTATGATGTATCTTATGTTGCGGAACTTCTTTCATATCCTCTACCCAATCAAATTTTTTTTCAAGGCTATTCCAACTTTTATTTTGTGTTAATTTCCAAATTTTTTCCATAATTTCTAGTTTTATTCAGCCGGAAGAGTCATTCCCCTATTAACGGGCTTCATCTCAAGCTGACATTCCTCATTTTTTATTGTGAGCCCAACGGGCATTTGTTTTTTAGATTTCTGTTCAATATATATATATATATGATTTAGGTTGCCATTACATATAGTTCTATAAAATGAAAAGATATACAGAATCATATCTTTGTGAAAATATAATGCAATTGCTTTAGTTAATAAAATGTATAATATATAGCCCGTGAGGTAAGACTCAAGAAGGGATAATAAAAGGAAAGAATTCCAGTATCTATTCTATACTGAACAATTACATGACTTTATTTTCTGAAAAATGAATAAATTGATTCTTACAAAGGTATAAAGATTTTTTAACTAAACAAAATTGAGCTAAAGTTATAATAATAGAACAGCATCTCGAATAAACTCTTTAAAATTTCCATTCAATAAATATTGATACAGAGCTTGTTGTGAAAAACGTGTATAAAAGTTGGTGGAATTGTTTGTGGAAACAAAAAAAAGACATACATTTGCATCGCTTTAGAGGAAATATCGATAAGCAAAAATATTGGAGAGATGGCAGAGTGGTCGATTGCGGCGGTCTTGAAAACCGTTGAACTGCGAGGTTCCGGGGGTTCGAATCCCTCTCTCTCCGCGGAAAGGCTAAGACAAAACAAGCCAAAAATAAGAAAAGTCCTACAAATCAGTGATTTGTGGGACTTTTTTATTTATTCCCATTTCATATAGAAGCCATAAAAAAGCCATTTTTTGACATAGCTGCGTAACCTATTCGTAACCTATTGTCAGAAAATCAAAATAGGTTACGATTTGTCTGATTTAGGCAGTTTATAGTCCATTTTTGGAAGTCTGTATTTATCTCATTATTTGATTGTTGAATGTATTTTTGAAGTTAAATTTTGAGTTATGAAAAAGACGACATTCAGTATCCTTTTTTATGGAAAAAAGAATGGATTAAAAGCAAACGGCAAGATGCCGGTTATGGGACGAATTACCATTAATGGAAAATCGATCCAGTTTGGAACAAAGGTTGATGTTGATCCTAAATTATGGAATGTAACGGCAGGTAAGCTTGTCGGAAAAACACAGGAAGTCATTAATAAAAACACAGTGCTTGATAGTATCAAAGCTACGATGACTAAGATTTACAGAGAACTACTCGAAAGAGAAGTTTCTGTCACCCCTGAACGTATTAAAAATATCTTTTTTGGTGTTGAAATTCAACAGCAGATGCTGCTTGATCTTTTTAGGAAGCATAATGAAGATGTTGAGAAACTGATCAGCATAAATAAAAGTAAGGCTACTTATCAAAAGTATGAAGTTACCAGAAAACATCTGACTTCTTTCATCAAAGAAAAATACAATCGTTCGGATGTTGCCTTAAAAGAAATCGACTTTATTTTTATAACTGATTTTGAGGTTTACCTCTTGACCAAAGCAGGTTGTAATCCGAATACAACAGCCAAATTTATGCAGTTTTTCAAACGGATTGTTATTATAGCCAGGAATAATGGCTGGTTAAAGAGTGACCCTTTTATAAATTATAAGATCAGGATTAAGAAAGTCGATCGAGGTTATTTAACACAGAACGAAATAGAATCTATCATTAACAAGAAGATAACGATAAAGCGCCTGGATCAGATTCGGGACATTTTTATTTTCTCCTGTTTTTGCGGATTGGCTTACATCGATGTGAAAAATCTGAGAAAAGAAAATATTCGTATATCATTCGATGACAAACTCTGGTTAATAGGTAAAAGAGAGAAAACAGGGGTGTCTTTTACCATTCCTTTGCTTGATATTCCTCAACAAATACTGGATAAATATGAAGGAGCATTATCAGATGATCGTGTACTTCCGGTTCCTAGCAATCAAAAGGTAAATGCGTATTTGAAAGAAATCGGTTCTTTATGTGGAATTGATAAGGAATTGAGCTTCCACCTAGCCCGGCACACATTTGCGACTCTGACTCTTTCTAAGGGAGTATCGATTGAGAGTGTAAGTAAGATGCTTGGGCATACTAATATTCGAACAACTCAAATATATGCCCGTATCACTGATTCTAAGATAAGTAACGACATGGATGATTTTGCTTCAAAAGTAAAAGGTCTGAGTGATAAATTTGCAGTAAATCAATAAAATCTAAATTATGGAAACAGGATATATAAAGTTTATAGATGTAGAGACTGATAGTCCCATTATTGAAGTAAAAATAGTAAATAGTACGATTTGGATGACAGTAAATGAAATTGCTGATTTGTTTGGTACATATACTCCCACAATCAATAAGCACCTCAAAGCTATGTTTAAAGAAAGGTTATTGAAAGAACAGGATGTGACAGTAGAATACAGATATACTCGGAATGAGACAGAAGAATATATTCGTACTTATTATAATTTAGAGGTTGTTATCTTCTTGAGTTTTCGTGTTCAATCCTTATATACCAAAGCTTTTCGGGAATGGGTATTGAATGCTTTCTGTGAATACGGAAAAGTAGAAGCTAAATCAGAAATGATTATACTATTTAATTCTAATATGAAAAAATATTCACTTAATACTTCGAATTAATATGGAATTACAGATAATACAAAATAAGATTTTTGAAGTTCGTGGATTACGGGTGATGATTGATTTTCATTTAGCAGAGTTGTATCAGGTAGAAACCAGAGCATTAAAACAAGCTGTAAGAAGAAATATCGAGCGTTTCCCAAACGACTTTATGTTTGAATTGACAAACGAAGAAGCTTTAGAATTGATAAATATAGGGGTATCACAATCTGTGATACCCTCAGGCTATAATGTGGGTATATCTAAAATATTTGCATTCACAGAACAGGGAGTGTCTATGCTTTCATCCGTTCTCCGAAGTAAGATAGCCATTGAAATCAATATCTCAATCATGAGAGCTTTTGTCGCTTTACGACAGTATACTTTAGACTATGCAGAACTAAATCAAAAGCTAGAAACATTTATGATCGAAACTAATATACAGTTTAATCAGATATATCAGGCTTTGACTGAATTAGCCAGTACAAGAGAGCAGAACAGTAAATCTCGAAAGCGTGTAGGATATATACAAAATGAAGAAGAGGGGTGATAGCTCCTCATCCTGCAGTCTTCCGCAGTAAATAACAATAATATGTAGGAAAGGTATCCCAATATTAATCAAAACATCTCTATCTATTGAAAATATTTACATGAAAATGTTAAAATAAAACTGATAAATGCTTTGTAGAATGATAGTTGTTTTATATTTTTAAGTGTGATTAACAACTAAAATATTAACTATTAAAAAGGAGGTAACTTATGACCTATACGAAACCTAAAGTATTGGCAAAAAGTACTAATCAGATGGCAGAATGCCGTCCTAATAGTAAGCCAAGTGGAAGGCCTTGTAATAAACCAGGACCTGGAGGACGTTAATGAACAAATTAATCAGGAGATGCTGTTTTATAATTAAATGCATTTCCTGATTTTACTAAAGAAGTATTCTTATGTTTTTCAAGCAAAAATCTAATATCATATTCAGAAGTTATGAGTCTTTTGGATATATTACCGATAATCGAAATTTTGGATATAAACTAATTAATAGTAATGAAAATTACATCGGCGACAAAATTCTATCAGAAAGTGGAAATGTATTTTTCTCGGTATTAGATAGAAAACCTCAAAACATTAATGAACTTTCAAATAAAATAAATAAGCAATTCCCTGATGTTGATATACAAACAATAAAAAGTGATGCTTCTGAATTTTATTGCATGCTTGAACAAGATGGATTTGTTGTGTCTGGCAAAACATTTGAGGAATGTGAAGAAAAAGATACACAATTTTCATACAAGATGTTAGATGATGAAACTATAAATGAGGATTCTCTTTCAATAAGTAAGTATTCAGAAAAAGATACACAAGATTTCTTTGAAGAATACTTTAATGGCAAGCCACAGCTTACAAATTTACACATAGAACTTACCAGTAAATGTAACGAAAGATGTCTACACTGCTATATACCTCACGAAAATAAAATAAGTAGTATTTCTCCAAACTTGTTCTATGCTATTTTAGAACAATGTAAAGATCTAAAATTACTGCATTTGACCTTAAGTGGTGGAGAACCAATGTTGCACAAGGAGTTCTGTGACTTTTTAAAAAAATGCAGAGAATATAATTTTTCTGTAAATGTACTTAGTAATTTAACATTACTAAATGATAGAATAATTGAAGAAATGAAGGCGAATCCTCTTTTAGGTGTTCAAGTCTCATTATACTCAATGACTCCAGCTATCCACGATGAGATAACTCAAATGAAAGGAAGTTTTGAGAAAACGAAAAATGCAATTTTAAAACTGATTGAGAACGATATCCCTTTGCAAATAAGCTGTCCAATAATGAAACAAAATAAGAGTACTTATAATGATGTTATAGAATGGGCTAATAAACAAAAAGTTCATGTCGGAACTGATTATAACCTTATTGCAGAATATGATCATACAACGCAAAATTTGAATTGTCGCTTACCGATTAATGAAATCAGAGGAATCATATACGATAAAGTCGCAACTGATACAAAATATTTAGAACAGATGCAAATGGCTGCCAAAGAGAAAAAAGATGCGACATCGAATGATTTTGTTTGTAGTGTTTGCCGTTTCTCTATATGTATAACAGAAAATGGAGATGTATACCCATGTGCAGGCTGGCAGGATTATATTGTTGGTAATGTAAAAAATACTCTCCTCAAAGATATTTGGGAGAATTCCGAAAAAGTACAATATTTAAGAGGTTTGCGGAACAAAGATTTCCCTAAATGTATTCAATGTATAGATAGGGAATATTGCACCATGTGTATGGTCAGGAATTCAAATGAAAACTCTTACGGAGATCCATTAATAGTCAGTCAGCATTTTTGTAATATTGCAAAACTCAATAAACAAATAGTACTTGATCTGGAAAAGTTAGAACGATCAAATTAATAAAATATATTTATCATGAGAGTATTCTGTTTGATTAAAATCAAACAGAATAGAATACTTGTTGCCCTAAGAAAGATATTTAATTATGAGTAATAGTTAAACCTTTTTCGTGGATTATAAATTACGTTTCAATTATAATAATACGATTAAATTCTAATCTCAATAATATCATTAAAATTGGTCGTATATCGTTTCGAGAGGTGTTCCTGACGAATATTCTTACTATAGCCGTTTCCTTCAATAGCAAGTTTTACGGTGTCACGTCCATTCTTTTTATTTATTTCATCCAATGTTTGATTTAATCGTTGTTGCTTATCGCGGTCTTTTTCATCAAAGAAATCCCGCAATGCATATTCTTCGGGAATAATATCAATCAATACGACTCCGGCTCTTTTATATTCTAAATTCGGCAGATAGATAGAATCCAAAACTTGACGGCAATATCCGATTATCTCAGCTGTATCCGATGTATAGAAAGACAAAGGAACAACCTTTGAAGGTTTGTATACATCCTCGTCAAATCGATCGGTTTGCACAAAAATATAAACGGCTTTGGTAACGGTTTTCTGTTTCCTCAATTTAGCGACACTCAATGAAGCTAAAGAAGCAATGGACTCCAATAAATTATTGTATTCCGTGATTGGCTGTCCAAAACTTCTGGATGTACATATCTGTTGTTTCTTAGCCGACAGTTCGTCTTTTTCAATACAGGGGATACCTTGTAATTCCAGCCAGGTACGCTCCCCGATTACAGTCATCTTACCTCTGACCCATGATCGAGTCTTTTGTGTTAGATCATATGCTGTTTTTACTCCGTGATATTCAAGCATCTTTGTATGCCGACGCCCGATTCCCCAAACATCACCGATAGGTGTCTTTTGTAATGCTTTAATCCGTTTTTCTTCACTGTCAATAATACAAACATTGTTATATGCCTTGTATTTCTTGGCAAAGTGATTAGCTATCTTTCCTAATGTCTTAGTCGGTGCTACGCCTATGGATACAGAAATTCCTGTATTTTTAGTTACTGTGCGGACGATATGTCTGCTATAGCTTGTAACATCCTCTATTCCGTGCAGATGAAGAAAAGCCTCATCCACAGAATATACTTCCATATCGGGAACTAGATTGGATAGTGTATTCATTACTCTATCCGACATATCTCCATAGAGTGTGAAATTGGTGGAATAAACCCCAACATTATACTGCTTAACAAGCTCTTTTATTTGAAAGAATGGTACTCCCATTTTTATACCTAACGCTTTGGCCTCATTGCTTCGGGATATAACACAACCGTCATTGTTGCTGAGTACAACAACAGGACGATTGTTTAATGCCGGATTAAAAACCCGTTCACACGAAACAAAGAAGTTATTACAATCGATTAGAGCGTACATTAATCAAAATACAATATTCCGTTATGTTGATATTTTACATTTTCACTTGAAAGGACCTCTCTTTTGAATTTTTCACCACAATGCCTACAGGCATGTTTTATATGATTCAATTCTCCCATTTGGCTTTTTCCACATAGTGGGCAAAGTATATATCCCCACTTATATCCAGTTAATCTACTTCTAAAGTCAGCTTTCGCATATGACCTCCATGTGATTATCTGCGAAGTTTCATTTATTACATTTTCTATATACTGTAAAAAATCTGATGTGTAATTTTCTTGATTTTCATGCTTAGCCAATTCTTCATGAATTTCATTTGAACCGAATCTAATAACAATCCAACCTGCCGCCTGAAAGTTTACGTCCTTTTTTCTGTCTTTATTACTATGTTTTTGTCTATGAGAACGAATTCCATCACATTCAATTGCTATTTTAACAGGATTATTCAATACCCCTCCATAAATAGCAAAATCTACTTCATATTCTATTCCAGGACTTCCCATATCATATACATCTGGTATAAGAACCATTTCATTAGGCTTTACAAAATAATTCTTCATATCACTAGGATATTGATTCAATATCAGATAAAATGCTTTTTCTAAATCAGAATATTTATCGTTATTTATATAGTTGTCAATTATCTCGAATATATTTTCTGAATATGTCTCACTATATTCAGAATAATCATCCTCTATCCTAACACGTAGACGATTTATTAAAGTTTTTATATCCATATTAAGCAAACTATCTCTGTTTTTTTATTGAATAAGTAACAATCCCCCAGATAAGAAAATCATTATCTTCTGTCACTTTAACGGGTTTATATTTATCATTGGCAGGTATAAGCCACACTATCTCTTTTTCTATTTTGATATACTTAATAGTGAATTCTCCATCGACAAAGCAGACCGCCATATCTCCGTTCCGCGGCTCTAAAGATTTATCAATAATCAATATATCTCCATCATAAACACCTGCATCTTGCATGCTGTCACCACGCACACGGCCATAGAATGTGCTGGACGGATGGCGAACCAACTCTTTATTCAAATCAATAGCCAGATCCATAAAATCCTGTGCCGGACTGGGGAATCCGGCTTTGATCCCTCCGTCAGCTATAGGAAGTGATAATTCAGTATCTACTTCAGCACGAAATATTTCAAGAGATTTCTTTTCCATCAAAACAAAAGTACATAAAGCAACAGAGATAACGTGAATTAAGAATCTTAATTAATACATCCATATTATAGAATTTTACTTTCTGTTTCTCTTTTTATAACCACTCCTCTTTTGGTAGAGTCATCTCTTGATCGGTCTTTCTGTTCATCGGGCAAAGGTATGAATGGCTTTTAGTCCTACATATTCATTGCCTGACGGTTTTCGCAGAAATCTTCCTCTTTCCTTTCAGGCGAGCGTATTTACTGACGAAAAAATATGCCTGTCTAAAAGCCTATACCCATTTGTTGCCCTTGAAACAAAAAACGACCGACACGGTGGATGACGCATGAAAAAAAAAGTCGCAGTTATGAGAAACGAAAGAAAAATAATGAAACAAAACTCCCTCTCCTCTGGAATCATCATAAAATTGGGTTTAGGGGTAGCAATAATGGCTTTATGTGCGTGGATAGTAACGCAAGTGAGTATAAACATCTCTCTTATTACAGGACTTATCGGTGGCTATCTGATTATATGTCTTGTATTTAAGCTAGTAAAGCTATTCATCAAGATGATCTTATCAATCCTTGCCTTTATCATTCTTATCTCCATTTTCTTAATTCTAATCTTTTAAACTGTACAGCCATGACAAAATTATATTCATTATTCGCAGGAATAACAACCTACACAGAAGTGAAAGCAGTAGCAGAAAACCAAATTATTCAAATCGAAGGATATTCTTATGACCGTTATGTAGTCCACCAAATTACACACGACAAATACGGTTATCACTATCATCTGATTAACCTACGTACACTTGATATGCAACAATCCGAAATTATTAAACCGTTGAGCCAAAAGTTTGGAATCGGTATGTATTACGATGAAAGCAATATCGAATTCATGCCCGAAAAAGAAGTCGCTGAACTCTATGTCAAAGCAAAGGCTAAAGAGGATGCAGAACAGGAAAAAGAGCGACAAGAAAATGAACGCAGAAAGGCTGTAAGGGAGATCGGTCGAAAATGGCTGAATGAAAACTTACCCCAAGATGCCAAAGCAATTATTGTGGCTCGCCTGAAAGCAGATGAATCCGACTCACAAACCGATTATTATGCCTCAAGGGTAACACGCACTGTAATCTTAGGTTTTTCCAAACACAAACGTGATATATTTTCCGAAATGAGGAAGTATGCTTCAAATTTTGAAGAAACAGCACATCTGGCAATCTATAATGAGGACTATGAACACAGAGAAAAGTATTCAATGGGTGCAGGCTATTATTTAGGAGAAAGCAAATACAGCGGATGGATCATTGAAAAATCTCCTATATACGACAGAAAGAATAAAATTGATGAATTTGCCTATGTGGCAGGATGTTCCGATGGTATTTATATCACTAACAGCAATGGTAATAATACTTCTATCGAAAACGAGAAAGAGCCAACCCTCCAATTTGAATCTGATAACCTTTCCTTTGAGATCGTTGCTTATTCAGAAAAAGCAATTGCCCTGTTCGGAGATACCAAAGAAATCAAAGATTTACTCAAAGCAATGGGAGGAAAATTCAATCCGAGACTGACACACAATGAAGAAAAGCAAGCAGGATGGATATTTTCTAAAACCAAGAGAGAAGAATTACAAACAATATTAAACCTAAACAAATAACAGCTATGAAATCAACAGCATATTTTACACGAACCATATTAACACATTTAGAGCAAAGGGCATCTATAGACCCTTTGTTCGCCCAATCGTTTGCTAACCTTGATAAGAATATTGATGATTGCTGTACTTACATCCTGAACCAAGTACAGAAAAGCGGTTGTAATGGCTTCACTGATGATGAAGTCTACTCAATGGCAGTACATTATTACGATGAAGAAAACATAGAAGTAGGCAAACCTATCGATTCCCGAATTGCAGTAAACCATGTAGTAGAACTAACAGAGGATGAAAAACAGCAGGCACGGCAGGATGCTATTCAAAAAGCACAAAATGATGCCTATAATAAGATGATGCAACCCAAGAAGAAGACAACAGCTAAACAAACAGCCAATACAAACCAACTAAGCTTATTTTGACCTATGAAAGCAAAGAGTAAATTCCAACAACAAGTTGTAGAAGCAAGCAAGACATTATCTGCTATTACTACTGAGCAAATACAATGGGGATATGATAATGCAATTGAATATCTCGGGTACCGTTCAAAGAAAGGGATTATGACATGTTCCAAATGCGGACACTCATGGCAGGGAGAAGGAGAATTGATTACGACTATTTTAGGATGTGATTGCCCGAACTGTAAATCAAAACTGACTGTGAAAGCTATAGCCAAACGGACATTCAATGATAGTTATTATATGACTGTTATTGATGCCCATAAAGGCTATCAAGTACTACGCACTATTATGTTAGGCTATACAAGCAAAATTGGGGAACTACCCAAATACAGCGCATCTGAAGTAATGCAACGTTGGATTGCTCCCGATGGGAAGTACTGTACATTTGCTAAACTCAGGCAGACAATGGGTACAATGTATTACGATTCATGGATATTTCATACTCCATTGGAATTAAGACAAGAGATTGATGTTTATAATCGTATCTATACAGGTGCAATATATCCAAAACAAAAACTGATACCCGAACTAAAGCGTACAGGCTACAAGAAAGCTTTATACAATCAGAAACCGTTGGATTTATTCCGTATCCTACTAACAGATAGTAAAGCCGAAACGCTGATAAAAACTAAACAAGCCAAGCTATTAAAGCGTATTCTGGATAGCGGATGGAAGAATATTGATAACTATTGGCAATCGATTAGAATCTGTATTCGCAATAACTACAAAATCAAAGATGCTACTCTTTGGTGTGATTATATTGACTTGCTTCGATTTTTTAGTAAAGACCTGCTTAATCCTAAATACGTTTGCCCCAATAATCTGAAAGCAGAGCACGACCGATATGTAGCAAAAAAAGCAAAAGTAGATGCCCAATTAGAAATAGAAAAGCAACTCGCAAAAGAAGATTCATTCAGAGAAGCTAAAGCTAAGTTTTTCGGACTCATATTTTCAGATGGGTTAATCAGTGTACGGGTATTGGAAAGTGTTGCAGAGATAATAACTGAGGGTAAAGCCATGCACCATTGTGTAGGCGGTTATCACTCAAAAAAAGATTCGTTGATTCTTTCGGCTTGTATAGATGGTAAGCGGATTGAAACAATAGAAGTCTCAATTTCTCAACTAAAGGTTATTCAATCAAGAGGTATTTGTAATAAGAATACCAAGTATCACAATCAGATTATCAGCCTTGTGGAGAATAATATCTCGCAAATCGAGGAACGATTGGCTGCCTAATTTATTAATCTAAAAATCAACAACAATGTACAGACTATATATTAGATTCAGACTTTTAGGCGAATTTCATAGTATTCGTGAAGCTAAACAATTTGCAGGAAAAAGCAGATTGAGTGGAGTATTTAATCTGATCGGAGATAATTATCGGGATCCATGGTATGTATTCCGATAATTATCTGTAATCAGGTTCTTGACAAAAAAAGCCGCCTAAAAGGCGGCGTATCATTTTCATTAAACAACTCTATGATTTTACTCCTGTAACGGTAATCGAATAAATGCCAACATTGCCCCCTTTGTATTCGGCTATCGTCGACTCATCCAGATGTTCCTGTAAAACATCTTCAGGAATGACAACTGTTTTTGTCCGTTCAATCTTTATATCAGAAAAATTAGCTCTCTCAATCTCGCCTAAATAATCCTCTCTCTGTATAGCACTGGCTATACAACCCGCATACATGGAAGCATTATCCGTAAATTCTTTCGGAAATACACCTTTCAGCACAACATCAGAAATACAGAAATGACCGCCTTCTTTCAGTACCCTATAGATTTCGTTGAATATCTTATCCTTTTCGGGTAACAGATTTAAAACACAATTACTGACTACCACATCTATGGAACTATCAGGTAAAGGCATATTTTCAATATCTCCTTCAATAAATTCGACATTCGTATATCCTCTTTTAGTTGCATTCTTTCGTGCCTTTTCTATCATCTGTGGCGAAAAGTCAATGCCGATTACTTTTCCTTTTTCTCCGACTTCTGCTCTGGCTATAAAACAGTCGTTACCTGCACCTGATCCTAGGTCTAAAACTGTATTACCGTCTTTAAAACCTGCATACTCAGTAGGTAGTCCGCAGCCCACACCCAGATCAGCATCGGCTTCGTATCCTTTAAGCCCGCTGTAATCTTCGCTCATGATCGTAAAGACCTTTTTTGAAGGAGTCGCAGGATTCGTTCCACAACAGCAACCCGATTTTAGGGCATTACTATTCAACGCTAGTTCGCTATATCTCTGTTTTACCAAAGCTTTCTTTTCTTCGTTCGTGTTCATATTAAAAGTATTTTAGTTATTTTATTTATAATATTTTCTTTTTAGCCAAAAGGCTATGTTCACCAAGAGTATAAGTACAGGAACTTCAACCAATGGACCTACTACACCTGCAAAGGCTTGTCCGCTATGCAAGCCGAAGACACCTATTGCAACTGCAATAGCCAGCTCAAAATTATTGCCTGTAGCGGTAAATGCTATTGATGCGTTTTTATCGTAAGATGCACCCATCAATTTTCCTGCGAAGAAGCTGAGGAAAAACATGACTACGAAATAGATTAATAACGGTATGGCTATACGCACTACATCCAACGGGATTTGTACGATCAGTTCCCCTTTGAGACTAAACATTAATACGATGGTGAATAGTAAAGCTATTAAAGTAATTGGTGAAATTGCAGGGATAAACTTATCCTTATACCATTGTTCCCCTTTTATTTTAACCAATATCAAACGGCTTAAAATACCCATCAGGAAAGGAATACCTAAATAGATAGCGACAGTTTCGGCTATTGTACCGATGGATATATCTACGATTGCACCTTCGAATCCGAATAAGGGAGGCAGTTTTGTTACAAATATCCACGCATAAAAACTATAAAAGAATACCTGAAAGATACTGTTCAGGGCAACCAATCCCGCACCGTATTCCGTATTGCCCTCTGCCAGATCGTTCCATACAAGCACCATTGCAATACATCTTGCCAAGCCTATTAAAATTACCCCCACCATGTATTCGGGATAATCGTGTAAAAAGAGAATGGCAAGTAAGAACATTAAGACAGGCCCAACAATCCAATTCAGGATTAACGAGACAGTCAGTATTCTGACATTCTTGAAAACTTTCGGCAGTTGTTTGTAATCCACTTTTGCCAATGGCGGATACATCATCAGTATAAGTCCGATTGCCAGAGGAATATTTGTTGTTCCGCTCGACATGGAATCTATATAACCACTGAAAGACGGTATAAAATACCCCAATCCTACACCGATAGCCATTGCAAGGAATATCCAAAGTGTTAAGTTCTTATCTAAGAAACTCATTTTCTTTTTACTCATGACCTTTTATCCTATCGGTGTATAATTTATAAAATGCTGTTTTGATTTCATCCCTTACCCTCATATACTCGGATTGAATAAACTCGGGTGTTCCTGCAGCTTCGGACGGATCATCAAAGCCGATATGCAGACGGTTCTTTACTTTTCCTGAGAATGCAGGACAGCTTTCATTTGCACCACCGCAAACGGTTATCACATAGTCCCATTCATCATTCATATATTGCTCTACACTATCGGATGTATGGTGCGAAATATCCACCCCTGCATCCTGCATGACTTCTATTGCCTTTGGATTTACTTTTCCGCTTGCTTTTGTCCCTGCGGAATAAACAGACAATGAAGGATCGAATGATTGCAAAAATCCATGTGCCATCTGGCTACGGCAACTATTTCCTGTACACAGAATTAAAATTCTCATATTGTTTATAATTTCGTATTTATACTAACAGTTCCTATTTCGTAGAATAACGAATATGTATCTTAAAAAAATATCAGGATAAAACTTTTGACATTTTATAGTTTGTCATGGAAATACCAATGCAAACGGTCTGTTGCTCCAGAATAACATAACCTTTTTTTGAGAAGAAAGGTTGGGCTGTAATACTGACATCAGCAGTTATTTCTGAAATATCTTTCGACCATGCATATTCTTCAATCTTTTTAAGTAAGAATGTTGCAATGCCCTTTCCCTGATAGTCCTTATGGACAAACATAGAATTTAAATACCCTGACAATTTTAGGGCAGCAAACCCTAATATCGTATCGTTTTCCTCAGCAATGATAAAGTATTGCTCATTTATCCGTTCTGCCCATACACCCGCCTCTTCTCCTCTTGCAGCCCAGAATCCAACCTGTTCGGGTGTATAGTCTTTTAAATTGACTGAAAGGATAGTTGAACGGAACAGTTCTTTAATAGCGGGGATATCTTTTTTAGTCGCAAACCTGATGTCCATAATTATATCAGCAATTTTCGTCTGTATTCTGTAACTGAGTAAAAAAGCCACCAAACAATTCTTTGGCTTTATTCCAGTTCTCGTTGTTGATACAATATTTTACAGTAGGCAATGTAATTGTCCCTTGGATTAATCCTGCGTCTTTTAACTCATTCAAATGCTGTGACAGCGTACTTTTGGCTATTGGTAATATCTCTGACATGTCGCCATGATAGCAACATGACTCATTGGCAAGCATTTCAAGTATGGCAATACGAATAGGATGTCCCAGTGCTTTAGCAAAGCGTGCTAATTGTTCCTGATCGGATGTTAATTCTTTCTTTGACATAGCTATTTATATTTATTGTTCGCAAATATACGAATATTATTTTATTCGCAAAATTACGAATGATTTTTATCTAGAAAGTTTTTATAAGAGAGGGACAGTTATAAAAGCCCTTAATGAACTAAAGTATTAAAATATAATAATCTAATTATACTTTTTGTACGGAACCAGTGGTGAGCAATTCTCCCAATTTACAACTATGTCTCGCATTTGAGGTTTATTATTGAAATTCCGTGAAATATTCCTTATCAAATTACTATAGTCGTCAGAACCATCTGGATATTGTCTATAGTATACTTTTACTGAAGCGCAATTATTGTGTTCAAACAGAGTATTAAGTAGGGTCCGATCCGAATTCCCACAAGAGTGTCCCATGACAAATACTTGATAAATTCCAGATTTTATAAATTCCAATAAATCTCTGTAATTTCTTGTTTTATGGTATTTTATAGATTTGATATTCTCTAAAAAATCATTATCCTGCAATTTTTCTATTTTCTGATAATCGTCATCTAACTCATCACCATATCCAAAGATAATTTGATTATTTTGATTTTGAAGTTCTCCATGGATATTGATGACCTTGTAATTCATTTCTTCGTTTGTATATAGTCTTTCAGCTGTTTTTGTATAGTTGAAGTTTAGAATTAATGTATAAGGCATACAATATTCTTCTTTAAAGTTCTGATTTTTTAATTTTTTTTCAACAAAGTACATTCGTTCTTCATCTACAGTACTGCATATATTGTATTGAGGATCTGTTTCTTTATCTTGTTCAAAATTCATTAAATTATCGAAACGATACATATCGGAGAATATCGAATCGACAAACTCAGTCTGTTTACAAGTAGCAATGTCATCAAATTCTATAACACTTGAGAAGGCTTCTTGTATAGATTGATGTTTCTCTATTTCTACATTCTCAGTTACATTCACTAGGTGTTTTTCCAAAAGGTCTTGAATGGACTCAAATTCTTTGTTTAACTCAATAATCTTTTCGTTTCGCTTTATAGAACTTTCTTCCAGAAGAAGTCTTTTTAATGCATCATAATATTCGTTTTCGATATCCAACCAGCTTGTTAATGAACATTGATTGGATATATATTCAAAGAATTTATTTTTAAAATTTAGTGAAACATGCTTTTGGGAAAATACTTTATTATACTCTTCAATATAACTAAGTAATTCGTTGTACGGATTTTCTTTTTCACAATAAAAAAGAGACTTATTCTGCATTACATCACTCTTGGTCTTTTTTTCAAGACTGACACAACTATCAGAGTAAGGTCTAATCATTGTATCCATACCATATTGTTCCCCAATTATATCCCGTATTTCATTGGTAAAATTACTCCAATAATCGTCTATAAAATCAATGTATCCAGTTCTAAGATTATGAGCCTTGTCAAAACCATTACCAATAATTATAATTCTATTCATGCTTAAATTTTAAATATAAAAGGTAAAATGCAATTACTTTTTTAAGAACACAGGTATTGTTTTAATTTGTAAGTGATAAGCTGCAATGGTTCGGTGGCGACCATCCTTAAATATATAAGAGTCGTTATTTCTTATTATTGTGGGAGGATCAACATATAACTTTCTATTCCATCTTTCCAAGATATTCAGAATTCGGCTATTACTTCGGACATCATCCTTGAAAATATTATTCAAATCAAAGCTTTTTCCTAAATTGGTTACTTCTATTAGTTTTATTATATCTGCATTATATACAGTATCGTTTTTCTCAGGTATACAGGTCCATAATGGCTTTAAGTTATCAATAGGAGCTAGACTATATTTCGCTAGCCATTTCCTGTAAATATCACTCTTTGCATCCAACCCTTCTCTGTCGAGTCCTTTACATTCCATACAGATGGGGTAAAAGTGACTAAACAACCCTTTTTGTCCACAGATATGACAATAGCAGCCTTTATTTATAGGGTAATGATATTGACTTCTACAATTATCACAAAAAACATCATCTATATTCTGAGGGATGATTTCTGCACACATTATGCAATATCCTTTTCCTCCCTTGCTTAGCATACTCATAAATATTCAATTACGCCTGTAATAAATCAAACTCTTTCTGGAATTGCTTTTTCAGGAGCTTTTTTAATTTTGGAATTTCATTGATTATTTCCTCTTCATATACAGAGATCGAGTTTTCTATTGATTTGGCCCAAGGCTCACTGCCTCTTGCTGTTTCCATAAATTTCATGGAATTATAGGATTTCCAAACCTTATCAAACCGATTTTTAATATCATTTATAAGGGTAATAGTATCATCTTCAAAAATTATTTCATTTTCTTGGTAATATTGAAATAAAGAAGTGTAGTCACGATAAGCTTCATTTTCCAACTCTTCTTCTGATTTTCTTTCTCCAATAGTAATAGGCCTCATGAGAATTTCAATGGAGTATTCCGCTTTTACTAATCTCCGATATACTTCACGTATGATATCAAGCCTATCTGTATATACTTTAGAAAAACGGTAAATACTTTTTTCTTTATATAAGGATATCTGTTGCTCAAATATCTTTTTAAACAGATAAATAATAATTCCAGAAATACCTGTGGCACCAACTGTAAAGAAGCCTATATTTTCAAAGACATTTATCCAATTCATCTTGAACTCATCTAATTGTTATTTGTAATAAAAATACAAAAAAAGCCAGAGAATTTAGATTCTTCAGCTTTCTTTATTTTTTAGATACAGCAACTATTCCATTTCTTTGCCCCACAACTCTATATCACTCGGAGCCGTCACCAATGAGTAAATAATACTTATCCAAGTGACTATATACGAAATAACCATCATTGTCATCATTCTTCTTCCTCCCCATTATCATTATTAAACGAAAAAGAAAGCTGATATGCATTCTGATAATTATCCTCAAAATAAATATCTACAATAGCCTGATCCTCCGATTCAGAAGTATAATACAACCGAAATGTTTCTTTAGTCAATTCATAAGTATCATTTGGTAAAAATACTGTTCCATCATCCATTCTTAGCTCACCTTTACCATCCGGTTGAAAATACCGCAGATAATATTTTGCATTATCGTATCTGCCTAATCGTTCCAACTGGCAGCGAATTTCCGCAATCTCCCCCTTCTTTAGCTTTTTCGGCACAGGCAAGTGAGTAACCTTGAATTCATAGCTTTGGCGAATATCAATATCGTCGCTACAGGCACATGCGATACATGCAATCAGTATCGTGTATATTATATATGATGCTATTTTTCTCATATTGATTTCTATTTTTTACTTTTGTTTCAAATTTGAATATTATGTTTATTTTCGTTCTAACCTATCAGAAACCACTAAGTGAGGTTGAAAAATATCTGGATATGCATCGCTCTTACTTGGATATCAATTATAAAGAAGGTCGTTTTATCGCTTCAGGAAGACAAGAACCCCGTACCGGAGGTGTTATCCTATGCAGAGCAGAAACCAAAGAACTCGCTTTGGAGATTATGAGGTCCGATCCGTTTTATATCAATAAAGTAGCCACATACGATATCATCGAATTTCTTCCGACCAAGTATGCTGATGGATTTGAACGATTTATCTAATTGATAATTATCTTAATCCCCATACCAATTTGTGTATGGAATTTATTTCTGTCCGATCCGAGCAATACCCGTTCCCGTGCATTAAGCAGTAATACAAGCCGATCAGTCAGGTAAGTTTCTATCTCAAAGCTAACCGCACCACCGTATAAGAAATTATCTTCGGTTGTGATAGTTGCGCCATCAAAAAGCAGTTCTGTACCCCAATTGATTGTTTCGTAGCCTGCCATAGCAGAAGCCCCAACAGAAAAGAATACGGTCTTAGACGGATCAGATAAGAACTTGTAATAATACCCACCTTCAGCAGTTATCTGTGATACCGGAATTAAAATGTTTTTATATTCATGTCTCTTCTGTAGATACTCAGCACCAAATACCCATCGGTTACCATTTTGCGTATAAGTCGATAAGGCAATACCACCGAAGAAAGCCTGACCATTTTGATTCTTCAACTTAAAGCCATCCACAAATCCTCCTGTTACCTGAACACCTTTCTGTCCCGGTAAGTAACGTTGAGCCTGAGCCTGTCCGATCAGGACAAGACTCAGGGTTAATAATAGAAGTATCCGTTTCATCTTATTTGATCTTTAGCTCGTTAATCTCTTCCACTCTTAGCAAGTCTTCATTTTCAATGATAAAAGACTGGTTGCGTCCACCGTTCTTTTCAAAGAGCTCTATAACCAATTGCTTATCATTGGGAATCGTTACCTTGTCAATGGTAAAAACAGTTCGCTCTGTGCTGTTTCCACCTACAGAAGAAATGAAATTGTATGCCCGGAGGGGATAAATGACCGTTTCCTGGATAGCTGTCCGTTTGGCAACTTTGCGATCCACAATTTTCATCCGCACAAAATCAATATCAAAAGCTACATTCGAGGAGTTTTTGATAGAGGTATGCAGGTATAGTTGATTGTTATGAGTGTAAATACCTTTCAATAAATACTGGACTCCGAAACGTTTACTGCCGATATGCTTAACCAATCGTTTATCACTGTTGTAAATAGCCCGATTAATCAGATATACCAAACGGGGAGATTCGCTGCCCAGTTCTTTGAGATAGATCTCCATACTGTTATTTGGTCTGTTGGTTGCAATACCATCGTGCATAAAGTCTTTCATTTCAATGTTTAGCTTCTCCGGTTCATCCGCATATTTAATATTGAAGGTATAATAACTACCTTCTTCGGTTATCACAGCCATATTCGTTTCCGATTCAAACTGACGGACTGCGGCCTTAACCCGCAGGATATTTTCGGAACTCCCTGCTTTTCCTGCAATGATATTGTTTGAACCTAGATCCACATATCGAATCGGTGCAGGAAAGATAATATGCACGGTCTTCTCAAAGGTTACTTCCAAGCCATAAGGAGGAATCATCCTGTCAAAGGTGATTTTCTTACTCAATCCTTCGTAATAATCCCCATAAGTGGGTTTTAGTACCTGTTGCAGATATTCTTGCATCTCTTTGGTCGTTTCTACTGTTTGTGCATTGGCTGCGATGACAGTAAGCATCCATACTAATGCGATAATATATTTCTTCATTGTTTTATTTCTTTAATTAATAAATACTTGTTCTTATCCAGTCGTTCACTGTTTAGGCATCAGCATGACCCGATAGCCTGATTTAAGAGTTACTTTAACCTGTCTGATTTTCTTCTGCATATAAGCTGACAAGCCCTGTATGGCACCTTTGCTCAAATCGGAACTTAGCTGTGCCCCTGCACTTTGTGTCATAGTAAAGCTCGTTCCCACACTATTTCCCATATTGGCTATAATCTCTTTGGCTGCATTCATTTCCAATGAGCCGGGTATATGAATCCCTTTTTGCCCGTCACTATCGTAGGTTACCATCTCTACAGGAATAATCGTCTCCTGATATTCTATCGAGGATATCTGTATATCCAACCGTTCGCCCTGTATCTTGGCCACTCCTGTCAGGATTGTATTTTCAGGAATAAGGATTGTGCCTGCCATCAATGGTTCAGTCAACCTCAAACGTGTTGTCTGTCCGTCAACAACAGTCTGGTCATCATGGATAACCGCAGAGATGGTATTCTTTATCGAAATACCAGCCTCCCCACCCATTGTATTGAATCCTGTGTTTCGGGGTTGGTCATACATTCGGAACAGATCTTCATTATTTGCATTCTGAGCCAGTGATGAAACTGTATTCTTTTGTATCTGATGGACAGCACTGACTGCCGTTTTTCCATTTTTAGACGAACCATCTTTCCCATAAGACTCTATCTTACTTTTCAAAGAATTCGAATTATTTGATGGAGGATCGGATTGTGTCTGTGGCATATATTTAGCTGCCATTTCGTAGGATTTTTCCATCAATTCCAATTGTTCGTCGATTGTACTTTTGGTATTTTCCTTTTCCTGCATTTTGGCTTCCAGTTCCATCAGTTTCTTTTTCATCTCTTCCTTCTCTGGATCGTCCTTCGGCTTTTCATAGAAATTGCCCAGTGTGCGGTTGATATCCCTATAGGCAGATACAGAATTATTGATCGGTACTTTTTCTTTTTTCACCGCTTGTTGAGGGGCATCATCCAGATTGATGACAACCCGTTCATTTTTCGAACTCTCCAGCATATCGGCATAGCCTTGTAAAGATTGCATCCGTTCTTTTTGCCGTTCCTGCACCTGTTCCTGTTCGTAGGCATCTTTCTTGTCTCCAATAATCCCATCCTTCTTTGGATCAGGTATATCGGCATTGAAGCCCAGACCTATCTGTTCTTTGGCTTTTTCTTTCTCTGAAGGAGATATGATCAGCCAAATACATCCTGCGCAAACAATCGCCATCAATGCGTAAATCGCATATTTCTTTAGCTTTTGTTTTTGCTCTTCACTTAGTTTTGCTTTATCCGCCATATGATTTGTTTATTGTATCGTTAGTACTATCCGGTATTTCCGGTTCAGTGTCCTGATAATCAAAATCCCATTCTCGAGACTTTGATTTTTCCAGTTCCAATTGTTTGATATGCTCAATCTTCAATTGTTCCTTGCGTTCCTGTTCTCTTCCCCAATTACTGATTGCCGTAAAGATGAAATACAGGTTCAGGATAGTAAAGAGTAAAAGCATGATAATAATTACAGTCAGCCGTTTATCGGGAGTGATCTCCCCACAGAGGTCTTTCAGCTTGTCTTCCAGCCAGTAACCCAGTTCTTTTATTCTTTCTTTCATAAGCCTGGTGTGTTATCGGTCAAGAACCCTTAAATCCTTATTCTCCCTGATCTCAAAAGCTTCAATCGTAAATCCATGCGGATTATTCTCCGAACGGACCGAGTTCAATAGTTTGCAGGTGGTTACAAGGCTTCGTTCCGTGATATTACTTTCTCGGATAATCATCTGCCGGGCATAGGTTGCTACCTGGTACGGATAGACATAGAGATTACAGTTAACACTGTCTATCTGAATGGTCTGATTTATATTTCCCGAAATGATCCGATTGTAGTACCCTTTTTCCGATAAGTCTTTGTAGTAGTTGAAAGCCGATTTATCCGAAAGCTGTAAGGCTCTCCCGGTATTACTTTCAATAGCCGCCTTATCGGGAGACAGGGTAAAGAACAGTTCATGAAACCGTCTGACATGTTCACGTGCTTCCACAGGACGGTTTTGTGACAAATCCTGAGAAAGGGCAAGCATCAACGACTTTCCGTTATCCAAGACATAGATCTTCTGACGTTGTGCTTCTGCAAAGTTGTAGGCACTCCAAACGGAGTACCCTGCAACCGCAGCACACAGACACAGAAAGACAATGCCAAAGATGCGGAGCTGTTTAAAGCTAGATTCGATATTTTTTAATGATTTAAATTCCATTGATTTTTTGATTTAATAATTGGAAATAATAACTACCGCCCTTTCAGTCTACCTGTAATATTTCCGGCGGCAGCACCTCCGACACCACCCACCATTGCTCCTGCTTTGGTAGCTGTATTGTTTACATTCTTCCCGAAATTGCCCATACCACCTGCCGAAATAATCCATCCGGCAACAGTCGGTATCGTGAAGTAGCCAACAATCCCGATAATGAGGAAGACTATGTAAATGGCATCCGAACTATCCAGAGAAAAATTCGGATCTGTCTGCATACGCTCAATATCCGATTGGAGCATTAAGGATTGAAGCCTTGCCAGTATCGTACTGAACAGATCGGAAACAGGCAGCCACAGATAAACCGAAATATAGCGTGTGATCCATTGAGTGAGTGTCGATTGAAAACCATCCCATACAGATATAGCAAAAGCTAGTGGTCCGAGTATTGAAAGAACGATCAGGAAGAAAGTGCGTATCACATCAATAATCAATGCTGCCGCTTTAAATACAATTTCCAGTATCTCACGAAAAGCTTCCCGTATCCATTTCTTAGTCTGGTATAATCCCCGTTCGATATACATGCCTGCTATTTCCCCAACATCGGTAATACCTAACTGATCCAGCTTCTCTTCAAAGATCTCGTTATCTACTAAATAGGCTGTCTCAGGATTACGCCTCATAGCTTCGTATTCCAGCTTGTCTTTTATCTCCGCATATTTTTGCATATCCAGTGTTTCGGATTGCAGCATTCCGTTAGTTCCCTGTACCACAGGACTCATAATGCTATTAATTGTCCCAAGTACCACAGAAGGAAAAAACATGATACACAGACCGATTGCAAACGGACGAAGAAGTGGATAGACGTCTATGGGTTCAGCCCGTGACAGGGATTGCCATACACGGTATGACACATAGAACAAAGCTCCCAGTCCTGCTATTCCTTTGGCGATACCGATCATATTGCTGCACAAAGGCACCATCTGATCATACAGCGTCCGCAGGGTTTGATGAAATTGATCAAAATCCATATCTTTTCTTATTTAAAATTTTACCAATAACGATCCGAAGGATTGCCGTATAAAGCATTTACACGAGCTGTTTCCCCTTTCTTCTTGGCACGCAAGTAAGAAACTCCGATGTTCTTGTTTGTATAATATCGAACTAGGTTCCGGTAATCAAGCATTGCATCATAACAGGAATTCACCACATCGATACGGTCTTTATCCGAAAGAGAAAGTGTGCTGATATTAACCACTCCTTTTAACTCGGTCAACACATCATTACTTTGTTCCAACAGGCGGGTATAGCCATTGGCTATGGCATTGAGTTCTTCAATAGAGTAATTGGGATCGGACAGCATCTTTTGAAAGCTGTGTACATAGATGTCGGATATTTCACCGACCATCAGTATTGTTCTTTGTACCTTTTTTGCATCTTTGACTAATCCGTTCACGGCTTTGAGTGCATCGTAGTATTGTTTACCTTGATTATAAACCTTTTGAACTTCCTGAAAATTTTTGGCCATATTACTGGCAGTCGAAGAGGTCTGCACGATCTGCTTACTGGTATTGACAATGCTCTGGGTAAAATTACTCGGGTCCCAGACAGTCCATTGAGCGGATATATTTGAAGTGAAAAGCACAAGACTTACGCACAACATGAAGATTTTTGATTTCATATTTCAATTATTTTTAATGATGTAAATTCTATAAATAAGAGAGAAGAGATAGAGTAAGAGTACAAGAGTCTGTGCCCTTACTCTTTGTATGAGATTAGTCGGTAATGATTAGGTTTGCCGAAATACCACCTGTCCAATCCGAAATATTTACATTTCCGATCTTCAGGCTTGAACCACTTATTGTTACTGTATAGGTATTTTTAGTTCCACCTTTCCAAGCCGTTTTTGCAGGAACTTTCCATGTATAGATCCGTTCATCGATCGTAAACTTAAAAACAACATCTCCTTCAGCACCTGTTGAACTTACAGGAAGGACAAAGACTTTCAGAAAGTCAGCTTCCGATTGGGACGGTTTTTCAGGAATAGTCAGAAGCGGATGAACATCCGAATAAGTTTGCAAAGTAGCAGGTCTATTCTTTCCTTCAGTATTCTTGATAATACCGGTTGAGATATCCATTGTCCCTTCGTTGTATATTATCGTTTTCTTATCGGCATTAGCTATTTCAATACGGGTAAGTTTTCCAGACCATGGATAATTGAACTTACTGATATTAAACTGCACCAAAGCCATTGCATGCTTCATCGTTAGTGCTACGTCCGGATTATCCTTGTTGATGGCAGATTGTCCCGGAGTATGCGTTCCATACATATAATCCTGTTGGGTAGCATGATCCACAAAAATAGACCTACCATCAGTATTGTTACTACTGTATGGATAATAAGCATAGACAGTGGCATTATCTCCTGTTAGCCTGATCTCGGGTGTTTGATACCAGATTCCCTGTCTGAAAACAGAGACCGCATTGTTATTTTCTTTGTACGAATTGTTGTTATCCCCAAGGCTACCCGATGTAACAAACAAACCGATATTTGTTCCTTCAGGAAATGCGGATACAACGGATGCCTTTGTACTGATAACATCTATTGCTGAGATGCCTGCCTGAATTTTTAGAACGGCATCTCCACCTGTCGGAGTTACCGGATCATCATCGTTACTGCAACTGTTGAAACTAAATAGAGAGACAGCAATGGCTGTCAGAAAAAAGAACTTTTTCATATAATTTATTTTTTACGTTTGAGATTAATTAAAAAATGATTGATAAGCCAGATTGCCGGATCTACTTATCAGAAGTGATTAGCTTGATAGCCTGCTCGATATTCCCGCCTAGCTTTTCCGATAGCCTCTGCACCTGTAGCTTCTCTGTTTCTTCGGTGGTATAGGTGTAATACTCGGACGGGCTAACTTCAGTGGCATAGACTGCCGATTGCATACCACCCAGTCCGATCCATACTTCTTTATAAATACGGCTTGGATTGTTAGACATATTGATGGAAAGTATCTGAGCTTTTTCTTTCTCAGTCAAACCTAATAAGTCCTGTATCGAATCGAACTTGTTCATATACTTTCGTTGGTCGAGCAGTATCTTACAATCGGAGTTATTGATGATAGCTTCTTTTACAATCGGAGATGAAATAATATCGTCTACCTCCTGTGTCACAACAATTGCTTCACCGAAGAACTTACGAACGGTTTTATACAAATACTTCAGATACTCAGCCATATTGGGAGAAGACAGAGCCTTCCATGCCTCTTCCACAATCAGCTGTTTTCGGATACCTTTCAATCGGCGCATCTTGTTAATAAATGCTTCCATAATGATTATGGTTACCACCGGAAAAAGGTCGCGATTCTCCTTAATAGCATCGATTTCGAAGACGATAAAGCGTTTGTTCAATAAGTCCAGTTCCTTGTCCGAGTTCAGGAGGAAGTCAAAGCGGCCACCCCGATAGTATTGACGGAGTGTGGTAAGCAGATTATCTATATTAAAATCAGCCTTGCTTACTTCAATTTCCCTTTCTCTCAGGGCTACTTTATACTCATCCCGCATAAACTCATAGAAAGTGTTGAAGCTTGGAACAACACTTCGGTCAGTTTGTATCTTTTTGATATACTCATCGACAGCACTACCCAGTTCTCCGCTTTCAGTCTTGGAGATTCTATCGTCTTCACTTTTCCAGAGAGTCAGCAACAAGGTTTTCAAACTATCCTTTTTCTCTACATCGAACTGATTATCTTCGGTGTAGAAAGGATTGAATGAGATCGGCTTTTCTTCAGTATACGTGAAGTAGATACCATCTTCTCCTTTGGTCTTACTGCGGATCATTTCGCACAAGCCCTGATAAGAATTACCCGTATCGACTAAGACAACATGTGTACCCTGTTCCCAGTATTGGCGGACGAGGTGATTCATAAAGAAAGACTTCCCACTACCTGATGGACCTAATACAAATTTGTTACGGTTAGTGATGATTCCTTTTTTCATGGGTAAGTCGGATATATCCACATGAAGCGGCTTGCCTGTTACTCGGTCTACCATCTTAATACCGAAAGGAGAAGGTGAACTCTTGTAGTTTGTTTCTTCTACAAAGAAGCATAAAGCCTGTTCGATAAAAGAGTAGAAAGATTCTTCAAAAGGAAAATCACCCTGATTACCCGGAATCCCTGCCCAGAACAAAGTCGGTGTATCAACAGTATTGTGCCGTGGCTTACATTCCATCAGAGCTAACTGACTACCCACATCGTTTTTGATTCGGGATAACTCTTCTTTATCTTCACTCCACGCCATCACATTAACATGGCTGCGAACAGAGGTTAAACCAAAACTGTGGGCGTCATTCAGGTATTCTTCGATCCACTGCTTATTAATTTGGTTCGAACGGCTGTATCGGGATAGTGAGTGCATATTACGGGCTTGCTTTTCAAACTGCTTTAAGTTTGCCGCATGGTCATCAATAAAGATATACTGATTGACAATGTGGTTACAGGTCAGTAATACTCCGATGGGAGCAGCAAAAGATAGGCGGCAGTCGCTTCTATCTGTCGAAAGTCTTTCATAGCGGCTATCTGTTTCCACTTTACCGGGTAGGTCTTCGGCATCGGATAAAGTATGCAGACATAAGCGTTTATCACCGATCTTCATTTCACCTGCTGCCAGATCCATATCTTTCAGACAGGTGGTATCTTCCTGCGATAGAGAGAAATACTTTTCGAGAATGCCTGCCTGACCTGCTGTGCCTACAATCTGATCGGTAGTTAATCGTACCAGCCTGATAAATCCACTGTCATTAATGATCCGCTCAAACTGTTCGACTGATTCCAGAAATTTCTGAGCCGTTTCCCTGTCCTGCATTTCCTTCGGTACGATAAAGCCACGGGTTAAAGCATTGAAACTGCTTTGCTGGCGTGTACGTTCTTTGGTCGTCTTGGTCAGGAACAGATAAGATGTGTGATTTAGAAACGGACGTTCATTGAAGTGACGTTCAAAGCTGCGGGACAGGAAACTAATGTCTTCCTTATTTAGCTCGGGCGTATAGTCTTCTTCGATAAACCAGTCCTGTTTATGAATCACAGAGTAGTTAGGTAATACCTTAATGGCTTTTGCCCAGGCTGCATGGATCGCTTCATACTCTGCACTTGTTACGGTAAACAGTTCGGGAAGTTCAACCTTGTAGGCGACGGTAACGTCTGCATCTTTACTCAGGATACAGTCGTGTTCTACTGCCAGTATGGGAAACTTGCTTTCGAGGGTTGCAGCTTTTAGTGTATTTCTCATGCGCTTTCTCCTTTCCTCTTTATTCTTGAAATCAGCTGGATTATCCGTCTGCGGTTGATAATATATCTGGGGTGATTACGCATAGCCTGCAATTTCATAAGACCGTGTTCTCCGTATTTGTCATTCAGATGGAATGTTCCCCAAACCAATGTTCCGGCAGTGATTACACCAAAACCGATACAAATAACCTGACTGATCCCGATCATATACATAATCACAAAGACAATAAATACACCTAAGAGTCCACCTGCGAAAATGAAAAGGTATTGACTTTTGAGTCCCCGAAATTCAGCAGGCTTGCCGATTCCTTTGTTGATTGAATATTCTGCCATTCTTTCTCTTTATTAATAGATTAATAAGAGGGTTTGTGACCCCTATAAGAAGAATGAGCGGAGGATAGTGGCAGCCACGATCAGGAAGATACATGCTCCGAACCACGAAGCGGCAGTCTTAGATGTGTCCGGATCACCGGAGCTGAACTTGGAATACACTTTTACTCCTCCGATCAGTCCGACAACAGCACCGATAGCATAGATAAGTTTGGTGGCGGGGTCGAAGTAAGAGGTGACCATATTAGTGGCATCGGTGATACCCTGCATACCGTTCCCTTGGGCAAATACAGAGGCTGATGCAGCCATTAGCATGGCTACAAAAAATGAAACTTTTTTGTACATAAAATTGATGTTAAACTATGGGGAGTGGATAGTTCCCCATAGCGGGTTAAACTTGTAACGTTGGAAATTAGTGGCGGTCGCAGACCGTTTTGTTTAAGATATTCTACAATTTACTACTTCATAAGCAACCTCCTTTCTTAAAATGATTATTATCTGAACTTAGAAATAATCGTCAGCTTTAAAATTTCTGTATTCATCCGATCCATTCAGATGAGAAGCGAGGCTTGATTCAACATACTCCGGATTCTCTTTGGCATGTTGTTGAAGACGGAGTCCGATGAGTGATGTTATCCTGACAGATAATTCTTTCTTTGTTGAAACCATCTTATCCACCAGTTCCGTATCCCGGTTATCATACAAGATCTGTCCGGCCTTCTGTTCCTCTTCTTTGGTGGCGGTCTTGCTGTTTATAACCTTTACGGTATTCATCATAACCTCATAATCCATCCCTCCGGCTGTATAGACTTCTTCTCCTGTATAAGCAGCAATTTCGTCTTCCTCTTCATCATCAACTACTGTTTCTGTCGGATCGGCATCTATGACTAAGTCCTTCGGATCAGACTCGCTTTCATCCTTTGACGAATCAAATATATACGCTTTTTTCTGTGGATTATCCGATTCTAAGGAACTGTCGTTCAATGTCATTATTTGTCTGATATCGGGCATACTTTTACCAACCCGTCCGACTCTTTTTCCTTTCTTTTGAGACTCTTCGTCCCGCAATTTAGAGTCGGAAGAATTCTTCTTTATGGTTATTTTGTAATCCGATAACTTAATCAGGATAATCCCTGCAATACAGAGAATAATTAGTAATTCGACCATTGCTTAATCTATTAAATTGGTTCGGTCTTGTTTATACAAAGAGTTTATTTCATCCTTGTATTTTCCAAGATGATGTTTCAGCACATTGTCTATGTATCCGCCAACAGATACATCATTTCCTGCTATCTGTTTTACAATCTGCATAATAGTCTGGTGTACCGATTGACTGATATAGACTCCCTGTCGCTGGCGTATCTCATTGCGGCATAAAAAGAGCTCTTCATAATCTTCCGTATTACTATTTCGTTTATTCCGTTTGCTGTTCGCACTGCTGTCTTTGGGTTTTATAGGTT
The DNA here is from genome assembly GCF_004569505.1 of Dysgonomonas mossii. Classification (NCBI taxonomy): domain Bacteria; kingdom Pseudomonadati; phylum Bacteroidota; class Bacteroidia; order Bacteroidales; family Dysgonomonadaceae; genus Dysgonomonas; species Dysgonomonas mossii. The sequence goes on from NZ_SPPK01000001.1 coordinate 873,511, forward strand.
TGTCATCAGCTATAGCTTCTTCTTTTTTTAGAGGCGGTTTCCCTTCTTTGTGATCTCCGATAGATGCCAGTAGGAAATCTTCATCAATTTCATATTCTTTCTCCTTGTTAGCCATTAGCACCTCCCTTCACGATAGATAGGAATTCATCGGCTACCTGATCCAGATTACTTCCTTGAATAAGTCGTTTATCAACAGGAAGTAATGTAGAGCGAAAAATCGGTTTATGTTCTGTTGTTATCTCATGACGGAAGCGTTTGGCATCAGGAACAAAGGATTTCATAACCTGTAGCCCTAATTCTGCTATGACTTGCTCATAAACACCATACAGATGATTACTTTCCCGTCCATCGACTATATTCCATAATAGATACAGGCTTTTGATATTACCTTTACCTGTGGTTATGATCTGCTCATTGATCAGTCCGGCATATTCCAGTGAACTTTCCAGAACCATACGATCCGCTGTTATCGGAGTGAAGATATGGTCCATTTGAGCAAGGGTACTCAATACGCCCTTGGCATTCATTGTTCCGGGCAGATCGAAGAAGATAAAATCCAATGGAACTTCCGAATCCTTGATAATCCGCTCTGCTGTTTCAATGGCCTCAGGTGTTCTGCTGACTTCAATAGGATAAGCCTTTTTATTCAGGCTTTTACATTGCTTGTAAAAGAGAGATTTATAATACGGATCTTCCGTTACAGACTGCTTATCCCTCAATCGCATTCCATTGATGCTGTATTGCGGATAATCACAATCTACAACAGCGACATTGTAGCCTCGTGAGTAATGCAGATAACTGGAAAGTAATACGGTCAATGCTGTTTTTCCGGCTCCTCCCTTTTGAGTAGAGATAGCAATAAATAATGTTTTTCCTTTCATGTGATACTGTTTTAAATAAGTAATTCTATAATTCATTCTGTCAATCAGGAATCAGAGAGTTCATTCAGCTATTCACTCATTATGCTGTTCTGTAAGTAATGCTCTGATTGAGGAGTTCAGTAATTCCTTCTATAGGGATTGACTCTATAAAGTCATGAGTTCAGTAACTCATGTGTTAAAGAAGCTATCCTCTCAATCATCAAGTCAATGATGATTGACATCATTCAGAACTTAGTGATCTCCTTCTACCATTCAGTATAAAATCAACTCAGTATTTCTTTTCTGAAAGAATTTCTGAATACCCGAACTCACTAATTCAATAATTGATTCACACAAAAGAACACTGAAAACAGGCAGATTGATAAGGTTTGAAAGGAACTGTCATCTAATGACATCTACTGTCACCTTTTGTCTGATAAACAAATGATAACCTTTCGATTAACGGACTCTACCTTTGTAGTGTAATGATAATCTTCCTGTTTTGTATCAGGCTAATCCCGTTTCCGAAATTAGCTTCTCGGGCAATCCATCGGAGGATGGATTTTGGTATTCGTCAGAATACAGCAAGGTGTGTTTTGAAGCACTCGAAATAAATTTCCGTGCCTCAAAACCCTTGCCCCTTCCAGGGGAGAAAATCATTCCAAAGTCATGATTTTTATTTATTAAATCTTTATATAATTATGATACCAGATAATCAATTAAACAAGCGAAAAGGAGGACGGAATCCTAAAAATGATCCTGCAAAAAATAGATATGTTATCTATTTGAATAATGTCGATAATAACCGTTTTTTATCCATGTTTGAGCAATCGGGAGAAAGTGTAAAAGCGCATTTTATAACCTCATGCATCTTTAATAGACCGATTAAGGTGGTCAAGATTGACAAAGGAGTACAGGATTATTATATGCGTTTGACAACTTTTTTTGGACAGTATCGTGCTATCGGGACAAATTATAATCAAATAGTGAAAGCTTTAAAATCGAATTTTGCGGAGAAAAAGGCGTTGGCTTTTCTCTATAAACTGGAAAAAGTAACACTTGAATTGGTCACTTTACAAAAACAGATGATGGACCTGACAGATGAATTTGAACAGAGATATAGCCATCTATGGTTGCAAAAATAAGTAAGGGAAGTTCATTGCAAGGGGCTTTATTATATAATCAGGAGAAGGTAAAAGAGCAACAGGCGGAGGTCCTTTTTAGCAATAGGATCATATTGAATAAAGATGGATCACTGAGTATGTATCTGGCAAACCAATCATTTGCCCCATACCTGAATGCCAACCAGAATACAGAGAAAACAGTTTCACATATATCAATCAATCCACATCCCGATGACGTTGTCTGTGATGAGATGTATCGTGAAATTGCTCAAACCTATATGCAAAAATTAGGTTATGGAAATCAACCCTATATCGTTTATAAGCACGAAGATTTAGACCGAAAACATATTCATATCGTGACAATCAATATAGACGAAAATGGTAAAAAGGTCGATGACTCTTTTGAAAAGAGACGCTCTAAAGATATTACCCGTGAATTGGAAAAATTTTATAATCTGCATCCTGCAGAGAAGAAGAAAAAACAATCCGAAGAGCTACCAACACTAAAGCGGGTAGATTATCAATCGGGAGATATAAAGAAACAAATCTCTAGCATCTCAAAATCTCTCATTAAAAATTATCGTTTCCAATCGGTAAATGAATTCCGTGCTTTATTATCCCTTTATGGAGTAACAGTAGAGGAAGTCAAAGGGGACATAAAAGGTAAGAATTATTCAGGTTTGGTATATTCAGCTATAGATGAGAAAGGAGAAAAGGTCGGAAATCCTATCAAAGCGTCTGTTATCAGCAAAAGTGTGGGATATGGTGCATTACAAAATCGGTTGGAGTATTCAGTAAAGTATATGAAAGAACAAAAGGTATTTGAATCCCCGAAGTTGATTGTTGGTTCGGCAATAAGTAACTATACCGATAAGCAGACTTTTCTAAATGATTTGGCAAAAAATAATATCAATATAATATTTCGGGAAAATACAGAAGGTCGTATTTATGGTGCAACTTTTATAGATCATCAGAGCAGATGTGTATTCAATGGCTCTAAAATGGGGAAAGAGTTTTCTGCTAACATTTTTAATGAATTATTTAAGAGTGATACTACAAATACACCTCCGCTTATCATAAATCCAACAGACAATACAACGAAAGGATCTAATGCTGATAATCTAATAGACAGCTTTACCGAAAACACCGAATACAATAATAGACAGGAAGATTCGACAATAGATCTTTCTTTATTGGAACAGCATGGGACAGACTATGCTGAAGAGGCTTTTACTCGTAGAATGAAGATAGAAGAAAAAAGACGTAAACGAGGATTATAGAAAATCCCTGAGTTTTAGTCAGGGATTTCTTTTATTGTAAAATTTATTTATTTCAGGGCATCGAATGAATATATTATTTTATCAGCTGTGTGATTTCCGAAATTTTGCAATGTAAAACCAATCGGATAAATATTTTCCTTGTCTTTTTTGTTGGAAAGAGCAGTTTTATAAGCTTTGATTGCATCCTTTTTATTTTTGTTGAGCTGCACTTCATTCTTATTATTGAAATAAACATAGCTGATGTCAGCAGCCTCTATCAAAGCATCAAATTCTGCTTGATGTATGCTATTCTCTTCTCCTATCAATACACTTCGTACTGCATCTCTCATACGGTCATATTTGGCATCCGATTCGACTATTAGTAATCCCACTTTGCCATATTCCATATAATTAATATATGACAGATTTTTTCCTTTATCTGCATCCCTTAGTTCTTCTTTGATTAATTTTTGAGGATAATCCATTACAAACGTAAATAGTGTATGTTTGAAAGAGAAGATCATTCCATTTTTCTTAGTCATCTCTTGTTCTTTATATGATACCCCCGATACAATCTTATCCAAAGCAATTCCCATATTGGCCCATCCGATGGAGTAAAGTACACGGTGAGTAGGATAGCTGGTCGGATTAAAGTAGTCATGTGTAAGGCTTGCATTTTCACGAGGAGGATTTGCGGTAGCCTCTTGACCAAAGGCTTCTTGTTCTTGAAATGATGGAACAAAAGTTCTACTTGTAGGATTAACTACCTGAGTTGTAATAGCACTAATAGGATTGAATGTATACCCGGTAGGTATAGGAAAGCTCGGATAAATTTCAGTTTTGTTTTCCATCAGATTTCCGAGATATATTTTATCTCGAAGAGTTGCGTTAACGAAAAGATTTTCTGTAGTTACATTATAATGCCCATTGTTGGTGTTAGAAAATACGGAATAGTGAAAAATAGGAAGAAAGGGACTCTGTATAATATCTTCCCGTCCAGTCTGATAAATACTTAACTGACCTTTTACTTTCCCATCTTTAGAGCTAAAAGTGAGTGTCGCTTCTCTTGCTTTTATTTGGTCATTTTCTTCTGCACCGATAGTGATTCGAGTTGATTTATCTCCTGATTTAGAGGATATCACCAACCATGTTGGAACAGAGGTTATTTCCCAAGACACATTCGTGGTAAGATCGATAGATTTAGCAGCTCCGTCAATAGCTAGATCCATACTTTTTTCGCTTAGTTCTATAAAGGGATCAGAATCAGCTAAACCTAGTTGAATGATTTTTATTGACTGCTTAATATCATCGCTATTATGAAAAATCAGAGTAGCTTCTCTCTTTTCCATATTATCGTTTCTGTTTGCGGTAATAGTAATACTCATCGGCGATTCATCTCCCACAAAATCACTGATACCAATCCAATCAGGAAGTTCTGTATCCAGACTCCAGGTAGAACTGGAAGAAATTTCGATTATTTCAGATGTACCTTCTATTGCGTTTAACTTTACTTCCTTCTTATCAAATTTAATATAGAAATCTCCATCATCATTTTTATCATCACAAGCAACAAAGGAGAACATGAATAGTACGGATAGTAGTAGTATTATATTTTTCATAATTAAGATACTATTTAGATTTTATTTTTCTAGTCGAGTTAAGCTTGTTTATCGAATGTAAATTCTTGCAATAGGAATTTATCATGAGTTAGTTTGGATATGCTCTATATATTGGATGAAATTCGCTTCGTAAACAAAACTTCTATTTTTGGAGTATTCTGTTCTCTTATTTTTATCAAGAAACCATTTTCGAAGAAAGGCAATCTTATGGAGTCGAAGATATCTATTGAATATTTTTTCCATCATGTATTAGAATAGTTCATAATTGAGAATACAAAAATACAACTTCTTTATTCGGGTAGAATAGAATATTTGATAAATATTCAGTATATCAAAAGTGATTGTCCGATATTGGCAGCGGAATGTCTACTCACTCAATTGTCAATGGTCATATTTTTGAAATCAAAATTCAAAAATAGAGATTATGCAGAACGAAGATGATTTGAGGGGACTCGCCAAAGTAATGGAATTTATGCGAGCCATTAGTATTTTATTTGTGGTTATCCATATTTACTGGTTTTGTTACCAAGCGATATCGGATGGTGGAATTAATATTGGAGTAGTAGACAGAATACTCCTCAACTTTCAGAATAGAGCAGGGTTGTTCTCCCATATTCTTTGGACAAAGTTGTTTGCTGTTGTGTTCTTAGCTCTATCTTGTTTAGGAACAAAGGGGGTGAAAGAGGAAAAAATAACATGGTATAAAATATATGTATTCTTGTTCTTTGGATTTATCTTCTTTTTTCTCAATTGGTGGGTATTAATTTTGCCCCTTCCATTAGCTGCCAATACCGCTTTGTATATATTTACATTGACAATCGGCTATATCCTCTTGTTAATGGGAGGTTTATGGATGAGTCGATTATTGAAAACGAATCTAATGGATGATGTTTTCAATATGGAGAACGAAAGTTTTATGCAGGAAACAAAGCTTATGGAAAATGAATATTCGGTTAATCTGCCTACCTTATTTCAGTATCAAAAGAAACAACACAAAGGTTGGATTAATGTGGTCAATCCGTTTCGGGCAACTATAGTGTTGGGGACTCCCGGTAGTGGTAAGTCATTAGCTATTATAAATAACTATATAGATCAGCAAATCAGTAAAGGATTTGCTCTATATTGTTATGATTTTAAATATCCTGATCTATCTACTATTGCATACAACAAGATGTTACAATATGCCGATGGGTATAATGTCGATCCTCAGTTCTTTGTCATAAACTTTGACGATCCTGAACATAGCCACCGATGTAATCCTATTGCACCTGAATTTATGACTGATATCTCGGATGCTTATGAATCAGCCTATACTATAATGCTCAATCTAAATAAGACTTGGATACAAAAGCAAGGAGACTTCTTTGTGGAATCCCCAATTATTCTACTGGCTGCAATTATTTGGTATCTCAAATTATATGATAGTGGTAGATATTGCACCTTTCCTCATGCTATTGAATTTCTGAATAAACCTTATAAAGAGATATTTCCTATCCTAACATCCTATCCACAATTGGAGAACTATCTTTCTCCTTTTATGGATGCCTGGCATGGAAATGCACAAGAACAGTTGCAGGGACAGATTGCGAGTGCTAAGATACCATTGTCAAGAATGATCTCCCCTCAACTATATTGGGTAATGTCTGGCAATGATTTTACATTAGATATAAATAATCCCGATGCTCCAAAGATTCTATGTTTAGGAAATAATCCTGAAAGACAAAACATATATGGGACAGCTCTTGGTTTATATAATTCGCGTATAGTTAAACTGATAAACAAAAAAGGACTACTAAAATCTTCTGTTATTATAGATGAGTTGCCTACTATTTATTTTCGGGGATTGGATAATCTGATTGCAACAGCCCGAAGTAATAAAGTTGCTGTATGCTTGGGATTTCAGGATATATCACAATTGACCAGAGACTATGGCCGCGAAGAAGCAGATGTGGTAATAAATACGGTTGGGAATATATTTTCAGGACAAGTTGTTGGTGATACTGCAAAAAATCTCTCAGATCGATTCGGGAAAGTATTACAAAAACGACAATCTATAACCATTAATAAACAGGATAAGTCTACTACAATCAATACCCAGTTAGATGCTTTGATCCCGGCATCTAAAATTTCGACACTCACTCAAGGGATATTTGTCGGCTCTGTTTCTGATAACTTTAGAGAACGGATACAGCAAAAAATCTTTCATGCTCAAATAGTCGTAGATGAAGAAAAGGTAACAGCTGAAACTGATAAGTTCAAACAAATACCTATTATCATGGATTTTCAAGAGGTTTATAATAAACCAATGAAAGAGGTTATCGAAAATAATTATTACGACATCAAAAAAGATATAGCTAATATTGTCGAGGTGGAAATGGATCGGATTATGAAAGATCCGAAGTTGAGTAAGTTGGTGAAGAAGTAAGAGTTTGAAGCTCAACTTAATTTTAAGCTTTTATTATTTGCTGAATAGAATTCGCCGACAGTATATTTAGGAATATCTAATGATTCATCTATCATAGATGTAGAGAATATTATTTGAAAAGAGTTTACATCAAAATCATTTGCTAAACGAACAATATTGCGTTGGAAGTTTTTACTCCTAGCTTCAACCATACCTTTATCCTCCATATTATCACATAGGATAAATCTCGGGTATCGGAAATAATTGAGTTCAAGAGAGGCAAAGAAAATTGCGAATCGGACACAGTTTTTCAGCAAGACCATTGAACTTGCTGAAAAACGATTTCGATCGTTTAAGTAAAAAAGGTTCTGATGAAAAGATATTGAAATGCTATCCCCATTTTGAAATTTATCTTCATATTGCCCATCGCCTTTTAGAAGTTCTAATGCATAATACTGAATTCGAGAATAAGCATTAGTAGCTTTACTTCTCTGTAATTTTTTCAACCGTTCTATTTCATCAGTTAATTTCTCGATAGAAGCAATTAATAGAAATTGTTTGTTTTTGTATGATTCGTATGATTCGGTGAGTTGTAATTGTTGCTTTAAAAAATCAATTTGGGCATCTAATTTTCCTTTCATTACCCATAATTCATCGTATTTTGTCTCATAAGTAGTCCTAGACTGGCTAATTAACAAATCATATGTAGACTGAATTCTAGTTAGTTCTCTTTCTGTTTTTTTAATTTCTTCTTTTAATTCATCAATCCTCTCTAATCTATCTTTTTGTAAGACCGTGGACTCTGCAATTTGAGTTTCTATCTCAATCTTCATTCTAATCAACTTTGTATTACCATCATTAGCTGATACTTGTTTTTTACATAGATGACAATGGCAATCATCAATTGGTTCATCAAGTTTCTCCATACAAATAGGGCAGTATTGAATAGGTAATGAACCAAGTATATTTCTAGAATTCAGAGATTCTTTTATTGCCGTGAGTTTATTATTTAGTACCTCAATAAAATTATCACTATCAACAATAGCCATATTCTCCTTTTCTAAATAATTTAAAAGAGTTTTGTATTCATTTTTGATATTATTTAGATTTTTTTGTTGGTCTTTTATTTCATTCTTTATATCATTTTTCTTTATTGTGTCTAAAAGGATATCTGGTGACTTAAGTGTACTAATGATTCTTCCAAGCTGACCTTCCTTTTCTGAGATAGATTCTCCAAGTGTTTTTTTATCAAATTCGAGGGGACTTTTATCAAATATATCATCTAAAGCCTTTATATTTTTCTTTACTTCTGATAATTCTTTTTCTTTCTCTTTTTTTGACATTTCTTTCTTTAGCAAATCATCATCATAAGTGCCAATAAGCAAATTACCAACAGCTGTTCTAATTGTTGGTGAATCAAAGTCCTCATTCCTCATCAAACTATCTAGAGAACTCAACTGGTCAATGTAAATTAACCTTAGGATTTGATTAAAGGTTATAGATTCTTCATTATCTGACGAAATTAGAGGAAAATCTAATGCTTTAAATATAATTTGACTAAAGCTTTCAGTTTGTGGTGTTCGTCTCGAATATGGATAATTTTTCCATCCTTCAAAACTAGAAGAAAGAGCCTTATCAATTGTTCCCCAGAACACAGACATTGGTTGAAGTGATTTTTGTGTTATCTCCCTTTTAAATGTTGCAACAGCTCCATTGAGAGTAACCTCCGCATATACGAAATCGCAAGAAGCTGCTTCTGGTAACCAATTAGAAAAATCACCACCAATGATGAAATAAATAAAATTTGAGATAGTTGACTTACCAGAGCTATTGTCTCCTCGTATTATATTTACTCCTGAGTGAAACTCTTCAAAATAAACCTCTTTACCATCTTTAGTAACAAGTAAACTATTTAATTTCAGAAAGCTCATATCTATATTCCATTAATTTAGTCCTTTCTTTAAGTTCTCTTAATGACATTTTCTCAAAACACTTAGTGACAAACTCCATATATGTTCTCTCAATATCATTGAGAGTTAAAGATAAATCACTTGGAATAAGGGATATATCTATCTTTATATTTCCATCTAAATAAAAATCCTTACTAAGAAAGCCATAAGAAATCATAGCATTAAATGCTAGCTCTTGTACTCCCTCTAGCTGTAAAAAAATATTCCTGACATCGTGTATTTTATTAAACCGATTTTCTTTTGCAATTTTTTTATATTCAAAAAAGCCAATTGGCATTGTGATTTTATTTAATTCAAATGGAAATAATAAGAAATAATCATATATTCTTATTCTATCTATTTCATAAGCTTTATCATCTAAAAAATTCAATAGTTTCAAAACTCTAACTATTGAATGATAAGAGTCATATAAGGGGTGATAAATTATCATATTATATCCATCTAATATGGCAATTGCCTGTTAAAAAATATATCATTGACATTATATCATCATCATATAGATCCAGAACATTGTTCTCCCCCAACATTTCTTGAATAGGGAAAATAACCTTGTTAAAGATTAAATCATTGACATCTTCTTTCGAAACACCATTATTTATTGCACCTTTAATGTGAAGAATAAATAGTACAGAAACTCGAGCTAGAATAAAAGCATGAATTTTCTGAGTTGCTTTAGAAAGATCGTTCTCTGTTAAAAGTTGCCAATACATTTCTTTATATCTCAATGCAAATTTATAGTGGTCTTCATATCCTGCTTCACGTAGCTTTTCTTCAAGCCCAATAAAATCATCTATCTTAGAAGTATAGTGCTTGATTTTTCCGATAAAGGATGTATACTCTGTATTATTTTCTTTTAATTCTTTTTCAAATTCTTCAACTAACCGTTTATATTGGATACTAAAGCCTGTAGGAATAGACTCATAATGGTTTACTACCATATCCCCTTGTGCTTGGTATTGTTTAGCTCCGTTTCCGGCTTCTTGTTTCATATCAGTCATCATTTATCATTAATAATAGTCATATCTCCACCTGACTGATATTGGGTAGAGTTATCACCTGCTTCTTGACTCATTTTATCAATATTTGCTGATGTATTAGCATTACGACTACCATTCCCTGTTTCAAGTGATGAAGAGGTATTACTACTTATAGTCATATTTCCAGCTGATTGGTATTGCGTAGATTTATTACCTGCTTTTTGAGACATCTCTTTTATTTGGATAACAGTTCTTCTTATCTCATCATTAAAGATGAATTGACTTATAAGTCCAACTATTGCAGCAATAAATCCTATAGCTGGCTCCCACCCTGGTTCATTTATAAACCAAAGAAGAAATCCCACAACAACAATAATATTCAATATAAAGATAAACTTCTTCATAGTATCAACAAATTAAGTTAATACAAATATATTATTAATTCCAGCAAGTCTATAATTTCAAGCATAAAATATATGACAAATGATGACGCCAGATGTCATAAGATGACAGTTGCTTGAATACTAACTACATACACCCCTTTTCATTCTAAATTAGTGACGCATTGCTATTGATGCACCACTAATTTTGATTGTATGAATGAACAAGTAAACGACCAAGAAATTCTGCTGGTCACAGAAAAAGAGACTAATAACCTGAATGTTGTCAGCGGTAACAATGAAGACGGAACACCCAAAAGTGTCAAACCAACCAAAGAAAACGAACCAGCCTTTCTGAAGATCGACAAGAATGCCGATGTATTAGAAAACTTCTTCAAAAACTTCCTGAGCCAGAGTAAAGATCCTACACACTTTCATTTCTTTAAAATCCCATTAGAACTGTTTGAGAGTATTACACCTGTTCTCAAAGAGATGCTGAAAGATCCGGATAATCCATCCAATAAAGAAGCATTAGACGCATACAAAGTATTACCCGAAGCATTTGCTCCGAAAGAATATCAGGCATTAGACGAATCCCGTATCAACTGGGATCAATTGGCTCAGCTCGGTATCACCAAGGAAAAATTGGAGAAATCTGGAAGCCTTGAGCCAATGCTTAACTGGCAAAAGTCACCGGTTCTTGTAACCATCAAAACAGAAGCACTAGGCGAATCCGTGTATAGTGATGCCCGTCTGTCATTCAGAGAAGATGCTGACGGTAACCTCAAACTGCGGATTCATAATATCCGCAATGCTCCTGAACTTAACTTTCCCTTTATGGGAGCAACATTCACCAAGGAAGATAAAGACAACCTTCGCCAGACAGGTAATGCCGGACGACTGATTGAGATCGAACCCAAGGAAGGTATGAAAATGCAAGCCTTTGTCTCCATTGATAAGTTAACGAATGAGCTGGTTGCCCTTCGTGTCGACAGGGTAAAGATCCCTGATGAATTCAAAGGAGTAAAACTGAGTGAAGAACAGCAGAGAGATCTGGCAGAAGGAAAAGGCGTATACTTAGAAAATATGAAATCTAAGAAAGACACCCTGTTCAGTGGTACAGTCCAGGTGAATGCCGACAGAAGAAGTCTTGAAATACATTTTGGTAATAATCCCAGGCAAAGCCAGTCCCAACACCAATCAGAAAACCAGCCTGAAGTTCCAAAGACTTTCCGTAAGAAAGAACTGACCGAAGATCAGCAGGCGAGCCTGAATGAAGGAAAAACCGTTTATGTAAGCGGTCTGACTGATCGCAACGGTAAAAACTATAACGGTTATATAACCTGGAAACCCGAAGACGGTAAAACCAATTTTATGTTTGCGACAGATTATAAGAAAGCTCTGGAACAGGGCTTGGTCAAACCAGATGACAGACATAAAGTACAGGTTGCCGTTAATTCCGAAGGGAAGACCAATGAGGCCACCAGAAAGGTAAAAGAACCACTGGAACAAGGTCAGACGGCTCCAAGCGAGAAGCAGAAAGAGAAAGAAGAGAATAAACAGGAACAGGAAGAATCCCAACAACAGACAAGAGGAAGACGGATGTAATCTAAATTAGAACATACCATCTCTTTAAAAAAAGCAGAATAGTCCCATTCATATAATTGAGTATATTTACCACTCATTTCTACAATTTTACATTCATAAGCAGCCTTTGTATCGGGAGATACTCCGGTTGGCTTGTAACATTGAGAAATTAGTGGAGGCTCTCGGGACGGAAAACCCGGGAACCGTTCTGCTTTTATAAGCCGGATTCCATTTACCTACCATTTTAAAAGGTCGATCGACCTCCACTAATTTTTCCAATTATGAAATCAAAACATAACAGGCAGGAGCTGTCCTATTACGGGCTGCTGCTCCTTTCATACCTTCAGGAAAGCCATCCTGATAAAACAAATGACCCACAGTTAATTAAAAACAGAGCTGATATGGCAGCCGAAACCTATTCCAATGCCATAAAAGAAGGTTCTTCACATGACAGAGCCGAAGAAATGGCTTGTAAAGCTCTGTATTCAGGATTGCTGTTCTCTAAATTCGATACAATCCGCAATATCCTCTTTGAAGAATTCTCCTATATCCCCGAAAGCGAGGTTTTCCAAAAGACCATGTCATTGCTCCCATACTGTGAAGAAGTCTTTACAGAATATGCATTACATGATGAGTTTGCCTATTCAGCGGAATACAACAGGCTTTATACGGACCTGGTTGGACTAATCGATATGTGGGAGGACGAACATGAGCTATAATAAGAAAGCTCATCTAAGAGCCAATATCGAAGCTATTAAGCTGGTCTTTAAACTCGAAAAAGAGAATCTATCGGCCAGTGAAGATCAAAAAGAAGTTCTTCGGCAATATTCAGGATTCGGAGGACTCAAGTGCGTGCTTAATCCTGCCAATAGCCTGATGGATACCGTATCCTGGCCTAAATCAGAATTAGACCTATTCCCTCTGGTTGCCGAATTACATCGAACTATTCGGGAAAATACAGCAACAGAACAGGAATACAAAGGTTATATCTGTAGTATCAAGAATTCGATACTGACCGCATTTTATACACCTTCTGAAGTTGTACAAACCATATCGGATATTTTCAAAGAAAACGAGATTCCTATAATCAGGTTCTTAGATCCGTCAGCAGGCATGGGTGAGTTTTCAAATGCTTTTGATCTGCCTAGAGATAGTGAAAAGATCAATTTTGAAAAAGACCTGATTACAGGAAAGATTCTCTCATATGTTAATGATAAGAATAATGAACATACCCATGTAGAAGGCTTTGAGACAATCGAGAGCCGTTATAATAATTACTTTGATGTTGTTAGCTCCAATATCCCTTTCGGAGAAATGAGTGTATTCGATGCTGCATTTATGAAGACAGACAGGTTGCACAGGGATTCCACACGAGCTATCCATAACTATTTCTTTATAAAAGGAGTTAAAACACTGCGTGAAGGAGGTATTCTGGCATTTATTACCTCTCAGGGAGTCTTAAATTCACCCAATAACAAAGATGTACGGCAATGGCTGATGGACAATACCAATCTGATCTCCGCCATTCGTTTCCCTAATAATCTGTTTGTTGAAAATGCCGGAACAGAAGTCGGCAGTGATTTAATCATCCTGCAAAAGAATACACAGAAACAGGAACTAACAGCCAGAGAAAAGAAGTTTCTGACAACCTATAACCTTTCAACGGGAATAACTCTCAATAGCAGTTTCGAGAACTTACACCGTATTATCCATACCAAAGGGTATAACGATACCGATCCTTACGGAAAACCGGCACAGGTATTTTTACATGATGGTGGAATGGAGGGAATCTCTTCTGATTTAAAGAAGATGCTAAAGGCTGATTTCTCTACCCATCTCAATTTAGACTTATACCTGCAATATTCAGGACAAAGCCAAAGATCAGGAAACAATACACCTACATCCGCTATCAATCAAAAAGCAGAAGAAAAAAACAAAGTCATTGAGTTGGATACTTCCCAACCCGTAATGTCCTTGTATGATTTATTCGGATTAAGTGAAGAAGAACGAACACAAATTAAACCCAGCCGAAAGAAACGGACTTTACCACCCAATCAAAAACCTATACAACTTAGCCTGTTCTCCAATAACAAAGAACAGAAGCAGCAAGCACGAGAGTATACAGAAAAAGTATTCAAAGAAGAGAAGCCAAAGCCATCAATGGAGCTTCAATCCTTCTCCGGTGTACTCGAAGAATACTACAAACAAGGTTCACTGGTAAAAGATAACGGGCAGATCGGTTATCTGAAAGAACGCTATCGAAACGATGCCATGTTTCAACCGTTAGACCTTCCGACAATACAACAATCCAAAGTTGGAATGTATATTCAATTAAGGGATACTTATCATAAGCTATATGATTATGAAGCAAAGAATCTGCAAGAAGAGCCTGTTTTACGTAAAAACCTGAACAGCTCTTATGATTCCTTTTTCAGACTATATGGTAACCTGAATGATAAGAAGAACCTGGATATTATCAAGATGGATGCATCTGGAACTGCTATCCTTGCTTTGGAACGCAGAATAGACGGGAAACTTCAAAAAGCGGATATATTCGACAGGCCTGTAACATTTAACCCGGATGAGATCAAACATGCTGAGACTTCCCGTGAAGCCTTAGTTGCATCCCTGAATAAATATGGAAAGATCAATCTGGACTATATGCTCTCTATACTTGATAACAAAGTTAAAGACGATGTATTAAAGGAGCTGGAAGGACAAATCTATTTCAATCCGATGCTACAGAACTATGAGATCCGGGATAAGTTTATTGCAGGAAATGTAATTGAAAAAGCGGAACAGGTCAGAGATTATCTTATAAACCATCCGCTTGATCAGGTATCACAGGTATCCCTTAAGACCTTAGAAGAAGCTATGCCGGAACCGATACGTTATGTAGAACTCGACTTTAATTTCGGAGAACGATGGATACCGATGCAGATCTACCGCGATTATGCCGGCACACTCTTTGAAACCAATGTAAATATAGAGTATTATGCCTCCCGTGATGATTTTACTGTCAGTGCGGAACGCAGTAACCTGATCATCAGTGAAAAGTTTGCCGTGCAGAGTGAGAAACAGCTTTTTACAGGTATTCATCTGATGAAACATGGGTTACTAAATACAACTCCGAATATTACCAAAACAATCGAAGTATTGGATGAGAACGGAGAGCGTAAAAGTGTAAAAGTTGCTGATCCCGAAGCAATACAATTAGCCAACTCCAAGATAGATGAGATACGAAACGGTTTTACCGACTGGCTCAATGAACAGTCGCCTGAATTTCAGAACAAGCTGGCTGATCTGTATAATAAGAAATTCAATTGTTATATACGTCCCGAATACGATGGATCGCACCAGACATTCCCAGGCCTTGACCTGAAAGCATTGGGTATCGTTGATCTGTACCCAAGCCAAAAAGACTGTATCTGGATGCAGAAATTGATAGGTGGAGGTATAGCCGATCACGAAGTTGGCGGTGGAAAGACCCTAATTATGTGTATTGCAGCTTATGAAATGAAACGATTAGGATTAGCGAATAAGCCGATGATACTAGGATTGAAAGCTAATGTACATGAAATAGCCCATACCTTCAGAACAGCATATCCGAGTGCGAAGATACTCTATCCCGGCAAGGAAGACTTTACACCGAGTAAGCGTGTGAAGATTTTCAATGATATAAAAAACAATAACTGGGATGCTATTATCCTTACGCACGACCAATTCGGAAAACTTCCACAATCTCCGGAAATGCAGCAGAAGATATTCCGAACGGAACTCGATTCAGTAGAAGAGAATCTTCGGGTTATAGAACAAATAGAAGGTAAATCAGCATCCAAACGCATGTTACGAGGATTGGAAGTGAGGAAACAAAATCTGGAAGTAAAGCTCAGTGTACTCGCTGATACGATAAAGAACCGTACAGATGATGTTGTAGATTTTAAAATGATGGGAATTGATCATTTGTTCGTAGATGAGAGCCACCAGTTTAAGAACCTGACTTTTACAACCCGGCATGACCGTGTTGCAGGATTGGGTAATCCTGAAGGCAGCCAACGGGCTTTGAATATGCTATTTGCTGTACGCACTATACAAGAGCGTACAGGTAAAGATTTAGGAGCAACATTTCTATCGGGTACAACGATCTCTAATTCCCTGACAGAGTTATACCTGTTGTTCAAATATCTTCGACCCAAAGAATTGGAGACACAGGGTATCAATTCCTTTGATGCATGGGCAGCCATCTATGCCAAGAAAACAACAGACTATGAATTTTCGGTTACCAACCAGATCGTACAGAAAGAACGTTTCCGCTATTTCATCAAAGTTCCTGAATTAGCAAACTTCTATGCCGAGATAACAGATTTCAGAACTGCACGGGATATCGGAATAGACCGACCCGAGAAGAATGAGATACTGTATAATATTCCACCGACACCACAACAGGAGATATTTATTCAAAAGCTGATGGAGTTTGCCAAGACGGGCGATGCCACATTACTGGGTCATGCACCATTGACAGAGAAAGAAGAGAAAGCAAAAATGCTGATAGCAACAGATTATGCCCGTAAGATGTCTCTGGATATGCGGATGATTAATCAGGCTTATGGAGATCATGTTGATAGCAAAGCATCTCATTGTGCAGCTAAGATAGCCGAGTACTACAATAAGTACGCATCCAATAAAGGAACGCAATTTGTTTTCTCTGATTTAGGCACATACAAACCCAATGAGTGGAATCCTTATTCGGAAATTAAACGCAAGCTTGTAGAAGATCATGGTATTTTTGCCCATGAGATACGATTTATTCAGGAAGCCAAAACAGACAATGCCCGTAAAGCAATGATCGAAGGTATGAATGAAGGGCGTATCCGTGTACTATTCGGTTCTACTTCTATGTTGGGAACAGGAGTCAATGCACAACAAAGAGCCGTGGCTATCCATCATTTAGATACACCGTGGAGGCCATCAGACCTGCAACAGCGGGATGGGCGTGCAATCCGTAAAGGAAATGAAATTGCTAAGCTTTATGCAGATAATAAAGTGGATGTACTGATCTATGCTGTTGAGAAAAGTCTAGATTCCTATAAATTCAATCTCTTACAGAATAAGCAGACATTTATCAATCAGCTAAAGAACAATAGCCTCGGTAGTCGTACTATTGACGAGGGCAGCATGGATGAAAGCTCGGGAATGAATTTCTCTGAGTATGTTGCAATCCTTTCAGGTAATACCGATTTATTGGAAAAAGCCAAATTGGAAAAGAAGATCAATGCGATGGAGAGTGAGAAGAAAGCATTTGTCAAGAATAAATCATCGGCTACTTTCAAATTCGAGGACAGTACAAGAACGATTGAAGGAAACACGCAAATGATAAACCGCATGACAAAGGATTGGGATTCTTTTAATAGTCGTGTTCAGACAGATCAGGACGGAAACAAATTAAATCGCGTAAAGCTGGAAGGTGTTAATTCTTCCGATCCTAAAATTGTCGGAGAAAAGTTAAACCAGTTATCGGATAATGCCCGTACCAATAACGAGTATTTCACCATTGGAACACTCTATGATTTCAAGCTTCTTGTGAAAACAGAAGATAGCCAGAAAGAAGGTTCTATTTTCAAAGATAACCGATTCTTTATAGAAGGGGAGGGTGGTATAAAATACAACTACAATAACGGTCATATTGCCACTGATCCGAAACTAGCCGCTATGAATTTTCTGAATGCATTGGAGCGTATTCCTAAATTGATTGAGAAGTATCAAACAGATAATGAGAGGCTGTCGAAGGATCTTCCTATCCTCAAACAGGTGATTGATTCCACTTATAAGAAAGAGCCGGAATTGAAAGACCTCAAGACTCAATTAACAGCATTGGATCGCCAGATTCAGTTGACTTTGACAACGAAAGATGAGCCTAAAGAAAGTAATCAATTATCATCGGTACAATCCACACCAAAAGATTCGACAAATGATGTTCGTTCGGGACAGCCGATGAGTATTAAGGAGATTATTGATGCAAATCGAGATCGGATATTGATTAGTTCTCAACAAGTAGAGGATACCATCTATCCCAAAATGAGAAGATAAGATATTGTTTGGATAGATAGAAAATATAGTATATTCTCTATCTATCTATTAAAATAATGTATAATCAAATCTTTTTCATCAATCCGATTAAGAGTTATTTTTTTACTATTTAAAATATAATTTCGAAAAGAGATAAATCTGTCTTTATTAGAACAATATATGTGATATGAATGAATTAAATCGAGAAATCTTTTTAAATTATGTTTCAGTTCTAATGATAATATTAGGAGAAAGTCAATATCAATAACGGTTAAAGGCCTTATATGAGATTTTTTCAGTGCTAAGAAATTGTCATTATCTATTCTTTGTTGAAAGAAGTCATTTAAAATATAATTTGTTCCATGTACTGAATAAAGTCTATCTTGAGTAATTAAGAAAGGATAAATTTCAATATTTTTTTCATTATATCCTTTGTCAAGTTTAAAATCTTGGAGTAGAATATCTTTTACATTTTTAATTATTTGAGGAATACCCTTTGTTTCATTTAGCCTAGTTTTAAAGAAATTTTCTATATCAGAAAAACTTTGAGAATTTCGAGTTGATTTATTCATTAATATATCTTTGTATTCAAATAAGAGTGCTCTTTTTTTATTCCTAACATAATAATCAGGTCGTCCATTGTCATTTAAATCATAAAAAGTTCTACCACTTATGTTTATATTTTTTGCATTAAATAGTAGCCTATTCATAACTTTATAGAACATATATTCTTCAGAAAATTCACTCTTAATTAATCTCTGTATATCTTTTTCTCCAGTCTTCTGGCTTATTTGTAGTAAGTTTATAAATAATCCATCATATATATTAAGAGTAAAAAAGTATCGAGATATAATTGAGTAATGATCGTTATTTAATTTTAGTACAGGATATTGTTTGTAGCATGTGAAATCATTTAAATCTTCAAGTTTTTTTTCTGCTTCAGATGGATTGTTTACATCAATACATATACTATCGAAATATGTAGATATACGATTAAATAGATTATCATGATTGACATAATCCCTTTTGTAAAGACTTATTTGTCCTTCTTTAAATTTATTCTCTTCATACACTCTTACAATCCTAAGATTCAATAGATGATCAAAAATAGATTCTATATTTTTTGATGCATAGAAAAGCTTAATTATATTACTTAATTGTGGCTTTTCTTTGATGAAATCATCTAGCATTAAAACTTTCATCTGTTGCGTCATTAAGATGTCATAAAAATTATAATCAGACAATCCCATTTGTAATAAATCACCAGCAAAACGAATTCTTGCATCTTTACACAATGGATTTTCAAATTCAGGAATACTCTTAAGCAGATTGTTTTTATATTTTTGGACCTGTTCTACTTGAGATAAATATGCTTTCAAAAAGTTTATATGATCATTTTCTGTTTTTACTTCTTTTTTCCCTGTTGGCAGAAGAATTATATCTTTTAGGAATAATAGAGCTGCTCTCGGTTCTATCAGAGTAAAGATTATGTCTGGATTATTTTGTAAATTACTAGTTTGCTTTAGCTTTTTTATTCTTTTGTCTATGTCCTGAAGTTGCTTACTATCAGGAAAATCTTGGAAAAACATTTTAAGGAAGTTAGTATACTCTAAAGAATAGGAGTCTTTATTATCTATTCCAATCAGGTGAAGTGTCATTAAAATCAAATCTACTTTATCTAATCCCTTTAAATACTCTTCAGTGGATAGTGGTTCCTCATCAAAAATATGATGAAATTCTATTGGGTATACTATATATTCCATATCAATTTATATAAATAACTAGTACTTTATCTTTTCCCTAAAGATAATAAAAAGCATCTGAAATATTATTAATATTAATCTATAGAACCTAGCTGTTTATCATTCATTGAAGAGTCCTTTTTTTGCCATTTATCTTTATCAGTAAGCTTATCTTTTCCTCCGAAATACTGATTGACAAATATTTTCACATCTGATTCCCGGTAATAGTTTCGCTTACAAATTGTTTTAAAAGGTAGTAATCCTAGATTGCGATATCGCTGTAATGTCCGGGGAGTAACCTTGAGAAAGAGGCACAAATCCTGATTATCGAATAGTCGCTCTTCCAGAGCATTATTGTTCTCTGTAACCAATAGCTTATCAACCTTCTCATCGATACGCTTGAGGAGTCTGGCTAAGCCTTTGATATTTGATTCGAATATTTCGTCATCTATCATCATAACCTTACTTTTTAGGTTTATTTCTTTTTCTGCGTTCGAGATATTGTTTGTGGCTATTGATCAGATCGTTTAAAGCTTCTTCTCCTGATTTGATCAAGCGTTCCTGAAGTATGCGTTTTATCTCGCCAATGGTGTAGTAAGTTTTTCCTGATAATACGGAATATGATATCAGGCTGTTGGATCGTAAACGTTGTAAAGTCCGTTCGCTGATTCGAAGGAAAGTACAGACCTCGTAACTGTCCACCCAAACTTCATCCAGCTCTTTTGATTGGTTAGGAACATCCCCTTCTTTTATATATCTCGCAATAGCATCAAGTTTATTGATCAACTCTTTATATGCATCTGAATCAAATGTTATAACTTCCATATTTTTACTTGTTGTTTGATACAAAAGTCTGATATTCCGATATATAATTACCCCAAGATGGGACAACTATTTCTGAAAATAGTTATAATGGATTGAGTGTTATATGTGTTTTTCTAATTAATACGATAGAGTAACTTAATTCAATCTTGGGAGCCTGGCTTATAAGGTGAAAAAAATTTTCCCTCAGCCTAAAACATAGCTTTTAAAGCTAAGCATAGATAAAAAAATAATACCCAAACTGGGGTTTAGCTTGGGTATTATTTTATCTATTTAGCTATATTTTTACATGCCTTATTATTTTTGAACTTGGTATCTAGTCTGTGCTACACCATTTATGAATGCCTGAGATTGAATTAAAGACCATTTCGATTCTTTCGCTTTATTCGGGAAAAGACGAATTCCATCTCCCAATAGAATAGGAATATAGGTAATTATCATTTCATCAATCCAATTCTGGTTTAAGAATAGGGAAACGATTTCTCCACCACCAACAAGCCAGATGTCTTTTCCTTCCCTTTTCTTTAATTCAGATATATTATCTTCGATATTATTGGTTATATAAATGATATCTTCTTTAGGAGTGTTTATGGCATTTCGTGTAATTATATAGGATGTTTTATTCTTATAAGGATATACTACATCCATATTAAGGATATCTCGATATGTACGTCCCCCTATAATTACTGTATCAATAGATTCGAAAAAATCTTTGTAACCATAATTTAGTTCCGGAGTAATTGGATAATCGGAAAGCCAATCCAGTTCCCCATCGGAACTAGCAATATATCCATCAATGGATGCTGCAATATATAATCTTATTTTTCTCATAGTCAAAATATTTTAAGATGTGCAATATACAAAAAAGAAGTGTGGAGCTTGCATTGTTCCGCTATGAGGTACTGGTATACCCGAAGGACGAAACAAGCAAGTCCACACTATACTTTCGCATAGCATGAACATTGCACATTTCGTCTCGTCCTTCCAAAAATTACCAGTTTCCACAGCGAGACGTTTACGTGAACGTTATGTTATATATGTCAAGAAGTATTCAGAATACTTCTGTTTTTCTTTTTACTAATACAAATATAAGCCATTCTTTCGATTCATTTATTGTCTAACCCATCCATTCTTTCGTCTAAATACTTAATCAATTTATCTAAAAACAAAGTGCGGCTCCCTTTTCGTTCCCGAATTTCAAGAAAAGTGTGATAGAAATCGCCTAAGTTGATATTGAATACCGTTTCTATATATTCTGCCAGTTCTTTTATATTTGTGTTGCCGTTATTAAAACATCCTGTACTATCCCAAGCATAAATTTGTTCAACAAGTTCTGCTTTTTTAGCTGTCCAGGTAAGTTTCGATTTAGGTAAGTTTAATAATTCGGGGATATTGTTCTCTAGTTGTTTGATATTAATTAATTTGTTGTTGATGTAAACAGTCAGCCTTTCATTAGCAATCATTTTTGCCACTTTGAAATCAAAACTTGTAGAGAATCGACTATCTCTTTCAAAGTAGAAACAATCTAAGATTAGCTGAATATCAGGTTTGCCCCTTAAAAAATAATACCGATCAAGGTGTGTACTCCCTGAGCGATAATATTGGTAAAAGTCTGCATTTGTATCGAAGAAGTATTTAATTCTGGCAAGCATTCCCTCCAGATAATTCTTCTTGTCAATATGACTACCTGTAGGCATTCTCATTTCAAGGTTATATATCTTTCGATGATAAATTAATATACTAAATAGTTGAGGCTTTGTTTCCTTAAAAAAAGTAATTTCTTCAGATTGAGATTCGAAAGAGTAATTTGATACGAAATCTTTTAATTTATCAAATGTAGACTCTAAAAGAGAAATAATATTGATAGATTTTTGGAAGATATTACTTTCTTCTCGTTCTATAAGCTGAATCTCTTTATTGATATTCTCTTTGATATTACGAATAAATTGTTCCATAGTATTTTATTCAATGTTGAATAATTTATATACCTTCGATCATAAAGAAAGGATATACCCTAATATATTTTTTCGCAGAATTATTTTTTTTAGGTCTAAAAATATACCCACTTTATTAGATTCTTAAATCATCTTATCTTTTACTAAGACGTATTAATTCTATTTTACAGCCCCTCTATCTTTAAACAAGAAATAGACTAAAGTGGTATATCACATACATAAGATGATATCGTTATTTAGGATTCATAACAATTAGAACAATTTACAGAATAAGAAACAGTTTAAAGGAATCTCTCTTTTATGTATTTCTAATATTATACTCCGTGTTACAGCTTCTTTAAATCCACGATGTGGATAGAATTGGTAAGTCGAGCCTGAATCTGTATACAGATAAATTAGTTTTCCTTTCGCATATTTTTCCAATTCGTTTAATAATAATGTACCTATTCCTTTTCCTTTAATATCGGGATCAACGGCGAAATAATTAATCTCTCCATCAGGGTTATTACTTTCTTTAAATTCTTTAAGCATTTGTATGTTAGCCTTATCGTAAACACTGGATGCATTTTTGTAGAACAGGTTTATAAAGAAGATAACTACTTTTATAAAAGCATTATAAAAGGCGGATGTGAAAATTTTGGGTTCATCTTTCATGTCAGCCAGTAAAACACCGACTAACCGGTCATCCATATAGGCTCCAATAGCTTTGGTAGCCTTCGTTATTTCTAAATACCAAAAATACTTACTATACAAATAAAGTTCGATCTTGTTTGTGGTATACCAGGATAAATGCATGCCTTCAATGGCAAATTTCCGGGCTCTGTTAAAATCCGGTTTCCTGAGTTGCTTGATTACAATGTTCATAATTATTCATTTTATTAATTTATACCATCTAATTATTGATTCTACGGCCTTCTTCCGCCTCCTTTACTGGTAAATTTACTATATATATTAACTGCATTCCATCTTATTTGTCTGAACTGACAAAAAGCGCATCTAAAGTGTGTTAGAGTCATTTAAGCTGTTTTTTTTGATGTGTGACAGCTATGTTTTTTCAGTATTCCATAGAAATTCGATTCAAAAATCAGTTCAGATCACTATATAACGGTTCAACCCTTAATAGTAACAATTCGATTTTTTTTCCTATTAACCCCATGATAGGATACCTTAATTTTGATGCGAAAAAAAATAAAACGATTATGCGAAAAAAACTTTATTTGATACTTGGAGTCTTGTTATTAGTCGGTTTGATCTTATTCAAGCTTTTCAATAATAAAGAAAACGCTGAAAAAGAAATACAGGCCGAAAAAGAATCGATTCCATTTGCAGTAGAAGCCATTGTAGTCAAAAAGTCTGATTTTACAAATACAGTTTCATATCCGGGAACCGTAGAAGTGTCGGGTATGGTCAATGTTGTTTCAGAGACCGACGGAAGAGTCGTAAAACTAAATATTCAAAATGGCAGTACGGTCAAGAAAGGCCAGGTGATCGCCATCCTGAATAATGACATGAAAATATCCTCTCATCAGATTCATCAGATTGATTATAAAAAAGCAAAGGAGGATTATCAACGCTATCTGGAACTACATAAAAAAAATAATGCAACAGGCGTAGAACTGGAAACCGCCCGGCATGCATTGGAAACTGCTGAAAAGCAATTACGAATATCTCAGTCGGAGTTGGATCGGGGTGTAATACATGCACCCGTCGGTGGAATTATAGCCGGAAAATCCGTGAATGCGGGAGATATTCTATCTCCGGGTAGTCCGATTGCAGTAATTGTTCCCCTGAATGAACTTGAAATCCGCTTTAATGTTCCGGAAAAAGAAATATCCCGGATTCAGAAAGGACAGCAGGTGAATTTTACAATAGACGCATATCCTCAACATATTTTTGTAGGGATTGTCTCCGCGATTATTCCCACAGCTAATCAGGCTAAGTCCTTTCCTATATTAATCAAAGTGAAGAATGACCAGCATGGTATTACTCTGATGGGCGGAATGACAGCTAATATTAAGACAGAAGATGCTCAGGCAGTTTCTACGCTTATTATTCCCCGAACCGCTATCCGCGACAATTACGTCTGGTTGGTACAAGAGGCAGGTAGGACTGTCCGCCGCACGATCAAAACAGGGCGAGAATTTGAAGATCAGGTTGAAATCCTATCAGGATTAGCGGCTGGAGACACTGTTGTGTTTAAAGGACAATCCAATATAAACGAAGGCCTTGTTTTAGAAAACTTAAAGATCGTAGATTATAAATCGGATACACAAAACCAAACGGGATCAAAATGAAAATTACAGAATTAGCAATTAAACGCCCCATATTATTTATCGTATTTTATCTTATCATTGCCGGTTTGGGTATTTTAGGATACAGCAAGCTGCGTTATGAGTTACTTCCTGAATTAGCTACCCCTGTGATTACAATTACTGCCGTCTATCCCGGAGGATCACCCTCGGAAATAGAAAATACAGTATCAAAAAAACTGGAAGATGCGATTGCCGGAGTCAATAGAATAAAAAAGGTAAGTACTTATTCAGCGGAAAACTCTTCAGTTATTTCGATTGAATTCATAGCCGATGCAGATCCTGAAAAAGCGATGCAGGATGTCCAGAGAGCTGTCAATAAAGTGCTTCCTGAGCTTCCTGCCGCAGTAAAATCTCCGACACTGGAAAGTTACAGTATAAATGCAGAACCTGTACTAAGGATCGGCACTACAGCCAATATACCGGAAGAGCAATTATATGAATTGCTGGATAAACAGATCAGGCAGGGGATTTCACAAATCAGGAATGTGGGACGGGTTACTCTTTTGGGTGGGTCTCCCCGGGAAGTAAAAGTATCGGTAAACCTGGAGAAACTGAAAGCATATGGTATCGGCATCGATGAACTGACCGAAGCCATTGGACGTAGTAATGTTGAAATACCTATCGGAGCAGTTAAATCTGCAGACGGAGAATTCGATGTACGTACAACCGGCAAAGTAAGGGATTTCGACCAGTTAAGGATGCAGCCTGTCAGGATACTCTCTGACGGTAGTATAATTTATGTAAAAGATGTTGCCGACATAAAAGAAGGCAAGAAAGATTTGTCAGTCGTGAACCGCGTAAACGGAGAGAATTCAATAGGTCTGCTTGTGGATAAACAGACTGGAGCTAATGCCGTAGAAGCCTCAGAACTGGTAAGAGTACATCTTACCAAGCTGGAATCACTATACAGCGATATCGGCTTAAAGTTTTCAGTTATTCAGGATTCTTCGGAGTTTACACTCAAAGCTGCTCATTCGGTATATTTCGACTTCTTCGTAGCAGTTGCTCTGGTGGCTTTAGTCATGCTCGTCTTCCTGCATAGTTTGCGCAATGCCGTAACAGTACTAATTGCGATACCCACGTCTTTACTTGTCGCCTTTATCATGATGTTTACCCTGGATTATTCATTGAATCTGATGACTTTGCTGGCCATGTCACTGGTGATAGGAATCCTTGTGGATGATTCAATCGTGGTATTGGAAAATATCTATCGCCATTTGGAAATGGGCTCCGACAGGATGAAAGCCTCACTGGACGGACGTACCGAGATTGGTTTTGCCGCCATGTCTATTACCCTGGTGGATGTGGTTGTCTTTCTCCCACTCGCTTTTGTACCGGGGCTGGTAGGTAGCCTGGTGAAGGAGTTCTCGTTGGTAATCGTTATTTCCACACTGTCCAGTTTAATGGTTTCTTTCACGCTTACCCCAATGATCTCTTCCCGTTTTTCAAAACTGACGCACCTGGATGGAAAAAGCATCTTTTCCAGATTTGCTCTTTTCTTTGAAAAACAAATTGAATCTTTGACAAGGTTGTATGAACGGGTTTTAGATTGGGCTTTAAAAAACAAATGGAAAACGATTGGTATTTGCGGTGCTTTTCTTATAGCATCTCTCAGTTTGATGTTTACCGGATATGTCGGTAGTGAATTTGTTCCGACTGCCGACAAAGGAGAGCTTTCCTTATTGATAACCGCACCTCCCGGAACACGGCTCAATGAGATGGACAGAATAGTTGAATCCATAGAAAAACGGATTGAAAAAGTACCTGAGGTAACAAAGCAGTTCACTTTGGTCGGTTATCAGAGCGACGGATTTAACGAAAACAAGGGCGGTAATGTTGCCAGCATAAATATTTCCTTAGTAGAGGCAAAAGACCGGAAAAAAAGCCTTTCTCAAATCAGCAGGGAATTAAAGCGGATTGCTTTATTAGAGTCCGGGGTAAAAGTCGATGTGTCCACAGTTGGATTATTCGGGACCAATGCCGCACCGATACAGCTTTTATTGTATGGACAGAACAGAGACTCCGTTATTTCTGCGGCACGACGGTTATTGGATGATGTAAGAAATGTCAATGGAATTGTGGCTCCAAAGCTGTCTGTGGAAGAATCAAAACCTTCACTTCAGGTAAATATTGACAGAAAGAAACTAGGTGATTTGGGCCTGACAGTTGAAGGAATCAGCAGTGCCTTGCGTATTGCGATAAATGGTTCCGATGATATGAAATTCAGTAAAGATGGCACAGATATAGATCTGAAAATCTCATTACGGGAGAAGGATAGGGCTAACATCTCCGATCTGGAAAATTTCCCGTTTGTCAACAGCTCGGGACAATCCGTATATTTAAAGCAATTTGCAGAAGTGAAACTCTCCACAGCACCTTCCGTGTTGGAAAGACGTAACAAGCAATCTTCCGTTATGCTGATGGCTAAAGTTACCGGCAGGCCGACAGGCGATGTCGGGGAAGACATCAAAGCCATGGTAAAAAGTAATCCTTTGCCATCTTCGGTGTTTCTTTCGTACGAAGGAGACCTGGATATGCAGGATGATGCTTTTGGAAGCCTTGCCGTTGCTTTGATCATGTCATTGATCCTGATTTATTTGATCATGGTTGCCCTGTATAACAATTGGGCTTACCCCTTTGTGGTACTGTTTTCCATACCTGTGGGAGCAGGAGGTTCCATTCTCGCTTTAGCACTGGCAGGGAGATCCATGAATATTTTTTCCATATTCGGATTGATCATGATGATGGGGCTTGTTGCAAAGAATGCAATCCTTTTAGTCGATAGGGCCAATGACAGGTTAGCCGAAGGTGAACCTTTGCATGAAGCATTGATCGATGCGGGAAAAACCCGGTTAAGACCGATTCTGATGACCACACTCGCGATGGTGATCGGGATGTTGCCACTCGCCCTGTCAAAGGGAGCCTCAGCTGAGATGATCAGCAGTCTGGCATGGGTGCTTATCGGAGGGCTTACGAGTTCCATGTTCCTTACATTGGTACTGGTTCCGGTAGTTCACTATGGCATTACAAAATTGATACAAAAAACAAGAAAAAGAAAAGGAAATGAGACGGAATAAAGCAATATTTATCATTCTTATACTCCTGTTTGGCAGTATACAGCTAAAAGCCCAAATGAATGCGGCGAAGGAAGATTTAGTCATCCCCTTATCTATAGAACAGGCTGTCGATTTAGGCTTATCCCAAAACAGGACGATCAAAGCCACGGAGCTATCGACATTGAAATCACAATATGCGACGAAGGAAATACAGGCAGACCGTTATCCCCAGGTTAATGCGACAACCTCTTATGTTCGGAATATCAAACCGACTGTTTTTTATTTTCCAAAAGTAGGGATTTCGCCTACGGGAGAACTGGCCGTTAACAACAACGAGATGATGAGCGTCAACGCATCATCGAAAAACCACTTTAATGGTATTATCGACCTTCATCTTCCCCTGTTCAATCCCGAACTGAATGAAGGTATAAAACTCTCCAAACTCAATACGGAACTGTCAAAAGCCAATAGGGAAGTTGCAAAATGGGAACTGGCTGATGAAATACGCAAAGCATATTATAATGTACTGTTGGCTGAACTCAATAAAGAACTGGTTGAGAGAGCCATTTCAAGAGCGGAGCAAACCTTGAGCGACACCCGGGTTCTATATAAAAATGGAGTCGTATTAGTCTCCGATACCCTGAATGTTTATATCAACGTACAAGGCCAAAAATCCAACTTATTTATGGTGGATAACCAGATTATACAGGCGATGAATTACCTGAAAGACTTAATGGGGATTTCCCTGGCCAGTGAATTGATACTAATTGATGCCATTGATGAAGACTACCTATCGGGACAAATATTGGCGGGACAATCTATTCCTTCCTTTTCAGACCGTCCGGATATCAGGCAGAATATATCCCATCAGAGCCTTGCAAAAAAACAGATTGATCTGGACAAAAGCAGAAGGCTGCCTTCCCTGGATTTTATCAGCCAATATCAGATACAGGCTCAATCGGATAACTTTAAGTTCCGTCAATATGATTGGCCCCAAAGCTTTTTTGTCGGTATACAGTTGAATATCCCGATTTTCAATGGATTTAAACATGACCGTAGAGCCAAACAGTCGTTTATAGCATTACAGGAATTAAAAATTGCAGAGGAACAACTAGCCAGCAGAGCTCTGCTGGAATATAAAAATGCAGACGGCGATTTTACGGCATCCTTTTCCAAAATACGTATAAACAAGGATATCGTTCAGGCAGCAGAAAAAAGCTTGGAGTTGGTCAATGAGCGTTATAAAAAAGGGATCGGTCGTTATCAGGATGTCCTTGACGGACAGTTTAATCTTATACAAGCCAATAACGCCTATAATAAAGCTGTTTATGATGCTTATATCGCATTAGCTGCTAAGAAAAAGGCACTTGGCATTATACGATAAACCGGAATCCTTCATTCAATAACTACCATAATAATAAAAAAATGACAAAAAGAAACGTAATACTATTAACAATTGCAGTATTTTCTTTTATAGCGTGTCAAAACGCCCAAAAACCTGAAAAGGAGAGCACGTTGAAACAAACTTTAAATTCAACAGACACGGTGTCAAATACCATAGCGGTGGATTTTACTTTAGCTAAAAATTACTTCGTAAATAACACTGTAACAAAATTGGAGAATCCTAAAATAGAAACACAGGAACAGTTTGATGAAATTTTTGGAACGGCAGCACACATGGGAAATGATGGAAAGCCTACCGTTATTGATTTTTCCAAGCAAAATGTATTGGCTGTTGTGCTACCGGAAACAGACAGGCAGACAGAAATTTATCCTGTAAGTTTACAGAAAGACGAAAAGGGTGAAATCTTATTGACCTATGAAGTAAAGGTTGGCCAAAAACAAACCTTTACTATAAGGCCAAATTTTGCTGTTGTTATTGACAAATCAGAAAAAGGTAATATCAGGTTAAATGAAATAAAACTGTTAAAATAATCTGTAACAAAAATAATATAACATGAAAAATTTATTTTTAATATTGATACTTTTGTTTATGTCATCATTGGCTTATGCCCAAGACATAACAGGTAAATGGTTGACAGAGGACAGTGAGGCTGTTGTAGAAACTTACCTGTCCGGGGATAAGCTCAATGGTAAAATTGTCTGGTTGAAGAATGCCAATGATGCGAATGGAAAATCGCTTATAGACCATGAGAATCCCGATAAATCCAAACGCACCAGAACACTTATCGGTCTGCTTATGTTAATGGATTTTAAACAGAATGACGGAAAATGGGAAGGCGGTAAAATTTATGATCCATCGGAAGGGAAAACTTATAAATGCAGTATCTGGCTGGAAAAAGGAAAACTGAAAGTCCGGGGGTATATCGGGATGTTCTATCAGACCCAGACGTGGACCCGAAAAACAGATGGATGATGTAATTGTCACCGCCTTATCACATCCGGGTCAATAATAATTTCTACATTCGTAACTGTTATG
This sequence comes from Dysgonomonas mossii, assembly GCF_004569505.1. Lineage (NCBI taxonomy): Bacteria > Pseudomonadati > Bacteroidota > Bacteroidia > Bacteroidales > Dysgonomonadaceae > Dysgonomonas > Dysgonomonas mossii. The sequence goes on from NZ_SPPK01000001.1 coordinate 904,084, forward strand.
ATATTAAAAAATATAGGATTTAAGTTCATCGGATATTTTATCATTGGAATAGTATTTTATCTGATTCTGCTTTTCATCAATCCATGGGATTATGAATTGACTCCCAGCGTATTTATCGAAATGTCAGGAGAATTATTCGTTACCTGGCTAGGGGTGATACTGATCATGGAGTCGGGATTTATTATTACAAAAAAACTGGATAAATATTTCCCCTGGCGCTCTTCGATAGTAAAGCGAATTTTAGTCCAGCTCTCTGTTCAAATCGTTTTGGTAAGCCTTATATTCTTTATCTTAAAATTGTTAATACCCTATCTGTTTACAGATACGACCGCATTCAGGCAATCTTTTGCAACAGGAGTTATTTTATCCCTGCTATTATCGACAATATTTACAGCCGGATCATTTTTTATACAATGGAATGAAGCTACAATCAGGGCTGCAAAATATGAAAAAAAGGTTGCCCAGACAGAACTTGAACATTTGAAAAGGCAAATAAATCCGCATTTCCTATTTAATAATTTCAGTACATTAGCCTCCCTGATTGAAGAAGATCCACAGTTGGCAGTCGAATATGTACAACGGCTGTCTATTATTTACCGCCATGTACTAAAAGATGAAGAGTTGCATATTGTTCCATTACATGATGAATTGGATTTTATCAACTCTTATCTCTTCCTTTATAAGATGAGATATCAGGAAAGCCTCATCGTAACGGTTGATATCCCCGAGGACCTCATGCAAAAAGGAATAGCTACGGCCACGATGCAATTATTAGTAGAAAATGCTATTAAGCACAATTCGATAAGCAGGCAAAATCCATTAAAGATAGAGATCTTCACCGAAGATAATTTTATCGTTATAAGAAATAATATCAATCCCATTATTAATCCTGTGGATAGTACCGGAATCGGTCTTCGCAATATATCCTATAGATATAATCTTCTAAGTAAGAAATCTATAAATATAGAACACAGTGAGCATACTTTCCTTGTTAAAGTTCCATTATTAGATTGATCAACATGATAAAAGCAGTAATTATAGAAGATGAACCGTTAACAGCCAATCGCCTGAAAAGGCTGGTAGGGAAGGTGCGGGAAGATATAGAAATAGTGGCTCTTTTACAAACAGTTAAAGAAACGCTGGAATGGTTAACCTCCAATGATGAGCCTGATCTGTATTTTATGGATATTCAGTTATCTGACGGTCTGAGTTTTGATATATTTTCGGCATTCAAAATCACAAAGCCCGTAATATTTACGACTGCTTATGATGAATATGCCATAAAAGCTTTTAAAGCCAATGGCATTGATTATTTACTCAAACCGATTGCCCTTGATGATATTGAAAAAAGTCTGGCCAGGTATAGACAATATCACCCTGTTTCTCCAGTCCCTGACATAGAGGATATCCTCTGGAAAGTATCCCAAAAGCAACCTGTGTATAAGGCTAATTTTCTGGTAGAATGGCGTGACCAGTTATTATCTGTTCCTGAAACAGATATAGCCTATTTCCACTTGTCAAACAAAATAACATACCTTGTTACGGCAGATAAAAAGTTCGTTATCTCATCTACTCTGGATTATCTGGAAAAAGAGATCAATCCTCATCTCTTTATTCGGATTAACCGCCAACTTATTGTTTCCAGGAAATGTATAAGAAATATACACGTGTACTTTGGAAATCGACTGAAGCTTTACTTGTTCCCGGCTCCGGAAGAGGAGGTGATTGTAAGCAGGGAGCGGGTGTCGGAAATTAAAATATGGTTAGATAGCTAAAATGCTATTTATATACCCTTTATCTCTGTTTAGATAATCTAAATATCATTTATGAATCCATTTTGTTTTCATTCGAAAATTCGAATGTATGTTATTGCTTTGTGCCTTTTTATAGGGTTATTATCCACTGATTGTTTTGCGCAGACTGACTCTATCAATGATAAACAGGTTAAAAATCCTGTTATTTATGAGATGGAGTTAGACAATGGAGGAATCGTGAAACAAAAGGGGGTAGGAAGCATTGCTTATAAAAATGCTTATTACCAAGGTATTCATCTAAGAATCGGTTGGAAACAATTAGGTACGAATGATAAATACAATCAGCTTTATAACAATCCAGTCTATGGAATAGGTTTGTATTTGGCGACATTGAATAAATCATCAATAGGCAATCCATATACTCTATATGGGTTTGTACAGGTGCCCCTAAAGCATGAACTGAATAGTAAATGGTCATACGATTACCGTATAGCCTTGGGTTTATCCGGAGATTTTAATCCGTTTGATAAAGTAAAGAACCCCACAAATAAGGTTATCGGCTCTGAACATAATGTTTACATTGGTTTCGGGTTCAGGGTACAATATAAACTGCATCCCAACTGGAAAATGGGAATGGGGTTGTCATTCCATCATTTTTCAAATGGTGCGCTGGCATTACCGAATAAAGGAATAAACCTCATGCCCTTATCCTTATCGCTGAGTTACCAGCCTCAGAAAGATATACCGGTTCACAAAAATCTTCCTATAAAATCCTATAGTAGAAAGTGGATGTATCATTTTAATTATGGAATGGGATTTAAGCAACTTCATGAAGACCTGAGCAAGCGATATCTTAAAATTTCTATTGGTTTTTATGCAAGCAGGCACATATCTCATAAATGGAGAATCGGTGGAGGCTTGGATATTTTTTATGCTGCATCCGGCAATAAAAAAGAGATTGCTGACGATAAAGCAGGAAGAATAAGTTCCATATTTTCCGGTGGCCCCTCTTTTTATCTTGTCCATATATTGAATGAACGCCTGATTCTGAATGGTAACATCGGCTGTTATATTCACAAACAGAACTTCAATGGAGAGATAAACAGATTCTTCCTGCGCGCGGGGATCAGGTATTATGTGTATAAGAATCTGAATACCGGCCTTTCAATCAAAGCCCATATGGGCAAAGCTGATTTTATAGAATGGTCATTAGGATATACGATTAACAAGTAGAAACTCTGCTTAAAGCACACAATCCGCTTTATTATGAAGATTAAAATAAATTTACGATGAGTTCCTGTCAATTTAAACTCATTCTTTCAGAAAATATTAGCTGAGAAAATGAGAAGCTGTATTATTTAAAATCAATTATTATCAATCCATCCGCTATATAGATTAGCGATTTTGGACTACTAAATCCCATTACTGATTAAAAAATGAAACAAATATTGCAAATGATTATCTATAAAGGTATTTATGTTATTGCTTATACCGTGAGCCTAATACCTATGGTATTCCTGTATGCAATGGCTTCCTTCGCTTTTTTTCTTATTTACAATATTATTGGTTACAGGAAGGCTGTGGTAATCCAAAACATGGCACGTTCCTTTCCCGATAAATCGTATGGGGAGATTCACTATATAATGAAAAAATTTTATATGTGTTTTACTGCCTATTTTGCTGAAATCATAAAAAGCATATCCATCCCTGCAAAAGAACTTGATAAGAAGATAATTTTTGAAAATCTGGAACTTATAGACAGACATATAAATGTAGGACGAAATGTTATTGTCTGTCTGGGACATTGTGCTAATTGGGAGATGCCTAATTTTATTGCCTGCAAACTTCCCTACAATATGTATGCCGTGTATAAACCTCTACGGTCAATAACAATAAACAGGCTGATGGTCAAAATTCGATCCCGTTTTGGCGTAAAACTGATATCTCATAAATCAATCGTGCGCCACATCCTGACCCAAAAGTCATCTCCTGCTGTTTACTTTTTTCTGGCAGACCAATGTCCCCGAATAAAAGATGACAAATACAAATTCGAGTTCCTAAACCAGGAGACATATGTTTTTTCAGGCATGGAAAAGCTGTCACGAATTAGTCGATCATCTGTAATTTATCTACAGATCAAACAATTATCGAAAGGAAGTTATAAAGTAACGTGCATACCTATATGTTCTGAAACGGAGTCTATGAATGAAGGGGAAATATCTCTAAGATACATAAACTTACTAGCTGAAAATATCAATCAAGAGCCATACGGCTGGTTATGGACACATAAACGATGGAAAAAATAAAAAGATGATGTACTTTTTTTTAATATCATTAATAGCAATAATATTGCTATTAATTGCCTGCCTAATTATTCTGTTTGTTTTCTTAAGAGTATTTAGTGATGACGACGAATAATAATATGGCACAGTCCGCAGAGTTCATATATTTAGTAAACTATTTCAAATGATATCTCAATATATTAAAATAATAAGCACCATCTTGGTATATTCTGGGGTTTTCTCTTTCGATTTACAGGCACAAATTCATGTGGATTCGACAGCTGTTGAGAATAAGTTAGATACACTCAGAAAGAAAGATGTTTTTGATGTCATCGAGGGCTTATTTGATATAAAAAAGCCAGAGACCATGGATACAACAGTCAGAAAATTTAATTTTTCTGTTTTGCCATTTACAACTGAAGTCCCTGGTGGTGGAAATATCCTAGTAACATCACTATCCGCAAGTTTTTATTTAGGAAATCGAAAGAATACCAACCAATCTGAAGTTTGGCTTGAACCATATATCGATTTTGAAAATAGATATGGCATTTCAGTTCGTTCTTATATCTGGTTAAAACAAAATACGTGGGCTCTACGTGGCGATATGAGGATCTATAACTACCCGGAGTATACCTGGGAACTGGGAAAATCAAATTCTTATGAGAATAAATTACTCGTAGATAGGTCTTATCTGCGTATTTATCAACATTTTTTACGGCGGGTTTCTCCCGGCTTACTCGTTGGCTTAGGTTATAATTTAGATGTACACTCAAATGTTCATACGGATTCTTCAGATAAGACGCTCGCAGAATACACAAACTATCATTATGGGACTGAAAACTATGTACGAAGTATTTCTTCCGGCATAAACTTTAACCTTCTATATGATACGCGAGGAAATTCTATTAATCCGTCGAAAGGTGATTATATAAATTTAGAGTATAGAAATAATTTTAAATTCTTGGGTAGTGACCGTTGGTGGCATTCTTTATATTTTGATGTGCGGAAATATTACAGATTACGTAATTCTTCGAGAAATCAAAATCTAATTGCATTATGGAGTTATTTTTGGACGACATTTAATTCCAGCCCTCCTTATTTTGATCTGCCATCCATCGGATGGGATAGTTTCAATAGTTCAGGTCGAGGGTTTCAGCAAGGGAGATTCCGGTCAAAGTCTTTATTTTATTCAGAAGCGGAGTATAGGAGGGATATTACCAGAGATGGACTTCTCGGATTTGTTTTATTTGTTAACATCAATAGTTTGAATGGCCCAAAAAGTAAGCTATTTTCCAATTGGAACCTTGGAGCAGGAGGGGGGCTTCGAATTAAGGTTGATAGAGATTCCGGAACTAATATTTCTTTAGACTACGCCGTAAGCCGTGATTATTGTGGTCCATATTTTACATTGGGAGAATATTTTTAGTAATAATAACAGATAATTTTTTAAATTATCATACAGTTCTATTCACTCTCAATATATAGACCTCAAATATAATTAAAAATGGATGTTTCTTACCAATTGGAAATTGCTGAACGAACGTGTACAATTTCTATTCGTCTTATTTTAGATATAATTTTCTTCTAAGATGGTCAAATCTCATTCGTTTTTTAATTAGAAAAGTCTACAGAAACTCTATTAACATGTTGATAATTCCGTTTGTAAATCTCTATATTTATAATAGTTTTGATTATTTTTATGGTGTAACAATCTAAAATCTAATTATGTATAGTTTATTCCCAGACGAACACGTATATATTGATTTTTCCGTCAAGATTTCTATTTCAGTCGGAAAAAACAAAAAGAGCTACTATATCGGTAAAGAAAAAGGTATCCTTAAAAAGTATATAGGCGAAGACTTTCTAGGCTATGAGTTTCGTACGATGAATGGATTTATCTATTTTCTTTCAAAGAATAAAGATAAATATCCAAAAGAAGGTTATGATGCTGTATTTTATCTTCAATTAGATGAGAATCAAAAAATATCTTTAGAAATTATTCAAAATTGTAAGAAGAAACTTCTTATAGGTAAACATCCATCTTATTCTAAGATAGCCTCGTCATGGCATAACGCATTTCAATACAAACAAGAGATACGAAATGAAATAGGTGACATTGTACAATATGGGTTACGTCCACCACAAATCGGTGCATTACATTCCATTTTAGCACATTGGAGTATTTCAACCAAACCAGCTTTGGTTATAATGCCAACAGGAACAGGGAAAACAGAGACAATGCTTTGCCTATCAATAGCAAATCAAAATGAAAAAACACTAGTTATTGTTCCAACAGATTCTTTACGGACACAAATTTCCAATAAATATATAGGGTTGGGTATTCTGAAAATTGAACCATTTGAGGTTGTAAATGATTCAGCTCTGTATCCTAAAGTATCTGTACTTAAAACAACCATTGATACGATTGAAGATGCAAAGAAAATATTAGATGCTAATGTAATTATTTCTACACCTCAAATCTTGACTAATCTTCTTAAAAATGGAAAAAGTGATATTTTCAAGTTGATTGTTCAGCAATGCAATAATTTGATTGTAGATGAAGCCCATCACATTGCAGCAAAAACATGGAAAGAAATAAAATTAAATTTTGAGGCTGAGGGAAAACCAGTATTACTATTTACCGCGACACCATTCAGAAATGATGGAGGCCGGATTGAAGGAGAAACTATATATAACTATCCTCTATCTTTAGCGCAAAGAGACAGATATTACGAGAAAATCATATTCAGCCCTATTGTAGATTTCAATCCCGCTACAGCTGATGAAAAAATTGCAGAAAAGGCTATTGAAACGCTAAAAAGAGACCTTGAAGCTGGATATGACCATATCTTAATGGCTCGTGTAGATGAGAGATCGAAAGCAGAAGAAGTTTACGAGCAGATATATAAAAAATACTCGGAATATTCTCCTGTATTTATCCATAGTGGTATATCAAAAACTTTACAGCGGGAAATACTTGAAGGTATTAAAGAAAAAAGACATCGAATTATTGTTTGTGTAGACATGCTTGGTGAAGGGTTTGATCTTCCTCAATTAAAAATTTGCGCAATGCATGAGATGCATAAAAACATTACCACGTCATTTCAGTTTATTGGAAGGTTTACAAGAACAACTGGAAGTAATCTTGGCCCGGCTACTATTATAGCTAACATCGTCGATAATAGCTTTAAAGGAGTGCTAAGCGAATTGTATCGTAAAGATTCGGATTGGGACAAAATCATAAGCCAATCAAATGAAGATATTATTGGAAATATTGTCAAAGAAGAAAATTTCTTTAAAAATTTTTCTGATGTACCAATACCATACAAAATTCCTATTCGAAATATTATGCCTGCAATGAGCACTGTCGTTTTTAAACTATATGACAGTAATGTCCTTTGGCATCCTGAAAGATATATTGAATATTTTAAAAATAAAAAATATGAAACAGTTTCAGTAGAGCATAATGAAAAGAACTTACAGGTAATCATAGCACGAAGCACAGAGAAAGTTCCTTGGGGAAAAATCGATGACCTAATTAATACCGAATATGATTTGTATATTGCATATTTGAATCCTGAACAAAAACTTTTGTATATAAATAGTTCGAATAATGGTTCTACCCATGATAAACTAGCAGAAGCATTGGTTGGTAAAAATATTTCTTTATATAATGAAGGTGATATATATAGAGTTTTACACAATGTATTTCAGTTGGAGTTGTTCAATCTTGGATTAAAGTCTCATCTAGATGGTCCGATTAGCTTTACAATGTATGCTGGAAACGGAATAGTAAAAGGGTTGAGTGAAATTGAAAAAGGAATGCATAGCTCGAATCTATTTGGAACAGGCTATGAGGAAGGCGAAAAAATAACTATTGGTTGCTCAAATAAAGGGCGTGTATGGACAAAATTAGTTAAATCAATCCCAGATTATTGCGAATGGTGCGATAAAACAGGTGTTAAACTGTTAGATGAAACGATTGACACAAAGAATATCTTTGATTTTATCCAAAAGCCTGATAGAATATCTAACTTTCCTGAAGGGAAAGTTCCAATATCAATAAAATGGAATGAAAAATTTTATTACGACCCGCAATCGGCAGTTTATAGATCTAACTTACTAATAGACTACAATATTAAGTTAGTCGCATACGCTTCTCATACTGTTGATTTTGATATCATTACAGAACTTGGAGTTTCTTCATATAGGTTGGAATTAGATGAGTATAAAAATGGACGTGGATATAAATATATTCTCATTAAAGGCCATCCGATTACTGTAAGCCAAAGAAAAGAAGATAAAGATATTATCGACCTATTCTTTGAATACCCACCTACTATATGGTTTCAGGACAATTCGAAAATGTACAATGACTTATTTTTCTTGTTCAACTACAAATCTCCAATTTTCGACACGAAAAAGATAATTGCTTACAATTGGGACGGCATTGATATCACTAAAGAATCACAGAAGAAAACTAAAAGAGATGACTCAATACAATACAGAATGCTTGAGCGATTAAAAAAAGAACAGGAATATGATATTATTTTTGATGACGATGATGCAAACGAAGCTAGTGATGTTATCGAAATAAAAGGCTATGAATCACAATATAACAAACTTATATTTGAATTATATCATTGCAAATTTTCCTCTAAAGATGAACCCGGAGGACGTTTAAAAGATTTATATGAGGTGTGTGGGCAAGCACAACGAAGTTATCATTGGAGACATAATGCAATAGAATTGTTGAACCACATGAACCGCAGGAATAGCAACCGGCTAGCACAAGGAAATCCATCAAGATACGAGAAAGGTGGAGACGATGAATTACTTATAATCCAAAATATGTTGCTTTCTAATTATTGCGATATTGAGTTTCATATATATGTTGTTCAGCCAGGGATAGAGAAGAATAAATTGGCTAATAGTTCGGAGTTACTATCATTACTTGGTGCAACCGATTTACTTTTAAAGAGAACGGGAAACGAATTTTCTATAATCACGAATGAATAATTGGCTACGGCTGATAATAATAAAATTATTTGTCAATTCTGTAAATACAGTCAAAGCCACTAAAATAAGTTCCTAAATAAGTTATACTGAATAAATATTCAATCATCTTTTTTCAATTCTTTGTACTCTTAAAGATTAAAATATTGCAGTGTGCTATGAAAGATAAATGTTACCTTATAAAAAGCATCTCTCCCTATATCAGAAGAGGGGATACATTAGAACTTGTCAATAAGTACCTCTATGTATCTATAAATGAGGATTGGGAATACGCTCCCAATATTGAACTTAGTTATAGCGAGGAATATAAATCAGAAGTAACTTTAGCTAGTGAATATGTGAAGGTGAAACGTATCATTCCCGAAATATTCGATTCATATTATACAAGTACAATTCGTAAATTGAGTGAATCTTTTTCAGAAAATGGAGAGTATTACTTTAAATATAGCATAAAAGCCTGTAAATTATATCTTTTTACAGATTCTAAGCATGTAACTATAGATATTAACAATGATATAGATAATTTTTATTGTAATTTTTCCCGATATAGTGGAATTCGAGGACGAAATACAGCAAGGAAAGAATTAGATACTTTGCCGGAAGAGGTGATGAGGCAACTCTTCAATCTAACAATAGAATTATTGCATGATCCGCAAAATCTCAAGAATTTCAAAGATGAATATTACAAGCAATTAAGTCTGTTAATAGAAAATAGAGAACCTATTAAAGGCCTTATTCTAAATGCAGATATTGCGTTTAATGAAGTACGAATACAGATTATTGATAGAATAGAATCTATTGAAAATAGGATGATTAATTTTGATGATACATTAGAAAACCGAAATGAATTAAGAGGAGAGTTGAAAGGTTTGAAATATTGTCTTAAAATTCTTGATGGCAATAGATGATAGATGGAGACATTCAATTTTTTATCCAATAAAAAATTGAATGTCTGTTTAAGTTTGTTGGTACTCAATATTCTTTATAAAGACTTAAATAAGAGGTGGTTATCGTAATATCTGTTAGCTATTGTTATTTCTCATCAATATTTTTCTGTAGAGAAATCCATACAGAAGTCTACTGCTATTTCAATCCTATCTTTCTCATCTGTCTCAGAAAATACATTTAGTTTATTAATATTGTATTTTTCTCTTAAATAATCTGGAATAGTTTGTTTTTCAGGTACTACAATATGCCATCCATTTTCTTTCGAATACAGCCCAAAGCCATTTTCCAATATTAAGCAAGATTCATAGCTATAACGGTCATAACATCGATTTTCTAAACAAATTGAATCATCTAAAAGATTGCTAACCGCTTTAATATAAGGATTAATATGATATGATAACAATGGATTATATCCTGTACTACCTAATATTTCGTGTTCAAATTTATCTGCATTCCATGAAAAGTAATTAGAATCACTCAAGAAATATTTTCTATATTTGCAGAAATAGTATTGCCAATTTTTCTCTATTAAAGTATTTAGGTATTTTTCAATTATTTCTTTTAATATTTCCTGTGGATTTAATTCCGAATTAGATAATTTGATCTTGTTGTATGTGTTCAGTAATGAGATAATTGGGTCGGAAATGCTACTGTCTGTTTTACTTTGTCCTGCTAATATTGTGTTCCAATTATCTTTTTGTCCCCAAAACCACATTTCGCCTAAACGACCACTTTTTGTGTAGAGACCTTCAAAGTTACAGGTTATTAATGCCGCAATGATTAGGCTGTCACTACAATTCCAAATATCTCTAACGAATTTTGACCATTTGATAAAATTCTCAATATTGTCTTTGGGTTTCAAATTATGGATTAAACCTTTAGAATATTTAAATTCTTCCAATTGAAATAATGCTTGAATCTCTGCTGGTCTTGAATGAATATTATCGATAATAATTTTTGCTTTTTCTTTTTCATTATTTAAAGCATCATCACTAATATCTGTTTCTTTATTTGTTATATTTTCAAGTAATCGTTCGTATGGGTTTCGTTTTTCTTGTATTTGATTGAATAGGTTCCAATATTTTCCGAAAGAATTGATACGGACATTCGTGTTATAAACAATTTCATTTCGTTGCCTTGTAGCTTGTAATAAATTACGAATCACTCTAATGTAAAAACGCAGATCATTGTTTATTTCTTTCAAATCGTATTTAATAGCATATGAAACAATGCAATACAAGATAATTCTATATCTATTATCGAATTGGTTACCCTCTAATAAACATTTTTCAAACAAGTTCACCCCCTTATCGTCAAAGAGTCGAACTTGCCCTTGATAGGAGCTGTCTATTTTGCCTTTTTGAAATAGATTTTCAAAAAATGTATTTATGTTACTAATTTTTACTTGATTTGATTTGTCTATGCTTATTTTATAAAAAAAATCTAGTGTGTTGAACAAAAATAATACATTATCTTTCTTTTTGAATACTGAAAAATCGTTTTTGAAATCATAAGTATTTTTATTTGTGTTGTCTTTGAAATAACATATTTGGGCAATATAGATAAAGAAGTTCATAAAACAAGAACTGATATCTTTGTTTTTTGTCATCTCAAAATCCCAAAATAAATCAGTCCAAATACTATCTATCTTGAAGGCAAAGTATTTTTGAAATGTTATTTTTGTCCCTTCATAATTTAATTTTTCATTTACGTAATCAGTATCTTTAGCTGAAAGAGTTTCTGAAAATTGTGCTTTGAAATTTTCAAATGTAGTAAGCGGTTTGCCTCGAGAATTCATTTTAATATACAGCTCATCTGTAAGTTTAAACTCATTTGACTTAATATCAATATAGTCAAATGTGATTTTTCGATTTTCAAACAAATTCGTCCACGCTTTTTGTCTGTCAAAAGATTGTTTTTGGATAGTATCAAGCATATTTAGCATAGAAACAACTGTAGGATCGTTTTCCCACGAAGCCATAAACCAATTGGCATTTTTTATTGTAGCACATATATCATCGGATATAGGCAAATGTTTGTTAATCAGTTCTTCGCAAAATCGAGATGAAGAGCTTCTCGTCTCGTAAATGAAATTCTTCAGCCATTCTTTTATTTCATTAGTAACAGACTTTATTTTCAGTCCATTTTGTTCTGTTTCTTGTTTGGGCGATAAATACCAATGCAACAACCAAAGTGTGGTCAAACGTTGTTGTCCGTCTAAAGGTATAAAAGCAGATTGGATTTCTGATATTTTTTTTGTATAACCATATACAAAATCAAGGTTCAAGGTCGAGGATTCGCTTGTTAATACCTCTATGATTTTTAAGATAAAATCATAGCTTTTGATTTTATTCTCGTTTTCTTTATCTTCTCTTCCTTGAGCATAATCTCTTTGTATTTGTGGAATTATGATTTTGTATTTATTCTGCAACTCTAAAAATGAATAATTCATATTGTTATACCGTTAATTTATTTACAAAAAAATTGTATGTGTTTTCAATATCCTTGAAATAGTCGCCTCTATCTGTTTTTGTCCAATATACATTGGTTGTTGGGTAGGCTGTATAGGCTTTCAAGAACACATTTTTTGTGCAAACAGGAATATAATATCCAGTTAATTCACGTTTTTTTATTATTTCTCGTTTTACGTCAAAGACAGAGTTATTCAATTGACTGTTTGTTGCTTTGTCTAGCAGACATAAGTTTTTTATTAAATGAATATTCTCATCACTACCGAACTCAAAGTTTTTTTCAAGTAACTCGTAAACTTCCTCTTCTATGTTCTCAAAAGTAGTATTGTCTACTTCGTTCTGGCTTATCAGTCCTTCCATTTTACTTATAAGTTCATTATACGAACCTTCTATATTTGAATTTGATAATGATTTTATATGGTCAGATAACCACTCTTTTTGCTTGGTTGTGTCAGTTAATGATTGAGAATTACGAGCATGAATATGTTCTAAACTCCAATTTTGTTCTTTATACAGTTCAAAAGGAAAACGAGGCTTTTCTTTTTCGCTTCTTAATGTTGTGTGAATATTGTGCAATAATAAAACTTTAATAATATCCTGATAATCTGATTTTCGTCCATTTTCATCTTCATAAGCCAATTTGTCTATTGGTTTCTTATTCTTTATAATGATCGCAATTTCTCTCTCTAAATATTCTTTGAATTTAGATTTTGAAAATTCTTTTGCTTTTTGAACTATAGATTCAATTATATTATTGTCTTTTAGAGCAATTAATAATCCAACATAATGATAAAGTGTTCGATTCTGAAACCATTCTTTAAAATACTCAAAATATTCTATTACAGAACTCCATATTTTTTCAACAGCTTCTATTCTTGACAGCTTTCCGTTGTCAATAAGATCTTGCAAATACTCTGAGAAGATAAGAAATGTTGCATACTTCTTGGGCTTAATCTTAAAATATTGTTTATCTGTATTTATTTTATTAGCAAGCAGGTCAAAAATAAATTCTATGTGAGTACTTTTTGCATTTGAATTATCATTCAAAAAATACCAAAAAGCTCTTTCTTGTAAAGTTGTTTCAATGAAATCCCATTCATTTGCAATATTATAAAGTTTCATCTTGTTAAAATCTAATTCTTTCGGAGGATATTTATCAGATTGCAATAGTAGTGCTTTTGTTAATTCGGCATCAGTTAAAGGAATTTTCCCAACATTCAGCCGAATAAAAACATCAATAGGATTTGTCTCATTTTCGACTTCATAATGAATTACCTTTACATTTCTATTGCCTTTTTCTGTTTTATCCAAAAGAATATTAAGTATCTTGCCTTTTGCCCCACTATGTTTTTCATCTTTAAACCATTTGTCAATGCATTGGTATGCTTTGCAAATATGATAGAAATCAATGTTTGACGAATCAATCTCATTGTTGGAAAATGTTTTCGCTGATAAAAACTCCTCACATTTTTCTCGTGTTGAATAATTTAGAGAGAATAAAGGTTGCAAATAACCATCATCTTTTCTTCTTTCCTCAAGGTAAACTAACAAAAGATAGAGTGTCGTAAGCCGTTGCTGACCATCTAATACATCATAATTGCCTTTTTCATTTTGCTGTAATACAATGGGCTGAAGACAATAAAAATCTCCACTATCTTTATCTTTTTGAAAAGCCCACAAATCGTCTAATAATTCAGTCACTTCCTGATCTTCCCATCTGTAACCTCGTTGATAATGTGGGATTGTAAATGTTTGTCCCATTAATTCACATATTGCTTTTAATCCTTTTTCTGCCATAATTATATTTCAATTAATCTTTCAACCTTTATATATTTTTCGGTAATTCAATTCCAATCAAAGAAAGAAAATGTACTTCAGGCTGATCTGCTACATTAAAAACTCTTGCTAAATAATATTTATCATTTTCATTGATTTTACTTATAAACTCCCATTCACGCGTACTTATTGGGAGTGCGATTGTATCAGCATCGGCTAAAGTTGTACTTGTTGATTTGACCTCAATGTATATTCTGTTTCCATTAAATGTCTCTACCGACAAATCATATTTAGAATAATCATCTTTAATATGATGAACCTCTCCCTCAAAATCAATTATTTCAAAGTCTGCTGGGGTTTTAGATTTATGTGCCCAAGTGACATTTTTATAGTTATCACTTTTCAGTAACTGTTTGTAGATATATGCTTCGCCTTTATATCCATTTTCATAATTACGTTTTTCTTGATCTTCTGTTTCGGGAGTATATGTATTTATGGCATTCCAACCCTTTATACGCTCTTCCATTTTTAGTAACTCTCGAATTTTATCCACTGTTATATCAGGGAATTCAGATGTAATTTTATTAAAATCAGTATTTTCAACTTGTTCTGATAATTTCGCAACTTTAGCCTCTAACTCCTCTTTTTTCTTTTCGAGTCTGTCAATACCCACATTTGATTCAATGAACCGATCTAACAATTCTGGATCAATAGATCTAGCTCTCTGCATCCTCTGGCGTTCTTCTAAACTCCAAAGAACATTCATCTCTATAGTTTCTTTTCTATCGTATGTATAAGGGAAGATATCTTTGCTTTCTTTTCCCTTATGTTTAGGAAACCACTCAATCATTAATAATTGAATGGTTGTTTTGAAACTTTCACTTTCCCAATTTCTCGGATCAGAATATGCTATCTTTATGCTATCATCAATTAACTTGGCTATATTTGAAATCTTTAGAGGAAGAGATGGCTGGATAGATAAAGACTTATCAGCTAATGTATTTCGGAAGTCGTCGTCTGGATTAACTAAACATAAAATATCTTTTAGTACATTTGGAATATTGTCATCGTAATAAATCTCATCAAGAGAACAGAAAACTCCGTTTTGATTTGGTATAATACGCCTTAATATGCTTCTGTTTGATTTTTTCAAATAATTATAAAAATCATTCAAGAAAATAATTGTATCACCATCATCATAGGATTTTCCTGATTCAGACAAGAATATTTTCAAATTTTCCAAATCTGTATTATTTTCTAAATGTCCTTGTAATGATTTTATTATTTCATCATTTGCCTTATGCCAGAAATCTTCTATATTACAAGAAATCATCGTTTGTGAATATGGATTACTCCTATTGTAATAATATTTTTGAACGATATCCAATATTGATTTCTGAGAATTGTATAACAATAGACTTTCTTTTTTTGGCAAAAAATGAACTAAAAATACAGCAAAATCTAAATAGTCATTTCCTTTTTCAAATTTGTTATCTTTAAAAATAGTATTTATTATTCCGATAACAGTATTTATGTTTTTTTCATTTGTAATATTTGTGGAATTAATATTCTTATGAAGAAGAGTTTCTTTTAATTTAATTCCGAATTTCTCAGCTCTTTCTGATTTTAATTCTTCGGGTATATTTATGTCTTTTGATAAATCTTTTTTATAACAAAAATCACCCTTTTGATTTGGGATAATAGCATATTCATCTAATTCTCCCTCTTTTATCTCTTTAGCTACAAATGCAATAAAGTTGTTTGTCCATTTATATTTATCTTCAATACTTTTAGGCAACGATTCAGCATTCTGTAATTCTGAAACAGTTGCCATTAACTGTTTAATAAGCCATTTATGTAATGATTGATATGCTGTTTCAGGAATATCATTATTTATAATCTCATTAATTTGTAAATCAGCATAGAGGGTCTTGGCAAAACTATTAATTTGTTTTTGTTTATAAATAAACGCTGTTTCATATTTAGATTCGTCTATTGGAATTGTATTTAACAATGGAAATAATCCTTCTATAGTTTTTTCGACGGAAAGATTTTTATTTTTAAGGATACTATCCACTTGTTCATTAATTTTATCAGCAATCCTTTTGGAGTCTATTTTTACAGGAAGACTTATTGACGAAATATTATTGTTTAGTAATATTGGAGATAGGTCCTCGCCCAAATCATTCAATACTTTTATCATATAATCGGTCAGTCCAACACCTTCGGCAAATTTTTCATTTTCCAGAGAGACAAACTCATTATTTTGATTTGGAATTAACGCATATTCTTTCAAAAGGTTCTCCTCTGTTTCCCTGATAAATAACAAAAAGCGATTTAACCAATCATATTGATTAGAAGATACATGTAGCTTGCTTATATTTTTTTTATCGGCAACATATTTACATAAGTCTTCTGTCTTGAATAATCCACAACCCTCCCAAGCTAACTTTGCCCAATCTTTTGCAATTTCTGGAAACGGCAATTTTTTAGGAAAAAGATCTATTGATAGATCATATATTTTACTCTGATTATTACTATTCGCATCTATAGGAATTATAATATTGGGTATTCCATCATCTGCAAAAAGTTTTTGATTGCCAATCTCGGTTTCAACAATCGCATATTTCTTTAGAACATTACGATATGGATTTATTATTTCTTCTTTAAACCATTCTTTATTAAAATTTTTCTCAAATTTTGGAACTTTCTTTAGACCTTTGGCTAACAAATATAATTTATGATAACAATTGCTTGACAAGTATGAAACGATTGAGTCATAAAGAGCTATACTTTCTTTTAAAATCAAACGGTTTATACCTCCCTCTGAAATGACATCTTTATCAGCAAGTATATCTTCGCCAATGAGGATTAAGCTTTCACGTTCAGAATCAGGTTCAAAGTCCGGACTATTGAGATAAATAGGCATAATATGTTTCTCGGAGCCGACAAGTGGCAGAACACAGAAATGAGAAGGGGTGTCAAGATTTTCAACGAGATTATTATCTTTGTCTATTTCTATAGCAACAGTAAGACGTATATTTCGATCAGTCTTAAATCGTTTAGTTAATTCTTCACTGGTCCTTTTTAAAGATTTATGAATAAATCTCCGGGTATAAGTGTCTTTTCCTTCTATTTCAAATTGAGACAAATAAATTTCATCTTTTAATAAGCTGCTTTGTTTTCTAACTATTTTAGTTAAGATACCGTTATTGTCTAACTCGATGCTATTTAGTTCTTTGCAGAATAACATTGTTTGAGCAATGTTTGATATAAAATTTTCGACTCCCAATCGCAGAGCTTTTTCGTTTTGAGGTGTTCTTAAATGATATGTATATGTAGTCCAATCATTAGTTTCTTGAGTATATACCATACTCTCTTTCATTTTTCTTACTCCATCCAATAATTCGGGTTCGTCCAATCCATCTCGATACATTATTGCAGAAAAACCACAGAGCGGATTGTCTATATCTTCTGTCAAAACATTTCCTTCAATAGATACAATTTTTGAAAGTGTGTGAGTTGTTAGAAAGCCTGTTCCAAATCTCCCCGTACTTTCACTATTGTTCACTTTCCCTTCACTGTATTTGTAAAGCAATCCTAGTTGAGCTTTTGCTGTAAATGGTGAGCCATTGTGTAAAAATCTCACTTCGCTGTCTTTAACTATGATCTTCACGTCAACAAAAGCTCTACATTTGTCTTGTGAGATACTATCTTTTGCATTTTGAATCAACTCCCAGATCCACCGTTTACAATCATTTTCTGTAGGCTCATTTAGTTGCCTCAATCTGTTTTGTACATTACTAATGTACATTTTGTTTAGCAACTCATCAAAAGCACTACCAACACTCTCTGGCTGTTGTATTATTGTCTTATTCATACCTTTTTATTATGAAAATAAAGGTAACTTTTCTGGTTGGAAACTAGACTATCCTTTTTGCAAATATTTAACGTAAAAATGAAAATAGATTTACAGATTATAAATTTCACTCCCAAACATTTCTTATTATTGAAAAACTGATATTCAGTAGTTTTATCAGCGTATTGTTTTTATTCTGTATCAATTACTGAAGAACATAAATGGATGTAAGAACTGTCTCTATTGAAGGGAAAGTTAGATGGTTTAAAATATTATAAAAAAGTTCTTGATAGGGATAGATAGTATACTCTCCTAATTAATATTGCTCGATGTGAAAAGGTGCTAAATAAAGATTGAAATAGAAGTGAATAAATATTACTTTTTTTTGACTATCTTTGAACCTAGAGATAAGGCAGACAAATCAGAGACAAAAACTGCTTAAAATACTGTGGGAAAAGCATTGCTAATTCATAACCAACAGCTTCTTTGAAATTATAATACACTGAATAGTAGGACATAAGGGGAAAGGTTCATCGACCTCTCTCTCCGCCAAGTAACATAGAAAAAGAAGTCGAATCGCTGTAAGTTGCACACTTACAGCGATTTTTCTTTTTTATCAGAAGAAGAAAAGTGTATAATACAGAAGTATATCTGTGGGTTATCTGGTGGGCAGAAAATATTTTCTAAAATTGCCCACAGATTGGATTCTTTTCCGCTGTTATTCAATGTTTTGCATAGTTTTAGTTTCACCTAGATACTATAACTTTGTAATTAATAAAAGCATTCAGAAATGACACAAAAAAGATCCACTTTCAGCGTAGCATTTTATATTCGTCGTACAAGACTTAACAAACATGGTGAAGCTGCGATAGTTGTTAGAGTTACCGTAGACGGAATAAGAGGAGACACAACAGCTAAGAAAACAATTAATCCAAAACTTTGGGATTCCGCTAAGGGGAAGGTGTATGATCGTTAACTCCTTGTAAAAGAGTTGAATATATATCTCGATTCAATTCGTGCGAAGTTTATTCGGATTCACCGGGACTTCGAACAAGACGATACTGAACGGATTACTGCAGAGGCGGTAATTAATCGTTTTTCAGGACAAGACACCCCTCTATTTCTTGTGATAACAGAATCATTGAGTAATAGAAACGTAGGAGTAAAGACCTTAGTATCATTACGCTATTATTTTATCAGTTTTTCCATTTTTTTAATCTGTCACCACCAGATTTGCTTTCCATCCCTATATAAGAATACCCGTTCATCCCAACCTCTTGTATGATTCTTTAGCCACAAAAGGGCACTAATCGGGGCACTCTTGTAAATAATATATTTATCCTCAGCCGTTTGTCTCCCAAGGGATTCCCATCCTTCAGATGTCCAATACATCAATTCATACTCATCTCCAGAACGAACATTATTATCGTCACTACGATAAACACACCTTATACGATCAATTTTTACAGACTTACCAAAATCCATCCCTATCCATGCACCATTTGGAGCTTGGGTTTCAAAATGTGTAAGCCAGTTATTATCAAATGCATTTTTTCCTTCTTTCCCTGTAACACCTAAAGAGCCTATTATTTTACCGATAAATCTTTCTGTTTTCCCATCTTGATAAAATTGCAATTCTGCAATGTTACAATATGAACTATCTGCCCCAACAAACCGCCAGTATCTATACAATTTATTTGCGTCGATTCTTATCAAATCAGGGTAGTTTATATCCTCAATCGTATAAAATGTTTTAAGACTTGAAAAATCGGGAGTATTAGAGGCTTGTATCTTGCCGCCCAAAATACGATGTTCCATATTCACTACATTTTCTTTTTTATGATATTTACGGGTTAGTATTACATCCTGAAAAAGAGTATTATCTGCGATACAAAATTCTATATCTCCATTCTTATGAAGAATAAAAGGATGGCTAATAGGCATTAATTTATTACCATCGAAGCCTAATACTATATAGAGAATATTCCTACCCATGTTTTTAAACTCCACACTTTTTCCCTTTACAATACCAATATCGATGATATTCCAATCTGTGTCTTTCCCATTGAACACAGCAATATATGCGTATTTATCTTTTATATCATTTCTAATAATTGGTATATCAATATCACTTGTTACAAAATAGCGATCGGTTACGTCCTTCCGAAAAACGTTTAAATAATAAGGATATAATGTTTCTTTATTATATTCTTCAATTTGCCGATTTATAGCATATGTCTGTCGGAATATCTTAGGTATTCTTTCGTGAGGAAAAAACACTTTTCCAGGATCAGTTGTTACATCCCACTCTGCGGGTAAGAGTTCTCCCTTATCATTTAGGAGTGTGTACCAATCATGCCCTGCGCGGTATCTGCCCCATTGTGGAGTTCCATCAATAACAACGGGAATCCCCATACTTCTCATTGTTGCAACAGCAAGATTAACGTAATCAGTACATTTTCCAAAAGTCATTTTTGATAAAAGTTCTGTACTGAAAAATGGATGCCAATTATAAGCATACAAACCCAGAGGTTTGATCTTTCTTTCTATATCTCTCCGTACAATTTTTGCGGCATTGAAAGGAGAGTCGTACTCCACGTCATTGTATAACATCAAAGAAAGCGTATCTCCGAATTTTACGGACAAACTATCCCTCCAGTTTTCCAGTTGCTGCGGTTCGAAGCATTTATAGGGTAAGATATACTCGCAAAATTCTTCAAAATTAAGATGTGCGGCCCATGGTTTAGTCTTCCACAAATTAAAAGCATCTTCAATACTTTTAATTAAGAAATCCGATGTTATTATCTTAGCATCTTCGACTAATTCATTCTGAAGATCTCCATTTAGCTTAGTAAGGATTAGAACACTATCCCTCTGTTTTATTGGCTCCATTTCGGATAACAGAATACTTTCAACATCCTTATAGTAATTTTCAGATTTGTTTCCCACATGAGATTTATGGCCTGGCATATTTTCTATTAGAAAAATGGCAGCCTTGAGCTTTAATGAATCAGCTTTGTTATTAGAATAATAGGCAATAACTTTTTCCAGTTCAATCCGGTTTATGCCCGCTAAGGACAATGTATATTCAATATGTGACGAATCTTTATTACAAGAAAGGAGAAATAAGAATCCTCCAATCATTACAAATAGGATATTTTTCATAAACTATATTTTTAACCGTTTAACAAATAAAGAGATGAAATTTTAGGTTTGTTGTATCGATACATGAATATAAATAGCTTTTCCTATTTAGTTTGATTTTCAATTTGATCTTCATCATTATTCTTGCTAGCTTTTAGAATATCATCATTAATAATCGTTTTTTGTACTTTCTTTATTTTTGTTTTCATTTCTCCAAAACGGAAAGAGACAGATATACCAAATTGACGAACCTTGTATATATTTTTTGATTCTGAATAGAAGTCGTTAGTATTGATTGAATTGCGAAACTTCTTATTCTTTTCCAGTGGATTCTGGGCGTAAGCGCGAATTTGTAAACGGTTTTTTAATATTACTTTTGTAACAGACATACTATGGAAAAAATAGGAAGAGCCCTTTCCCTGTAGACTAATTTGTCGACTGGAATATCCACCATTTATATATGCTCTGAAATTGTAAGGGAATGTATATTCCCCCCCAATAACGATATTACCAACGAATCCACTGTTTTTAATTCTTATAGCTGATTCAGAGTTAAAATCGGACTTTAGGTCGATATATCGACCGTCAACATTACTATACATGGTGATTTTCTTATTGGGAGCCCAATTTACATAGGCTGATAATGCTAAATCCTTCTTTTTCCCAATATTTTCAAATGTAGTTTTTGATATACCGTTTTCCCTTGTCGTTATTTCAACAATTCCATTATTTTCTACATCATAAGATAAGTTAGTTATAAAATTGACAGATTGAGTGAAAAAACTATAATTGATATTAAGTTTGTGGTTCTGTACTGCATCCAATTCAGAATTACCTATTCTGATATTATTGGGATTGGATGTATCTTCATATGGATTTAATTGATAGATACCCGGGCGTTGGACGCGCATATTATATCCCAAGCGAATATTTTGAGTTGGTTTTATTTGATAAGCGATGGTGGCTGAAGGCATTAAATTGGAATATTTGTTTTCAAAGTTTTTATTTTCTGCTTTAGGAAATTTAGCTTGTAACGATGTTCTTTCGTAGCGGAGCCCTGTTTTTATCCCCCACTTCTTTAATTTAGCACTATAACCGGCATAGGCTGCCAAAATATTTTGTTCATATTTAAAATCATCATATAATCGTGGTTTATTCACCCACTCTTCATTATTATCTATAAAATCATATCCACTATTACTCTTGTTGGAGCGCATGATATATTTTACGCCGGTTTCTATGCTGTGTGCTTTCCCAAATGGAGTAATAAAATCAGACTGGATTGTATGCTCTTTCATTTTTGCATCCGTAAATTGCTTATTTGTCTCTGCTGATTCTGGAAGAATGCCAATTACTGGAGTAATTAAATTTTCCGATTTTCTATTATTCGGATTCGAACTAAATCTGTATGATACTGTCAATAATTGATTCTTTTTGTTGAATGATCGTTGATAATCAAGGTTGATGTCAGTTGCGCCATCCTTCTGTCTGGAATAATTATCAAGATCATATATATATTGAGTTGTATAATCTATACTTTGCATTTCTGTAGTTCTCATAAAATCGGACTTTGCATTTCCTTTATATCGGTTTATGCCTAGAGAGAGGAGGCTAAGAGAATCAACCTCAATGCTGATCTCGCCATTCATAACCTGTCCGTTTCTATTTGTTTTGGAAGAACCATTTTGTTTTTGGTATCTGTTCAAACTATTATTATAATCCTCAGTGAAACTGTTAGTATTTCCTTTCGGTGTTTTATTTTGATTATAATTATAGCCTCCGGTGAATCCTACTTTACCATATTTTAGCTGTAAGAATACTCCACTGCCAAATCCACCAAAATCATTTGCACGGCCATTTAATGTAGCTGTATAACCTGTTAATAAGCTATTTCTTTTCATTACCACATTGATAATTCCTGTAATCCCCTCCGAATCATATTTAACTCCGGGGTCAGCTATTACTTCGATTTCCTTTATTGAATTGGCAGGCATACTGCGCAGTACGTCTTTCGGATTGCTCATTATCATATTTGATGGCTTACCGTTAAGATATATTTTATAGTTTGAAGAACCTTTCATCTGAAGATTTTCATCTCCATCGAGTGAAAGCAGAGGTACTTTTCTAAGCATCTCCAGCACATTGCTTGTTTCAGATTCGGGATCATCTTCCATATTATATATTATTTTATCTAAGTCGACTTTCACTAACTGTTTCCTCACAGATACTACAACTTCGGATAAATGCTTATCTTCATCCTGTAAATATATAACACCCATATCCATAGTTTCAGCGCTTCTCGCCTGAATTGATTTAACCATAGTTTTTTTGCCAATAAAATCTACTGTAATAAAATAATCACGTTTTTGATTTAGATTAAATGTGTAGTCTCCATTTTCATCTGTAACAAATATTTGTAACACCTTATCAGGATTTACCTTATTTTTTATTTTGATTGTCGCATATGGAATAACTTCATTTGTTACTGAATCCTTAATTTGCCCTTTTACAATAAAATTAGAACTCAGATCAATCTGGCTTGAGGCTGAAATAAAAGAAAATATTAAAAAAGTAATTAACAGGATACATGCTTTCATTATATATTATATATTTTTTAAAGTTAATAGTTTTATATATAGCTCGTTAACTGGTGTTAAACTGAAGGTTACTCCAGAGCCTTTAAAAATCTTTCTTCTCGATATTTATTGGTAATCGGATCTGTTGATCTTAATATATGTGTTGCGACTCCTACAATAGCTTTTTCAGGTAGTAACCCCCAGTATCTGGAGTCGTACGAATTAAATACATTATCGCCTCCAACAAAATAGTAGTCATGTCTAAAACAATAGCTTCCAATTTCAGATGAATCCAAATACACTTTATTTCCTTTTAGGGTTATATATCTACCTGTTTCATAGTTTATTATTGATTTGTAGAACTCTATATTCTTATGATCCAATTTGATAGTGCATTCTTTTTTAGGGACATACAATGGTCCCAAATTGTATATTGACCAATCACAAGAAAATGAGTCATAAGGAAACGTTTCAATATCACGACAGAAATTAAGTAGGTCTTTTCTGGATATTGTGGATAACAAATATTGATTAAAGTAATTTCCATAAATAGTACTTGTTCCATTTATCTTATAAAAACTATTATCAATACAAACGGTATCTCCAGGTAACCCGATACATCTTTTCACATAGAAATTATTATAATCTATATCGATTCGAGCATTTCCTTTTCTGAAGGGGAAATTAAACACAATAATATCATTCCTTTTTATAGAACCTATTCCTCTTATCCTCTTTGCATCTTTTTTATCACCCGTTCCAAAAAGGAATCTGGGACCGTGGATGAATTTGTTAACAAGTAATTGATCCCCATCTATAAGAGTCGGATACATTGATTCTGTATGTATTGAATAAGTCGAAAAAATAAACAGCCTGATAAATAGCATAATAAAAAACACCATTACAATAACTTTAATAATGAAAGCTATTTTCTTACCGTATCTTTTATTTAGCTTACTCTTTGTCATTATTAATAATTTCTTTATATATTTCCCATCGATGAGGATCTATAACCGGATTGCCTATCGATAGTATTTTATTTTCTCGATTTAGCAAAAAACATTGAAATTCAGGATTGTCAGGCAAAATATTTACTTTGTTAAATACCATTGCCTTATCAATAAAAACAGTCTGATCGAATTCTTCTGCTCTTAATAGATAATATAGTTCTTTTTCATCCTGAAGCTGAAAATAAAATATGAAATCAAGCTTTCCTCTAAATGATGATTCTGATTCGGTCATATACTTTTTCCATGCTTCAAGATTAAGTTTACAGCCGGTACAGCCGGTAGAATCTGTAAATATCACGAGTTTATAAGGGAACGTAAATTTATTGTAAGTGCTATCGCTTTTAACAGAGTAAGGTGAAGAACCTTCCGGAAATATAATAGTTTTTCCTACCCATTCCTTTTCAATGCTCTTTTGATCGAGTCTGTTACTACATGATATCAGAAGACATGATATTAAAATAATATATATTGATTTTTCATCCATATTCTGCTTATTAGCTTAAAATAGTTCGTTAATATTGATATTTATTTTGTCCTCTATTCGTTTTGTCCATACCTGATAACATTAAACTCTCCCTGAGAAACACCCAACAAACCATTGTCCCCGATGCCTTCTATCCGCCCAACAAATCCGGTATTTAGATCGGAGGTATAAAATTCAAGTGTCACCTCTCCTTTCTCGTCGGTTATAACGGAAGGATTCCACAATAATGTATTACGGGTGTCGGGTAATGAGGAGAGCATTTCCATCTGGTCCGGCATATAAAATTCGCGCTCTCCGTAATATCCCTTTGCACGCCAAAGATTATTCATCCTTAGTAATTCTTCATCGCTATATTCCATACCGTTATATACGATTTGCTTAATAGATGCCACATCCCAAAAACCGGCACGAGCACTTGGAACATATTTTATCAATTCATAAGTTGCACCCTTGATCGGTAATGATCTTCTTTTGCATGGCCATGTTGATCCTTGGGGATGATGTGTGTATCCGTCCAAATAATCATTGAGGTAAGGGGGAGTATTCCGACAGTTACAAACCCATGGACCCAGATTTATCTGTGCTAGACTGTCCAGATGCCCCATGTGTTTGTCTCTTAGAGGCTTGTGTGACTTTGCAGAGATTGTCACTTCTTTCAGTAATACCCCACCAAACTGATTAATAAGGGGTTCTCTGTTAATCGGGTCATGTTTTACGCGACTGGTATCAATAAAAGGATAGTATCTTTGCTTATGGCTACGGATCGAATTTATATTTTTAAACGGATCTTCAATAATTAGTTTCGGACCGTTATCTTTACCGACTAATGGCTTTACATACAGGTAGCCACCACGAAGCTCGTACAGGATTTCAGGGTCGATAGAAAAATGACCGAGTGTGTCTGCCCAGATAAACCCGGATCGTTCTTTGGCATCAAAAACCTGAATCATTTGCTCGGTATTCCTCATCTTTTTATTCTTGATGGTCTGTACTCCATTGACTTCATCACTTAATAAGGAATTACCAAGGTTAGCCTCTTTTTTGTATTTCCATGTATAACGGCGCCAGCCTTGAGTCATCAGCAATAAATCAAGAACTTCTTTCCTGTCTATATTCTCTTTGTTGAAATAATAGTAAGGATTATGTATACTGCCTTGTATCTGCGATGAAAGTAGACAATGGGTTTGTATGTTAACAGGGTAAGAGTGATCGGAATAAGCCTTATCGAAGATACTGACTCCCAGATGAGCTTTGACCGGATTGCCATTCTCATCCGTTATTTTCAGTTTTAAAAGAGCCTTGTTCTTGACCATGTAAACCTTCTTGTCGAAGCTAGTGGATATATTTAATTCTTTATCCGAGTGAATGAACACAAGCCTTTCGGCTACAGGATTTTCACGGTCATCAAATAGCGTGAATTCGGCTATTCCCTGAACAGGGAAATCAGTCTCCTTGACCGGGATCTTTATTCTCAGGCTATCCCTGATTAAAGCTTTTACCAGGGAACAAGGAGTTCCTCCCATTTGCCCCAGTATATAAATATTTTGTTCGGGTAGGTCACAACTTTGGTATACCATAAATTCCAGAAACTCCTGATTCTGACTTTGCAGATGCAATCCGAATCCCTGTGTTTGTATAGCCGGAAGAGGATATCTTTCTCCGTTGGGCAATTTGATCTGGTATGCTTTATCTGCAGATGGCGTGAACGAGAGTTGTCCCATACCGTCATGTCGACTTTTGAAATCGGTGACCAGAGAATCGTTTTCGAACAGCTCTCCCGAAACATCAAGGGGATTGCCTTTTCCATCCGTTGCCTTGAAAGCCAGTACCGAGCGTACTCCCGAAACAAGATTTCCGCCTTCGGGGAAAAGCTCAAACCTCAAACTATCTGTAGATTTGATCTCTTGCCTTTTTCCAATATTCCCAATATTTTTTACCACCTGTATTTTGCGGATAGAGGAAAAGGCAGAGCTATCACTGTAAAAGCTGTTTTTTGTATAAGCTTCCAGGGTATAAATGCCTTCCGGTAGCTTTTCATCCAGATAGATATGCCCGTCGGCAATGCCATTTACCAATGAGTATTTTTCCTGCCACACGATACTATCCGACTCATTGCCGACTGCCTGTAAATACAGCGTTTTGCATCCGGTCGACAGGGTATGATCTCGTGCATCTAACTGATATGCTTTAAACCAAAGGTCTTCACCAGTCTCGTAAATATCCTTGCTAGTTTGCAGGTAAATCATTTCAGAAGGTGCATCCTTATATCCCTGAATCAATTGTGACGGTATAAAGTCAAAAGCAGTCTGACCCGAGAGTGGAAACACCCTGAAAATGAAAAAAAATACGAATATGAATAGGAATAGCCGCATGATGGTATGAATATTTTAATGAATTAAATGAAATTTATCATAGCTTTTTCTTCAGTTCGTGAAAAGCAGCGGTATTGGGCGACTGAAATGAATGACGAATGATATTTCCATTTTCTAGTTCTATGATGCATGGGTAAATTGTATTTCCTGTCGGCATTTGATAAATTTTCTCTTTGTCAATGTAAACGTTCGAATAATCCGATAACTTTAACTCTATCTTTTGTTCCAATATTTTCAGGGAGGATATATTTGTTAAAACAAAAAGGATTCGTGAGTCATCGACATGATTCTTCATAAAAAGTTCAGCCTCCACGATACATCCATGACATCCCAATCCCGGTAGGATAACCAGCCATTTGTATTGAGGGGCAACTCCAATTTCGGTAACCATATCAACCAGATATTCATGTTCAATCTTCTCCGGTTTATCTTTGCACCCCAGAAAAAGAGGTATTAGTAAGAGTAATAAATATATTATTTTTTTCATATTGATATTTGATTCAGTAGTTTATTAATTCAATAATTTCTCTAATATAAATATTTTAAAGGTCAGATAATCTTCATCGAGTTCATCTGTAATATATTCGATATTTAATCCTTCTTTTGTTACAAATGAGTTCTTCCAGTTCCATTCATGCCCGGTTCCAATGCGGGTCTCACCTAAATAATTAAAATTTTCATCCCAAATAGTAATGGTCACAGGTTTATCTTCCTGAGGTGTCTTAAAGGTTGCTTCGGGTATTCCTTCCAATAAGAACCGATAATAGACATTCCGGTAAGGATCATGTATTATTGCTGTATACATATCACTTTGCAGATAATGAGCAAATATCTGGACTTTAGGAGTACCTCTTACATCGTCATAATCTATAGATTCTATAGTTCTGGCAACATTGCTTCCGGCATAAATTGTTTTGAAATCATTTGCTCTGATGTCGGATTTATATATGTCATGGGACACCGGATAACTATGAATAATGGTTCCGTTATTCAATAATTCGGGATATACGGTAGTGAACACCTCTTCTCCCCAGTTTGCATCTTTACCATATAATTCTTTCGGATAAGTATATTTATATTCCACCTCATTACTTTTCAGATCGAAAAAACAAGTAAAACTAAATTCATCAATCCTTTCGGATGGTATCGAAGGGATATACTGTCCTGTCAGTATTAATTTTCCACCATGTTCCAATATGGAATTTACAGGACTTAACACATATTGAGGATAATGTAAGGGCCAGTTTTTATCAGTGCTATGTAATGTAATTTTCTTTTTCATTAAACCGGAACTGTCGACAAGTGATATTGTAACCCCTGCCATATCATAAATATAGATCGAGTCCATATTTTGTATAAAATATCCTGATGCTTTCCTGATGCTTTTTTCAGCATCTCCATCATATCTGATTGAACGCATAAAGACTGTGTCGATATAATTATAACAATATATCTTATGATTATACTCATTCAGAAATGTCAATACCGTCCCTTTTACAGGATCATTGATCAATTGCATATATATAGGCTTGGGGGCCGTAACCGAATCTAACCGGAATTTTTTATTGTCTTTGGTGACTAGTTGATAAGTTCCGGCTAATTTTCCAGCATTGATATTTTTGTTTATTATCGTAGACCTTTCATTACAAGAAGTAAAGACAAATAAAAACAGAAATAAAATATAAATTTGATTGCGCATATGATTTATATGTTAATGATGAGGACGTAAGGCTGAAAAACAGCCTTACTCCTTTTCTTGATTAGTAATTTAATACCATGGATCACATGCCGAAGAAGAAGGATCCCAATAGCACCTTCCTGATGTTTCTGAACATCTACCATTGCCCCCCCAAGGAGACTGAGGGCATTCTGCCGCATTTGCCGTAGGGGTACTTATCAACTCAGATAAGGTTACATCTGAAGCTCCTTTATCCATATTGATAGTTCCATTTAGAAGCATGGCAGAGACAAAAGCAACCACGCAAAAACCTGTTAAAATTTTCTTTTTCATCATTTTAATTTTAAGTTAATAATAAAACATAAGAGAGTGTAAATCCCGGGTGAACACAACCTCATTTTTTGTTTAAGATATTTCTCATCTCTTCTTTAATTTCATTGACTGCTGTACTTTCTACTTTAGGCTTTTCATTCAATAACCCGTACGCTATATTAATAGCTTTTTCATCCTGATTCGTTTCATCATACAATTTTGCGAGCAGATAGCGTGTATAGAATCGATTGGGATTCATTCGATAAGCCGTCAGATATGCTTGTTCCGCTAACACATATCTCTTTGTCGCCTTATAACTGTCTCCGATAGCGGTAAAAGCAACAATATTGGGA
The DNA here is from genome assembly GCF_004569505.1 of Dysgonomonas mossii. Taxonomy (NCBI): domain Bacteria; kingdom Pseudomonadati; phylum Bacteroidota; class Bacteroidia; order Bacteroidales; family Dysgonomonadaceae; genus Dysgonomonas; species Dysgonomonas mossii. The sequence goes on from NZ_SPPK01000001.1 coordinate 934,119, forward strand.
TATTCCTTAATAGCACCCGAAAGAACCAAGATCGCAGTATCATACTGGGTAGAAACAACAAGAGTTTTTCCATAATTAGTCAGAAAATCTCCGTTTCTAGCCAAAGTAAAATTTGTTTTTGAATAATATTCTAAACTCTTGCCATAGTCATCTATAGAATAAAACTGATAAGCCTTATTCCAATTTTTCCATGCTTCGATATAGCTTGAGATGTATTTGAAACTTAAAGAAAATACTAAGATTGAAAAAAAGAGAACTGTACATTTTAAAATGTTATTTATTTTAAACTCAATCGTCCATCTCTTCAGATCAAAAAAAGCAAGTAATCCCATGTAACAAACAGCATTTGCTTTGATCGGCAATATCTGAGATGGATATGAAAACAACCCAAAGACCAAAATTCCGAATAGTCCTGTTTTCAGGATAAATATAAGATGCCGATTCAGTCCATTGCTAGGAATTTTTATTAGATGAAAGGCTAAAACAGAAATGAAGATTAATCCGATTAGTCCGTTTTCTGCAATGAATTGAAGAGGCTCATTAAAACAATATTCAACATCTCCTGCGACAGCGATTGAAGAGGATTGCGGATTTTGTGCAAAATATTCTGCTTGTTCATTCATATAAAACGACTTAAATCTGTCAAATCCGACTCCAGAAATTGGATTTTTCTCAATCATGCCTAATGTTACTTTCCATATTAATAGACGCCCATTTGCGGAATCTACCTTATACTTGTACATTGCAAAACAACCTATAATCAACACCATAATGACACTTATTAGAAGTGTTTTAATTTTTATCGGATGGAGGTCCTTTAACCTTTTCAGCAAAGAAAATTTAAATGAAAATATTATGATTGAAGTACAAATAACACTAAACCATGCTGCACGTGATTCTGTTACAGGCAGAGTAATAAAGATTAGAATTATTGCTAGAAGTGACATAGATCTTAGTGCATTACTATTTTCTAACAGAGCATTTTCTTTTATCTTTAAGTCCTTTGCAAAGTATAAGCCTAATATGATAGGAAAAGAACTTGCCAAATATCCTGCATATGGAGCAGGGTTAAAAAAGCCTCCAGTTAAAGAAAATTGATTATGCTGAGATTTTAATATGCCCCACAATTGAAAATTGCCATATATGCATTGAATGATACAACTAAAGATAATTGCAGTGAGAATAAGAATAAACTGTTTGTGTTTGATCACCCTAAGTGATAAATACAAAAAACACAATCCTAAAAGCTCTAAAACCCTATTGGTAACCGCCCCATCTTTAATGATACAGTTAATGAAAACATAACAAACAGTGATTATAAGAAAAATATCTACATTACATATTACAAGGGTAATAGACTTTTTATATAGAAATTTTATCAAAATTAAAAAGAACGTAATCAATATAGAAATTAAAAAAACAGATGTCTTTCCACTTATGGCACCAAACATAAATTCATCCGTTGTAAATACAGGTAAAAAGATTACTTGAATTATAATAAATGCAGTTATAATATAATTAACAACGTCATTAAATGAAGTTTTTTTCTGTTTAAAACAATATGTTATAGAATCTATGTGAGTCATATTTTAGATTTCATAGAAAATTATATGTTAACAAATCTTATTGTGTTTATAAAGGCAGACGACTAATATTCTCGCAAAGTAATAATTCTATCTGATACGTGAAAGCTTAAAAAAGAGCTACATACTACAAATACTAGGTCTGTATTACAATATCTTTGGTATTTCTATCTTAAGAGATTAGCTGATGATTTGTAATAAAATTAACTTAAAAATAGGGATTACAATTGTTAATAGAATACAGTAATTAAAAAAAGTTAAAAGTTTAATTGGGGGGTGTATTGGATAAAAACACAAAAACATGAAAGGTGAAAACATATTTTCGTGCCCAATTGGTTTCTAATCTTATTTTATTCTTTTAATTTGTCAATTTATCGTTTGTAGTCCATAAGTGAATTATTAGATCAAAATATAGACAGACAACTAAATGGGAGTCTTTAAAACTCCAGATACATCAATTGCTAACTGCTCTAAATATAATCAGAAAATGATACTATGCCTCCATTCCAGCTTCGAGGTATTTGGCGCGATTTAAAATAATAGCACTTCTTTAAGTCTGTCAAGATTTCCATCCAAAATTAGGCTGATCCAGTTTTACCAATCTACATGCCAGCTACCTCCTTAAAACCATCATTATGAAATCCCACACATAGGTAAACAGTCTTGTTCATGACTTTGCCATTTTATCGGACTTTGAAGACGATACCATCCACCCACATTATCAGATATAGGCTTTTTAATGGATGGTTCTGGCATTCAATGACTGATGTAGATAGATTAACACCGTAAATCTCATGTATCTGCGATTCTATATCCTATGTACTCATACTTTTGATATAAAGAGGTATGACTAACGCTTAATATATAAGCCATGCCTTTGATGCTTGGGTACAGCAACAGACTCAAAATCACTTTGTCGGCACGAGGGACTTCTATGACGATCCTCCATCCTTACTCTGAATCTTCTTCGGATAACTCCCATTGCAGGAATTTCTCGTATTAATATTCTTTTGAACCTTTCTCATAATCTAAAAGAGAATCTATCTCCCCTTGATGCATCTGCTCATAAACTTTTACATGAAGTTCGCAGATAAAGGCTTTAACATCTTCCTGTGGCTTGAACTTACTCTGGAATTCCTTACTTGAAAAATCTTTTGGTGTGTCCATAAGTGTTTTATTTTGATAAAGTTATATGTTTTTCATTTACAGAATATTTGACACTATATTTTGAGCCTATTTCTTCTTTGTCTGAAGTTAAGCTTTTATTGCTTATTTTTCTCGAGTAAACAGAGGAGACCTAATCTGAATAGAATCCCTTATTATTCATTGGGCTTAATTGTAATAATTCAATTTTTCGTATTTACTCTGCTATACAATAGTCCTATATGTAATTAAGATTGAGTTTGAAGTTATTTTTACAGATGACTGTCCAGATCTTGTTTGTGCGACAAAAAGGAAAAGATATGCGACTCTTCCGACAGAGATAAGACGTTTATCCGGGCAATAGCATACAATAAAAATGAGCGTTCCTATATGCTTGTTTTAATTTTGTAGTATTCCATATGTTTTAAAAAGTTAGGTAGGAAGCCTCTTTTTAAAACAAATCGAAGAAGAACAATATATGTTTTTGAGATAAATAGATAAATCGTTAATTAATACATTTTTGAATAGCGGAGGCTTTATTATTATACTTGATAAAATAATAAAAAAGGTTGCAATCTAAATAAAATATAAGAAATATGTCAAACAGGGCAAACATACTTTTTCTTTTTACTGTATTTTTTGTTTTCGAAACGATTAATGCTCAAATTATAGATATAGATGAAGCATATTCTTTACCGCAATATATACAGAATGAAAGGTCTGAAAATAGCTTCGAAATTGTAGCAAATGGTAAATCTGCTAAAATATATGTTGATCCTGATGATTGGAAAGGAGTAATAATTGCCACAAATAATCTGAGTAACGATATATACAAGGTTTCAGGAACTTCATCACTGGTTGCTGCACGAACCAGCTTTGAAAAAGGATCTATTCTGATAGGAACCATAGGTAAAAGTCGGATTATTGACCAACTAATTGCAGAAAAAAAAATAGACGTATCTGGTATACGCGGTAAGTGGGAATCATTTTTGATAGCAACAGTCGATGGCAATCTTGTTGTAGCAGGAAGTGATAAAAGAGGTACCATCTTTGGCATTTACGATATATCAGAAAAAATAGGAGTATCTCCTTGGTATTGGTGGGCAGATGCACCGATAAGAAAGAACTCTAAACTTTATGTTAAAGCCGGAAGATATGTACAACTTTCTCCAAAAGTAAAATACCGAGGTATATTTATTAACGACGAAGAACCTTCATTCGGAGGTTGGGCACGTAGTAATTTTGGAGGGATAAATTCCAAAATGTATGTTCATATGTTTGAATTATTGCTTCGTCTCAAAGCAAATTATCTATGGCCGGCAATGTGGGGAAAGTCATTTAATGAAGACGACCCGATGAATCCTGTTTTGGCTGATGAATACGGTATTGTAATGGGGACTTCGCACCATGAACCAATGATGCGTTCACACAAAGAATATACATCGCGAAAAGATGAAGTTGGTCCTTGGGATTATTCTACAAATAAAGAGAAATTAGATAAGTTCTTTCTTGAGGGAATTAAGAGGAATAAAGAATATGACAATCTAGTGACAATCGGAATGCGTGGTGATGGAGATGTCGCTATGAGTGAAGGAGGGGACGAAGAAAATATGAAGATATTACACCGTGTTATTGACGGTCAGAGAGAAATACTTACTAATGTTTATGGAAAGCACCCTTCCGAGATTCCACAAACATGGGCTATATTTACTGAAGTACAACGCTACTATGATGCAGGTTTCTCTGTTCCCGATGATGTACTGCTCATGTTCTGTGACAATAATTGGGGATATATTCGTCGTATTGCACCTCCTCACGAGAGAGGTAAAGCCGGAGGATGCGGTCTTTATTATCACATCGACATGAATGGTGGACCATGGAATGATCGCTGGATAAATACCACTACTATACCCAAGTTAAGAGAGCAATTTAACCTTGCATATAAAAGCGGTCTCGATGCACTTTGGGTAGTAAATGTAGGGGATCTTAAACCTAAAGAGCTTCCAATTGACTTTATAATGCGTTATGCATGGAACCCTGATGCTATACCGGCAGATAAAGTGCAAGATTATACAGTCAACTGGGCTGAAAATATTTTTGGAAAAGAATATGCAGAAGATATTGCAGATATTGTTTCCAAATATGCAAAATATAACCTTTGGCGAAAACCCGAAGTTCAGGCAACGACTATCTTTAGTCATGTAAATTATCATGAAGCAGACAGAGTACTGAAGCTATGGCACGATATTGTAGCCAAAGCGGAAGCAATACAACAAAAAATACCTGCGGAAGCGCAAGACGCCTATTATCAGCTTGTACTATACCCGACTAAAGCATCCGCTGGAGTCGCTGAAATATATTTAGCAGCAGGTAAAAACAATCTCTATTCCAGACAAGGACGCACTAGCGCAAATGATTATGCAGCAAGAGCACGGGAGTTATTTAAAATCGACGAAGAACTTAGTGATTATTATAATGAAAAGATAGCCAATGGTAAATGGAAGGATATGATGTTGGACAAACATATTGGCTATGAGAAATGGTTCATGCCTAGAGAAAATAAACTGCCCGATCTCATAGAAGTAAAAGCACTGGGAAATCCGACAATGGGGGTTGCAGTAGAAGGATCAGAAGAAGCATGGTCGAAAGCAATAGGGAAAGTAAAGTTGCCTGTGTTTGATTTCTTAAATGACAAATCTTATTATATCGATATATTTAACAAAGGAGTCGGGACTTTCGATTTTACGGCCAAAGCGGATAAACCTTGGATTAAATTAAGCAATAATAAAGGTAAAGTCAATAAAGACTTTCGTTTACAAGTTGAAATTGATTGGAATTTATTACCTAATGGAAGAGCAGACGGTATTATAAATGTAAAACAAGGTAAGATAATTATACCTGTCGAGGTGAGTGCTGTAAAATATTCAATGCCGGATACTAAAGAGAATTATTTTGGTGGGTTCATTGGCGAATTTACTATTCCTGCCAATAAATATAATGCTAATATATCAGGACGTGATGCAGAATGGATAACATTACCAGATTTGGGAAGAGGAGAGGCATGTATGGGAATTTATCCGGTAACAGCACCAAGTGTAACTCCAGAGAAATCACCTGTGTTGGAATATAAAATATATCTTCCAAAATCGGGGAAAACAACAGTTTGCCTTGGTATCTTACCCACACAAGATGTTTATCCACAAAGGGGGCTGAGGATTGCTGTTGCCTTAGATGATAAGACTCCTCTGATTCTTGATGCTCGTAAAGGGCTTGTCGATACATTCGGAGAATACAATAAAGAAAACTTGGCAAAATCTACTGTATTGAAACCATTGCCTCCAGTGAACCGTGATTTAGCATTAATATCTCATAACAAACATTTCAGAAATGAAATTTTTGATAATATCCGCTGGTTGGATGTCGAGTTTGATGTTGATGAACCAGGCATCCATACGTTGAAAGTGTTTATGGTGGATGCGGAGGTCGTTCTTGAAAAGATTATCGTAAATCCCGATAACCAGTACCCTAGCTACTTTGGTGCTATACCAAAGTCGTTTTAAAATAATATGACAAAAACATTTAAATAAATATAAAGTGAAGAAGATTGCTGCTCCTAATACGATTACACAAAGAATGGAAGGTCCTCAATGTAGTGGAATTGTATCTATCGATATTTCTAAAATGAAAGATGGCGATGTTGCCGAATTTAGTGCATTTAATGGACATTCGGGTATTTTATCCATATATAAAAGATGAGAATACGAAATATTTGGCAATGTCTACAAATATTGTAAACTTGGAAGATCGAAGCAAGTCTATCCTTAGTGTAGATATTGAAGAAAAAGAACGTGTGAAATTTGATTCAGATATTATTTACCTGCGTATTGATGCTGATTTTAACCTAAATAAAGATATAGCTTCGTTTTATTACAATTTAAACAATAAGGAGTGGAAGAAAATAGGAGATGATTTTAAAATGATATTCGATTATAAGAAACTTTTTATGGGTACTAAATTTGCTATCTTCAATTATGCAACCAAGGCCAATGGAGGATATATTGATATGGATTTCTTTGAATATAAGAAAAGTGATAATAAGGCATATTGAATATGAATCAGATTAAAATTCTTTTATTTATTGCATTTTGTTCAGTTTCTATATTATCATCCGAAGCGAAAAATCCTCCCAGATTGAAATAGAATATCAACCGTGAATGGAAATTTATTCTTGATCCTTGCTGATGAAACGACGAGTCTTACTTTACTGATTTTATAAATGAATACCTAATTATAAAACAGGTAATGCACCTGCTTTTATTAAAGCGCAAACCTTTGCGTATCTTTTTTGAATTGTCTATTGATGAGATTAGGTTTTTGAAAATATATTTGTATAATAGGTTTGTTAATTCAATAAAATTTATGCGAGACTTAAATAGGCAAACAGCTTTTAATCGGGTTCGTCCGGAACGTATTATTCAATTTGGCGAAGGTAATTTTCTTCGCGCTTTTGTGGATTGGATTATATGGAATATGAATGAAAAAACTAATTTCGATAGCAATGTCGTAGTAGTACAACCGATTCCTAATGGAATGGTGGATACCCTTAATGCTCAGGATGGCTTATATCACCTTATACTGAAAGGTTTATTCAATGGCGAAGCTATACATAACACACAATTGATAGATGTTATCAGTCGCGGGATAAATCCATATATCCAATTCGAGGAATATCTTAAGTTAGCTGTCAATCCAGATATACGCTTTGTAATATCTAATACTACAGAAGCAGGCATATCATTTGACCCCGATAATAAATTTGAAGATAAACCTGCAAATAGCTATCCAGGAAAACTCGTGCAATTACTGTATCACCGTTTCAAAAAATATGATGGGGCAAAAGATAAGGGTCTTATTATTTTCCCTTGCGAATTGATATTTGACAACGGAAAAGTATTAAGACAGTGTATCGATAAATATATCAAACATTGGAATTTGGGAGAGGAATTCAACGAATGGGTAAAACAATGTTGCTATATATATAGTACACTTGTCGATCGGATTGTCCCGGGCTATCCTCGTGAAACAGCAGTTCAGATAAAAGAACAAATTGGTTATAATGATTGTCTGCTAGATGAGGGTGAAATATTTCACCTGTGGGTGATAGAAGCACCACAAAGTGTCGCAAAAGAGTTCCCTGCCGATAACGCAGGATTGAATGTTTTGTTTGTTCCTAGTGAAGAACCATATCATGAGCGTAAAGTAACATTGCTAAATGGTCCTCATACTGTACTTTCTCCGGTCGGATATCTATCTGGATTAGATACTGTTCGCCAATGTGTAGAGGATGAAGTTATAGGTGCTTATGTTCAAAAAGTAATGTTTGAAGAATTACTTCCTACTCTTAATTTGCCAAAAGAGGAACTGATTCGGTTCTCTAACGATGTGCTCGACCGTTTTCGTAATCCTTATATAAAACATCAACTAACGGGCATTATGCTTAACTCTTTTTCTAAATTTAAAACTCGAGATCTTCCTGGGTTGAAAACATATTTTAGCCGTAAAGGTTCCTTACCAAATGGTATCCTATTAGGGCTAGCTGCAATCATCACTTACTATAAAGGGGGGAAGCGTGGAGACGATATTATTGTTATTCAAGATGACCCGAAAATTGTAGATATGCTTCAAAGACTTTGGGCAACAGGCTCAACACGTCAGGTTGCCGAGGGAGTTCTTGGTGCACAGTTTATATGGGGCGAGAACCTTAATAATGTATCGGGACTTACCGATAAAGTAACAAGTTACCTTGATGCTATACAGCAGAAAAAAATAAAAGAAGTAGTAAAGGAGATCCTTTGATGAGTAAATTTATAAAGATCAATCCTGCCGACAATGTTATTGTTGCTATAGATACAATATCAGCAGGTCAGAAGTTATCGATAGATAATATATCGTTTACAGTACTCGAAGATGTCCCTACAGGACATAAGATAGCCTTACAGAATTTTACAATTGGAGATAATATTGTCAAATATGGTTTTCCTATTGGTCATGCATTTAAAGATATCAAACAAGGTGCACTTGTCAATGAGAAGAATATAAGAACTAATCTTGATGGTGTTTTAGAGTATAATTATGAACCTCAGGATGTTTGTGCTGAATCTGTAAATGAGATCCTTACATTTAAGGGTTACCCTCGTAAGAATGGAACCGTTGGTATCCGCAATGAGATATGGGTTATTCCTACTGTAGGATGTGTAAACGGGATCATAAAAGAATTGGTCAATGATTTGAAAACTGAAACCGGATGCAAAGGAATAGATGCAATTGTAGCCTATCCGCATAACTACGGTTGCTCTCAGCTTGGCGACGATCATGAGAATACACGTAAGATACTTCGCAATATGGTTTTACATCCTAATGCCGGAGCTGTTCTTGTAGTAGGGTTAGGGTGCGAAAATAATCAGCCTGATGCTTTTCGCGAGATGCTTGGCGAATACGATACGGATCGTGTCAAATTTCTTGTTACTCAGAAAGTAAATGATGAGCATGAAGAAGGTCTGAAAATTCTGCGCGAACTTTACAATTTGACTTCAGAAGACCGTCGAGTTGATGTTCCTTTAAGTGAATTGAAAATAGGGTTGAAGTGTGGTGGATCTGACGGATTTTCTGGAATAACGGCGAATCCATTATTAGGTGTATTTTCAGACTTTCTTGTTGCACACGGAGGGACAACAGTCCTGACTGAAGTTCCTGAAATGTTCGGTGCTGAAACGATACTAATGGGACGTAGCCAGAATAAAGAGGTTTTTGAGAAGACTGTTCATCTGATAAACGATTTCAAAGAATACTTTATACAGAATAAGCAATCAATATACGAAAACCCTTCACCTGGAAATAAGGCTGGAGGTATATCCACCTTAGAAGAAAAATCACTCGGGTGTACACAGAAATCAGGTACGTCAATAGTAAAAGATGTTTTGATGTATGGAGATCTCCTTAAAAAGAGTGGATTAAATCTATTAAGTGCACCCGGTAACGATCTTGTTGCAAGTACAGCTCTGGCAGCATCGGGTTGTCATATAATATTGTTTACAACAGGCAGGGGAACACCTTTTGGCACATTTGTCCCAACTATGAAAATATCTACTAATAGTAATTTGTATAAACATAAACGAAATTGGATAGATTTCGATGCCGGAACATTGCTCGAAGGCGAAACGATGAGAGATCTAAGTAAACGTTTTATCGAATATGTAATAAAGGTGTCCAATGGAGAGCTTGTAAATAATGAAAAAAAAGATTACAGAGAAATTGCAATATTTAAGACAGGAGTTACTCTTTAGCTAATTTCAAGATAGATGTTTTAACCTGATATGTTTTTTACAGAAGATTGCCTGATTGACAAAATGCAAGGAATAATAATCTGTTGAACTTTATTACTCCCTTTAATTTGTCTAAGGAGCAATTTGCATGCTGTTCCTCCCATTTTATACGTTTGATGAGTCATAGCCGTTAAAGGAGGATCTACGTAGTTGGAATGCATCTCGTCTGTATACCCGATTAGAGCAATGTCCTCAGGTATTCTTAGTCCCCATTCCCTAATAGCTTTCATCGCTCCAAAAGTCAAGCTGTCTGTCATACCTAGAATTGCATCAGGAGGATTAGTTAATGCCAATAATATGCGAGTCCCTTCATAACCTGTTTCATAACTTATTTTTTTACAAAATACGAGTTCTTTTTCTATTGGTATCTTATTTTCTCGTAAAGCCTGAAGATATCCATGTTTTCGTTGTTTAACTATTTCAAGGTGGTTTGCTCCTCCTATAAAAGCGACTCTCTTTGAACCCGTTTCAAAAAAATGGTTTGTAGCCCTTTGTGCAGATTCGACATTGTCAGTTATAACAGAAGAGAATTTTTCTTTGAGACAAATCCGGTCAAAAAAAACTAAAGGTACATTTTGCTCAAGTAAAACATCAAAATGAGAGTAATCTGTTGTTTCCTGTGAAAGACACGCAATTATGCCCTCGACCCTGATGTTAATCAAATCTTCGAGACATTGCTTTTCCTGTTCATATTGCTCATATGAAGATGTAATAATTGTCGAATAACCATTTTTTCGTGCAATATCATTGATCCCACTAATAATAGACGAATAATAATGGGTGACTATATCGGGAACTATTATGCCAATTATTCTCGGTGAGTTTTTTAGCAAACTCATAGCAAAGGGATTAGGACGATAATTTCGTTTTCGGGCTAAAGCTTTTACCTTATCTGTAATTTCCTTACCCACTTCGGGACTATTTTTTAGAGCTCGAGATACTGTAGAGATTGATACTCCCAATTCCTTAGCCAAATCTTTTAAAGAAATAGGTCTTATCTTTTGCATAGTATATATAATAATTAAAGAATAAAGATACATAAATGCAAATTAAGCGCAAAGGTTTGCGTTCGATTTTATACTTACTAAGGTTGAAGAAAATGCATGATGTTATATTTTTGAACAATAACAATTATTTAAAATAATATAGTGGAATACAGAGAAATAGGAAAGACCGGAATGAAAGTCTCCAATCTTAGCTTCGGTGCCTCATCATTGGGAGGTGTTTTTCATCAAATCAAAGAAGAAGAGGGTATAAGAGCTGTACATACAGCAATAGAAAGCGGCATCAATTTTATTGATGTTTCCCCTTATTACGGGTATCTGAAAGCTGAAACAGTGCTGGGTAAAGCATTAAAAGGCATTGACCGTAATAAATACTATCTATCGACTAAAGTAGGTCGTTATGGAAAGGACGGGGTAAACCACTGGGATTATTCAGCACAGAAGGCTACCGAAAGTGTCTATGAAAGTATTGAACGTTTGAATATCGACTATATAGACTTAATCAATGTACATGATATTGAGTTTGCCGACCTGGATATGGTATGTAATGAAACGCTTCCGGCCCTTGTCGAATTAAGAGAGAAGGGCATAGTAAAACATGTGGGTATAACCAATCTTACTCTACGACATTTTAAATATATAATTGATAAGGTTCCGGAAGGAACGGTAGAAAGTGTATTATCATTCTGCCATTATTGCCTCAATGACGATGCATTGACCGATTACATAGACTACTTCGAAACAAAAAAGATCGGAGTAATTAACGCTTCTCCGTTTTCGATGGGATTGCTAACCGAGCGGGGAGCTCCCAATTGGCATCCCGCACCAAAGCCATTGCAGGATCTGTGCAGAAAGGCTGTTAATCATTGTAAATCGAAAGGAGTCTCAATTGAACAATTGGCTATAAAATATTCAGTTAGTAATCCACGAATTGCAACTACATTGTTCAGCACGACCCGTCCGGAGGCTGTTATACAGAATATAGTATGGGTAAAACAAGCCCTAGATGAAGAATTGCTACATGAAGTGCAAACGATATTAGCACCTCGTTTCAGAGATACTTGGTTAAACAGTTAAATGTAATGTAAGATGAAAGCTATTACGATATTAGAAGAGAATAAACTCGCTATTGTTGAACGGGAAAAACCAATTCTTAAACAAGGGGAAGTACTCGTCAAGATAAAATATGTAGGATTCTGCGGTTCCGATCTGAATACATTTTTGGGTAAAAACCCAATGGTCAAACTACCGGTAATACCCGGTCATGAAATAGGAGCTATTGTAGAAGCCATAGCAGAAGGCGTACCGGAGAATATACAACGGGGTATGGCGTGCACAGTAAACCCTTATACCAATTGTGGATATTGTTCCTCTTGCCGTAACGGACGGCCTAATGCTTGCCAGTTTAACCAGACATTGGGTGTTCAGCGTGACGGCGCTATGTGCGAATATATTGCTGTACCTTGGCAAAAAGTGATCGTTGATAAAGATATCACCTATAAAAATTTTGCCTTGGTAGAACCGATGAGCGTTGGTTTCCATGCCGTTTCGCGTGCACAAGTAACCGATCTGGATATTGTATTGGTTATAGGCTGTGGAATGATTGGTATTGGCGCTATTGTCCGCGCAGCAATACGTGGAGCCAGAGTCGTCGCAATGGATATGGATGATAATAAATTGAGTCTGGCAAAACAATTGGGTGCAGTTTACACTATCAATTCCAAAACAGAAGATGTACATAATCGCTTACAGGAAATAACAAATAATACCGGCCCCGATGTTGTGATTGAAGCCGTAGGTGTTCCTATTACTTATCAGACAGCAATAAACGAAGTTGCATTTACCGGACGAGTAGTTTGCATAGGTTATGCTAAAACGGAAATAGCCTTCCATACTAAATATTTTGTTCAAAAGGAAATAGACATTAGAGGGTCACGGAATGCTATGCCTGAAGATTTCCGGGCTGTAATAGAATATATGAAACGCGGAATTTGCCCTGTCGATGAACTGATTAGTGGTATATATCGACCCGAACAAGCACAGCAGGCTCTGCAATATTGGGCAGAAGATCCGGGTAAAGTGTTCAGAGTACTCATTGAGTTCTAAAAAAATATACATGTATGGAATACAAGATAATCGATGCACATGCCCACCTTTGGCTTAAGCAAGATACGGAAATAAACGGACAGAAAATAAAAACACTCGATAATGGGAAGTCCATATTTATGGGAGAAGTGCGTCAGATGCTTCCTCCCTTTATCACTGATGGAAGAAATACAGTTGAGGTATTTCTTTCTAATATGGATTATGCACAAGTGTCCGCAGCTGTTATTACTCAAGAATATATAGATGGGCTACAAAATACTTATTTATGGGAAGTACAGAAAAAATACCCGAACCGTTTTCTTTGTTGTGGCATGTTTGATGTAAGACAGCCGAATTATTTAATACATGCAAAAGAACTAATTGATAGCGGTTTTAAAGCTTTAAAAATACCGGCACAGCGTTTTATTTCGTCCGAAGAAAGATTGTATCTCACTTCCGAACCTTTAATGGAAATATTCAAGTTGATGGAGACGAATGACATACTGTTATCCATAGACCTTGCCGATGGAGATACGCAAGTTGGAGAAATGAAAGAAATTATTTCAGAATACCCCAATCTGAGAATCGCGATCGGACATTTTGCTATGGTAACCCGACCTAAGTGGCAGGAACAAATAAAATTAGCACAAAATAAAAATGTAATGATCGAATCAGGGGGAATCACATGGCTGTTTAATGATGAATTTTACCCATTTAAAGGAGCTGTAAAAGCCATAAAGGAAGCTGCAGATCTGGTGGGAATGGATAAATTAATGTGGGGATCTGATTATCCCCGTACTATTACAGCTATTACATACCGAATGTCATATGATTTTATTTTAAAGTCAAAAGAAATAGAAGAGGAAAATAAAGCACGGTTTCTTGGATTTAATGCAGAAAAGTTTTACCGATTTAAGAACTTGATTGACCTTCCTTATATTAAAAATATGTCAGAATAGATAATAACTTATATACCATGAAAACAAATAACAAAAACAAATATACCATAACTCTAGCGCTTATATTCAGTTTGTTTTTTATATGGGCTATAAGCAGTAACTTATTGCCTACAATGATAAGGCAGCTGATGAAAACCTTTGAGCTTTCTGCATTCGAAGCATCTCTGACTGAGGCTTCTTATTGGATGGCTTATTTTATATTCCCTATACCAATAGCAATGTTTATGAAACGCTTTAGTTACAAAGCCGGAATTATTGTTGGACTGTTGATTGCTGCTACAGGAGGATTATTGTTTTTTCCGGCAGCATCTATACAACAATACTGGGCTTATCTGGCTATCTTCTTTATTATTGCAACAGGTATGTGTTTTCTCGAAACAGCAGCCAATCCTTACGTAACTGCTTTAGGAAGTCCAGAAACAGCTCCTCGCAGGCTCAATCTTGCCCAGTCATTTAATGGGTTGGGTGCATTCATTGCAGCAATGTTCCTTAGTAAACTGGTATTGAGCGGCAATGACTATAGTAGAGAAACTATCCCTACCGATTATTCTGGTGGATGGGAAGGTTTTGTACAACTCGAAACAGATGCGATGAAGCTACCATACTTAATTCTCGCAGGTATTTTAATTGTAATTGCGATTATCTTTATATTTTCTCATTTACCCAAAATTAAAGAAGGTGACCGTGAGGAGGGAGATATTAAAGGCGAAAAACTGATTGATTTTGGTGTGCTGAAGCGTTCTCACTTGCGCTGGGGTGTTATAGCCCAATTCTTTTACAATGGTGGACAGACTGCCCTGAATGCTATGTTCCTGATTTATTGTTGCAAATATGTAGGACTTTCGGAAAGTACAGCTACTACATATTTCGGGTTCTATATGCTGGCATTTTTGTTGGGACGCTGGATCGGAACAATGTTGATGGTAAAATTCAAGCCTCAGAGTATGTTGGTTATATATGCTCTTGTTAATATTATGTTATGTGCTGTAATTATGATATTTGGAGGTATGACAGGTATATATGCGATGCTTGGGGTATCATTCTTTATGTCGATCATGTACCCTACTCAATTTTCTCTTGCTCTGGAGGGATTAGGGAGTAAAACAAAGAGTGGTTCGGCTTTCCTTGTTATGGCTATTGTCGGCAATGTTGTGCTACCTCCATTAACAGGACATTTAATGGACTTGAATGAACGCTTGTACCACATAGCTTATATAATTCCTCTTGTATGCTTTATTGTATGTGCCTATTATGGTTGGAAGGGCTATAAGATTATAAATTAAAGAGATAAATAATAGTTTTTTAATATTAGATGATTTAAATTAAGCAAGATGGAAAAAAAGGAATTTGGTTATACTTCAAAAAGATATGATTTTCCAACTAAACGTTATTATCAGACTTTAGATCTAAAAAATGATGCCAATCTGATAGAAATGTATAGGCAGCGTCATCAAAAGGGATTCTATTGGGACGAAGTTGGAGCAGGTATCCGTGAAATAGGAGTTCTTGAGATGGAAATATTTATATACAATCAACATTTGGTTATGGTTGTGGAAACTGCCTTAGACTTCGATTGGGAAAAATCTTTTGAGAAATTATCAGAAATGCCGATACAAATCAAGTGGGAGGAATATATGGCTATATTTCAAGATGCGGATTCGAAAGCCTCATCATCTGAAAAATGGCAAAGAATGGAGCGGATTTTTCAGCTGCCTTAGTTTCCCCGTTACTACGTTGAAAAATACAAAAAATAATAGAAAGTAATAACTAAATATATAATACCGAATGAAAAAAAATATTCAAAGATTAACTTACATTTGGCTTGGGATCCTACTGATGTCTTGTTCGGCGACAAAGCATGAAACGTTGTTGGAAGGGAGATATAGCCCCACTTGGCAGTCGCTTTCTCAATATAAGCAGGCTCCAGATTGGTTTCGTGATGCAAAATTTGGAATTTGGGCACATTGGGGACCTCAATGCCAACCGGAACAGGGTGACTGGTATGCCAGAGATATGTATATGGAAGGGACTCATAAATATAAATGGCATGTTGAAAACTATGGACATCCTTCAGAATTTGGATTCAAAGATGTAATCAATTTATGGAAAGCCGATGAATGGAATCCTGACCAACTGATGGATTTATATTATAAGGCAGGAGCGCGTTATTTCTTTACACTCGGAAACCATCATGATAACTTTGATCTCTGGGAAAGCAAATACCAGACATGGAACTCAGTGAACTTAGGCCCACGCAAAGATATTGTCGGTGCATGGGAAAAAGCAGCCAGAAAGCATAATCTGCATTTTGGAATCAGTATCCATTCTGCTCATGCGTGGACATGGTATGAAACGGCGCAAAGAGCCGATAAAGAAGGATCCAAAGTTGGTATACCGTATGATGGGAAATTAACAAAAAAAGATGGAAAAGGAAAATGGTGGGAAGGTTACGATCCTCAGGAGTTATATGTACAAAACCATGCATTGAGTAAAGAAAGTGAAGATAACTGGAAAATCCACAGTCAATGGGCGTGGGGGAATGGAGCATCAGTTCCTTCAGATGAATATTGCCAGAACTTCCTTGACAGAAATATTGATGTCATAAACAAGTACAACCCCGATCTGATTTACTATGACGACACAAGCTTGCCACTATGGCCGATAAGTGATGTGGGGCTAAAGATTTTATCGCACTTCTATAACAAAAGCTTAAAATATAATAATGGAAAAAATGAAGCCGTTGCATTTGCTAAAATATTGACCGATGAGCAAAAAAACGCTTTGGTTTGGGATGTGGAGAAAGGTATTCCGGATAAGATTCAAGAAAAACCATGGCAAACATGTACCTGCCTCGGAGTTTGGCATTATGATCGATCTATTTATGAAAATAACCATTATAAATCGGCCAAGACGGTGATACATATGCTAATTGATATTATAAGTAAAAACGGGAACTTATTGTTAAGTATTCCCCAGAGAGGAGATGGCACAATAGATGATAAAGAGTTGAAAATACTGGAAGATATTGCAGCCTGGATGGCTGTAAATAATGACGGCGTATATGGGACTCGCCCATGGAAGGTGTTTGGAGAAGGACCGGTTGCCGAGGCACCTAACCCTATACAAGCTCAGGGATTTAATGAAGGTAAACACCAACCTTACACATCAGAAGATATCCGTTTTGTGACTAAAGGAAATGCTCTGTATGCGCATGTATTGGCATGGCCAGAGAATGGCAAAGTTGTAATAAAGTCTCTGTCTGATGGGAATAGTTTGTACCCTAAAACGATTCATAATATAGAAATGGTGGGTAATGATGGGAAAATAAAATATTCCAGAACAAAAGAAGGCTTGGTTATTGAATTACCTGAAAATACAGATAAAAAGGCCATATCTATCTTATTGAAAATTATTTAAGAAAAGTCTTTTTCGTTCTAAGAAAGTCGACTATAAAGTTATTCATAAACTAACAGAAAATATATAAAATAAAAATATTTGCAGATGTTCTTCTAAAACAAAACAGGTATATAATGCTTATTGCCCTTGTGTTAATAATGATTATGCAGACTCAGTTAAGGAAGAGAATATAGGAAGCCTTTTTATGTGACAAAACATGCTTGATAATCAATGTATTCTGAATAGGTATGTGGGTTTTGATTATGAAACAGGAGAGCCTTATTCCGCTGATTTTGGTTGTGCAACTTCGAATCGTAAAGATGGAGTTGTATATATATGGAAAGAAGTTGATGGAATTTAGTATATACTAAATATCTCTATGTTAAAACTACAATCAAAAATAGACGAAGATGTAACAGTTTTAAGTTTAAGATTGATGATATTGATGACATACAGTTGTCACTAAATATATTTATTTTTGCTCTTAATTGTTATTTGAATGATTGTATACTAATAAATAAAATTAAATGAGAAAATTATTTCTGTCCTCTTTCAAAGATGTAGCATCTTTATTGATAGATTTTGCAAAAGAAGACATAAAAGGGAAAACCGTAACTTTCATCCCAACTGCGAGTATTAATGAAAAGGTAAAGTTTTACGTTGAATCAGCACGTAAAGCATTCGAAAAGATGGGTTTAGTAGTAGACGAGTTAGAGTTAACAAAGGCTACTAGTAAGGATATACTGAACAAGTTGAAAAAAAATGATTATATCTACGTTTCGGGAGGAAATACATTCTTTTTACTTGAAGAGTTAAAGAGAACAGGAGCAGATAAGATAATTATAGATGAAATTAATTCGGGAAAATTGTATATTGGCGAATCCGCAGGAGCAATGATTGTGTCTCCAAATGTTGAATATGTTAAGGATATGGATGATTGTAAGATGGCATCAGGTCTAAATACATTCGAAGCTTTGAATATAATTGATTTTTATCCGGTGCCTCACCATACAAACTTTCCGTTTGCTAAAGCAGTGGAGAAAATAATAGCTAAATATGAATCAAAAATAAATTTATATCCGATTAATAACTCTCAAGTTATTTTAGTAGAAAAAGATAATATTCGGGTTGTTGGTAAATAATTTATATGCATTTATAGGGGCTGTTTTTGCCCTGTGCTTATATGAAAAAAAATAATAGGAAATACCGAAAGTATTTCCTATTATTTACTAAAATTGTCAGATGTAGGTTGGGGCTGATTTATTTAGCAGTAGCTTCTACGTATTCCTTACCTTCGTCATCCAAGATAACAACTTTAATGCTTTCTTCTGATTTTGAAGATAGGGTTACTTTAGTAAGTTTCTTATCTGCATTGTAGGCAAGAGCTGTAACATTATAAGATTCAGTGTATCCTTGTATCGCAGCTTGTACTTTCTCATTCAAGTCTTCAAACTTCACGTCTACATATCCATCATCGTTTGTTTGATTGATAGCAACAACTGCATTATTTTCACTAGAGAAACTTTGTACATTTGCAAAAGTTGATGTTCCAAAAACTATCGCAATGGCTAACATCATAAATTTCATTGTTTTCATGTCTTCTAATTTTTAAATTACTATTAATTTAGGTATAAATGTGTAATCTTCACTTACACTATATAGTTTGCAATAGCTATGCCAAAAGAAATAGAAATGTCTTTTGTTTGTGTAATGTGTTTATTATTAGATTTTTATTTCATTTTTTTTTAATAAAGAAGAATAATCGAACTGTAGAATTGTGGAAAATTTCTACAATCTAAGTTGTGGAAAACTAAATAGAATCATTAATTGTTCGTTTTATATATAGAAAAGACTAAGTAATGGTAGAAACTCCCGAGAAAAATATAAGATTCAAAGCTGTGCTTATATATTTAATCGTAGCTCTTATTTGTTGCGGAATGCTCATTTATATATATAAACTTAGAGACGATATCGATGATCAAAAAAGGAGTGTTTTGCAGTACTATAAGGAGTTGTCACTTGTAAACAAGCTGATTGATTCTGTAAACGCATCACAATTGGAAGTAAACCTTTATGTGTCCTCGAAACAAGTAAAGCATTATAAACTCTTTAATGAAAGATTAAATATTGTTGAATGTTTAATGGATTCTCTAAGTCATATAAATCCACTACACAATGAGAAACTACAGCAGATCAATAATCTTTTGGTAAAGAAAGGAGTAATTGTATCAAATTTGAATAAGCAGTTTAGCAATAAAAATCCAATCGAGTCAATAAATGAAGTATTAAAAGAAATTGATCCTGTTATCAGAAAAGATACTGTTTTAGTTACTGCTACCATACAAGATACTATAATCTATTCGGGCTCTAAAAAAGGTTTTTGGAAAAAACTGGGTGAATTATTTTCATCATCAAAAGGATCAGATACTGTAACTTCTATTACTACAGCCAAATTGGATACATTGACCATGCCCAAGAATGATACACTCCATATAGTATCAGAAGTCACAGAAATAGCCGAACAAGCTAAAGACGATTATGTAAAACGAATTATATCAATCGAAAGCAATTTAAGTAATCTAATTGTAGCAGACCAAGAAATTTCTTCTGAGATTACAACATTGCTTATTGGTTTGTATAACCAGACCGTGCAGACAAGACTTGATGAAATTCAGAAAAGCGAACAACTTATACGAGATAATAATACTTACTCTATTATAAGCAGTATTGTTTCTCTTATCCTGATTTTTATATTCATATTGCTTATAATAAGTGATGTAAATAAAAGTTATAGGTTGCGAAAGAATCTAGAGCAGGCAAACCGAAGAGTCAAGCAGATTCTGGATAGCCGTCATAAGTTATTACTGTCTATTTCTCATGATATTAAAACGCCTCTTAATTCTATACTCGGAACCTTAGAATTAAAAGAAACAAGGTATAATTTCCTTTCTGATGAGATTCGTACAATGAAGGATTCGGGACAATATATTCTTGCACTTTTAGGTAATTTATTAGAATTTTCGAGTATTGAGCAAGGTACCTCGAACATATCGAATCGTATATTTAATTTGCGTGACTTGTGTCAGCAGATAGTCGAAATGTTTATTCCTTTAGCCAATAAGAAGAAGCTAAAATTGTCTTATTCATTTGGATTCTATGAGAATTTGATATTGTCATCTGATTCTTTAAAAATCAAGCAGATACTAATAAATATCTTATCTAATTCGATTAAGTATACATCTGAAGGTTCCGTTCAATTTGATGTGAAATATTCTAATTCCATATTATATTGCATTATAGAAGATACGGGCGTAGGTATTCCTGAAAATCAAATAAAAAATATATTTCTACCATTTAGCCGGATAGATCAAAATTCTCATTTATCCGAAGGCTCAGGATTTGGTCTGTACGTAGTTAAGGGGTTAGTCGATTTACTAAAAGGGAGTATAAAAGTTTCTTCTCAGGAAGGGACAGGCTCGAGAACTGAAATATCTATTCCTGTAAGCGAGGTCTTTGTAAAGGATAGTTTCATTCCTAAGAGAATATTAGTGGTAGACGACGATATGTCTTATCTGATTATTATTCGTAATATGTTATTAAGCCTAGGGCATATACCTTCTACTTGTAACAATATAGATGAATTTGACGCGATAGTAGCTGAGATTGGTCAATATGATGAGATCTTGACAGATATGGAAATGGAGACTTTTAGCGGTATTGATGTTTTAAATAGGATAAAATACAGTGGAATAAATATACCGATTACAATAGTCACAGCCCGAGAAGATGTCGATTATGATGACTTTATAAGAATGGGCTTTAAAGCCTATGTTAAAAAGCCTGTGTCAATAAGTGATCTAAAATTATTATTTGGAGGGCAAATAAAAGATGAAAGGAAGACTGGTTTTAGTTCGCTTAATAAAATGCTGGAAGAAGATTCTGATGCTTTACATGAGGTTCTGATATCTTTTGTTCAATCTACAGCAGAAAACGTGAGTCGGCTTAAGCAGGCTCTCCTTGAGAGTGATTTTAATACGGCTCAACTTATTGGTCATAAAATGCAGCCAATGTTTATACAACTTGCGGCTGTTGATAAATTAGATATATTGAAGAAACTAGATGCACATCGTTTAGATGCTACTGCAATGTATCCCGATTGGGAGAGCGATGTCTTTGAATTTATCGAATATGCCGAACAAATAATAAATGATGTTCAAAATTATTTGGATTCTCATTAAATTTCCATACCATATTGATGCATTTTATTGTAAAGGGTTTTTCTATCAATATTGAGTAGGTTAGCTGCTTTCGTTTTATTTCCCTTTGTTATTTTTAAGGCTTTGATAATTTGCTCCCGTTCATCTATTGGTAATAAGATTTGCTCTGTTTGTTTCGGGATTTGGATAAACTCAGGTAAAAGGTCTGGAGTAATTTCTGTTCCTTTCGTAAACAATACTGTTCTACGTATTACATTTCTTAATTCTCGCAGATTTCCGGGCCAGTGGTATTCTTTTAGTATCGACATACATTCTTCCGAAAATCGCTCCACTTTTCGTTCCAATTCTTTATTGGCATCAGTTAAGAAGCTATTTGCAAAAAGAACAATATCATCTTTTCGCTCGCGCAAAGGTGGAACTATGAGTGTAAATTCATTTAATCTATGGTACAGATCTTCTCGGAAACGTCCTTCGGTGATAGCTGTTTCCAAATTTTCATTCGTTGCAACTATCATTCTTACATCTACTTTTATGTCTGTGGCAGAACCCACCGGGCGTATTTTTCGCTCCTGTATGGCTCTTAATAACTGAACCTGAACCTCATATGACAAATTTCCGACTTCATCAAGAAAAACAGTACCTCCCTCTGCTTGCTCAAATACACCCTTCTTATCTGCAATAGCAGAGGTAAAAGATCCTTTAAGATGTCCAAACAGTTCACTTGGGGCTAATTCTTTTGATAAGCTACCACAATCCACAGCTATAAACTGAGCTTGTTTTCTTTGACTGTAATCATGTATCATTTTAGCCGTATATTCTTTTCCGGTGCCGCTTTCTCCTCTTATAAGTACAGACAAATGTGTCGGTGCTACGAGTTGTATATGCTCATACATCTGTTTGGATAAATCACTGGTACCATAAACGATACGTGTAGTAGAAAGTGTTTCTTTTGATGTTTGAATAGGAGTATGATTTAAAGCCTCTTCTATTTTTGATTTTAGAACTTCCGGGTTTATGGGTTTTTCCATATAATCAAAAGCTCCAAGTTTAATTGCAGAGACTGCACTTTGAACTTCTCCGTAGCTCGTCATAACAATAACAGGAGTATTAATTTTCTTCTCTCTGATCCAAGTCAGTAACATTATACCATCTCCATCAGGAAGTCTTAGGTCTGTGATGATTAACGAGAAATCAACTTTTAATAAATCTTTTTTAGCTTCGTCTACAGTCGATCTAACCAAAGGATCAAATCCATTTTTATTAAACCATTTTTTTAGGACAATTCCGAATGTATTGTCATCTTCAATAATTAAAACTTTGGAAGCCATTATTCATTATCAGTTAGAGGAATATTCTCTCAAAATTATTTGTTTTTATTTTCAGACGAAAAGCTTTTATTCATAATTAACACTAATGAATAAAATGCTATTAGATCAACTTACTAATCAAAGTTGTATAAAACAACATATAGCTGAAGGGGATTAATCTCCCCTCAACTATATTGTTTGATTAATAATAATCATATGTTTTTTGTAAATGAGATTGATAATGGGTAACCTAAATCAATTCCATTTAAATAGTTTCATACCTATAACGAAGCAGATAATTCCAAGAGCTGATAAAGTACAAGTAGGATAAATCACTTCCATCCATCCTGCTCCCTCATTAAAAATGCTACGTATTCCATCTGTTAGTGCAGTTAGCGGAAGTAACTTAATAGTACTGATGCTCCACTCGGGGAAATTATGGTAACTAAAGAAGATTCCCGATAACAGCATCATAGGCATTTGTACAGCATTAATCCATCCTGTGCCCACCTCCGTTTTAGTAGTACGGGATGCAACTAAGATGGCGATTCCTGTAAACGCAAGGTTTCCGGCCAAAAATAAGACAATCAACGCTCCGATGTTTCCCTGGATATGAATATCGAATATTAGCCATGCGAAAAACAGAAGAATCAGAGACTCAACTACATTCATGAGAATACGTACAAACATCAATGCAAACAAGAAATTCGACTTCTTCATGGGTGTTGCAACCATCCGTCTTAACAATTTCTGGGATCTTCGTTCGATAATTGTATAACTAATTCCCCACATAATAGAACTCATCAATCCGAAAGCAATTAGCCCTGGTATGAGGAAGTCAATATAACGAACACCTAGTAATGTTAATGGTTCTATATTGGTGTTTTCTGCATTCATGGTTAAATCGGGTGATTTTACCAATGCTGAAAGTTTCATATATGCTAATTGAGACTGAGTATTGAGCGGGTCGAAATGATAGATGGCCTTTCCCAACGAGTCTGTAACAATCACATCTGCTTCGCCCCTCTTTAATGAAATGATAGCAGAATCCCAGTCGCTTTGTGAGAACTTAAATACGGTATTACCCAGTTCTTTGTTACTAATTTTCCAATTTAGGACGTTCCCATCTTTACTTTGTACATTTGTTCCATAAATATGGAGGAGTGAATCTAATTCTGTTTTATTCTTTTCTACAAGAATAACATTAAATTTTGATTCCGTTTGCTGTGTAAAAGCCAAACCCAATCCGATGGAGATGAGTACAGGAAAGATCATACCCCAAAAAAGAACTTCCGGTTCACGGATTGTTAATAAAAACTGGGTCTTGAAAAGTTGATATAGTTGATTGGTTTTGATTGATTCCTTTATTGACATAATTGAAAGTATATAAGTGTTATTTACAGTACAATATTTCCGTTCTCTCGAAGAGCTTTTCCTGTGAGGTTGATAAATAATTCGTCGAGGTTACGGGAATTTTCGTCCAACAATTCTTCTAGTTTTCCTTCCTTTAATATTTTTCCTTCATCAATAATGATTATATGGTCGCAAAGAGATTCAGCTTCTTCCATATAATGTGTTGTCAGGATAAGAGTGGTTTCACCTTTGTCTTTTAATTCTTTCAGAATATTCCACAGGTCGAGTCGCGAATGTGGGTCGAGTCCGGTAGTAGGTTCGTCCAAAAAAAGAATTTGAGGAGTATTTAGTAGTGCTACTCCTAAAGCAAGCCGTTGTCGTTGTCCTCCGGAGAGTGTTCCTACCATAGATTTTCGTTTACTTTCCAGACCGGTGAGTTCGATAATTTCATTTGCTCGTTTCTCACCAAGTCGGAAGAAACTGGCAAACAAGCATAATGTTTCAAAGACAGTCAGTTTATCCGAGAAACGAGTCTCTTGTAATGATAGACCTATTATTGCCCGGAGTTCCTTTTCATTCTTATGCCAATTTTTACCCTGCAAGAGAATTTCTCCGGAGTCCGGCTTTTTTAATCCTTCCATCATCTCAACCATTGTTGTCTTTCCGGCTCCATTAGGTCCAAGCAAAGCTACAAATTTGCCGGGTTCTATTCCAAAAGAGATACCTCTAACGGCATGTACATCCTTAAATGACTTATATACGTCTTTTACTTCTATCTGATACATTATTCTAATTTATTTACCCTACCTATTTATTATTAAGTGATAAAAGTAATAACGAATTTTATCACTACAAAGTTTTGGTATTTGGTAATCTATTTTGATTATAGCTCTAAACACATCTTTATATCCATATTAAAATTAAAGGCGTATGTTGTTCATTAGTTTGTTATTGTATGTTTCTGTAAGAATATTTGAGAGATGCTGTATTTGTGATATTCAATACCGCTTTAGAAGACGCGATGAATAATCAAATTTTAATATCTAAAGAATATTATTAGAAAAATATTAGAGTCCTACTCTTTAATTCTAATATTTTTATAATTATCTGTTTGATATGTATTTATGTCGTAGTATCTACCTTTGCAGTATCAAAATTAGAAAACAATATTATAAAATCAAAAATAGTTTAAATCACAATTAAAAAATTAAAGAAATGAAAAGAATTTATTTGTTTATCGTAGGCTTTATATGTTTGGTAACAATACCGAAAGCGAATGCATGTACACGCGTCGTTTATACCGGAGATAATGGAATGGTAGTAACAGGTCGTACAATGGACTGGAAAACTGAAATGCATAGTAATATATGGGTTTTCCCTAGAGGGATGGAAAGAAGTGGGGAAACCGGAAGCAATTCTTTAAAATGGACCTCTAGATATGGTAGTGTAGTAACATCTGCTTTTGAAATAGCCAGTACGGATGGAATGAATGAGAAGGGTTTAGTTGCAAATTTGTTATGGTTGAATGAGTCTGTATATCCGGCATGGGATAAGAGCAAACCGGGACTAACCATAGCTGCTTGGGTACAATATATGCTCGATAACTTTGCTTCGGTTGATGAAGCTGTTTCTTTTGTAGGTAAAAATTCTTTTCAAGTAGTTTCTGATAAGATGCCTGATGGTTCGAGACTGGCAACATTACACCTTGCTATTTCTGATGCTACAGGCGATAGCGCTATTTTCGAATATATAGATGGAAAGCTCAATATCTACCATAGCAAGGACTATAATGTAATGACCAATTCTCCAACTTATGATAAACAGTTGGCCTTGAATGACTATTGGAAGTCTATTGGCGGATTGACTTTCCTTCCGGGTACTAATCGTGCTGCCGATCGTTTTGCGAGAGCTAGCTTCTATATCGATGCACTTCCCAAAATAGGAGATGAGAAATTAGCGGTAGCAAGCGTTTTCAGTGTTATTCGTAACGCCTCTGTTCCTTATGGAATTTCTACTCCTGATAGTCCTGAGATTTCTACAACACAATGGAGAACAGTATCGGATAGTAAGAATTTGACTTATTTCTTTGAATCGAGTTTGACTCCGAATACATTCTGGGTAAATCTTCAGGACATGAATTTATCAAAAGGTGCTCCTGTCCTTAAATTGTCTTTAGCTAATGGTGAAACTTACAATGGGAATACAATAAATAACTTCAAGGTTTCACAGCCGTTCAAATTTTTGGGTGTGAATGATTAAGGAATAAAGATTGAAAAGTCCATTGAAGAAATGGACTTTTCGATTTGTATTTTACACGTAGTTTATTACACTTATTTTTGGTCTTTATCCAATAAATATACTACCCTCCTTGGCTCTGTTTTATAATAATTTAGGATTCGGTGTTACATCGTTTTATTCTCGAGCCGTCTTTATCACAAAGTGCAATATTCTTATCTTCTTAAGTAAATCAGATTCGCACTTGTTCTGAAAGTATTTACGCTACCATATTCCGATATTATTTTTCGGTATATAACTGTATAGATTTTTTCTCTTCGGAAAAAGTCATGAGTGTCTTATTCTATTTTATAATGACCATCGGACATTAAGAAGTGTAAAATATTTATTGATAGATCGTGCGTTGCTACTGTCTTATCCGTTTGCTCTTATTGAGGAGTATTTATGATAAATCAATTAATTTCTATAAATAATCTAATTATTCTTTGGAGAATCAGATAACATACAAATTATTAGAAGCTTTACATAAAGGGAACCATAAAGCATTTGAAACTATATTTCTGAAGTATTTTCCGAAAGTAAAGTATTACATAAATGGCTTTGTAAAGTCTGTTGCTGTTGCAGAAGAACTAACTCAGAATGTATTTGTCAAAGTTTGGGAGAATCATGATTCGTTTACGATAACTTCTAAAGGGATTAAAGGCTTTGATTCATATATATACACGATTGCCTATCGCCAAACGATCGATTACATCCGAGGCAAACAGATTCGCGAATCATTTTATAATGAACGAATAGTATTACCCTTAGACTTAGTAAATGCTGAGGATGAGTATATAGCAAAGGAAACCATGCTGCTGGTAGAAATGGAAATAGAAAATATGCCTGAAAAGCAGCGAACTATATATAAGATGAGCAGAAATCAAGGGATACCGAACGATAAGATAGCCGAACAGCTAGAGATAAGTAAAAGAACAGTCGAAAATCAATTGAGCTTAGCAATGAGAAAAATTAGAAATGTACTATCATTTTTCTTTTAAAAAAAGATATACAATGATCATATTATTAAAACATTATGTAATTAAAGAAAGAAAATTATTTTTTTGACCGTGCGTAGATATAGGCTAGATCGTTTTTAATACAGAACGTGAAAGTAAAGCTCAACAAAAAATAGAAAATGGATAATATACCAACTAAGCAATATTATAAGCTTATAAGCCGGTTCTTTGAGAATAGATACTCCGAGAAGTTGGAAAATAAGATACATGCATGGCTGGTTAATCCTGAAAATTCTGAAGAAAAGCAAAAAGCTATGCATAGGCTCTGGGATTCATTAGATAATCAGGAAGATTTATCTTCTAAACAAGAATATGAAAAGATTACAAAAAAACTAGGCTTTAACAAAAAGAAAAGAATGAGCCAACACCCTTATTATTGGCTTCGTGTAGCAGTAGTGGTTTTACCTTTACTACTATTGATAGGAATATATAATTTGACGAAGGATGTTCAGAAAGATAAAGATAAACAGGTGGTTGTAGTTGATGTTCCTTATGGCAAACATGAAGAGGTGAGGCTCGCTTGCGGTTCGCAGATATGGATTAAGCCGGGGAGTAAAATTAAATATAATGAAAATTCGAATGACAGCGCAAGAATTATTAATCTGGAAGGGCAAGCTTATTTATCAGTAACAAGGCAGAAGGACATGCCATTTATAGTACGCACAAAATATCTAGATGTAAAGGTCCTTGGAACCCAATTTAATGTATCGGCATATCCTGATGACCAATCAACTGTTGTAACACTAAATAAGGGTTCGATTGCTATACGAACTATTGATAATAGGGAATTTAAACTAAAACCGAATCAGCAGTTTGTATTAAATAACACAACCAAAGAAGGGATCATACGTGATCTGGATACAAATGTAGTTAAAGATATTGCGGATTGGACGAATGGAAAGATTGTATTTAATAATGAAACACTAAAAGCAATTGCCTTAACGCTTAAACGAGAGTTTGATATTGATGTAGAAATTGATAAAGATGTCGATCTCAATAGAAGTTATACACTAACGATAGACCAATCGGATAATATAACTGAGATAATAGAGATATTCAGATGTCTGGATAATAGCTTATCCTATAAAATAGAAAAAAATACGGTATATATAAGTAATAATAAGACAGAATAACCAACTTAAAAATGCAACTATATAACAAAATGTATCCACTTATGTATGGATATAGGCTTTACATGCTCAAAACGATGCTTCTTTTACTTTGTCTCTATGCATTACCCGCACTATCGGCACAGGAGAGTAGCGTGACAGTTGTAGGACAAAATATTTCGGTGAGTGAAATTCTCTCTCAGATAGAATCTCAAACAAAATATTCTTTTGCCTTTGTAAACTCCAACTTTAACACAAACCGTAAGATAACAATTAGGTTGCATGACGCTGATCTGAAAACTGTTTTAGATAAATTGTTAGCAGATACGGACTATACTTATACTATACGGAAAAATCTTATTTTTTTATCTACGACTAAAACCTCGAAAAAAAAGGAAAACCTTGTTTACGCAAAAGATACTAAAGAAAGTCCGGCTGTATCTGTTAAGGTCGACAAAGAGTTGAATGAGGAAATAAAAATAATGCCTGTTGATCTTTCATTACCATCAGAGGGCAACTATGTCACTTTGGAATCGATATCCTCAGCAAAAGATTCTTTGGATTTGAACAAAATGGTTGATATTCTGAATAATCTGACAGATTGGAGACCAATTCAAGCGAAGACTCCTCTATGGGCAGTAAAAAGTAACTTGTTGTTGGATATGACTAGCTCGATTGCTTTTGGAACAGAAATCAAAGTCGGAGAAAGATACAGCATCGACATGTCTTTTAGTTACAATCCATGGGAGTTTAATGTAAACAAGAATATGAAACATATACTTGTACAGCCTGAAATTCGGTATTGGTTATGTGAACCTTTCAGTGGTCATTTCTTCGGATTGCATGGCGTCTATGCTCATTATAATTTGACTGGGCTTCCATTCTCGGATTATATGAAAAGCAGTCGTTTGCAGGGAGACTTATATGGTGTTGGATTTAGTTACGGATATCAATGGAGTATGTCTAAACGTTGGTCGCTCGAAGGAAATTTTGGAATGGGCTATGTGCATGCTGATTATGATCGATATGCCTGCAAGAGTTGTAAAAAGTTTTTAGGCAGTGAGAGCAAAAACTTCTTTACTCCCACTAAGGCTTCATTATCTGTGATTTATTTTATTAAGTAACAGTTTGCAACACTCAAGGGAGAATAAAAATTGGCAGACATACTTCTAAATATGTTTGACTAATAAAATATAACAAATATATGTCTAAAGCCTTTAATGAATGGCTTAAGTAAAATCATATGAAACGAATATTAATATTTATACTATTTACAATCATTGTATTAAATGTTTCTGCAAAGGGATATACAGGACGAATCATTTTTATAAGTAACGAGGTAAAAGAAGAGAATGACAGTCTTCATATATACTTTAAAGTAAATATCCGTGCAGGTGCTGTCAGTGATTGTACTGCCATGTATTTAACACCTCAGTTACTTTCGAATGAATCAATTATGGAGTTCCCCTATATGCTAATTTCCGGAAATAAGAAATACAATCTAATCGAAAGATGGAGGTCTTTAAATAAAGATAAATTTGAAAACATTGTTCCCTATACAACCATTATCCCCAATCAGTTTACAGATACATTACTTACTTATGATTTTAAAATTCCGTATGAGATGTGGATGGATAGTGCACATTTTGTAATCAATCAAGAGGTAACAGGGTGTAGAAATGAAAGTCACTTGTTTACTTTTCTGATGAACAATAAGGTAAAATTAAAATCTCAGCCCCCTTATCAGGTAAATCCGTTCGTTTCTTATATAGAGCCAAAATATGAATCTAAAATACTTACAATACACGGAGATGCATATCTTGATTTTCAGGTGGGGAAATCTGTTATTCTTCCTCAATATAGGCATAATCAGGAGGAGTTAGAGAAAATAGATACTTTGGTAAAAGGTATTATCAATGATCCTGATTTAAAAATAAAAAGCCTATTTATTGAAGGTTATGCTTCTCCTGAAGGTTTATATGCCACGAATGATCGTTTGTCTTATGCACGGGCAATATCCTTGAAAAACTATATGAAAGATAAATTTGGTTTTTCGGAAAGCTGCTTTCGGATAAGTAATATTACTGAAGATTGGGATAGGCTTAAACAGCTGGTACTTCAATCGAATATTACATACAAGAATGAAATAATAAATATTATAGATAATGCAGATACTTCTGATGGATACGAGTTTGAACTGAGAAAACTAGCAAATGGAGTACCTTATAAACAAATGTCAGACGAATTATTTCCTCAATTGAGGCGTGTTGAATATAATATAAATGTGACGGTTAAAAATTATACACTCGATCAGTCCAAAAGTTTATTTCGAAAAAAAGACTCACAACTCAATCAATTGGAACTTTATGAAATAGCTCAAAGCTATGGTGAAGGGAGTAAAGAATTTGTAGAGATATTAGTCGATACTATTCCAAAATATTATCCCGGCGATCAAACGGCAAATAATAATGCAGGTGCAGCTCTTATCTTAGTAAATGAATTGTCTCTAGCTAAAAGAAATCTGTTAAATGCAGGCTCTAATCCATCCACATTAAATAACCTTGGTGTCATTTTTTTGAAAGAAGGAGATCTGGATCAGGCTGAAGACTTGTTTCGAAGGGCTTTAACAGGAGGGGTTTCAGAAGCAAATCATAATCTACAGGAGTTACAGATCAAACGAGAAGATAATCTCAAATTGGAACGATATAATAAGTAAAGATGAGATATGTGGTTAGTGTATTGATAATCATTAGAAAAAGATTAGATTTTTAGATGCTGATTCTAACTTTTTTATAATGAGATATATAAGACCATCCTCATCTGATATGCCTAGTTTTGTACTATAAATTAAAGTGATTGATAATCTCGAATCAGGAAACCTGAAAAAGATTTATTCGATAAATAATTTATAAAGAGAGAATCCATAAATAAATAATTAATTCAAAAACAATTTTAAAAATGAAAGTATTTTTCAACTATTTAATTGCAACTTCAGCTCTGATAGCCGGTTTCACAAGTTGCTCCAATGATGATGACCTAACAGGTAAGGGTGGAAATCCTACTCCTAATGGTAAAGCTACAACTTTTACTCTTTCGATAGCTCAGCCAAAAACTTATGCAACAGATGTGAATGCTACTGCCGATGAAAATATGATGACTTCAGTTGATGTATTCATCTTTAATGATAGCGATGTCCTTGAGAAACGTGAACGTTTGAGTAGTTCAGACTTTACCTCGTCTACAGATAATGAGTACACAGCTAACAGGACAATTGCAACAACAGTAGGAGCAAAAAAAATCTATGTGGGTGTTAACTTATCAGACGAATTAGCAAGAGATGTTGCAAGCAGGGGGCTGACTGCAATATATCAAGTTTCAAGTGCAAATGATTTAATGAATACTGCAAACGGTTTTGCTATGTTCAGTAAAGTTGCATCAAATCCTACTTTTGTAGAAGAGACTGATACTAATGCTGCTACAGCAAACAAAGTATCTGCAACTGTATCTCGTTTATTAGCAAAGGTAGCCGTAGAAAAAGGCGCAGGATTGCAATATAATGTATTGGGAGGAACAGTATCTGACTTACAATTTTCACTAAGTAACATTACGAAATTATATTATGTACTTCCTAGTGCTTCAACGTTTAGTCCGACCAATACACTAGCTGATTTTTATAAAGAAAATGCTTATAAAGCTGTAAATGCAAATGGTACAACCATTACTACAGCAAATGTATCGTATGCTTTGGAAAATATATCTGCGCAGAGTCTCGAAGGTTATTCTACCTACACATCTATCCGTGCAAAATTTTTACCAACTAAAGTTGTAAAACTAAGTGTTGCCGGAAATGGTTCTAGCGGATTAGTTAGTGAAACGGCTCCTGTTAATCCCCAAACATTCTATGTTGTATCAAATGCCGGTGTTAAATATTATTTTATAGATCAAATAGATGCTGCTGCTTATGATGCTACAATAAATGGGACTACTCCAACTATGAGTACCTATCAAGACGGATATTGTTTTTACAAGGCCTATTTGAATCCGGCACATAATTATAATATTTTCCGTAACAACCTTTACAAAGTAAATATTACTGCAATAAATGGTTTAGGACAAAGTGGAGATAATATCGATAATCCGGGTCATGAAATATCTAAACCAACTAACATTACAGTTGATATAGTGGTTGAGCCTTGGGCAGAAAATACTCAGAATAGTGAAATTTTATAATTCTAACATTAAAAGAAAATAGTTAATACCGGTATCGCAAAGCAATGATACTTTGCGATACGGATTAACTCAATAAAAAGATTCTCTTATTGACAAATATTTATAATGAAACACTTGAAATATATACCGCTATTATTTCTGATTCTGTTAGTTTCAATGCAATATTCTTGTATTGACCAGAAGCTGGAAGATTGCCTTCCCGAAAATAAAGATATACGTGTATATTTTGAATACACACCTCGAATCTACTCAGGTACTATTCTGGATACAAAAGAAGTAAACGATGTAAAGCTTTATATATTTGATAAAGATGGCAACTTTATGCAAGAAAAGCATGATGCTCAACCATCATTCGGAACAAATTATTACATGACTATTTCTCTTCAGCCAGGCACATACACTTTTGTTTCATGGATAAATTTAGAAGATCCATATAAACAAAACAGCTACTCGAATTTAGATGAAAGACGAGTATATATTGAAAAAGATAAAGATGATACTGTCCGAACAAATCCTCCGGCATTATTTTATGCCTACAGAACATCGGTAGATGTAAAAGAAGAGCAAGATCAAAGTGTGAGATTGTCTCTTACAAGAAATACAAATACAATAAATATTAAGACGAAAAATTTCGTACCAAGCAGCAACGATTACAAGCTGATTATAACAGCACGTAACGGTATTTATAAATTTGACAACTCATTCGCTTCCGATACGGAAGTGGTTCATTATACAAGTTCTCTGCTAATTGGCGGAGATCAACAATTGTCAGGTTCTCAGAATATACTCAGATTGAGTAAAGACCGTAAAGATCCTATCCTGAAAATTCTAAGTCCTATAAACAGCCAGATTGTCTATCAGGCCAATCTGATGACTCTTATCGAAAAAGTGAATGAAGGCGGAGAGGTGATAGATATCGAAAATACACATACATATGACATTCTATTGACATTTGCTCGCCCTTATGTTCCCGGGCAATCCAATATGGATATAACGGTAACCATTAATGGATGGGTCGTAAATATGGATAATACAGAATTACAATAACTCATAATAATATAGAAAACAGATAATCGATGAAGCAAATATTTTTTTATATACTACCATTACTTTTGGTACTAATCGGCTGTCGTGACGATTATGAAGAAGGAGATCACTTTCCCGTATCGAAAGAAGGTAAAGTACAAGTCCCATTTAGCATAAGTATGCCGGCTCAATTGCCAAAAACATATGCATTGGATGAAAACGATGAAAATGAAGTTAGATCTATTGATATATTGGCTTTTAAAGTGAGTGGAAATGACGAAACCTTCGCTTATCGCGCACAAGCCGAGCAAGGATCGATAGTCGATGATGGAGTTAATAATAAGAAAAAGTTTGTTGTTACTCTCTTTAAAGATGGTACCCAGACATACCGATTTGTTGCTTTGGCTAATGCGAAAGATCAGTTGGATAATGCTTTTGCCGGAGGTATTACTGTGGGGGCGTCTAAAGATGCCATAATGCAACAATTGCAACTTACAGGTATAAATAAATGGAATGTAAATAATGGAACTGCCGGATATTTACCGATTCCGATGTGGGGAGAAACGCCTAATAATATAATAATTCAAGATAATACTACAATTACAGACTTGAAGTTATTACGTATGGTTGCCAAAATTAATGTCAAAATAGATCCATCAATAAGCGAGAATAGTTTTGCTCTATCAAGCGTGTCTTTATATAACTATTATAGCTCGGGAAGGATTGTTCCTGATGCGGAAAATCTTGTGCCAGGTAGCAGCTCATCCGTAGAAAAGCCCACAGTAACAGGTACAACAACTAAAGGGCCTATCGACTATGAAGGCTCTGGTATAGTTACAAACAATAGTATTATTAATAACATATATACTTTCGAATCTTTAGTGCCGAAGACTGCTTCTGAAGTGAATCTGAGTAAAGTAACAACTTTGGTGCTGGGAGGCAAATATAATGGTTCTACCGAGGTTAGTTATTATCGTGTTGATATCGCTAACGGGAAGACCTATTTGGATATATTACGAAATCATCTATATACAATAAATATAACCAAAGTGAAATCGGCAGGGTATCGTACCAAAGAAGATGCATTCAACTCCCGTCCTATCAATATTGAGGCGGAGGTTGTTGTCTGGGATGAAGCTGCGATTGGCAATATTGAATTCGATGGGCAGTTTATGCTTGCAGTTTCTCAAGGGCAGTTTGACTTTACAAAAAGTGCTTATACTACATTTAGTGATGATAATACAGTAAGCATTAAGACTGACTACAAAAGTAATGATGGTAGTGTACAGGGGTGGAAAGTAACTTCTATCATCGATGACAGCGGTAATCCTATAAACGATTGGTTAAAAACTTCAGTTAATAAAGGTGATGCTAATGTTACTACCGATATGCAACTAATTCTGACTGAAAATAATTCGGGGGCAAATCGACTAGGATATATTACTATCAGTGCCGGAAGGCTCACTTATAAGATTGAAGTGAGACAAAGTATGGTTCCTCCACTCGAACTGAGATTGAAAAAATTGAACGGTGTAGAAATCAATGAGCTTATATTTGAGAGTCAATCGGCAGGTATAATTCCTGCTAGTCAACAATTTGTAGCTTCGTGGATGCCTATTGATAGGGAATGTAGCTTGACTTATTTAGGATTGGGCGGAAAGCCTTTTAGCTTTGGTTCAGGTTCTGATACTCCCGGATTGAATGGTATACTTAATACTTCTTCTGGAGGTACAGGAAAACAAACTTTTACGATTGTTCCTACAGCTCTGACTCAGGCCGAAATAGATGCAAATCCTCTTATAGAGAAGGCATCTAAAATTGACTTTACTCTATCTAATGGAGCCGGTTTCACTACCAAAACGATCTATTTGCGCCAAATACGCTATGGGGTACAGTCTGTACTAAATCAATATTATATCTTAGATAATTCACAACAAAGTATGAGGATAAAGTCGAATAGCTTGTGGAAAATCAAAAGCGTGAGTGATCCTCAATCATTATTGATTTCATTCGATATGAACCAAAATGGAGGCTACAACGTAGCAGGCGGCGATCTTTTACTTTTTACTTTAAGAAAACCGTCTACAGAAGCTGATCTTTCGTCGTATATCATATTTACACTTTTTGATCCTGCAGGTAAATATGAGGATGTGCAAGTGCAGATTAATCCTGTGGCTTGCGGTATAAACGGAGTAGCAGTTCCTTTGAAAATCGGTAATCGATCTTATTTGACTCATATGTATGGAACGAAATGCTGGATGGTAGAAAACTCTAAAGAAGGTACAGCAAGTGCTGTGTATTTTGGTGGAGCTATTAGTGGGACGAATTGGAGAAATGGATCTACTTATCCGCCATCAGCAAGTAATGGACAGTACTATTATTCGGATAATAATAGATATTCAGCATGTCCTGCCGGGTGGCATTTACCTGCAACTGGAGAAGCTTCAAGTCTAATAAATCTGGTAACTCAGGATATAGCAAATACCCAAGGAAAGAAAGGTGCTCAATGGTGGGCAGGACCGGCTATAACAGGACTAAACTCTTCGAATGTAAATGCTACATTAACAGGAGGTGCTTTCTATTGGGTTTCGGATTCTTATTATACATGGTCAAGCTGGTCTCAGCTAGGTTATTGGTGGATAAATGGTGGAACAAATTTAGTTGGAAGTTCGACCAAATTAACTTCTGAGACAGGACGGAGTACTACGGCTATCTTGCCTGTACGTTGTGTACAAGATTAAAATAAAAATCAACAAGAACCGGCAATGGAAAGTAAATTTCCATTGCTCGTTCTGAATAAAAAAAGAAACTTGATGATTAGGAATAGTTTAACCGCTTTAATCGTATCTTTTATACTTACTCTTGCGATTGTCTCGTGTGGGAAAAAGAATCAGCATTATATAGAGAAAATAATAGAAAAAATGGAGAACGGAGGGACATCCGAAGAAATTGTAGAAGTAGAACTTTATACGGTTGATTCACTCAATTTTGTCTCACTCGATTCGCTTGGTCTCACAAAACAGTATATAAATGCCTGGATAAAACTGTACGTGGATAAGAGTGGAACAGAAAAGTTAGTTAGAGATTCAAAGAGACTAATAGGTCGCTTGGAAAAACAATCTCCGGAAAATATAGAAATTTTTATTAAAGTTATTGCTCATAATAATGCTTTGAGAGAATATCCAGATGCTACAGCGGCTATTGTTGCTTATGCTTATGGAATAGATGTGCCGGCCGATGGATATAGTGAAATTGCAACACGTCTTCTTGTGTCCACTAGACTTCCCGGAAATAAAGCTCCTCAGATTGAAGGATTACAATCTATGACGGGGGTAAATTCGACTTTAATTTTATTTTACGATGGTAGTTGTGGTATTTGTCAACATTTATTGGATGAGCTGGCAGATAACTACAGTAAATTGACAGAAAGAGGAATCAGAGTTGTGACAATATCTGCAGATGGGAGTAATGAGGCTTTTGAACAGAATATTCGAAAATACCCATGGCCAGATAAATTATGCGATTATCAATCGTTTAGCGGTGTAAACTTTAAACGTTTTGGTATAGCAGCTACTCCTGAGATGCTTGTGATAGATAAAGATGGAATGGTAGTAGATCAGTATAGTAATTTGCAAGAAACAAAATTATTGAATTAGATTATTTCTGTTTGATTACATTCCATCTGATAATATATAAATAAAAAATGAAGACAATAATAAAAATAGCTCTAATTATCTTTTCGGGGATATTCTTTGTATCCTGCGAGAAAGATGAGAACACTTCTGTTGTAACTTCTAACAAACATGTAATCCTTCTTTATTTGGGAGGCGATAACAATTTATCTTCTGAAACTTACCAGAAAATAGAGGCTATTAGGCAAGGGTGGAAAGGCAGTGCTGATAAAAAGTTGTTGATATATACGGATTCAGCCGATACGACCCCATCATTAATAGAAATAGCCACAGAGAATGGGCAAAACATAAAGAAAACAATCTATAATTACAACGAGGAGAATTCTGCAAGCAAAGAAACTTTGTCCCGTGTTATAAAAGAAGTGACAAGTCTTTATCCCTCTTCCTCATACGGTCTCATCATTTTCTCGCATGCTTCTGGCTGGTTACCTCAGGCTACATTAACAAGCCCAAGGTCTATCATTATGGATAAGAAGCATGAAATGGAACTGGTTGATTTTGCTCAGGCCATTCCTGATAATACGTTTGAATACATCATCTTTGAAGCTTGTTTCATGGCTGGTATAGAAGTCGCCTACGAATTAAAAGAAAAAACAAATTATATTTTGGCATCCTCAGCAGAGATCATATCTCCTGGCTTTACCGCAATTTATCCCAATAGTATAAATCATTTATCGGGTTCTTTAGATGGACTAAAACTGTTTGCAAAGGATGCTTTCTCTTGGTTTGATAATAAAACGGGGTATTTACATTCGGCGACATTTTCTATTATTAGAACGTCAGAACTTGATAGGCTGGCCGGATGGCTTAAAGGTAATTGCGACTTATCTAAGCAAGTTGATATAAATATAATTCAACACTTCGACAGATATTCTTATAGTCTATTCTTTGACTTTGAAGATTATTACAGTGCACTGCTTGAAACAGATGCACAGAGAAATATGTTAAAGAGTTTGATTTCCAATTGTGTTTTATGGAAGGAATCCACCTTATCCTTTATGAAGGATTATAACGGCTTTGATATAAGAAAACATTCGGGGTTGACGGTATATATAGGCCAAAAGCAATACTCTTATTTAAATACAGAATATAAGAACTTGAAATGGTATAAAGCTTCAGTTAATGTAGAATTAGAATTAGAATGATAATTAACATTCTGGCACAAATATCATATCGAAATACAGGCGAGTCTCAAGCCTGTGTGTAGTTTTGTAAAGTTTGCGGCCATGTGGGTTGGGATAATTCGCATGGCTTTTTTTACATTAAAAACGAATATTATTTAATAACAGATATCAATAAAGCTGAATTTGATTCTTTAAGAATAGATGATTAACTCGATATATTTTATTGATGGAAAAACAAAAAATATTATTTTTACTGTAATTGTTTTCAGATATATGATAGTTAAGGAAAATATATAAAAATAGAGGTATGATAAGAAAATATAGTATAATGAAAATTTTATTATGGGTTATCTATCCAATAGTCATTCTGTTAGTACTAGGGCTTCTATTTGTGACATGTATAAAAAAAGGGTCTGAACAAAATAAGAGAATGGATCAGGATAAACTCGGATTAACACCAAAAACATTCCGTATGGTGGCTATCCCTGACGCATTAACCCAAGCCAATGAAAGAGCTGATTATCTATTGTCTCATTATTGGGATAATTTCGATTTTGCCGACACCACCTATATTCATTTACCCGAGATTACAGAACAGGCATTTGTAGATTATATTAATATATTTCCTCAAGTAGAGAATGAAAAGGTCTACTCTTCGATAACGAAAATGTTAGAACATTCTATAAGGCAAGATAAGACGAACAAAGTATATTCATATTTTCTGAATTTGTATAAAAAGTATCTATACGATGCTAATTCACCGATGCGGGATGATGAATATTATATCCCCGTTGTTGAGTGCATACTTAAAGATACTATCAATGATCTGACAACAAAAGAACGCGCAAAGTTTTCCTTAATGATGATGCAAAAGAACCGTAAAGAAAATGTTGCGACAAATTTCACCTATACTCTTCAATCAGGGAAACAGAGAACACTACATCAGATAAAGTCTGAATATACTTTATTGATGTTTTACAACCCCGATTGTCATGCCTGCTCGGAGACGATTAATTACCTGAAACAATCAAAAATAATCAATACTCTTCTGGCAGAAAGGCGGTTGAATATTTTCGCATTTTATCCGGATGATGACTTGAGTATTTGGAAGAAGCATCTTTCGGATATTCCCGAAACTTGGATAAATAGTCATGACCAGAAACAAGAGGTGAAGAATAAGTTATTATATGATTTGAAGGCAATACCATCTCTTTATCTTTTAGATAAGGAAAAAAGAGTATTACTTAAAGACGCTAATGCTGCAGACATTGAACTCTTTCTAAAAACAAAGGTATCATCATCAATGATATATGATAATGATACCTCCCGATTTTGATTGAAGGTTTTTAATAAGTCCTCATTATTTCTTTAAAATACCATTGCACTTTTCCGAAGTTCTCGAGCGAGATGTATTCATTCTCATTGTGAATTGTACGCTGTTCGTACTGATTTAGTTCTAGTGGTAAAAGACGGTAGATATGATCACTTACAATCTGATATTTGTAGGCATCAGTTCCTCCTATGGTAATGTATGACGTTACTATTGCTTCAGGATATATTTGTGCTATTTTTTCTTTTATCA
This sequence comes from Dysgonomonas mossii, assembly GCF_004569505.1. Taxonomy (NCBI): domain Bacteria; kingdom Pseudomonadati; phylum Bacteroidota; class Bacteroidia; order Bacteroidales; family Dysgonomonadaceae; genus Dysgonomonas; species Dysgonomonas mossii. Next base: position 974,604 of record NZ_SPPK01000001.1, read on the forward strand.
CTTCAAATCCTCTGACGTCTATAGGTGAGATACCCGAAGGTTCGCGTTGAGATATTACTTCTATATTAACATCGTAACCGTCACATATTTTTTTAACATGCTCAATAACGTCGGCAACTGAATCTCTGGGTAGGATACGGAAATTTACAGTTACTACTGATTCTGATGACAATACATTCGGTGCATCACTTCCCTTCGCCATTGTAACAGCAGTTGTTGTTCGCACCAGGGCATTCGAAGCCGGGGTTTTCTCCATGGTTTTTAACAATAGTGGTTTCAGTATCCATTGGTTAGCTATTGCCATGCGAGCGAAGAAATTCATTTCATTGCCTATATTATCAAAAAAAGATGCTATCGGAGAAATTATACGTGCCGGAAATTGATTTTCATTTAGTTTTTCTATTATCTCTGCTGCATATATCAACGAACTTTTAGCCGGAGGCATGGAAGAATGCCCGCCAATGCCTTTAACTGTTAGTTGTAAAGTAAGGAAACCTTTCTCGCCAATACCTACGAGAGCCATAGGCTTTTGAATCATCTCCATAGCTGAACCCGGACTTGCGATAATACCACCTTCATCGTAAACAGCATCGAACCTTAATCCTTTTTGCTTAAAATAGTCTGCAATTTTAAGAGCTCCTTGACGTCCACTTACTTCTTCATCGTGACCGAAAGCGAACCAAATATCTCTTTCCGGTTGAAACCCTTCTGCTATCAGATTATCAGCACCTTCCATGAGAGAAAACAGCATAACCTTCATGTCGAGTGTACCACGCCCATATATGCGTCCGTTTGCTACTGCGCCCGAAAATGGAGGATAATCCCATTTGTCAGAAATAGACTGAATAGGAGGTATGGGGTTGTCATTTATCTGCAAAACGGTATCGCTTGTATCCATCATTGCCAGATCATAGCCAATTACAGGAACCACATCATAATGAGATAGAAATAGTATAGGCTTCAGGCTACTATTTTTTCCTTTCCAATGAAACACCAAGCCATATGTATTTATGGTGTCGGTTTCCATTACTCTATACACTTCAGGATATACCTGAGCTAGATATTCTTTAAACTCATCAAATGGTTTAAAGTTTGTCTGATTATAAGTTTCATTACTGATTGTAGGAATTCGTATTCCACCTGCAAAACGACGAATCGCTTTTTCAGAAGGCTTCGTGTTTACGGCTTCTTTATTACTTGAACCATTTGCCGTATTTCCAAATTTATACGTAATAGTTCTTATGATAAAAACAAGGCTAAGAATAGCGATTATGACCAATAAGAAAATGATAATTTTTTTTGCTTCCATATTTTAATTTTAGGGTGTTGTTTTTATTTGATTATGCAATAATCGATTCTGCTTTGGCCTTCTTAATATTATACCTGTATGCTAAGCAAGCAGTGATAAAATAAACGAAGCATTGTATCCAAAGCGTTATGTATTCAGTTTTGATATCAGCTAATGAGGCTCCCATCGAGTTTACTTTTATATAAGCCAAAACGCCGGAAGGAGCGGGAATAATATAGTGTACAGCTTGCCAATACCAGGGCATTAATTCGAGTGGGTAAGATATTCCTGAAAGGAAAACAAGCCCTACAGAAAAGAAAGCTACCATAAGAATAGGACTTTCAGAATCGGTATAGAAAATAGAACATGTAAATCCAAAGAAACAAGATGCTAAGAAAAATGGGATCAAAAGCGTTATGATTTCCCCAGTATTGCCAATATCGGGTATGCTGAATATTTTCGGTAATAATCCTATCAGGAAGTATGCAAATACGCTATAAAGCATACTGTAAACAAATGTTTTGCTTAATATTATTAAAGCCATATTTCCAAATCTCAAACCGTTTTTTTCATAATAAAGAATAGACTTTTCATGGCGCTCATTTCCTGTTATCATACCTATCATCATCATTAATGTCTGAAATATGATAACAATAAGCACAGCAGGAATAAGGTAACTTCCATATCCTTCTGTATAATTAAACAAATGAGAACCAACGATGTTTACGGTTTGTGATTGTGACATTGTATAAAGTGTTGTTAAGGGAAGAAAAACTATCATGTCGGAGCGGTGGCGTGCATCAAGCTCAAGCATTGCACCAACCGTAGCCTCCTGAATGGATGCAAAATTAAGAAAAGCACTCGTATTCCCCATTGCTAAAAACACTGATTGTTGCCCACGTCCCATTCTTGTCTCAAAATCCTGTGGGATATAAATAATACCTATCGTTTCTTGCTTTTTCATCAATTCCTCCGCACTGTTAATATCTGTAGAAAAGCTATGTATCGTTACCTGTGGAGAGGCTTCGAGCAACCTTGTATATTCACGGCTCAAAGGTGAGTGAGACATATCAACAACGACTACAGGTGCACTACGAATAAGGTTTGGCTGATACATGTAGTTGTATAACAACCCGTAAATAAATATACCTCCAATGAGTACCAACAAGATAGAATAGCTGGTAGCTATCGTTTTAAACTCTCTTATAATATATGTTGATATTATGTTCAATTGTTTTTTCATATTATTCAATGTCTTGATATTTATGACTTAATGTTGCGTTTTTGAAACGAGGTAATGTTAGTAGAGCCAATAAAACATATATAAGCAAGATACCTATATGTTGCCATGAATAAGCGAATCCATAGTTGCCGTATAAAATATTCTGGTTGATCTCGATAAAATGTCTTATTGGAAAAAGAAACGAAGAATAATAAACAGCAGGAGGCATAGCAAAAACCGGGAATGTCACCCCTGAAAGAGTAGCTCCTAAAGAACCAACCATTGATGCTACACTAATGATGATGCTTAAGGCCGGAAAAAGAGAAAATATAAATACACCGAAAGCTTGCGTGGCAATAATAAATAAAGCAGTGACCAGATTGACGAAAAGAAAGCTTGCACTCAAGGGTATATTCGATATATTGAACATCACGAAATTACCTAAAATAGCCATAATAATATACATAATCGTATAAGGTAGCAGTTTGCCTGTAACTGCAATAAAAATATTCATATCAGCTGTTTTGAGCCATTCATCAGCCGTTTTAAACTTAATTTCAGATCCTAAAACATACATTGTAACTAATATGATAATTATTTGTAACAGAACAAAAAAGAATGGATTTGTCAGATATATAGAATAGTCTAAGGACGGATTGAATAAAGGATGAGCCTCAAAACTGACAGGTAAGATAACGCTTTCGATTCTGTCTTGATCTGTTCCCGCAGCTGTTCCTGCACCTACCATAGGAGCTAAAGAGACTTCAGCCAGAACAGTTTCGAGTGCGGCTTCCATTTCTACACCTACACTCAAAAGAGCATAATGAATATAATATGGGATAGTAGCATCCCGTTTACCAAGTAGATCAGATTCAAGATTCTTGGGAATAACAACATATGCATATATCTCCTTCTTTACAGTGGCTTCTCTTGCCTCTTTCGGATCGGAATAGTACTTTATGGTTTTAGCAGTAGGAATAGTACTCAGAGTACGGCTTATTTGTCGCGAAGTTGAAGTCTGATCCATGTCTACAATGCCTATAGGTATGTTTTCCATACCACCCGAGCCAAAGATTGTATTCATAAAGAATATACAAAATAAAGGGAGAATAATACATACTCCAAAGTATAGCCTTCGTGATGTTATTCTTGCCAGTTCTCGTTTGAGGACAAGAAAGAATGCTTTGTTTATTTTTGCTGTTCTCATTCAAAGGCTTATTTACTCATTGTTACAAGTACCGACATTCCCGGACGAAGGTCAGCAACCTTCTCTCTTGGGCGTGCTTTTATTTCAAAAGTCCTCATATCATATGAGCCGCTCTGTTTCGTAGATTTCCATGTAGCATAACTCCCTAATGGGCTTACATAATATATTTCGAATTCGATTCCTTGCTGATTGATAGATGGAACATCTCCTTTGAATTTTCCTCCCATTCTGAAGTACGGCATGAGGTCTTCCCTTATGTTCAATACTACATAGGCATCGTCAAGTACCACGAGTGACATTATAGGTGTTCCGGGGCCCACTAATTCTCCACGCTTAGGGTAAACAACCGCAATTTGTCCTGATTCAGGCGCAATTAATTTTGTCTCTTCTAAAAGGGAGGCAATCTCCTTTACTGTGCTTTTGGCGGCATTGACTATAGACTTTGAGCTTTCTCTGTCTTGTTTTCTCGCTCCGTCCTTTGCCATTTGGTATTCTTGGTAGGCTGCCCTTTCAGCAGCTTGTGCTGCTTTATATAATGCTACTGTTTCATCAAAACGCTGCACTGTGACTACGCTATCTTTGTAAAGCAGTTCGATTCGGTTGTAAGTAGTTTTTGCCAACTCGAGGTCTGACTTTGACTTTTCCCATACCTGACGTACTGTTTCTACAATTTGCTTACGGGGGCCTTCCTCTATTTTTTGATTTTCAAAGATCGCTACATTACCCAATGCACTTACCTGATCATATTTTGCTGAGAATTCGGGACTGTTTATAATTACGAGTGTATCTCCTTTCATTACATTTTGCCCTTCTTCTGCATAAAATTTATCGATACGTCCCGGTATTTTTCCTGATATACGGATCTCTGTCGCCTCTATTTGTCCTTGTAGTATTTCGGGTTTGTTTCCCAAAGAAATAATTCCAACAGTAGTGATAACAACTACTAAAATAAGTACCACTACAAATGCTATTGCTATATATTTTTTATTTTTATCCATAACTGTATAATTAATATTTTTTTAAGTGTTTTTATTTTAAAAGAATCTGACTTTCGTCCTTACCCGATAGGCTGTATTGATGGAATGTTTCAGGTATTCCGCATACTGCTAATAGATTTATCAGACCCGAATCGAACTGGTAGTAAGCCATTAGAGTTGCTATACGTACTTTTGAAAGTATTAGCTCTGCGTCAATTACTTCGGATGAAGATGCCATGCCTTCGGTAAATGCTCTTTGACGTGAACGTAAAAGCTCCAGACTCATCTCTATTGTGGTTTTAAGAGCTGACACATTCACCAAAGCTGATTGGGTTTGATTATAAAACTTATCTACAGTCAGAGTTATATCGTCTACAATCTTTTCCTTCTCAGTTTCTAAAATGACGCTCTTTATTTTTGCTTGCTTTATTCTCTTCTCACGACCCAGTCCGTCGAATATATTCCAAGAGAAACCAACGCCTACCATTGTGCGTGGGGCTATATTTTTAGGAATTCCATTCGAATAGAGCGTTTGTTTTCCGAACAATTCTATATTCGGCAAATAGGCTGATTTAGCTATTTTTACTTCGTTTTTCTGAATGTATTGTTGTGTCATCAATCCATTCACCAAATGGTTTTTTTCTAGAATAAGATTCTTAAAATATATAATCTCCGGCATAGATTCGTTAATGAACATGGGTGTAGTAGTGAGGATCTTATCTTTTGACTCTATTTTTGTTAGTGTTTTAAAGGCATTTTTTACTATTTCCAAATCTTTCACTGCAATCTCAAGTTCTCTCTTGGCCTCATCCCTGTTTACCTGAAAGAATAGTCTTTCAGCTTTATTTATCATTCCGTTGGCTTCGAGTTTCAATGCATTTTGGAAATGATGTTCCAGTGCATTATATGTTTCTTTTTTTACTTCTACTATTCTTTGTCCTAGACGCAAACCATAATAAGCTTCAACTAAAAGGATTTGTTGATCTGCACTTATTTTCTCTTTATTTATTTCAGCAATATCTACCATTAATTTGCCTATTTTCCAGGCATATATTCGTTTTCCACCCGTGAAAACCGGCATAGTAACAATAGCATCAATACTTGTCATATTCTGTGGTAAAATAGGAACACTGAAAGAACTTTTTCCTAAATTATTAAGGATAGAGGATATAAACTGTTCATTTGGATCAATAGAGTGAATGAAATCTGTAGTCGGATTTGTGAATTGAGATAATGGTTCTTTCACTTCTATATCATTCACCATATGCATATATGCTCCGGTTGCCATTACTTGCGGATACCAAAAAGAATTCAGCCGCTGTTGTTCATTTTTAGCCCATTCCATTTCTTTATTTGCAATCTTCAATGTTTTATTGTCTCTGTTCATCAGTTGATATGCCTCCTCAAAGCTTATCTGCCTTTTTCTCTCTTGTGCTGATAAAGAAGCTACTGAAAGAAACAGGAAAATACAAGTGATGATGACTTGGCGAGTAAAAGTTCTTTTGGTATTATAAACTAACTTCATATTAATTGACTATTATAATTTTTTAATATTAACTCTGCACATTAATCTTCGTGTTACAAAGGTAGAGGGAGTCAACTGTTTATTTATCAGAAGTTTCATTACAAAAATATTAGAATTGAATTTTGGTTTCTAATGATTTTCTAATGCTTGTATAATAGATAGAAATATGAGTTAAAAGAGTCGTTCGATCGTCTGTGTTATTACCCGAGAATATGTGTATTTAATAATCTGAGCTTGTCTATTATTATCTGTATTATAAAGTAAATAAAGGTAAATTGGTTATTTTTCATGTAAAATATATATAGTTAGTTGATAAAGATTAGTATATTTTGTTTTATTTTACTATGTGATTTTCTCAATAAATTCTATCGCTTGTGATACGAAGTGGTGGCTATCTTAAAGTACAAAATCAATTATAAAAAACTCAGGTAAATATGTTTTTATATTCGTATTTGATAAACTCTCTATATATAGGTTCTTTTGCAAATCTGGAGGCAAAAGGTTATACAAAACTTTAAATACAGATTATTGTTAATACATTAATAATATTACGAATGAAAAAGATATTGGTAGTAGAAGATGAACTGAGGATTGCCGAACTTCTTAAAAAAGGGTTGGAAGAATTTGGCTATATTGTTACCTTGGCTTTTGATGGCGAAATGGGAAAACGCCTCGTAAATAATCATATATATGATCTAATAATTACAGATGTAATTCTACCGCATATCAATGGCTTCGAACTCTGTAAGGAGATAAGGGCAGTTCAGCCCGAAATTCCAATTATTATGCTTACGGCTTTAGGCACAACAGATGATAAACTAGATGGTTTTGATTCGGGTGCGGACGATTATATGGTAAAACCATTTGACTTGAGAGAGTTAAATGCTCGTATAAATATTTTGCTAAAAAGAAAAAATGGCGTATCGGCAACAGTTAAAACGGATCATTTAGAATATGCCGATATAAAATTAAATTTAGATAATAAAACCGTGACGAGAGGTGATCGAGAGATGAAACTTACACCCAAGGAGTTTAACTTGTTGCAATATATGATGCTCAATCCCGAACGTGTACTATCGCGAACTGAAATCTCTGAAAAAGTTTGGGATACTCATTTCAACACGGGCACTAATTTCATCGATGTTTATATAAATTACTTAAGGGTGAAGATTGATAAAGGGTTCGATTCGAAACTCATACACACACGTCCGGGATTAGGTTTTATACTAAAAAGTGAAGAATGAAAATACGCACTAGGATAGCCCTTCGTATTACAGCTGTGATAACTGCTGTAATGTTTGTATTTGTTGCACTCAACTATATTGTATCCACTAGGGTAAGGATGCAGGAATTTTATGTAGATCTAAAAAAGGAAGGAGCTGCAAGAACCGAACTTTTTTTGAAAGCAAAAGTTATCCAGAAAGAATTAGATAAAATAGATGTCTCTATATATGATAGTAATTACAAGCTTCTTTATACCGACGCAGATAAAATTTCTAACAGAACACAAGAACTAACAACTATACTAAAAGAGATATTTGAGACAAAAGAAGACTATACGAAAAATGAAGGGAAATTCCAGACCATCGGATTTATCTTTACTCATCAGAATGTAAATTATGCAGTAATTACATCTGGACATGATAACTATGGACAGATCAAAATGCAAAAATTGGTTCTTTACCTTCTTATATTAAGCTTGGTTTCTTTACTTGCGGCATGTGCCCTCGGATACTATCTGGCAAAATCCGTTTTAAAACCGGTAGGAACTATTTCGGATAGAATGAAAGATATAACGGCTAATAAACTCCATTTGCGGCTGATAGGATATAATGAGAAAGATGAATTTGGAGAACTTGCAGCATCATTTAATAAAGCATTGGATATAATAGAGACATCCTTTGAGTCGCAGAAAATGTTTGTCAGCAATGTATCACATGAACTTCGTACACCTTTGGCAACACTTATAGGAGAAATAGATCTATCATTATTAAAAGAACGTACCGCAGAAGAATATAGAAATACTTTAATAAACTCGCGTCAGGATACAAGTAAACTGATAAAACTGCTTAATGGTTTACTCGATTTGGCAAAAGCCAGTTACGATGAAAACAATATGTCAATGAGTCCCGTAAAGATTGATGAAGCACTCTTAGAGGCAGTAGAATTAGTTTTAAAAGGAAATCCTGAATATGATATTAAGCTTATTTTCAATCAAGGCATTATGGAGAATACAGAACTATCTATTATTGGAAATGAGTATCTTTTAAAGACAGCCTTTGTTAATCTAATGGAGAATAATTGCAAATATTCGGATAATAAAACTTCTACTGTTGAAATCTCCCTTATTGACAAAAGAGTTATTTTGCGATTTTCAGATAGCGGTATAGGTATTCCCGAGGATGAGATAGAACATCTATTTACTCCGTTTTTCCGCGGAACTAACAAAAAATATGTACAGGGGAATGGTATCGGGTTAGCTTTGGTAAAAAAAGTAATAGTTCTGCATAAAGGCATAATAAATATTCATTCTGTTTTAGATAAAGGAACCACTTTTACGATTGAATTTACTCTGAACTAAGAATATTAAAAAGCTTCATTTATGTTAATATAAAATGCCGACTGACTTTTACCTATCCCGTAATCAATTCGAAGATTAGTTTGGTCTTTAACCCTAAATCGATATCCAAGACCAACAGTAGACAAGGTTTCTTTCATCTTGAAATCGCTTAATTTAGGGAAAACATTTCCAGCACCTGCCCATGCGACCATACCACTTCGTTTGTAAATATGCTGTCTTAATTCGATTTGTGATTCTATGAAATTTTTATCTCTGTATTGTCCTGTATAATATCCACGCATTTGGCTTGCATCTCCCGCTTGAGCCATAAGGTTCCAAGGGACATCCCCCCTGTTGAATTGCCCTCCAAGATCAAAAGCAACGGTAGTTCTCTTATTGAGTTGTTTGTAATATCTGAATGTCATCTCTGTTTTGTTAAAGCCTGAAGTGTTACTAGAAAAATTAGGATAGAATACATCTCCTATTTTTGTATAGATTCCCTTATGAGGTTCAGTAGCATTATCTCTGGAATCATAGATTAAAGTCATTCCGGCACCTATAGCTGTGATTTTTCTTTTCTCTCCATTCAGCACACTCATATCATCAAAATATTTGCCCCTTATATCTCGAGCATTTGTCATCAAACCTATCGCAGTATGGTTATCTATTTTCTTGAATAAATTGACTTTTACCTGCATATCCTGTATATTATAATCAGTGTAATCTGAATTTCTTCCTGCATTATAACCAACACCCCAATATTGGGAAGGTGTATCGGAAAAAGAAATATCTGAATCTATCCAATATCTCTTTTTAGGGAAATAAATACTACTGCGTATTCCAAGAGCATAAGCCCCCGAGGAGGTGGCATTGATATATAAAGAAATATTAGACGGATCATTATCTTTTTCACAACCGTGTAGACGAAATAGCCCTGAGCCTATAAGCCCCATACCAATCTTAGTTTCATTCGTATAATAAGGGCCTCCGATTACAGAATAGTTAAAAGATTTGTCTGATGACGTTTGATCGGATTTTTGTAAATATTGAAAAACTGTATTTTCGATATAACTAATCGCTGGTTTTATAAAACCTTTATTTTCAACTATAATTGTGTCTTTCTCGTTATTTGTTTGTGCACTCACTGTTGTTACTATTCCTATAAGGAGAAAAAGTATTATTTTGTATCGCATATAATTTATTAGGGATTTATTTGTCGGTTTTTTCACGATACAAAAATAGAGTCTCCAGCTTGTTTATTCTTCTTGTTTTCAATTAGAAAGTTATTAAAATTAGATATCCCATTCTAATGATTTTCTGTCTTTTATTAAAATGATATTTAAGGAGTTTTTGCTTGTCTAAGGACGGATAATCGTTTTATGAGAGCTTTTCAAATGCTTTTCCCCAAAAAAGAAAGCCCCGAATTCTTATATAAGATTCGGGACTTTTCCAAAATGAGTTATACTTGAAGAATAATTACATTTCTTTAATATCCGTAATTCTGTCCATTTGGATCCATTGGACTTACTCGGTCTAAATGTTTTTGAGGTATAGGTCTGAATCGGTGAAACGGTTTAACATTCGGTGCAGCAAAAGAATTGCGTTCTTTGAGCATTTTGACAAAGAAATCGGCTCCATTTCTTACTAAATATTCAAAACGATGCAATTCACCTTCTGTCTCTTTACCGTTTTCGTCAAGGAAGAATACTAATCTGGCATCATCGGTCATAGCACTGATAAAGCCTGCAGTAACTTTCATTTCATCTACTGTCGATTTATTTCTGTCAGCGTAGTTACCTCCATCATATTTCCAATAATGTGAATATTTGCTTTCACCTTCTTTCCATGCAGCGCGCTCGCGGACAATATTTAGAGCTGCAGCCGAATTTGCATAATCCCCTTTCATAGCCAAAGCTTCAGCTAACAAGATATATGTTTCTCCCAAGCGGTAGCAGAAATAATCCCTAAATCCGGCCTGATCGTTGGTTGATGCTCGACGACTATCCAAATATTTTATTAGAGTAGGGAAAGTATTTGTTATTCCGTCTCTGATACCTCTATTTCCAATCTCGGTTTTTGTAATAGATTGCATTGGTATATACCAGTAAGGTTCCATAGAACGTGCTAAAGCAAGCTTCTCAGAACGAGTTCCACTCTGAAAACGTTTATCCAGATTCTCTACAGAGAATACAATGGCTGTATCGCCTACCACATAACGAGGAGACCCTTCAGTCTTACCTATCGATGTAGGATCAAAGGTTCCTGCGGCATTCGTGAAAGATTTCCAACTCACATCAGCCGAAGGTGTTTGGTTGGCATAATATACCCATACATGAGACTTATAAAGACGAGAGTCTATCAGTTTACCTTGTTTAGAACTTGCATAATACTGTGGTCCGTATAGTCCGTTATCAGCATACAAGAAAGGTGTTGGAGAAGTCCGTCTCCATCCGCGACCAGTAATTAAATCACGACCTATTCCCATACTGGTACCTCTACTTACACTTTCTGTACCTTTTCCATTTTCTGTAACCATAGGCATACCGTCAGCTTGTGTAGTAAACATCATATGCAGCCAGTTACCGCCATCATTGACTTTGTCTGGAGTCTGGTTGTTATAAAAATGGTTGGTTGAGAACTGTATGCTAAAAAGAATCTCAGGACCGGCATAATCACCCGGAGTCGGGCCTCCTGTCTTAGGATTAAATCTCCATAAGTCAGCATAGTCGGGACTAAGGGTATGATTACTTCCACTTCCTGCACCTGTACCAAAATTACAAACTGCACTTGCATATTTTATAGCCAAATCTAAATCGTCTGTAGTTGCTCCACGATCTTCATTCATTTTAGGGTCAGACTGACTTTGTGTATATTTCTGACAATAACGGAACATATGCGATTTAGTTAGTAAATGCCCTGCAGCACCTTTACCTACACGACCATAATCACCTGTTACTTTACCTTGCGCATCAGCCCACGGAAGTAAATTCCATGCTTCTGTAGCATCGTTTATGATTTGTGCCCAAATTTCTTTTTGTGGCGAACGTACAAAGTTGAGCTTTGGTGCATCAACAGGCTCTAGTACCAACGGGCAATCACCGTAGTGTATAGCCAGCACGTAGTAATAATAGGCTCTCAGGAATAATAGCTCACCTTTTCTTATATTCTTGATGTCAGCAGCCATCGTTGTATTCGATTCTATGTATTTTAACCCTAGATTAGCTCTAGCTACGCCATTGTAACAATCTGTCCAAAAGGCAGAGAATGTCTCATTCGAAGGATTCATTGCTGATGTATATAAAGCAAAATCAGTACCTCCGTCTCCCCCTATTGTGTACATATCTGTACCGATCTCCTGAAAGATTATTCCTGATGGAGTATTCGATGTTGAAAACATTCCCCTTCCGTTTTGGTAAGCTGATACAACCAACGCATTAAGCCCTTCGTTGGAATTGTAGTAGGTATAATTCGTGTTATATCCTTTTTCTTCCAAAAAATCTGAGCAAGATGCCATAATACATCCAAATATTCCAATTGTAATTATATATTTTAAGGATTTCATGTTTCTTATTATTTAATTGTTAAAATGTTAAATTTACGCCAAACATATAATTTCTCAGGGTTGTAGGTTCACTATAGGATTCGTGTTTGCGAGCATAGTCTCTTGTAGCCTTAACCGAACCTTCAGGGTCGTTGTTTGGATAACTCGTAAAAGTGAACGGATTCTGTAATTGTGCGTAAAATCTAGCTTTTTCGACACCAACAATCCTTGTAAGACTGGCCGGTAAAGTATATCCTAATGTAATATCAGATATTCGAACGAAGTCTCCCTTGTTATACCAATAAGCTTCTCTATGCGGTTGGTCGGCATCTCCTTTTGTCGGTTTTCTGAAACTGCTCTGAGTATTTTCGGGTGTCCAGTAGTTTACGACCCGTGTGTTCATACGTCCATCGTGTCCTACTCCTGGATCGCTATAAATTGTATGTCCAAACATTCCATACATAAATATATAAAGGTCAAAATTCTTATAATAGAAATTATTTCCCATACCAAGATTCCATTTTGGCATTTTTTGTCCGCGGAAATCACGGTCTTTTTCATCAATTTTGTAGTTTCTATCCAGATCAACAAAACGTAAATCACCAGGTTTGTAAGAATGGCCGTTTGCATTAAATTTTGCCATTTCTTCCATGTCCTCTTTTGAGTATCCCCAAACGTTTTTAGTATTTACATAATCGTAATATGTATCAACCGGATGTCCAACAAACCACATATTTGCGACATCTTTTTCTAGACCGGATGCTAATTTTACAATTTTTTCCTTATTCATTGAAAACTGTAATGAGGTATTCCATTTGAAGTCTTTTGTTTCAACGTTCACAGTGGAGATGGCTACTTCAATCCCTTGATTTTCTGTTTCTCCGATGTTTGAAAGAATTTGACCAAATCCAGATACTTCAGGTAACGCACGGAACATTAACAAGTCCTTTGTATTTTGCTTGTAAACATCAACGGAACCCGAGATGCGACCTCTTAATATCCCAAAATCGACTCCGAGGTTGTATTGTCCTGTAGTTTCCCATGTTAAGAGTGGATTAGATAGCGAATTAGGAGCATAACCTATTGCACCTATCTCTCCCCATGTGTAGCGACTACTAGAGATTTGTCCTATAGTTTGATATGGATTAACAGCAGAGTTTCCTGTCTTTCCATAACCTAAACGAAGCTTCAAATTAGAAACTACTGGTATATTATTTTTTATAAACGCTTCATCGGAAATACGCCAAGCAAAAGATGCAGATGGGAATGCAACCCATTTATGACCTTCAGCCAGACGAGAAGAACCATCACTACGGATAGATGCTGTTAACATATAGCGATTGTCTTTGAACCCATAGATAGCACGACCCATCCATGACATCATTGACCATTGCGTGTAACCACTTGTAGCAGATTGTGTACTTGCTGTTCCTAGATTGTAGTACCATTGAGACTCAATTGGTAGGCCCACACCGCTTGCCGTAACAGGCTCATCGATTGATTTCTCAACAGACTGTACTCCTGTTAAATTAAGGCTATGTTGTCCAAACGTTTTGTTATAGCTGAGTATGTTCTCAAAGGTCCAACTTCTTTTAAACTCCAGATTCTGATTGGCTCTGGCATGACCAAAACCTTGTTGTGTAGAGGCAGAAGCGTAAAAGGCCTGCTCTTGTCCACTATAATAATTTGTTCCGAAATTAGCTCGGTATGATAAACCATTGTCTAATGTTATTTGAGCATATAGGGTTGCATCAATCTGGTTTCTTTTGGTTTTTCCTTGATTTCCGGTAAAGTCATAGAAAGGGTTCCATAACATACCTTCTCCTGTTGGATGTGGAACTAATCCTAAAGCAGGATCTCCATTTTTTGTAACATCACCTCCATTACCGTAATCACCACTACCTCCCGGAGTATAATAAGGAGTACCTAATGGGTTCCAGTTTCCTCCAACTCCGGTACCATTAAAATATTCCCAATAAGCGAAATTTGTAGTGGCTCCCATATTTATATGTTTACCAAGTTTTTGGTCTACATTCATGCGTAAGGTATATCTTGTTCGAAAAGATCGTGGGGTAATTCCTTGATTATCCATAAACGATCCGGATAGGAAGATTTTGGTATCCTTACTACCTCCACGTATACTTATGTTATGATTTTGAGATATTGCCTCATCCCTGTATCCTGCCATTTGCCAGTTGAATCCGCGAAGCATAGATGGGTTATATGTCCCACTTTCCCATGCTTTGCGTACAGACTCAAGTACATATCCGGATTGATCGCGGGTGATATATTCCATTTTTTGATCATATTCCCAATTCGGAGTCATGGATGGGTATGCCGAAGTCGGATCTAAGGTATATCCTCCTTGTCCGTCATATATATATTTGCGATCGGCTTCTCGTAAATATTCTATATATTCCGCCGCATTTCGCACTTTCCTCATATTATCTATTTTACCAATAGTGACATAACCATTATATTCTACATTCACTTTTCCTTCTTCTCCTTTTTTGGTTGTCACAAGTATAACTCCATTTGCTCCGCGAGATCCATATATTGCTGTTGCAGATGCATCTTTTAAAACTTCAATTGAGGCAACATCCGATGGGTTGATTACACTTACACCACTGGCTGATGGTATTCCATCAATTACAAATAAGGGGTCATTGGTTGCTTCAATAGAGCGATTCCCTCGTATACGAATCATGGGGTCGGTATTAAGATCTGCTCCTGCAACCATCATCCCTGCCACTTTTCCACGCAGCGCTTCTTGTATGGTTGTTGGTGCTGTAGCAATCAAGTCTTCGGCTTTCACTTGAGATATAGAGCCTGTAAGGTCTCGTTTCTTTTGCACACCATAACCAATAACCACAACTTCGTCTAATCTCTTGTTATTTTCTTTTAAGATAATTTGGATATTATTTTTGTTCGAAACATCAATTTGTTGTGTTTCCATTCCGATGTATGAGATTATCAAGACTTGCTCTCCTGAGGTAAGTTCAATATTAAATTCTCCATCTGTATTTGTTACAGTTGCATTCGTTGTATTCTTTTGTACAACAGAAACTCCAATGAGTGCCTCTTGAGTTTCATCTAAAACTTTACCATTTATTGTTCTACCTTTTTGCTGTGCTAAAGTCGGTAAACTATATAAAATACCTAATAGTAATATGACTAAAAACGACTTACTCTTGGTTAGAGAAGTAGGTTTATATAAAAATGTATTTTTCATTATAACAATTTTAAGTATTAAAAATTTAATTGTTTTATTCGCAATATCTTCTTTATAAGAAGCTTGATGTTATTTCTTTTTTGTTACATGTTATTTCATAAATATATCATTTAATGTTTTGTATTTTTCATCACTTGTTGTTTTATTCTACAGAAGATTTTAGAATTTGATAGGAATTCTACATAGACTTAGGCTAATCAGTAAAAAAGAAATTTTTATAAAACACTATCGATTTAGATTCTCAAAATAACAGCTTTCAGCCATTATCTTTTTAGGTTAAATTTTCCCAAAGTTCAGTTGTAATAGATTTGATTTTTAGTAGCTTTTTCATAATATAAAATATTTTATAACAAAAAGAATCACTCAGCGATAGTTATAAAAACTATACACCAATCGTTATATTCTTCTGAACATAATTCAGATTTCACTATAATATTTATGCAATATATACCGGCACTTATGCAAAAATACGTTAAACAAATCTAGAAACTAGCATGGATTATTGTTTAATGAAACTATCTTCTATTTGTTTAAAATTGTTGTACCAAAATCTATCTTGTCGCATATTGTTTTGTTTTTGTCGCATCCTAAAATCTTTAATATTACCTGGGTTGTAAAAAGTAACAGATTGTTTTATAATTATCTGATCTATATTGTGTTGATGGCTTGTTTGTGTATTGGGTTATACTTGTTGAGTTCATTGTTAAGGAATGGCATTATTGATGATGGATAAGAAAGTTTCTCTTATAAATAGTATCTTTGTTACAATCTAAACTTAAACCATGAAATACGTATACCTTTTATCTATATTGTCATTCTTTTGCCTAAGTAAACTGTCAGCACAGCACAATCGTTCTTTCACTATGAAAGATTATAGAATGACAGAACTATCCTCAAATCTTATCAATAAAATAATTCAGGATTCTAATGGTTATATATGGGTTGCAACTGATTACGGATTAAATAAATTTGATGGAATAAAATATACTCAGTATTTGCACCTAGAAGAGGATAGTACATCTTTGTTAAGCAATAATGTTAAAACATTGATGATTGATAAGAATGGTATACTATGGATCGGCACAAACAAGGGAATTCAATGTTATAATTCTTTAGAGAATTCTTTTAAAACAATAAGTTTTCCTGAAAATTTATCTCTTCACGTTTCCAATATAATAGAGTTGCATGATGGTCAGATGTGGGTGACGACAGCAGGTAGTGGAGTCTTTTCTATCAACAGAGATAATCTGACAGCAGAGCCTCTAGTAGAGGTTACACGGTTGACGGGCGATTTTATTGCATATGTCTATCAGGATAAAGAAAAATACATTTGGTTTGGAATTAATGACAAAGGGCTTATTCAAATGAATCCTGTCACAAAAAAAACGAAGAAATTTACGACTCCGAATATTCCTTCTAATTCTATCATTTGTATGCTTGAAGATGACAACGATAGATTGCTAATGAGTACATCAAAATCAGTGAGTTATTTTGAGCGAAATAGTCAAAAGTTTATACCCTTAGAATGGGATGGACAACCTGGGTATGGAATTACCGATATGATGCTAAGTCATAATGGAACTGTATTTATTAGTACTACAACTAAAGGGCAGGGAGTGAAATATATCGATAAGATTAGCCGAAAGGTTTTAACATATACAAATCCTACAAATAGTATAGCAATAAATACTGCAAAGATCTATACACTATTAGAGGATCGTGATAAAAATCTTTGGTTGGGTTGTTTTATGAAAGGGTTATTAGTAATTCCTAATAAATCGACTCAATTTAATTTTTGGAGTATCATAAATAGTCAAAATCAATTAGGAAATCTAATAACATCAATATGTAAGGATCATGAAGGCTATATTTGGGGTACTGTAGATAGAGTAGGAGTTCTTAAACTAAATAACAAAGGAGAAGTTGTAAAACAGTTTACTGATGTTGATGATATAATATCGATAGTGGAAGATTCAAAAAATAATCTTTGGATTGGTTCTTATAGTAAGGGGCTTGCTAAGTTAGATCGTAAAACAGGTAAATGTAATTTCTTGAATATTCCTTATTATGGCTATATGAAGACAATAAGGGAAGGTAGGGATAATTTACTCTATATATCAACTTTTGGTGCCGGATTTATTCAATATAATCCTCAAACAGGTATTCACAAACAATATAATATGAGGCAGGAGGACCCGCAAAAGGGTAGGCTTGGCAATGATTGGATTACTTCTATCCTATGTGATTCCAAAGGGTTAATATGGTTTGCCCATTATAAAGGGGTGAGTTGTTTTGACCCATCTCAAAACCGTTTTATTCCTATCAAGCATGATAGTATTTTATCAAATCAGATATGTTTGTCTATTATGGAGAGTAACGATGGCAATATATGGTTAGGAACATATAATGGACTTTTCTCTATAGATAGAGCTACTCAGGATATAAACAATTATACAGTAAAAGATGGGCTGTCGAGTGACGTTATTTGTGGCTTGGCTCAAGATAAAGAGGGGAATATTTGGTGTAGTACCTTTCAGGGTATTAATCAAATAAAAATAAAAGATAATAAAATAATAAACTATTATATAGGAAATGGATTATTTGATAAGATTTATAATAGAGGTGTTTATTTTCAGGGTGCTGATGGGATTATTTATTGGGGAGGGAATAATGGAATAACTTCTTTTTATCCTGAAAATATTATTACACCCAGTTATGAACATGAGATATTGACTACTAATCTGTATGTCCATAATCAGTCTGTGAATATTAATACATTATCAGGAGGGAAGCATATAATCGATTCGGAGATACTATCAGCAAAAGAATTTAAATTTTCATATGAAGACAACACTTTCACATTCGAATTCTCGACTATGGATTTCATTGACCCGGAGAATATATACTACGAATATAGATTAAAAGAATTAAGTAGCGAGTGGAGTTCAACACTACCGGGAATTAATCAGGTAACATATAATCATCTGAATCCCGGAAAATACACATTAGAGGTTAAGGCCGGTAAATTTGGTGCTTTCTCTCAGCCGAAGCAGTTTTCTATTATTATATCACCTCCCTGGTATAAGAGTACATGGGCATATGCATTTTACTTATTTCTCATTCTTATTTTTGGAGTATTGATCGTGAATCTTATTCGGAAGAAGAGAAATGAACAGATAAATGAATCGAAGCTTCAGTTTTTTATTAACATCTCCCATGAGATAAGATCTCCTCTTACTCTGATAATAAGTCCTATGGAAAAACTTCTGAAAAGTAATTTCGATAAAGAAACCATGCAAACTTTGCAAAATATGCATCGTAATGCAAACCGAATATTGGGGCTTGTGAATCAATTGCTCGATATAAGAAAGCTGGATAAAGGACAAATGAAGTTGAGGTTTAGTAAGACTGATATGGTTGGTTTCATAAAAGAGTTGTTTGATGTTTTTGAATACCAATCAGTGAGGAGAAATATTCAGTTTACCTTTCAACACCAAGATGACAACTTAGAAGTGTGGATTGACCGGAATAACTTCGACAAAATATTGATGAATATATTATCAAATGCGTTCAAGTATACTCCTGATGGTGGAGAAATAAATGTATCATTAGCCACAGGAGTCGATAACAGTGTTTGGGGGCCACTTCAGAAATACATGGAGATATCAATCGTTGATTCAGGTATAGGCTTAGAAGAAGGGAAGATAGAAAAAATATTTGATAGGTTCTATCAAGGACAAAATCAGGAGACGTTCACTACTGTAGGGTCGGGGATAGGATTAAACCTTGCTCGGACATTGGTGCTATTACATTATGGTGCTATTACAGCTAAGAACAGAGAGGGTGCTACAGGTAGTTGTTTTACAATTCGCATACCTTTAGGAAATCAGCATTTGAGAAAGGATGAGATCGCAGATCAGGCATCAGACAGTCGTCCGTTGTTAAACCAAAGGACCTTTATAGAAAATGTAGCAAATGAAAAATCCGAATCATATAGGCGAAGAACAAATTATAAAATTCTAATAATCGATGATGAAGAAGAAATAAGAGATTTTCTTTCTCAAGAATTGGGTGAGTTATTTAAAGTAATTACGGCTGTTGATGGTGTTGATGGGTTACAAGTTGCTATAGATCGACAACCCGATTTAATTATTTCTGATGTAATGATGCCCAATATGGATGGTTTGAATTTGGTGAAAAGACTTAAAAACAATAATAATGTAAGCCATATACCTATTATTCTTCTAACATCAAAAGCTGAATACCAAGATCGTATACAGGGCTTAGATAGGGGAGCAGATGCCTATTTGTCCAAACCATTTAATATAGAAGAACTAATCGTCACTATAAATAATCTGATTTTAAACCGCAGGCTACTTAAAGGAAAATTTTCGGGAGCTCAAGATCAAGAAGATAAAATAAAGCCGATCGACTTCAAATCAGGCGATGATATTTTAATGGAACGTGTTGTTACGGTCATAAATGAGAATATAAGTAATACCGAACTCAATGTAAATATGCTGGCATCTCAAGTTGGCCTTAGTCGGTCGCAGCTACATCGACGGATGAAAGATATGACCGGTATATCGCCTGTAGACTTTATTAAGAATATTCGACTCAAGCAAGCTGCGAATCTTCTTAGAGAAAAGAAAATGGATGTGTCTTTAGTTGCATATTCCGTCGGATTTACGAATCAATCTTATTTCTCCACAATGTTTAAAAAACTATATGGCATTTCTCCTACTGAGTATATAATGAAAGCTCAGGATGAAGATGATGCAAAAAAATAGAATTAATATGAACCTCAAGAATTATCTTGAGGTTTATTTTTGATATCGAAAAAGAGTTTTGCAGGCCTTTTGAAATTTAGTTTGCTAATTTCTTTATCTGTAAGCAGATATCCTAAAAAAGTGACAAAGGTGACAAAAGTAACAGGTTATTGTATATATTTCCTTGTTACTTTCTATTCGACCAACTCATATATAGATAAATAATCCTGCCAAGAATAACACTGGCAGGATTAAATCTTTTGTAGTTGTTCAAGTTCATTTATATGTAGAGAGAATCTGACTAGAACAACAAGAATTTATATCATAGCAAAATCATCTATTCTCCAAACATCCAATAGTCGAAATTGAATAAAGAGTGAGGTTCTCTGCCTTTAAACACAAAGTATACATCATGAACATCTTTTGTGTTTTTAACAGCTGTTTCCACTAAGCTCCAATTATCCCATTCTCCGGTATATGGCGCGTGCAGAGTACCGACCAGTTGTCCGTCAATATTGTCAAGTCGTATTTCAATAGTTCCACCATGATATCTACTTGATACTGATGCGGAAAATCGTGAAGCCCCTTTATTTCCGAAATCAACGTCCCGTACTTTAATATAATCTCCATTATGTATGGAGGTTACATAAACACCGATTTTCTCATTCTCTTCTATCGATATACCTTCACTCCAAGCCATCGTTTCTGCTTCAGTTCTTTTATAAGGATTCAATTTGTTAACACCCTTCATGATACCCTCTTTGGTCATTTTCATCTCAGGGATAGATCCATCCTCATTATAGAAGAATTGCTCTATAGATACAGAACGGCAATAGCTATGGCCTCCGGGCAGGGCATCATTGTGATAAAAGAAGTATGAATTCCCCTTATAATCAATTATTCCGGGATGATTCGTATTACTGCCCCCTTCCAAAGGCATTACGCAACCTTTATATTCCCACGGACCTGTCGGATTTTTACTTACTGTATAATGGAGCGACTCAGGGAACCCCGATGCATAGATCATATAATACAAACCTTGACGTTTATAGACCCATGGCGCTTCGGTAAAGCCTGGTCCAAAGATAGACTTGTCTTTAGCATCGAGAGCGGTAATGTCACCATCAAGCGAAATCATGTCATTATTAAGTTTAGCCCAATAACATACGCCATTACCCCAAAACAAATAAGCTTGTCCATCATCATCTATAAAGACAGAAGGATCCAGATCATCCCACGCATGTTTAGCATGGCGAGTCATATCATTAGTCACTAACGCCTTCCCCAAAGCGTCTTTAAATGGCCCATAAGGGCTATCGGATGAGGCTACTCCTACAGCAACTCCGGGAAAGAATTTGTTCATTGATGAGATATACCAATAAAACTTACCATTCCTATAAATACATTGTGCCGCACTTGCATCACCTACCGACCAAATAAAATCACTTGTTCTCAGGGGTGTTTTATGTGCTGTCCAGTTTACCATATCTATGGTTGAAAATAATTGGTAATCCCTCATTAAATAACCATTTGGCGGAGCATCCTTTTCGTCATGGCCCACATATAAAAACAATGTATCATTATAGACTATCGGTGCCGGGTCTGCGGTATACATTGTTTGTATAATAGGATTTTGAGCCTTTAAATTAAATAAAGGCAAGTTGATCAAGATCAATAATAAGCAGAGACGTATAATTCTTTTTTTATTCATATTATTCTGTCATATAAATATTTAAACCCCACTGTAAGCACTAAACCCACCATCGATAGGAAGCACTACTCCGGTTATAAAACTTGCTGCATCACTGCATAGAAACTGTACAACTCCGTTTAGTTCTGTAATATCTCCGAAACGTCCCATTGGGGTTTTAGCCAATACCTTTTTACTTCTCTCTGTTAAAGAACCGTCAGGATTGATAAGTACAGCCCGGTTTTGGTCTCCGATAAAAAATCCCGGAGCAATCGCATTTACCCTAATCTTATCTCCATATTTCAGAGCCATTTCAGTAGCCATCCACTCTGTGAAGTTACTTATTGCTGCTTTTGCTGCCGAATAGCCGGGAACACGACTTATTGCAGAATATGCAGCCATGGAAGAGACATTTATAATATTTCCACTTCCTTGTTCAGCCATAACTTTTGAAAATATCAGACTTGGAAAAACTGTACCGTCCATATTGAGCTTTATAACTTTTTCCCAATCCGTTGTTTTCATTGTATAAAAATCCTGATCAGGAGCTAATGTTGCTCCCGGAACATTACCCCCTGCTGCATTAACGAGAATATCTAATTTGCCATATGTGCTGAGTATCTTTTCTCGGCTTTCTATCAGCTGATTTTCATCCATCACATCGCATTTGATGAATAAAGATTTACCTCCATTTTCATTAATATCCTTAACCAGAGTATTTCCTTTATCTTCGTTACGTCCCAGTATTACAACATTTGCTCCTTGTTCTGCAAGGTGTTTGGAGATACTGCCACCTAATACGCCGTATCCTCCTGTAACAATCGCAACTTTATCTTTTATAGAAAAGATATTCTGTTTTGTTTTTGTATTAATATCTGTCATCTGTTCAATTCGTTTTTTATGGTTTCTATTACTCCATCCATCTGTGCTAGAGCATACATGCGTCCGTAGAATGAGTAACCCGGATTATAGCCTTTATCAGCATCATCGAGCATTAGTCTGCCATGATCTACTCTCATGGGCAGTAACGGATTTTCCTTTTCAAAAATACGGGCTAATTCTATTAGATGTCCCCGTCCTTCCAGATGTGGGGCTTCGATAAAATTGCCATCTGAAAGGATATTTGTACTTCTTAAATGTACGAAGCGTGTACGCGATGCAAACTGCCGAGCCAATTCCGGAACATTATTGTGTATTCCTGAACTTAGCGATCCTGCACAAAATGTGATTCCATTATGTGGGTTGTTAACAGCATTTAATATCCATTCAATATCTTCTCTGTTAGAAACAATACGAGGTAAACCCAATACCGGATATGGCGGATCGTCTGGATGAATACACATATTAATACCGTATTCGTCACAGACTGGCATTATTCGCTCTAAAAAGTATTTTAAATTTTCTCTTAATGCTTTTTGATCTATCCCATTGTACAATGCTAGAAGTGTTTTAAAAATAGCAACAGGATTTTTATCCCCGTCCTTTATATTACCATTGATAAAACCCTGTGTCTTTACAATGATAGTGTCTATCAACTGTTCTTTTTCATGTTCTGTTATAATCTTATCCAGTTGGTAGACCTTATCCATTTCTTCTTTTGAGTAATCCTCTTTTGCACCTTCCCGTTTAAGGATCATGCAATCAAAGTAAGCGAAGCGTGTCTTATCAAAATAAAGAGAGAAAGTACCGTCAGACCATGGGTACATGAGATCTGTACGAATCCAGTCTATAACGGGCATAAAATTGTAGCAAACAGTCTTAATACCCACTTCTCCAAGGTTTTTGAGGCTTGTAATATAATTATCTATCAGTAAGTCTCTATTATCTCCTCCATATTTAATGGCTTCGCTAACAGGCAGGCTTTCTACAACAGACCAGTACAGCCCGGCTTCTTTTATATAGTTATTCAGATCGTTGATTGCTTCTGACAACCATACTTCACCGTTCGGTATATCATGCAATGCGGTAACAATCCCTTCTACTCCGATTTGCCTCAATATAGGCAGTGTAATCTTATCTTTTTTCCCGAACCACCTCCATGTCTTTTTCATTTTCCCGTTAATTATGGTGTTTCATATCTAGTTTTATTTTCATCAGGTCATCGAGCTCATATATAGGACGTTCAAGATGATAGGGGATAGGCTTTTTTGAGAATGTCTGGAAGTACAACAAACAAGCATCTCTCCACCATACGGCATCTCGTGCCTGAATTTTTAATTTGGATTGAACCTCCTCGAAACGTCTGGAGTCTACATATTGCTCCATTCTATCCCAAACTTTCTGATACTCTCTTACCTGCTGTACACCCGAATCATACTTATAACAAAGAGCATCCCACATCGTTTTACCGTCATTCATCTTATAGTTCCATGGAACATGATGAAACCACAAGAGTAAATTCTCTGGACAGGTTGATATGTCATTATAAATATTATTCAAAGGAGGAAAATAATGGGACACGGCATCACTCCCCGTTGTTGTACGATTAAAACCGAGCCCTATAGTATCTGCTTTGTGATAGTATACAGAAGTCCAGTCTTCTCTAGCGGCTTGAGACAACCAAGGTTCAGGTCCGTAATGGTGGTCTTCAGCAAAAATATGGTGAAGTCCTAGCGGCATCATATAGTCAACAATGGTTTCTCTAGAACTCAACATCATATTTTTCACGGGTTCTACAAATTCGTTATTTTTCGAAAATGTCATTCTTATCCATTCATTAGCTATTTGGT
This sequence comes from Dysgonomonas mossii, assembly GCF_004569505.1. Taxonomy (NCBI): domain Bacteria; kingdom Pseudomonadati; phylum Bacteroidota; class Bacteroidia; order Bacteroidales; family Dysgonomonadaceae; genus Dysgonomonas; species Dysgonomonas mossii. Next base: position 999,344 of record NZ_SPPK01000001.1, read on the forward strand.
TTGAAGAAAGTTGATGGTTCCAAGCTAAGCGTCCGAATGCATACCAGTTAGCCTGTGCAAAATGATGTCCACACCAGTTTGTATCTTCACCTATATTAGCTACAGCCGATATGGCCGTTGTTTTAGCCGGACGTAATGTCCCGTCTGTTATTTTGGCTACTGTAGAACCTTTTCCATCTGAATACGTATCGCTGTCAAGAGTTTCCTTGAACATAGTAGCCAGATATGCAAGATGGTTAGAAAAACCGAGATACTCTTGTGTTATCTGAAATTCTACCATTGCCGGAGTCTTACGCAGTGCACCAAACAAAGGATTGAATGGTTCTCGTGGCTGAAAATCGATAGGGCCGTTCTTTATCTGAATAATGACGTTATCCCGAAATTGTCCATCCAATGGAACAAACTCTTGATATGCCTGTTTTGCCCGGTCTTCCATGCTCGGATCATATACAAATGCTCGCCACATAACTATACCCTTGTATGGCTTCAGTACATCGGCTAACATATTTGCTCCATCGGCATGGGTTCGTCCGTAGTCTTGAGGTCCGGGTTGCCCTTCAGAATTAGCTTTTACCAGAAACCCACCGAAATCGGGGATTAGTGAATAGATTTCTTTGGCTTTGGCTTTCCACCACTTCTGCACCTCCGGGTTTAATGGATCCGAATCGGATAGACCTTCCAATACCTTAGGAGAAGAGAAATTTACAGAGAGATAAACTTTAAGTCCATAGGGACGGAAGATGTCAGCTAAAGCTTTTACTTTTTCCAAATAATCTTTCTTTAGAATATTCGGTGAAGCATTCACATTATTCAGTACAGTTCCGTTAATTCCTATCGAAGCATTCGCCCGAGCATATTCTTTATATCGTGGAGAAAGTGTATTGGGCAGTTCATCCCATTTCCATAACGAATAACCCGCATATCCACGTTCGATAGTTCTTTCCAGATTATCCCAGTGATTGAGGATACGTATATCGTAAGAGGGCAGTTCTTCTATATCTAAAGTAGTTAAATCTGCTCCTGTCTGTTGCAATCGTAATAAACAATATGATCCATATAGTAGCCCGACATCAGAACCTGCTGAAATAATAATTTTCTGATTATTGGATTTAATACTATACCCATCTTTAAGATGCTTGAGTTTTTTATTTAACTGTAGCTCTACGGTCTGTCCTTGCCAATGATTTGATAATTCATCCAAAGCAATATTGATAGTAGGGCTACTATGTGATGATAGTATCGATTTCTCTTTTTGCTTTATTTCAGGGTAGCGTAGCCATAAGCGGCTTCCGTCTTCAGCCCATGATAAGAGAGATGATAAAATAAAAATAATAAAGAGCGAAATGTATCTGATTGTCATATTAATCCTTTTAATATTAAATACAAGGGCGAATATTCATTCGCCCTTGCCAGAAAACTAAGAGTCCAAAAAATTAACCTAAAACCTTTAAACCTAAAATAAACTAATAGCTTTCTAACCCTTCTATTGTTTTAATTGTTCCGTCATTGTTATATTCCAATTCGATAACTTTCATACTTCTAAGCCATGTTTTTCCGCCCGAGGGTACAGAGTCATGATGGAAAAGATACCATTTGCCTCTGTATTCGACAATGCTGTGATGCGTTGTCCAGCCTACTACAGGAGTGAGTATAACACCACTATAAGTGAAAGGCCCGTATGGATTGTCACCTATAGCATAGCATAGAAGGTGCGTATCTCCTGTGGAATACGAGAAGTAATATTTGCCGTTATATTTATGCATCCATGATGCTTCAAAGAATCGTCGATTGGTGTCACCTTGCGTCAATGGATTGCCATGTTCATTAAGAATAATTACATCTCGAGGCTCTTCGTCAAATTCGAGCATGTCATCTCTCAGACGTGCGACCTTTCCACACAAAGCGGGTTCGTTTTCAGCCGGAAAAGCAGCGCACTCCAATGCTTTATTTTTGCGATAGCGTTGCAGCTGTCCGCCCCAGATGCCTCCAAAATAAATATAATATTGTCCGTTTTCTTCAAATACACAAGGGTCTATACTATAACTTCCTTTTATTGGGTTAGCCTGTGGTATAAATGGCCCGTAAGGTTTATCGCTAACAGCTACTCCCAAACGGAAAATATCATTTTTGTCTTTCATTGAGAAATACAAGTAATATTTGCCGTCCTTAAAAGCCGTATCGCTATCCCATAGCTGACGACCAGACCAGGGAATATTTTCCACTGAAAGGACAACTCCATGATCGGTTACCTCTCCGTTTTCCACATCGTCTAAAGAGAAGACATGATAATCTTTCATATTAAAATGATCTCCGTTGTCATTTTCTGCAATGCCGCTTTCCCAATCGTGGGAAGGATAAATATAGATCTTACCTTCGAATACATGTGCAGATGGGTCAGCCATATAATCCTTCGGAAATAAATATCGTGCTTGTTTCATTTTTTTATTAGATAATGATGCTTATTATTTTTGCTTATCTTTTCTCTTCAGGAAGACCTGCCATCTTGATAATTTCCTGAACAACAGGTTTAGCCTTGTATTGTCTGTCAAACAATAAAGGATAGTCGGTACGGCCTTTCATTGGAAAATCGTTTTTCCATGAATCTACATCGCTTACACCCCATAAGGTGACACGGGTTATTTTTTCCTTATTATCTATAAAGAGCTTAAAGAAACTTCCCATACGCTCTGTCCATGCTACTGAAACGGAATCAGGTAGTCCGGTTGTATATGGATTCATTTTCTGATTATATGCTTCTATATCAGAGATGTTTGCTCCTGTGTTGCGACGAGGGGAGGGTAGGGCACTAAGATCCAACTCTGTAACCATAACCTTTACACCTGTTGAAGTATAATCATCAATAGTTGCCTGATATTCTTCCAGACTTGGTCCATCCATGCCAAAATGTCCTTGCATACCAACAGCGTCGATTCGTATATTTTTTTCCTTAAACGATTTTATCAAATTGATAACAGCTTCACGTTTGCCTTTATGCCATTCGTTATAGTCGTTATAATACAGTTCAGCATCAGGGTCAGCCTCATGAGCATATTGGAAAGCTAAAGGAATAAACTCTTCTCCCAAAATTGTGTAAAACTTACTTTTACGATATGATCCATCTTCCATAATCGCTTCGTTCACCACATCCCAACCTTTTATACGTCCTTTGTAGCGAGATACTACTGTCGTGATATGAGTTTTCATGCGTTGTTTAAGAACTTCAGCTGATACGTCTTTTCCATCATTATCTACGAAGAACCACGATGGAGCTTGTGAATGCCAAATTAGACAATGTCCTGTGATATAAAGATTGTTTTGTTCTCCAAATTCTACAAATTTATCAGCATCTTCAAAGAAAAATTCACCTTCTTTGGGTTGCAGGAACATACTTTTCATACAGTTTTCTGCTACTATGGCATCGAATTCGTTTTTCACAATATTTATCGATGCGGTATCTTTCCCATGTATCTGGGTTACATTAAGAGCTGTCCCTATATAAAATTTTCCTTTTAGGGCTCCTTTTAGTGACGGTTCATTTTTTATTTCTTTATTACTTTTTGCGCTACAGGCAAATGCTGTCATCAGCAACAAAGAAATGAGAAAATAATAGATGTTTTTTTTCATACTAAAATGTTTTATAGCGTTATTTTTATTTCAGATGTCTCTCTTCAATCTCCATGTTTATTTTGTCGATTACATTATCTTCCAACTCATATCGAGATATAATGAACATAGCTAAAAGAAGAAGTATTGCAGGTATTACAGCAACAAGCCATAAAATACCTTGTTCGGCAAAGGCAGATTGTGTAACTTCGTTGTCTTTGTCGAAGCCGACAAAAGCCAATACAAGCCCCGGGACAACACCACCTAAGGCCATTCCTGCCTTATAGAAGATACCTGTCAAAGCATTGACTATTCCTGAAATTCTTTTACCTGTTGTATGTTCTCCATACGAGATTACTTCCGGAACCAGAGCCCACATATATCCCGTAGCAACAATTATTCCTGTCGATTTGATGAATTGGGCAATAAAGACCAGCCAGACTTGGGTCTTAAGCGCAGGTATTACCGAAATGGCATATAACAGCGCCATACCGATAATAGCAACCGTTAGAAATACATAGAACATTTGCTTTTTGCCGATTGCTCTTTTGATGGCAGGTACCATCGGCATAAAGATAAAAGCAGGGATAGATCCCAAAGCCATAAAGTATGGAAGCATATCGGGAGCCTGCACGTTGTAAATCATATAATACGACCCGGCTGAATTACCGATTGCCATCATCGCAAAAGCTGTAATGAAGAAAAAAGCCAATATTCTCAGTGGGCGATTATGTTTGAATTCTATCCACAAGTCCGAAACTTTTACATTTTCTGTTTCTTTTTCTGCCATTACTACTCGTTCTTTGGTCTGTGTAAAGCAGAAAATTAATAATGTTAATCCGGCTATGGCATAAATAGTCATTGTGATAAACCATGCGTTGGCAGATTCCGGCGAATTAATTTTCCCGTCAGATGAGAAGAGTTTTACAAGAATAGGTATTCCATAGCCTACTGCCAGTCCTCCCAGATTTGCCATAAACATACGTACCGAAGTAAGTTTGGTGATTTCGTCTGTATCGCGTGTAAGTGAGGCATTCAACGCTCCATAAGGAACATTTATAAGGGTATAAAGCATTGATAAGCCAACATACGTGATATAGGCATAGAGCAATGACCCCGAAAATCCATTCCAGAAACAAAGGATGGCAAAGCCCGTAAGAGGTATACCTCCAAGCACCAGATAAGAACGGTATTTACCTAATTTAGGATTGTGTTTGTCTACGAATGCTCCCACTATTGGATCCCAGATTACGTCAACAATACGTACTATAAGAAACATGATCCCAGCAGCGGCAGCAGAAATGCCGAATACATTTGTGTAGAAAATGAGAAGGTACATTGATACCGTCTGATAGATAAGGTTTTGGGCTAAATCGCCCGAGCCGAATCCAATGCGTTGTATTCCCGATAATTTGTAAAAACCTTTTGATTCGGCTTTACCTTGTGATGTTGATTCCATTGTATGTTTTATTTATTTTTTATTAATTCAACTTGGAATGAAGATGCGGGAAGACCTTCCTTATTCTTCAGGTTGGCTCCTTCTGGATTGTCAGCCCAGCCATATCGTACAGATACAGGTTGTTGCACCTGATTGCTCCATACTTTTATTGTGTCTTTATTTAGTACAGCCGCTTCTGCCCAAACATACCTGTTATCTGACCCTGCAATAGTGAATCCGTTAAGCACCTGGTTGGAATATAAGCCTGATCCTACAGAAGAGAAAGTGAGAATGATATTATTACCTTTAACTTCGAAGTTTTCCAATTGGGGGCCTCTGCTTATAATTGTGGTGTCACCATAAGCTACGCGTTGAGCTTCCAATGCTAAACGATGACCTACTCCTTTTTTGTTTTGCGGGTGAATATCGTTCCAGTCACCGAGTCCTAATGTGACAGCCATACCTGTATATGGTAAACTCAAGGCTTTTCTTTGTGCTTCTCTAAGTTCGGCCATGCCACTCTCCGAAGGATATTTGTTTGCTCTGTTAAGTTCAGGCAGTTGAGCGTATATAAATGGTAACTCCGGTTCATTTCGTTGGGTTCTCCAATCTTTGATCAAATCCTTAAATAAGGCTTCGTATTCTTTCGCTCGGGCGACGTTGGACTCTCCTTGGTACCATATTACACCTTTGATCTTATAGTTGTTTGATGGAGCAATCATGCCGTTATACAGTGCGGTAGGTTTATCCTGATAAGAAGTATAACCACCTTCTATAGGTAGATTTTCTATTCCGACACGATATTTCCATTCTCCAGTCAAATCGATTGTCCTGTCACTCAGAATTATCTTATATGGCTTTTCTTCCATAAATGCACCTCCTCTATTGGTAACAACTCTTATCGTAATAGTATTTTTCCCGGCTTTAAGTATTCCTTCGGGAACATTATAGATACGCGGCGGATATTGATAACTTGTTGTACCAACAAGTTGCCCGTTAACAAAGGTTGAATCTGAATCTATTATATATCCTAAGCGTAAGATTGCCGCTTGAGCTGCTTCATCTTTTGTTAGTTCAAACTCTTTACGAAACCAGATGACACTTCTATTTACTTCCATGTCTTTTTCTCTCCATGAGCCCGGGAGATAATAATCTTTCCATTCCGATATATCAATATCTTCTTTATGCCAACTGCCAGCGCCTTTGTCAATTGGTCTGATGCCAGACCATCTTTCAAGTCTTTTTTGTTGTTCTCTTTTTTTAGTTTCTTCGATAAATCCTATTGTTGCAAACTTTTCAGCTTCAGCATTCAGCTCGGGATATTTTTTTATAGTCTCGCCACTGATCCATGCTTCAACAGGAGTGCCACCAATGGCAGTACTTATAAGTCCTATTGGAACTTTGTACTTGTCATACAGCTCTTTTGCAAAAAAGTATGCCGTGGCTGAAAATTCCATAATGTTTGCCTGCGAAGCATCTTTCCATTCTCCTCCTTTGTAATCAATAAGGGGATCGCCGAAAGCATAATTGTTTGGCATACGGAAAAGTCTTATATACGGATTATTAATCTCCTTTACTTCTTCACGGTACAAATCGAGTGTTCGTCTGATCGGTAATTCCATGTTAGATTGCCCAGAACATAACCAAACATCTCCAAATAAAATGTTTTTAATTAAGATGTCATTGATCTGTATTTCGTTGGGTTCCCCTGCTTTTTGTGCCGGCAAAATAACTGTCCAATCTCCATTTTTATCCGCTTTTGTCTTATATGTTTCTCCTCGAAATTTTACAATTACAGATTCTTTAGGTGATGCCCAGCCCCATACTTTGACAGGGGTATCTCTTTGAAGTATCATTCCGTCGCTAATCAGGCGAGGTAATTTTACTTTCGCACTTGATTGTATACCAAAACCCAAAATGAATAGTACAATCAAACAGAATTTTACAATATTTTTACTTTGCATATTATTAAACTTTATTTCAATTCGCTTTCAGGTGCACCTAAGTACGACGGTTTCAGACCTCCAGTATCTATTAATATTTTTTGTAGAACAATTCCCGGTTCTAATACGCGGAATCGAAGAGTGTGTTTTCCCTTTTCTGTTATCGTATGCTTTGTGGTCGATTTAATTATAGCTTCTGCCTGCCATAGACCAAGCTCGCCTTTGTAATGCCCGTTGAAATTTACGATTTGTTCATTCCTACCATCAAATGAGATTGCATAACGAAGCCCTTTATTCGCATTGAAGTTCAATGTCGGAGAAAGTAATAGATGTACATTAAAGTCTCCTGTCGATTCGAAATCAATGTCATACTCGAGATAGATATTATCATTTTCTTTTGGATAGATATTTTGAGGGAAAGTCGCCATGGCTGATTTTGTCTTCCCCATATCCGGTATTATATCCCAATGTATCTTGTCGGAATTATTCAAGCGACTGTAATTGCCCGCTTCAATAGAAACATATCCGTTTTTCTCAACAAAAACTTTGTTCTTGTAGTCTGTTGTCTGCATTATGTATTCTACCTTAGGCATAATGCTTTTAGGTGGATTGTTCCAGCTTCTATATCCTATACGTACCTGATCCATCATATGCGGCCATTTACCTCCGGCTATAGTCTGATTGTAATGGACAGTCAGTAATGAATCCCTCTTAAAACAATCTTTTACTTTATCGGCCCAATAATTAGCCTGTACATCTTTTTTAGCTGCATACAATTTATTCTTTGCTTGAGCATAATACATTTCATAAAGATTGGAACATGCATTGATTGGGAACAATACCAGCTGATCGAATGCATCTTTATATTCACTCGGCATGAGGTAATATAAACGCATAGCATCGATTACCAGATTGCGATAATCGTTCATTACAGTCTCAAATTCGTTATAATTTTCAAGGCTGTAAGTCTTATCATTTAATAATTCAGGAGTAACACGTCTATTGTATTTTGAGTAAAGATTAATCAATCGTGCCGCTTCTTTTGCGTATGTACTTCCGAATTGCTGTTCGCACCACTTTTCTGTATGATCCAAAAGGTTATGCGGATTAAATTGGCTGGGATTCCATGCCATATCGAGGAAGAAACTGATTGGATACTCCATTGGTTTAAGATCCCCTACATTAACAACCCATATACGATCTACTCCATGTGTGTAAGTAAGATTCATCTGTTCCCAGACACGTTGTATCGGATTTATGTTGATCCACTTCGAGTTTCGGGGAGCGCCTACATAATCGAAGTGATAGTACATTCCATATCCTCCTTTATGCGGTTTCGAATTGATTTCGGGAAGTTTTCGTACATTTCCCCAGTTGTCGTCACAGAAGAGAAGTGTGACATCATCAGGTACTCGCATCCCCTGATCGTAATAATCTTGCACCTCTTTATACAGCGCCCAAACCTGAGGTGTTTCCTCCGGTTTCTTTCCTGTAACTTCGCTTATTATCTTTCGTTGATCCTTTACTATTTTTTCGAGCAAAGCTATGTTTGTATCTTCGCTCATTGCTTCGTCTCCATCGCCTCGCATGCCCACTGTTACTACTTTTTCCCAGTCTTTAGCTCGCTTCATTCCGAACCTCCAAGATTCTTGTAGCGCTTTTGTGTTTTTAGTATAGTCCCAAATGTTTGGTAAGTTATTTCTTTTTACATAACGATGCCAGTCGGATTGTGCCATAGCCATGGGTTCGTGGTGAGATGTACTCATGACAATCCCCATTTCGTTTGCTAAAACTCCGTTTTGAGGATCGTCGTCATAGAATGCGCTTCCCCACATGGCCGGCCAGAGGAAATTGCCTTTCAGGCGAAGGATTAGCTCAAAAACTTTCTCGTAAAATTTGCAATTAAATCCGCCAAATGTTGCATTAGCCCAACCACTAAGGGCAGGTGCTTCATCATTCAGAAATATGCCTCTGTATCTTACAGCAGGTTCTCCTTCTGTATATTTTCCTCTCTTTATATATATATACTGTTGTTTTTTTATTGGAACATCTGCCCAATAATACCAAGGAGAAACTCCTATTTGTTTAGACAGTTCGTATATACCATATATGGTACCTCGTTTATCGCTACCAGCTATAACTAAGGCCTCCTTTACTCCTTCGAAAGGATTTTGTACCGTTTGAATCAAATATTTCTCATATTTCCCTTGCAATTCTGAGGCATTGATCTTTTTGTTTTTTACCAAATCATCAATGTATTTGCTCTTGCCTATAGTGCCTATCAACAATACAGTTTCTTCGGCAGACACTTTATCTACTTTCAATATAGGAGATACTCCTGTCACTTTATCTATGTCCACAGATAAGTTCGTTATTGCTTTCAGTATTCCGGAGTCTATATTGTTATCGATCAATATAGGTGTGGCAACAAAAGGTTTTACCAGAGTAAAGACGTCCTCTTTGTCTTTGTCAGAGAATGAAACAAATTGATCTGCTTGAGCAAATAAAATCAAAGGGAATAAGCAGAGCGTTAATAGAATGTACTTTATATTATTCATGATATATGATAGATTTTCAGTATCGATAGTTTTATCATCATACCGGCATAAAACCGGTCAATTTTAGTCTAAGATTATGTACGATATGTATTAAACAAAATTAAAACAAGCTAAGAGAAACAGAGACTATTGTTGTATACTATTACCCAAGTAAATGTCTTATCTATATTGCATGTGTTGCATATCCTTTCGTTTTTGTCTTATTGTTTAATTTTAGAATTAAAACTGTCTTAAATTCTAACTTTTAGATTAGCTGTTAATCATCTTTTCTTTTTGAATTTTGCAGTTTTTTTATTGTATTGTTTTCCGGTGGATCTCTTTAGTGTTAATTGAAATTTAGGAAGTTGAAATCGAGAAAAATATTAATATCGGTAAATAGTCCGTGCGTTAATTGTATGTTTTTAGAAAAAACTGATGGAGTTTGTTCTATTTCAGCTTTTGCTATAGATATAATGAAATTTCCATCTGTCTGTTACTTCTGGAGTGGTGATAATAATCGTATTTTGGCTATTTTCTTTTTTTTATAGGTATATCTAATTAGAAATGAGTTCTTAATTACTCTTGTGGATAAATGGTTGTGCGCCTTGTGTGCAACAAAAGCAAAAGGATATGCAACACATGCAATATAGATAAGACATTTACTTGGGTAATAGTATACAACAATAGTCTCTGTTTCTCTTAGCTTGTTTTAATTTTGTAGTATGCCATGGGTTTGGTCTGTACCAACGTGAATTATCACAATCCTTATTCTAAATATGAAAAATAAATAATCTAAATATTTACCATATGAAAAATATTATTTTAGTATTATCCTTATTTATATCAGCTTTGGCTGGGTGTAAAAACACACCTTCAGTCAAAAAAGATAAGTTTACAAATCCTGTAATATATGCAGATGTTCCCGATATGGATATAATCAGAGTTGGGAGTGACTACTATATGGTTAGTACTACTATGCATTTAATGCCCGGAGCTCCTATTATGCGATCTAAAGATCTTGTTAATTGGGAAATTATAAGTTACCTCTTTGATGAAATTAAAGATAGCCCTTTATATGATCTAGAAGGTGGCAACGTATATGGGCAAGGACAATGGGCATCATCTCTTCGATATCATAATGGAAAATTTTATGTTCTGTTTGCTACGAACAGACCTCAGAGAACATATATTTATGAGACAGAAGATCCTACAGGCAAGTGGGAAAAAATAAGTGAATTTGATAGAACTTTTCATGATGCATCACTTTTGTTCGACGATGATGGTAAAGTGTATCTGGCGTATGGTAGCGGTCAGATTCGCATAACAGAATTGAAGAGCGATCTTTCGGATGTTAAACCTGATGGACTTGATGCCGTTGTGATCAAAGGAAAAGAAGATGGCTTCCCCAATTTGTTAGAAGGCACTCATCTATGTAAATACAACGATAAATATTATATGTTTTTAATCTGGTGGCCTCAGGGGGGCATTCGTACACAATTATGCTTTCGTTCAGACCAGATCGGAGGACCTTATGAGTCAAAAGTAATCCTGTCAGACTTTATGGATAGACCGGGTGCAGGTGTTGCACAAGGTTGTATTGTTGATACAGAAGATGGAGATTGGTATGGCTTCTTATTCCAAGACAGAGGGGCTGTAGGACGTGTACCGGTATTGATGCCTTGCCGTTGGGAAGATGGTTGGCCAATACTAGGTAATGAAGAGGGGAAAGTGCCTAAAGTAATGGAAAAACCTATACAAGGATTTAATGCAACACCGTTAGTTATAAGCGACAATTTCGATACTGATAAATTAGCTCTAAACTGGCAATGGAACCATAATCCTGATAATAATCTATGGTCTCTATCAGAACGTCCGGGATACATGAGATTGAAAACAGGTAAAGTAGTTGAAACTATATTTGAAGCTCGTAATATTTTATCACAAAGAACAGAAGGTCCAAAATGTAGTGGTATTATTTCTATGGATATTTCGAATATGAAAGATGGAGATATTGCAGGGCTCGGAGCATATTGTGCAGAACCGGGATTAATATCCGTGGTAATGGAAGGGAATAAAAAGTACCTTGTTATGACAGACCGAGATCAAGAAAAAGCTAGAGTTGATCTGTCCGTTGAAAAGATATATTTACGTATGGATTGTGATTTCAATACCGATAATGCTAATTTTTTCTATAGTGTTGATAAAGAAAATTGGATACAATTAGGCACCGAATTTCATATGATTTATAACCTGAAACATTTTATGGGCAACCGTTTTGCAATATACAATTATGCCACTAAAGCTGCCGGAGGGTATGTTGATGTTGACTATTTTGAATATGCTAAAAGCGAATAATATGAATATACAAGGGCTAAAATAGTTTCTAAGGTGAAATAAATCCTAACCGTAGTGTTTTTATTCTATGCATAAGTTGATGTACTTAATCTAAATCATATAGTATGAAAAAATTTTTCTTTTTACATTTATTTATTTGGGGACTGACTGTCGGGGCTATCAGTCAAAATTATAAAAGTGCGCCGAATGGATACGATGTACCCCGTACAGGAATATCTCATGGACAAATAGATACGGTAACTTATTATTCTAAGACCGTAGATACTAATAGAAAAGCTCTTGTTTATACTCCTCCCGGATACTCTAAAAACAAACAATACCCTGTATTGTATTTGTTGCACGGTATTGGAGGCGATGAAAAAGAGTGGCTTAGCCATGGACAGCCTCAAGTAATTCTTGATAATTTGTATGCTGATAAGAAAGTAGTACCCATGATTGTCGTATTGCCCAACGGACGTGCTATGAAAGATGATCGTGCTATTGGAAATATTATGGAGGCACCAAAAGTAGAGGCATTTGCTACTTTCGAGAAAGATTTGTTAAATGACCTTATTCCTTTTATCCAGAAAACTTATCCTGTCTTGAAAAATCAGGAAAATCGAGGGCTTGCCGGCTTATCGATGGGGGGCGGACAATCTTTGAATTTTGGCCTCGGGAATCTTGATACATTTGCATGGGTAGGAGGTTTTTCTTCTGCGCCAAACACTAAAGCCCCAGAAGTGTTAGTCCCAAATCCGGATGAAGCAAAGAAAAAATTGAAACTCCTTTGGATCTCTTGTGGAGACAAAGACGGATTACTTAACTTCAGTAAGCGTACTCATGACTACTTAGCTAAAAATCAAGTTCCTCATGTTTATCAGGTTATACCGAATGGATATCACGATTTCAATATTTGGAAGCAAAACTTGTATATGTTCTCCCAATTGCTGTTTAAACCTGTGACTGCTGATCTTATCGAACAATACAGCTATATTCCTGAAGAAGCAGAGGGCGGTATCCCTGCATCAACAAATGTTCCCGGGGCTCAATATCCTCAGATATTATCTGGAAACAGAGTGCTATTTCGGATAAAAGCACCTGATGCTAAAATAGTGCAAGTGGATTTAGGAAAGAAATATGACATGGTTAGAGAAGAAGAAGGTTCATGGGCAATTACTACCGAACCTATTGTCGAAGGATTTCATTATTACTCTATCCTTATTGACGGTGTTGCTGTTTGTGATCCTGCAAGTCGCACTTTTTATGGTATGGGCCGTATGGCAAGTGGGATTGAAATACCCGAGAAAGGTGTGGATTACTATAACCTAAAGAATGTACCTCACGGACAAATAAGGCAGATTCGTTACTTTTCAGATGTGACCAAAGCATGGCGTAGAGCATTTGTATATACGCCGGCAGGATATGATACTAATACTTCGCAAAGATATCCCGTACTTTATTTACAGCATGGTGGAGGCGAAGACGAAACAGGATGGCCTAACCAAGGCAAAATGGATGCAATTATGGATAATCTGATAGCAGAAGGTAAAGCTAAGCCGATGATCGTAGTTATGGATAACGGCTATGCTATAGATCCGTCGGCATCTTCAGCTAATTCACCTCAGGGGCTTAGAGGTTTATTTCAGAACAGCGCATTGGAAAAAGTTTTTATTAACGAGATTATCCCTTTGGTAGATAAAGAATTTCGTACTATTCCGGATCGTGATCATCGAGCTATGGCAGGCTTATCGATGGGAGGGTTTCAGTCATTCCAGATTGCTATGACAAATTTGGATAAATTTGCTTATGTAGGCGGATTTAGCGGAGGCGGAATAATAGAACAAGGCGCTGATTTTTCTAAAATGTATAATAATGTTTGGTCTGACGTTGATGCATTCAACAAAAAAGTGAAATTGATATATTTAAGTATTGGAACTGCCGAGCCGACAAATATGTATCAAACTGTAAATAACTTTCATAAAGAATTCGAGAAAGCAGGAATTAAACATGTTTATTACGAATCGCCGGGAACATCCCACGAATGGTTGACATGGAGAAGATCATTGAATCAATTTGCTGAGTTGCTATTTAAGTAACGATATAATTAGATTGTTATACGAAAATAATAATAGTCTAAAGATTGAATTGTAAGAAATGAATATAATTGACAAGTATCATATACGTGAAAAACAATTGTTAAAGGAACAACAAAATATAAAATCTAATGAAAAAGAAAGCTTTGATTTTTTTCTTGGGTGTTTTGCCATTGGCGATAGCTACTAATGCTCAAAACCCAATTATCACTCACATGTTTACAGCCGACCCTGCACCTTTGGTACACGATGGCACAGTATATCTTTATGCCGGACACGATGGTGCAACCGAACAAGATACAAATTATAAAATGCCCGACTGGTATGTTTTTTCGTCTACCGATATGGTAAATTGGAAGGATCATGGACCATGTCTTTCGCCTTCAACATTTTCGTGGGCTACAGGTGATGCTTATGCTGCACAGTGTGTTGAACGTAATGGTAAATTCTATTGGTATGTATCAACCTTTCATAAAAGTGACGAAAACTCTAAAGGTGGCGCAGCAATAGGTGTCGCTGTTTCTGATAGTCCTATAGGACCATTCAAGGATGCGAAAGGGAAAGCCCTAGTGGTAAATGAAATGACTACAGATATGAAACATGGATGGGATGATATTGATCCCTCTGTATTTGTAGATGATGATGGACAAGCTTATCTCTATTGGGGAAACGGCAGTTGCAAATGGGCTAAACTGAAGGAAAATATGATTGAGCTTGATAGTGAGATCACAGCTTTCAAGCCGGAAGGATATATTGAAGGTCCGTGGCTTTACAAGAGAAATGGAATGTATTATTTAATCTATGCAGGAGCAGGTACAAAACCCGAGATGATCGAATACTGTATGTCGAATAGTCCTGAAGGACCATGGGAATATAAAGGAATAATACAAGATAATGTACCCAATAGTTTTACGACTCATCCCGGAATTCTTGACTTTAAAGGCAATACTTATTTCTTTTATCACAACGGGGCTCTTCCTACCGGAGGAAGCTATCGCCGTTCTATTTGTGTAGATTATTTATATTTTAATCCGGATGGGACGATTCAGAAAGTTGTACAAACAAAAGAAGGTGTAAAGCCCGTTTGATAAAGTATATCAAGAACTGAAATTATAATAATTTAGAATTATGACAACAAAAATAATTAGAAAAGCTTGTCTCTTTTTGAGCCTAACTTTATCTGTTTCGTTTTTGCAACTTTATGCTCAGAAATCTTCGACAGCTAAAATAACTGTTGATGTCGGAACACCGGGACATGCAATTTCGCCTACTTTGTTCGGTATATTTTTCGAAGATATAAACTTGTCGGCTGATGGTGGGTTGTATGCAGAACTGATTCGCAACCGTTCGTTTGAAGATGCCGATACATTACAGTACTGGAAGTTTATTGGGGCTCAAAAAAAATCAACAGCTAGTATCATTAAGGCCAATGTTCATTCGAGTCCACCCGTGCCCCCGTTAAACCCTTACAATCGTAAGTCACTTCTTATCGATTTTGATGGCTCCTTCAAATTAGAAAATAACGGTTATTGGGGGATTCATGTTGCTCGTGGTGAACGATATTTGTTCAAATTGGCTGCCTGCGCTGTTGGCGGACTAAAAACGCCATTGCAAGTAAAGATTGTGAGTGCAGAGGGAAATATTCTTGCTTCAGGTGAAATAAATGGTATCACCTCAGAATGGAAATATTATCCTCTCGTACTTACAGCATCGGCAGGAGACTCTAATGCCCGGCTTGAGATTTCAGGTAGTGGAAATGGTAAATTATTTCTGGATATGGTTTCATTGATTCCTGAGAAAACGTGGAAGAACAGTGGATTACGTATCGACCTGGCTGAATCAATCAACGCTTTAAAACCTACCTTTCTTCGTTTTCCAGGAGGCTGTTGGGTAGAAGGAGAAGATTTAGCCCATATGAACAACTGGAAAAAGACTATAGGTAATATAGATACCCGTACACCATTGTGGAATATCTGGGGATATAATGCTACACACAGCCTGGGGTATCATGAATATTTACAATTATCCGAAGATCTTGGCGCTGAACCTTTATTTTGCATTAATGCCGGTATTTCGCACCGCGAGGTGGTTCCAATGGATCAGATGGGACAATGGATACAAGATGCTTTGGATGCGATTGAATATGCAAATGGTCCTGTCACTTCTGTATGGGGGAGTATTCGTGCCAAAAACGGGCATCCCGAACCATTCAACTTGAAATATTTAGAGATAGGGAATGAAAATGGAATGGCTCCTTATGCTGAACGCTGGGAACTCTTTGTGAAGGCTATTCATGATAAATACCCTGATATTCTTTTAATCGCTAACGAATGGGCTGGAGGACATCCCAAAAATCCAAAACCACAAATCGTGGATGAGCATTATTATAGCAATCCTGATTGGTTTATCTGGAATTCGAATAAATATGACAGTTATGATCGCAATGGCTCTAAAATATTTGTGGGAGAGTATGCTGTAACAAGTGGTACAGGTAATGGTAATCTAAGAGGAGCTATCGGTGAAGCAGCTTGGATGACGGGTATGGAACGCAATTCTGATATCGTGGTTATGGCAGCTTATGCGCCACTTTTTTGTCATGCCAAGCATAAAGCATGGCCTGTAAACCTGATCAATTTTGATAATAATCGCTGGTTCGGTATTCCAAGCTATTATGTTCAGCAGATGTTCGCAACCAATCAAGGGACAGTAAATTTGCCCGTTAATATAGACTATGCCCCGAATGTTGAGATGCCTCGTTCGAGCGGTTGTATTGGATTGGGAACTTGGTTGAATTCGGCAGAGTTCAAAGATTTGGAGGTAACAGCACCGAATGGTAAAGTACTATTCAAACCAGATTTTAATAAAATAGATGAAACATGGAAACATACACCTAGCAGTGAATGGTCTGCAACCAATGGTGTATTGAAACAATCTGCAATTTCTCCTAATACCACTATTTATATGGGAGATACCCTCTGGACCGATTACACTATAAAAGTGAAAGCTCGTAAAATAGAGGGCGAAAATGGATTTCAAATTTATTTCCACAATAAGAATAGAGGAGAGCGTACCCGGTGGGATTTAGGTGGATTTACGAACTCTGTGAACATGTTAGAGGTCGGTTTGATAACGGAAAGTATGCCTTATAATGTAGAACCCGGTCGTTGGTATGACGTGAAGATAGAGCTTCGCGGCACTTCGGTAAAAGCATATCTGGACGGTAAACTTATACAGGAAGTCTCTGCTGATGAAAGTCTGAAAGTAAAAGGTCTCTGCTCAAGTGCTTCACGTGATGATAAAACAGGCGATATTATTTTGAAAATCGTGAATGTTACGGGTAAAAGTGTAAAAACTGAGATTGACTTGAAGGGTACTGATTTGCTTACAGGAAATGGGGAGGCTATAGTATTGACGTCAGCTAGTCCCTTTGATGAAAACACATTGGACGAACCCACAAAAGTTTCGCCTAAGAGTGAAAATTTCAAATTTTCTGGGAAAAAGCTTACACGTTCATTCCCCGGTAATTCGTTGACAGTATTACGCCTGACAACTAAAAAGTAAAAATTGCGAAAATAAAAATCTTTATAAAAGCAAAGGCATCTCACATTGAGATGCCTTCGTTTTTGTTATGCTTATTTACTCTATGTTTATTCGTTTTCTAATAGTCTTTTATGGGCTTAAATGAGACTCTTTGATGTCTAAAATTAGGGTTTCCATTCTATTATACCTGTAGCCGGATTCTCCTTACGCCATTGGATAAAGTCTTGAAATGTTCTCACACCTCCTTCAATTACAGCCTGATAATACTCAACTCCCATTATTTTTTGATCGTCAGGCGTTTCGTACTTCAAACGTAGAATAGTATTTTTTATTTCTTCGGTCAATACGCTAGCAATACGATTCGTAACATCTTCAAAATATCCATCAAAGCGTGAATTTTTGACGATATGAATCATATCAATGTGCCACATTTTTCCATCCCTATCTTCATACCATGCATGCCATTCGAGGCAAGCATCCTCTTCCTTTAAAAGGTTACTATATTCTATTCGTTTTATAGAAGGATGCTCAGCTAGTTGAGCCATAGTTGCAAAACTATCAGTTAACGAGAATGGAGATGTGTATATATGAAAATCGATATCGCAGTGCTTCATCATAAGTCCCAGCTTTAAAGAGCCAATCAGATTGATTGTTGCTCCTATAGATTTCCATATATTTATTACGTTAGTATCCTTAATAATTTCCCAAGCTCTTTGCTGATTTTGTGTAGATAATGCTAAAATTTTATCCATCATTCGATTTCTATTACGTATTTCGAAAACAAAGATATTCAAAATATTAAAATGGGGTATAACGACCCTTTTTCTCTTATTTTTACCTTCTTCTCCTTTAACATTCAAACATCTACTTGATATATTATTTAGTCCATAGGTCAACACCTAATGTCCACTTGTCAATCCTTTTTGAAAAGCCCCTTAAAGCTCAAGAAATTTGTGTTTGTAAACTATTAAAGTATTGATATGACTAAAAGAGTTTCTATTTCTATTCTTTTGATTTTCTTCTATTTAATTCTTAAGGGGCAGACCGAAATAAAAAATGATACATTGATATTGCATAAACATCTACTTAACAAGCAAATTGATATGGAGGGGAAGGCTGATTCTCTATTTTTACAGCCAATACTTACTCCCGTATTGTTAGAAGAAGATAATATAGATTTGAAACTAGCCGATTTGAAATTTGAGATTAATAACCAGCCTAAAATAAGGATTCCTTATGCGAATCTGATCGCTCCATCGTTGTTGATCTCTTATGGTATTGCTGCTCAATATGTCAAGCCTTTGCAGAAATTAGATAAAGAAGCTCAATTATCTTCAATAAAGCATGTAACCAAGCGTATCCCGGCAGATGATTATATTCAGTTTGCTCCAGCAGTAGGTGTATATGCTTTTGATTTGATGGGAATAAAAGCAAAAGACAACCTCAGGGATCGTACAATTCTAATGGCAACATCGAACCTCTTGATGTGTGCGACGGTACAGACATTGAAGCATACCACTAAAGTGATGCGTCCAAGCGGTTCAAACAGGCAATCTTTCCCCTCAGGACATGCAGCCACCGCATTTGTTAATGCACATATTCTATTCAAAGAGTATAAGGATTCTAATTGGTGGCTGGCTGTTAGTGGTTATGCCGTTGCTACTGCAACAGGAGTTTTGCGCGTGATGAATAATAAACATTGGGTGAGCGATGTAGTGGCAGGAGCAGGGATTGGTATTTTGAGTGCAGAAGCAGCTTATCTGTTGCTACCTCATATTAAGAAAATGTTTGGAATTGAAGATGTTAATAAGAACCTGGCTATTGTTCCTATTATTTCCCAAAAACAGTATAGCATAGGAGTATCTTATACCTTCTGATAAAGGTTACTTACCAAAGAGTTTTTTATTGATAACTACTTTAAATAAATCACCGCGACGGTATTTTGAGAGAGGCAGTTCTTTGTCTTTTACATAAATTCTACCTCCTTTTATACTGTCGATATGTGATATATTTACAAGAAAAGACTTGTGGATTCTGAAGAATGATTCTCTAGGTAGCATCTCCTCAGTAGCAGCCATTGTCTGATGTACGATATGAATTTTATCCGATAGGTGAATTTTTACATAATTTTGCATAGACTCTATATACCGTATATCTGCCCATACAATACGTATAAATGAATCGCCTTGCTTAATATAAATATCATTGTCATTATTTTCCAAATTTTGTTTGAAAAGTAACTGCGAAGTATAAGTGTTTTTCGCTTTTTGTGCAGCTTGAAAAAAGCGTTGAAAAGCAATAGGTTTCAACAAATAGTCGATAACATTGAAACGATAACCTTCCAAAGCATATTCAGAGTATGCTGTTGTAAGAATAGTTAAAGGTGCAGTTTCCAACGATTCGAGAAATTCAAGCCCTGTGAGATCCGGCATGTTAATGTCAAGGAACATCAAGTCAATTTCCTTTTCTTTGAGTATGCTGGCTGCATCGATAGCAGAGAAGCAGGTATCTACAATTTCTAGAAAATCTAATTTGCCAATATAAAGTTTGATTCCTTCTATTGCGCCCGGTTCATCGTCAATAATTAAGCATCTCAGTCGTATATTATTTAGATTCTCCATCATTGCTGAGGTTTATTATAAGTTTTGAATGATAAACATTTTCAGTTTCACTGATTATGAGACTATGTTTATTCGGGTACAAAAGGTTGAGACGTTTTTTTACATTATCCAGTCCTATTCCCGAATTGAAAGCTGTTGTTCGTTTTATAGATGATTTTGAATTCTCAACCTCAAAAGTTAATTCTTTATTGTTTTGGTTCAGATTGATGCTTATATATCCTTTGTGTGACTTTGACCGTGAAACATGTTTAAAAGCATTTTCTATAAACGGAATAAGTAGTAGTGGTGGTACTTGCATCTTAGGGTTTTCTAATTGCCAGTTGGCGTTAAAATTCAAGGTGTTTTCCCAACGATACCTCTCAACTTCTATGTAGCCTTTCATAAATCGGATTTCATCTTCTATATTCACACTCTCTTTATCAGAGCCATAGAGTTGATAGCGAAGAATGTCTGAATATTTTATGAGCAACGAAGAAGCCAAATCTGAATCTTTTTGTATCAGGATATGTATGTGATTTAGTACATTAAACATAAAGTGCGGATTGATCTGAGCTTGCAAGGATTGAAGTTGAGTTTCCAGATGTTCTTTTTGTAATATAAGATGTTGCTCATAGAGCTTAGCATGCTCAAAATAAAACTTTAGCCCACCAAAACCAAGATTAACCAGAATAGTCAATGGTAAAAAACCAAATACTTCTGCTAAAAAGAGCTCTTTATTTTCTGAATTTTCAGATAATGGCAATATTCCATGTGATTCCAATAAGTAGAATCCCTCTAAAAATAACGACAACAGAATGGATTGACTAATAGCCATTAGGAAAATCCAGATGACTATTAGAGGCATTCTGTTTTTTAGGATTGCTCCTGATAATATACGATTGCACAAAAGGTGTGTAGTAACAATTAAAGTTCCCAAAAGAGCAATCGCCGATAATATTTTTTGAAATAAAAATGGATAATTAGAATCATCTACAGCCCATATGATACCTGCAATAATAATCCATAGCAGGAAGAATACACTGTTGAAGCTTTTTAATTGATACTTTTTCATTTGACAAAGTTAATAGATAATACTCAACAGTAAATGTCCACAAATCACAGGAATTAGACTATTGGTCAATAAATGCTATCGTATTAATTACATCTGATATTCTCTCTATCATTCTATCAAATATAAAGATTTATTATCTCAGTGTTTTTTATGTGTAATCAGTAGAGTTCTATTCTTTGTATTTCTTTTTTTTATGGCTTTATTCAATTATATTTGTTATCTGTTTTAGACTTTTGTTATAATCTTAAAGCTGATATCTTTAACTCTTTCTATCCCAGAAATTATATACAAGGCAAAGAAAGTACTATGCCTATTATAGCTTTAATGAATGGACATCATATATCATGAAGAATATTTTACTTTTACTTCTTTTTTTTATATTTACAATTAGTGCACTTGCTGCTGATATCCGATTTTATAATATAAATGATGTTTACGGTACATCCATTCGTGAAGTATATTCTATAACTAAAGACGATAATGGATTTATTTGGGGTGCCTCCAAAACGGGCATATTAAGGATATCTTCTAATAATTGCAGAAAATATCAATTACCTCATAAATCTACCGATATTTACTTTACAAGACTCGATTATTCGGACTCTACATTAATAGCTTACACAAATAATAGTCAGATATTTAAATACGATCCTCTATATGATCGGTTTGATTTATTGGTCGACTTGAAGCGATTATTGAATAACGAATATATTGCAACAAAAAGAGCTGTAGTAGATAAAAATAAAAGTATTTGGATTGGCACCTCTAATGGTTTGTACAAGTATGAGAATCATCAATTGAAATTAAAACACGATCTAGAGATTGTTTTCATAAGCAAGTATACTTCAAATAGCTTGTTCTTGGCTACTCCTGAAGGAATGGCTATTTTTCATACGGATACAGATAAACTGGAATATATATATAAGTATAGTCGAGATAACGAATTGGAAGTTTCCTCATTTTTATACCATGTGAAAACAAATAAACTTTGGATAGGAACAATTTCGAATGGGCTTTGGTCTTATGATCTTAGTAATCGTCAATTGTTGAATAAAGAAGCAAATAAATTACCCAGACAACCTATATTGTCGATAAAAAAAAATACAAACTCATCACTTCTTATTGGTATTGATGGTCAGGGATTATGGGAGTTGAGCGAAAATGGAGATAAAGTATTGAATATCTATAAAGAAGATGTTAACGACTTTTTCTCGCTTCATGGAGATGGTGTATATGATATATTCTGTGATGATAATGAACGTATCTGGGTAGCAACTTATACCGGAGGTCTATCATTCTTTGAACAAAAAATTTTCCCTGTAAACCAAATTACCCATCAAATTAATAACCCAAACTCGCTAATAAATAATCATGTAAATAAGGTAATTGAAGATAAAAAAGGTAATATATGGTTTGCTACGAATAATGGCGTAAATAGATGGAATCCAAAATCAAATAAATGGGATGCATTTTACGATAATAAACAAGAACAGGCTAAAGTCTTTTTAGCCTTATGTGAAGATAATGATGGGAATATTTGGGCAGGAAGTTATTCGTCCGGAGTATATGTTCTTGATGGTGATACAGGAAGAGAACTGAATCATTATTTTCAAGAGAAAGAAGAAAATGGCTTTTCCGGTAAATTTATATCCGACATATTTAAAGATTCTCAAGGTAATATTTGGATTGGGGGGACCGGCAATATTATTTGTTATAAAGAGAAAGAAAAGCGTTTTCGTATTTTTGATCGTCAATCCATGTATGCTTTTGCAGAGTTGTCGTCCGATAAACTTCTTTTGGCTTGTGATTATGGATTAATATCTATGAATAAAAATACAGGTAATAAAGACTTGCTCTTAAATGATTGTCTTGTACAGGATATTCTTATTAATGGGGATGATATCTGGCTGGGGACTTCAGGTAATGGATTGGTTTACTTCAACTATAAAACAAGAAACTCAAAGAAATATACTCTCGAATCAGGATTGACATCGAACTACGTAAATAGTATTATGTTAGATAATGACGCTCTATGGCTTGGAACCGAAAGTGGTTTATGTAGATTCAGCATAAAAGATAAATCGGTATATGAGTACCCATCATCATTATCATTAAAAACAGTATCATTTAATACAAATTCGAAATACAGACCGAAAAATGGAAACTTGATCTGGGGTACAAATAAAGGAGCGGTTATTTTTAATCCTGATTTATTATATAATAATGAAACTAAAGGGAAGATATTTATTCAGGATATAATTATATCAGGAAAATCTATACGACAAAATAAGGATTTATTGAGTGATATACCAATCAATAAAAGAGCTGAGTTAACATTGAGGTATGACCAAAATAATTTTACAATCGAATTATTACCATTAAGCAGCTCTTTAAGTGGATATAAATTCTCATGGAAATTAGAAGAATTTGATTCAGACTGGAGTAATCCAAGTGATTTATCCATTCTAACATATACAAATCTCCAGAAAGGAAATTACAATTTGAAAATACGAATGTTCGATAGTTCTGGCAATCAGCTTGACGAACATTCGTTGTTTATAAATGTAACCCCTCCATTTTGGCAAACATGGTGGTTTCGCCTTATTCTTCTTATAATTATAATAGGAATTATAGCTTACCTTCTAAGGTCATATTCCAATAGGTTAAAACAAAAGCATGCCAGAGATAAGATACGATTCTTTACCAATATTGCACATGATATCCGAACTTCAGTAACATTGATAAATTCTCCGATTGAAGAACTCGAGAAAGATCAAATGATGTCCGAAAAATCCAAATATTACCTGTTTTTAGCACAAAGTCAATCGAAACGTTTGCTCTCTGTTGCCACACAATTGCTGGATTTCCAAAAAGTAGATATTGGAAAAGGACAGGTTTTTTTGATGATGACAGATATTGTAGCATTAATATCTCAGCGATGTTTGATGTTTGAAGAAATGTCAAGAAAGAGAAATATAAAATTAAACTTCTCTTCAAATCAAAATTCATATAATACTGCATTGGATGATATGAAAATAGAAAAAGTAGTAGATAATCTTATTTCCAATGCAATAAAGTATTCGCACGATGATACCCAAGTCGATATAATTTTAACATGTGAGCCTAAACAATGGATTTTAGAGGTTAAAGATTACGGACTAGGAATATCCGAAAATGCAAAAGGTAAATTATTTAGAGAATTTTACAGAGGAGATAATAATATAAATTCCAAAATAGTTGGCTCGGGTATTGGGCTATTACTTGTGAAAAGTTATATACTCATGCATGAAGGCAATGTTCTTTTCGAAAGTAAAGAAAATGAAGGCTCTAGCTTTAAAATAGTTGTTCCTTATAAACACGTTGAGGAAGCAATGTCTAGACCAGCTTTGTCTGAAATAAAAAATAATACAGAATTCAGCGATGACATTTCGCTTTATAAAGATATAGATCAGAAAAATATTCAAGATAAACAAATGTCGATATTGCTTGTGGAGGATAATATAGATCTTCAGAATTTTTTAGTTTGTTCTTTTAGAGATCAATACAATGTTACAACGGCAAGTAATGGGGGTGAAGCGTGGGCTATTATTCAATCCAAATCTTTTGATTTGATTCTTTCTGATATTCTAATGCCTGAAATGAATGGGTTGGAATTGTGTAAATTAGTAAAATCGACATTCGAAACATCTCATATACCTGTTATACTTTTAACATCTTTAGCCGAAAAAGAGAACCTGATTGAAGGTCTGCACCTTGGAGCAGATGATTATATAACAAAGCCTTTTGATATCCGTATTCTTAATTATCGAATCAGTACAATCTTAAAGAACAGAATTATAGTCCGGGATAAAGCTCTAAAGCTAATTAGTCAATCTGATGCAGAGCAAGATATTTTCCTAAATGAGTTGAATGATAAGTTTATAAAAAAAGCATTGAGTATCGTTCATGAAAATATGTCAAATACTCAATTTGGGAAAGAAGAGTTTGCTTCAGAAATGCACATCAGCTCTTCTCTTCTATATCAGAAACTGAAGGCACTTACAGGACAATCACCTATCGATTTCATCAGATCAATAAGGTTTAATCATGCCTTGGAATTATTGAAAACGCACCAATATACTATTTCGGAAGTAAGTGATATCTGTGGCTTTTCAAGTAATAATTATTTTAGCACAGCATTCAAAAAATATTTTGGAAAATCTCCCACAGAAATATAATAACACTACATATAATTAGAAATAAACAGGCTGATTTGTCTAAAATGTAAGGTTTTTTATCTGAAATCAAACATGAAAAAGGGAGTTCATATATTAGTTTTGTTAAATCATATTTGTTAATGAAATCTAATATACAATGAAACCCAGTCTCATTTTTTTACTTCTATTTCTAACATGTGGCTATACTTCACAGTCAATAGCTCAAAATTATAAGGATGCACAATCCGGCATTCGAACTACCATAGGTGACATAGATATAGAGCTTCGCTTTTACACCCCATCTTGTGTAAGAATTCTAAAATCTCCACAAAATCATCAATACAAAAAGGAAAGCCTTTCGGTTATCGATAATAATCGTGCTGTAAATATAGAAAAAAGACAAAAGGGAGATATTCTTATATTAAAGACTCCATCGATGCATGTTACTCTGAATTTAAAATCGGGGCAAATGTTTTTTTACAATGCGCAGAATAAACTTTTGCTAAAAGAAAAAGGCAAGCCTGTATTTACGGATTTTGATGATGCCGGAGAGAAAACGTTTTCGGTCTCTCAAAAATTTGCTCTTGAAAAGGATGAATCGATTTATGGTTTAGGGCAGCTGCAAAATGGAAAAATGAAGCAACGAAATTTAACCAAATATTTAATTCAGGGAAATGTGGAGAATGTTGTAACATTTTTCCAATCAAATAAAGGCTATGGTGTATTTTGGGACAATTATTCTCCAACTACATTTAAGGATGATCAAGAAGAGACTTCTTTCACCTCTGAGGTAGGAGACTGTGTTGATTATTACTTTATGTATGGCGGAAATTCGGATGGAGTAATTGCTCAAATGCGCGAACTTACAGGGCAAGTACCTATGTTTCCGTTATGGACATACGGTTTTTGGCAAAGTAAAGAACGATACAAAAGTCAGGATGAAACAGTTGGTGTTGTAAAAAAATATAGAGACTTGGGAGTTCCTCTTGATGGAATTATTCAAGATTGGCAATACTGGGGACATAATTATCTGTGGAATGCGATGGACTTTCAAAACCCACTATTTAACGATCCTCAAAAAATGGTTGATGATATTCATTCGATGAATGCTCATATGATTATTTCCATTTGGTCGTCATTCGGTCCTGCAACAAAGCCTTACAGAGAACTCGACAAAAACGGATTACTATTCAATTTTACAACATGGCCTCAGTCCGGTATGGATACTTGGCCTCCAAATATGGATTATCCATCGGGTGTGCGTGTATATGATGCGTATAGTCCTAAAGCGCGAGATATCTATTGGAAATATTTAAATAGCGGTCTTTTTAAATACGGAATAGATGGATGGTGGATGGATTCTACCGAACCCGACCACTTAGATTGGAAACCCGAAGATATGGATACCAAAACTTATCTCGGTTCGTTTCGAAAAGTGCGTAATGCATTTCCATTGATGACAGTAGGCGGTGTTTATGACCATCAGCGAGCTACCTCTTCGAATAAACGTGTATTCATACTTACCCGTTCTGGTTTTGCCGGTCAGCAAAGATATGGAGCTAACGTTTGGTCAGGGGATGTTAGTTCATCTTGGGAATCTTTACGCAATCAGGTTCCGGCTGGTCTTAACTTTTCTATTTGTGGGTTGCCTCATTGGAATAGCGATATCGGAGGTTTCTTTGCCGGTGCTTATAATAAAACGTGGAATGACGGCAGTGCAACTCGTAATCCAATGTTTCAGGAATTGTATGTTCGTTGGTTACAATTTGGGGCTTTCAATCCGATGATGCGTTCCCACGGAACAGATACGCCAAGGGAAATTTATCATTTTGGAACAAAAGGAGAGTCTATTTATGATGCCATTGAAAAAACGATTAATCTGCGCTATGCCCTTTTACCATATATTTACTCTACTTCATGGGAAGTAACCAATAAGCAGTCTAGCTTTATGCGAGCTTTAGTGATGGACTTTCCGAATGATCCTAAAGCGTTAGACCTTAATGACGAGTTTATGTTTGGCAAGTCAATCCTTGTAGCTCCTATCGTGAAAGCACAATACACACCCGAAAAGATTGTAAAGGTAAATGAAGAAGAAGGATGGAACAGAGATCAAGCAAAAGATGCGGATGGCAATATGGTTGTTGATTTTACAGCGAAGAAGCGTACTCAGGTATATCTCCCGGCAGGAACTACTTGGTATGATTTCTGGACTAATCAACAATATAAAGGCGGACAAAGAATAGAGCTGGAAACATCTATCGATAATACTCCATTATTTATTAAAGCCGGAAGTATTATTCCATTTGGACCAAAAGTACAATATGCTACAGAGAAACAATGGGATCACTTGCAACTACGTGTATATACAGGTGCTAACGGGTCATTTGTTCTTTACGAAGATGAATTTGACAATTATAATTATGAAAAGGGAGAATATACTGAGATTCCTATTACATGGAATAATGCTTCCCGTACCTTAATTATCGGAGATAGAAAAGGATCTTATAAAGGGATGTTACTTAGTCGAAAATTCACAATAATTCTTCAGGATGCTACCCAAAAGACAGTTGAATACGATGGTAATAAGTTAGAAATAAAATTTTGATATATACTTAAATATAGAATAAAAGAAAAAATGAAAAGAATTGTTTGTTTAGTTTTTATAGCCTTTTTTATGTTTCAGGCATATAGTCAGAAAGCAACAGTGACTAGCCCTGATGGACTATTATCGGTAAATATTTTCCTTGATAATGGTATTCCTATGTATGCCGTTGAGTATAAAAATAAGACTATGCTCGAGAAGTCTCCATTAGGTATTATTACAAATGAAGGTGACTTTAGTAAAGGACTCGAATATATTTCAAAAAAAGAGGGAGCAGTAGATAAAAAATATACACAAGATAAGATAAAGCAATCAGAGATCCATTATAATGCAAATTCTTTGATATGCACATTTCAGAATTCAAAAGGGAATCAAGTATCTATCCTGTTTCAGGTTAGTAACAATAACATTGCTTTCCGTTACGAACTTCCGGAATGGGGTGAAAGAAAGGCTTGTGTTATAGAAAAGGAAGCTACAGGTTTCAAATTTCCTCAATCGACTACAACCTTTTTGTCATATATGATGAGTCCGATGCAAGCCTTTGCTCGTACTTCACCGAGTTACGAAAGTGGTTATACCAACGATGAACAAGTAGGAAAACCAACTCACGAAAATCAAGGATATGTTTTTCCCGGTCTATTTCGTATAAATGATGCCGGCTGGGTTCTTGTTTCAGAAACAGGAGTCAACAGTTTGTATTGCGCATCACATTTAAGTGATGGTACGCAAGAAGGCTTATACACAGTAGCATTTCCGGATAAAAGGCAAAATAACGGATTTGGCAGCACAGGTGCTCAAGTTGGTTTGCCCGGTATTACACCTTGGCGTACGATAACTGTAGGAGAAACTCTCAAACCTATTGTAGAAACTACTATTCCATTCGATGTTGTTGACCCTCTATACCAAGCAAGTCAATCATATAAATATGGTCGGGCAACTTGGAGTTGGATTGTATGGCAAGATAATAGTATGAATTGGGATGATCAGGTAAAATATATTGATTTAGCTTCCGAAATGGGATACGAATATATTTTGGTGGATGCATTATGGGATGTAAATATCGGCTATACAAAAATTGAAGAGTTGATAAAATATGCGAAATCAAAAAATGTAGATGTGTTTTTGTGGTATAATTCTAATGGAGGTTTTAATGATGCTCCTCAAGGACCAAGAAATAAGATGAATACATCTATTTCACGTAAAGAAGAAATGAAATGGCTAAAGAAGATTGGGGTTAAAGGACTGAAAGTTGACTTTTTCGGTGGTGATAAGCAAGAGACGATGCGCTTGTATGAAGATATTCTTTCAGATGCTAACGATTATGGACTGATGATTATTTTCCATGGATGTACTCTTCCTCGTGGTTGGGAACGTATGTATCCGAACTATGTGGGTAGCGAGGCTGTATTGGCGTCTGAAATGCTTGTGTTTTCGGAAGGTATACGAGAAAATGAGGCATTCTTTTCGACGCTGCATCCGTTTATTCGCAATACGGTAGGATCTATGGAGTTTGGTGGTGTATTCTTGAATAAATTCCTGAATAAAGGGAACAAGCAAGGACAAAAACGATTGACGACCGATGCTTTTCAGCTGGCAACAGGTATTTTATATCAGAATGCTGTTCAAATGTTTGCTCTCACACCTAATAACCTTACAGATACACAAGGCTTCATTCTTGATTTTATGAAAAAAATACCCACAACTTGGGATCAGACATTATATATTGACGGATATCCGGGGAAATATGCTGTGATTGCCCGCCGTAATAATGACCAATGGTATGTTGCCGGAGTAAATGCCTTGAAGGAAACTCAGAAGTTAAAATTAAACTTGCCTATGTATGCCGGTAAGAAGATTAAAATGTATAATGATGATAAAAACAGAGAAACCTATTTGAAGGAAATAGAAGTGAAACAGAATGGAGATGTAGAAATATCTATTTTGTCTCAGGGAGGATTTGTATTAACTTATTAAAATAAATTATGAATATAAGATTAACTCTTTTAAGCTGTTTTATGTGTCTTTTTGTTATTAATTTATCACAAATTAAAGCACAGAACCCACTTATACAGACAAGATATACGGCCGATCCGGCTCCAATGGTATATAACGATACCGTATTCCTTTATACCACCCATGACGAGGACGATTCTCAGGGATTTAAAATGCTCGACTGGTTGCTTTATACCTCTACGGATATGGTAAACTGGACAGATCATGGGACTGTTGCATCATTAAAAAGTTTTAGTTGGGTTACAAAGGATAATGGAGCTTGGGCTCAACAAGTTGTTGAACGAAACGGTAAATTCTATATGTATTGTCCGATACATGGGCAAGGTATTGGCGTTTTAGTCTCTGATTCTCCTTATGGGCCATTTAAAGATCCTATAAACAAACCACTTGTCTGGCAAAAAGAACATTGGGAGGATATAGATCCCACAGTTCTTATAGACGATGATGGACAGGCATATATGTATTGGGGGAACCCGAATGTTTATTATGTGAAGCTGAATGAAGATATGATTTCTTATTCTGGAAATATTGTGAAATTAGATAAGAATCCTGAGCATTATCAGGAAGGACCATGGGTATATAAACGAAATGGACATTATTATATGGCTTTTGCCGCTACTTGTTGTCCCGAAGGGTTAGGGTATGCCATGAGCGACAAACCTACAGGCCCGTGGACAACTAAAGGATACATAATGAAACCAACTCAGCGTACAAGAGGAAACCACCCTGGTGTAATTGATTATAAGGGTAGTTCTTATGTGTTTGGGTTGAGTTACGATTTAATGCACCTCGAAACCTTCAAACATCATGAGAGGAGGTCGTCTATGGCAGCAAAAATGCATTATAATGCGGATGGAACTATTCAGGAAGTTCCATATTGGACAGAGAATGTATTAGAGCAAATTGAATTATTTAATCCGTATCGCAGAGTAGAAGCCGAAACTATGGCTTGGGGATATGGTTTGAAAACGGAAAAAATGCCTGATGGCAGAATTTGTCTTACCGGAATAGATGATAATGAATCATTGTGTATTCGTGGAGTTGATTTTGGTAAAGGAGCAAAAGAATTTTCAGTGCTTGCAGCATGTAATGTAAATGGTGGTTATATCGATATTCGCCTAGATAGTACCAGTGGCCCTTTGATCGGCACATTAGAAGTAACTCGTTCGGGTGCAATGGACAGGTTTAAGTTGATGTCGTGTGCAGTAAATGGAGCTAAGGGGGTTCATGACCTTTATTTTTGTTTTAGAAGCACCTCTCAGAAAAATAACTTGTTCTTCCTTGATTATTGGGAATTTAAATGAAATTAGAATCCGAAAAAAATATGAAAGAGAAAATATACTTAATAATGTTGGCAATATTTATGCCAACATTATTGCAATCACAGAATCCGATCATACAAACGATGTATACAGCCGATCCGGCTCCAATGGTGTATAATGACAGATTATATGTTTATACAACTCATGATGAGGATAACTCTACATGGTTTACAATGAATGATTGGAAGTTGTATTCTACAGATGACATGGTTAACTGGACAGATCATGGTGTAATTCTGAAATATACAGACTTCGAATGGGCTAAAGGTGATGCTTGGGCTCCTCAATGTATCGAGCGTGATGGGAAATTTTATATGTATGTACCTGTTATATCCGGAATAAATAATAGGGGGGCAATAGGTGTTGCAGTGGCTGATAGTCCGTATGGTCCTTTTTATGATGCTCTTGGTGAACCTTTGGTACAAACAGAATGGGGTGATATCGACCCTACAGTATTCATTGATGATGATGGTCAGGCTTATCTTTACTGGGGAAATCCCAAGTTGTACTATGTTAAGTTAAATGAAGATATGATCTCTTATTCGGGCGATGTAGTCCGTGTTCCGATGGTTGCAGAATCATTCGGCAAAAGAGAAAATAATCCGGAGAGACCAACTTCATATGAGGAAGGACCATGGTTATATAAGCGTAATAATCTTTATTATTTATTTTGGCCGGGAGGACCTTTACCCGAATTTATAGGATATTCGACAAGTAAAAGCCCTATAGGACCATGGAAATATGGTGGTATTGTTATGCCTACAGAAGGTAAATCTTTTACAAACCATCCCGGAGTGATTGATTTTAAAGGGAAAACTTACTTTTTCTATCATAGTGGAGCACTGCCCGGTGGAAGCGGTTTTACAAGGTCTGTCTGTGTCGAGGAAATGACGTTTAATACAGATGGTTCTATCCCTCAATTGAAAATGACTGAAGGAATTAAGCAAGGAATAGGTGCTCTCAATCCTTATCGAAAAACAGAAGCCGAAACAATTGCATGGTCTGAAGGTATAAAGGCATCTCAAAATAAACAGGTTGGAGTCTTTGTGACCGCAAAAAAGGATCGGGCATACATAAAAGTTAGAGATGTTGATTTCCAAAACAAAGGAGCTTCTAAGTTTTTTGCACGAATAGGAACTACTCATAATGCAAATGTTACATTTGAAATTCGTCAAGATAAACTAGATGGGGCTTTACTCGGTACAATAAAAGTTCCACGTACCGGCGGCAGTGACAGATGGAAGTTGGTTTCGATTGATGTTCCTAACATAACAGGTGTACATGATTTATATTTCGTTTTCAAAGGGCCTCAGAATACTGATGTCATGTACTTTGATTATTGGAGGTTTGCTGAATGATATAATGCTTTTATAGTCAATTATATCTTTAGATTTTACTATTAAATATGCATTTATATGAAAAAAAATATTCTTTTTATTGTATTGTTTTTTATGTCACTTAATATGTCCATTTTAGCTCAGGAAAAGTTTCATGTTTTTTTATGTTTTGGGCAATCCAACATGGAGGGGCATGCGAAGATTGAAGCGCAAGATACTATTGATATAGATGGTCGTTTTATGGTGTTACAGACTGTTGACTGTCCTGAACTGGGACGTTTTAAGGGGAACTGGTATAAAGCTATTCCACCATTAGCACGATGTCATACAGGACTTAGTCCGGCTGATTATTTTGGAAGGATGATGGTTGCAAATCTTCCGTCAGATATGAAGGTTGGTGTAATCAATGTTGCAGTAGGAGGTTGTAGAATAGAACTTTTTGATAAAGAAAATTTTCAATCTTATGTAGATCAATCTCCAGAATGGCTCAAAAACATGGTTAATGAATACGATGGCAATCCTTATGCCCGATTGATAGAAATGGCTAAGCTGACTCAAAGTCAGGGTGGTGTGATTAAAGGAATATTACTTCATCAAGGTGAATCTAATAACGGAGAAACTGATTGGCCGGAAAAAGTCAGAAAAGTATATGACAATATACTAAAAGATCTCAATCTTGAGCCGAATTCAATCCCCTTACTAGCCGGAGAACTATTAGATGAAGAACAATATGGCGCATGCGCAAACATGAATTTAATAATAAATACTTTACCCAATGTTATACCGAATGCCCATGTCATTTCTTCAAAAGGATGCGAAGGGGTTAAAGACCGATTGCATTTTAGTGCTGTCGGATATCGAACTTTAGGAACTAGATATGCAGAGAAAATGCTGCAATTGTATAAAGAAAGTTCATTAAAGAAGTAATTAAAGTGTACTTATGGAAAAATATTATTGTAAATTATTATTCTCCGTACTTTGCTTGTTTTCTTTGATATCTTGTAATCATAATAAACATATCGAAGTTACTCCATGGGAGACAGGAGCTTTTGAATCGCAGAAATATAGGAATCTTTTTACTGAAGTAGGATACTCTAAAGAACAGGTTGATGAGAAATTACAGGGAATATTTCAAAATCTCTTTTTCGGTCCGAATAAGATTTACTTTGAAGTAGGAGATTCAATGGCTTACATATCAGATGTAAAAAATCATGATGTGCGAACAGAAGGAATGTCTTATGGAATGATGATTGTCGTACAACTGAACAAGAAGGATATTTTTGATCGTTTATGGCGTTGGAGTAAAAAGAATATGCAACATCAAGATGGACCTTTTGAAGGTTATTTCGCATGGAGTTGCAAAACCGATGGAACGCCTAATGCAAAAGGACCGGCGTCTGATGGAGAGCTCTATTATATTACTTCTTTGATATTTGCATCTAATCTTTGGGGAAATGATGAAGGAATCGATTATTTGAAAGAAGCTCAGAATATACTTAACTGTTCGATGAATAAGGGTGGGGGAAAGGAAGGAGTGACCAACCTTATTGATGCAGAGCACAAACTGATTACTTTTGTGCCTTTCAGAGGGGCCGCTCTGTTTACCGATCCATCGTATCACATTCCTGTATTCTATGAAGTTTGGGCTAAATGGGCAGAAGATGGACGTTCTGAATATTGGAAAGAATGTGCTCGCTCTAGCCGAGGGTATTTGCATAAGGCTGTACATCCTGTAACAGGCCTAACTCCTGATTATTCATATTACGATGGAAGGCCATTTCGTACAGAATATGGTATTGTAGGTGAAGATTTTCGATTTGATTCATGGAGAGTCCCTTTGAATATAGCATTAGATTATTCGTGGAGTTGTGCAGACAAAGAATGGCAACAAGACTATGGCACTAAGATACAAAGTTTCTTATACTCTCAAGGGTTGGAAACATTTGTAGACCAGTATACGATTGATGGAGGAATGGTTTCTGATACATTACCGGCAGGGAGCTATAAAAAGAATTTAAGACACTCCTTAGGATTAGTTGCTACAAGTGCTGCAGCAACTACAATGTCTACTTATCCTAAGAGGAGTGAATTTATTCATCATCTTTGGAATTCTGAACATAAGCCATACGAAGATGGATTTTTCGATGCATACTATGATGGACTATTGTATTTGTTTGCTTTTATGCATTTAAGTGGAAACTATAAAATAATATTTCCGTCCTAACTATTAAATATCTAATTATTATGAAAAACTGTATTTTGCTGTTTATTTTAGTTCTGTCTATTGCCTCTAAAGCTACAGCACAAGATTTAGAAGGAGGTATTTCTTCTGAGTACAATATTCCTGAAGGTCAATATCCTATAGTGAATAGAGATTTAAGTGCTACATTCCGTATCCAAGCTCCTTCTGCGCAAAGCATGCAAGTTGATATATGTGGAAAAAAATATCCGATGACAAAAGATGCAGCCGGTATATGGGAAGCAACAACCGACCCATTGGTGGTAGGATTTCATTACTACTTCTTATTGATAGATGGAGTATCTGTAGTAGATCCCGCCAGCCAGACGTTTTTTGGTTGTGGAAGAATGGCGAGCGGCATAGAAATTCCGGAACCTAAAGCAGAATCTGTCTATTATTCGTATCAAAAAGATATTCCTCATGGACAAGTTAGAGAATGTTATTATTTCTCGAAAGTAGAGGAGAAGCAACGTAGATGTTTTGTATATACCCCTGCCGAATATGAAACGAATTCTACAAAACGTTATCCTGTACTGTATCTTCAACATGGTATGGGCGAAGACGAAACCGGCTGGAGCAGACAAGGAAAAATGGCATTTATTTTAGATAACCAGATAAGTGAAAAGAAGTCTGTTCCGATGATTGTTGTAATGGATTATGGTAATTGTGGATATATACATGGAACTAAAAAAGGAGAATCTCAAAAGGAGTTTGGAGCATTATTTACTCCAATACTTATAAATGATATTATACCTTATATTGATTCAAATTTCCGGACCCTTTCGGATAGAGATAACAGAGCCATGGCCGGTTTGTCGTGGGGAGGTCATCAGACATTTGAGACTACATTGAATAATATAGATAAGTTTTCGCATATAGGAGCTTTTAGTGGTGCTCTTTTCTTTTTGAAAGAAGACAATATAAAGAAAGCCTACAATGGTGTTTTTGCGCAGCCTGATGTTTTCAACAAAAAAGTACATACTCTTTTCTTAGGTATGGGGTCTGAAGAGGGAATGGGCAGCAAACGCATCAGTGATTTCTTAAAGGAAAATGGGATAAATAATACATATTACGAATCTCCAGGAACTCATCATGAGTGGCTTACTTGGAGACGATGCCTTAATCAATTTTTACCTCTAATATTCAAACAAAAACAATGAAAAAGCTGTTTTTTCTATTCAGTGCATCTCTGATTTTATTAGTAAGTTGTACTACATCTAAGGTGAAATCATTTGTAGATAACAATTATGATACACCTATTGGCTTCGATCAACGCAAACCGGATGTAAGGTATGGTGTAGTTAACGATGTCAGCTATTTTTCGAAGACAACGAATAGCAATAGGCTCGCTAAAATAATTTTACCGCCAAATTATGATAAGAATAAGAAATACCCGACCTTATATCTTCTTCATGGTTTGGGCGGAAATGAGAATGACTGGTTTGGCGGCAATCCGGATCAAATTATATCGAACTTACTCCATGAGGGAAAATGTAAAGAAATGATAGTTGTTATTCCCAATATCAAAGCTAGGCATGATAGTGTGAAAGTTGCCCCGGAGTTTTACTCTGTCCAACATTTTAAGGAATATGATAATTTTTTGAATGATCTTCAAAATGACCTGTTGCCATATATAGAGAAAAATTATCCGGTACTTTCCGGACGAGATAATCGTGCTGTAGCAGGTCTATCCATGGGAGGTCGTTCTGCTCTCCATATTGGAATAGAAATGATTGATGAATTTGCATATATCGGAGCATTCACTCCTGCAGTAGGTGTTCTGCCTTATGATGTAGAGAAAGGTCTTTTTACACAAGAAACGCTTACAGTGCCTTCAAAGTATAAGAAATCGACTTTGATAATGATAGTAAAAGGAAGCAATGATGATGTCGTAAAAGAATGGCCAGAAGTATATAATAACACACTTAATAAGAATGGAGTAGAACATATCTATTACATTACACCCGGAGGGCACGATTTTGATGTATGGAAGAATAGCCTGTATAATTTTGTCAGACGAATATTTCAAGAATAAACAAGTTTTACTTATTAGAGAATATAATATAGATCGTAGTTAAGTGTTTAACTATCTGTGTCTTTATTCTAGTTGTTGTATATTCATACTTTTGTCTGATGACGCAATATTATATATTGAATACGAGTCGGATAGATAATTATAAAAAAGATGGTATATTTGCATGTAATAAGTGTTTATTATACACTCTATTGTTTGTTTTTAATTTAAATAAATTGAGATGACACCATCATTCTATAAAGAGCAAGAAAAATTCTATATATCCGTCGACTGTATAATACTTGGTTTTAAAGATGATAAAATGTACTTACTTATTTCGAAGCGAAAATTTAACCCATTAGAAGGTCATGATACACTCATGGGTGGATTTTTGCGTTCGAATGAACATCTTAATGAAACAATCTCTCGTGTTGTTTATGAATATACAGGTATTCAGAACGTATATATGGAAGAGGTTGGTGTATATGGCGATATTAATCGTGATGAAGGAGAACGGGTTGTGTCTATCGCATATTATGCATTGATTGATCTGGAATTGTTCGATGATAAACTTTGTAAGGTTCACAATGCCAGATGGGAAGAAGTGGATAAGGTTGGAGAATTAGTTTTCGACCATAACCAGATGCTATCAGATACATTAGTGATACTTAGACGAAAAGCTGCGACTCAGCCTATCGGTTTCAATTTATTACCTGAAAAATTTACTTTACCTCAATTGCAATCCCTTTATGAAGCAATCTATCAAACAAAATTAGATAAACGTAATTTTAGAAAGAAGATGCTGGAAATGAATGTTTTGGAAAAGCAACAGGATAAAGATAAATCAACCTCGAAGCGAGGTGCTTTTTACTACAAATTCAACAAAGAAAAATATGATGAATTATTGAAAAAAGGGTATTCCTTTTTTTCATATGTTGATTAACACTGGTTATATACCATTAATATTATCGTAAAAAAGAACCAAGACTCAGCTAGTCTTGGTTCTTTTTTATTTTAATGTAAAGGTAATACTTAAACAGCTATTTATCTTCTAATAATCTAACTTCTATGATTTTCGGTGTTGTATGTTCTTTGTTTGCAGTAAATTTAATATCTAATATCTCTTTTGTCGTCTCGCTTAGAGGAATATCTAATAGTATAAATTGGATTCCCGATTCAGGCTTATTATCTATACTTAGATTTTGAAGTTTCTCTCCATTGACCGAAATTTCATAAATGCTTGGTTTATCAGAATCTAGATATTTGACATATAAAACTTTGGCTTTTTTGTCTTTGTTTCTCATTTGATAACTAAACCAACCTTTTGCTTCCCGCCAGTGAATGTTCTCGAATGATCCTGCATTCGATTCTTCGAATTGTATAAAGTGATCTGATTCGGGTTGTTGTTCTCCACAAGCTACCTTATCTATAGTTTTAGAATCCAGTTTGATACGTTCTCGTTCTTCTCGCTTTATTTGTTCATGCAAACTAGCTAATCCTTCAGTTGTTGTTTGGGGCAAATATATAATATAGCGAGACTCATGCAATCTGAAAAAAGGTATAAATTCCAATTCTGACGGATATTTGGTGGAATAAAGGCTACTCAACTTGAAAGTCAGAGGCTTACCTGGTACAGGTTTAATTTTAGAAGTAATATCTTCTTTATCGCTAACCAATAGAGGCATTTCGGACAAAGGAAGAAGAGTTCCGTGTGCTATATGTCCACCACGGCTATCATCAGCAAACAAACCAGTCATATCTTCCTGCCCTGTTTTCGCAGCAAGAACAATAGGTCCATATCGAAATGAATAGTAATTTGATTTGTCAGGAAGTTGCTCCGCAACAATAGTCATCGGTAATTCTACGCTTATGCGATCTCCTTTTTGCCAAGTTCTTTTTATTGCAATATAACCATTCTTTAGAACTCCAGCATATGTTTTTCCATTCAGCCTAATTTTCATTGTTCCTTTTTCTACCCATGATGGGCATCGTACATACACTGTAAATTCACTTTTTTTCTTAGGATTTACAGTGATTTCTGTTTTTGATTCGTCGGGGAATTTATTATCCTGAACGATCTCAACATTTTTTTCTTTCCAGTTTAATGAAGAAGGAATAAATAGGTTTACATATAAAGCATCACTTGTGTGTGCATAAATCATTTCTCCATATTTTGCATGGCTTTCTATTCCAGATCCAACACAACACCACATACTGGTTTGAGGCTGCGAATATACACGATAATGTCCGGGGCGCATTTGTGTGAAATAAACTAAGCCTCCGGTTTGAGGATTTTGACTTGAAAGGATATGATTATATAATGCTTTTTCGTAATAATCAATATACTTTTTATCTAAGGATGTTTGATAAAACATTTTAGATAGACGGAGCATATTGTATGTATTACAAGTCTCGGGGCCTTCATTACTTGTTATCATACTCGAAAAATCATTTGTTGGGTGGAAGTGTTCTCTTACACTATTTCCACCTATACATACCGAGCGATGCTCTACTACAGTTTCCCAAAAGAAACGAGAGGCCTCCGACCAAGATTCATTCCCTTCGATATCAGCAATACGTTTAAAACCTAAAACTTTAGGAATTTGCGTGTTCGCGTGTAATCCTGTTAATTTATCTTCATGAGCTAATAATGGGTTTAGTATTAATTGGTGAGAAAACTGATGAGCTAATTTCAAATATTTTTCATTTTGCGTTATTACGGCAACATCCGCAAAAGTTTCGTTTAGTCCTCCGTGTTCGCTGCGCAGCATATCTTGTATTTGCTCTTCGGACAAATTCGATACTAGTTTTATAGCCCAGTCTGTCATTTTAATCAACATATCCTTTGCTGTCTCATTCCCTGCAATAAGGTAGGCATCACGTAGGCCTGCATAAGTCTTATGAATATTGTAGAGAGGAACCCACCTGTTATTTAACCCAAAACCAGAGGCTCGAATATCACCTTTGGCTATTTCATCCCAAATAGCCTTTCCGCCGGGAACACCTCCAATGTATCCATTACCATTTTCATCCTGACATCGTTTCAATTCACTTATCATATAGTCAAGACGATTTTTTATCTGTTCATCTCCTGTAGAAGCATACATCAAAGCAAGAGCCGAAACATAATGCCCTCCGATATGTCCGTCAAGACCCGTATTTTCCCAATTCGTGTAACTCTCTGCCTTTTTCTGCAATCCAGCTTCTCTTAAGAATGGTGCCAAAAGTCTATCTGCATCTAAATCTAAAAGATATTTTTTATCAAGATCCTGTGCCCTTTTGAAAGGACTATCCAATAACATTATGTCTTTCAGATCAAAATAGTTGATTTTAGGAGTAGTTTCCTGAGCACAAAGGTGAATAACACAAACGAAAGAGAATATTGTTGTAAATAATTTCTTCATTGATATTGATTTAATTTCTATACATAAACACTATTAAAAATAGACAAGCTGGTATACTTCTGGTTGGTTAACGAACCATTCTGCATATCAGCTTTGTTTTTTATATTACTTCAGATATTCTTTGACCTGTTTATATACATTATCAGGAGTAAAGCCTAGTTTTTCGTCGAGTACTTTGTAAGGAGCGGAAAACCCGAAAGAGTTCATACCCCAAATTTTACCATTGTCGCCAACGAGCCCAAGTAATGTCACGGGTAGCCCGGCAGTCAATCCGAACTTTTTCTTGTCCTGCGGCAATACGGTTTCCTGGTATTCTTTACTTTGTGTGCGGAATACTCCCTCGGATGGAACGGAAACAATACGTGTTTTTATGCCGTCTTCTTTCAGCAGTTTAGCCCCGTCAACGAGTGTCGATACTTCCGATCCGGAAGCCAGCAGGATGATGTCATAGTTCGCATCTTCCTCCACTATATATGCTCCTTTCTCTGCTTGAAGAGCTTCTGCATATCGGTTTTCTTTTGCCGGCAGGTCGTTGATGTTCTGACGAGAGAAAATCAGACCGGTAGGGCTTGTTTGATTTTCCATGGCCATTTTCCAAGAAACGGTTGCCTCTGTAACATCCGCCGGACGCAGTACCAGCATGGAATTGTGCCCGTTGTGATTTTGCAATTTTTCCAACAGACGAATCTGGGCTTCCTGTTCTACGGGTTCATGTGTCGGTCCGTCTTCCCCTACACGGAAAGCATCGTGCGTCCAGATAAACTTAACCGGCAGTTCCATCAGAGCAGCCAGACGTATCGCCGGTTTCATGTAGTCGGAGAAAACAAAGAAGGTTGCACAAGCCGAAATGATACCGCCATGCAGTGTCATGCCGATACACAGGCAAGCCATTGTCAGTTCCGATACCCCTGCCTGCAGGAATGCTCCTGAGAAGTCTCCTTTTTTCATGCTGTGGGTATGTTTCAAGAAACCGTCTGTTTTATCCGAGTTGGAAAGGTCGGCAGATGAAACAACCATGTTCTCCACTTGCTTTGCCAACACACCCAGTACGGTTGCCGATGCCGCGCGAGTCGCCTGATTAGGCTTTTGCTCTATGGCTGCCCAATCGATTGCCGGAGTATAGCCGCTGAACCATTTCTGCATTTTTTCGGCAAGCTCAGGATTTTGTTTAGCCCAGGCTTGTTTTTCGGCGTGTTTCTTTGCTACTATTTCTTCGAGTTCAGCCTTGCGTTTAGCATATAGCTCTTTTACCTCCGGGAAAATAACGAACGGATTTGTTGGGTCACCTCCGAGGTTTTCGATTGTTTTCTCGAAAGAAGCTCCGGCAGCACTTAAGGGTTGTCCGTGAGTCTCAGTCTCATTTTCAAAGCTTGAACCGTCGGCTTTAATGGCACCTTTACCCATGATTGTTTTACCGATAATAAGGGTCGGCTTTTCTTTTTCAGCTTTAGCTTCTGTAAGAGCGGCACGTATTTCGGAGGCATCATTTCCTTTGATGGTGATCACTCTCCATCCCCATGCCTGATATTTAGCGGCAACATCTTCTTCTGTTACTTCTTTTGTTTTGGTTGATAACTGTATTCCGTTCGAATCATAGAACATGATCAGGTTGTCAAGTCCCAGATGTCCGGCTGTACGTCCTGCTCCTTGCGAAATCTCTTCCTGGATACCTCCATCCGAGATGAACGCATATATGGTCTGATCCATACGCTCACCAAAGCGATGTTTTAAGAATTTGGCAGCGATTGCGGCTCCTACGGCAAAAGTATGTCCCTGCCCCAGTGGTCCTGATGTATTTTCTATTCCGCGGTTGATGTCTCTCTCAGGGTGTCCTGGAGTAACGCTTCCCCATTGGCGGAATTGTTGTAAGTCTTCGAGTGTGAATTTTCCAGTCAGGCACAATGTGCTGTAAAGCATGGGTGACATGTGTCCGGGATCGAGGAAAAAACGGTCACGACCTTCCCATGTCGGGTTTTGCGGATCGTAAACGAGAAACTCAGTGAATAAAACATTGATGAAGTCCGCTCCCCCCATTGCTCCCCCCGGGTGACCTGACTTCGCTTTTTCAACCATTGAAGCCGACAGTATACGAATATTGTCTGCACTTTTGTTTAATAAATCAATAGAACTCATTGTTAAATATTTTGATGTTTCGAAGTTTAATCAGAGAAATTATATTTGTAAAACAAGGGTTTTTTAGATATAAACCGTCATTTTCATTACTAAAGTTCCCTTATTTTCAATAATTGTTTTTTCTCAATAATCATATTTCAAATTTACGAAACATTAAAAATAATAATTACAGAATCCATTCCTTTTACAATCGAATATAGTGCTTTGGACTGCTATTATGTCGCATATTCATTCTTTTATGTTGCATCTTAACTTTCTCCCCTCTCTGCATACTCTGTAGGGGTACATCCATAGAA
Organism: Dysgonomonas mossii; assembly: GCF_004569505.1. Classification (NCBI taxonomy): domain Bacteria; kingdom Pseudomonadati; phylum Bacteroidota; class Bacteroidia; order Bacteroidales; family Dysgonomonadaceae; genus Dysgonomonas; species Dysgonomonas mossii. Next base: position 1,042,060 of record NZ_SPPK01000001.1, read on the forward strand.
TTTCTTAAATGCAACTGCAAAAATGGTAGGGTTCGAAAAACCTGTAGCATAAGCGACTTGTGATATATTTACTTTTTTCTCAACTAACAATTTTGCAGCTTGTTTTAATCGTACATTTCGAATAAAGTCGCTGGTAGTTATCCCTGTTATTTCTTTAAGCTTTCGATGTAGCTGTGTACGGCTGATACCAACCTCTTTAGATAGAGCCTCGATGCTGAATTTAGAATTGTCTATATTTTTATTAATAAGAGTCATCAGTCGTTCTATAAATAAATCGTCATTCGATTTAATATCTAAAGGAGTCACTTTCTCTTCCAGTTCTTTTACCCCTACAAATTTACCTTTCAATAAAGATCTGTTTGATATCAGATTATTACAAAGGAAGAGCAGTTCTTCCATCAGAAACGGTTTATCCATAAAGCCATCGGCACCTACATTCCAGCCCATCATGCGACTATCCGCTTCAACCTGAGATGTTAAGAGGATCACCGGGATATGACTTATATTCTCATTGCTTCTAATTTTCTTGAGTAGAGTGAAACCATCCATCTCGGGCATTGCTACGTCTGATATGACCAAGTCTATGCGTTCTTGTAGTAATATTTGCAAAGCTTCGTTGCCATTATTTGCCGTAACGACTTTATAACTCGCACTTAGTTCTCTTTGTATATATTCTTGTAGTCCTTCATCATCATCTACAACCAATATGCGTTGTCTTTTTTTATTTTTAATAGCTACTGTTGGATGGTCTTTTTCTTCCCAACAAATAGGCGTTTCTAATGCAAAGCGGATTGTTTCGCTTTGCTGAACAATATCGTCTTTTGTGAAGTGTTCATTCCCTATAGGAATACGAACAGTAAAACAGCTACCCTGTATATCCTTCCTATTAGAAGCTTTTATAGTTCCATGGTGAAGCTCAACTAATAGTTTGCATAAATTCAGCCCTATGCCGAATCCTAATGGATTGTATGGCTCTGTTTGATAAAATCGTTCGAAAATGCGTTCAACCTCTTTCTCGTTTAATCCTAATCCCGAATCAATGATATTAATTTCAGCATATTTTCCTGCATTCCCTGTATTTTCGGATTTAGTAGTTGCAAGGGTTATTTTAATCTCTCCTCCGTCCTTCGTATATTTGAATGCGTTTATGAGCAAGTTCATCAAGACCTTGTCAAAGTTGTTTCTGTCAATCCATACAGGAAGACGACCTTCTGTTGATTCGAAAGTAAATTTTATATCTCGCTTATTTGCTTGGTAATCAAAAACAAGTGTTAGATCTTTTATAAATCCGACCATATCTGTTTCCTGACATGCAATCTTCATCTGTCCTTTGTCTATCTTTCTAATATCCAAAAGCTGGTTTATAAGGCTCATTATCCGATGTGCATTACGCTGTATTGTTTCTAATAACTTTTTTGTTTTTTCATCATATTCAGTTTTTAGTAATTCAGATAATGGGCTTATAATTAATGTGGTAGGTGATCGTATTTCATGTGCAATATTAATGAAGAATTTTAGTTTATCTTCATTATTTTGTTCTTCTCTACGTCTTTGTTGACGTTTCTGCCATGTATAGGCAATACCAGTTAATATTCCGATAAAAAGTAATACATATAAGGATGTTGCCCAAGTAGTACTGTACCAAGGTGGTGAAATCTTTATGTTTAGAGTCTTGATAGAAGAATAAGCATTGTTCTCGAAAGCTCTTACTTCTAAGGTGTAATTCCCTGGAGATAAAAAGTTATATGTTATACGATTCTCTCCCGGAAATGTAGATATCCATTCTTCATTCATTCCTAGTAGGCGATATTCAAAAATCACATTCTCTGGATTATGATAATTCATTGTAGAAAATTCTAGAGAAAAAGACTTTTCGTTATAGGATAGGTTTATCTCTGAGGCATCAAACAGTCTAGTCTCGGATATCGGTTTGCCTTTTATTATCTTGTCAGCACTAACTGATACATTATTTATGTATAAATGAGTTAGTTTGGGTTGAAAGTCTAAACTTAGAGCCTTAATTGAATCCGGGAGGAATTTGGTTACTCCATATAACCCACCGAAATATAAATATCCCATCTTATCTTGTAAGAAAATATTCTTCGAGAATTCTCTATCTACAAGTCCATTCCCTGTGTAGTAACATGCGATACGTCCGGTTTCTATACTTAATTGGAATATTCCGTTGAGTGTACTTCCCCAAATGTTGTTTCCCGTAGCATCAGTGCCTAGTCCGCATATAATGTTGTTCGGCAAACCTTCTTCCATCCCATAGTGTTCTATCTTTTTGCGTTTCTTGTTATATCTGTATAATCCATTATTTGTCCCAATCCAAATGTTTTTTTTCTTGTCCTCCATTAGAGTGGTGCAAATCATAGAAGAAAGAGATGTATCATCGCTATAGTGTAGAAAGATATTCTTATTCGGATCGTAACAGTCTACACCTATACTATGTGCAAGCCAAATAAGCCCATCGGAGTCGCACAAGATATCATTAATCCAGTTGTTAGATAAAACCTGATCATTTGCTAAACGGGTTTTATCAGATATCAATATCCATTTTTTTGTTTCAATATTATAGCGAATGAAACCTTCACCAAGCACGGATATATATACATTTTTCTTTTTATCTTCAGCTATAGCAACAACCGATTTTCCTTCGAAGGATGGATATTTAGCACTCCTCCCACTTTTTTTATCAAAAGTATAAACACCTCCTTGGTAGCTTCCAATCCAAAATGTTCCGTTGATATCCTCATATATGGTAGAAACATCTTTTTGGATATTATAAGACTCTAAAATCTTGCCTCTGTTGTTTATCTTATTGAGTTTACCATTGTCCGTTCCTAGCCATAATTCATTTTCGCGGTCTTCATATAATGAAGTAATAGATCCTGTTTCTCCATTTTCTTTAAAATACCAAAAGTCGAACTGAGTAGGCTCATTTAAGCCCATTAATAATCCTTTTTGATTGCATCCAAACCATAAGTTACCTTTGTTGTCTTCAAAAAAAGTTGTAATACGTTCTTTTATAGGATTGTCGTATCCGTTTTTAAGTTTAGAAGGCGTAACCAAGGTCATCGTATTGGTATCTATATATTTCAGTCCTTGCCCTACGGTGTTGACGTATACCATTCCGTCTTTAAGACAAGCGATACCTCGTATATTTACATTTGGTTCATCATTTTTGATACGCATAAAGTCTTGACGGATTATATCCCATAAAAAAACACAAGAGCTTGTTGCAACAAACATTCTACCCATGTGGTCTTCTGTTATTCCATAGACCTTATATTGAGGGTCTATAGGTAAATCATAAGTTTTTACGTTTTTTTTGTCTGGAGAAATACATGCCATACGGCTTTCTGATAATACTACCCATATTTGGTGTGCCCGATCTTCAAAAATATGGTTAGAATAAGGGATTCCCAATAGTTTGTTTATATCTGTGAGAGACGTTGCTGCCATTGTTTGTTTATTGATAGAGTAGAGGCCATAGCCTCCTGTTACAATCCAGATTTCTCCACTATGCAGTTGTATAATTCCTCTGACTGATGGATGTGTATTATCGGGGAATTTGACATGAATGAAAGAGTCTTTGTAAGGATTGTAATATTCTAATCCTCTATTGGCACCGATCCAGAGAGCGCCGGAGTCATCAGTGAAAAAAGTTTCGATATAATTACCAGATAAGGATGTGGAGTCTTTGTCATTGTAAAAATAATGAGTGAAATTCCATCCATCAAACTTATTTAATCCATTCTGGGTAGCTATCCAAATAAATCCTGAGGAATCTTGAGTTATTCGGGTGATTAGGTTGCTCGATAATTTCCCTAATCCATAAAAGCGTTCCTGTTGAGCTAAGCTTAAACTAATGGAGACGCACGAAAGGGCAATAAACAAAAAAAGGCGTTTGCTCATGTATTTTAGATTTTCGGTATTAGAATGTGAAACAAAAATAAAGAATTAAACAATGAAAAAGGGAACAAAATAAACATATTTTGTTCCATGTGCAACATAAACTATCGTTTGTGAAACGTAAAGAGTGTTTTATGTCTTTGTTTAGGTGGATTATATCGGTTTCTTCTGCTTTGGTAGCACATATATTAATGGTGGTATAATTGCATGCACGTTTCTTTAAATATCAAATGGTAGTATAATTTTAGCTAAATCTATACATGTATCAATTCAATTATAAGTGTAAATCTATAGCATTTATGCTAGCATTTACTTTTTAGACATAATAATCTGTTTTTTGAGGTGAAGCTCTTTTGTGAAAAAGAAGCACAAAAAATCTCTTTGTATGCTTTCAAGAATCTGAAGAAACAATATAGATATAAAGTGAAACATCTTAGAGTTGTTGCGAAACATATGATAGCGTAACCTGTATCAATAATAGTTACCTCTCTTTTGTTAATGGTTTAATTTTACAATACAGAAAGTCCTTAGCCTTAGACGTGTGAAGATAGGGGGGCATAAATCAAAATCAATAAAGATACTGGTATGGCTTGTGCTTAAAGCTCAATTTATAAAATCGACAGGGATAAATCTAAATATGAACTGGAAGATAATGTGATAAACAAGATCAATGTGGAAATCGAAGAACGGTATTTGGATGAGAAATAATGTCGCTCTAAAAATGAAATTAATAAATATATAATATAGAAAAATCATTATCATGAAATTATTAACACCTATTCTTAGTTTTAGCTTGATGCTTTTATTGCTCTGCTGTGTTCAGGCTAAATCGACAAGTGATGACAAAAATCCATCTTTAAAAAACGCGTTAGATGGAAAGTTTTATATCGGAACGGCTTTAAATCTAAATCAGATACAAGGTCGTGATACAGCTTCATTGAAAATTGTAAAAGATCAGTTTGCTGCCATTGTAGCAGAAAATTGCATGAAAAGCATGTATATGCAGCCCAAAGAAGGAGAGTTCTTTTTTGATGATGCGGATAAGTTTGTTGAATTAGGTGAGCAGAACCACCTGTTTGTCACAGGCCATTGCCTGATCTGGCATTCTCAGGCTCCGTCCTGGTTCTTTACTGATGATAAAGGAAAAGACGTTTCGCCTGAAGTCTTAAAAGAAAGGATGAAAAATCATATAACAACAATTGTGAACCGTTATAAAGGACGCATAAAAGGCTGGGACGTTGTTAACGAAGCGATATTAGATAATGGAGAGTTTCGCAAAAGTAAATTCTATGAGATATTAGGTGAAGAATTCATTCCGTTAGCATTTCAATATGCTCACGAAGCTGATCCCGATGCAGAGCTTTATTACAATGACTATAATGAATGGCTCAATGAGAAGCGCGATGCGATTGTGAATCTAGTTAAAACTTTAAAGGAAAAAGGTATTCGTATTGATGGCGTTGGTATGCAAGGTCATGTGGGGTTAGATTCCCCGACATTAGCCGATTATAAGGCGGCGATAGATGCCTATACTGCATTAGGTGTGAAAGTTATGATTACAGAGTTTGAATTGAGTGCATTGCCTTCTCCTCGTTTTAATGTGGGAGCTAATATATCGGATACAGAAGCTTATAGGAAGGAGATGAATCCTTATGTTGAAGCTTTGCCCGATTCAGTTTCAGATATTTGGAGTAAGCGGATGTTGGAATACTTTACACTTTTTCTGGATAATTCTGATAAAGTAAGTAGGGTAACTATGTGGGGTGTTACGGATGGCGATTCGTGGAAAAATAATTTTCCAATGAGAGGACGTACAGATTATCCTTTATTATTTGATCGGAATTATAAAGCTAAACCTGTTGTTCAGAGTATTATAGATGAGGCAATGTCTAGAAGAAAATAAAAAACAATATCAACTTCGAAATAGCGGAAAGATGAAAACGTCTAAATATTTAGTTCCTGATGCTTACATGGCAGATCCAGCTGCTCATGTTTTTAACGGGAGATTGTATATATATCCTTCACACGATTGGGAAAGTGGAATCGAAGAAAATGATAATGGCGATCACTTCAATATGAAGGATTATCATGTGTTTTCTACCGATGATATCGAAAATGGTGTCCTTACAGATCATGGTGTTGTGTTAGATACAGCAAATATCCCTTGGGCTGGTCGTCAATTGTGGGATTGTGATGTAGCCTGTAAAGATGGCAAATATTATATGTATTTTCCACTGAAGGATCAAAATGATATTTTTCGTATAGGAGTAGCTATTAGCGATAAGCCCGAAGGGCCATTCACTCCTGAGGAAAATCCAATAAAGGGAAGTTATAGTATCGATCCTGCTATTTGGGAAGAAAATGGCGAATACTATATGTATTTTGGTGGATTATGGGGTGGACAGCTTCAACGTTATCGCAACAACAAAGCGCTAGAATGTGCCGTTCTGCCCGAAGGAAAAGATTTAGCTCTATGTCCTAAAGTTGTAAAATTGAGTGCTGACATGCTTGGATTTTCAGAAGAGCCTCGCGATGTTCTCATCCTAGATGAGAACGGAGACCCATTAACGGCAGGAGATACAGAGAGACGTTTTTTTGAAGCATCATGGTTGCATAAATACAATGGTAAATATTACTTTTCATACTCCACAGGTGATACACATTTATTGTGTTATGCTACCGGAGATAATCCGTACGGTCCTTTTGTGTATCAAGGAGTAATTCTTACTCCGGTTATCGGTTGGACTACTCATCATGCAATTGCCGAATTCAAAGGGAAATGGTATTTATTTTACCATGACTGTGTACCATCTGAAGGGAAAACATGGTTGCGTAGCCTTAAGGTGGTAGAACTGGAATATGATAGCAACGGTAAAATTAAAACGATTGAAGGTACACTTAATTAGTTGCTTGATATACGAGGGACGATGACTCTGTTTTTATGCAATCGATTATAAATAATATAAAAAAGCCAATTACTCGCTTTCTATCTGATAAAGAGATTCTTTTTAGTGAAAGGAAATGTGGTGTGCAACATAGAAGATTGAAAATGCAACAATCCGTAGGGTTGTAATTACTTGTGCGATTGTAAAAGAAACAAGTTTTTATCCTTTAATTTTTTTAGATATATAGCTTTGTAATGTTATCGCTAAAGCGTAAAACCATATAATAACTTAATTCATATCATGAAAAAAAATGTAATTGCTATTATTACAGGTATACTCTTATTTAGTCCTTTTAGTTTGAGCAGTCAGACTAAGGCAAACAAAAAACTTCAAAAAGGGGTTCCTACTTTTTCCAAATTTATTTATCAAGGGAATGATAAGGTTTATAACGAAAACCCTTTAAAAAGCAATGAATTTTATACACCGATTTTGCAAGGGTGTTATCCCGATCTGAGTATTACTCGTAAAGGAGATGACTATTATTTGGTCAACTCATCTTTTGCTTTTTTCCCGGGAGTCCCAATCTTTCATAGTAAAGATTTAGTTAATTGGACACAAATAGGAAATGTATTAGAAAGACCAACTCAACTAAAAGTACAAGATATAGAAATGAGTGCAGGAGTATATGCTCCCGACATTGCATACAATCCTCATAATGATACCTTTTATATGATCACAACTCATATTGGAGGAGGTTTGGGTAATATAGTTGTTAAAACTAAAGATCCTCGACAAGGATGGGGTGACCCGATCCGTCTAGAGTTTAATGGAATTGACCCGGCTTTATTCTTTGATGATGACGGTAAAGCTTATTTAGTACACAATGATGCTCCGGATCATGGCAAAGAATTGTATTCTGGCCACAGGGTTATTAAACAATGGGAATATGATGTAGAAAACGATAGAGTTATTCCTGGTACAGATAAAATAATAGTAGATGGGGGGGTGGATATTACAAAAAGACCTATATGGATAGAAGGCCCTCATATATATAAAAAAGATGGTCGTTATTTTTTGATGTGTGCAGAAGGAGGTACTGGTGATTGGCATAGTGAAGTGATTTTTGTTAGCGAAAATCCACGCGGACCATTTAAGCCGGCTGCTAATAATCCTATATTGACTCAAAGATATTTTGCAAAAGATAGAAAAGATAAAGTAGATTGGGCAGGACATGCCGATTTAGTACAAGCTCCTGATGGTAAGTATTACGGAGTATTTTTAGCAATTCGTCCTAATAATAAACAAAGAGTAAATTCGGGTAGAGAAACATTTATATTACCTGTAGATTGGAGTGGAGAATTCCCTGTTTTCGAGAATGGGCTTATTCCTCTATCGCCTAAATTGAAAATGCCGGAAGGTGTACAAAATCAAACAGGAATGAATGGTTTCTTCCCTAATGGAAACTTTACTTTTAATGACGATTTTTCAAGCAAGAGTTTAGATCATAGATGGATAGCAGTAAGAGGTCCTCGTGAAGATTTTGTGAATATTACGAAAGAGGGTTTACAGATTAAGCCATTCCAGACAAATATCAAAGATCGTAAGCCTATTTCAGCTTTGTTTCATAGACAACAGCATAAAACATTTTCAACAACAGTGAACATGAACTATGTACCTGCCTCTGAAACTGATTTAGCCGGAATCGTTTGTTATCAAAAAGAATCATTCAACTATGTATTTGGTATTACACAAAAAGGAAGCGACTCTTATATCTTGCTTGTCAGAACAGATAAGAATAAGTCTACCCTTGTTGCTAGTGAAAAAATTGATGTAAGCAAACCAATACAATTGCAGGTTGAAGCAGACGAAGATAATTATAGATTTAATTACTCTGTTGATAATCAAGTATTCAAAAATATTGGAGGAACTGTTTCCGGTGATATTCTTTCCACAGATGTTGCCGGTGGGTTTACTGGAGCATTGATTGGTTTATATTCAACATCTTCAAATGATTTTCAACCATAAGCTTTAGCTTATTTGCATATAAACTTTTTTCGGCGTAGTGGAGAACTAACATTTCATTTTGGAGTCGATTATTCACTACGTCGATAGTTACCTAAAAAATTTAATACCACCTATCCAGGCATTTTACTGCAGCAAATACTATTAGAAAAACAGAAAACGATAACCAAAACTGTGGTGATAAAAAATACTGTCTGAGATAATAATTGTAAATAATACACTTAAAATAACCTTAAATTGTAATACCATATGATAAAAAACTCTTTTGTGAAAAAATACCAATAAACTGAAGAAAATGTAGCTAGACAATACTCTATGTTATGTTTTCTATGATCAATAATCTCCTAGACCTAAATGCTGATTTGACAAATTCTCGAAGAGAGTATGCAAATGTATTTTTTAATAATAGGCATTAACTTATTATTTAATTTTTAATCCATGAAAACTAATATTGATGACAGCTGACTTTTATAATCCTATTAGATTGATATTAAGAATCGATCATATTATGATAAATTAAAATTGTTAATCATATTAAACTAATAGTAATGAATAATAAAACAAAACGAGCTTGGAAAATTCCCTGCATAAGTTTACTCCTGCTATTTATTTGCTTTGCAGCATATGCGCAGAAAGGAACTGTTATTACGGGAAATGTCGTAGACAAAAATGATGAGCCTCTTACAGGAGTTAATATTACTTTAAAGGGCAATACATCAGTAGGAACTGTAACAGATTTTGATGGAAATTTTTCATTAACTGTTCCAACCGGAACAAAGACCATCGTAGCTACTTATGTAGGCATGACAACACAGGACATAAACATACAAGGCAAACAGAATGTAAGAGTGGTTATGTCCGAAAATGAAGAGATTTTAAGTGAAGTGGTTGTGGTAGGTTATGGTCAACAGAAGAAGGCCAGTGTTGTAGGAGCAATCACACAAACAACAGGTAAAGTTTTAGAGCGTGCCGCTGGTATTTCCGATATTGGAGCTGCTCTTACCGGTAATTTGCCCGGTGTAATCACTACTCAGAGTACAGGGATGCCCGGAGAAGAAGAACCAAAGATTGTTATTCGAGGAGCTAGTTCGTGGAACAATAGCGATCCTCTAGTATTAGTCGATGGTATCGAACGTCCAATGAGCTCCGTAGATATTAGTTCGGTAGAAAGCGTATCTGTTCTGAAAGATGCTTCTGCTACAGCTGTTTATGGAGTTAAAGGTGCGAATGGTGTTATTCTGGTTACTACCAAAAGAGGTAGTGACGGAAGCGCAAAAATAGATGTTGGTTTCAACGCAACACTAAAAGCTCCGTCTAAATTACCTAACAAATTGGATTCTTATGATGCATTAATGGCTCGTAACAGGGCTATTGAGCATGAATTAGCTCTAACTCCTGATTCTTGGGCTTATATACGACCACAAGCATTTATCAACAACTATCGGAACCAGACTACTATAGAGCAACGAGAACGCTATCCGAATGTAGATTGGCAGGATGCTCTATTCAAGAAGACTGCAATGTCTTATAATGCAAATATAAATGTATCGGGAGGAACAAAAGTTGTAAAATACTTTGCTTCTGCCGACTTTGTGCATGAAGGCGACCTTTTCCGCGTTTATGATAATGGACGTAATTATAATGCCGGATATGGATTCGACAGACTAAATGTTCGTAGTAATCTGGATTTTCAAATAACAAAGACAACTTTGTTTAAGGTTAATCTAGCAGGTTCTAATGCTATCAAGAAAACACCTTGGGGACAAACCGATAACTCTACATGGGCTGTTGCTCAACAATGGTCTGGAGCCTATAATATTGCACCGGATGTTTTCCTTCCGCAATATTCGGACGGCTCTTGGGGATTCTATCCAAATATTTCGAATGTTAGTAACTCGGCTGCCGTTCTTTCTTTGGGAGGTACAATGCAGACAACAACTACTCGTATCAATACAGACTTTACTTTAGAGCAAGACTTGGGCTTTATAACAAAAGGATTGTCTGCTAGAGGAGTTGTTTCTTGGGATAATACTTTTGTTGAATTCGAAAGAGGAATAAATGATTTAAATAATTCGGCTCAGGGAAAATGGATAGATCCAGAAACAGGTCAAGTAACTTATAGACAAAATTTTGATGGTAATAATAAGTTCGACTGGATGCAAGGTGTTAACTGGGCTACATCAGGAGGATCTGTAAATAATGGAGCAACATTACGTAATTTATACTATCAGGCACAATTGAATTGGGCTCGTAAATTTGATGCGCATAGCATAACAGCCATGGGTGTTTTCAGCCGTCAAGAAGAGGCGAGAGGTAGTGTAATGCCTATTTTCCGTGAAGACTGGGCTTTCCGTGCTACTTATGATTACGCAGACAAATACTTTATAGAATACAACGGTGCTTATAATGGCTCTGATAAATTCAGTAAAGAAAATCGTTTTGCATTCTTTAATTCCGGTGCGATAGGATGGATGTTAAGCAATGAGAATTTTATGAAAGGATTAAAATTCTTAGATATGCTTAAAATCAGAGCTTCATATGGGGAAATTGGAGATGATAATCTTGGTGGTGACAAATTCGATTCAGCGCGACGTTGGCTTTATATGACCCAGTGGGCTTATGGAGGGGTTACAGCAATGGATTTAAATCATGGAAATAGTCCTTATACATGGTACAGAAAATCAGCACTTGGAAATGAAAATGTGAAATGGGAAACCGTAAGAAAGATAAATGTAGGAGCAGACTACTCTTTCTTGGACGGATTATTTATTGGTAGTGTGGATGTTTTTAGAGATGACCGTAGAGATATCTTGGTATGGGGTGATCAACGCTCTACTCCGTCGTATTTAGGAGCTATGCCTCCTACAGCGAATATTGGTAGAGTTCGTACAAATGGTTATGAATTGGAATTACGTATAAATAAACGACTCTCTAATGACATGAGACTTTGGGGTAATTTCAACATGACACATTCTAAAAATAAAATATTAGAAAAAGATGACCAGGCGTTAAGACCTGCTTATCAGAAAGCTGCCGGATATAGCATTGGACAATATACATCTTACGTTGATGCAGGATATGTCAATACCTACGACCAATTATATGGAAGTACTCGACATGACACTAACGATTCGCAAAAATTACCCGGCGATTATAACATAATAGACTTCAATGGAGATGGGGTTATTGACAATAAAGACTTAGTTCCTTACGGATATTCTGGTACACCTCAGAATACATTCAATGCTACTATTGGCTTCGAATGGAAAGGATTTAGTGCTTTCGTTCAGTTCTATGGTGTGACAAATGTAACCCGAGATGTATCATTAACAAGCTTCGGTAATAAACTAAACACTGTATACGATATCGGAACATGGTGGTCGAAAGATAATACATCTGCCGATGTTGTAGTGCCACGATGGTCTTCTAGTCCGAGCTATAATACCAGTACTCAGTTTTTATATGACGGATCATATATCCGTTTGAAGAATGCTGAGGTTGCTTACACATTTACTGATGGCTGGATTAAGAAATTAGGTGTGAAAAATATGAAAATATATCTGAACGGAAATAATCTCTGGTTGTGGACAAGAATGCCTGACGACCGTGAAGCAAATTTATCCGGTGCAGGTTATTTAGGTGCTTATCCTACTGTAAGACGTTACAATTTAGGTATTAAATTCTCATTATAAGATTAAAGATGATGAAAAATATATATAAAACTTTTCTAAAGAGTTGTATCCTGTTCTTAATATTAGGAACTAGTTTAGCTTCTTGTGAAGATTATTTGGATAAAGAACCTGATTCTACTATATCAGGAGATGATGCCTTTAAGAACTTCATGAATTTTCAGGGCTACATAGAAGAGATTTACAATTGCATACCTGACAAACAGAAGTGCAATTGGGCTCCTTCCTGGAATTGGGGTGACGATGAAATCTTCAACCCCGAGGCTGATGGTCGTATGACTCACCAAGTAGACCTTGGAAACTACCGCGCATGGAGAAGCGCAGGTGATTGGTTATATAACAGTAATAGTAGTTCTACAGCTACCGGAGACGGATCTCCTAAACGACATTCATTATGGCCTCATGCATGGTATTGCATAAGTAAAGCAAATGAAGGATTGGCTAATCTGGACAAGTTAACAACAGCCACAGCTGAGGAAAAAAATCTGATTGCAGGGCAACTATATTTCTTTCGTGCATGGTGGCATTTTGAACTCATGACATTCTTTGGTGGGTTACCTTATGTAGACCATGTATTAGATGCTACCGGAACATTGACTCTTCCTCGATTGAGTTATCAGGAATGTGCAGATAAAGCTGCTGCCGACTTTAGGCAAGCTGCCGATCTACTTCCTATCGACTGGGATAACACAACAGTAGGGAAAAATACAGTGGGCAAAAACCAATTGCGTATTAATAAAATAATGGCATTAGGTTATTTGGGTAAAAATTATCTTTGGGCAGGTAGCCCATTGATGAAAAACGGTCCTAAAGTAGGTGGAAGTCAAACTTATGACTATGATGAGGCATACTGTAAAAAAGCTGCTGAAGCCTTTGGTGAACTACTAAGTCTTGTAGAAGGTAATCAAACTCAATATGCATTAGCTCAGTTCAACTACAAAGATATTTATAATCATGAGAGAGCTGAAGGTTCTACATCTAGCTACTCGGATATTTTTTACACCACTCGTCAAAACTGGTTACAACCGGGATCTGTTGAAGCAATTTTCAGGGGGCCATCTCCAGACTTCAATGCCAGTAACTGGAATACTGCGAAGGTATTTGGTCCTAAAGTTGGCGGTTTGGTTGCTCATGATAACGTGATTCACCAACCAACAGCAAACTATGTTAATATGTATGGTATGGATAATGGACTTCCTCTAAATGATCCAGCTTCAGGCTTTGATCCTAATTACCCATTCAAAAATAGAGATCCTCGCTTCTATCATGATATTGTATTTGATGGATTCAAATATGTAAATAGTACTATGCCTGCGGATATGGAATATCTGCGTTATTGTAGTCTTTATACAGGAGGTGCAATGAGACCCGTAGCTAATGCTAGCCGTACAGGATATTTTATCCAAAAGCTGGTACCTCATACCTGCAACGAGTATGATAGAACATATGACTGGGGAGGAAACTATCACTGCTATTTGCCATATATGCGTTTATCTGATATTTATTTGATGTATGCCGAATCATGTGCTGCATTTGGTGGTGCTAGTGGTAAATCTTCTAATTTCTCAAAAACGGCAGAAGGTGCGATCAATACAGTGAGAGATCGTGTAAAAGCAGGACATGTAGGCAGCTCTTATACAGCAAGTAAAAATAAATTTATAGACGAAATTCGTAGAGAGCGTGCCGTAGAACTTTCATTTGAAGGATTCCGTTTCAATGATTTGCAACGTTGGTTATTACTAACAGAATATCCGTATACAGTAAAAACATCACAGGAATTTAAGCGTGTAGAAAACAATGACTTTTTCAAGAATAACGACCCAAAAGATGCAAGGGTATCAGAATTCAAAGAAGAAGTTATTCTTACACGAGTATTTGGTACCAAACATTATTGGTTCCCTCTTCCTGACAATGATGTATATCTATATCCTGAATTCGGGCAAAATCCGGGCTGGTAAATCCAAATAGAGTAAATGAATGTGTAATTTAAACGAATAAAAGATGAAATATATACAATCAATATTCATTTTGTGTGCCATGTTTGTCTTCTGCCCATTTGCAACTAAAGCTCAAACATTTGACCAAAATGAGGCGGACACACTCAAAAGTGATAAAGAATCGCTTGTACAGATTGCTTTTCGAAAAGTAGCGCAAAGCGACTTGTTGGGTGGTGTATCTGTTGTTAATGTAGAGGAACTGTCAAAAAAGAACTATAACACATATAGTTTAGATAATATGCAGGCCTATATCGGGGGGTGGAATGGAAATTCGCTGTGGGGTATGGATGCCGACAATGCAGGATATTTAGTGTTGGTTGATGGAATTCCCCGTGTAGCCAACAATGTTTTGCCTAGCGAAATTGATCAAATAACATTTCTAAAAGGAGCGCAGGCTGTTGTCCTTTATGGTAGCCGCGCAGCAAAAGGTGTTATATATATAACGACCAAAAGAGGTAAGACCGAAGATCTTAGGATAAGCGTAAGAGCTAACACGGGTTTTCATATATCTAAAAGCTATCCTGAATATCTAGGATCTGCTGAATATATGACTCTTTATAATGAAGCTCGCGCTAATGATGGGCTATCGGCTTTATATAGCGATAATGACATTTATCATTCTGCTTCGGGCTTAAATCCGTATCGTTATCCGAATGTAGATTTTTATTCTTCTGAGTTTTTGAAGAAAGTATCTAATCGTTCAGAAGTTACAGCAGAAATTACAGGCGGAAGTAAACGTGCTCATTTTTATAGTAATGTAGGTTATTATCATCAAGATGACTTGTTTAAGATCGGTGAAGCGAAGGATAATAGTATCAATCGTCTAAATGTGCGTGGTAATGTGGATGTTATGATTAGTAATGCTATTAGTGCATATATTAATGCGAATGCAACTTTCTATGACGCTAAAAATGCAAAAGGAGATTATTGGAATGCTGCATCAACATTTCGTCCCAATCGTGTAGCGCCGTTGATTTCATTAGATATGATTGATCAGAATGCTTTAGCTGCTTGGGATTTGGTTAATAATACCAATAATATCATTGATGGTAAATATTTTCTAGGAGGATCTCAGATTGATCAAAAGAATGCATTTGCAGATATATTTGCTGCCGGAAGTAGCAAATATACAAGCCGTCATTTTCAATTTGATACTGGAGTTGATATTGATTTGGAAGGCTTCTTGAAAGGGCTTTCGTTTCATACCAAATTTGCAGTGGATTATGCTACAGGTTATACAACGTCTTTTGACAACACATATTCGGTATATGCTCCAACTTGGGGTAACTTTAACGGAAAGGATGTTATTGTAGGTCTAACAAAATATAACAATGATAAGAAGTCTGGTGTACAGAATATTAGTGAGAGTGCTGATAATCAAACTATGGCATTCTCGGGGCAATTCGATTACGTAAATACTTTTGCAGATGATCATAACTTGTCGGCTATGCTAATAGCTTCGGGCTACCAGCAAACCTTATCGTCCGAATATCACAAAACTTCTAATGCAAATTTGGCATTACAAGTAGGCTATAATTATCAAAAGAAATATTATGCCGATTTTGGGGGAGCCGTAATACACTCAGCAAAGTTAGCCGAAGGGCAGCGTAATGCATTTTCTCCATCTCTTACATTAGGTTGGAGAATGAGCAATGAAAACTTCCTATCGGGATCTTCTATTATAGATGATTTAATGTTGAGTGTTTCAGGTAGTATCTTACATCAAGATATTGATATTCAAAATTATTATATGTACAAGTCAGCTTGGTCTCAAGCGTACGGTTGGAGTTGGTATGATGGTAGTTTAGAGAAATATACAATGTCTCTCCGTGGAAATAATGATGATCTTACATTTATTAAACGCAAAGAAATATCAGCGAATCTAAGAACTTCTTTGTGGAAGAAAATGATAACTGCAGATCTGTCATTCTTTGTAAACTCTATGGAAGGTAATATAATAACACCAAGTTCGCTTTTCCCTAATTATTTGTCTACAGCTTATCCCGAAGCGTCATTTGTTCCATATATGAACTATAATAATAATAAGCGTACAGGATTTGATTTCAATGTTAACTTCAACAAGAAAATCGAAGAGGTAGACTTCTCATTAGGTGTAGCTGGTACTTATTACGATACTAAAGCAACCAAGCGTAGCGAGATAAATGAATTTAGCTATCAAAATAGAACAGGTAAGCCGATTGATGGTATTTGGGGTTTACAAAGTGACGGCCTGTTTGAGAGTAGCGATGAGATAACTAATTCTCCGGAACAAAAATTTGGAGGAACAGTAAAACCAGGCGATATTAAATATGTAGATCAAAATGGCGACGGAGTCATCGATGATCAAGATGTTATATATCTAGGTAAAGGAGGCTGGTATGGCGCCCCGTTTACTTTGGGTATAAACATGACACTTAAATGGTCAGATTTTACATTCTTTGCTTTAGGAACAGGTAGCTTTGGAGCGAATAGTTTGAAAAATAGTTCTTATTATTGGATCCATGGAGATGGTAAATACTCTGCAGTAGTTCGTGACCGATGGACAGAAGAAACAAAGGCAACCGCGACTTACCCTCGTTTAACTACTGAAAGTGGAAGCAATAATTTCCGTACTTCAGACTTCTGGATGTATAAAACTAACCGCTTTGATCTGGCTAAGATACAGGTTACATACGACTTACCTAAGCAGCTATTGAAAAATAGTTTCATCCGCGAACTTTCGGCATATGTAAGTGGCGCTAATCTGCTTACTATATCGAAGGAACGCAAACATATGGAAATGAATGTAGGTAGTTCTCCACAAACCAGATTTTATAATATAGGTATAAAAGCTGCATTTTAATAAATAACAACAGTATGAAAGCAATAAATAATATAACAAAATTTCTGGTCATTATCTTGCTCTTCTTAACATCCTGTGATGATCTGTTTTCTCCTGCTTTAGAGAACAATAGAGAGTTAGATGATATGTATAATGAACCGGGATATGCACAAGGGATATTAGGATACGCTTATTCCATGCTTCCCTATCAGACTAAATCTGAAACAGACATTGCGACAGATGATGCAGTGACTAACGATAAAGCTAGTAGCTATTTAAGTATGGCAACAGGATCGTGGACAGCTAGTAACGACCCTATGTCTAAGTGGCAGAACTGTAGAGCTGCTATTCAATATCTCAACATCTTTTTAGAAAATGCCGACAAAGTGGCATGGGCAAAAGATCCGAATGTACATATCATGTATTGCGATCGTCTTAAAGGCGAAGCGTATGGTTTGCGTGCTTTAAATATGTACTATCTCTTGATGGCTCATGGTGGTTGGACTGAAGATGGAAAACTATTGGGAATACCTAATATAACTACTGTAGATAATATGAGTACAGATTTCAATGTTCCAAGAGATACATTTCAGGCTTGTATAGATCAAATTTTTAGTGATGTAGAAAAAGCAACTGAATACTTACCTCTTGATTATAATGACATCAGTGATGCAAATATTCCTGCTAAATATAAAGCAATCGGTGTAACCAATGCCAGTGATTATAACCGGGTAAATGGTACTCATATACGAGGTCGCCTTACTGCTCGTATCGCAGAAGCTATTAGGGCACAGGCAGCTTTGCTTGCAGCAAGTCCTGCATATAACACGGGTACAACCGTAACATGGGCTAATGCTGCAGATAATGCAGCTATCGTACTAGATCGTATCAATGGTTTAGGCGGAATAGATCCAACAGGATGGACATGGTATATGAACAAAACTGAAATCAACTCATTGGGATCAGGAGCTGTTCCTAAAGAGATTCTATGGAGAGGGGACAAAGATAATAGCACCGAAGATTATGCAATGGGGCTTTCGCAAGAGAAGAGTAATTATCCTCCATCGCTGTATGGAAGTGGACGTATAAATCCAACTCAAAATCTAGTAGATGCATTTCCTATGGCAAGCGGATATCCAATATCTGATCCTGCAAGTGGATATTCTTCAAGTGATCCGTACACCAACAGAGATCCGCGTTTGACAGCTTATGTATTGTATAACGAAACCACGTATGGTACAAATTCAAAGAAAATTGTCACCGGAACATACGGTACAAATGAAGATGCATTAAATAAAGAAAGCACATCTACACGTACCGGATATTATTTGAGAAAACTATTGCGTGACGATTGTAATCCAGATCCGACATATAATACGGCACAATACCATTATCCTGTACGCATACGATTTACTGAAATATTCTTAGCTTATGCTGAGGCAGCAAATGAAGCTTGGGGACCAACTAATGGCAACGGACATTCATACAGTGCTTACGACGTAATCAAGGCTATCCGCACTCGTGCTGGTGTAGGTTCTAATGGAGGAGACCCTTATCTTGAAAGTATTAAAAACAATAAAGATAAAATGCGAGAGTTGATACGTAATGAACGTCGTATTGAACTCTGTTTCGAAAACCGACGTTTTTGGGATTTGCGTCGTTGGAAAGCCAACCTGAATGAGGGTGCTAAAGGTATGCAAATAGATAAACTTGATGGAGCTTTGGTATATAAGGTAATTCCTGTAGAAGCAAGAAGCTACAAAGATTATATGTATCATGGACCTGTGCCTTATAGTGAAACTATAAAATGGAGCAACCTACAGCAGAATCAAGGCTGGTAAATGAATAATCAAAAAATATCTAAATATTGAAAAATATGAAACGATTCAAATTATTGCCTGTATTGTTTGCCGGAATTTTGATTGCATCAATGACATCATGCGAAAATCAAGGTGTTGAATTCCCAAACTATGAAGGTGGAACAACTGTTTATTTTGCCTATCAATACCCCGTGCGTACAATCGTATTAGGAGATGATACTTATGATACGACTTTAGATAATGAGCATCGTTGCGAGATATACGCAACAATGGGAGGTGTATATAAAAACCAAAAGAATATCAGCATAGATATTGCCGTCGATAATGGATTGTGTGATAACTTATTCTTCGAAGACGGTAGTCCGGTTCAAGCTATGCCATCCAATTACTACACTTTAGGGGGGAGTAAGATCATTCTTGATAAGAAGATTCAAGGATCGGTAGGAGTTCAATTGCAAGATGCATTCTTTTCCGATCCCGACGCTTTGAAAAAAACGTATGTAATTCCGTTATTAATGACTAAAGTACAAAATGCAGACAGTATTTTGAGCGGTCGTCACTTGATACAGAACGCACCTCGTACATATTCAGAAGCGTGGGATATTCAGCCTCAAGACTATGTCTTATATGCACTGAAATTTATTAATCCGTGGCATGCAAAATATCTGCGCAGAGGAGTAGATCTTGTAACCGAGAATGGTGCAACTGCAACGAATGTACGTCGCAAACCACATGTAGAAAATGACGAACTTTGTAGTTTAACGACTGCAAGTTTAAAGGTGACTAAATTTCCGGTTAAAACTACTGTTTCTGATGGTTTAGGAGGTGTACAAACTCTTACATGTGATTTACTCCTAACTTTTAATGATAATAATGAGTGTACTATCTCTACCGATACGCAAGGCTATACCGCTAGTGGCTCAGGTAAATTTGTAAAAAAAGGAGAGAAAAATAGCTGGGGTAATAAAGACCGTAATGCTATGTATTTGGAGTACAATATAAACTTCGGATCAAAGCAATATGTGACTAAAGATACTTTGGTGGTACAAACCCGAGGGATCGATTCTGAATTGTTTGTTCCAACTTATAAAACTAATCATTTTTAATTTTACTAAAGATGAGTATGATGAAGTATTATAATAAATTATTGTTGATTATTGTCGCTATGATGGCAATGGTCTCTTGTGTCGATAATTTTGATAGCAACTTTAATGTTGATAAGCCGGCAGATCTCGAGAAATATGAATATCTGAATGAATATGATGTTCTGAAATCGTATGTAGACCGGAAGGCTAATCCAAATTTTAAATTAGGATCGGGCATTACTGTTAGCGATTTTTTGAAGAGGGACATGGTTTATAGTCTTGCCTGTTCCAATTTCGATGAATTAACAGCGGGTAATGCGATGAAATATGGTTCGATTGTAAAAGACGATGGTTCAATGGATTTCTCTCAGGTAGTAAAATTTGTTGATGCTGCTAAAGGTGCAGGTCTTAGTATTTATGGACATACGATATTGTGGCACTCTCAACAAAATAATAAATATCTGAATAATTTGATTGCTGATAAGGAGATTGAAGTCGACCCTAACGATGCAAATAATTGCTTGCATATAAATACAACCGAAGCTAAGGCTAATACGTGGGATTGGCAAATTTATTACGAACCGGCAAGTCCATTAACGGTTGGTGTGACATATACATTAAGCATGAGAATCAAGGCCTCTGCGGCGGCCACTGTAGACTTTTGGCCTACAGATGGTAGTAATGTTCTTTATGGTTTATCTCTTGCGGCAAGTAAAGAATGGAGTAATGTTACTATTCAGTTTACACCAAGTCATGCGTTTAACAAACTTCAGTTCTGTTTTGGTAAATTTGGTGGCGATTTGTATTTTGACGATATTACTTTGACAGCAGTTAATTCTACGGATAATGTAATCAATAATGGCGCCTTTGACAGTAAAGATTTATCAAACTGGGGAAAACCAAGCTGGCATTCCTATTCCTTCAATATTGAAGCACTTGCAGCAGGTCCAGCTAGTTGGTGGAAAAATCTTGTAAGCAATAGTAATTGTGAAGACAATGATGTCTCCTGTTTCTATGCTACTGAAGTATCTAATGGTCCTAAGGCGGCTACATTTAGTGCTGCAGGTACAGGTGCCGGTGGTACGGGACGGGCTATCATTGTTCAGTCAGGCGATAATGCTACTCAGGATTGGGACACACAATTCTTTGTAAAGGTTCCTCACGTATTTAAGGAAGGTGAAAAATATCGTTTCAGTATGAAGGTCAAGGCTAGTAGAAATGTTAGTATTGATTCTCAGGCGCATAAAGAGCCGGGCGGTTATTTGCATTACGCTATGGTGGGCAGTCCTGATGTAACTACAGAATGGCAGGAATATACTAATTCAGGTTCTATCAATTCATCACAAGAAGGAATGAGTACTATAGCTTTTAATCTTGCAAAAAATAAGCTGGCAACTACATTCTATTTTGATGATATCGTATTTGAGATAGAAGAATCAGGCAATACCATTCCTTTGACTCCGGAAGAAAAGAAAGAAGTTTTGACCAATGCGATGGAAAATTGGGTAAAAGGTATGATGGAAGCTTGTGGCGGATATGTGAAAGCATGGGATGTAGTGAATGAGCCTCTGGCCGGTGCTGATAAAGATGGCGATGGTTGGTATGATTTACAATCTGTAAATAATGTATCGGCAGAAGACGCTAAGAATAATTTCTATTGGCAAGATTACTTGGGTGATGACTATGTGCGTACAGCTATCCAACTTACCCGCAAATATGGACCTGAAGATATGAAGTTGTTCATCAACGACTACAATCTGGAATCAGACTGGGATGATAACATGAAACTGAAGAGTTTGATAAATTGGATTGAACGTTGGGAGAAAGACGGAACGAAGATTGATGGTATTGGGACTCAAATGCATGTCTCTTATTATCTAAACTCTGCAACACAAAAGAGCAAAGAAGACCATGTCGTGAAGATGTTTGAACTATTAAAAGCTTCAGGAAAACTCATAAAAATATCTGAATTGGATATGGGTATAGTAGATGAGAATGGTAATGAAATTAAGACAGCAAACCTTACTTTCGAGCAACAGTTATTGATGTCTGAGTATTATAAGTTTATTGTGAAAAAATACTTTGAAATTATTCCTGTGAGTCAACAATATGGAATTACTCATTGGAGTCCGACAGACAGTCCTGACGACAGCGGTTGGAGAAAAGGGCAACCTATTGGGCTATGGAGCTTGAACTATAACCGTAAGCCTGTTTATGCCGGATTTGCGGAAGGTTTGAGTGGTAAATAATAATCTAATGTTTTTTAATGATATGAGATAATATCATATAGGCTTTTAGGTGATTCGTACTTTTTTTGAGGAGACAGCGAAATCTTTGTATAAAGGTTTCGCTGTTTCTCTTTACTATCAAATGATATTAGAAGTTTCATTTATAGGCAGAACTGATGTATGCATATCTTTTCGCAATATTTTGATAGATATAGAAGGGATAGGAGATGAGGTGTCTTTTGTATTTTTATTAGATTAAAGAAGATTAGTTCTCTTGTGTATAAGAAACTGTTTTTAGCTTTTAGAAAAGCTTTTATATTTAATTGTTTATGATTGTTCTATTTGTCTGTTTATAAAAATATAATTAAAGAGAGTTGCATAAACGCAAAAGAGGCTGTCTTAAGACAGCCTCTTGCTTTATTGCTTTATAAAAGTATATTATTGTTAAAAGATTATATATAAGTATGTTATTATTTTACCAAAAGTATATGTAAAATGCAACACAGAGAACTACAACTCCCAGTGATGCGATAACATCCCATTTATTCCAACTCTTGCTAATAAGTTTCTTGTAATCGCTAGAGAAAGTGATAGCATCTATTTGTTGGGCTGTTGGCTTCGGAGTGAAAAATGATACAACGACCATTAGCAACATGATGAATACTAATAACCATATTTCAAAAATAAGCCAATTTGTTTGCCAGAACCAACTTGTGTATTCCCAATACCAGCCGGTCATTGCGTCCTTACCGGTGTTGGTAAATATATTGGTTAATAAGCGTACCATCCCAATAGCGAATCCCACTATCATACCAGCTTCTCCCGCCTTAGGTGTAATTCTTTTAGAAAAGATACCAAGAGCAAATACGGCTACCATAGCAGGAGCGAGTAATGATTGAATACCTTGCAGATAGTCGTAAAGACTACCAAGGCTCATCATAACAGGTATCCAAACAATACCAAGTATTACTACTACAATTGTCGCAATACGACCTACCAAAACATAAGTAGATTCACTCTTATTTTTGAACATAGGTTTATAGAAGTCTTCCGTAAACAATGTTGCACAAGAATTGAAGAATGCAGCCAAAGAAGCAATTAAAGCTGATATAAAACCGATGGTAACAATTCCCTTCACACCCGCAGGCAATACAAATTTAACCATTGAACCGAACGCTGTGTCCGGATCATCCAATGTAAATCCGCTATCGGGACGTGCAGCCAATGCCGCTGCTACCATACCCGGTATTAGGAACATAAACACAGGCAACAATTTGAAATAACCAGCAGCAATAGTACCTCTACGAGCACGTTTCATCACTACATCGTTGTCTTCGCCCTTGCGTTGTCCAAGTACACGTTGAACGATATGCTGGTCGGTACACCAATACCAGAAACCTATTATTGAAGCTCCGATAAATACCCAAAAGCCGGGGTAATCATCATATAACGGATCACCGGTATTGAAGTGAAACATGTGGTTTGTACCGTATGCAACACCATCTTCTCCTACATTCAATGTTTTTGCATAGTCGATCATTGCTGTCCAACCCTCAGGGATGCTGCCTCCTCCAAGAGCAGATAATCCTAGGAAAAGCACAAGGAATGAACCTATAATAAGTATCGGTGTTTGGATTGCAGATAGAGTCATAACTCCTTTCATACCACCGAGAACAGTAAAAATACCCGTTAGTACTATCAAGCCGATAGCCCCATACCAGAAAGGCAAACCGAGAAGGCTTTCCATAAAGATACCTCCTGTAAATGCGGTTACACTCACTTTGGTAAGTACATAGGCTATGAGCGTGATGATAGACAACCACGAACCTGTAGCAGGTGTATAACGGTATTTTAGGAAGTCGGGCATTGTAATGATTTTGCCCATCTTGTTGTTCATCAGTTGATAGAATGGTACGAATAACCAACCTAAAATAAGTATCATCCAGCCTTGCATCTCCCAGTGTGCCATACCCACTCCGGCTTTAGCGCCTGTTCCGGCAAGTCCTACAAGATGCTCCGATCCGATGTTTGCTGCAAAGATGGCAGCACCTATTATGTACCATGGTTCGCCTTTTCCGAACAGATAGTCTTCGCTACTGGCACCCTGTTGCAGGCGTTTGTCTTTTTGTATCGAACGCCAGACAGCCCATGTTACTGCCAATATCCCAACTGCAATAATCACCCAGTCGAGCCAAATAAATTCGTGTGAATTCCAGTTCATAGTATGATATTATGTTTAAGAGAATAATTCTGTTTCAGTAAATTTACCTAGTTTTTGATATTTTGCATATATCTGCATATATACATCATGTTTCGCCATATTAGGTTTGTATTCGTGAGCAAAACCTTGTCCCATTGCTTTCTGAGCAGCTTTAATGTCAGGATGAACTCCAGCTGCAACAGAAGCAAACATTGCTGCACCAAAGGCGCATGCCTGTTCTGATTTAGCAACTTTTATAGGCATTGCCAATACGTCTGCCAATGTTTGCATGACCAATGGCGATTTCAGGGAGATACCCCCTATACCAATTACGCTATTGATTTCAATTCCGTTTTCGAGAAAGCGATCTACAATTGCTTTCGACCCAAAAGCTGTGGCCTCTACCAACGCTTTGAAAATTAGAGGAGCAGAACTGGCTAAATTTAATCCTGTTATTGTTCCTTTTACCATTTGATTGGCATCAGGCGTACGACGTCCGTTCATCCAATCGATTGCTAAAATAGAACTTTCTGATACGGGAATTTTTTCAGCTTCTTTAGATAGGGTAGGGATTATCTTGTCAAGAGTTTCGTCTATTAGTTTTTGCTTTGTTTCCTGATCTATTAGTGCCGAGTCTTTTAGTATATTCTCCAAAGGCCAAGCCAATACAGATTTGAACCAGGCATAAATATCACCAAAACCAGATTGTCCGGCTTCTAGACCTACCATTCCCGGAATAACAGATCCATCTACCTGTCCGCAGATACCAGGTATTAGTTTTCCGTGCATATCTTCATATGGAGCAATCATAATATCGCAAGTAGAGGTTCCGATAACACGAACAAATGCCTTCGGTTCTATTTCGGCACCTACTGCTCCCATATGACAGTCAAACGCTCCTACACCAACAGCTACATTTGTTGTTAATCCAAGCCTGCCAGCCCATTCTTCTGTTAGGTTTCCTACTTTAACTTCGCTTGTGTATGTATCGTGAAATAGTCTTTCTCTATACCCTTTCAGTTCGGGTGCTATTTCTACAAGAAAATCTTCTGTTGGCAAGCCGTCCCATTCTTTCAGCCACATGGCTTTGTGCCCTGCAGCACAACGTCCTCTTACTATATCTGATGGCTTTGTTGTGCCTGTAATTAGAGCGGGCATCCAATCACAATGCTCTATCCAACTGTAAGCTTCTCCGGCTACGGCTTTATCTTCTTTCAGAACATGTGCCACTTTTGCCCAAACCCACTCACTGGAGTATATACCACCTACATAGGCGGTATAGTCGATAGGCCAACGTTTGGCTACCTCATTTATTTTAGCTGCTTCTTTGATCGCTGTATGATCTTTCCAAAGGACAAACATTGCATTTGGATTTTCTGCAAAATCAGATCTTAGAGCTAACACCTGTCCGTCTTTATCAATCAGGGCAGGAGTAGAGCCTGTAGTATCAAATGACATGCCTACTACTTGCTCTGCTGTACCTGCCGGAGACTTACTCAGAGCCTCCTTTACGGATTCTTCTAAAGCTTCTATATAATCGAGAGGGTGTTGTCTGTATTGGTTTTTTTGAGGATCACAGTATTTCCCCTGTATCCATCTTTTATAATATTTGACTGATGATGCAATTTCCTTTCCTGTTTCAGCTTCTATGATTACTGCTCGGCAAGAGTCAGAACCGTAATCAAGTCCTATTGTATATTTCATATATTTTATTTTTCATAAATAGTATGAAATTCACATTTCATTATAGTTGGTAACTATAGTATATGTTCCTTTCATAAGGTAGTTAACTTTTTAATGATAAAATAAGTATAGGGAATATCACTACTCCCCATACTTGAAACAATCTAACTCAGCTTAACGCTGTATTTAATAAGTAGTATACTTCATTTACTTTCAACTCAAACTTAAAGTTATTTATGGTTGTATTCTTGTCTATAGTTACCAGTTCTATACCAGCTATATCAGCATAGTCTTCCAGCATTTCGGTAGTGACAGAATAAGAGAAGCTTGAGTGATGAGTACCACCTGCCAATATCCATGCAGCGGCACCAATTTCAAGGTTCGGCATTGGTTTCCACAATGCACATGCTACAGGCAATTTAGGTAGTGGTTTCGGTTCTTCTACTACTACTTCATTTACAATCATACGGAAGCGATTACCCATGTCTACAATTGTAGCTGCAACACCTTCACCCTTATGTGCTTGAAATACGAGGCGCGAACAAGTGCGAGCATCGCCAATACCAAGGAAATGAACTTCGATGCGAGGTTTTGTTCCGGTTATATCCGGATTGATTTCCAACATATGCGATTGCAGAATAGTACTGTTCTCTCCATCGAAATTGAGCGTATAGTCTTCAAGGAACGATTGACCACCGGGCAGTCCTTTTCCCATTACCCACATTGTACGGACAAGGGCAGCCGTTTTCCAGTCCCCTTCGGCTCCGAATCCGTAGCCTTCCGCCATGAGGCGTTGAGAAGCAAATCCCATCAATTGTTTCATGCCTTCAAGTTCATTAAAGCTGGTCGTGAATCCCTTCGCTCCCTTTTCTTGAAGAAAACGACGAAGCCCTATCTCCTGAGCTGCTGCATCACGTACAAATTGATGTTTTTCTCCTCCTTTTTTGCAATCAGCAGCAAAGTCATATACTTTTTCGTATTCAGTAATTAATGCATCTATTTCAGTTTCTTTTACGGCTTCTATATACGGAACTAATGTTGCGATAGGTGCATTGTCTACATGATAACCCAAACGCATTTCGGCTTCTACCTTATCTCCATCTGTTACAGCGACGTTGTTCATATTATCTCCGAAACGAATGATAAGCATATCCTGAGCATCAGCCCATCCTGCGCATACACGCATCCAAGAAGCTAGTTTTGCCTGTACTTTTTCATCAGACCAATGTCCGACAATTACTTTTCTGTTTTTGCGCATACGGCTTACCATATGCCCAAATTCACGGTCGCCATGTGCTGACTGATTTAGATTCATGAAATCCATATCGATTTCATTCCAAGGAATTTCTTTGTTGAATTGGGTGTGAAAGTGTAGCAGGGGTTTCTTGTAATTCTTTAATCCCTGTATCCACATTTTTGCAGGAGAAAAAGTGTGCATCCATGTTATTACTCCAATACATTTATTGTCAGAATTAGCATCAGAAAAAGCCTTTGCTATTTCTTTAGATGAATTGACAGTTCCTTTATAAACAACTTTGATAGGTAGTTTGCCTGAGTCGTTCAAACTTTTTACCATTTGAGTAGAGTGTGAATCCACAGCAACAACAGCATCGCCTCCATATAATAATTGCGCTCCTGTAACAAACCAAATTTCTAAATCTTTAAAATCCATGATATTATTAATTGTTAATGAATTGTTAATGAATTGTTAATTAAGTTCCAACATTACAACCGATTTGGATGGTAATGTTATCGATATTTTGTCTTTTGATAATTTCGCTCCTGTAAATGCTTTCACTGAAACAACATCGGGAGTGTCGAAGGAATTGTAGTCATTTATTTTGCCAGATGTCAATACTTGTCCCGAAACGTTTTTAACTTCTATTCCCCGCAAATCGGCATCTATGCTTTGTTCTTTGTTGGGATCTATATTTACCAATGTAATATGAACTTTTCCTGAAGCGTCTTTTGATGCTGATACACTGATGGCATCAATTTTTTTCCCATTCAGCTCGTATTTAGCAGAAGATAGTGAAATAGGAAGCAAAGTTGCATCTTGATGAACTTTATAAAGATAATAGACCCAATAAGTAGGAGTCAATAACATCTTTTCCTTGTCGGTTAATATTACAGCTTGTAATACATTTATTGTTTGCGCTATGTTAGTCATTTTTACCCGATCGCAATAGCTATTGAATATATTCAAATTGATAGCAGCAATAATCGCGTCGCGCATAGTGTTTTGTTGGTAGAGGAACCCCGGATTGGTTCCAGATTCTACGTTATACCAAGTACCCCACTCGTCGGGGATAAGGGCGACTCTTTTTTGCGGATCGTATCGGTCCATAATGTTTGAATGTCTTTTTAACAAATCATTCATTTTTAGCGTTTTTTCTATAGTCACATAGTATTCCGCTTCGTCGAATTGTGTAGCGGAACCTTTGTCTTCCCAATTCTTTGGAATTGTATAATGGTGCAAAGACAATCCCTGCATTTGACGTGCTGCATTTTTCATTAAAGTCTCTGTCCAATTATAGTCGTCTGAATTAGCGCCTCCGGCAATAAGATAGAGTTTGTTGTCGCCATAGTTTCGGCAATAAGTGGAATAACGTTTGTACTGATCTGCATAAAATTCGGCAGTCATATTACCTCCGCAGCCCCAGTTTTCGTTTCCAACTCCCCAGAAAGATACTTTCCAAGGTTTCTCGCGGCCATTTTGACGACGCAGGTTTGCCATTGGGCTTTCTCCATCGAAAGTAATGTATTCTACCCATTTAGACATTTCTTCCACTGTGCCACTCCCTACGTTTCCACAGATGTAGGGCTCACAGTTCAACTGTTCGCAGAGATCGAGAAATTCGTGCGTGCCAAAACTGTTATCTTCGACAACTCCTCCCCAATGAGTATTCACCATTTTAGGACGTTTATCGCGAGGGCCAATCCCATCCATCCAATGATATTCGTCGGCAAAACAGCCTCCGGGCCAGCGCAAATTAGGAATTTTGATATCGCGTAAAGCTTTTACTACATCGTTGCGGATACCTCGCGTGTTGGGAATGGGGGAGTCCTCACCTACCCAATAGCCTCCGTAAATACAATGTCCGAGATGTTCAGAAAAATGTCCATAAACATGTTTGCTGATAACATCTTTCCCCTGATCTGCATTAATAACCAATTTATTTTGGGCTACTGAAATAACAGCGACACCGCTTAGAAATAGTATGGAAAGAATAACTTTTTTCATGGTATAATATTTAAACGTGTGTAACATTTTTATTGTCCGTAATATGCATCCGGACCATGTTTTCTGAAAAAGTGTTTTTTTATAAGCTCATCATTCATCTTTATTTGTGGGTTGATGCTATATGCCAAATAAGCCATTTTAGCGACTTGTTCCAATACTACTGCATTGTGAACAGCATTATGCGCATCTTTTCCCCACGAGAAAGGACCATGATTATTGACAAGAACTCCCGGTGTATAATCCGGATTTAGAGCGGCAAAACGCTCGATAATTACATTACCTGTTTCGAGTTCATATTTGCCTTCAATCTCTTCTTTTGTCATTTGTCTTGTACATGGTATCTCATCTTTAAAGTAATCGGCATGAGTGGTGCCGATATTAGGTATATCACGGCCTGCCTGAGCCCAAGATGTGGCGTAAGTAGAATGAGTATGTACAATTCCCCCTATATTTGGAAAGGCTTTATATAAAGCTATATGAGTTGCAGTATCGGATGAGGGTTTTAATTGTCCCTCTACAATTTTTCCATCTAAATCGAGTACAACCATATCTTCAGCGTCCATCTTTTCATATGATACTCCTGAAGGTTTGATTATTACCAGATTTTTCTCTCTATCGATAGCACTAACATTTCCCCATGTGAATATGACTAATCCATGTTTTACCAGATCCAGATTAGCATCGAATACCTCTTTTTTTAATGATTCTAGCATGATATTATATATGGTTTAAAAGCTTATTTAAAGCATAAGTGTTCACTATACACTTATGAGTACAATGTTAATAATAAGTGTAAAAATATACACTTATTTTGATATGTTTTAAAACATGTATTAAGAGTTCTTATGTCTAATTTGATCTGTTTTCAAAAAAGATGGAAAATAAAACCTCGAATCTTTATTTTATATCTTTCGAAATGAATGCAGACAAGGAGAATATTGTAGTATATCCTATTGTTTTGGGTTCTATTATTTAGGTAGTTTGTGTTTAAGGAAAGGCCTTGTTAGGAATCCAAGATTCAATCTTTTAGTTTATATAGGTAAAACAAGAAAACAAGACTATTATAGAAGTTTATAGAAATAACTGTTATTTGAATTGCTTAAAAATCCTATTTATATTTATGTTGTACTCTTAATTATTTAAATAAAGAGTACATGGTAAAATAACTTTATATTGTCCTTTCTCACCAGCTTGTTTGCTTTTTTCCTGAATCTCTCCGAGTAAAATATCTACAGCATTTTTACCTATATCTGCAACGGGCATTTTTGCAATGTTAATTTTTGGTGCTAAAATTTTGAATAAAGATACACCATGTATGCATGCCAGTTGAAATTGTCGATTAAAGTCGATTCCTTTGTTATCAAAATAAAGGAAGGCCTCTACTGCTAGAATATGTGTGGTGAAAAAGAAACCATCTACATCAGGTACTTTTTCAAATATATTATCTAGTACTTTTACAATTTTATTATCATAATCTTCATATTCTATATTTCCCACAAGCGCTGGATTAAATTTGATACCGGAATCTGACAATGCTTGTTTATAACCCTCATTTCTTTCACCCATTGTAGTAAGATGAGAGTTTGTGGTAATAAGTGCAATGTTTTTGCACCCCATACCTATGAGATGCTTTGTTAATTTGTAGCTACTTTCCTTGTTGTCGATAATTATATAACTTGTTTGCAGTTCAGGAAAATAACGGTCGAATGTTACTAAAGGAAATTTTTCAGATATAAGCCGCTCTATTTCAACTTTCGATCGCTTAGTTGGTGCTATAATTATTCCATCTACTCCCTTCGATTTGAACATTTGTATAACAAGGTCTTCTTTGTTGAAGTCCGATTCGGAACTTGCTATCATCAGAGAATATCCATGCATGTTGGCTTGATTTTCTATTTCTCTGGCTATTGAGGAATAAAAATAATCGGATATGGAAGGCAGGATAAGTCCAATGGTTTTGGTCTGCCCAATATTCAGACTTCGAGCTATTAAATTTGGCTGGTAGTTCAATTCTTTTGCACAATTTAGTACAATCTCTTGTGTATTTTTACTTATACCTTTTTTCTCTGCTTGTCCGTTTAGTACCCATGATACTGTGGTTTTAGACAAGTTTAATTTTTCTGCAATATCTTTAAGTGAAACCCTTGTTTTCATATATAATACACAAATTGGTAATTTTCTATATTTAACGGTTAAATATTTAACTTATCTGAATGATATATAAGTATATTAGATATTTATATGTGCAATAGTAGGTTTAGTATTATTACCAACTACATCTACATTATCTTAACTCTGATTAGGTTCGGATATCTATAGATAATTGTTTTAGTATTATTTCGCTTCATCTATACATATAAATACCTATTTATGTCTCTAAAAGTATATATAAGGATACCAATTCCTTTTTATCATTCAAATATAATATACTATTTATATTTCTACAAATGTATATTATTTTACTTTCTCGTTAAAATAATAATACTTTATTTTTATCTTATATAAGAATCCTCACTCTTGTTTCTTTCCTAATCGAATGTATATTAGATTCTATTTTATAATTATAATATATTATTAATTAGATGTTTGTTTGTTATTTTAATGTCTCTATTCTAAATGTTCCATTTTTTAACAATGGTTAATTATGAAAGATATTTGAACTTTTTATTGTGGTTTTTAAAATAAGAATTAAATTTGTATTGTTTAACCGTTTAAGTTGTGTTTAGGTGTCTTTAAATGAGGTTTTGTTATATGTCTGGATCAATTTAAATAACAAATCCCATTTCTTAGGATAGAGGCGGAAGCATGATTATAATGGAAAAAACGATATTTAAATATAAATTTATTGGATTAATCAATACGGAATAACCAAATTAATATACATGAAAATATAATGAAACCATAATTTTATACGTATGTAATAGTTTGTTAATATGTAGTTTCTACTTTTGCAAACAGTTTTATCGAAAGCTTCTTCTATTTTTTTTGAATATTTTACTAAACCGTTAAAGTTATTCGTGATAAAATAATAATAACCATGCATAAATCTAGATTAACCATAACCTTTTTATTATTGACAAGTCTCTTTATTATTCTAGCACAATCATGTGAAACAAAGAAAGTCAAGATTAACAACTTAAGATGTGAGTATATGCACAATCCTATTGGAATTGATGCTGTTTCTCCTCGATTTACATGGAATTATGAAGCAATTTCAGGACATGACTTTAAACAAGGAAGCGTTCAACTTCTACTTTCAAGGAATAAGGAAGCTCTTTCAGAAAAGACCTCTAATGATATATGGCGTTCGGGAATAATCTCTACCAACGAAATGTTCATTACCCCTGATTCCAGTTGTGTGCTTGAACCGCACACCACATATTATTGGCAAGTTATAGTATGGGACAATAATAAAAAGCAGAAGATTGTATCACCTGTCAGTCATTTCGAAACGGCTTTCATGCAACCTTCAGCCTGGCAAGGAAAATGGATATCAGACAATGAGGCTATAGACAGTCCTAGAGCACCCATGCTACGTAAATCTTTTGAAATAAATGGTAGTAAACAAATAGCGAAAGCTAGGTTATATATTAGCGCCGCCGGGTATTATGATGTTTCTATTAATGGGAAGTCTGTTGATTCTTCCGCCTTTTTGGCTCCGGGCTACACTCATTATGATAAACGGAATTTGTATAACATCTATGATGCAACGTCATTGGTACAATCCGGTAAAAATGTTATAACATCTATCTTAGGAAATGGGTTTTACAGTGCATTTGCACCTGTGGCAACGTGGAGCTTCGAAAAAGCCCGTTGGCGCAACCGCGCTTCTATGATCAGCGAATTACATATCACTTATAAAGATAATACGAAGGATATTATAATATCAGACTCCACATGGAAAGTTTCTTCGTCGAGCCCTTATGTGCAAAACAATATTTACAGTGGGGACACTTACGATGCGAATAAAGAAATTGAAGGATGGGATAAACCTACCTTTGACGACTCTATGTGGGCTAATGCAAAAATAATGAATGCTCCGTCTGATCGTCTGGTTGCAGAAACAGAGCCCGTAATAAGGAAAATAAAAAATATAAACCCGATATCACTAAAGTCTTTTGGCGATACTGTTTTTGTCTATGATTTTGGTGTGAATATGACAGGTGGATGTGAACTAAGAATAAAGGGAGAGAAAAATACAAGAGTAGAGATACAATATGGTGAATTACTGAAGCCAAATGGGCGATTAGAGATGCGAAATCTCGACATCTATTATAAGCCTCTTCCGGGATTGGCTTTTCAAACAGATGTATTTATCCTTGATGGCAAGGAGTGTGTCTTTACACCTAGATTTTCATACAAAGGATTCCAATATGTAGAAATCTGTTCAAGTCGTCCGATAAAACTTGATGAAACAAATGTAACGGCACTTAATTTTCATTCTGATTTAAAAGAAGTCGGTCATTTCAGCTGTTCTAATGACCTGCTGAATCAGATATGGAAAGCTGCAAATCGGTCATATTTATCGAATGTGATGAGTATACCTACCGATTGTCCTCAACGCGAAAAAAATGGATGGACTGCGGATGCTCATATTACGATGGATTTGGGATTACTAAATTTCGATGGTATCCGATTCTATGAAAAATGGATCGAAGATATGATTGATAACCAGAATTCAGAAGGTCGTATTTCCGGAATTATACCAAGCTCAGGTTGGGGATACGATGACTGGATTGGCCCTGTATGGGATGCTGCGATGTTTATTGTCCCAATGGCTCTGTACGATTACTACGGAGACAAACAAAGTATAAATAGAATATATAGCACATGCGAGAGATATCTTGCATATTTGGCAACCAGAGAAGATACTGACGGCTGTGTAACCTATGGTATAGGAGACTGGGTACCTTACAAAACTCAAACGCCTACCGAATATACTACTTCGTGCTATTATTATCTGGATAATCTTTATATGGCTAAATTTTCGGAAATACTAGGTTACGATGGATCGGTTTATAAAGCAAAAGCGAAAAAGCTTAAGGGTTTGATTAATAATAAATACTTTGACTCCCGAAAAAATATATATGCTAACGGCTCGCAAACATCATTGGCCATAGCACTTTATTTAGGAATTGTTCCTGATGGTATGGAGCAAAAGATCGCCGACAATTTATATCAGGCGGTAAAGGGAAATAACGGATACCTCGATTTCGGAGTATTGGGAAGCAAGACAGTACTGAGAATGCTGTCGAAATATGGCTATGCAGATATGGCTTATCAGATGGCTTCAAAAGAAGATGAACCTTCGTGGGGTGCATGGATAAAGAAAGGTTTTAATACAATGCCCGAAACATGGACTTTGTCTCCCGAATTCAGAGATGCATCTATCAATCACATGTTTTTGGGCGATATCAATGCATGGATGTATAATGTATTAGCTGGTATAAACTTTGATCCTAACAATCCCGGATTCAAACATATTCTCATACAACCTCATTTTGTAGAAGGTCTGGATTGGGTGAAAGGAGAGTACAACTCCGTAAAAGGACTTATACGATCTGAATGGAAGCGGGTAGGAGGCAGCATTCAATTAGAAGTCGAAATTCCAATCAATACAACAGCTACTGTTCTAGTAGGAGATAAGACGATTTCTATTGAAGGAGGAAAGCACAAATTCAACTTTTAAATACAACCTAAAATAAATCAATGAAAGGAGGAACGACTATGGCAGAATAAGCATTGTAAATGCATAAATATTAAAGGCAAATTACATCACTGAAAATAAATTAAATAATCTTTATCAATGAAAAACAAACTTAATTATTATCAAAAGATATTTTTGATAATGTTTATGTCCCTTTTATTCATAAATATTGTACATGCTCAAAACATACTGACAGATGGCAATATAAAAGGATCCGTTTTTGACCAGAAAGGAGAGCCAATTATTGGTGCAACAATAATGAACAATACGACGAAGGTTGGTACAGTTACAGACCTTGATGGATTGTTTACTATTGCCGCACAACCCGGTTCAACGCTAGTTGTATCTTACGTGGGTTTTAAACCGAAGACGATTCAGATAGGAACTGAAAAAGAATATAAAATAATTATAGAAGAAAATGCTTCGCTATTGGATGAAGTCGTTGTTATCGGATATGCCACACAGAAGAAAAAACTTGTAACAGGTGCTACATTACAAGTTGACGGAAACAGAATAAAAGAGTTGCATACTCCAAATCCACTGACTGCTTTGCAAAGTATGTCTCCGGGTATGCAAATTACAAAGACATCAGGAGAACCGGGATCATCATACAAAGTCTATATTCGAGGAATGGGTACAATCGGCAATGCAGATCCACTTTACATTGTGGATGGTGTACCGGGGAATATATCGAACATAAATCCTGCAGATATTAAGTCGATAGATGTATTGAAAGATGCTGCATCTGCTGCAATCTATGGTGCTCGTGCTGCAAACGGCGTGGTGCTGATAACAACACATCGCGGAGAAGGCGAAGATAAAGTACGTGTTGCTTACGATACATATATAGGGATTTCAAATGCACCTGATTACAAATGGTACGTTGATGCAACAACACAGGCGATGTTGGATGACGAATACTCAAAAAACACTTACGGATATGGAATTAATTTTTCTCAGATGGTTCCTAATTGGGATAAAGTTCTTTCAGGAGAATGGAAAGGCACAAATTGGTATAAAGAAATAAAGAATAAAAATGCACCCACACAAAACCATTCGGTTACCATTTCCGGAGGGAGCAAAAAATCATCTTATTTTACCAGCTTTTCTTATTCATCTCAGGAAGGTACTCTGGGGAAACCCGTTCAAACGAAGCAAGATAGATATACTTTTCGTCTCAATGCCGATCAAACGATCTTTTCGGCAAAAGGACGTGACATTGTACGCATGGGGGAGACAATCAATTTTATATATGCCAATAAAGATGGTTCTTTAAGCGGAAGGTCTACCGAAGGACTTGGTGCATTGGGTATGATAATGGGGGGAAGCCCGTTTATGCCGATATATGATGACAATGGAGATTATCATGGGCCGATAGCATATGCTCCATATGCGCCCAATCCTATTGCATATCTTGTCTATAACAGTAATAACAACAAAAAGAATTACCAATTAAATACAAACGCATTCATAACAATCGAGCCTATTAAAAATTTAGTATTTCGCTCAAATTTTGGATTAACAATGGATGCCGAAGAAAGCAGGGCTTATATACCTAAATATAATCTGGCACCTGAATATACAAGCCAAGAAACAAAAGTAAGTCAGGATATATCATTAGGATTTAGTCGTTTGACATTCGAGAATACGTTGAATTATAAATTCTCATTAGACGAAAACAAGCATAACTTTGATGTGTTGGCTGGTACGAGTGCAGAAAAAGGAGGTTTAGGTTCAAGTATTTCGGGTTTCAATACCAATTCTATTTTCGAAGGTTTTAAATATGCTTACCTTATTAATACTCCAAAAGTGAG
Organism: Dysgonomonas mossii; assembly: GCF_004569505.1. NCBI lineage: Bacteria > Pseudomonadati > Bacteroidota > Bacteroidia > Bacteroidales > Dysgonomonadaceae > Dysgonomonas > Dysgonomonas mossii. The sequence goes on from NZ_SPPK01000001.1 coordinate 1,079,173, forward strand.
TGAAACATCCACTCGCTTAGGTGGCTCACCATGGAGTCGATCAGCATTGCTTTCATATTTTGGTCGTGTCAATTACGACTTCAAAGAAACCTATATGTTATCTCTTATTGCGCGTTCGGATGGCTCGTCAAACTTCGCTCCTGGAAAACGTTGGGGATTCTTCCCTTCAGTTTCGGCCGGTTGGGTTATTAGTAATGAGTCATTTATGGAATCTTTTAAGAATCATCTCAATATGTTTAAACTGAGAGCAAGTTGGGGACAGAACGGAAATCAGGCGATTTCACCATTCCAGTATCTCGCAAAAATGCGTGTAGGAGGTCAAAACTCAGGAGATTATTCAAGTGTAGAATATAGCTATTATTATCCGGGAGTAGACAAAAACAGTTATACAATTGCTTCATACCCGATTAATCTGCCCAATACGAATATAACTTGGGAAACCTCAGAACAGCTAAATGTGGGTTTTGATGCTTTATTGCTCAAGAACAGATTATCATTCAATTTCGACTGGTATCGCAAAACAACCAAAGATTGGCTTGTAGCAGCACCAGTTCTTGGTTCATACGGAGCTAATGCTCCCGATATAAACGGAGGAGATATCAGAAATACCGGTGTGGAACTGGCTGTAGTATGGAGAGATCAGATAAGCGATTTCAGCTATGATATAAATGTCAACTGGGCTTATAACAAAAACAGGGTGACTCGTATCGCTAACCAGGAAGGAATTATTCATGGTAGTGCTCGAACTGTAGGAACATGGAGTCCCGAGTTTTACAGAGCGCAGGTAGGATATCCTATCGGTTACTTCTGGGGATTGAAAACCGATGGCGTATTCCAAAATCAGGATGAGATAGATGCTTATCGCAATTCGAAAGGAGAACTCGTTATGCCAAATGCAGTACCGGGCGACATCAAATATGTAAATCAGAACGACGATGGTGAAATCAACGAGCAAGACCGTGTATTTATTGGTGACCCTAACCCTGATGGAATATTTTCATTCTCATTCGGCGGAGCATGGAGAGGTTTTGATTTCCGCGCTTCGTTCTCGGGTGTATATGGTAACCAGATATACGGAGGACAACATGATCCGATGGATCGTTGGCACGGAGAAGGTACATCTAACAAATGGCCAAGACTAGGACAATCGTCTTATACCAATATTGTTTCCGACCTTTACTTGCAAGATGGTGACTATATCCGCTTGAATGACCTTACTATTGGTTATGATTTTGCAACCTTGCTAAAGAAACAAAATATCTTTTCTCAAGTACGTCTTTATATTACCGGACAGAATCTAATTACTTGGACAAAATACAAAGGGCTTGATCCCGAAATTGGAGCAGGGCCTACAGGATGGATGAGTGGTATAGATTATGGATTTTATCCAAACTCCCGTACATTCTTATTTGGTCTTAATCTCAAATTTTAAAAATCTAAGGCAAAATGAAAAAGATAATTATAATATTAATTTCTGTTTTTACAGTTAGTTGTTCCGATTTTTTGGATACAGATCAATTAACGCAGAAAGATTCATCAAATTACCCTCAAACTCCTGATGAAGCATATACCTCTCTTATGGGTGTATATAATGCTTTCGGATCACGTGTGGGTGGGGGCGAAACAGAACATTCTTTTATTGTTCTCAACCTCATGGCAGATGATATGCTGGGAGGTGGAGGGAAAGACGACCTCACTGCTCATGCTATCGATTTGTTCAAGCTTACATCAAGAACAATGTACACCGATCTATGGGAATGTACATGGCGTTCGGTTTATCGAGCAAACTTGCTGCTTGGTTCTTTGGATAATATAAAGTGGCCAACTTCTGAATCAAGAAACAAAATAGAGGGTCAGGTACTTTTTTTACGGGCTTTTACCTATTTCCGTCTGTGCTCTATGTTTGGACCCGTACAGCTGATTACTACTCCCGAACCTGTAAACCTTCCTCGTGCTTCGGCAGAGGATGTATATGCACAAATGGGGGCCGATCTGAAGCGTGCAATTGAAATATTACCCGCTACTAAATTTCAGGATATTCCTAAAAGTGAGAATGGATTGGCTACACGTTGGGCTGCTCAGGCTTTAATGGCTCGTATATTTTTATTCTATACTGATTATTACAAACAACCCCAAATGGGTGATATTACAAAAGAGCAGGTCGTAGCATGGGTTGACGACTGTATAGCTAACAGCGGCCATGATTTGATTCCTGACTTCAGAAACTTGTGGCCATATTCGATTGTAATGTCAGGAAAAACAAAATCTGATTACAAGTACGCAGCGGATAACAATTTAAAATGGATAGGGGAAAATGGAGATAATAACGAAACTATGTTTGCTATCAAATGTTCCACTGCTGCTCAAGGAAATAACTATGATCGTAGAAATACGGTGAACTTACACTTCGGATTTAGAGGTAATCAGGATTTATTGCCTTTCGGGTCAGGTTGGGGAAAAGGACCTGTCAATAGTAAATTCTATAACGAATGGCCTAATAATGATCTACGCAAACGCGGTTCGGTTCTCGATGTGTCTGATGCAACACACGAAGGAGAAGGTTCTACCTCAAAATATAAATGGGGACAAGCTTACCAATGGAATGAAACGGGTTATTGGTCAAAGAAATATATGCCGGTGAATGTGTATGACGACAAAGGAAATATTGTATCGTACAGTTCTATCTTATGGAATATGCCAAACGATCCTCAGTTTAATAGCACTCAGGATATAGTGCTTATCCGTTTTGCTGACCTCCTTTTAATGGGTGCGGAGTTAGGTGGTTCTAAAGCTCAGGAATATATGGATCGGGTACGTAAACGTGTAGACCTACCATCAGTTCCGGCAACATTGGAAAATATCAAGAATGAGCGTAAATACGAACTAGCATTTGAAGGTATAAGATGGCTCGACGTATTGAGATGGGGAGATGCTGAATCTACTGTTAACGGAATGAACGGTATAACCTTGAAGAATAATAGCCAGAATGCTACCTATAAGATAAAATTCCGTCCCGAAACCGGAGGATTCTTACCTATTCCGGAAGCCGAAATAACATTGTCTAATGGAGTCTTGACTCAAACACCGGGTTGGAATACCAATGATGCTATGTTGCAACCGGGTGAATAAGAAAGAGAAGAATTATGACTATAATTAAATATCGATTATTAATCTTATTGACCTCAGCCCTATTTCTGGGAAATATAACGGCTTTGTCCGGGAATATTTCTTTGAATGGGAAATGGCAGCTCTCCTACTGGAAACAGCCTTCTAAGCCGGTTGTTACTCCACAAGCTATCAAAGATATGCAAGTGGAAAAAATAGACGCTTCTGTTCCCGGAAATGTTGAATTAGACTTGATGGTTGCGGGCTTGATTCCCGACCCAATGATAGGTAGTAATGTGAACGCATTACGAAAGTATGAAAACTATCAATGGTGTTACACAAAAATATTCGAAGCTCCATTAGTCCAAGAAGGTCAACGGGTCGAATTGTTTTTTGGAGGGATAGATTGTCTTGCTGATATCTGGCTCAACGGAGAGAAAGTGGGTGAGGCTGCAAATATGTTAATCGAGCATAAATATGACGTGACAGATTTTCTGAAAAGAGGAGAAAATACTTTGCAAGTAATTATCCGTTCGGATGTTATGGAAGCTCAGAAACATACACTTGGTACGATTAGTATTGGTAATTTTCCGGCAGAGGAGGCTGTTTATATTCGAAAGGCTCCGCACATGTATGGATGGGATATTATGCCGCGTTTGGTCAGTGCCGGATTGTGGAGAGATGTTGAACTTCGGGTACTCAATTCTACTCGTCTCAAAGATGTAAATTGGATGACCATCAACATCGATACAACGGCTCATACTGCACGTATTTTTACAGATGTACAGATGGTTATTCCCTTTGATAAGTTTGACAATGTTAAGGCTCAATTTACCCTTCGCCGTAAAGGGAAAATCGTATATCAGAATTCGCAGATTGTAAGCACTCCGGCTTTTCGCCATATATTCGAACTTAAGAATGTTGATTTTTGGTGGCCTAGGGGCTACGGTGAAGCTGCGCTCTACGATGCAAGTGTGCAATTGATAGATTCGGATGGTAAAGAGCTGGACATCAACAATTGTAAAATTGGGGTTCGCACTGTAAAGCTGGATATGGATGATATAAATCTCCCCGGAAAACCCGGACAATTTCGATTTATCGTTAATAATGAACCAATCTTTATTCATGGCACTAATTGGGTACCAATGGATGCATTGCATAGCAGAGATAAATCTCACTTGAATACGATGATCGACATGGCCGTAGACATCAATTGCAACATGATTCGCTGTTGGGGTGGTAATGTATATGAAGACACCGACTTTTTTGATCTTTGTGATCAAAATGGAATTCTTGTATGGCAAGATTTCGGTATGGGGTGTACATTCTATCCACAGCGTGATGATTTTGCAAGAATGATTGAAGAGGAGGTTACGTCTGTTGTGCTTAAGTTTCGAAATCATGCTTCTTTGATTCTTTGGTCGGGCAATAATGAGAACGATTTGGCTATGCGTTGGACGTTGCAACCTCTGAATATCAATCCAAATAAGGATGTGATAACTCGTGAAGTTATTGCTAGAGTACTCTATGAATTTGATCCCACACGACCTTATATACCAAGTTCTCCATATTATAGTCAAGCAGTATGGGAACATGGCGGTGGTGATGAATTATTACCCGAAAATCATCTCTGGGGGCCACGAGGATACTATAAAGAACCATATTATACAAAGGCAGCCTGTTGTTTTGTTAGCGAAATAGGGTATCATGGATGTCCGAATGTCGAAAGTCTAAACAAAATGATGACTAAGGAAGGTGTTTACCCTTGGACTAAAGACAAAGAATGGAATGATGAGTGGGTTACAAAGTCGACACGTCGGTTCACTTCTCAAGGAAAAACTTTCGATCGCAACAATCTAATGTTGAATCAGGTGAATTTGCTTTTTGGCGAAGTACCAACCAAACTTGACGATTTTGTTTTTGCATCGCAAGCTGTGCAGGCCGAGGCTATGAAGTTTTTTGTAGAGTTGTGGCGTGGGCAGAAGTTTAGTCCTAAAACAGGGATCGTGTGGTGGAATCTTCGTGATGGCTGGCCAATAATTTCGGATGCTATCGTAGATTACTACAACTCAAAGAAAATGGCGTATTATTTCATTAAAAATGCACAAACAGACCTTTGTGTACTCATAAATGATCCTGTAGATAATGGCTATCCTTTGATTGTTGCCAATGACACCCGTAATCTGCAAAAAGGACAGGTGATTGTGTCTGACATGGCATCTAATAAAGAAATATACAAAGGAAATTTCGAGGTTTCGGCAAATGGTATGAACAAGATAGCTTCATTACCTCTGCAAAAAGGGCAAGGGATACTTCTCATCAAATATAAAGTGGGGCAAAAAGAATATAGCAATCATTATTTATATGGAGAAGCTCCTTTCAATTTGCAGGAATATAAAAAGTTATTAAAAAAGACAGGATTGTATCCTAGTATTAAATAGGAATATGAAAGATAATTTATTAGGAATTGACATAGGAGGCACTAAATGTGCCATCGTTTACGGGAAAAGAATAGGTTCTGATTTGCAGATAGTTGATAAAACAAAAATAGAGACTACTACAGTTGAAGAAACGATCAGAAATATAATGAGTGAAGCAAAAAGAATGATGGCACGCTTCAATCTTACCGCTCAAACAGTCCGTGCTGTAGGTATTAGCTGTGGCGGACCGCTCGACAGTAAGTCGGGAACGGTAATGTCTCCACCCAATTTGCCGGGCTGGGATAATATACCTATCGTGAAAATCATTGAGGAAGAGCTTGGTGTAAGAGCCGGATTGCAGAATGACGCCAATGCGTGTGCATTAGCCGAGTGGAAGTTCGGTGCCGGAAGGGGAACTCAAAATATGATTTTTCTGACATGTGGTACAGGACTTGGTGCGGGAATAATTCTTAATGGTTCTTTATATTCGGGAACGAACGACAATGCCGGAGAAGTTGGGCATATTCGTCTAACAGATGACGGGCCGATAGGGTACGGTAAAGAAGGCTCTTTTGAGGGATATGCCAGTGGTGGCGGAATAGCTCAATTGGCTCGTAGTTTAGCTACAGAAGAGATAAAAAAAGGAGGCCATGTTTCATGGTGCCCATCTCTCGATGATATGGAAAATGTAAATGCGAAGCTCATTGCAGAAGCTGCCGGAGCAGGAGATAAACTTGCCCTGAAGGTGTATGAAACATCAGCGACCTATTTAGGGAAAGGTCTTGCTATGCTAATAGATATTCTAAATCCGGAACTTATCGCTATAGGCAGTATATATGCCCGCAACAAGGATATGATGGAACCTTATGTCTTAGATCAGATTTCGAAAGAAGCTCTGGAAGGAGCAAGAGATGTTTGCAAGATAGTTCCTGCGGCTCTTGGCGAAAATATTGGAGATTATGCTGCTCTTTCTATAGCTGCCAATCTAATCGATTAAAAACGATATTATGAAAAATTTGATAAGAGAAAGCTCGCAAGCAATATTAAAGGAGGTCGATAGTTTTTGGAGCAATCCTGAAACAATAGAAGTCATTGAACGGGCTGCTGTATTACTCTCCGATTCATTGAAGAAGGGGTATAAAATTATTAGCTGTGGCAATGGAGGATCTCTTTGCGATGCTACGCATTTTGCAGAAGAATTGACGGGACGCTATCGTAAAAACAGAACGTCTTTACCAGCCATTTCAATAAATGATCCGGCATACATAACATGTGTTGGAAATGATTTTTCGTTCGACGAAATATATTCCCGCTATGTTGAAGGTGTGGGATGCGAAGGGGATGTATTATTGGCTATCAGTACCAGTGGTAACTCTAGCAATATAGTGAAGGCAGTTGAAAGTGCCCATCTAAAAAAAATGAAAGTTTTAGCACTAACCTCTACCGGCGATAATCGTCTCTCTGCATTGAGTGATATTGTAATTGCTGCACCGAAAGTTGATTTTTCCGACCGGGTGCAAGAGATACATATTCAAATAATACACATTTTGATTCAAGCGATAGAAAAACAACTAGGTTTTGAATAATTGGATTTTATAAAAAAGTTAATCAATGAAAACACTGAAATATTTCAAACAAACATTTGTTATTGTGCTTCTTTTTAGTATGATGACTATTTCTAGTGCCTGTTCCAATATAGATGAAGGTTATAACCGTATTCCATCCAATTTTTACCCCACTCAGGTAAAAGAATCTACAGGAGTGAAATTGGTAGGGATAGGAGTAGAACTGGATCCTCATTTCTTCTCACAAAATTTAACCCGTCCAGAAGACGGATCTAAGGCTGAAGATTGGAACATCGTAAAAGAGCGTGTAAAGAAAATGGGTGTCCAAAATTTCCGGGTAATGGTACAACCGCATTGGTGGGAACCGCTAAATGATAATGATGACCCGAATGTTGCGGATATGAGTAAATTTACTTTCGATTCGCAGGAGATGCAATCATTATATAAAGTACTGGAATTGATACAGGAAAATAATGGAGAAGTAACACTTGTGCTATGGGGATGTCCTGTAAATATGGATTTGATAGCAGGAACACCAACAGGGAAGCATTTTCTTTGCGATAGCAGACCGAATGCTCCGTGGGTATGCGGAACAGATAAGTATGAAGAATTTGCCGAAAACTTCTCGGTATTAGTCAAATATCTGATCGAGACGAAAGGTTTTACATGTGTAAAAGCAGTAACTCCATTCAACGAGCCTGATAGCCATACCCCCAATTACGGCAGAACGATGTGGCAAGGAGAGCCTGACAGCCATCCCGATCAGTATGCACCTATGGTAAAGGCTTTGGATGCAAAATTTAAGGCAATGGGACTTAGGGATAAAGTAGAGTTCAATCTATCTGACAATACAGATGGTAGCCCTAACTATTTAAAATCATGTGCAGAAGCTCTACAAGCAGAAACAAATTTACTGAATACTCATACTTATAAGTTTGGATACACTACTTCGAATGCCGATATCGTTAATTGGGAAAAAAATAATGTGACTCTATCGAGCGGTAAGAAACACTTTGTAGGGGAGTTCGGATCTAATCAAACTTCGGGTTCTTCACGTCAGTTAGATATCGATAAGTACGAACGAGGAGTCCTCCTGACTCGTATTGCTATCAACCTGCTTAACGGAGGTGCTGCAGGTGTAAGTTACTGGTCGTTGATAGATCAATACTATAGCAGAAACGGAAGTTATTCGGAAATGCAACAGCTCGGCCTATGGAAATATGTAAAAAAAGCATATGAGCCTGATCCGGAAATTTATAATGCAATAAAGGAAGACTATGAGGTCAGACCTCATTACTATGCATATAGTCTGTTGACTCGTTTCATCAAAAAAAATGCAGAAGTATTTCCATTAGATTTGAACGAAAATCTTGTTGCCGGAACAGCCATTCTGAATGAAAATAATAAATGGGTCTACATTTTTGCAAATGGTTCGGAGCACAATAAACCTGTAGAAATTATCAATGACAAGTCTCAGGCAAATGGAGAATATGAGGTTTACAAATATGTAGAAGGAAGTCTTCCTACCGGGGATAATCTCATTCAATCTACAGAAACTATAAATATTAAGGATAAAACTTCGCTTAGCATTGCGCGCTCTAGTGTCTTAATATTAGTTCAAAAATAAACAGTAATTAAAGCCTAATAAAATGAATAAGTTTAATTTATTAATATTATTGGTTTCGCTAACTTGCTTCTGGAGTTGCGATGATGTGACTGAGTATGATTTATCATTTGGTATATCCGGCGTTGTTATACCTAAATATGAAGAAGGTATCCAAGGAACGGAAGTTAAAATAGAAGGACGGGGTTTTCAGTCTACCGATCACCTGCATTTACGTCCGTTACTGAAACCTCTGGACGGTTCTTTTGATATAGATGTTGAAATAAAAGAGGTTACATCTTCTTATCTCTCATTCTTGTTTCCTCTCAATGCAAAAGAGAGTGGCTATTCCTTAGTTCTTGTCAGGGGCGACAAAGAGATATCACTGGGTAGTATGCAGCAATGGTTACCTAAGGGATGGGTAGCAGATATAAATTTGCGTAATACACTTAAAGTAATCGGACCTCAGCTATTTGATGCTCAGGATAGTTTGAAACTTTCTGTAGCAGCTGATTTCGAATTCGAAAATGGAACGTTGAATATTTCGGGTAAAGGAATTACTAATTTGAGTGGTTTGGAAAAATTCCCTAAATTGAAAACTCTTTGGGCTACAGATAATAATCTTGGCAATATTGAACTAGTGGGAATGGATGGTATTGTCAGCATCTTTGCATGGAGTAGCAATATTACAAGTATGAATATACAGTCTAAAACATTGCAAACTTTATACATGGGCAATAATCCTCTCACAGAACTAGACTTGAGCAAATGTCCGGCATTACTAAACATTGTATTGGATAATATCAAATTCCGTAAATTAGATATCAGCAACTGCATGTGTTTTGGTTCGTTCGATAATTTCAAGTTCGACTTCGATACAAATCAGGAATGTCAGTTACTAGTGAGCAATATATGGTTCTGGCACATGGATATGTTCAACAGGTCGAGTGCTGTAAGAACAGCAGGTCTTTCGGGAGTGAAGGTAACTACAATAGGCCTTGACAAAGAAGTTGTATTTGATAAAATTAATTGGACTAATGCAGGTACAGCATCCATGCCGGATGCAAATCTGCGTGCCATAATGAAAGGTTATTGTCCTCAAGCGTTCAGTGGAAATGACATCATAATCAGTGAAGCCAGAAATGCTAAATTACCAACTAATCTGGCTAATAAGCTCGATCTTTCGGACAAAAATATTACATCTTTAGATGGTTTGAAATACTTCGATGATGTTTGGTATCTGGTATGTGATAACAATAACATAAGTGAGATTGATATGACAGGCTGGTACAATCTAACAACGATATCAGCGAAAAATGCAGGACTAACTTCTTTCAAAACGAAGGATCAACCATGGTTGAGAGATATAGATCTAAGTAACAATACTTCATTGAAATATATTGACATGCGGGGTATTTCATTACTTAGCAACTATAATATTCGTTTCATTGCTACAGGATGTCCGATAGAGTATCTTGATCTACGTAATGGTTATGCTTGGTCTACATGGGGACAAAGTGGAGATAAGTTGGCATTCGACTTTACAGCCGATACATCTAAATCACGGACGCTGAAAGTAGAAACTGCAGAAAACGGAGGTTGGAGTAGTGTTTGGAACTCAGGTGTAAACCCTGTTCAGAAAGCAATTGAAGCAGGTGTTCGTGTAGAGTACTATAACTGGACAAATGCGGCTACGGGTAACTATGGAGAGTTATTAAAAACGGTCAACTAAAAAGGATTATTAAACACAGTAAGCTATCCCGGATTAGGGTTCGGGGTAGCTTTAATCAAACGAATTTGTAAAGGATGAAAAATAATACTTCCGCCATAAAAATATTATCAGTGATGTTTGGCTTTTTCATCATGGGATTTGTAGATATCATAGGGATTTCTACTAATTACGTAAAAAATGACTTTAGTCATCTTACCGATTCCATGGTAAATCTGGTATCACTATCCTGTTTTTTGTGGTTTCTTATCTTATCTATCCCCACGGGGATGCTGATGAATAAAATAGGCCGAAAAAAAACAGTGTTAATTAGTTTTGCGTTCCATGTATTAGCTATGTGCTTGCCTTTGGCAACCTATGACTTCACCACTGTTCTAATTATGTTTGGACTGATAGGGATTGGCAATACATTGCTACAAGTATCGCTCAACCCGCTCGTGGCAGACGTAGTAGGCTCGGGCAAACTAACAGGCACTCTTACTTTAGGTCAATTTGTGAAAGCGATAAGCTCCTTTGTAGGACCTATTCTCGCAGCATCGGTAGTCGGTACTACACTGGGATGGAGAATGATATTTCCGATATATGCGGCTCTTTCTCTTCTTGCTTTTATTTGGTTGAGCTTAACCAAGATCGAAGATCAGCGAAATGACGCTTCTAATATTTCAATTAAAAATACTCTTGAACTTTTCAAGGATAAGTATATCGTAGCCTTTTTTATCGGAATATTGGTGTTGGTGGGTGTTGATGTAGGAATGAACATGACATTTCCTAAGTTATTGATGGAAAAGGCCGGACTTTCGGTAGAAGATGCAGGTATGGGCAACAGTGTATATTTTCTGTCTCGTACCGTGGGAGCATTCTTAGGGGGTATATTGTTGATGAAGAGCTCCGAGTCGAAGTTCTTTACCTACAGTGTGTGGATAGGATTAGTTGGACTGCTTTTACTGTGCATCAATACGAATGTTTGGATAACACTGGCTTGTGTTGCAATATTTGGTTTAGGTTATGCCAATTTATTTTCTATCATATTTTCATTGGCATTAAAACGCATTCCTGAGAAAGCAAACGAAATATCGGCTCTGCTGATTGTCGGAGTTTCGGGTGGTGCTATACTGCCTCCTGTGCTTGGCGTTGTTACCGATATTTTCAAAACGCAGATATCAGCAATTGTTCTCATCGCTGCTATATGGTGCTACTTATTGTGGCTAATAAGCATTGTCAGAAAAACAAGTAAATAAAAACATTGAAACCTATATTAAAGCATTGCAGATTTCTTGTAATAAAATAAAAGTTCTATGATAAAAAATATTTGCAGTAAAGCAATCATCACGTTTCTTATTTTCATCTGTGCGACAATGAGTTCTCGCGGGCAAACTGTTACTAAGATGACCAAAACACCGGTAAATGTAGAAAATCAGATATCAACACTATTTGCCAAAGGTAAAACTCCTCCGTTTTCGTTTGTATACGGTGGTGTTTCTTCAAAAGAATTTATTCGCAAATGGAAACATACTATTGAGAAACAAAAGGTAGAAGAATCGGGAGTTGTCAGATATCTTGCTACTTATACCGAACCCCGGACAGGACTGAAAGTGGAATGTGAAATAAAAGGATATCCGGATTTCAAGGCTTTGGAATGGACGATTCATTTCACAAATATGGCTACTGCCAATTCGAAAAACCTGAAACAGGTAAAAGCCATAGATATGGATATGGATTATCCTGTCGAAGGCAATTTTAATCTGCATTATGCAGATGGTAATCATATATCCAAATACGATTTTCATCCTCGTACGCTTACGTTAAAGCCCGGTGAAAGTAAATTGATGGAGCCAATAAACGGGCGTTCATCGGAAGGCGATTATCTGCCAATATTCAATATCGAATCAGCTTCATCCCAAGGTGTTTTTGTGGGCATCGGGTGGAGCGGTAGCTGGTATGCATATATCAGCTGTAAAAATCAAAAAAGAATATCCATAGAGTCGGGAATGAAAACGATGGATCTCTACTTGTATGGAAAAGAAAGTATACGCACGCCAAGCATTACACTAATGTACTGGAACGGCGATGACCGAATGGAGGGACACAATCAGTTTCGTCGCTTTGTGCTGAATCATAAGACACATAAAATAAATGGGAAAAATGCTCCTTATCCATTGGCTACAGGCTTCAATTATAAAGACCCTGCTCCTTATACTGAGTATTCGGGTTTGACTGAAGAATACGCAATTGCGATGATGAAACGTTACAAGCAATTCAACATTATGCCTGAAGTATTCTGGTTAGATGCCGGATGGAATACCGGAGCTGCAGATTGGGAAAAGGGTAAAAGTTGGGCTAACACAGTTGGTAACTGGACGGTAGATACAACACGCTTTCCTCGTGGATTAAAGCCGATCTCGGAAGAAGCACATAAGCTAGGAGCAAAATTTATGGTGTGGTTCGAACCCGAACGAGTAATAAGAGGTACGCAATGGGCTGTAGAGCACCCCGAATGGATGCTGGATATCCCGGAACATAACGATGATACCTATCTCATGTTTGATCTCGGAAACACTGACGCTTGCGACTGGCTGTGTAAATATATCGGAGATATGATAGAAGAAAACGGAGTTGATCATTATCGTCAGGATTTTAATATGCATCCCGATATTTATTGGGCTGCGAACGAAGAAGAAGGACGAGTAGGGATGAAAGAAATACGCCATATCGAAAATTTGTATAAGTTTTGGGACTATCTGCTCAAGCGTTTCCCTAATTTGTTTATAGATAATTGTGCCAGTGGAGGAAAACGGATCGATATGGAAACAATTCCAAGAAGTGCACCTCTATGGCGAAGCGATTACTATCATTACGATGATCCTGATGGCTATCAATGTCATACTTATGGATTAAACTTTTTCCTTCCTCTGCATGGTACCGGAATTTTACAGACCGACCCGTATGCGTTCCGTTCAAGTATGAGTACCTGTTTGACCTGCAACTGGAAAATAACAGACAAAAGTTTTTCGATATATGAAATGCAAGCCCGATTAAATGAATTTCAAGATATCCGCCCTTATTACTATGAGGATTATTATCCATTGACGGGGATAGACGATACAACTCTCGATAATATTTGGCTGGCATATCAACTCAACCGACCTTCAGATAACAGCGGGGTTATAATTGCTTTCCGTCGAAAGGCTTGTGAGAAAAACACTATTGAAGTGAAACTCTCCGGCATCAAACCCGAAAGGAAATATAAAGTAACAGATCTGGACAAAAACGAATCCGTTATTATGTCGGGAAGAGAGCTTGCCGATAGATTTGTCTTGGCTTTGGATAAGCCAAATCAATCGCTGCTGATAAAATACAAGGCAGTGGAGTAGGGCAGATATGTGAAAAGCAGAATACTTTATCTATAATAATAATAGAATATCTTTTAACTGATAGTATAGAAAAAGTGACAGAAATAAAAAGTGTAAAAAGGTGTTACTTTTGTCACCTTTTATCAATGATGTTTTGATAATCAATAAATTGATAAAAATATATAATGAAAAAAAACATAGTTTATCTAATCCTACTGTTATTGGGATCTTTGTCTGTCGCAGGGCAGTCGACGGTACAAATAACAGGTAATAAAAATGATATCGGCAAATGGATTTCCGCTAATTTCAGAAAGGGAGTTACTCCTCCATTTTCGTTTGTATATGGCGGAAAACATTCGAGCACATTCATTAAGAATTGGAGCTATAGTGTGGAAAATATAACGGGAAGAGATCTTTCTGTTATTAAGCGTATCTATTCTTACAAAGACCCGGTGTCGGGACTCACTGTAGAATGCGAAGTAAAGGGCTTCAATGCTTATAACGCCGTAGAATGGGTACTCCGTTTTGTGAATACAGGAAATAAGAATACTCCCGAGATCTCATCGGTGAATGCCTCTGATATTACATTCACATATAAAAAGGGCGGAGACTTGAAAATGCATTACGCAGATGGTAGCCATGTGTCAAAAGAAGACTTTCATCAAAGGCTAAAAGTGATGCAGCCTCACGACAGTCTGTATATGGAGCCATACGGAGGGCGTTCTTCTCAGAATGCTTTTCCGTTCTTTAATATGCAAGCACCCAAAGGGCAGGGGGGCGTATTGGCAGCCATAGGATGGACTGGAACATGGTTTGCCAAAGTAAAGGCAGAGACGAGCAAGAGTACAAATCTGAAATCAGGTATGGTAAATCTTAAAACATACCTTTATCCAAAAGAGAGTATCCGCACACCAAAAGTATGCTTATTGTTCTGGAACGGTGAGAACCGCTTTGTAGGACACAACGCCTTCCGGCGACTTGTTCTCGAACATTATACATGGAAACAGAATGGTAAGCCTACGGTATATCCCGTATCTACCAGCTTCAATTATGGAGATCCTGCTCCATGTAATGAATATACATGCATGACAGAGGATTATGCTATCGCTCTTATCAAGCGCTATGCACAATATAAACTGGTACCGGATGTTTTCTGGCTTGATGCAGGGTGGTATATTAAAGCTGCAGATGTTGCCGGTAAAAAAAACTGGGCTAACACTGTCGGTAACTGGACTATTGATCCTGAAAGATTTCCTCGTGGATTTCGTCCTATAGCGGATGAGGTACACAAACAGGGGGCTAAATTTATGGTATGGTTTGAACCCGAACGTGTGATGAAGAATTCGGATTGGGCGAATCAATACCCGCAATGGATGCTCGATGCAAAAGGATCAGTGGAACAAGAAGAATGGCAGAAAGATGGTGATCATGATGCTGTACTTTTCAATCTGGGAAATGCGGAAGCTTGTAAATGGCTTGGAAAATTTATAGGCGATTTTATGGAAACGAACGGGATAGATTATTATCGTCAGGATTTTAATATCGAACCGGCTGGCTTCTGGTATAATAATGATGAGGAAGGACGACGTGGTATTTGCGAGATACGCTACATCGAGGGCCTTTATAAATTCTGGGAATATTTATTGAATAGGTTTCCGAATACAATAATCGATAATTGTGCAAGTGGCGGACGTCGTATCGACTTGGAAAGTATATCCAGAAGTGCCGCATTGTGGCGTACAGACTATAATTATGGCGAGCCTAACGGATCTCAATGCCATACTTACGGACTCGAACTCTATTTACCTCTACATGGTACAGGTATTCAGCAGGCTGATTCCTATACCTTCCGCTCAGGATTGGGAACATCTGTTATTTATAACTGGAAAGTAACAGAAGGAAACTACAATGTAGTTGATATGCGCAACAAACAGGCTGAGTTTAACGAAGTACGTCCTTACTTTTATGAAGATTATTATCCATTAAGCGGATCGGGTGATGTGGATATTACAGCCGATAATATATGGATGGTATACCAATTATACCGTCCGTCGGATGACAGCGGCTATATCGTTGGATTTCGTAGAGCTAATTCTCCCGACCAAACTTATCAAGTAAAGTTGCAAGGATTAAAGTTGGATAGAGAATATATATTAACAAATAAAGATACAGGAGCTGTCCTTGTGAAAAAGGGAAGTGAACTTGCCAAAGGGTTTGAAATTACTTTGGATCAACCTCGCTCTAGCCTTTTAATGAAGATTGAAATAAAGCCTTAATATTTATTGCAAAAGATAGTACCGGAATAATTGTTATTTGATGATGATTCATGATGGTACTATCTTCTTATTTCTAATTAAAGAATACTACTATGTATAAGAAGTTCTCACCAATATGTAAAATGCTATTAATCTCTTTATTGCCCTTTTTTTTCTTATCGAATACTTATTGTTCAAAGTCAATTAAACCTGATATAGAGAAAGAAGAAAAAAGGAAAGCAATAGAGCTTACTCTGCTACAGCTTAATATTTGGGTAGAATGTACCAAAGTACCGAATGCAGTTCAGGGATTAATAGATCAGATAGCAGGATTGAAACCCGATGTCGCCACATTCTGTGAATTGTATAAAGGGGAGGGAGATGATCCCGTTATGCCCCAATTGATAGATGCTTTAAAAAAACAAGGGCTTAATTATTATAGTGCGCGTATAGATGGTAGAGCTATTATAAGCAAATATCCGATTGTAGAACAGCAGCGGATCAACAAATGGCAGTTTAAGGCTGTGCTGAATGTAGACGGTAAACGTGTTGCAGTTTATCCCGCCCATTCCGAGTATAGATACTATACTTGCTACTACCCGAGAGGTTATAACGATGGCAGTAAAGACTGGAATAAATTAAACTCGCCTATTACTGATGTGGCTACAATATTGAAAGTATGTAACCTTTCGGGACGTATAGAGTCTGCTCAAGACTTTATAAATGATGCTAAAACCGAAATGAGCAAAGGTGGATTAGTTCTTTATGCCGGAGATTTCAACGAACCGTCTCATCTCGATTGGCAAGCCGAAACAGCTAATTTATTCGACCATAATGGATGCGTGGTAAATTGGGGTGTATCGTCTTTATTATATGAGAATGGATTTAAAGATGCATACCGAGAGACATATCCCGATGTAGTAAAATACCCCGGATTTACATTTCCGGCTAATAATAAAGATGTTGCCCCGAATGCTATTACTTGGACTCCAGATGCAGATGAGCGGGAACGTATTGATTTTGTATACTATTATCCGGATAAGCGGTTGACGGTAAAAGGAGCAGCGTTATTTGGACCAAAAGGGTATATAGTAAGGGGAAAGAGAAATGAGGATAAAACAAAAGATCGGGTTATTAAACCATTTAAAGATGTTTGGCCGACTGACCACAAAGGGGTTTTTATTACTTTCGAAATAAAATAGACTTTAATATTTATACACAGTCTAATACCTATTAAGTGTTTTTTTCCACATAAGAGAAAAAGATAATCCAGAGGAACATTGATTTGAGTATATGCGCTTTTATCTTCTTCAGGGCTACCGAAATATGTTTTTCCACCATCTTTTGAGATATACCTTCTTGCTCTGCAATTTGAATGTAGCTCATACGGCTGTAGCGACTAAGTTTAAATACAGTCTTGCATTTCGGACTTAGACTTTCAATGGCTGTTTCTATACTTTTTTCAAATTCAGTTCTGTCCACGCAATCGTATGCTTCATCCAGTTCTTTTTCTTCAGATATCCATTTGGCGAGCAACTCTTCGTGAAGTTTTATATCTCTAAAGTAGTTTAATATACGGTTACGGGAAGCGGTATAAAGGTATGCTTTTATATCATCTATTTGGAGCAATTCTCTATTTACCCATAAGCTACAAAATACATCTTGGGCAATATCTTTGATAACATGCTCATCTTTAGTATAAAGATTTAGGAAATAACATACTGGTTCATAATATGTGTTGAATATTTCCTCAAACTCAGACTCTATATAACTACGCATATCTTATATTCTTATTTGTAGAAGGAGTCACTATTCTTTCTGATAAATACGTACATAATCAATATCGAAGTAATGTGGAAACAACGTATCGTCTACACCTTTTATACCTCCTAATCCTCCGCCTATGGCAAGGTTAAGCAATAAGTGAAATGGTTGATCGAAAGGCCAAGCGTCTATTCCCGCTTGCTTGTCGAATGTAAAATAATGAATACCATCAATATACGATCTGATCTGATGCTCGTTCCATTCCATAGTATAAACATGGAACCTATCGGTAACTAGTGGAGTGTGAATTGATTTCCCTACCTGTGTGCCTTTCGTATGGTTATATGTTTCGGTATGAACTGTAGAAAATACACTGTCAGGTGAAAACCCTACATGTTCCATAATGTCTATTTCACCACATCTGGGCCAACCACCGTATTTACTCTCTGTAGGCAACATCCATATTGCAGGCCATGTACCTCTACCTGTCGGTAGCTTTGCACTTACTTCTACCTTTCCGTATAGCCAATCTCCTTTCCCTTTTGTCCTTAGTCTTGCAGAAGTATATTGTTTACCATTAGACTCTTCTTTCAGGGCAGTGATTCTTAATACACCGTTACATACACGAGCATTGTTTATATTTCTGTCGGTATACCATTGTAACTCGTTGTTTCCCCAGCCATATGAATTTCCATGTGTATCGAAACTCCATTTTGTAGAGTCAGGTAGACCTGTATATTCAAACTCATCAGACCATACTAATTCCCAATCACCGTTTTGAGAGGATAACGATTTGGGTAAAATAAATAAAATTAAGGCGATTAAGATTATTCCTTTTTGGATATAATGATTCATTTCTTTAATTTTTTAGTTATACTTCCTTTCTCCATTATAAGATTTTTTACTCGTCGTACTAAATCTTTTTTTTAGCGAATATATGTATCTCTATGGTTTCCTTTATCACAATCTTCTTTAGTCTCGTTTGATAACTATAAGAAAACCATAGAGCACATAATAATTATAGATGAAGATACAAAAACAAGCTGGATAATTGATAAAGTTTATAACAATTGCATGTTATTTAAGCAACCACATCAATTTATTGATTTCGTCATAGCCTTCGTACTGTTTGTCCAGTGCTATTTTTAAATTATCACGATTGTAATTTGTTTCTGAACTCGGATACAACCAACGCATAGGTAATCCGTTTTTATTATTCTCATTCAAACTTGTTTCAGGGTTAATCGGGAAGTCAGGGTAGTTGTTACGTCTGTATTCAAAGAAACTACTTTGAGCTTCTTGCATAAAGTTAAGAATGTAGCGTTGCATCCATATCTGTTTCAATTGCTCGTTGGTAGAGCCTTTGAATGCTGCGTCACCAGTGAAGTAATTGTCAATATAACTCTGAGTAATAGCTTTTCCGTGCGCATATTCAGCCTTAGTAGCCATAATAGAGGCAAGAGCAGATTTTACACCGCTTTCGTAATAAGATTTTGCATCACCAGTTGTTATCCAGCCTCTTACTCTTGCTTCTGCAATGATTAGTTGTTGCTCGGCATAAGTTAATACCATGCGTGGTTCACTAGCATCTTCTTTTAAGTAACGCTTGTTTAATAGCGAATATTTATTGGCGCTATGACCTGCATTCATTGCAGAATAATCCATTGAAACATCAACACCGATATAGGCTTCTTCGTCCGATTCTGTTTTACCTGCAGCGATAACTGCTCCTGCAGGTTCTGCAAAGTAGAATAATCTTCTGTCTCCCAAAGATTTCAAATTGTCGACGAGTAAAGAACTTACAATTGTTTTACTGGTAAACAAATCATTGGTACTTGATAGTGGGTGTCTATTTAGACTTGAATAATTAAGCCCGAAAAATCCTGTTGAGGCTTCCAGTAGGTTGCCACTATTAACGATTTCAGCAAAACGTTTCTTTACTTCCAAAGATGCCACATTCTCTTTTTTGCTCAATGTTATCAAGACTTTTAGTGCGAGTGCATTTGATGCTCTGCGCCATTTAGCAGGATCTCCATTATACGGAGTTGGGTCTCCATCGAAGTTTGTTCCGTTCGCAAAGAACTGATCTGCCTCTTTCAATTCGTTTAGAATACCTTTGAATACATCTTCTTGTGTGTCATAGCTTGGCTTGTAAACACCAGATGCACCTTTATTCGATTCACTATACGGTATATCCCCTAATTCCATTGTTAGTTTGAAAAATGCAGCTGCGCGAACAAACTTTGCCACACCTTTGTACGAGTTCTCCATCGGACTGCCTTGCGCATAGCCTAGCATTTTATCTATGTTAGGAAGTACTGTCAGTATTTCGAAGCTGCTACTTCCTATTGTGTTGTATTGCGTACTCATTTGTCCTTCGTTAGCATAGCCTACATATTTGGATAATGCGTTATCGGAGATCATTACCTTTGCGTCTCGTCCATCAAATCGGGCTACACGTAACACTACATTTGTGCATAGCAAAGATGCACTAACCTGAGATGTAGAGTCGGGGTTAGTATTCAAATCGTCGAAATTGCTACATCCTATAAATATTGATAAAAGAAGGATGCTTGCTATAATCGTGAATTTATTTATGGTTTTCATTTCGTTTCAGTTTAAAGTTTTAAAAATCTATTTTCACATTAAATCCAATATAACGCTGAGACGGGTCGCTAAAATTATCTATACCTCCGTCGGGGTCTGAATATTTAAAATCTTTAGCCCATAATAGCATATTTTGCCCTACAGCCGATACTGCAATATCTTTCGCTCTTAGTTTAGCCGATAGTGTTTTTGGAAGATTGTAGGTCAGAGCAATTTCTCGGATTTTGAAGAATGTGGTGCTGTAAGCATCCAACGAAGAAGGAGAACCTCCCCATGCTGTTCCTTTATGTAGATTTTCAATATATGTTTTGTAAGTAACAGCTACATCATTAGCAGCATATTCGCGAGTGTCGCTTGTAATGTTTCCGTATGTATCGTACGTTGCTTTCCCCGATATTACCTTTACTCCTTGCCCTGTATAGTTTTTCGTTCCTGGCTGGGTTGCATCCAGATAACGTTCAGGAACGACTGAGTTAGGATGTGATCCGGCACGCCACATATACATTTCGGTAGTTGTTTGAGCAATACCACCTACACGTCCGTCCATCGTCATTCTGAAATGCCAGTTTTTGTACCTTACACTAGTGTTCATACCCCAAATCCAATCAGGATCGTAATTTCCAAACTTAGAATCGTATGCAGAATAAAGCGGTAGGCCATTGCTATGTATTATATTACCTTGTGGATCTTTTTGATACTCTCTGATTATATAATGATCTACTCTCTCTCCAACTTTTACCCAAGGTTTATCTTGCGAAAATGTTTCATCCAGTTTTGTATAATAGCGGGCATATTTCGACCAATTTAGCGTTACATCCCATTCCCAGTCTTTTGTTTTGATTGGTGTTACACTAGCTGTAATTTCAAAACCTCTACGAGTGATTTCTTCTCCCGAATTGATATAGTTGCTTTTATAACCAGAGGCTGGGCTTATAGGCGCTTGTACTATAAAGTCGTACATGCGTTTATTATAATATGCGACATCAAGCGAAGCTCTACCTTTGAAAAAATTGAGGGCTGTACCTACTTCGAATGTTGATGTAGACTCTGCTCTTACGCTTGTACTTCTGATAGATGTAGGATATGTAGCCGAACTTAGATTTCCCCAAGCATTTTGTGTGATCGCATAGTCTGAATTAATATCATATATGTTAGCGGGCTTTTTGGATGTTGTCCATGATCCGCGAAGCTTCCAGAATGATAGCCAATTCATCTCCGGTAGAAGCTCAGAAGCAATAAAGCTACCTGCTACCGATGGATAGAAATAAGAACGTTCTGATTTTGAAAGGGTAGAACTCCAGTCGTTACGCATAGTTGCTTCTATATATGCCATGCTTCGCCACGATGCACCCACACGTCCGAATACACTGTTTACTTGTTTCTTATACAATCTTGAATTGGTAAGTACAGAATTAATAGATGCCTTCAATGAGTAGAATCCCGGTATTGAGAGTCCGCTTTGTGTGCGGGCTTCCATTCCTTCATCTTGGTTGTAGAAAATAGAACCTCCTACAAATCCGTCGAATCTGAAATCTTTATATGCCTTGTCTGCAGCAAAGATTAGGTCGTTGTTGATGCTGTAACCTCTGCCTACGCCCATATTGAATGAACCTTTTGCTGATTCTCCCCATATCTCTGTCCCATTTTTTATTACGGTTGATGTACCTCCTCCTGTGAACGAACCTTTGGATATGCGTACATCCTGACGGTCACTATAACTGTCGAATCCAGTTCTTAATGTAGCTTTCAACCAAGGAGTAACATCATAGTTGAGAGAAAGCGTCCCGTTAAAAATATCTCTGTTTAATGTATGCAATCTCTCGTATCTGTCGAAGTATGGATTGTTATTTGCACTTTCATAACTACTATTTTGCTTCTCGTTTTTTATTAGCCAATAGTCTTTATAGTCTCTGATATCGTAGTCTGGAGCCGACCATACCAATAGACTATACATAGGATCATATCCGGCATATCCATTGAATCCTAGATTGGGAGAGGTTTGTTTGTTGAATCCTAAGCTCGAAGACAATGTAAACTTATCAACTTTCATTTCTCCACCAAGACTATAGGTATATTTATTGAATAAAGAGTTGGGATATTGACCTTTATTTTGTACCCATGTCGCAGATGCTCGTAAACTACTATTTTTAGTTTGTTGTACAACATTTATATTGTTGTTTAGTATATAGCCCTGTACCAGGAAGTTTTTAAAGTTGTCTTTTCCTCTAGCAGTGTATGGCATTGGCGTCATTGTTTTTGAAATAGGGTCCCATTGTACTACTTCTTGCCCCTCCATCGGTACGCCCCACGAACCATCGCCTGTACGTGCATAGGTATTCGTTGCTGTATTCACAACACGTCCGTAAGTTGATTGCATCTCGGGTATGGCAAGATAACCCGCTGTAAACATAGTTCCACTATTTATAGATACGGATAAGCCTTGTCTTTCCGAACCTTTCTTTGTTGTAATCATGATGGCTCCTCCATCACCTTTAGATCCATAAAGGGCAGAAGCGGTAGAGCCTTTTAATACGTTCATAGACTCTATGTCGTCAGCCGGCAAATCGCGCAATGTCATATTTGTATAAGGAACACCGTCTATAACGATTAACGGGTTTTCGCCACGAAGAGTTATTTCGGGTGCAGCTCCAAATTCGGTACTGTTTAGTACATTCAATCCTGCCACTCTACCAGTCAGTGATGTTCCAACATCTAATGGGCGTACTGTCTGCAAGGCTTGTCCCTGTACTCCTTGTACAGCGTAGCCAAGAGCCTTTTCTTCACGTTTGATACCCAATGCAGTAACTACGACTTCTGAAAGTACTCTTTCATCTTCTATCAGAATAATGTCGAATGCCGATTTTGAACCCACCGTTACGGTATTTGTTTGAAAGCCGATAGATGTAATATTAATTTTTGAGCCTTCGTTTACTGATAGTTCAAACTTTCCGTTGATATCAGTAATTGTACCATTTGTTGTTCCCACTTCTTTTATAGTGGCTCCAATAATAGGTTCATTATTTGAATCTAATACGACTCCTGATATTTTCTTTTGAACGGTTTGTTGGTGAACCGTAATGGGTTTTAAAACTATTTGGTTGCCTTTTATTTCGTAGCCAACGCTTTTGTTCTTAAAGACTTCTGTCAATACTTCTTGTATAGACGCATTTTGGACATTCAGGATTACTTTTTGCTTGTCGTCCAAATCACTGTTGCTGTATATAAACGAATAGCCGTATTTTTTCTGGATGTCGCTAAATAGCTCTTTGATGGAGATATTTTTTACACTGATATTAATTGGTTTTTGAGCTAGAATTGCTGAGTGCGCCATTAGACACAAAATGAGTGTAAATAGCAATTTTCTGATTATTGTTTTCATGGTATTAAATAAAATGTTAGTAACTATTTCCCTTTTATTTTTACTGAGTTGTCATATATTTCATATTCTATTGGTGTTATCTTGTTAAATAGGTCGAGAAACTCTCGCAGCGATTCGGTATTCAAAAGGAATGTGTATCTTTTACTTTCATCTAATTGAGAGTAAGAGATATTGACTCCATACCATCGTTCTAGTTTCTTTATTGCAGTATATAGTGTCGCATTATGAATGAGCAATTTATTTGCAGTCCAAAGTTTTGCTTCCTCTGTATCTTCGTTTATTATTTCGTATTTCAGATTGTGTTTATTTATGTGTGCTCGTTGAGATGGTGACAGATTAAACATATGCTTGTTCTTTTTTGCATCTAATACTTCTACTTCACCTTCGATGAGGGATATTTCAAAAAAATCATCACCATCGTAATTGGAAACATTAAAGCTTGTGCCGAGTACGCGGATTTTTACCTTACCGATGTCTACAATAAAGGGTTTATCCTGATCATGAGCAACATCGAAAAAAAGTTCTCCATGCGCTTCTATTGATCTGTTTTCATCATTGTAGTCGCTAGCAAATGATAGCTCTGACTTAGAATTAAGCCATACTTTTGTTCCATCAGCAAGTATTGCTTGAGACTTCTCGCCCCATTGAGTACTTATATGAGTAAAAGACTTGGGCCTGTAAGCATTATTAATCAAATACCCCGATATAGTGAGCAAAGACAGTATTAATACAGCAGTAAGTGCCCACATAGTATACGGAATAGAATGTTTCTTTCTTATGCCTGTGCCTTTTTCGAGATTTTGTTTGTAATCTGTTTTATTACAGACTTGCTTCCATACAGCTTCTTTATCAGGAATAACATATGATGGATGATTTATGTAAATCCATTCTTTCTGTAAGTCAAGAAAGGTATTTAGATTGTTGTCATCAGCAGCAAGCCAGTCTTCAATAAATCGCTTTTCTTGGATATTGCATTCATTTTTGCAATATTTGATCAATATTTCGTAAGGAATCTCCATCTTCTAATGCTTTATACAACTATGACACATATGTTGAAGAAAACCCTACCTTAGAATGGAAAATATTTTTTGAATTTGTTTAGGGGAGGTGTTTTTTATTTAGAAAATCAATTGTTTCCATTCATATATGGAGTTAGTCTCTTACCCATTTTCTGCTTTTTTAAGATCAGTATCCCGATTATTTTTTATATATTTACGAACCGGAATCATTTATACAAACGCAATAGCATCCTTTTAGCTGTACCTGTGTTTGCTCCGGATATGATTAGACAAATATCGTTGTGGCATATTTTACAAACAGATAAGACAAATTTTTGAGTCTTATCTAATTTAGCTTAATTATAATTTAAGCTTGTCTTTTTGCCTCTTAACTGATTGTAATTATTCAGCTAGCGACATTTATGTCTCTGCAAAATATATATTAAATGGCCTACGCTTAGATCATCAATAAGTGTAGCTTAAAAAACTTAACTATAATATGAATAAATCCCGAAATCAACTAAAAACGTTCACATTACAGAATTATCAATCTATACCTCAAATAGCCAATATTCCAAAGGAGTTTGTGAAGGATATTGAAGTTGTAGGAAGAGTGCTACCATTCAAAACAAATAATTATGTAATAGATGAACTGATAGATTGGGATAATATCGACACTGATCCGATATTTACATTAAATTTTCCAAGAAAAGGAATGCTTGATAAAAAGCATTATGCTATAGTTGAACAGCTACTAGATGACAATGTCGAAAAATCTATTATTGAAGATAAAATACACAAAATCCGCCTTTCTTTGAACCCAAATCCTGCGGGGCAGGAGCACAATGTTCCGTCTTTAGGAGAAGTAAAGCTGAAAGGTATTCAACACAAATACCCCGAAACGGTATTGTTCTTTCCCAGCCAGGGACAAACTTGCCATGCTTATTGTACGTTTTGTTTTAGGTGGCCTCAATTCTCAGGGATGAGCGAATTGAAATTTGCAATGAAAGAAGTTGATCTGTTACTTAAGTATTTGCGAGTTCATAAAGAGGTTACAGATGTTTTGTTTACGGGTGGAGATCCAATGGTAATGAATGCTGCTATTCTCGGTAGTTACATCAAACCATTATTGACATCCGATTTTGATCATATCCGTTCTATCCGTATTGGAACAAAGTCATTAGCCTACTGGCCATATAGATACCTTACCGATTCTGATAGTGATGATGTTATCCGTTTATTTGAAGAAATTAACAAATCTGGGAAGAACTTATCTATTCAGGCACACTTTAACCATCCAAGAGAGCTTTCTACCAATGCTGTTAAACAAGCCATTTTACGAATAAAGAATACCGGTGCACAGATACGGACGCAATCACCTCTACTAAAGCATATCAATGATAAGCCTGAAATATGGGCGCAGATGTGGCGTAATCAAGTTGATTTGGGCTGTATTCCTTATTATATGTTTATAGCACGAGATACAGGGTCAAAGCAATACTTTGAACTTCCACTCGAAAGATGTTGGAATATCTTTCGCCGAGCATATCAGCAAGTGAGTGGTCTATGCCGGACGGTAAGAGGACCGAGTATGAGTGATCATGCCGGGAAGATACAGGTACTAGGTGTACAGGAAATTAAAGGAGAAAAGCTGTTTGTTCTTCGTTTTATTCAGGGACGTAATCCTAAATGGGTACATATTCCGTTTTTTGCTGAATATGATCCTAAAGCAACTTGGTTTAATCAGCTTAAACCGGCATTCGGTGAAGACAAATTCTTCTTTGAAGAAGACCGTCATAAACTTATCGATACGAAACCATTTTTGTTTGAATAATAAATAAAGTTATAGAGAAATACAAATTTGATAGCTTAGGCCACCTTATGATGGCTTAAGCTATTCATGAATTCTATTACTTTACTCCTGTCACAGTAATGGAATAAATACCGACATTTCCTTTTTTATATTTTTCAATTGTCGATTCATCGAGATGTTCCTGTAAAACATCATCAGGAATGATTACCGTTTTTGTCCGTTCAATTTTTATATTAGTAAAATTAGCTTTTTCAATCTCACCTAAATAATCGTCTTTTTGTATGGCACTGGCTATACAGCCTGCATACATAGAAGCATTATCCGTAAACTCTTTTGGAAATAAACCATTCAGCACCACATCGGAAATACAGAAATGGCCTCCATGTTTCAATACCCGATATATTTCTTTAAATATCTTATCCTTTTCAGGTAACAAATTTAAAACACAATTACTTACTACAACATCTATAGAACTATCGGGTAGAGGCATATTTTCTATATCTCCCTCAATAAATTCGACATTGGTATATCTTCGCCTAGTTGCATTCTTTCGCGCTTTTTCTATCATTTGTGGAGAAAAGTCAATGCCGATTACTCTCCCTGTTTCTCCGACTTCTGCTCTGGCTATAAAACAGTCGTTGCCCGCACCTGAGCCCAAATCCAAAATGGTATTACCCTCTTTAATACCTGCATACTCAGTAGGTAATCCACAGCCTACACCCAAATCCGCATCGGCTTCATATCCTTTAAGCCCGCTGTAGTCTTCGCTCATGATTGTAAAGACCTTTTTTGAAGGAGTTGCAGGGTTCGTTCCACAACAGCAACCAGATTTTAGAGCATTACTATTCAATGCTAGTTCGCTATACCTTTGTTTTACTAAAGCTTTCTTTTCTTCGTTCGTGTTCATAATGAAAGTATTGTAGTTATTTTATTTGTAATATTTCTTCTTTAACAAAAAAGCAATGTTCACTAAAAGTATGAGTACAGGTACTTCAACCAATGGCCCCACTACCCCAGCAAAGGCTTGCTCGCTATGTAAGCCGAAGACTCCAATAGCAACTGCAATAGCCAATTCAAAATTATTGCCCGTAGCGGTAAATGCTATCGAAGCATTTTTATCGTAAGATGCTCCCATTAATTTTCCTGCAAAGAAGCTGAGGAAGAACATGACTACGAAATAGATTAATAATGGTATGGCTATGCGTACCATATCCAATGGTATTTGTACTATCAGTTCCCCTTTGAGGCTAAACATTAATACAATGGTAAATAGTAAGGCGATCAAAGTAATGGGTGAGATTGTCGGGATAAACTTTTCTTTATACCATTGTTCCCCTTTAGTTTTTACTAATATCAGACGGCTTAGAATGCCCATCAGAAAAGGAATACCCAAGTAGATAGCTACCGTTTCGGCAATTGTTTCTATGGATATATCAACAATTACACCTTCGAAGCCAAATAACTGTGGTAGCTTTGTTACAAATAACCAAGCATAAAAACTATAAAAGAATACCTGAAAGATACTGTTTAATGCAACCAATCCTGCACCATATTCGGTATTCCCTTCTGCCAGGTCGTTCCATACAAGTACCATCGCTATACACCGTGCAAGACCTATCAGAATAACCCCAACCATGTATTCGGGATAATCGTGCAAAAAGAAAATGGCCAGTAAGAACATTAAGACAGGCCCGATAATCCAATTTAGGATTAAGGAAATAGATAATATTTTAATATTGGAAAATACTTTCGGTAGTTGTTTATAATCCACTTTTGCCAATGGCGGGTACATCATCAGAATAAGACCGATTGCCAAAGGAATGTTTGTTGTACCGCTCGACATAGAATCTATGTAGCTGCTGAAGGTGGGTATAAGATACCCCAATCCTATACCGATAGCTATCGCAAGGAAAATCCAAAGCGTTAAGTTTTTATCTAAGAAATTCATCTTCCTTTTACTCATGACCTTTTATTTTATCAATATATAATTCGTAAAATATTTTTTTGATTTCATCCCTTACCCTGATATACTCGGATTGAATAAATTCAAGTGTTCCCGTAGCTTCGGACGGATCATCAAAACCAATATGTAAGCGGTTCTTTACTTTTCCTAAGAATGTTGGGCAGCTTTCTTTTGCACCTCCGCAAACAGTAATCACATAATCCCACTCATCATTCATGTATTTGTCTACACTATCGGATGTATGGTGCGAAATATCTATTCCTGCGTGATACATGACTTCTATAGCCTTTGGGTTTACTTTTCCACTAGCCTTTGTCCCTGCGGAATAAACAGACAATGAAGGATCAAATGATTGTAAAAAGCCATGTGCCATTTGACTGCGACAACTGTTGCCAGTGCAAAGTATGAGTATCTTCATATTTTATATTTATTAGAAGTTAATCCGTTCGTTGTTCGTGAAAATACGAATATTGCAGATAAATTTTTTACTTAGCATTACAATTATCTTCATTGCGAATCTCTATGAAAAATGTTGAAAATAAACCTTTGGCCTTGTTCCAATTCTCCTTGTTGATGCAATATTTTACAGTAGGTAATGTGATTGTTCCTTGAATTAACCCTGCATCTTTTAGTTCGTTTAAATGCTGTGATAGCGTACTTTTGGCAATTGGTAATACCTCGGACATATCGCCATGATAGCAGCATGATTGATTGGCAAGCATTTCAAGGATAGCAATGCGAATAGGGTGTCCCAATGCTTTCGCAAAGCGTGCAAGTTGTTCCTGATCGGCTGTTAATTCTTTTTTTTGCATTGAATTAATATTTTTTATGTTCGCAAATATACGAATAATATTTTAATTCGTATATCTACGAACAATTCTTTTATGCCGATATCAATTTAATTCAGTAATTTTTTAATTTTTGAGTTTTAGAACCCTAAGTCATTGCCAAAAATTGAAAAAATGATGTACCGGGCCATGTCCTTTCCCTATTTTGTATTCTTCGCCGGCTAGTATAGCTTTATTTATATATTCCTTCGCTTTTATTATAGCATCGTTGAGCGAGATACCATGAGCTAGATAAGCCGCTATGGCAGACGAGAAAGTACAGCCTGTACCATGTGTGTTTTGTGTTTTAATTCGCTTAGAACTCAGATGTATAATTTCATCTGTTTCAGCGTTATAAAAAACGTCTACTAACTCATCATTTGTCAAATGTCCGGCTTTTAGAAGTACAGAAACAGATCTGTCAAAAGATAAATCTTTGATAACTAAAGGTAAATCCTCTTGTGTTTGGATTTTTTTTCCTAATATTATCTCCGCTTCGGGTATATTGGGCGTTATTACCCGCACAAAAGGAATAAGCTCATTTTTTAATGTTTGGATGGCCTCATCTTGCAGCAATTTATCGCCTGATGTAGCTACCATAACAGGATCTAATACAATGTTTTTTATATTGTAATACGATAATGTTTCTTTTACGGTACGTATAAGTTCAGAGGAATGTAGCATCCCTATTTTGATAGCATCCGCACCAATGTCGTCTAGTACGGATTTGATTTGCCCTGCTACAAAGGGAACCGGAATAGGGTGTACACCTGTTACACCAACCGTATTTTCGTCTACTACCGCCACTATTGCTGTTGCCCCATAACATCCGCAAGCAGAAAACGTTTTAAGGTCTGCCTGAATGCCGGCTCCTCCACTAGGGTCGCTTCCTGCTATAGATAACACTCGCTTATATTGTCTTTTCATTTTCCTTTGCTGTTTAAATTATCCACTTTTCTTGTTTATATGCACTATCCCAAAACATCCATTCCAGTTTGGAGCACATCACAAATGCCTCGGTCATAGCTTGTCTTTGTGATTCGGTACATTGTGCAGCAACCTCATCACAAATAGCAATAGCTCTCGATACAGAATCTTCGAAACCATCTCCGCCGTAAGTGTTTATCCAACTCTGATATGGATTATATCTTTCAGTTTGATTTTTTAATATGTAATCTCCCACTTTCTTATAAATCCAAAAACAAGGTAAAACAGCAGCTAATGCCACTTCTATAGGAGCATGGGCTAATTGTTTATGTAGGAATGATGTATATAGCAAACAGCTAGGAGATGCTTCACTCTTTTCATCCTTTATTTCTTGCAGAAAAGATTCATGCAATGCATTTTCTACATTTATACTGTCGCTGGCAAAGTTGACAAACGCAGTAGTATGTTCTGTTTTGTCCAGCTTTGAGGCTATACCTATCAATATCTTTCCGTATTCAGCGAGGTATAAGGCATCTTGTCTGATGTAGAATATAAATCGTTCTTTTGTTAACTTTCCGTTTATTAATTCTTTTATAAATGGTAACTCCAGTATCTTATCATAAACAGGTTTTGCGGAAACCCATGCTTCTTCACTCCACTTCATTTGATTCTTTATTTTTTGATTTAATTATGATTTCCAATAATTCCGATGCTGCTAGTCGGGGATTGTCAGCAGACATAATAGCCGATACGACGGAAATCCCATCTGCTCCGGCACGAATAATATCTTGTGTATTTGATTTATTAATTCCTCCTATACCCACACTCGGATGTTTCGATATTTGAGTTATATCTCGTACTCCGCTTAAGCCTAAAGCTTGTGCGGTGTCGGTCTTGGTTAAAGTTCCGAAAACAGGGGATATACCAATGTAATCTATGTCCAACTTGTTGGCTTCAATAGCATCTTGTATATTCTCTACCGATAGACCAATAATTTTATTTTTGCCTAATATTTTACGTGCTATATGATATGGAATATCTTCTTGACCGATATGCAGTCCTTCAGCATCACAAGCTAGTGCAATATCCAATCTGTCGTTGATTATTAGAGGTACATTATACGGTTTCAGACATTTCTTTAATCTCAAGGCTTCGTCATAAAATTCTTTCGAAGAACATGTTTTTTCTCTCAATTGTACCATCGTTACACCACCTTTTACAGCTTCTTCCACAACAAGTTCTAATGGTCTGTCGAGGGATAATGAACGGTCGGTAACCAAATATAAGGTTAGATCAAAGTCTTTCATAGCCTGATCTTTTTTCTTACTACTTCTTCATTGATATTAAATAATGTATCGAGAAAGTTTACTTGTAAGCTTCCATTCCCTTGCGAGTGTGCAGCGGCAACTTCTCCACATATTCCCATCACCGACATCCCATGTGTAGCAGCTTCGAGCAGATTTTTATTTACTGCAGCAAAAGCTGCAACTATAGCTGTAGCTGTGCATCCCATCCCGGTGACTTTCGCCATCATCGGATTACCGTTTTTTACAGTTTCAACAGTTATACCATCGGTTATATAATCAGTTTCACCGCTGATTACAACTATTGCTTTTGTTTTATAAGCCAATGTTTTAGCCGAATCTAATGCAGAGTCAGAAGCATTTGTGCTATCTACGCCTTTCGTCTGAGCCTGAGCATCTGACAAGGCTATTATTTCCGAAGCATTACCCCGTATAATCGAGGGTTTACATTCATCTATCAATTGTTTACATACCTTCGAGCGGTATGACGTGGCTCCGGCTCCAACCGGATCGAAGACAATCGGAGTAGATTTATTCAACGCTGTTTTCCCGGCTATAAGCATAGCCTCTACCCACAGAGCCTCTAATGTGCCGATATTGATAACCAGTGATGAGGCTATATTTGTCATCTCTACCACTTCGTCCACAGAATGTGCCATTACAGGAGATGCACCTATAGCCAGTAAGGCATTGGCTGTATTGTTCATTACTACATAATTAGTTATATTATGTATGAGCGGTGATTGTTTTCGGATAAGATCCAGATCTCGTATAAGAGATTCGATATTTATCATAATTATTTATTTTATGTATAGATATTTTGTTTTTTACAATAAAAAAGCCGCTTCATATCTATGAAACGGCTTGATTAATACTCTATATATAGTATTATTAATATCTTCTATTCATTCCGTTTCCCTACGATGCCAATTACAGCATATCAGGTTCAAGGGTTTAATCTCAGCTCTTATAAAAAGAACACCCCTAACAGAGATAAAACAAATTTACATATAAATATTGACAATAAAGGATATTCTTGCGACTCATTATGAACTAATCTTTATTTATTTGTTATTTAATGTTATTTATTAAATATATGCGAATTATTTCTCTTAGAATTATTTTCTAATGGAAATTATTTGCTATCTTTGTAGCATCATAATCTAAGAATAACTAAATATGCAAATTATAAAAAACAATTGGACATACCTTTTAGGTGCTCTCATCGGAGCAATAGGCGGATATATGTACTGGAGGTATATCGGCTGTAGTACCGGTACTTGTCCCATAACTTCATCACCTACTATCAGTACTCTATACGGAGTATTGTTGGGCGGTTTATTCGGTGGAATATTTAAAAAGAATAAAGTAAAGAAACAGTAATAAAATAAATAATATGGCAGGATTTCTTAGCAGATTTTTCGGACTAGAGGATAAGGCTGACTTTAAGGCACTCTTAGAGGATGGTGCTATACTTTTAGATGTTCGTACAAAAGAAGAGTATAAACAAGGGGCAGCTACCCATTCTATTAATATCTCGTTGGATAGTTTAAGCAGTAATTTATCGAAACTGCAAAAAGATAAACCGATTATTGCTGTATGTGTGAGTGGCATGCGTAGCCGCAGTGCAGTAACATTTCTAAGAAATAAAGGTTTTCAGGAAGTATATAATGGTGGAAGTTGGTTTAATTTTAAATGAATAACAAAATGAATCGCATATTGAAGAATTGGGATTTTGCACGGATCGTTCGTTTGCTATTGGGAATACTTATGGCTATCTATTCTATGATTTCGCAAAATTATATATTTCTGGTTTTTGGAGGATGGCTGCTTTTTCAGGCAATTATGAATATTTCCTGTTGTGGTTCCGGAGAATGCTATACAGATACTAAGCACAAAGAAAATATTTATGGAGATCAGATAAAAAAATATAAACCCGATTAAAAATGAAATATACAGTATTATTCTCACTCGTGGCATTATTGCTTATTTCTTGTAATAACAAGGCAAAAACAAAAAATCAAATAGAAGAAACAATTAAAAAAGAAAATAAAATGACAACAATACATTTAACAAAAGCTGAATTTTTATCAAAAGTTGCTAATTTTGAAACAAATCCTACTGAGTGGAAATATTTGGGGGATAAGCCGGCATTGATCGATTTCTATGCTGACTGGTGTGGCCCTTGTAAGGCTATAGCTCCGGTGTTGGAAGAATTGGCTGCAGAATATGGAGATCGTATATATATTTATAAGATAAATACGGAAACAGAGCCTGAACTTGCAGCTCTCTTCGGAATAAGAAGTATACCATCTTTACTCTTTGTTCCGATGAATGCACAACCTCAGATGGCTGCAGGAGCATTACCTAAGCAGCAATTAAAGGAAGCTATTGATAATCTTTTATTAAAAGAATAACAGTAAATATAAACTTAGACTAAAATGGCAGACAATATAAATAATTCGCAAGTAAAAACATTATGTCAGATCAGAGATGTGTATCGGGCGATTTATGACTTTGAACTAAATTTTCAACAATTATATGATCTTGGACTGAATGAAGGAATGCTGCTATGTTCGCTAAATACTCAAAAATATTCATCAAATGAGTTGGCGAGCGTATTGGGGCTGAGTAATTCGAATACATCAAAAGTGATAAAGTCGGTCGAAAAGAAAGGTCTTATCCGCCGTATTGTAGGTAAGGAAGACAAGCGTCAGATGTATTTTGCTTTGACTGATTTGGGCAAGAAAAAGCTTGAATCGATAAAATGTGCTGAGTTCGACATTCCCGAAACGCTCAAACCTGTAGTCAATTTATAATCGTAGCCTATGAAGACAATTATAAATGTAGAAAATATACAGTGTAATAGCTGTGCGCGGTCTATAGGCAAAGAAATCGGTATTGTTCCCGGAGTATATGGTGTGAATGTGGATATTGCGAATAAAGCTATTGTTATCGATCACACAGAAGAAATCACAGAAAAAGAACTTCAGGAAAAATTTGAAAATATATATTGATCTATAAAGTAAACAGAGGCAACGGTAAATAACAACTGTTGCTTCTTTCTTTTATATCTTTTGCCCGATAAAGCGTATTACAGAGGCTTTTCCATTATGCCCTATACCTTCTGCCAATTCTACAGTGATCTCTTCCAATAAATCTATTTTTAAAGATTCAAAAATAGATAAAATCTCTTCCTTCGAATACATCATTTCCAGTTGAGGAGGACCTCCCGCCAATGGATTTTGTTGCTGGTATTTTACATGCTCTTTGCTAAATCCTTCGATAATAATATGCCCTCCAATTTTAAAAAAAGGCAATAATGATCTGTGATATCTTGCTTTTAACTGTTCCGGTAGGTGAACATAGGTAAGAGCGATTACATCATAAGAGTCTACAATATAATTTTCAGAGATGTCTTCGAAATCAATCACTTTGAATGAAATATCCACGCTATTCTTTTGAGCCAAACGCAAGGCTTTTTCTTTAGCTTGCTGGCTTTGGTCGAAAGCATCTACATTCCAACCCCTTGTCGCTGCATATACACCATTTCGTCCCTCTCCATCAGCCGGAAGAAGAATTTTTCCTATTGGAAGCGTATCGATGATTTGCTTGAAAAATAGATTCGGAGCTTCTCCATAGCGGTATTCCTTCATATTGTAACTTTCGTCCCATTTATTATTCATAGTCATTCATTTTTTGTTAATATGCACTGAAGAAATCCGGTTTTATCGTAAATCCTATTCTTACCTGATTTGTATATTTCTTGTAATTTAGCAACCCTTCTCCATATCCTGCATAATAATCCAAAGTTAAGTATTGATTTGAAATTTTAGATACTCTAAATGATAAAGATGTATGTAAATTAGGGTTTATAATCTTATCTCGAGGGATTATATTAAGGCTAAACCACCATAAATTTTCCTTATCAATATAATTGACCGAAAAGATTCCATATCCTTTGTAGCGCAACAAATCTTTATTATTACCACCATCTACATAGGGTAGATATATTTGAGCTTTAGCCGATAATCGCATATTGTAAAAGTATTTAGCTGACAGATTTATATAGTTCCAACTACGGGAATCTTCTCCTGCTTTACCATTCGATTCGTGTTCCAAAGAAATCATCATTGCCCCTTTCAGTTTGTTGTCTTTTATCACATACCTACCTATGCCTATTCCCGGATTATAATTTGTATCGCTGAAAGGACTTGATTCATCGTAAATATCCCAAAATGATTTCTGAGAATAAGTAATGTATAAGAATGAGTTGAAAGGGAGTACACTTCTGGTAACTCTATGACGAATGCTAAATTGGAAAAATGCATCCGCTGTTTTGCGGGTTACAGATTTATTTAAAGGGATTCCGGTTACCATATAATTATCCTTATATACCGCAAAAGGAGCCTGTTTGTCGAGTACTGACCTTACAAGGTCTTCCGAAACTTCAATCGGTTTATGTTTCAATACATTTATTGACTGCATCTCATTCAGATAGTTATTCCGAAGTGAAATACTATCTACCTGTAAGATAGTATTTTCCTGTGAGTAGACCCTGGGTATGTGTATAATGAGGATAAACAATACGATTATTATATAAAATATTGCTTTCATATCTAAAAAAGAGAGCAAAAGACGATTTCAGTGTTCGGTTTTGCTCTCTCAAGTTTAATTAATCAATTTACCGTTTAATATTCAGTTTATCGAGCAGGATTTCTAACGGGCAAAATTTAGTGAACGAAGACTGTATAAGATTCACACCAACAAATGCAGGTAAGAACAGCCATCCGATAGAAACAAAATAAGCCAGAGAAATACCTGTTAGTACCATTGTTCCCGCTACTATCCGTATAATATATTCACGTTTCATAATCAAATCAGTTTAGAAAAATTCTCTACATCAAGGACAAAAGCATGTACAGGAAAAGGATTTTTTGTCTCAATATTACAACTATCAATATCTAAAATAGCCTTGTCTGCTATTTCTTTTGTTACAAAGCTGAAAAGCATTATCGAATTAGTTTTTGCATTACTTCCATTCGCTGCAAACCAGCCCAAGTTTTCTTCCTTCTTTTTATATCCGGTGATATTTGTTACACTAAACCGTTTTACTCCGGCATCATGGAGCAGACTTCCTACCTGCTCCTGATATTCCTTTATACTTAATACAACTAATAGCTTCATAATCATTTTACTTTCTTTTTCAACATTTTGAAATACAACAGTGGCACAACAATCAGTGTCAACACAGTAGAGGTTATTGTTCCACCCATCAGTGAGATTGCTAACCCTTGGAATATAGGGTCGAATAGAATGACGATTGCCCCCAAAACTACGCCTCCTGCAGTCAGTATGATAGGTGTAGTGCGTACAGCTCCGGCTTCAATTACAGCTTGTTTTAATGGAATACCATCTTTGAGACGTATGTCGATAAAGTCGATAAGCAATACAGAGTTGCGTACCATAATTCCGGCTAAGGCAATAAATCCAATCATAGAC
The DNA here is from genome assembly GCF_004569505.1 of Dysgonomonas mossii. NCBI lineage: Bacteria > Pseudomonadati > Bacteroidota > Bacteroidia > Bacteroidales > Dysgonomonadaceae > Dysgonomonas > Dysgonomonas mossii. The sequence goes on from NZ_SPPK01000001.1 coordinate 1,116,284, forward strand.
GGAGCACTAAAGTAAGCTCCCATAATCCAGTGGCCGAAAATAATACCAATCAATGATAGAGGTATAGCAGCCAGCTGTACCAATGGTGTGATAAAGTTTTGGAACCATGCGACAATGAGTACATAGATAATAATTAATACAAATAAGAATGCTAATCCTAAATCGCGGAACACCTCGTATGTTATTTGCCATTCTCCATCCCACTTTAAGGAAAAGTTGTCTTCATATTTTGGTTGCTTACTATATTCTTCTGATAAAGTGTATCCATCAGGAAGTTTTACCTGAGATAACTTATCCGACACTTCCGTAATAGGATATATAGGGCTTTCTAAACTTCCTGCAACTTCGGTTAATATGTAAACTACACGTTTTTGATCTTTGCGGTGAATACTCTTTTCCTTTTCACCTTTAGTGACTTTCACTAAATCGCTAACGGGAATTGCCATACCTTGTTGATTCACAACTTTCATGCTTAATACATCTTCTATGCTTGATTTCTCTTTTTCTGACAGTTGAAGTACAATACCTACTTGATTGACTGACGAAGGTTGATGCAATATACCTACAGGCATACCCGATAGAGCCGCTCTCATATTCTGAACTACTTGTGCATTTGGAATTCCCAATTTCATAGCTTTGTCTTTATCCACCTCAAACTTATATTCAGTCTGAGCATCTTCTACCGACCAATCCACATCAACAACGTTATCTGTCGCAGTCAGTATATCTTTCACTTGTTTGGCTACAGCTATTTGTTGATCATAGTCAGGACCATATATCTCGGCTGCAATTGTAGACATTACAGGAGGACCGGGCGGTACCTCTACTATTTTTACATTGGCATTGTATTTTTTGCCGATAGCTTGCAAATCGGCACGCACCGATGTCGCTATATCATGACTCTGTTCGCTACGTTCTCCTTTGTCAACAAGATTAACCTGTATATCAGCTACATTGTCACCCATTCGCATATCATAGTGGCGAACCAATCCATTGAAGCTGATAGGAGCAGAAGTTCCCACATAAGTTTGATAATTGGTTACTTTATCATTTCGGCTGATATATACAGCTAATTCTTTAGCTACGGCGGCAGTACGTTCCAAAGTCGTTCCCTCCGGCATATCTATTACCACTTGAAATTCATTCTTATTGTCGAAAGGCAACATTTTTACCGGAACAGATTTTGTATAAAACAACACAAACGATCCCAGTAAAACGACAGTTAAGCCAATCATAAATGTCCAGCGGCGTTTTCTGCTTTCCAAAAACGGTGTTACTATTTTAGCATATAACTTATATATTTTTGTTTCGTGTAAATCCAATTCTTTTTCTGCGGAATCCTCTCCTTTTCCATTCTTTTCTTTATGTCTTAAGAATAAGTATCCGAAATATGGAGTCAATGTTAGTGCTACTAGCAATGAGAAAATCATGGCTATGGATGCACCTATAGGCATCGGACTCATATATGGCCCCATCATTCCCGATACGAATGCCATGGGCAGTACGGCAGCGATAACAGTCAGCGTTGCCAAGATAGTCGGATTCCCTACCTCATTGATAGCATATAGCGCAGCTTGTAACGGTGGTAGTTTTTTCATCTTGAAGTGACGGTGCATATTTTCCGCAATCACAATGGAGTCATCCACAACAATACCTGTAACAAACACCAAAGCAAACAGTGTAATACGATTGAGTGTATATCCCAAGAAGTAATAAGCAAAAAGAGTGAGGGCAAATGTTACAGGCACGGAAAGAAATACCACCAAACCACCACGCCATCCCATAGCTATCATTACAAACAGGGTTACAACTATAATTGCAATAGATAAGTGGAACAGTAATTCGGATACTTTATGCGACGCAGTTTCTCCATAATTACGAGAGACTTCCACATTCAGATCCTTTGTGATGACATCTTTTTTCAGGTGATCTACTTTATCAATGACTACTTCTGCCAGCTTCATTGCATCAGCACCTTTTTTCTTGGCAATAGAAATAGTTACAGCCGAATAGTCGTCGGGCATGCCGGCTTTTTTATCGCCTGACGCAGCTCCATATCCAAACGAAACATATTGTTTGGGTACTTCCGGTCCGTCTTCTACTTCTGCTATTTGATACAGGTAAACCGGCTGATTATCATTTGTTCCTACAATCAGATTCTTCACTTCATCTACATTCGCAAAGAAATTGCCTGTCTGCACAGAGTAAACCATATCTCCTGTTACGATATTTCCGCTTTGCATCTGTGCATTATTTACTTGCAGTGATTGGGCTATTGATCGAAAGTCGAGCTTGCTTTGAGCCATCTTGTCTTTGTCGAGCATGACTTTCACTTGTCGACTTTGTCCACCTACGATATTCACTTGTGCTACATCCGGTATTTTCTTTATCTCGTTGCCAACTACTTCTGCTACCTGGCGTATTTGGTAATCACCCATTTTATCACTCCAAAAAGTGAAAGCTAATGCAGGTACATCATCTATGGCTCGTGATTTTACCAATGGCATAGTAGCACCTTGTGGCATACGATCCATATTCTTCATCATTTCGTTGTAAAGTTTTACTAACGAACGTTCCACATCTTCGCCCACATAAAATTGCACGGTGAGCATACCCATACCATTCATAGAAGTAGAATAAACATGCTCTACACCTTTGATATTCGATATGATTTTTTCGATAGGTTGTACAACACCTGATTCTACTTCCTGGGGTGTTGCTCCGGGATAACCAATCATGATGTCCGCCATAGGAACTTCAATCTGAGGTTCTTCTTCGCGGGGTATAAAATATATGCTGAACAGACCTAAGAGCATAAAAGCTAGCATGAGTAGGATACTCAATTTAGACTTGATAAACGCTCCGGCTATTTTTCCTGAAATTCCGTTTTCCATAATTTTATTTATTTACAGATACTTTTACTCCGTTATATAATTTGCCTTCGGCTTTGGATACAATTTTGTCATTTTGGCTCAACCCCGAAAGTACTTCTACCTGATTGCCGATTGTCTTGCCTAAACGTATCCAGCGAAGATTAGCTTGACTTTGGTCGTCTATCACATATACTCCCGTAAGCTGATCGCGGTATACAATAGAGCTTTTGTCCAGCATGATTTTAGATGTAATATTCTCACCTGTTTTGTTCGGTATCAATATATTTACATACATTCCCGGACGTATATTTTCTTTATCTTTTGTGTCAATAGCCAATTTCATAGAGTATTGTCCTCCTGTGCGGAATGCCGACGGACTGAGTTCGGATACTTTTCCATCGATCGTTATCCCTAATGATTTCAATTCCATCTTGGCTACATCGCCTACTTTTACATACTGTATATAGTTTTCGGGGATAGATGCTATAACCTGCAATTCACCATTCTGCTCAATTGTCAAAATAGGCATTCCCGGATTTGCCATGCTTCCTTCGTCCACCATTTTTTGTGTTACGACTCCCGAAAATGGAGCGCGTATATTGGTGTAGGAAAGCATCGCATTTACTTCGTTCATCTGTTGACGAGCCATTTGTACTCTGGCATTCATCGAAGTATTCTGCAAAGCTACATTTTCGAGTTCTTTATCAGATACGCTGTTTTGGTTGCGTAGTGTTTTGAAACGCTCATAATCACGTTGGGAATTTTTTGCTGCTGCTTCAGCTTCGGTGATCATAGCTTGTATCTGAGCCTTTTTTGCCAGAATATCATCACTGCTGATTGATACGAGAAGCTGTCCTGATGCTACCTTGTCACCAGGTTTTACATATATCTTCGTTACATAGCCCATCATTCGGGTACTTATATTAGCCGTTTGCTTGGCTGTGACCTCACCGCTAAGGTAAAATCCTTCGTTTGTCGATTGGGCCGGAGAGTAAGCTTCTACTTTTACTATAGTCTTATCTTTATCCTCTAACTTATCAGAAGAAGAGCAGGAGTAAAGAGTTGATATTCCCACTATTCCTAAAAATGCATTTCTTAAAGTTTTCATATCTATTTATCGATTTTATTTGTTACTTAGTTTTTGATAAAAAATTGAGGTATGCTTCTGTTATATTATACGACATAATAGATTGAGATAGCATAAGTTTTTGTTGAAAGAATTGAGCTTGTGCCATCAATAGATCTGTGGTACTCGCTAAACCTTCTCGGTGGCGATTGGAGAGAATACGTAATGCTTCATCAGCTTGTTCCACGCTGGCCTTTTGCTTGTTGATCTCGACTTGGGAATCGTTCAGATCACGCTTGGTTTTATTTAGCTCTAGTTCTTCTTTTTTGATATGCAGGCTGAGCTCTTCTTGTATTTTATCTCGTTGGAATTGTGCCGATTTCATCTTACTCCGATTTTGATTGCCTGAAAATATTGTCCAACTTAGATTTATACCAACGAGGTAAGAATCATTCCCAAATTTGAAAGCCTTAGAATCATTTAAACTATATGAGCCAAAGGCATTGATACGTGGAAGGAATGCCATCTTTGAGGATTTTACCATCATGCTAGTTGCATCTACAGCTTTGTTTAATGCCATGATATCGGACCGAAAAGATGAAAGCTCACTGTCTTGATTCAGGTTTATCTCTTGTGATAGCGAATCTGTCACATACACATCACTGCTGCTATCTAATCCCATCAGGAGACGCAGTCCGTCTGAGGCATTTTGTATATTACTTTCGGCTTTTGCCAATGCTGTTTCAATTGTATTTACTTGCACCTGAGCATTCAGTACATCCGATTTTTGAACTAATCCTTGATTATAGAAATTGGAAACTGATTGATGTATTTGTTTCACATCGTCTAATGATTTTTGAAGGATATTTCGAGCTTGATAAGACATTTGTAATTGAATATATGCCTTTCGTACTTCAAATTCGATGTATTCTTTGGCTCGTTCCGTTTTGTATTTGTAAACTTCTTCTTGAGCTTTAGCTCCTTTGCGAGCATAGATCATATCCATATTCAACAATGGTAGCTTAGCCTCTACCTGAGCACTGTAATTTTGTCTTGCTCCGGGATTATTCAGTTTGGCAGGATCGAAGTCCATTGCAGTAACAGATTCTTGCTGCAATAGAAATCCGAAAGCATTTAGTGGGTTATTTGTACTTAAAGCTGTATATCCAGCTGTTATTTGTGGAAGAAATACTGCATCTGTTTGATGATAATTAGCATTTGCTACTTTTTCATCCAACTCGGAGATCTTAAGATTGTTGTTATTTTTCATTGCAATCTCTACAGCATCCCTTACTGAAATATACTGATTTTGCGCTTGCATTAGAAAGCTAACCAGAATAGCACTAATAATAATACTTGCCTTTTTCATTTTATATTTTAATATTATTTAGATCAATAAAATATCTACTGGAAATAATATCCTTTAGAAATATATTGCAAAGTAAAATATAATTTTCCAAAGAAACAAATTTCCAATGGAAAATATTTGGATGGGTATTATTTGAACTTTCAAATGGGTATGTAAGTGACCGTTTAAATTTTGTTGTTTAGTAACTTTGATGCTGATAAGAATATATATTCTACAGCTTCATAACTTGATATGTTGTATCCAATGCTTGTAGGAGTAACGCCTTCGGACGTTTATGATAAAGTGAAAGATTAACTATTCAGAGAAACAAAAGAGAAATACAATGATCATATAGCAGTAGGATTGGTGGGCGTTTCTATTCTTACCAGATGGGCTATATAAAACAAATCGGCAGACTTTATGTATTCCATGTTGAAAATGAATGTTACACTTCCGGTGGGATGCCGTGGAACAGTTATCGTACCAACTAATGCTCATAAGAGTAAAGTAAATGGGCTTGCTTTGGAAAAAGCAAAATCTTCTATTGAAATTGGAAATGGCGTGTCTGAACTAGCCTTTTTCTTTGATTTAGAATCTGAATTACAAATAAAATACTTGTTAAGTTATTGTATAAGAGTTTTTTTTTGCTGTAAATGAAATTGTTGAATTCAAAAGAAAACCTCAGTATAGTTTATTGATTTATACTGAGGTTTTACTTATAAAGGGGCTTTTATCTAGTGATCATGATCACCATCTTCTCCGTCATGACTTAATACAATATTACGTGCAACATACGATTCGTTCCCGGCGGCATCTGTACAATATACCATCAAGTGATAATTACCAGGGGTTGCATTTTCCGGTATGATTATTTCATGATGATGTATCTTGGCTGTTTTTTGTCCGGTTACACTCCATGTTTTCTGAAAAGCAAATGCGGTAGTACTGTCTTCGGCTTTTAATGATTTTGTATGGTTATGACCATCAAAGTTGTTATGTATCTCTACTTTATAGGAAGATAACATTTCATTGTCAGATAATTCCATGTCCAAATGAATATCTGATCCGATTTTTAATACAGCGCCTTCTGTCGGAGCAGTTAGATTGATTACAGGTGGAGTTGTATCTCCATCGTTATCATTACTACAAGATGTAAATGATATAGATGTTATTATACTAATAATTGATAGGAATAGGATTTTAATAATTGTTCTCATTTTAATTTACTTTTAAAAGGTATTTTAATTGATAATTGAAAGTTGCGTCCCGGTTCTGGAATCTCAACTTTTCTGTAAAAACTTAAGTGGTTATAATATTTATTATTCAATAGATTTCGCAGTGATAAACTGATATCTACCATTGTGTTATATATCGGAATACTTATATTTCCTCCGAGATTAATTAAATTGGTTCCTGATGTTGGACTTTCGTTCTTTGACACTCTATTTTGATTTGCAATACTATAAAGTTCGGCATGTATTTGGAATTGATTCTTTTTCCATGTTATTGTATTTCGCATAGATGCCGGTGGCGAGAAACTTAAAGGAGTATTCTCATCAAGGTTGCAAGTATATACGTACTCACCTGTGAAAGAATAATTCAGATGTGGAAACAAGTCTATACTGAAAGATATCTCCGTTCCTGCAAAAATAGCTTCAGCACCCGTATATCGATATATCTGTCCCGCATGAGGAAGTACAGACCATTCGCCTGTTGGTTTCAGAAAAATGTAATTGCCAAACCAGCTAAAGAACGGAGTGATGGAAAAAGAAATGCTCTTGTTTTCATATAAGTAAGATGCATCCAGCTGCCATCCTCTTTCTGAATTAAGCGATGGGTTTCCTTGCTCGTGCCTGAACGTACCATGATGTACTCCATTTGCTGCTAACTCATTTGCACCGGGAAGCCGAAAGCTGTGTCCTATATTCGCTTTTACAAGATGATAGATATTCGGATTCCATATAATACCGAGCGATCCAGAAAAGTCTCCAAAGTTGCGATTTACTGGATAGCTACGCCACTTATATTGCTTTATCAGTTCGTCCTCATATCCCATTTCTTGCAGATATGTTTCTAGGTAAGGATCATTATAAGCCGATATGTCAATATTCCCATGATCGTAGCGAATACCTCCACTAAAGCTAAGCTGCTGTGATGGTCGCCATGTAGCAAGACCAAATACTCCACTTGTAAATCTATTGTACTTGGGTAAGAGAAACGAATATCCAGATATACGGTTTTGTTGATATTGAATATCAAGCCCGACATTATATTCCCATGTGGCTGAGGCTATTGTTTTCAACTTGATAGAAGAACTATATGTATCCAGGGTGAAAACCAATTCCTGATCCGGATTTTTATCCGGAGGTGCTTGTGTTCCATAATGTGTATGAAATTTACTCCACTCTTCCCTGTGATTCTTCTGATATCCAACATCCCAATATCCAATGAGTTTATCCCATATATATTGCTGTCGCGATGTTATTTTCAAATGATTTACTTTGCTATATGGTAATTCAATATTACGGTCATCTCCATCGTCCTGTACACGGTATATATCAGGTATGCCATGTGCTCCGGGAAAAAATCCTATTTTTTGATAGGCATTACTGATTGAATAATTCGAATAATACTTTCCGCTACGGTATTCGGTGTATGAACTTATATTACGCTCAATACCGGCTGTATTCTTCAACTTCCGATTATATATTGGTACTTTCTGAGTAAGATAAACAATGGTATCTGTCGGTATGCGATAATCTCCAAAACGCTGTTCGGAATATCGAAACTTTGTATACCATGCATTTTTTTTCAGACCTAATAATACAGAACCGCCGAATGTTTCATTTACACTTTTGCCTAGTACCATAGCTTCACCAAAAATCTGATTATCAAAGGGTGGGGGACCTTGTGTTATTTCTACAACGCCTCCCATTGCATCGCTCCCATAAAGGAGTGAGGATGGCCCTTTGCGGACAGTGACTCGTTCGATATTAAACGCGTCAATCTCTAAGCCGTGATCGCTTCCCCATTGTTGGCCTTCCTGTTTAATTCCATTTTCGGTTACAGAAATGCGATTGAATCCCATTCCCCTTATCATGGGTTTCGAAAATCCGGAACCAATATCCATAGAACGGACTCCCGGTATATGCTCTAGTGCTTGTATAAGATTGCCTGTAAAGTGACTTCTTAAAAAATCCTTTTCTGCTACTTCTATCGACAGAGCTGAATTAAGTTTACTCGATGTCTTATAAGATGTTGCAGTTATAGTAATACTTTCTAACTCTACCTGTTTGATAGAATCTGATTCTTGACTATACAAAGGCAATACAAATACCAGCAAGAGCATAACCCGAATAATTCGGATATGCATATAAGTATTTGTTTTTATTTTATTAAAATAATTTACGAATAAAGTTGGGATAGAATTATCCCGGAGGAAAATATGTTTTTAATAGAGGGTGGTGCTCGTAGATAATTGAGTTGGGTTATCGAGTTATATCCATTTTCCAGATATAAGGAATATATCCGGCTAGTATATATTATTTGTATTGTATCCGAAATGCGAAAACTAGCTTCAGTAAATAAAGAAAACGTGAGTTTACAAACCTGACATGTATTACTATTATGTTGAGGTTTATGTTTATCGTTAGCATGTGAACAATGTTCTTCGTAGCACTCATATTTATAAATATGAATACCCTTAACTATAAGCGGGGTTATGAAGATAGCCGCTAATAGCCACGCCAAGATAATTTTATTTACTTTATATTGCCTCACACCGAATATGAATTTTGACTAGGAGACAGCAAAGATATAAATTTTATTTAAATGCAACATTGTTTCAATATTAATATATAATCAATTTGTGTGGTCTGTGATTTTGTGGTACTTTTGTTTACCTATAAATATTGATATTATGAATGCAATAGATATACTCAGAAATAAGGGTTTAAAGAAAACAGCTCAGCGAGTTATGCTGATTAATATTTTGCAAAAGAGGAGTATTTCTTTAACCGAGGGTGATATAAAGATGGAGATGGGAGATCTTTACGATCGTATAACTTTTTATCGCACTGTTCAAACATTATTGGAAACTGAAATCATACATAAAATTACAGTTGATAACATAACAAAATATGTACTGAATGATATTCATCTTTCAGGCAATAAAAAAGATCATGCTCATTTTTATTGTAAAAGTTGTCATTCAATAACTTGTCTCGACAATATATCTTTAAAAAAGTATAACTTACCGGAAGGATTTAAATCTGACGAATGTGAGATATTAATAAAAGGGAGTTGTAATAAATGTAGTGAGCCTCTATAATTAGGTTCTTTCTTGGTATCTTGATTTCTCCAATTTAACTATTCTGAGTAGATTTTCTTTTAACCTTCTCCCATATTCCGCTATTACTTCTTTTCTTTAAATAAGAATATGCCTTTATGACATTTAAATTCATAAAAAGAAAATAATATGGAATAAACAACACTTTATTTTTTATCTCCTTTTTAGCAAGTGTATATCCTACAAAACCTAATAAGTAGAAAATAACTTGTAATATTAATAATATAGCAGGCAATGTACAAGTAGGGTAGGTTTGTATACAAAGTAATACATTAAGAGGCAATAGAGCAAAAAGAGCCAAAGGCGTTATGGTCCATCTCAACACGCGATGGGATATGTACTGAAAGCTTAGTAGCCCGTATCTGAAAATATTAAGTAATGGACATAATCTCCATACAGCTTGTAGTCCTCCTGCTGCAATTCTTACTTTTCTTTTTTCTTCTTCTATCATCGAATCGGAGCTATATTCCATTGCATATGCTTCGGAACAATATGCTATGCGATAACCTTTTTGTGCTATTTTTAGAGACAAGACGAAATCATCAAGAATTGTATCATTTGGAATATATTGAAACAAATCACGTCTTATGGCAAATAACTCTCCCGCAGCACCAACTACAGAGTATAAACGAGAGTCTAAGCTTTTTAATACAGATTCGTAGCGCCAATAAAATCCTTCGCCACTAGACGATGCGTTATCTTTTGATTCTATGTTTACTCTTTTTTCTCCTGTTACACAACCTACTTTACTGTCTGCAAATAGCGATACTATTTCATTTATACATTGAGTGTTTAGTATAGCATTTGCATCTGTAAATATAACAATAGGAGTATCTATGTAAGACATGCTCCTGTTTAAGGCTGCAGTTTTGCCTTCACGTTCAGGTTTATGTAAGATTTTTATATTAGGATACGACTTTAGCATTTCTACTGTACTGTCTGTACTACCATCAGTAACCCAGACAACATGGAGCTTTTCCTCTGGATAATTTAAAGACTCTATATTGGCCATTTTTTCGACCACAACGTTTTCTTCGTTATAAGCTGCAATCAGCAAGGTCACATCGAGTAACTCGACATCTTGCAATTTATTCTTACTTTGTGGTTTTAAAATTTCTTTGATTTTAACCAGAAACCAAATTAAGATGCCATACCCTAAGTAAGTATAGAAAATAATGAATGCAAATAGGCAGAATACAATAATTAAAATCATAGAAACAACAATTCAAATCGTTTATTTACAAGCTAAAATAACCTTTTCCATCTGATTCTTCCATGAAAGATTATTGATAGAATTGCGTATTTCTATAGCAGATATTGTTTTTACTTTTTCATAAAATGCAATCACGTCAAGGATATTTATTGGTGATTCGTCAGCACTTACTTTCATAATATAAGGTTTTTCTTCAAAATCATTGTCTACTTCGGAGTAGATAAATGGAATGCCTCTTGCTGCGTATTCTCGGTTTTTTAGAGTCTTTATATTGGTGATTCCACTTCGATGACGTCCCAGGCTCGCAATTCCGATTGAAGCCTGATTAAACAAGCTATCTAAGCTTTCTCCATATTGTGGCCCGTGGAAGGTGACATATTTCTCTAGTTTATTCTGGATTATGTAATTTTTTAATTTCGAGATTTCACGTTCATCTCCGTATCCAACAATTTCATACCGAACTTCGACATCTTGTTTCACTTTATAATATTCGGTTAATCCTTTTAGTAAACGGTCGAATCCATGCCAAACATGAATTTCAGCTACGCTTATCAGAGTAATTATATTCGGATTACTATTTGTCGGCTCTTTTATTTTTATAGCATCGAAGTCTATACCATTCGATATATTAATTGTTTTTGCTCCAAAGATATTTGTTTCGTTTGAAAATGTCACAATTCTGAATATATTATGAGCTAGTTTGCGGCGAAAGAGTTTATCTGTAAGTAGCTGTAGGCGAGTTGGCAAAGAACTGTTGATATATTCGTTGTCGTATGGGTAGGTCGGGATTTCGAGTAATGTTTTCACCCCTACTTTAGCCGCTTGCTTAACAAAGGAAATTAAAAACGGATTTGCATTGTGATATGATCTAATATAAATCAAGTTGATGTTGTTCTTTTCTATATAATTTAATATCGCAGAATAGTCAATTCTTTTCTTTATTTTGGCTTTAATTCCATGCCCAATATTTTCAAGAACCTGATCATCTATCATTCGTCTCTGATAACCATCATTGTCAATATGAATATAGCATAGATGTGCTTCTACGCCACACTGCTTCAAAGCACTAACCTGATAGTGTATTTTTTTACTGATGCCATTATATGCTTCAAATCCATGAAAAATCAGGTATAATAGTTTCATCTCAATTAAAAATATGTTGTAATCTTTTTATGGCTCTTTTATATAGATCGTCAATGCTATATCTCAATATTTTTAATTTTAGCCCTAGATCTTTCGGATTAGGTAGTCTTACCCATTCAGATGGAACTAAATCCTGAAGATTCCAATCCTTCATTTGTTTTCCAAACCAGTTTTTTGGTGCTATAACTATTTTCTCCGGATTATTGTTTAACCACGCTCCCCACCAACTGAAAGATGAATTACTAATGATATTGTGATTACACATTGTTTGGAGATAAAGATCAACAATAGAACTTTCTCCTTCTGAGAAGAAAAAATTATTCCCTTTGAAATTTTTCTTACACCATTCTATGTCATCACTAATGATTAAATATAGTTTATCTTTCCCAAAGTAACTAATCGCATTTTTAAAATAAGGCATACAGCAAACCGGTTGGCGTAGGGGACGGTTTATATAGTCGCCCCGTCTGACATGTAGCGAGATTACACCTTTAGAAAGGATATGCCCGTACTTTTTTTGTATGTATTCTTTTGTTTGCTCATCTATTTCGAATAGCTCACGGATAAAATCCTGATCGAAATATTTTTCTGTCTGATAATATCCTCTAAGACAAATATTATCGACATATTCTATAGGTGTATAACCAAAATCAGGCTGATTATAGGTTACAATATCTGTTGGGAGAGTATTTATAATTTTGACTTTCCTAAGAATTGTATGCTCATATTGCTTAATATATTTTTCAATCTGTTCTCCGTTTGGAACTTCAAAATCTGTCGCACATCCCATGTAATCGGTATTGTTGCGATGTGCTAATGATGCTCCGGCGGCAATCTGGAATAAATTATTTCCTATTCGATCGGTCAATATACTATATACCATATCTTGTTATATTAACTGTTTTTATTGCTAAACTTACTGATAATAAAAGCTTTTAAATTTATTAACCTATCCAATTGTTTGTACGAAAAAATAGCAACGGCCAAAACTAATATAATAGGTAATATATAAGCATATAGACTATAGAGACTATTAAAAGATAAAAAGGCTAAAGCAAGAATTAATAGCTGTATTATAAAGATTCTTTTCAATGATTTACTCATCCTGAATGAGTATAGTTTGAATGTAATAATATTGATAGCTACATAGTATGCTGCATTCACAAATAGGAATGAATAAGCTAAGCCGCTGAATCCCCCGATGCTATATCCTAATATATTGAATATAAGAGTTGCAATATTAATTCCTACACCTTCGAGTAGGAAAAATGTTTTTTTATCACCTTTCGAAAAGGATATAGTTCCTAAAGGATATGAGGCCGCTTTGAAGAACATCCCTAATGCTAAAATTCTTATAAATCCTTCAAGTGGCATAAACTCTGAGGTAAGGAGTAGATGTATCAATAGTGGTGCTGTAACCATCAATACGAGTAGGATAGGAGTGGATAGTAATAGCGTTATCTCGGCTTGTTGATTTACCATACGTCTTGTTTTTGTCCTATCATGGCTTACTGCAGCCAAACGAGGAAAGTAATCGATAGACATTGCTGAAAATACCAGCCCGATAGATTGACTTGTAATGCTCATCCCCGCCTGATATAACCCCAAGTCGGATGCTGTCCCGTAACTGTATATAAAAGTGTTTACCAAATATGAAGTAGTAGATCCTATTGTAGTTGCTGCCATCATTGCTATACCAAGCTTGAGCATTTCTTTTCCTTTGTCTATCGTCTCTTTTTTAGTAACTTCGGGTTTACCTGTTTTGATACGGTTGATATAATATTTACTTAAAACAAAACTGACAAACGATGATAATATAATTGCAGGGACGATTGCCTTAATTCCTCCAAAATAATAAACCGGTATAGTAACACATAACGAAATGAGAGAAATAGAAACCGTTAGTTTTGCATATGCACTCAGATTACGGGTTCCTTGCAATAGCACTACTGCTTCTGTAGACAGAATATTTAATACCAGACTGACAGCCAAACATCCAAATATCCACGTTTCATCGAATCTCGAGAATGTGAAATAACTGAGAGCTGGAGAAAAAATGATAGTTAGCAGAAATCCGAGTAGAGCAGTGAAGCCAAGGCATCTGCGAAAAATAACGATGATTTTAGCTCGACTTTCTGTCTCCGTAGTTTTTGATATTTCACGTACAGCACTAAAATTAAGTCCCAATCCCGAAATATTATTCATCATAGTCATGGACGATACCAGAAGACTGTTTAATCCCATACCGCTCGACCCTAATAAAATCGCAATAAGCTTACCTCTTATCAGATTGATAAGTATCTGAAACACCTGCACGCTTCCGAACAAAGACGTTGTTTTTATTATAGACCTATATGCTTTATTTTCTCCCACTATGTAATTTTTTGAAATAAGATTTAATAGTAAGAAAAGATGGGAACAAAAGTACTAGCCAACTTTTAAACGAGATATATTTACTAAACTCTAACATACAGGTTTCGGCTACAGACATACGTTCCTTGAAGTTTAAAGTATGAGAGGCGTATACAGCCGGATCAAATATGTATTTTATCGTCTTTGCATTCAGTTCTTGTATTGATTGAGGCTTGTTTTCTACAAACTTTAATAGGTATCTAACTATTTTAAAATAAGAGGTGATATTTCGTATAGAGAAGAGACTTGTCATAACAGAGTTAGCTCTTATGCGCCTCATGAAAAATATTTCAGGTATGTATCCTACTTTTTCAGCCAGATAAAATATTTGCGCTGAAAATATCTGGTCTTCATGAGATAATCCGGCTTGCAACAATAACTCATTTTCTTTAATAAAAGAAGTCTTAATGAAATAAAGCCATAAAGGAACTCTGTATTCTTTTATATCAAGCAGTATGTTGAGTATCTCAGGTCCTCTATAAATAAGGTGATCGTTGATTTTTCCTTTTCTGTCGTAATTTAGAGGAAAAGATATATTTTCGCTGCCAAAATTGAGGGCATCAAAAAAGACAAAATCCAATTGTTCTTCGTTGCATTTTTTGTAACAACATGCTAAGGTGTCTTTTTTCAGTATGTCGTCACTATCCATGAAGTAAATATATTCCCCCTTTGCGATACTTAGTCCTAGATTACGGGCTACAGATTGTCCTTGATTTCTTTGAGAAAAAACTTTTATACGAGAATCAGTGTCAGCGAGTGTTTTTATTATTTCGAGACTGCTGTCTGTTGAGCCATCGTCCACAACAATTACTTCTGTCTCACTCAGCGTTTGATTGAGTATAGACAGAATTGCCTCTTCAACAAATGACTCGGTATTATAAACAGGAATGATAATACTTACTTTTGGATTATTTATATTCTCACCCATTCTTTTTTCTGAAAGTCAAACTTTTTTATAATTCTTGCCGGATTTCCAGCAACTATAGTGTATGGAGGTATATTTTTTGTTACTACACTACCTGCTCCCACACAACAATGAGTGCCAATAGTTATTCCCGCTAAAATTACTACATTAGCTCCAATCCATACATTATTCTCTATTTTTATTAAATTTTTTGATACTCCTTGTACATCGATATTTTTTTCTATATCCTCATAATTATGGTTTAAGCCCGAAAGAACAACATTCTGGGCAAGATTAACATTATTCCCGATAGAGACAGGTCCAATGATTGTGTTGGACATACCTATGCGGCTGTTACTTCCTATAAATATGTCTCCTACAGCATTATTTAATACCGAGTAAGACTCGACAACTGAATGATGATCTATTACAAACTTATTAAATGGGGTTATATCTTTACGAACATTTCTATATATAACACTTCCTTTGCCTTTTTTTATATATATGAATTGGAAAAAGCGAACCCATAATCTAGGTCTGGTTTTAATCGGATGCATGACCGCATTTAATACTATCTTTTTTAAATGAGGTTTATTTTCTAATAAGATCCTTACCTTTTGTATATTCATAATACAGAGTTATATACATTCATCAGTTTTTTAGCCGTCCATTCCCACGAAAACGAATTTACTCTTAATCTTCCGTATTCAACTAAATTTTGATATTTTTCTTCGTCATTTTCAATAAGTAGCAGCTTATTGGCAATATCTTGTTCGTTATATGGATCTGTATATAAAGCTCCTTCGCCTGCTACTTCGG
The DNA here is from genome assembly GCF_004569505.1 of Dysgonomonas mossii. NCBI lineage: Bacteria > Pseudomonadati > Bacteroidota > Bacteroidia > Bacteroidales > Dysgonomonadaceae > Dysgonomonas > Dysgonomonas mossii. The sequence goes on from NZ_SPPK01000001.1 coordinate 1,132,410, forward strand.
GAATAGCAGATGTATTGGATACAATAACAGGGGTTCCACAGCCCATCGACTCCAAGATTGGAAGGCCAAAGCTTTCTCTCAAAGATGGGTAAATAAAAACAAATGCGCCATTGTATATATATGGTAGATCTGAATTATTTATATATCCGGGACAATGTACAAAAGGCTTTATGTGCTCTATGTTTTCTTCCTTCAGGATTTCCTCAATGATAGATTTATTAATATCTAAAATTAAAAGAGGTCTTTTATAATCGGATTTCTCCAGATATAAGGCATAAGCTTTTATTGTTCGCAGCGTATTTTTTTTAGGATCAGTGTTTCCAAAGAATAAAATGTAGTTATCCTCTTCTATATATTTTTTTGTAATGTTATGATAGTTTGGTATATAATGAAACCGCTTATTGTATCCATTGTGAATAGTGACTACTTGAGATGGTGGTATATTTGTCTTTTTGCAAATATTCTCACGTTCAAAATCTGATACGGTAATAATTTTCTTGCTTTTCGATAAAATTTGAGGCACAACAAGTTTTCTATATATCCGCCCTAGGTTTTGGTATAGGGACTTATTGGAACTTTGTTTCTTTTCTAAAAATATTATATCATGTAATGTCACTATCAACGGTACATTTACAAATAGGGGAGCGGTATTACTTGTACAGTGCACCACATTGGGTTTTATTTTAGATACAGCACGAGGCAGTCCTATTTGCTCCCATAATATATAGGACGGACATTTTACTTCTACTATATGAAAGTTTGAGGTTTTTTCTAAACACTTGTCAGGTCCCGGAGCTACGAATATATAATATTCATTAAACGTATCTTGTCTCTGTAATTCCCGCAAAGCTTCTAAGATGACAATATCCATCCCGTGTTTCTTCTTCCGAAATATACGCTGTGCTTCAATTGCAATTTTCATTTACTATTCTTAATATCAATGTTCTGTATGTATAAATTTCTTTTTTGCGCCTTTCATTCGGAATAGATTTATAACCATCAAAATAAACAGTTTCGGCAATTTCCTGAGTATTTTTATCAAACGTTCATTAACCATCTCATCCGGAATAGCAATGGCTAAAGATAAGCACATAAACATTAACAATATCCACCATTTTATAGCCCAAAATATATTAATAAATAAGAATAAAACTGCAACAACGAATATCAATCCCAATAAGATCAGCCGAGGAAGCATAGCCCATTGTATAAGTTTATTACATAAATCGATATTTCCTGTTGTCAGAGCCTCTGAAATATATTTCATCCCTCTTACCAAATTTTCGTATTGAGAAGCCATCCATCTTCGTCTTTGATTGTAAAAGACCTGTTGATTCTGTACTTTCTGATCATAGGCAAATACATCTTCCAAATAATCTATATATATACCTTGTCGTAATAACTGTAGTTCTAATTCTTTGTCTTCTCCCACAGAAGATATGTTTTTAATATTCTTTTTAAACCATTTGTATTCGAAGGCCATCCCTGAACCGCTGAGTGCAGATGATAGTCCTAACCGTATATGCCCTCTTCTGAAAAAAGAATTGTTTATCTCTTCGCTTGCAGCATCCAAGATAGCCATATCAGTCTCCGGCTCTTTTGCTATACGATGAACTTGCAGGGCTCTTATACCAAAGGAAAAAGCTTTATTTATTTCATTCAAAAAATTAGGACTTACCGTATTGTCTGCATCTATTATTACTACAGCATCATAATCATCTTTACTTAGATTATCAAGCGCGAAAATTAAAGCTTTTGCTTTTGTGCTGTCTTTGTAATTAGCAAAGAGTAGATCAACAGTTAACTGAGATAGTTCTTCGTTTGTTTCATCTTTCAGTTGATCCGAGATAACAACAATATCGAAATGACTTTTAGGATATTCCTGAGCAAGGAAGGAGGTTACAGATGATACTATAACCTTATCTTCTTTGTATGCAGGGAAAAGAATAACATATTTGAGTTTGTTTTCTGTTTCAGGATAATGTATCTTTCTTTTTTTTAGCGAAGCTATTGCAAATAGAAGAAGGTACAAAACAGAAAATAACATCAATGCAAATAATATTGAATCAACTATATTAATGATGTTCATAAAGTTTTTCTCATGTTAGTAAAACTAATCATTCCCCTTATAGAAGCTCGAACTAAATCGAAGCGCCCGTTGAATATATAGGTAAAAATTCCTTTAGGATTGGCTATAAGAAATTGATATAGTATAGCTATTAATCGAATCAAGCCTTTCCTATTTCTCCATGCATACAATAATCTATTACGTGTCATATAATAACATCGCAAAGGACTATTTTGTCCTACACTCCGGCTTTCTTTATGAAATACTACAGCCTGAGGGTTATACCACAACTCAAATCCATTCTTCTTTATTTGCTCGCACCAGTCTAATTCCTCGTAATATAAAAAATATATTTCAGACATTAGACCTACTTTTTTTATAATGTCTCGCCTAAGCATCATTGCTGCTCCATGCAGGAATGGAGACTTAGCCGGTGTATCATATTGACCTAAATCAGTCTCTCCAAAACCAATCAGACTATTTCTCAATGTGACTTGAGATAAATCGGTATAGCCTGCAAACTGAATAATGTTGGAATCTGCAAATTTTATTTTAGGAGAAACAGCTCCTACAGTTGTGTTTGAATCTAAGAACTCTGCGAGACTTAATAATGAATCATCATTAATATATGTATCATTATTCAATAATAAGACGTATTTCCCCTTAGCCTGCATTATGCCCAAGTTATTGCCTCCAGCAAAACCTAAGTTCGAATCACTTTTTATACAATGTATGTTTTTATATTTTGCTTGTATCTCGGTGATTTCATTTTTTAAAGAAGCATTATCCACTATAATGATTTCATACGATACTTTTGATAGATGTTGCATTAAGCTATCTATCATATGGCATGTATCATTCATTCCATTATAGTTGACGGTTATTATAGATATATAGATATCATTCATATCCTTATGCTAAATCTTAATTAGAGTTATATTCGTTTTCTGAAGATAACTTGCTATTTTCGGCTTCTTTGTTTTCTATCTCTTTGTCAAAATACCGCCCCATCATAATAAATGTCATACATATATATAAAATTGGCCCGGTAGGGAACTGTTGTAGTACCTCATTGCCATAAGATGCAATTAAAATTCCGGAGAGCCCGGCTATTAAGGCACTCATTATGCCTTTAAGTTCTTTATTTTTGATACGAAACAACACATCATATATACCTCTTCCTAGTACAAATAGAAAAATAGAAATGAAAAGAATGAGGCCTACAATACCTGTTTCTATCCATACATATATAAGAGAAGAATCTGTCGCTAAACCATACATGTGATCTTTTGAATCTGTGTGCTTAGCCTTTCCTATACCAATTCCAAATGGATGGGCAGGCATGAACTCCTGCATTTTTTTTTGATTTTCAACCCTAACATTGAAAGACGCATCTTCGGTGCCATGAAAAGCTGTTCTCATGCGACGTATATCTGCATTACCCTGACCAATATTGGTGAAATTGAGAAAAATAAATAAGGATAATATAAGAAAAGTTCCACCAATAATAACTTTACCGAGCTTTGATATTAAAATAAAGGTTGCATATCCTGCAAATAATATCGCTAAAACCGTTCTGGTTCCCGATATCAGCATGCCATATCCAGCTAATATAGCTACAATAATGAAAAAAACTTTTAACTTTTTACTCTTGATATATAATGCACTTATTGAGAATACAACCATAGATAAAGCCATACTACACCCAAAGTTAGCAGCATCAGTGAAAAATGAAAAATATCGTATGCCCGAATAAATAATATGTGTTCTTGCTCCGTCTTCAAGATAGAGCCAATGATTTTCAGCCCAATCAAATCCTATAAATTTTTGAATAACAGCCTTTAAAACAGCCAAAATAGTGAGGATTCCCCATAAAAGCAGTATTTGTTTCACTTCTTTATAGTGTTTGAATAAAGCCGTGGTAACAACTACAAATAAGAATAAATAAAATCCCAAACCTCTTACTGAAGTCATCCAAAGCTCAATTGTTGTATATGGGTTTAAAATCTCCATAATACAGTAAATAAGCCAAATAAGAGAAAGATATGTCAATGGATTATTAAATCTTTTCCAATAATCGACAGAAAAGAAGACCGTACGTACAAATAGAATAAATAGTATTAATAGCAATAAAGCGTCCATTACTATTCCTCCGGAAATGCTCGAGACATACCGGCTGACGCCCATAATTATGTAATTAACTATGAATAGAGTAATTAGAAGCGAATGAGGAAACTTAAAAAAAAAGAATAAAATGAGGCATGCTATTGGAATGCATGCGAATAATATTCCGCTAATAAAATTTGTTGTATATATTGTTATCCCTAATATTGTCAGTAGTCCAAGAAATAGCCCTAGATAAAAATATTTATCATAACATTTGGAATATATATCTGAGACTTTGCTCATTACTAGCTGATGTATTAATTATTGGCTTCGAGTTCTTTTTTAAGAGGTTTTAGCCCGGTTATATTTTCTACTACTGTATGACTTACATTTGTTAATAGAATCATAATCGGAACTTCTTTTGAAAGTCTTGTTATTTCATCAAAAATTAATTGATCGCTTCCTGTCCATTGTTTTTTTGCGTCGAGTAATATCAAATTAAAAGTAGCTGTCTGTAACAAGTTTTTAGGTATTGGATTTTCTTTTATTGAAGGATATTCAACAATCACGACATCGTTATTAACTACATCTATATCCAGATCGGATAATTTGTTGACTAATAGATAGCTTTTTGAAGAGTTAGAGAAATCTTTCTTCCAATCAATATTTTTTACGGATAAACCTATGCTTTTCCAATAATCCGATAAAGCATTTGCTATATATGTTTTTTGAACCCCTGGAGAGATACTGAAGAAGTTTATTATACTAGGCTTTTCAGATGCGAAGTAATTTAATAAGTTATTTCCTAATAGGAGTATACAGGTTTCTTCATAAGATTTTCTGAATATTCTTTTACCTAATTTTCCTTCTTCTGGAAATACTGCTAACACTTTACCTAAAGTAATGTGTTCAGTTCGCATTTTATCCAATAATCTCCTGTCAAATAATTCTTTTAATAAGAATAGTCCAAGTATAAATATAAAACTGGAGACATAAGATCCTAAAACGATAGCTTTTCTTTTTGTTGGCTTTGACAATAGTGGAAATGTAGGCTCATTGAGTACTTTCAATGAAGCTGAGTTCATTTCTAAGCTTTTTAATCTTAATCGAGCCGTATTAAGGCTTGATAAAATTGATAGATAAGAACGTTCTAGAAAGTCGATACTTCTTTCTTTCCGCTTTATTGTAGAGCCTATTGGTGAGAAATGAAGATATTCCTGATCTAATTCTGAGCGTCTCCTTTCCAATACTGCAAGTTCTGCAGAAGCTTTTTCATTTTTCAATACTTCGTCAAGCCATTGAGATACAAAATTTGATGTAGGGTAGCCATCCTTTGTATATTTTTGATTACTCAATGTATTCATAATTACATGAAGGTCACCTTCCGCCGTTTTTAGATCGGCCTTATACCGGTTAATCTGTCTTTGATTTGTAGGACTAACCAGAGTATCTTTGTAGAATGGTTCTATCTCTGCAATTTTACTGCGTAATTGAGATATCGTATTGAGTTTGGCGACAAACTCAGAGTTGTTTTTTATTGATGCTAAGTTTTCGGCTATCTTACTTTCAAGATGAGCAATTAATGCCTTAGAGCTACTGTATCTGAGCAAGGCATCCTGATATATCAACTGAATATCTTTATCATAAGCTGCTACCTGTTTTGTTTGTTCATCGTAGTTAATAACACGGTTCTCGATATTGTAATTAGTTAGAGAATCTTCTCCGTTTTTAAGTTCCGCACTAACTTTAGCAAGTTCTTTTTCCAGATAAAGAATAACATTATTGGTTGTTCCGAACTGGATATCCTGATACTTTTTCTCATACGCTTGATTTAGTATTACCAAAGTATTGTATGCTATGCCCGGATCATTTGCCGAATATGTTATTTGTAGCATATCACTGCTTCCCAGTTTCTTTACCGAGATCTTGCTTAATGCCTCATAACTATAGTGTGGATGATGCCAATTTAGTAATCCATATATAAAATTCGTAGGATCAGACTTTTCGTAAGCAAGAATATTTTCGAGCGTTTTTTCTTCTGATTTTTTATCTATAAGGGCCTGGACTTCTTTCGGGGTTATACTTAAAAGTTTCCTGTAATTGGAGGCTTTGATGTAAGTATTATCTTTTTCCGCATTACCATGTATCATATCTTGTACATAAAGCCTGAGTGCAACATCTTTCAATGTTTCTTTAGAAGTTACAATATTTATTATATTTTCTAAAGTGTTATTTAAGATATTCCAGTTTTGTGTTGTTGGTTGTTCAGGGTCTAGTCCATAACCGGAGACAACTCCGGTAAAAATGGTAGTTTCTACACCATACTCGAGGTTGAGATTTCTCGTATATAAAATAACTAAACCAGATATTAGCAACGGTACAATCAACAACCACCATTTTATTTTATTGATGAACGTATATACACATCTTATTTGTTGCATATTCTTTTATTTAGATATAATTTTAGTTTTTGCCAATATCTCAAGTTGAAGTAGAGAGGAGTTTAAATCTGCTTTGGTTACCTCATATTCTGATGCTGCTGTTGTATATGCAGATTTTTGTCGCCCAAGGTCTTGAACAGATATCTTACCATTAATAAAATCGTCTTCGCTTAGCTTCAATTGAGCTTCAGTAAATAGTAGAGCTTCAGATTTGATTCTTATTAATGCTAAGTCTCTCATAGCAAGACTGTACATTGTTGCTATACGGATTTTTTGTTCATCATACCATTTTTCTTTCTCAAACTCTGTTGCTTCCATATCCATCCTTTGTTTTCTTACCTTATTCTTTCTATCAAAAAGGTCATCTAATGGGATGGCTACAGAGACACCAAAGTTATACCAGCTTTGTTTATTACCAGAGTATTGATAAAATATTGGTGTGTTTGTATCCGAAAAAGTAGTATTGTTACCTATTATTCCATATTGATAGTTGGTAACTAGTTTAATAAAATTCAACCATCTTTTTTTTTCGGAATCCATCAAACTTTTATTTGCTTGCTTCTTTTTCTCATAATAGCTGAGAATAGGACTAGCTTTGGCGTTTTCGTATAGAACAGATATCGGTGGTAGCTGAAAGTCTAGATAATCTTTAGGCTTTAACTCTGTTATATCTTGAGCTAGCAGAGAGATACTACAAGAGAATAGGAAAAATGTAATGATGACTAGTTTTAGTTTCATAAATGTAAAAACTTGCAAATGCTTAATAGATGTTAAGCATCTTCTTTTTGTATAAATGAGAAAAATGTTTTAAAAATAATCTTGCAATCAAGCCATATGGAGTAATTGTGAGCATAATATATATCCAGCTGTTTTCTTTCTTCTGCTGACATCTTGCCCTCTCCTCCGCGCCTTTCTACTTGCCATAGCCCGGTTAATCCTGCCGGAGCTATAAAGCGTTCAATATATTCATCTCCGGTCAATAGTTCTGCTTCATAAAGAGGTAAAGGTCTATTGCCTACTATTGACATATCTCCTTTTAATATATTTATCAGTTGGGGGATTTCATCGATACTATATTTTCTCATAAATCTACCCATTTTTGTGACTCTGGGGTCGTGTGCTATTTTAAAAAAGGTTGTATCTTTTTTCTCTTTTTTCTTATTTAGATATTCATGTTCTGATATTTCGTAATCGTCTGAAACTAGTACCGTATCATCATTGATAATATCAGAGTTTGTTGCGCTTACTTCCGATGTTTTTTCTTTCGATTCTTTGGTGTACTGATTCATTGATAGATAACTAGAGAGGCGCTCCTCGGCATCTATATACATAGATCGGAATTTCAAGAAATTGAAAATGTAAAAGTTGCTCCCAACTCTTTTAGACTTATATAAAATAGGTCCTCTACTTTCAAGCTTGATTAAGACCATAATTAAAATCAAGAATGGAGATAGAACGATAAGAGCTGAAAGTGAAATAATTATGTCAAATATACGTTTACCTTTAGGTATTGTAAATACTTCATCAACCTTATTCTTTTCTTTTCTTTCTTTTTTATTCAGAATTTCATTTTTAGATATAAAATTAGTGATTGCTTTAAATACATCTGAATCGGCATACGGAGAAATAGTATTATTTGCTCCTGCCTCTATATATATACTAGTTTCTTCTTTTCCTATTTTTTTGGTAACGAGAATTATATATAGATTTTTGAATTTCTTTTTCAGGTATGCAATATTAACCTTATCTACATCAGGATTAATTTTTTCATATAAAAGAGGCTGGATTTTATTTGAGGGTAATTCTTTCAATATAATACCAGCCTCTTCTTTATTTTTGACTATAACTATATTTTCTTGTAATAACTCTTGAAAATGATTGATATATTCTTTATTACTACCTATATATATAATAAAAGTCATTTAAGGATTTTTTTTAGTCTAACTTTTAACTCCATCGGGTTAAAGGGTTTCAATATAAAATCTTCCGCTCCATTTTCTAATAATCGAATTCGATTGATACTGTTATCTTCACTAGAAAGGATAACCACGGGGATAGATTTAAAGAGCTCATTTTTTTTGATATATGCCAAAAACTCTTCACCGGTCATGAAAGGCATTCTCAAATCCAGGATAATCAAATCCGGTATCGAATTTTGCTCTAACCATTGAATTGCTTTTAATGGATTCTCAAAATAAATACATTCATAGTCCTCTCTAAAATAGTTAGCTATAACTTTGGCTATAGCTTCTTTATCATCAATAATTAATATTCTTTGCATTATTTCCTTTTTTTATCAGGGATTCTTCGGATAAACAAATAAATATGAAAATAGAAATAGTTTGTTCCAAAATTCACGAATATCTCAATTTAATAAAATAATTTGAGATATTCGTATTATTTTCTATTGTTCTAATAAATATACTTTATTTGTTTCGTAAGTTTCATACCAATTAGGATAATTTTGCCCATTTGAGGATACCCATGATTTAAATTGAGGATATGCATCGATAATTCGAACCCACTCTAATGGATATTTCAAAGATAGTGGAACTCTTATGCCATATACTAAGTCTGATGTACTATAGTTTCTTCCAGAAGATACATCTGTCGATTTTTTTGTTGCTGCATAATTCCTTAAGTGAATTTCCTTCCTATTAGATGTATTATAACCACCGTTGACAATGAATACGTTTAGTATATCGATCAAAGAAACATTAGAAATATCTATAGGCTCGTTGAATGATATGCTAATAGTGATAGCTTTAGCCGGAAAATGAGTTTCTCCTGCTTTAGTATTTATTATCTGAGAAGTATTAGCTCCAAACAATGCATGAGCATTATCTGTAAGCGGAATAACTGCATAATCCTGATCGTTTTCCAAACCATTACTCATAGAGAAAACGTCACCACTGAAGCTTGTATTTGAATTTGTTATACTTTTAATATTACCTTTCAATACGCCGTCTAGCTGAATAGCTGCAGCAAGTCTTTTTGTAGCGCCAACAGCTCTTACTTTACTTTGAATGTCTATTTTTGAAACTTTATTAGCGGCCGATAATGTATATCCTAAATTTATATCCAGAACAAAGTCATTCATGTCATAATCACCAATACTTGGGTAATTATCTTCAAAAGCATAAGTATAAGTTGTTCCTAATGTAGTGCTTAGTGGATATGTTATAATAACGGGACCTCCTCTTTGAATAATATTTCCACCCTCGTTGCAGCTTGTTGCTTCAATGTCAACAGTAGACTCTCCTTTTCTTACAAAGTTAACATATTTAGTATCTGAAGGAACGTCATACCCTGTTGATCCTGAGTTTGCAGGATAGTTTGATGACTCTATCTCTAAATAACCGGTAAATGCCGGGTGTCTCCATTCTGTGATTGAAAATTTCTCTAATTTTACTAAGGCTTTATTGTCGGAAGTAGGACCATTTATACTAGTTCCTGAGTTACTGAATTTAAGTTCATTGGTAACGTTCATTATAGCATAAGATCCAAGATTTATTTTATTATTACCCTGAAGGTCTAAAATGTTACATTTTAACAATGTTTCAGCAGCTGTATTTAATGTTGTGCCCTGGAAAGTTCCTTTATCATTAATGATAAATTTACATCCATTTTCAATTGTAGCATCATTAACAGTTATATTCTGAGTTGTAAATGCAGCATTGTTGTTGATGATTGAGTTCTGTAAGAATGTATTGCCATTAACTGTAAATTGACCTTTATTGATAAAATTCGCATTGTTGTTAATAGACAAGTTCTGAGCAGTCAAGGAACTTTCATTTATAACCTGTACATTACTCGTATTTGCTGATAATGTACCGGATGCAGACATTGTGCCATAATTAAACAAACTTCTTATATTCGAAATGTTATTGATGTTGAATACAGTACTGTTGTTTACTATTTGTCCATTTTCATTATTCATATCCACATTAACCTCTTTCTTATCCGGATTGAATTGCCCTGTTGTAGCTACAACAATTTTAGCCGAACCATTTGCTTTTATGTTTGAAGAAGTTTGTGTTGGAATATATTTTCCTCCATCTTGAATAATTATTTTTAAATTATTCAATTCTGTATTAGTTGAAGTGTTTTTCCATGTTCCTTCCACATATACGTATGCATCGTACCAAGAACTATTGTTTATTTGCCCTTCAAATGTTTGCCCTGCCGGTATCACATATTGATTGCTTGAATAGCTGATGCTATATGATGATCCGGATATAACGGTTGCATTAGATGGTGTTGTATATGTTCTTGTTGGCGCAGTATAATTTATGTCTAAACTTTTAGTTGATCCTGATTTTAGTGTTGCTATGCTAGCTGACTTTAATGCGTTAGAGGTATAGATCGCTCTTACTGATCTTTTTCCTGTTGGGTCAGTTTCTTGGACATACAAGATACTATCAGACTTAGCATATGTAACCTTAGCTTTAAATGGTTCATTTTTCTTAGCTAGGCCTTCTGCCAAAAGTGATGCATTTGGTGAAATGATGGGGTTTTGATTAAAAACTTGTAATTTGTAATAATATGAACCATTGAATTGGTCATCCACATCCAAATTGAGACTAATATTGGAACTTGTAGTCCAGTCAAAACCTGAAGGAACGGTTAAGTCTGATAATTCATCAGGTATTACCTGAGAATTAGGGTCATAATAATCTTGTTCACTGCAACTAGTTAGTAAAGCTATGAACAGCAATGCTGTATACGCAAATTTGATTTTCATAATTAAATAAAAATGGGGTTTTCTGATTGTCCTCAATATAAACTATATATAGTATAAATGGTTTTATAAAAAACTGAGTAAAAGTATATATATTTTCTTTATTATTAGTCATTTATTTCCAAAAAATATTATTGAAATATCTTAAGGTCATAGCTATAACAAAAATAAATACGCTCAAGTTCATTAAGAGAAAAAATTAACACATTATGATTCTCTTGAATAATTCAGTTTGTAATGTCTTCAATGTCTATCTTATGTGAACACGCCTTTTTCTTTTAAAAATGTCCCGTTTCGTGAACTTCATAGGCACTTGTTTGTTGTATCTAATATCCAATAAAAAATTTTTATTAAAACTAACACCTAATTATTTAAAATGAAAATAAATCATTCCGATTATACAATATTAGTGGTAGATGATGTGATGACGAATGTATTACTCCTTCAAGTGTTATTGGATAAGGAGGGATTCAACGTTGTTACAGCAAATGAGGGACAAGCAGCCATTGAAATAATTCGGAATGATGCGCCTGATCTTATCCTTTTGGATATCAATATGCCTAATATGGATGGTTTTGAAGTGATAAGAGAGGTGAAAAAATACTCATTATATAGAGAGATTCCTGTCATATTTTTAACTGCGATGAATGATGTTGACAGTATTGTCAAGGGATTTAGATTAGGTGGGAGTGATTATATAACAAAGCCTTTTAATAAGGAAGAATTAATGGCCCGTATAATTCATCAACTCTCATTACTTGCCGCGAAACGTATAATTGTAAAACGAACCCATGTGCTTAAGAAGACGATTCTGGATAGGGACAAAATGTATTCGGTAATAGCACATGACCTACGTTCGCCAATGGCATCGATGATGATGATAATGAATTCAATAATGCATGACGTTGATAAAGATAAAGTCGATCCGGCAATATATGAGCTTTTGAAGCTTGCAAATAAAACAACCGAAGATATATTTTCCCTCCTAGATAACTTGTTGAAATGGACTAAATTGCAGATCGGTAAGCAATTGGCTATTCCTCAAAGTGTAGATCTTGTCCCTATTGTGAAAGGTACTACGGATGTTTTTATGAATGTTGCCAGTATCAAGAATATTAAAATAGAATTTAATACAGAGGTTAAATCTGCGAATATTTTTTCAGATATAGATATGTTGAAAAGTTGTACGCGGAACTTAATCAGCAATGCCATTAAGTTTAGTTATGAAGGAGGAGTAATTAAAGTAGAAATAAAAGAAACTGATGATGAGTATATTGTATCTGTATCTGATAACGGATGTGGTATAAGTGAGGCAAATCAGCAAAAACTACTTAATGTCGGCACTCATTATACAAGCTATGGAACAGCTCAGGAAGAAGGTTTCGGTTTGGGACTGCTGTTGACATTGGAATTTGTTCAGAAGAATAATGGCAGACTATGGTTTGAATCGAAAGAAGGAGTGGGGTCTACATTTTTCTTTTCTCTTCCCAAAGAAATAAACAATTAATAGTTTAATACTAAATCCATGATAACGGGATTATGATCGCTATAAGCTTTCTTCGGTGAATCATATTTTATTCCTGTAATTTCTTTTGAATATAAGATATAATCAATCCGTAGCATATTTAATAAACCTTTATAAGTATGCCCAATGCCGTTTCCACATTCTTTAAATCCATCTTGTAGATCTTTTTTTATGGTCTTGTATGCATATGAGGTTGGGGTATCATTCATATCTCCACAAAATATAATAGGCATGGTACTCGAGCAAATTTCTTCTCTGATAAGATTAGCCTGAGATGCCCGTATTCTTTGGTTTACATTCATTTTACTTATCGTCTTATGCAATGAGTTTGGAGTGTTCCATATCGAACCTATTCTTTTCTGATTGAAGTTTGTCGTCTGTAGATGGGCACTGATTAATCGTATCGTTTTGTCTTCAACCAGCAAGTCTGTTGCAATGGCGCTGTTATTGCTATTGTTGAATAATATAGGCTTTATGTTTTGTATTGGATAGCGTGAAAAAATTGCTACTTTTAAATAATCACTTCCATTTTCGGAGAAGGTATAATAAGGTAAAAAGCTAAGACATTTTCTCAGAGAGTCTCCTATTTCCTTATTATTAGGATATTCTTGGATACAAAAAATGTCTACATTTTCTGTTTTTACAAACTCTACTATTTGATGTAGATTGCCATAACTATCATTCTTAGCCTTATTTTCACTTATATTAAATGTCATTACCCGTATATTCTTTCCTTCTAGATCTACTTTTGGGGAAGAGTTAGGAAGTTTGTAGCCGGCACCAAGAAAGCCTATACAGAAGGTGATAGCAATAATAGATGCGATGATAAATCTTTTAGTAATGAGTAAGTATAAGCAGTTTAGTACATTGAGGATTAAAATTACAGGTAATATTAGTCCTATAAAAGGAATAATACTATAATCTCTAGGGTCAAAGAATGGGGAGAGGACACCTACAATTGTAGTGCCTGCAATGAGTAGACTAAAAATAACAATATAAAAGTTTACTAATTTTATTGCAGCAACTTTTCCCATTAAATTCAGATTTTTAAATGATATATTTATGAATAGTTTCTATTAATTTATCTTTGCAGATTGGCTTTGCTAAAAACTCATTACAACCTGAATCAATTGCTTTTTTTATGTCTTTTTCATAAGCTTTAGCACTAATTGCAATAATGATAATGTCAGGAGAAACTTGACGGATAATTTTTGTTGCTTCAAATCCATTAAGCGTTGGCATATTCAAGTCCATCAGGATCATATCAGGATTATATTCTTCAAACATTCTCACAGCCTCCACTCCATCTAGCCCTTGTAGCAAAGCATACTCTTCTCCTATCATTGCATCTATCAGTTGATAACTATTGTCATCATCGTCGGCAACTAAGATCGTGCAATTCTGATCGAAAGAATAATTCTTGACCGAATTATCGGTATTATTTTTTTCTGCTTCCCCGTTTTTTGTAGGTTCATACGGCAATGTAAAAGTGAAACAAGATCCTTTTTCTAATTCTGATTTAACCGATATTTCTCCACCAAGACGCTCTACTATAGAACGACAAATCGCTAAGCCCAATCCGGTTCCAATAGCATTGCTGTCAACTTGCATAAATCGTTCGAATATTTTATCTAATTGATCCTCTATTATTCCGATTCCGGTATCATTTACATAAACTTTGATCTTATTGTCTATTACCTCAAATCCATACTTTATATATCCTTTCTTCGTGAATTTTTGAGCATTAATAATAAGGTTTGATAGAACTTGGTGTATTCTGTTTCTATCGGATCGTATCCATAATTCTGTTCCTATATTATTATAGATAAGTTCTGTTTCGGGATGGCATTGAGATGCGTATGTTTCATATATCTCCAGACATAACATGCCAAAATCAAAGTCTTCGGGTTCAAATTCTACAATGCCGGATTCTATTTTCGAGAAGTCTAAAATTTCATTCACTAAGGCTAATAAGCGACCACTATTGGACTCAACGAAATTAAAATAATAATTTCGTTTTTCCTGATCATCGGTTTCTGCTATAATGCGAGAGAATCCTAATATCGCATTCAAAGGTGTGCGTATTTCATGACTCATATTAGATAGAAATGCAGATTTGAGTTTGTCTAACTGCTCTGCCTTCAACTTTGCTGTTGTAAGCTCTTTTTCTATTTTTTTGAGTTCTGTAATATCCCAACCTAAACCTATTACCAAAGAAGAATTATCCGTTTCGCTGTTTAATCGTATTTTGAGTATATCAACATATCGGATATTTCCATCATTATCTACAAATTCTTGAAATACTCTTTGAGGAACTCCGGTTTCAAATACTCCTATGTCTTCAGTCCGATATTTTTCAGCTACTTCTTTGGGGAAAATATCAAAGTCCGTTTTATCGGAAAAATCATCATTTTGAACGAGGTAAAATTGTGTTGATATCTTATTCCAATATATATCTATAGTCGTTCAAAGGGTTTTTAATGAATACAGAAATAGGCATATTATCTAAAACCATATTCATGAGATTACGTGTGTTTTTACTTTCAATCTCAGCGTATTTCTGTTTTGTGGTATTTGACCAGTAACTCCATATAAATTTTGTGCCGAAAGTATCTCTCGTCAAATACGAGATACAGTCAAAGTAAGAAGTCTTTTCAGTCTCACTATCTGTGTAAATTATATTATACTTATAGCTTTCATTCGATTCCAGATTTTTTAGAATAAGCTCCCATTGTTCTGTGCTAAGTTGTTTGAGATCTGATATTTTATAATCGGAAATATCTTTATCTTTTGATATATTATTGTGAAGTAAAAATTGTTGATTGGCAAATATTAGTTGGCCATCTTCCATATAAACTCCAAAAACATGATCGCTTGTCACATTATTCATGAAGTTTACTGTTTCATATTCCCAACGATTTTTTATAACATCGTCTATATTTTGTACGTACCCTTCTATGATTGTTTCGCCTTTATATTCGTATACACTGGTGATTTGCGTTCTTATATAAGATACAATCGAGTAATTGTCTTTCGTATAAACTCGTCTATAGTCCAGGTATTTACCGTTGTAAATCCTGCCGTTCAGATAATCTATAAATGCTTCTTTGTCGGCCGGATGTATTTTAGAAGAATATTCATCAATAGATATAATCGCTTCCTCTTCAACTATAGAGAATATATTTCCAAATCCGGAATAATACAACATTCCTACTTGAGGGTTATATTTCCAATGTCCTATTTTTGCTATTTTTTGCGTTTCTTTTAGCTTTCGGTTGGCGTTATCCAACCTCTTTTTCATCTGGCTTCGCTGAGTTATATCACGATATTGACAAAGTACAAACTCCTTTTCATAAAGTTGTATGATACATTTGAAATATATGGTGTTTCTTTTTAAAGGAAGATCATAGTTAAGGCTTGAAGTTCCTCCATTTGTTACAACATCATCAAAATGAGCTTTAAAATTTAATGCCGTTTCTTCGGGGAGTATATCAAAAATATTTTGCCCTACAATTTGTTCCGATTTTAGAAACCAGTGATTTGATTTTATAATGCAATCTACACAGGTTCCGTCGTAGCGGAATAAAAAAAGCGAATCACAGGTTTTTAGTAATATTTCAAAGGCTCTTTCTCTATCATGCAACAGATTAACATTGGTCTCCTCCGTATTACTATAGGATACATTCCCTACATATTTGTTTATTAATTCTTTCTGTAATGCAAAATTGTCATATTCCAGATCTTTTATGCGCTGTATCAATTCATCCTTGGAATATTGTCTATACTTTATATCCATTGTATATAGTGTATTAAAAAGAGGAAACTATATTTATAAATACTATCAAAAAAAGATGATTATAACAACACCAATAAGGGTATAATGGTTTAGTGGTCTCAACTGTTTTGCCACTATATATTTTATCCAAAATTGGTTTTGTAAATTTAAAATATCAATCAAATAACGTGGAATATAGTATGATCAAAACTTTATTTAGCTTTTCTCATGTGTTACTGATTTATATTTGTTTTTTGTAAAAGTATAACAATGAAGTATAAAACTTTCTGTCTATTTAGGGCAAATTTTAGGCTTACTTCATGTTTATAATTATAAAAAAGAAACTAATTACTACGCTTAATCCTCGTTTCTATGTTATAACTGTTTATAGGGGATATCAAAGGTGTTTCCTTCTTTTATATTCCCTGTTTGGAGTCCTTTCTTCAACCAACGTATACGTTGAGCAGAGGCTCCGTGATTGGAGGTGTCGGGAACCGTGTATCCTTGCGATTGTATTTGCAAGCGGTCGTCTCCAATCTGCGAGGCTGCATTCAGTCCTTCTTCTATATCACCGTCTTCAAGCGAATTGAAGTTTTCATTATCGTGACAGACCCATACTTCGGCATAAAATTCAGCTTGTAGTTCAAGCCTAACGTTAAGCTCGTTACTTTCTTTTTCGGTCAACTGTTGCTTTTGTTGTCTTTTTTGCAACGTACCTATCAAGTACTGTACGTGATGACCTCCTTCGGGAACTATATATTTTAGTCTATTCTGAGCAAATATGTCAGCCCATACATCTTCTGTATCGCACAATATTGTTTTTGCAAAAGTAGCAGCAGATTCCTCTTGGGCAGATGACACATAGATTTTCTCCGGCGATATTATATCGGTTGCTTGCTGAGTCATGAATTCCATAGGGGTACCGCCAGCAAGCCCAATAATGAAACCAATTATGATTGTTCCGCCAATGCCTAAAGAAATTTTACCCGAAGACCTTTTTCCTCGACGGTCATCTACATTGCCACTAGTCCTTCTGCCATCCAATCTCATATTTTGTATTCTTAGATGTTGCTCGAGTATACATTATAAATACAAACGTATAAAACAAAGAGATTGTTTAAATCTTCCTTTGCCTCTGTCTGTATCTCTTGCTGCTGCATCATGCGAAGAAAAAGTCTTATTGGATTAATCCAATTTCCTGAATGGCGGTTTTACTACCTCTGCTTTCAAATTCTTTTCTCGTACTTTAATAAAAATAGGAGTTCCCAGCTTAGCATATTCCGGTTTTACATAACCTAATCCTACCCCTATTTTCGAAGTTGGCGACATTGTACCCGAAGTGACTATTCCTATTTTTTCATTATTTTCGTTTACGATATCGTAGCCTTGACGTGGAATTCCTTTTTCAAGCATCTTGAATCCACACAATTTCCGATTTACGCCTTCCTGCTTTTGTTTTTCAAGTATTTCGCGAGCAGTGAAATTCTTTCCTTCTGTAAATTTGGTAATCCAACCTAATCCGGCCTCGATAGGAGTAGTTGTATCATCCAGATCGTTTCCATAGAGGCAAAATCCCATCTCGAGGCGAAGTGTATCGCGAGCACCCAGTCCTATCGGTTTAATGCCAAACTCTTCTCCTGCCTCAAAAATAGCATTCCATATATCTTCTCCGTATTCAGGGTAAAAGTATAACTCAAAACCTCCTGCTCCGGTATATCCTGTATTGGATATAATTACGCTCTCCAGCCCCGATCCCTTAAGACTACCAATAACAAAAGAATAATAAGGAATCATTGTTAGATCTATCTTGGTTAGCTTTTGAAGTGTCGCCAAAGCTTTAGGTCCCTGTATGGCTAATTGGGCTATCGTATCTGATGAGTTTTCAAGATCAGCCAATTCTTCATTATGATCTGTCAACCATTTCCAGTCTTTCTCTATGTTCGATGCATTTACTACTAACATGTATTTCTCGGGTTCGTAATGATATATGATTATATCATCTACTATTCCACCCTGATCGTTAATGATGGCAGTATACTGGGCTTTACCTATTTCAAGAGTGGCAACATCATTGCTTAACATTCTCTGTAAAAAAGGAAGAGCTCTGGATCCTTTTACCCATATCTCGCCCATATGAGATACATCAAATACTCCCACGCCTTTGCAGACGGTCATATGTTCATCTATAATACCTGAATATTCGATTGGCATGTTATAGCCCGCAAATTCATGCATCTTAGCGCCAAGAGCAATGTGGATGTCTGTAAATGGAGTTTTTTTCATTACTTATTATATATTTCGTTATTAGTGTTCAATATTACTAAAAAGTAACAAAAGTAACACATAATAATATAGGTTTTACTTGTTACTTTTTATTATTTATAGTGTATTTTCATATAATATAGATAATTTTATTCACATTAAAAAATGAATACACTTATCTATATAAACAGCAATTTATTTACTCGTTACCAATTCTGCAATTTTAACGATCACCTGTACAGCTTTTTCCATCGATTGGATAGGTATAAATTCGTAACGTCCGTGGAAGTTATGCCCACCTGCAAAGATATTCGGACAAGGCAACCCCATAAATGATAGACGTGCACCATCTGTTCCTCCCCGGATAGGTTTTACAATAGGGGTAACGCCTACAGCAGTCATTGCTTCGAAAGCTAAATCAACCACATGCTTTACCGGTTCAACCTTCTCGCGCATATTATAATATTGGTCTTTTATTTCTACAGTAGTACTATCGGGGTATAGTTTATTGATGAAAGCAATAGTGTCTAACATTATTTGTTTGCGCTTTTCGAATATTTCACGATCGTGGTCACGTATTATATAACCTACGGTTGCAGCATCTACTGTTCCCGATATATTAGTCAAATGGAAGAACCCTTCATATCCGGTAGTATGCTCGGGGCGTTCATTTGAGGGTAGGAGAGAGACTAGTTTGTTGGCTACTACCAATGCATTAACCATCTTGTCTTTCGCATATCCGGGATGAACGCTTCGTCCCTGTATATTAATTTTTACGCCGGCAGCATTAAAATTTTCGTACTCTAGTTCGCCAATAGGTCCACCATCCATCGTATAAGCCCATTCGCAGCCAAATTTTTCAACATCAAAATAGTCAGCTCCTGCACCAATTTCTTCATCAGGTGTAAATCCTATTCGGATTTTTCCATGCTTGATTTCCGGATGATCTTTCAAGTATTTGATTGCAGTCAATATCTCGGCTATCCCGGCTTTATCATCCGCACCTAATAGTGTTTTACCATCAGTTACTATCAAATCCTGACCTACATAGTCTTGCATCTCAGGAAAATCGTTAGGAGATAAAACTATATTAAGATCTTTATTTAATATAATATCTTTTCCGTCATAATTTTTTACAATCTGTGGATTTACATCTTTACCCGTTAAATCGGGGCTAGTATCCATGTGCGCAACGAACCCTATGGTTGGCACTTCTTTATCTGTATTAGCCGGAAGAGTTGCCATAATATACCCCTTCTCATCCAAAGATATATCTTCTAAACCCATTTCATGCAACTCTTTTTCGAGTTCACGGGCTAGAACCATTTGTCCGGGAGTACTTGGTGTTGTACCTGTTTCAGTGCTTGATTCTGTGTCAAATTTTACATACTTCAAGAAACGATCTACTACTGTCATATTCTCTATTTATTTTTTATAATATTTTTATTGAAAAATCAAATTTGTTAACGCTTTGATATCTAGTATTTTCTTTCTACAAAAGAGTTTCATACAAATGTAGTAAAAGGAAATCAAAGGAAAAAATTGAAATCATATTTTGTGAATATGAAAAATTTATCTACTTTTGTCGCGGGTAAGTCCTATACGGTCAGCTCCCGATTAATCCCCCAGGGTTTGATCGCAGCAAGGGCCGTCGGTTGTAGCGACGCGATATAGTAAGCTTACCCATCTGCCTCTTTAGCTCAGTTGGCCAGAGCACGTGATTTGTAATCTCGGGGTCGTTGGTTCGAATCCGACAAGAGGCTCAGAAAAAGACTATCCAATTTGGATAGTCTTTTTGTTTATAACTATTTTTTATCTTCAATATAATAATAAAACAGGGTTAGAATTTCTAACCCTGTTTTATTATTATTGGAAGTACGTAAATTCTGCTTTTTGATATACTGAATTACCAACCTTTTACGGCTCCGCCTTTAAACACATCAGCAGCAACTTTTTCTACCTCTTCTGATTGATACGATTCTACAAACTTTTTGATTTTGTCACTATCTTTATTTTCTTCTCGGGTCACAATCAGATTGACATAAGGAGACTCCTTATCTTCTGCAAAAACAGCGTCTTTAAGTAACAGTCCTGCTTGTCCTGCAAAATTATTGTTGATGATAGATAAAGACACTTTTGCGTCATCTAAGACTCTAGGTAGTTGTGGTGCTTCTAGTTCTAATATCTCCAGATTTTTAGGATTTTCTATTATATCAACTAGTCGTGGAGAGGTTGCACCATCTTTGAGTTTTATCAATCCCGCCTTTTGTAATAATAGCAATGCTCTGCTATTGTTTGATGCATCATTCGGGATCACTACTGCACTTCCATCTTTCAACTCTTCCAAACTTTTTATTTTTTTTGAATATGCTGCCATTGGATATACAAACGTATTACCTACGATGGCAAATTTATATCCACGGTTCGTAGTTTGTTCTTCTAAAAAAGGCTTTGTTTGGAATACATTGGCTTCTATATCCCCTTGATCTAATGCTGTGTTTGGCATTACATAATCACTGAATTGTACTAATTCTACTTCTAGTCCGTATTTTTCTTTCGCTACTTTTTTAGCCGCTTCGGCTATTACGTATTCAGGGCCTGAAGATACCCCTACCTTAATATGATTTGGGTCGTTATTTTTTTTGTTTCCGCAAGATGTGAGTAGTATAAGGGATGCACATATAGTAATCAATCCATTTATTTTCTTCATACTGATATTATATTTTCTAAATTATTAAAATAATGAGCAGGTTAGTATTATTTGTCTTCAATGATAAAATAATAACCTGCAAATTTTATCTAAGTTATAATAAGGAATTATTGTCGCATTTGCTCTTATCCATTTCTTTTAACACAGAGTAAAAAGAGTAACACAGAGTTTCTTGCAATACAACAAATACAGCATTGTTTTTTACCAATTGCTTAATACAAAAGTAAAGAATCTTATTATAATAAAAAACTTATGACCTGTATACTCTCTGTAAAAGTATAAGGCTTCCATTTAATCATAAATACCATAAATGAGGTATTTATTGTATAAGCGATATCGTTAATTTTGTGGTTTGTAAAGAACAAAGGTGAATATTGAAAATATAATTTTATAAAATAGCTTGGATTGTGTACTTTTGGCAAAATAATTAAAAGAAACAATCTATATATTTAGATGATTGAAATAAAGAATGTAACAAAGATTTTTCAGGGAAAAAATGCGTCTTCTACTGCTCTGTCGAATATATCCCTTACTGTTCCTAAAGGCAAGATATTTGGTATAATAGGAGAGTCGGGTGCAGGCAAAAGTACGTTAATCCGCTGTGTAAACTTATTAGAACGTCCCACTTCAGGTGAAATATATATTGATGGACAGGATATGCTGACTTTGTCTTCTTCGGAGCTTATTGCTACCCGAAGGAAGATCGGTATGATATTTCAACACTTCAACTTGCTATCTTCCGCTACAGTATTTGAAAATATAGCATTTCCTCTAAAGTTGAATAAAACTCCTAAGGAATTAATTAAGCAGCGGATTTTGGAGTTGTTGGCTCTTGTTGGCTTAGAAAACAAAGCTGATGATTATCCTGCAAAACTTTCGGGTGGCCAGAAACAGCGTGTTGCTATTGCGCGCGCTTTAGCTAATAATCCTCAAATACTTTTGTGTGACGAAGCAACCAGTGCATTAGATCCGGCAACCACTTATTCGATTCTTTCTTTGTTGAAAGATATTAATAAGAAGATGAATATTACAATATTGTTGATCACACATGAAATGGAAGTTGTAAAAACGATTTGTGATGAAGTCGCTGTCCTCAACAAGGGTGAGTTGATAGAGCAAGGGCTGATCACTGAGATCTTTTCACATCCTAAAAATGAATTGACCAAATACTTTATTGATTCTTCTATAAGACTGCATATTCCTTCTAATTATTCAGATCGGCTGACAGAGCAATTTATGGATAATAAACATATGCTTATTCGATTAGAAATCTCGGGACAGTCTGAAGCAAATGCAGTGCTATCGGATATTGCGAAGTTGTATGAGGTCAATAGTAATATTGTATGTGCTCAAATAGATCATATAAAAGGTGTTAAGTTTGGGGGTATGCTGATAGAATTACACGGCTTGCCAGAAAATGAAGTATTAGCTGTTGAGTATTTAAAGAGTAAGAATATAAACGTAAGTGCTTTAGGATATGTCTAGTGAGATGATCGATTTATTGTTAAAAGGTACAGGTGAAACAATCGTCATGACCCTTGTGTCAGGCTTTTTTAGTTTTTTGCTTGGATTACCGCTTGGGGTTTGGCTGTATATAACACGTAAAGGGCAGATAAAAGAAAATATGATATTGCATAATATCCTATCAACATTCATAAATATCTTTAGAGCCATTCCTTTTATTATTCTTATTGTATGGATGATTCCTTTCACTCGTGCATTGGTAGGTACATCAATAGGGGTTTTAGCCGCACTTGTTCCATTGAGTATTGGTGCTGCTCCTTTTGTTGCCCGAATGATAGAAAATAGCCTTATCGATGTGCCGAGTGGTTTGATAGAGGCTTCTCGATCGATGGGTGCAACTCCACTTCAGATTGTGAAAAAGGTTTTATTACCAGAAGCATTACCGTCAATTGTTAATTGTGTATCTATAACGTTAATAATGCTTGTCGGTTATTCTGCTATGGGTGGTGCTGTGGGAGCCGGAGGATTGGGACAAATTGGTTACCAATATGGCTATGTTGGTTATAATCTGGAAATAATGAATATAGTTTTAGCGTTGCTCGTAATATTAGTGTTTATAATCCAATATACAGGTAATTATATTTCTAAGAAGTTTGACCATAGATAATCACTTTGCTCTTTTGGGAATATAAATAATATTCACAATTTTAATTAGAAAATGAAACTATCTTATTTTTTATTTACAATTATTCTTAGTCTGGTATCTCTTTCTATTGATGCGCAGATAGCCGATACAGATACATTAAGATCATTGGCTGCACGTAAAGGTACTGTGATTGTTGATGTGCGTACGGTAGAAGAGTATGATGAAGGGCATATTGGATCGTCTATAAATATTCCCTTACAGATACTCGGTGATTCTATCGAGAGTTTGAAACATTATGAGAAAGTAATTGTGATCTGTCGAAGTGGCAGACGAAGTGCTAAAGCCAAAGCTGAGTTTGAAGAGGCTGGTTTTACGAATGTATATAATGGTGGTGGATGGGAACATCTAAAGGCTATTTTAGAAGCTCGGGAAGAAGAGTAGCACGGGAAGTTTTCGTCCTGATAAAAAATAAGAATTAAGGTGTAAAATAGTATTCTTATTTTTGGTCAGAGTTCAGAAAATATACTAATTTTACAACACCGATTGCGAAAGTAGCTCAGTTGGTAGAGCACAACCTTCCCAAGGTTGGGGTCGCGGGTTCGAGCCCCGTTTTTCGCTCGAAAAAATGCGCATGTGGCGTAATGGTAGCCGCGCTGTCTTCAGGTGGCAGTGACCTACGGTCGTGGGGGTTCGAGTCCCTTCATGCGCACAGATTTAAATGTTAATAGGCCTATATTCAATAGATTATAGGCCTATGTTATTGGAATTTATTTATTTACGTATAAAAACTAAAATGTAAATATTTTGTCGTTTTTTACCTTTAACAATAAATGTAAAAACAATATCGTCTTTCTTTGAAATGTATAATTTACAATATTCTTAACCGTTCAATTACTTGAAAAAGTTTCTAAAAGTTAAAGACAATTCAAGTTTTAATTTAAATCAATTACTGATGCATCATCACCATCAGAGACTGAAATGAAATATTTGTTTTTAGCTGGAACTTCAAATGCTATTACTCCTTTTTTTACAATATTTGGATTGCACTCATCAAAGTATATACCATTTCCTGATGCAGCTAAATCAAGATTCAGGCTATTTGATGCCGCATATATAGCACCCTTCTCATCGATAAGATCAAAATAATTATATTCAATAACTGCTTGATTATTTGAAGTGTTTTGATATGTGATGTAAACCAACAAGACAAGAGTTCTATCCTTATTTTTTCTGTCATAGGCAATCTTCGTTATTGTAAATTTAAATTTTCCTGTAATAACAGATTCATTTATCTTAGGTAAAACAATGCTTTTGGATGAAATTTCTTTATTGGTGGTTGATGCATTTTCAGAATTCGTAGATTGCTCTATATCTGATAATTTCTCTGTATCTCTCTTTGGGTTGTCTCCATTAATCAAAATCACAAAAACTAATATTATAATTAAACCTAAAGTCACAAATAAACACCCAATGTTTAATGCTTTTCTTTTACTTTCTAGTTTATTATCACTTGTCTTTTTCATAATAATTTATTAGAGTATCGTTTTTTGACTCCGATTTTAAGTGTATTATCTCAGATTCTCTTTTCTTTCATTTCTTTTATATATAGTTTTTAACTACTTCTTTTATTTCATTGGCATATTGGTATATATCATCTAAAGAAGATATATTGTGCCTTGTTTCCTTTTTTTCTTTATCAAAAGTTACGATGTATTTATTTGTAGGTGAGTTAAAATACAATCGGACTATAGGTTTTCGATTATTATTATCAAATATTATTGCAAAGTAAGTTTGAGCATCCCTATATGTTATTCTCGATACATTTACAACTTCTCGAAGTATAGCCTTAATCAACATGAAGCCTTCTAATTCTTCTTCTGTAGTAACTATACCATTGTTTTTATCTTCAACAATTAGTGATTCTGGTTGTTCGGGTTGCTCTTCTTGGGCAACTTCTGTTTTTAAAGCCGTTTTCAGACGATCTGAAATAATATCACTAATTAAACCTGAAATAGATTTTTTGACTAGAGATGTAAATTGTTCTAATAGCTTAGGGGTGATAACACCATCATAAACCTGTTTTGCAAATAATTTAACAAACTCAGGGCTCGGATTTGAGAATTCGTTGTTAATAACCATTTTCAACTGACTTGTGTATTTTAATTCAC
Source organism: Dysgonomonas mossii (assembly GCF_004569505.1). Classification (NCBI taxonomy): domain Bacteria; kingdom Pseudomonadati; phylum Bacteroidota; class Bacteroidia; order Bacteroidales; family Dysgonomonadaceae; genus Dysgonomonas; species Dysgonomonas mossii. The sequence goes on from NZ_SPPK01000001.1 coordinate 1,158,316, forward strand.
TTGCAGAGCTCAATATATTATCAACATCAAAATATGTTTTATGGAATTTTTTTAATTCCTCGACTGTGTTACTTTTGAGATCAAATAAATTGATTTCAAGAAATGGCTTCTCGTCCATTTTATTAGGAGTTTCAAGGTCTGTATAGAACTTGTAGACTATTCCATTAGTCAATAACCCGAATTTAGCATTTGATACATGGAAGTAACGCAACAACTGATTGTCATGTAATGTCAGATCTTGCTTCCAGTGCTTGCACTCTACTAAAACGACAGGCTGATTATCTCTGAATATAGCATAATCTATCTTTTCTCCCTTCTTAGTTCCTATATCACAAGTAAACTCTGGCATTACTTCTAATGGATTGAACACATCATAACCCATTGCTTGAAGAAAAGGCATAATTAAAGCATTTTTAGTTGCTTCTTCTGTTTGGAGGCTGTCTTTTAGTTTTTCGGCTCTGTCTGAAAGCTGTTTGATTTGATCTTTGAAGTCCATGGTATCATTTGTTTAAAATTAATCTTAAAAATGAGCTATTAGATGTTTTGTTCTAAATTAAAATAGTTTTCTCATTTTGTTTAAGTCTATAATAAAATCAATATATTCTGAAAATAGATTTAAGGAATGTCAAGAAGTCTGATCCGAGTCTAAAGCTTTGATTAATTATTTACTTGATAAATTGAATTATCTATAAAAATAATTCAAATCAAATGGATTTTACCAATTAACCTTTCACTTATAAAGAATTAATTTTTTAGGATTAACAATGTCTTCATGTTTGGATCTTGATGATATAACCTTTTTATATCAAGGTGTTTAGTCCTTTTTCAAAAGTAGATAAAAGGAAAATATAAATCAAATAAATTTAAGAAAAATTTATTTAAAATAAACATTTTGGCGCTAGTACCCGAAACTAAAAAAGAGTCAGAGGGATTCTATAAATATTTATTTACAAAATATGAAGTGAAAAAGGAGTAGCATAATTTCTTCGTGAAGTAAATAGAATAGACTTTAATAAAAGATTCAATTCCTCTTCCCTTTAAATAAATTATTTAAGATACAATAAACTAGAAAGGCAAGGTAGGATACCACCACTACACTCAGCATAACCAAATTAACAGCATTAATATCCATAGCATAAATTTTTTTTGTTTACTCAAATGTATTATATGATTATTTCATTTCGATTAAAATTTTATTAAGTATTTGCTAAATAATTATTTATGAGGGAGCTGTGAATTTTACTTTCGCATGCAACTTTTAATAGAAGACAATCATCTATATATTATAAAGAGAAGTAGTAACCCTTATATATATTATAATGAAAAACATAAGCTCGTATTTTAAATTATGTCTTGTGCTGGTCTGTTTATTATTTGTAGCATGCTCGGATGATAACAGCATACAGAATTTTCCGGGTGGAACTTCTGCTCAATTATTGCCGGTAAAAATCTCCGGAGAAAAGAATGGTGGTCAGAAAGTGTTCGTATACGACTATTACAATCGCCTTATAAGTTGTAGTTATTTTTCTAAATTAGATAAGAATCTATCTAAGATCAGCGAACTTAAAATACAATACGATGCATTGGGGCGTGTAGATAAAGCTACACAGGAATCCTCAGAAGGCGAAAGTTATACTTATACAATAACTTATGAGGGATCACATATAGTAGTGCAAGATAAATACTATACACGATACATTGACATTGATACAAAAGGCAGGGTGTTGAAAATGAAGCAATATTATGCAAATAACAGAGATGCATCGATAGAATATAATTACCAATACGATCAGAAGGGTAATTTGATAAAGAACGACTTTAGCAACAATTATTATTCATACACCTATGATGTTCATAATGGTATATATAGCTCTGTGAATACACCTCAGTGGTTTTTGGTGACTATGCTGGACGCTACTCTTATTTATAATAATTATACTCAAATACAAGTATCTTTTTTAGATGAGAATGGAAAAGAGCAAACACCTACCACCTTTAAAATAACCCATACTTACAATGAAAATGGATATCCGGTTAAATATCATGTTCCTAATATGACGTTTTGTGGAACGCCACCCTTACCGGAAAGTGATTTTAGAGTGGAATACCAAGAAGCCAAGGTTATGGGGGTATATTTTTAATTTTAATTTATTCTTTAATTATACAAGGACAACATTTGTTGTCCTTTTTTATTAAGGGAATATCTTATATTGTTATAGAGAACGTTGTTTTAGTACTCCAGAAGAATCTGATGACTGTTTCTCTTAAATAAATTGATACTTTTGTCTTGTTTAAATGAAAAATCTATGGATATTTTAAGGTCTGTTTGTATATTTATTCTTGCCGGTATATGCGAAATTGGTGGTGGATATCTTATTTGGTTATCAATAAGAGAAGACAAGCCTCTATGGTATGGAATTCTTGGTGGAGCTATTATGATCGCATACGGTATAGTTGCTACTTTTCAGGAGTCTAATTTCGCAAAAGTTTATGCAACGTATGGCGGCTTTTTCATCGTTTTGTCTCTTCTTTGGGCATTTGTGTTTGATAAATATATTCCTACTAAATATGATATTATCGGAGCACTGGTTGCATTGATCGGTGTTTGTATTATCTATTATTCTCCTCGCGAATAATAAATGCTAGTCGATTATTGTATTCTTTTTGTTGTTGGCTAAAAGAATACACGCTATTTAGATATAAAAGTAAAAATGATAACTATTCCGGGTCAGTATTAAACTTCCATTCTTTGTTTACAAAATCAAACACAATTGATAATTCCGATACAGAGGGGAGTTTTAGAAACTTATATTGAGTAATTATAGCTATTCTTGCTCCTTGTAATTTTGATACATTCTCATTCCATTCCGAAATTTTATTGAAGTAGGTATTTACACTTTCAATATCGGAAGAGGATATCGCTTTGTTAATATCATTTACTAAATCTGCAATATTAAGATTATTATAAGACTCGTTAAGTTTCTTATAATTTTCCATATAACTATCTTGAATTTCTTTTACGTCCATAGCATTGAGTGTTTTGTGTATTAAACCTGTTATATGATATAAAGTTAAGTAAAATAAATACAAATAGATAAGATAGAAGGTGGATATTTTACCTTGTTTTAAATGATTCTTTCAGCAAATGCTATTACATGCCCATCGGGATCTGCGAAATAGCATGCTCTGTCTCCCCAATTTCTTTCAATAATGGGACTTATTAGTTTTGCTCCACTATTAATTGCATTATCAAACTCCAATTTAATATCCTCAACATACAGGTACAGTTCACATCTGGGGATTCCATTGCCATCCTGAGGGTGGGGGAGTTGATTTGCTAATATTCTGGCGATTCCGTTGTTAGGCATTAAGCCTAATTTGCAATGGTCGGATAAATTAAATTCTGTCATTCCGGGGACATTAAGATCCGAAGCTTGGCGAAATATCTTTTCATAAAATAAACTGCTTCTTTCTTGATTATCTACAAACAGAATTGTTTGAGCGAGTTTAATGTGCTTCATGATTTTGACTTTATATTGTCATTTTTTTCTGGACGAGACAAATAATTAAAAAACCTCTGAAACTTTATAAGAGATCAGAGGCTTTTAAGTTTAATATCTATATTGTATTATTTCACTTCCCATACATCCTGTTTCATCAGGTAATCTGTAAGCTTACGAACCGGATTTTTAGCTTGTACTTCTTTTACTTGCTCTTCTATACCTTGATCGTACGTAGGCTCTTCCACATCACGAATAACACCTAGTGCTAAAGGTAAGCCATTTTGAGGAGACATCAATCCTAGTTTTAGGTGTAATGTATCATCCTTCGTAGTAGCGTCATGTACCAAAACATCATCGATTGTATAACCATTCTGACCGATAATTACATCCTTGATTTGCCAGCCGTCAATTACTAATCCTTTATCTTTGTTTGCACCGAACAGCATCTTTTCTCCATGTTTCAACAAGATTGTACGTTCGGCTCTCCATGCTCTGTCTACAACATTATCGTGGATTGCATCGTTGAATATTACACAGTTTTGCAATATCTCTACAACAGAAGTGCCTTTATGCTTTGCCGATAAAGTCAAAACTTCAGTCGTGTTAGCTAAATCGACATCTATACAACGAGCAAAAAAGGTTCCACGTGCTCCCAGTGCTAATTCTACAGGGTGGAATGGATCTTCTACCGTCCCAAAAGGAGAAGACTTAGAAACAAATCCTCTGTCAGATGTTGGTGAGAATTGCCCCTTTGTTAAGCCGTAAATTTTATTGTTTAGTAGCAAAATGTTAATATCCACATTGCGACGCACTGCATGTATAAAGTGGTTACCTCCGATCGCCAGGCAGTCGCCATCACCGGTAGCAAGCCAAACGGATAGCTCAGGTTTTGCTGTTTTTACTCCTGTCGCAATGGCAGCCCCACGTCCGTGAATGGTATGGAACCCGTATGTGTTCATATAGTAAGGCAGGCGAGAAGAGCATCCGATACCTGATATAACAGCTGTTTTATGAGGCTCTATACCCAACTCAGCCATTGCTTTGTGCAAGCAATTGAGAAGAGCATGGTCTCCGCATCCCGGACACCAACGTACATACTGATCGCTTTTATAATCTTTAGCCTGATGAGAAGAGGCCATTTTTAAATTTACATCTATCATAATTTTACTCTCCTAACTTCTTTGTGAATGCTTCAATCAATTCAGAAACAGCGAATGGCTGTCCTTCCACTTTGTTGTAACGTGATACTTGCAATCCGGGGATTTTGTCCACCAAATAGCCTGCGAATTGACCGTTGTTTAACTCTGCAACAATAATATTTTTAAATTTACGGAGTATCGACTCTGTATTCTTAGGTAATGGACTAATAAATCGGAAATGAGCTAAAGCCACTTTATGTCCGAGGATATTCATTTTTTCAACTGCTTCTCGCAAATGTCCGTATGTTCCACCCCATCCGATAACCAGTAATTCTGCATCTTCTCCGCCAATGAGCTCTAGTTGAGGGATTATATCCGCTACTTTATCTACTTTTTGTTGTCTGATATCAGTCATTTTTTGATGGTTAGCTGCGTCGGTAGAGATGGCTCCGGTTTTAAAGTCTTTTTCAAGTCCACCAATACGATGTGTATATCCTTCTAAGCCTGCTTCAGCCCAGTAGCGAACCATTGTTTCATCATTACGTAACGCACTATTCCATTCGTTGCCTGTGTATTGCGATACGTCATGCGGAGTTATTGTCGGATATTGGTCTAAATCTGGAATGCGCCATGCCGAAGAACCGTTTGCTATATAACCATCTGTTAACAGGATCACAGGCATAACACGCTCTAATGCGATCTTAGATGCCCAATAGGCCATATCAAAGCAATCTGTAGGACTAGCTGCTGCCAGTACCACAATAGGACTTTCTCCGTTGCGACCATATAGAGCTTGTCTGAGGTCGGTTTGTTCGGTTTTAGTTGGCAGGCCTGTAGATGGGCCTCCTCGTTGAACATCGATAACAATAAGTGGCAATTCAGCCATTACAGCCAATCCTATAGCTTCACCTTTGAGGGCTAAACCCGGTCCGGATGTAGATGTAACTGCTAAGTTACCTGCAAAACTGGCGCCTATAGCCGTACATACACCGGCTATTTCATCTTCTACCTGAATTGCTTTAACTCCTAGCTGTTTAAATTTAACAAGTTCTTGCAAAATATCTGTCGCCGGAGTAATGGGGTATGAGCCCAAGAACAGCGGTTTACCAGAATTTTCGGAAGCAGCAATCAGTCCATATGCTGTTGCTGTATTTCCATTAATATCTATATAGTATCCTTTGTCAATATTTACAGTCTCTACCCTATATGAAGAGATAGACATATTGGTATTATGTCCGTAATTAAATCCATCGGCTAGTACTTTAAGGTTTGCTTCGACCAAAACCGGTTTCTTTGCAAATTTGTTAGAAAGTATATGGTTAGCTACATCCAATGGACGATTAAATAACCAGCATACAAGTCCTAATGCAAACATATTTTTACTTCTGACACGAGATTTCATATCCATTTCCATACCTTCGAGGCTACTCTTAGTTAGAGTTGTTATCGGTACGGAGATTATCTGCTGTGTTGTCAGTCCTAATTCTGTAAATGGATCTTCGGTAGCAAATAGAGCTTTTTCCAAATCACGTTTGCCGAAAGAGTCTGTATCGATAATTATAACAGAATCTTTTTTCAATGATTTGGCGTTTACTTTCAAAGCAGCAGGGTTCATTGCAACCAAAACATCAGACATATCGCCTGAGTTGTAAATTTGATTACCTAAATGTACTTGAAAGCCTGAAACTCCATACAGAGTACCTTGAGGTGCTCTGATTTCTGCAGGAAAATCGGGGAATGTAGCTATCTGATTTCCAAAGATAGCAGAGAGGTTTGAGAAAATGGTTCCGGTTAACTGCATACCATCTCCCGAATCGCCAGAAAAACGTACGACTATGTCTTTTACGTCCTTAATTTTTACTGTGTTTTGCATTACTTACTTTAATAACAGATAGTATTTATTTAATCTTAAACAAAGGAAAAAAGTATTCATGAATAAACAAACTTATTTATATGAAAAATATCAAAATAATACTACTTTGTTGATAAAACTTTTCTATGTTCGGATAGGCTAAACTAATAGAGTTCTTATATTTAAAAATAAATTACGTTTTTCTATATTTTTTAGAGAAAAAGCATAGTTGGATTTCTTTTTTTATGTCATTCAACAAATTGAGAACAATACTCAACAGCCTTTTTTACATCTTCAATATTTTTGAAATCAAGATTTGATTCCTTTAGTTGCTCTTTTATCTCAAGCTCATGCTTTTTAAATATTTTTGCTAAAGAGTCAAAAGAGTTGAATTTCTGGAATTTTCCTTTTATTTTTAAAAAATATGAATTTTTAGGTTGCTTTACAACGTCTTTACCTAATACCAAATCAGGGGTGTGACCATTGAAGTCCTGATTTATATTTTTCATTTCAGTAGAGGAGTTGTTGACAGACCTCATACCATAAGCTCCTGTTTTTCCTTTAGATATAAAACTAGAGTACCATTTTATATATAATGGTAAGGTTTCTGAATTAAGTTTTACTTTTTCATAAAACTCATCGTTTTTTATATGTTCAAAGACTCGGTCATTGATATTAATAAACGATATAAGGGAGGGGTTCGCTAGCTCCATAATGACGTTATTATCTCCCATAAATACCATTTTCCCTGTAAATATATTATAATTGAAGGAGGCTGTAGTTGTGCTTCCCTTCTTGTATATTACTTTTCCTTTCTCAAATTTTTCAAATAGAAATTTAGAATCCGAGTCATCTTGTGCATATGACAACATCGGCAGAAGTATCAGGCATAGAATTGTAAAATGTTTATTTTTCATCGATATGGCTGGTTTAAATTAATAATATGAATATTACACATCCTATATACATAATCAGTTCAGGATGTATACAAAGGTGATTGTCTCGAGAAAACTGTAAGCTCAGCTTTTTATTTCTTGTTCCTTCCACTCTTCATATCCTCCATCAATGCTATATACATCAGAGAATCCTTGTTGCGATAAAAAATCTGCCGCTAGTTGGCTACTGTTACCATGGTAACAAATAACTAATACCGGAGTATCTTTCTCGGTCTCGGATAGAAATTTCGGCAGCGATGATTGGGTAAGGTTTATTGCTTGGTCATCATGAGAAAGGCTAAAACTTAGCTCATCTCTGATATCTACAAGTACTGCGTGATTCTCAACCAATAATGCTTTAGCTTGAGAGGGATTGATATGTTTAAATGCCATAATAGTCTACTTCTTTAATTTTATATATACTATTATAACAAAACTATACGGATGTTGTTTGTTTATCCTGCTTCAGGCACAATAATCCAATAGCAGTTAGCAGCCCGTTAAGTAATAATATTTCATATCCTACTGTGTAAGAAAATAACCTTAGGGAAAGGAATTCAATGAGATAGCTTAATGCCGGTGCAAGTATGCATATGTATGGCACATACTTGTCTCGTATGCTAACTTTTGAGAAAAGACCGAAGAAAAATAATCCTAACAATGGTCCATAGGTATATGATGCTACTTTGTAAATAGTATCCAATACGTTTTCTTGATGAATAGAATTTATGATAAGGATTACCAGTAAAAATGCCAAACTCACAAGTTGATGTACTCTTTTTCTTATTTTCTTTGCTTGCTCTTCATTATCTCGTTTGATATTAAGGATATCTATACATACAGATGTTGTTAATGCAGTTAATGCCGAGTCTGCACTGGAGAAGGCGGCGGCAATTATACCGATCGTGAAAAATATAAGTACGGGAAAACCTAAATATTCGGTTGCCATAACAGGCAATATCTGATCGGAATGTTGGGGCAGGGTGATATTAAATTGGCTTGCAAACAATATAAGTAAGACACCCAAAGATAAAAATAACAGATTGATGGGGATAAAAGCAAATCCGTATGTTACCATGTTCTTTTGTGCATCTTTCAGACTCTTGCATGTTAAGTTCTTCTGCATCATATCCTGATCAAGTCCTGTCATTACAATTGTAATGAATACTCCGCTAAGGAATTGTTTGAAAAAGTTTTGACGGGAAGCCCAATCGTCAAAAACAAATATGCGAGAATGTTCGTTGTTGCTAATCACATTTACTGCTTGTGATATATCTAAGTCCATCTTTGATGCAACCTGCCATATTATGAGTATAACACCCAGTATCAGAGATGAAGTTTGTAGTGTGTCTGTCCATATAATGGTCTTGATGCCACTGCGGAATGTATATGCCCAGATGAGTAGGATGATGCCGGTAACCGTAACAAAGAATGGTATATGCCATTGATCGAAAACAAGTGTTTGCAATATGATAGCTACTAGGTATAGGCGTGCGGCAGCTCCGATGATTTTAGATAAGATAAAAAAAGAAGCTCCTGTTTTATATGAATAAAAACCAAAGCGCTTCTCTAAATAACCATATATGGTCGTGAGATTTAGCTTGTAATAGAGGGGGAGTAATATGAAGGCTACGATGAAATATCCAATGGTGAAACCAAACACCATTTGCATGTATGTCATATCAAATTTACCAACCATTCCCGGAACAGATACAAAAGTTACTCCGGAGATAGATGTGCCAACCATCGCTATGGCAACTACAAACCAGGGAGATTGCCTATTCCCTAAAAAGAATGCTTCATTATCACTGCTTTTTTTACTTACAAAATGAGAAATAACCAATAGCGTCGTAAAATAGACTGCAATAATAACAAGTATGTATATCCCCATAAGATGATTAGCTATATATTCTTTATATATTCCTGTAAAACGATTCTATGTAGACAGTATTGTTTACAAAGCCAATGTCAGTCATCTTTATATTTGCCAATGTAGAAAAATACAATTAGAAGTGACAATTTGGCATAGGCTTATGTCTGAATCAATTATTTAGGTCTTGCTTAAAGTAATTAAGCAGGGCTAAAGGTAAGAAATAAAGAAGTTGAAAATAATTCGTTGAATATATTTTTTTGAAAATGATTATTTATAAACAAGTAAGTATGATAAAGGCTTATGTTATTATGTGCTGAGTATTTCCTGATTTAACCTCTTTTGCTAGACCTTTTTCAACGTTAATGATATGCTATATTATTTGGAATAAAAAGGCACTGTTTGATTATAAATCAGACAAAAAGTCGGCCCCAATTGTTAAAATAATAATAAAGGATTTTTACTCGGTTAAAAGTGTTAAAAAATAATCTTATCTTGCATCAAGTGTACAGTTTTTGTATTTAAATTTGAAAATAAATTGAACGACAATAATCAGTTATTAAACAATTAAAGATACTTGCATATGAAAAAGATTTGGAAAAATATTTCAACCTATGCTTTGGTTGCATTAGTGAGTATAGGTGCTACTTATGGTATGTATACCTTTATGGATCATCGTAGAGGATATAGTTCAGCCGACTTTTATAATTATGGGGGAGAGTTTAATCAGAAAGGAGTTCATCTGGCCAGTTTGACCGCCGAAGGATACCCTGATTTTACGAAGGCGGCTGAGAATTCGGTACATGCTGTAGTGCATATAAAATCAACCGTAAAATCACAGGCTCCTGCGCAGGGGCGTCAAAGGGCAATCGATCCATTCGAATACTTTTTCGGATTTGGTGATAGAGGTCAGGATTTTGGTACCCCCCAGCCTAGTGTAGGCTTTGGTTCTGGTGTTATTATCTCAAAGGATGGTTACATTGTTACTAACAATCACGTTATAGACAAGGCAAATGAGATAGAAGTAACATTAAATGACAATAGAAAGTTTACGGCTAAACTAATCGGTACAGACCCGCAGACAGATATCGCCTTGCTGAAAATAGAAGGGAATGAATTTGCATATATACCATTTGGCAATTCAGATAACCTGAAAGTCGGAGAATGGGTATTGGCAGTAGGAAATCCTTTTAATCTGACATCTACAGTAACCGCCGGGATTGTAAGCGCTAAAGGTCGTGGTGGCATTGGTGCAAATAGTGGAGACATCCAGTCGTTTATACAGACAGATGCTGCTATTAACAGAGGAAACAGTGGTGGTGCGCTTGTAAATACAAACGGAGAACTAGTCGGTATCAACACTGCCATCTATTCACAAACTGGTGACTTTGCCGGATATGGTTTTGCTGTTCCGATCTCTATCGCAGGAAAAGTTGTGGCAGATATAAAAGAATATGGTACTGTGCAACGTGCTGTGTTGGGTGTTATGATTCAAGATATCTCTGTAGCGAAAGAGGCTAATCCGGACAAGACAAAAGGTCTTAAAGCAAATGAAGGTGCTTATGTTGGTGGTTTTGCAGAAATGAGTCCGGCCAAACAAGCAGGATTAGAAGAAGGTGATGTGATTACAGCTATCAATGGCGTGAAGGTTAAGGGAGTGAGTGAACTTCAAGATCAGGTAAACAGGTTCCGTCCGGGAGATAAGGTGAAAGTAGATATAATCCGTGGAAGCTCTACTAAGACCTACGATGTTACACTCAAAAACAGTTCGGGCAATACATCTGTAGTCAAAAAAGGTGACGGTATAGCTGCTGTAGGTGCTGCGTTTAAAGAACTGTCGGCAGACAAGAAGAAAGACCTGGGCGTAAGCTATGGTGTTGAAGTAGCAGGTGTTGATAATGGTGGCAAATTCTACAAAGAAGGGATAAGCAAAGGTTTTATTATTCAGAAGATAAATAATCAACCTGTATCATCTCCAAGTCAGGTAGAAAACATTATTACATCAACAGCAGGAAGTCAGGATAAAGTATTGTTCATATCCGGGATAACCCCATCCGGTGCAAGGAAATATTATGCGGTAGATCTTAGCGAATAAGTATCATATTCGTATTAAAATATAAATAACGCTTAAGTTCAAAACAATAATGTTACTTAAGCGTTATTTATATGTATAAACTTTATAAAGTACAAAATAATTATTCTGTTTAATAAGTATTATTTAAGTCATTCAACAATAAAACCAGACTGTTGATGGTGGCTATCTAGTATTTTTTTACTATATTTGCAAACATTTTTGGGGTATTTTATTATACATATCTGTATATGAGGCAGTTAAAGATTACAAAGTCAATTACTAATCGCGAGAGCGCGTCATTAGACAAGTATTTACAAGAAATTGGTCGTGAAGATCTAATTACGGTTGAGGAGGAAGTAGAGTTAGCACAGGCTATTAAAAAAGGTGACCGTGCAGCACTCGAAAAACTTACTAGAGCCAATCTTAGATTCGTGGTATCTGTTGCAAAACAATACCAAAATCAAGGATTAAGTTTGCCCGACCTAATTAATGAGGGAAATTTGGGACTAATCAAAGCTGCGGAAAAATTCGACGAAACCAGAGGGTTTAAATTTATCAGTTATGCGGTATGGTGGATTCGCCAATCTATATTGCAAGCTTTAGCGGAACAATCGCGTATCGTACGCCTTCCGCTCAATCAGGTAGGCTCGCTGAATAAGATCAGCAAGGCATTCTCTAAGTTTGAGCAGGAAAACGAACGCAAGCCATCGGCAGAAGAGCTAGCAGAGCAATTAGATATACCGGTTGATAAAATCGCCGATTCGCTGAAAGTCTCAGGACGACACATTTCGATGGATGCTCCTTTTGTTGAAGGAGAGGACAACAGCCTGTTAGATGTACTTGTAAATGATGACGCCCCAATTGCAGACCGTAAGTTGATAAACGAATCGCTCCAGCAGGAGATCGAACGTGCATTATCAACATTGACAGAAAGAGAAAGTGAGATTATCAAAATGTTCTTCGGTATTGGGTATCAAGAAATGACCCTTGAAGAAATTGGTGATAAGTTTCAATTGACACGTGAGCGTGTACGTCAAATCAAGGAGAAAGCAATTAAGCGTTTAAGACAAAATTCGAGAAGCAAATTATTGAAAAGTTACCTAGGCTAAAAATAAATAGTCGGGTATTAAAAATTATAAAGGGAATTAGTTTTACTAATTCCCTTTTTTCTTTTTTTGTCAAACCAAATTAGAATTTCTTTTTTAGAAATTCCATTTAAGTGGCTCGAAATAAGCCTGTGGGTGAAGACAAGCTGGACAGGTCTTGGGTGCTACCTTGCTTTTGATTACAAATCCACAGTTGCGGCATTGCCAGTCGATAGCTTCTTCACGAGAGAAAACGCCATTGCTTTGTACACGAGCCAATAGCGCTTTGTAACGGTCTTCGTGCATGTTTTCTACTTTGGCTATCATTCGGTACATTACTGCAATTTCTTTGAATCCCTCTTTCTCTGCTATTTCAGCAAATGCAGGATAATCAATAGCCCATTCTTCATGTTCTCCGGCTGCTGCTTCAATTAAATTTTCTTCGGTAGTACCAACTTTTCCGGCAGGATACATGGCTGTTATTTCAACCATACCGCCTTCTAGAAATTTAAACATACGTTTTGCATGTTCTTTTTCCTGATCTGCTGTTTCGAGGAATATTGCTGCTATTTGCTCATATCCTTCTTTCTTCGCAGTGCTTGCAAACATTGTGTAACGCATTCTTGCCTGTGATTCTCCGGCAAAAGATTTGAGTAGGCATTTTTCTGTTTCTGTGCCTTTAATACTTTTTTCCATAACCTTGATGATAGTTTAAAAAAAATGATTTTTACAAATTTAATATTTAAAATCCTTTTCTAAGAAAGAATTCAAATGATTTTATACCTTTGTGCCCTGAAAATTGAACTTCAAGACTTGTTATTACATAATTGGAAGAAGCGAGTATAAGTGCTTAGTCTAAATATTGTAATTTCAGAATATTAGATTTTTTATGTATTTTATAGCAAATAATAAATCACATTAATCCATTCCTCGTTTGTTATGAAAAAAGATTTCCTAAAAGACTTTACCCCTCAGTTATTTATTTCCTTAAGAACATATAGTAAAGAAAAATTTATAAACGACCTGATGTCAGGCCTTATAGTAGGGATTGTTGCCCTGCCTCTTGCTTTGGCTTTTGGTATAGCATCGGGTGTTACTCCCGAAAAGGGTATTATAACCGCCATTATTGCCGGATTTATTATATCGTTCATGGGTGGAAGCCGGGTACAGATTGGAGGTCCTACAGGAGCTTTTATCGTTATTGTATATGGAGTTGTTCAAACGCATGGTATCAAGGGACTTATTATTGCAACTATTATCTCGGGTGTTATACTCGTACTTTTAGGCGTGTTTAAACTGGGGAAGATTATAAAATTCATACCATATCCTATTATTGTAGGTTTTACAAGCGGTATCGCCGTTACTATATTTACAACCCAGATAGCAGATGTTTTCGGATTGAACTTTGGCGGTGAAAAACTACCCGGAGATTTTATCGGAAAATGGATAATGTATTTTAAATATTTTGGAACGATCAACTGGTGGAATACACTTATCAGTATAGCCAGTATTTTTATAATTGTGATCACTCCCCGCATTGTGAAAAAGATACCCGGATCGCTCGTCGCAATTTTGATAATAACAGTAGTTGTATATCTATTAAAAACGTATGCCGGCATAGAAGTGATAGATACTATTGGGGATCGCTTCAGAATCAAGGCTGAGATTCCCGATGCAGAAATTCCGGTCATTAATATGGCTGCAATTATAGATTTGTTGCCCGTTGCCATCACTATAGCAATGCTTGGTGCGATAGAATCTCTTTTGTCGGCAACGGTTGCAGATGGTGTGATCGGAGGGGAGAAGCATAATTCTAATACTGAACTTATAGCGCAGGGAATGGCAAATATAGTGACACCTTTGTTTGGCGGTATACCTGCAACAGGAGCTATAGCTCGTACTATGACCAATATTAACAACGGAGGACGAACTCCTATTGCCGGGATCGTACATGCAGTGGTGTTGTTACTAATTTTGCTTTTGTTTATGCCGTTGGCTCAATACATTCCTATGGCTTGTCTTGCCGGAATACTTGTCATTGTATCATATAATATGAGTGAGTGGCGTACATTTAAAGCTCTTTTGAAAAATCAGAAATCCGATATTGCCGTATTATTGATTACATTTTTCCTGACGGTAATATTTGACCTTACAGTAGCGATAGAAGTTGGACTACTATTAGCTGTTGTCTTATTCTTGAAGCGAATAAATGAGGTTACGCAAGTGTCTGTTATAAAAGACCAACTAGACTTGACGGATGAAAGTGAGTTTACTCAAAATGAAGAGATCTTATCATTGCCCGAGGGTGTTGAAGTATATGAAATAGATGGGCCGTTTTTCTTTGGTATAGCCAATAAGTTTGATGAAAGTATGCGCGAGATTGGCGAAAGCTCCAAAATAAGAATTATTCGGATGCGTTTAGTTCCATTTATAGATTCTACAGGATTACATAACCTGACCAGTTTGTGCAGAAAATCGATGAAAGACGGAATACAAGTTGTATTGTCTGGAGTAAGGCCGGAAGTGCATGCTATGATAGAAAAGTCGGAAATTCCGAATATGATAGGAGAGATTAATATTTGCGATAACATAAACCTGGCTATTGCGAGAGCAAAAGAGATACTCGAAAATGAAGATTAGAGCATCCAAAGCTCAACATATCATCAGAGGGTAAGGTATATTGTTTAATTGATTAAGTTACGCACGATGTATAAATGTATTATGAGTTAATCATAGTATCTTTACATAATGAAAGTATTACTGACCACGCTCAATGCTAAATATATACATACTTCGCTAGCTCTACGATGGTTGTATGTAGCCAACAAAGATAAATTCGATATCTCGTTTAAGGAATATGTAATAAAAGAAGAGATAACTACAATTGTAGACGATCTTTTATTACAGAACCCTGATGTCATTGGTCTCAGCGTATATATCTGGAATGTGGAAAAGGTGAAACTTTTGATTGATTTGATCAAAGAAAAAAGTCCACAAACCATTGTAATCGTAGGAGGCCCCGAGGTTACTTATGAGCCTGATTATTTTGTGGAAAATTGGAATGTCGATTATCTGATTAGCGGGGAAGGTGAATTTGTACTAGGTGAATTACTTACGGCTATAAGCACTAAAAGTAAGCCTATTATAGATGGTGTGTCGAAAAGAGGATCGGTAAGTAAGATTGTTGCTAAAGCTGATTTGGAGAAACTGGCATCTTTACCCTCTCCATACCAACTGGAAGAAGATAAGGAAAATATGAAAAACAGATTACTGTATTTCGAAACATCTCGAGGCTGTCCTTATCAATGTCAATACTGCTTGTCTTCACTCGAAAAAGGAGTCCGTTATTTCCCCAAGCATCATATTGTAGATAATCTATCTTATTTTATCCGGAGTAACGCCAAACAAATCAAGTTTCTTGATCGTACCTTTAATCTGAATAAGGAACATACACGATTTGTATTTGATTTTTTGATTGATCATTACCGCCCGGGTTTAAGCTGCCAGTTTGAAATATATGCCGACTTGCTGACTGACGAATCAATAAATTACCTCAATAAAAACTTACCGGAAAACTATTTCAGATTTGAGATTGGTATTCAATCTACTTACGAACCTACTAATATTGCAGTAAGGCGTAAGCAGAATTTTGAATTGCTGGCAGGCAATATACAAAAGCTGATGGGTGGCGGTAGAATAGATTTGCACTTAGACCTTATCGCCGGATTGCCATACGAGACTTATGAGCGATTTGTAAAGTCGTTTAATGATGTATTTTGTCTGAAGGCGAAAGAATTGCAGCTTGGCTTTCTAAAGATGCTGAGAGGTACATCTCTTAGACGTAATGCTGATAAATATGGATACAAATACAGCCTTATAGCTCCATACGAAATAGAGTCGAATAATGATATTACCCACGAAGAGCTGGAACGTATACATGATGCCGAGCATGCTCTCGAGAAATATTGGAATAGCGGGAAATTTAGCCGTACCATGCAAGTGTTGACCGATAGGTATTATAAAGATCGTTACTTCGAGCTTTTTGATGAAATCGGGCAGTATTATAATTTACATAATCTTCCTCATCATGGTTATCGGTTAGAAGATATATTTTTGTTTTTGCACAACTTCTTATTATCCCGAGGCATTGATTTGTTTACAGAGTTAAGAACAGACTATTACTGTAACTTTAAGATACGTCCGCACGGATTTTGGGACGATAAAATAGAAAAACGAGAAAGAAAGCAGCTGCTGTATCAAATAGGGAATGACAAACCATTTTTACAAAAATACGGATTGAATAGAAAAATCATAGAAAAGCAAGCCGCTATTGATATTGTAGAAAATAGTGACAATGAATATTTATTGACTGTTTTTCTTCAGAAGGATAATAGTGTAGAGCATTTGTTTCTCTCCTATACATTTAAAGAATAATATTATCTTATTGATAGATATTGTTCTTTGACATGATTATCTTTTCAGTAAGAAAAGTGACATTAAAAAAACTATATAAAAGTGTCACTTTTGTCACCTTTTGTCTGTAATTTACTGTTTGTCAGCTTGATGAAAAAGTGACATTAGTTACCTTATTTATATAAAAGGAAGATACATAGTTGTTTTGCCATATCGGGTAATTGCTTTGCCCATTGTTTTACTGAGAGAGTTCTGATATACTCATTTTCACAAGTTATATTCATCGCAATACAAAGCTTTGTGGAAGGCGTACAATGCTTGATAATATCTTCAACCAGCTTCTGATTACGGTAAGGAGTTTCTATAAATATCTGTGTCTGGTGCTCGTGATGTATTAGATTTTCAAGCTGTTTTATCTTCCTGATACGTTCTGCTCCATCGATAGGCAAATAACCGTGAAATGCAAATCCTTGTCCGTTAAATCCGGATGCCATAAGCGAAAGAAGAATAGACGATGGTCCTACTAACGGGACTACTTTATAATTCTTCTTCTGGGCAATAGCTACGATGTCGCTTCCCGGGTCGGCTATAGCCGGACAGCCCGCTTCGGATATAATACCCACATGAAATCCGTTTATCATAGGGTTGAGGTAATTCTCGATGTCCTCGGGCTTGGTATGCTTATTCAGCTCGTAGAAGGTAAGTTCATCTATATTGATGTTGCTCTCTACCTTTTTCAAGAAACGACGGGCAGAGCGGATATTCTCCACAATAAAGTATTTTATTTGTAAGATGATCTCTTTGTTGTATGTAGGCAATACCTGTTCGATAGAAGTTTCTCCTAGTGTTACGGGTATGAGATATAACGATGCTTGCATAGCACTTTAGTCTTTTAGTTTATATAAATAATAGGTTTTGAATTTATCTTCAATATATGTGTCTACTATCTTATAATTCTCATTCAAAGCCGGTAAGTTGAAGAAATAGTCGAAGTTGAGAGAGAATTGGGATAATATGACGAATTGGACTTCTTTGTTTTCTATGTACTTCGTCTGCTCATCCCTCATTTCGGGATAGATAGAATGAGGTAGATTTGGTGAAATAAAGTATTTGACATTCGGTACAATATTCGCTTTTGTAAATACACCACTACCGAGGTCTAAACCAAGATTGAGCAGTGTAGGTTTGCTTTCTTTCATTACAATGTTACTAAAAAGAAAGGTCGGATTGTTAGGTTCTTCCTTTCTTAATAGTTCCGCTTTGGATAATGAAAAAAAGTTCTTTTCTCTTATTCCTATTCCAATAGCTAATACAAAGAAGAGGATATAAAAATACCATTTGGGTTGTAGTTTTACGAATTTTCGAATGATATCTACTATTGCAATCCCCCCTAACAGGCTGAAAATGTAATAAGGAATAGTATAATAGTACATAAAGAGAAATGTCATAGATATGATAATATGTACAGCAAAGAAAGACAATATGATCGAGGCTTTGTATAGTGTATTACGAATATATTTTATAGGAAAGTAAAAAGAGCCTGTATAGATAAAGAAATAAGTGAGCGGTTCAAATCTTATACGTTGATAAAAGCGTACAGCAATTAATTCTACCATCTCATTCGCATTAAATCTGGCATATTTGCTATTCAATACGATATATGTATTCCAAGCATCAGAAAGAGCATTATTGTAAATAAAATAAAAGATTATGGGCAAGAATAATATTAGTAGTCCTGCAATATAGGCAAGAATATTCTGAAATAAGTTTTTATAATTTTTACCTATGATAAGATTAATAAATATAGCTGCCAATGGAAAGAACCAAAAAACAACTAAATTGATTTTTATCAGTATGGTTGCAGCACACATAATACCATGAATAAACATGATTAGAGGTTTATGTGTTTTGCTATTGTCTTTAAAATGTGATAAAAAGAAGAAGAGACTAATAGTTGCAAATACAAGTATCATTTCTTCTGCCGAACCTCCTTCCAATATATGTGGCAAGGTGAATAAAGGATAGATAAGAGCTACGATGAATGCATAAATTTTATCTATATATAGCTTGGCTGTAAAATATCCGGCACATATCATAAAAGCCCACATCAGCGCTTCAATGATATACATTCCCAAAAAGGTTGTGCTAGAAATAAGATACGCTATTCCATAAATGAAAAATATTAGCGGTCCCTTATGATCAAATAATTCAGAGTAAATAATTTTTCCATTAAAAATTCCTTTTCCAATTGTAAAATATAGATTTATATCATCCCATTCATTAAAAGGGTATAACGGTGACATTTTAGAACAAAAAAACAGTAAAAGGAAGGAGTAAACGAAAAGTATAATTAGTGTTTTTTTCTCTGAAATTATTTCTTTTCTTATCATTAATTTGAATTATTACTTTGAATCGAAAGTAAAAGTAAAGAATATTATTCAAAAGAATAAATAATTGTATTTATAATAGTTTTGCAAATTAATATAACTTTGTAGTAAATATATGATAATGGATTTATCTTCTGACTTTATTACCCGTACAAAAGCTCTTTTAGGGGAAGAATGGGATGCTTTTGTACAAGCACTAAACAGTGAATCTCCTACGAGTATCAGAATAAATAATCATAAGACCGAGAAACCCTTACTCGATAGAGTTCTGTGGTCTCAATCAGGATATTACCTACCTCAAAGGCCTTCATTTACTTTCGATCCGTTGTTTCATGCCGGATGTTATTATGTACAAGAGGCCTCTTCGATGTTTATAGAACAAGCTTTCAGACAATATGTTGCAGAGGATGATGTGCGTATCCTTGATCTTTGCGCTGCTCCCGGAGGTAAATCGACTCTGATAGCTGATATAATGGGAGAGGGCAGTCTTTTAGTTTCTAATGAGGTAATCCGCACCAGAGCGAATATATTGGCTGAGAATATAACAAAGTGGGGTAATCCTAATACGGTAGTGACTAACAACGATCCGCAACAGATAGGAAAATTACAAGGCTTCTTTGATTTTATCCTGGTAGATGCTCCGTGCTCAGGGGAGGGTATGTTTCGAAAAGATGAGGGTGCAACATTAGAATGGTCGATAGACAATGTCAAGCTCTGTAAAGAACGTCAGCAACGTATTTTGGCGGATATATGGCCTGCTCTCAAAACTAACGGATTGTTACTATACAGTACATGTACATACAATGTGGATGAAAACGAAGACAATGTACAATGGATTTGTGAAGAGCTGGGAGCAGAGGTTTTACCAATCGACATTACAGAAGAGTGGGAGGTAAGCCCCTCTTTAAGAGATGGTTTTCCTGCTTACCGATTCTTTCCTCATAAGATTAAAGGAGAAGGATTCTTCTGTGCTTTACTTAGAAAGACTTCTGACGAAGGTTCTTTAAAGAGGAGGAAGGATAAAGAGAAAATATCAAAAAGTATTATTCCATTTGATTGTAAAGACTATGTAAAAGATAATGAGTCGTTTACATTCTATTCTCAAAAGGATAGATGGTTTTCTTTTCCTTCACACCTGTATAATGAATTAACTCTGATAAAGTCGTATCTGAATGTTATTTCAGAAGGAATTTGCTTAGGAGAGGTTAAAGGAAAGGATTTTATCCCGGATCAGTCTCTAGCATTAAGCACATGTTTCAATGTTGCGAATTTCACTACTTATGATGTGGACTGGAAAACCGCTATAGCTTATCTACGCAAAGAGACACTATTATTACAAGATCAGCCAAAAGGCTATATTTTAATTACCTACAGGAACAAGCCATTGGGGTTTGTAAAGAATATAGGTAATCGTGCTAATAACCTTTATCCACAAGAATGGCGAATACGTTCAGCAAATATTCCTGAGGCTGAGGTGAATGTTATCTAATCAGTTTTTATAAAACCTAGGGTACGACCAATCTTTGCAAATACACGGAATCCGTTGTATATCCATGTTTTAGACTTCATTATGTCGGTTATAAATCCATTCTGATCGAGATAATATAATCTTTTGAGTTTTTCTGTCAGTGAGGGACTAAGAAGCTCATTGCATACTTGCAGCTTCTCTTTGTATATAACTTCTCCTCCTACTTGGGTACTGAATCCTTCCATATTGTAAACAACAATGAATGTATCTACATATTTTACAGGGAGATGGTCTAGTGCAATTCCTTGAAAGAACAACTTCCAGTCGGACATAACTTTAAGATCTTCGCTGTATAGCCCATATTGTTCGAAGTTCGATCTGTGTATAAAGAAGGCCTGATGACATAAGAAACCGGCAAACAAGTCATAGATAGCAAAACACCAATCACGACCTTTGTACGATTTATCTGCCTCTAACTTTCCTCCAACTTCCATATAAAAATTTCCGCAGATAAAAGGTTCGTGGGGATCATCATTGAATATATCATGAAGGACATTCTCATTGTATAATGCATCGCCAGAATTGAGAAAATATAGATATTCGCCTTTAGCCTGTCGGATACCCTTATTCATAGCATTGTAAATACCACTATCTTTTTCACTTACCCAGTAGCTGATCTTGCTTTTATATTGATCTATTATATCGATACTGCCATCTGTAGACTGACCGTCAATAATGATAAATTCAAAGTTGGAGAAAGACTGTGAAATAACACTCTTTACGGTTTTTTCAAGACCCGCTTTATCATTCAAATTGACAGTTATAATTGATAGTTTCATATTTTACTTTCGCCTCGATTTTATTAAGAAAGGATTTAAGAATACAAGCTTCTGATAAAGTGATAAGACTGTGGCCGCTTTACGCAGGCTATAGCCCTTAGCGTAATATATTTGTATTTTGTACATCCTTTTTATCCGCTCAATGATTGTTCTCTTATAGCTACCGTTTGTATATGTATTAAACTCATGCAATAAATAAACCATCCAGGCTGTTTGATTTAGAGGCTTTAGAGTAGAAGATATTCCTCCGAGATGTTGCCTATAGACCGCCATATAATCAGGGAGAAATTTTATCTTACCCGATAGTGACACAATCAGTTGAAGAGCGTAATCTCCATTTTTTACAGTATAATACCATTCAGGTGTTTTATGTGCATCTTTACGAAAAATGATAGAGGCAGTAAGTAACCCCCAATCTTTTTGAATAATGTCTGTTGTAGTCAATACATCCCGCTCCATCTCTATATTTTCATCCAAATGTCCGCACATCAGAGTATGTACCTTATGAGAGCACATAGCAAAGTCGGGATTAGCCTCCATAAAATCAACTTGCTTCTGAAGTTTATAAGGGTCAGTCCAAAAATCATCGCCATCACACAGCGCTATATATTTTCCACGCCCGCTATTAATATTATTTATCCAGTTGAGCATCATCCCCTGATTGGTTTCAGGTAATCTTAATCGTATAATGTCGGGATACTTCTTCTGATATTCTATACAAATAGCACGGGTATTGTCTGTACTGCAATCCTCACCGATTACCAATTCGAATTGGAAATTGGTTTTCTGCATTACAACTCCTTCTATAGCTTCCGCTATAAACTTTTCATGATTATAAGTAATCATGGAGACGGATACGATTATGTTGTGCTCTTTGTTTATCATTGAATAATGGTGTTCAAACTCTTAAAAGGTGACAAAAGTAACAGGTTTATTATTCTTTTTGATTGTTATTTTATCTTTCCCCAATAAAAATATTTTATAAAGATAATTTTTGTGTAAGAATATACGATCTAATTAATAGAGAAATAATTATAGATAAATATTTAGCTTCCAACCTATATTGTCTTTGTCTAAGAAACTTTCATAATACAAACCTATTGAAAAGTTATGTATATTTTCTGCGTATAATCGAAATCTTTTTGATAATGATATCTTATAGTCAAACTGTTTGTTATATATAAAATATTCAGAAGCAATGGTTATTTGAGCTTGAGAGAATGATTTGTCGGCATAAATAGCCCCTCCAACTTTCTTTTTTCGTCCTATTAGGTAATTAGCACCTAATCCCAAGCTTATATCTTTTATATTATAACGATAAAGTAGAGAGTGATTTTGCCATTTTATTTTGTTATCTATATATTTTAGTTTTCGTATTCTGTATCCGTATGAGAGATAATCATTTGAGCTTCTCTTCTTTTTTAGAAATAGATTATGATAGCCTATGATTGTCTGAATATCATATGATCCTTTGCTATCGAACTGATGAGTCAATGATAACCCTAGATTTGTCTTTATGTTGCTTATCCCTCCAAAATAGATTTTGGCTTCATAGCCTAACGGTAATCTAGTAGAACCTGAGTATCCAAAAGAATATAAGTCGTATAAATAACACATAACCAACATTCCTTCTGTCTTATAATATCCTGTTGCTGAAAATTTAGATTCAAACTTTCTTTTATTTTCTTCTAATTCTAAAATTCCAGATATCTTATTTATGAAATCACTAACTATGATAGCTTCTTTTAATGATCTATTAGTTTCAGGATTCCAATACTTCTTAAAGTGATATTCATCCTTATTTGTATATTCTATACAATAAGTTATGCCATCATAACCTTGTTCCCATCCCTCAATCTCTCTATCTGTTTTTAATTCTAAGATTTTTGAATTGTTTATAATATTGTATATATTAGCTATTTTAGTTTGGTTTATCTCTTCCTTTAAATATATAGTATCACTGTCTTTATTGGAATTCTTTTTCGTTTTAAATCTATAATTAGTCAATGTCCCTCCCATAAGCCCTTGATCCATCCATATGTCAATAATCTGACCATAATTTTTGAATCTAAAATAAAAATCATGTTTGGAGCTGAGGAGATCGGGTAAATCAAGTTTTTTATAAATTTTTTCATTCGTTTTTAAATACAAGGTATCGTCACATATCTTCTTAATATTTTGAGCATTAAGATTCCAGAATAATGAACTGAAAATAATCAAAGATAAACAACGGGTCATAATTATAGGATATGCTGTTTTATGTTGTTAATATTTATTTGTATCACAAATCAGCTATTTATCACATTTATTATTCTTTCCATATCCTCTTCATCATATCGATGATCGCAAGGTAGAGGCAGCAGGTAGTTGACTATCTTATATTCGGGAGAGCCTTTCTCTACAAGTCCTAGTGTTTCCTTCCAATATGTAGATACATATATTTTGTTATCAATCAGTTTCTTTCTTAAATCACGATCTTCTGAATAGAACATATAACTCAGCGGGCACGTATCTGAGGGAAAGTTATCATATTCAAACTTATTATCTTTCCCCAAGACAGAATGTAAATAGTTAAAGTTTTTTATCTGTCTTTCTTTCATATTTTCGTAGTCTATGTTAGATAGCAATGCAGAAGCAAGATTCGACATACGCTTTATTGGTTGACCAACGAGGCTTGCGCAGTAGTCAAGATAATCCTGATAGGCTGCACTGGCATTACCGTATTCGATCCGTTTCATCAAATGTGTCATATGTGGAATAGAGAAGTCTTGCTCAAGCTCTTCATTCAGAAAAGTATCTGTATATAGATAAGCTCCGTCGGGGAGTCCAAAAAATTTGCGTGGAGAATATATTGTGTCGATACCTTCGTAAGGTTTCGAAAAGAAAGCATGCGTATTATCAACTATCAATTGTTTTCCAAATTTTTTGACAAGCTGCAAAACGGTGCAACACTTTATGCCATAAGTGTCGGAGTAAAAAAACACTTCATCTTCTTTTAATTCTTTATAGAAAATAGGATTGAGGCGGAAATCTACAGAATAGAATTCGGATTCTATGCCTAGTTTCTTTATCGGTTCCCAGATAACTTCAGAGTTCAAGTAAGGAATATATATCTTTTTATATTTCTTTGCTCTTAGTATATATTCAAGACAGTTGCGAGCAGTATTTAGCTCTAGTGCTCCCTTATGATAATGTTCTCCTTTGCGAAGTTGAAGTTCGAAGTATCCTCCTATCTCTTTCATGTCTTTAATATTTTCTATGAAGTATTACCTTTGATTAATAAGATTTTCGCTTTTTTGTAACGTTAAATCAATTTATACTCATTTAGCATATCTTGTGTTTCTGCCAAACTGTTGAACATCATAACGTCTATAATCGATAGCCAAGGGATGAAATCATTATTGAATTGTTTATAAGCAACAAGATTGGATGATAAGAAGCGGAGGCTTACTCCCTTTTTCTCGAAGTCCTTTGGATGGTACAGTTCTTGTCCGCCAATTGCATTATAATAATCTTTTGCTCCTAGAGTCTTACATATAGCTATTACCCTATCTTGTCCCGCAAGAGTTTGATCTATATCAATTGTTGATGAAATAATAATTTCAGTATGAATATTCAGATATTTACAAACCTCTTTGATTGAATTATAAATATATAAGAAAAGATTTTTCTCTTCGTAGTTGATAATATCCTCCACAATTGGTATCACCTGCTCAAAATAAGGAGCCTTGCGATATGATTCTCTTATCTGATTTATTAATTTTTTCTTATCGAAAGAATCGGCTACAGAGCGATCTTTTATATCCAGATAATCGGAATCTTTTTCTACCGATATTGAGATTAGCGTATCCTTGTTGTTTTGTAGGATGCGATTACGGTTGATCCATCCTTTTTTCGTATATTTTGCATTATCGTATATTACATACTTATCTACGGCATTCAGTAGCTGAAAATAGCCAATGTATGGCATAAAATAAGGCTGCATTATTCCTAAAATCATTTTACCCAAGGTTTATTTTTAATTAGCTCGCATATTTTTCCTACTTCTTCAAACTCCAAATCTGCATACATCGGTAAGCATACAATTTCTTTAGACACTTGTGCTGCAACGGGCAGGTTGCTAACACTGGCAGAAGGCAGTCCTCTATATGTCGGGAAATCACTTATAAGAGGATAGAAATAACGGCGTCCGAATATATCATACTCCTGCAATTTGAAGTACAGATCATCACGATTCATGCCATAATCGGCAGTATTTACTCGTATTGGGTAATAAGGGTAAGTATGCTCTACTCCTTCGCCAACAGTCATATAAGTGATTCCTTTTACATCTTTCAGCAGGTTGTCGTATAATTTAGCTAGCTCCAGACGTTTAGCGATATAATTATCTACATGTTTCAATTGCAGTGAGCCATAAGCTGCTTGCAATTCATTCATCTTGGCATTTATACCCGGCTCAATAACAGTTGTTTCGTTCCTGAATCCGAAGTTTTTTAATAAATCGATACGCTGTTTCGTCTTTTCATCCTGACAAACAATCGCACCTCCTTCTATTGTATTGTAAACCTTTGTTGCATGGAAACTGAGAATAGATAAATCACCCCAATTCATCACCGATTGTCGATCCTTTTTAACAGCAAAAGCATGTGCAGCATCATATATTACACGTAGCCCGTAGGTGTCTGCTATGCGTTGTATTTCTTCTACGTTGCACGGATTGCCATAGACATGCACCGGCATGATGGCGGTTGTCTTTGGCGTAATGGCCGCTTCTATCTTTTCCGGATCTATATTATAGTTCTTACTATCTATGTCTACAAATACAGGCTTGATGTTGTTCCACCACAATGAGTGTGTTGTTGCAACAAAGCTGAATGGAGTGGTTATAACCTCACCTGTAATGCGTAAGGCTTGTAATGCTGTTATTAATGCCAGTGTCCCATTGGCAAATACAGAGATATGCTTAACGCCAAGATAGTCTGCCAGTTCTTTTTCAAACTGTTCATGAAACGGACCATTGTTTGTCAACCATTTATTATCCCATATTTTTTGCAGATAGGGAATAAATTCATCCAAAGGTGGAATCGCCGGTTGGGTAACCATTATTTTTTTGTTCATAATCTTTTACCTAATAAGTTTATTGTATAAGTTTCTAATCCATAAAGGAGTAAAGCTCTTTATTCTGCCTCTGAAAGATTTATCTCCGTAAAGTAAAATTTCGAGTCTCCGTTTATGTTTTGTGAAGGTTTCTGTATAGTTATAGTTCAAATACTTGTCGTATTTATTTATCAGCTCGATAACCTTTGCACACTGGTCTTTTTCGTCCATCCGCGACCATTGTCCGTTATCATGTATCCTATATGCCGAAGTTACGTCTTTGAGATATAGCAAGGGTGCAAATTGTCCCATATACATCCCTAGCATCCAATCGGCTATTTCCATATCAAACAGTTTTGGGTCTAATTGCTGTATATATTTTCCTCTGAATACGCAACAAGACAGATTACCTATGCGGTTTCCCAATGCCAACTGATCGGTAGTGATCAGTTCATAGTCTGTATCAAGATTCCAGTCAAATATTTCTTCTCTATGTTGATCTTCAAACAAGCGTATGTGCCTGTTGTAACTCATAGAGGTGTTTGGTATCCTCTCCAGATGGTTGATATGATTCTCCAGGTGGGATGCCTTTACCCAATAGTCGTCACCTTCCATGATGGCAACATAGTCTCCTGTACATGTTGCAAAAGCCTGTTGGTAATTGCGTATATATCCTACATTTTGTTCTTTATGTAAATAATGAAAAACAAATTTTGTTTTCGATTCATACTCCTCTATAATCTCTACAGTATTGTCGGTAGAGCAATCGTCGGCAACAATAATCTCAACATTGTGAGATGTTTCCTGCATCAAAATACTCTCCAATGCCGGACGTATATAATTGCTGTGATTGTATGTGATGAGTATGATATTTATCTTCATATTTTGTAAAACTCTGTTCTTACATTCGAATATTTTCCAATGGTCTTTTCTCTGTAAAAATACAGTTATGAAAAGAGCTTTCTTAATACTTTTTGTACAAAACGGAATGGTTTGTATATCATTCTACCCAATTTGTATTCTGGGGTATGATAATGCCAGTAAAGTTCTTTATTGTATGTTTCTGCTTTAATCCGATCTCTAACAGGATTCAAATACTCAAGAAACAAAGGTATATGATTCTTAAACATTTGTAAAAGCATTGCATCATTTTTATCTGTTTCACGGAATATACGCATCGATCGTGAAACTTCTTTTATCCTATAATAATAGTGAAAGTCATTAAGTTTTATAACCCTATCATTCGGTGTGATCAACGAAAGGTAAAAATCCCAGTCCTCTATACCGTCAAACATATTCGGATTGTAACCTCCAGCTTCAAGAAAGTCAGATTTTCGGAATATGGCTGAATTGTAGATTTGATTTTCCGTAAGCATTTTTTCAAATACAAAATCAGGATTTATCCTTTTTTCATTTACATCGCCAAATAATATTGTATCACTATATATTAGTTTTATCTCAGGGTCTTTTGTAAATGCCTTTATTGCCTCGCTAAAATAATGAGGGCCTAACTTATCGTCTCCATCCAAAGGAACGATGTATTCTCCAATAGCTTGATCAACTCCATAGTTTCTGGTATCACAAACCCCGCTATTTTCTTTCCTAAAATATTTGAGCCGTTTGTCTTTTTCTATCCATAGTTTTGCAACTTCTTCTGTATTGTCAGGTGAACCATCATTAACCATAATACACTCCCAATGAGGATAATCCTGATCGAGAAGTGATTGTAGCGCCTCAGGCATATATTTAGCCTGATTATAGCACGGCATGATAACGGATATGATAGGGTTCATAATATAAAGTTTATAGTTTAAGCCATTTTAGTAAACCGAGCTTCTTTAAGTACCTTACACTTATTGATGTTTTTAATTTATATAGCTCTTGTCTTTTATCCATCCAGTCTTTATATAAGGTATTATAGATAGGATAAGAGTGGGCTATATGGTCGTTGCGTTCATCTATAAGCAATTGCTTGTTTGAAGCATTCGAACTGATTCCATCAATATAGAAAGTAGAAAAACAACCATCAATATGTCTGTATGTAGAACTTAGCAGGCATATCGCATCCATAAAGAAAGCCCAGTCTGATGTTATCTTTTTTTCTTCCGAATAATATCCATATTTTACCAAAAGTTCTTTTTTTATAAAAGAAGCTGTGTGTGGTAGCGTGTCTTCTGCAAAATATTTAAAATCAGGATTGCTGGGATATTGTTTTATATAGCTTGTCTTTGATAAACTATCAGCAATTTCCATATCAAAATAGACTATGCCTTCCCCTGTAATTTGAGATATAATCGATTGCAAATCACAATCCTCTTTTATTACATCTCCACTGTTTACGAATAATATATATTGCCCTGTTGCTTGCCTGATCCCTTTATTCATAGCATTATATATGCCAGAGTCAGGTTCGCTGATCCAAAAGTTTATTTTGCTTTCATATTTTTTTATAACACCCACACTACCATCTGTAGAGTTTCCATCAATAACAATATATTCAATATCATACAGATCATTAGAGATAACGCTATTAATCGTTTTCTCTAACCCTGCGGCATTGTTATAGTTAATTGTTACAATAGATACTTTCATCTTGTTATAAGTCTCAATATTAATCTTTTGAGTTCGTAATAAGCAACCATCGGGCTTTCCTTTATAAACATTGATAAAATAGCTTTGTTTACAGAATTCGAGTATGAAAACTTTAATTTATATGATTGCCATTTGTAATACCAATTCTTGCTATATTCTTTATCTAACTTCAAATGTAGCCTTTTTGCTATAATTTCGGAAACTTTATAACCCTCTAATATTCCCAGTCCTCTGTCTTCGGATTTGTTTGATACATTTACCGAATGTGTTCTAAAATAATTTAGATACTCTTTTACTTCAGACACCGTAACTTCTCCCTCACCGCAAAAGCTGCCCCATAATAACCAGTCACCACAGTATTTGAAATTTATAATATTATTCCACAGATTTGCGGCGATAGCATCTTTCTTAAAAATCACCATACTGGCATTACAAATAGGATTACTATATAACAAATAGTTCTCTGTGAACAGATTGATATTCATTGATAAATCGGGTAGGATAGTGGGTTGCTCCATTACTGTATTGTCCCCTTTGTCAACTATTGTCGTAAGAGCAAAGCAGAGTACTGAATTATATTTAGAAATAGAATCCATCGTTTTTTCAAGAAACGTAAGCTCTGCATAATCGTCACTTTCAGCAATCCAGATATATTCTCCTTGGGCTAACTCAATCCCTTTCTTCCACTGTTTGAATGTAGAACCGGAATTAGTCTCATTATATACAATGTGCGATATATGAGAATTACTTCTATATTCTTCAATTACATCTTTACTATTGTCTGGTGAACAATCATCCAAGATTATCAGCTCAAAGTCCTGGTATGTCTGATTTAGTATTGATTCAATACGTTGTCTCAGATATGGAGCATGATTATAATTGGGAAGAATAACTGATACCATTTTTAGCTGTTTTTAATATCTATTTTCCAGGAGTTGGAATCGCTTGCCGTTTTGAAATAATATATCTCTTCATCTGTTAGATTCTGGTCGTCAATATACCACCCCTTATGTTGTGCTGTATAATCTCCGGCTATTCTTATTGCCGAATAAAAATTCAACAAATTATATTGATATTGTGGTGGATATAAAGCAAACGTTGTATCCAGTTCATTCAAATACAAATTTTCTCCAACTAGATTCTCCCAATGCTTTTTTTCCCATTCTAGAACTTTTTCCTTATGTTGGTAATAATCGGGGATATCGTCAATTTTCAGAGCAAAGCCAACTTTGGTAATATGTTTATTATTATCCAGTATCCTTATCATTTTATGCAAATATTCTACCGGTAGATTTGCGTTTGGGATAATATCCGAATCTGTTACAATATGATATCCTTTAGAGTATTTCTTATATAAATCTTGATTTTCCCAAAAAACCATGTGACCATAGTTTTTGTGCATATATTCTATCTTAATATCCTTTTCGATCTCTTTATAGTATTCTAAAAGAGGTGGATATGTTGAATTGTTATCAACTATAACAATGTTTTTATGTCTTCTTTCCTGTAAAAACTTTACAAGGATTTTTAAATCGGCGAGACGGTTATAATTAATTATAATTATAGAAATAATCAGAGGATCATTTTTTTGTTGACGGACCGTCTTATTGAAAAGATAGATCAAAGAATTCTTTCGACGATTGTAGATATACTCTTTCCAAAAAGAATATGAAAACAAACTCAAAAAAGCAACCCTTTTCATAAATAAAAATAAATTAATTCTATTATTTTATCAATCCAAACTTATGTTTGATATTTCGTAAAAAATCATTTAGTTTACTGTATTTCTTTACTTTTTCATATTTATTTTTGAGCATTTCATATTCATATCTAGTAACAAAATTTTCTAAGAAGAAATCTTCGATATTTATACCTCTTCTTTTTGCTGCACTAAGTATTGTAAACCATTTCCAGTAGTATGCTTTATCTGAATTAGATAAAGTTGATATTCCAGAGTTATGAACTCTATAATAATAAAGAAACTTGTCTAGGAAGAATGTTTTCCCTGTTTCGTACAATTTATAATATAAATCTTGATCTACAGCTCTAATTAAATATGAATCTATTCCATCTGTCTTGTCATAAAAGCTCTTTTTGAAAGAAGCAAATGCAGTAAACTCTCCATACATATTGAAAAACATTTTTTCTCCAAAAGGTACATTTTTTGCTGCCGAATATTCCCCTAGTATTTCTAGTTTTTCATCACAAAAATAAAGTTTGGAATGTACTAGAGAACAATCTGGATTTTGCTCATGAGCTGCAATCATTTCAGCCAAAGCGTCTTTAGATAGAATGTCATCCGGGTCTAAAAAACCACAGATTACACCAGAAGCTTCATCAACACATCTTCTTTTGGTATATCCACATCCTTTGTTTTCTGCATTACGAAAAACTTTTATTTTCTCATTCTTTTGATAGCTCTCATAAGCATCGGATGACGAATCTGTCGAAAAATCGTCTACAATAATTATTTCCCAATTATTATATGTCTGATCGAATATACTCTGGATAGCATCCTCGATATATATTCCATTATTATAATTGGCTATAAGAACAGAGAATAATGGATTATTCATTTTATCAAAATATATTCAATTTTATATCTATATTATTTTCTATAAAAATATCATCAACATTAAATTGATAGTCTTTTTATTTTGCATATTCAGAGATAATAGAGTTTAAATTATCTATATGAATTTTCATACTGAAATTTTCATAAATATTCATTCTTCCCTTTTCTCCCATCTCTTTTGCTTTAAGTTCATTTTCTAATATATATATCATGTTTTGAGCCATGCCGTCAACATCATGTTCATCTACAAGTAAGCCTGTTTCCCCATCTATTATCACGTCAGGGATTCCTGCATGTTTTGTTGATATTACAGGAAGAGCCGCAGCAGAGGCTTCAATAATAGCAACTGGGGTTCCTTCCATATCGCCATCGATTGCTGTTACGGAGTGTTGCACAAAAGCTCGAACTTTCTCATAATAGCTTATCAATTCGTGATGTTTGGCTTGCCCTATAAATATAATGTTTTCTTCGATCTTTAGATATTTTGAAAGATTGATACATGTATTTAGTAGTACTCCATCTCCAGCCATATATAGCTTAGCCCTCGGAAACTTCTCTAACACCTTTTTAAAGGCCAGTATTGTAAGATATGGTGCTTTTTTGTCAACAAAGCGTCCAATAGAAAGAAATGCTTCTGACTTATATGAGGGGGTAACGGAGAAGAAATTATCTTCAGGACCATAGGTGATATACTTTAGCTTCTCAGCAGGGCATCCTATTTTAATTAAATCCTGTTCCATTATTTTAGAGACAGCTATGACAACTGAGGCATATTTAAACATTTCTTTATAAGCATCCCTGTATTCCTCTAAAACTCTTGCCATCGAAGCATCATATCCATGGAAATGAACGATAAGTGGTAATCCCATTTTTTTGCAGATGTCCATGATTGCATATCCTGTAGGACCATATTCTGCATAAACAATATTAATTTTTTCCTTTTTGAAGCTTTTTTCTAATGCTTTATATTCTGGTGATGGAATATTCTTTATCTGAAATACATTTGCCTTAATATAATCAGCTAATCTTTCTTTGGATGATATCCACAAATGGCCACTCCCTTCTAGATGTGTCGGGAAGTGCCCACCATAATAAAACTTCACATTTCCTTCGAAATTTTTTTTATGGTTTTGAATGAATGTTTCTGAATATGCATTCAAGTTAGGAGAAATTAGAGCTATATTTTTCATAAAAGTTTATTTTGTAGCTGTGGCAAATAAATTAGGGATCATCAGTCCTTCGTAGAAATTCGTAGGTACAGTATCTTTTTTAATTAAAAATTTTATGATTGGTTTTAGAATCTTCGACAGGATTTTTTGTTTTTGACTAGAAATACCACTTCTTTTGACCCATAATCCTAACATTTGTGCCATACTTGCATGCCATCCTCCACTAGATTTAACTTCAATATTTCTGAATCCGACATCTTCTAAGAGCCGATGTAAAGCAAACGGAGTGTATCTATATTCATCATGTGGTGTTTCATGTAGTGGCCATAAGAAGGGAACAGTCAGCAGAATATATCCATCTTTTTTCAATACCCTGTACATTTCTTTCAATACTAGCTCAGGCGTAGGGCAGTGTTCTAACACTTCTGTAGCTAAAAGTGTATCATAACTCTCATCCTTAAATGGCATTTCTTTGCCATCCCATGTATAGTCAGGTTTTATTATAGTGTCGTATTCCATAGCAGTCTCTATATCAAGGCCTATATATGTATTCACTTCACTATTTTCTAATATATACTTCTTATATGGCATTTTACCACATCCTACATCCAATAAGGTACCCTTTAATGATGGTAAAGTATTTTTAACTACATTAAAAATATAGCTACGCATTAAATATCTATCCAAATTATCTGAGGTAAAAGGAATATTAATAAAATTATCGTATGGTTTCTTATTTGCCATTATCTATTTTTTTTACATCCCATATAGAATCTTCTACATAAGTCGCATTTCTTGGGCCCCAATAATAATCACGAATTTCTCCAAAAACTTTAACCTCAAAAGGAGTAATATTTTCTATGGTTTCATATTTTTCTCGAGATATCCTATCTGAAAAATGGACGATCAAACTATATGTCCCCGGGTATAGATGTACGAATGGAATAGAAGATTTTAACCTATATATTCCTTCTTCATCACAAAAAGGGTTTTCTTCATATAAGTTCAATATATGGGTTATCGGTACCCCTTCACTATTAAGTACTTGGTAGGAGACAGCTGCTGACGGTATTCTGTAGGGAGTATGAACATCAATAATAATATCCATCGGTTTCCCAAATTGTTGAATATTATTATTGTGAGATGTTTTACATTCAACTTTAATAACATTGGGTTTGTTATTATTTATCTTGCGTTGATATATATTCTCTTGAGTTCCACTCATAGATAAATATTTCTGAATAACAACATCTGTTCTGTCATAAGCACAAACCTGTCCATTTTCTAATAAAACACTGTTCTGTGTTAATGTAGAAACGGATTGCATATTATGACTTACAAACAATACTGTACGACCATCACCTTTCGACACATCTTGCATCTTGCCAATCGCTTTTTTCTGAAATTCGGCATCTCCTACAGCCAATACTTCATCCACAACGAGTATTTCGGGTTCCAAATGTGCTGCAATCGCAAAGCCAAGACGAACTGTCATACCCGAAGAGTAACGTTTAACAGGAGTATCTATATATTTCTCTACACCTGCAAAATCTACAATCTCGTCTAGTTTTCTCTTTATTTCAGCTTTAGTCATTCCCATGATTGAGCCATTCATAAAGATATTTTCACGACCGGTCATTTCGGGGTGAAATCCTGTTCCTACCTCCAATAGTGATGCTATCCTACCTTTGGCTCTAATTGTTCCGGTAGAAGGAGATGTTACTCTCGATAATATCTTAAGCAAGGTTGATTTTCCTGCACCGTTTTTACCGATTATGCCTAACACTTCTCCTTGTTTTACATCAAAAGTTATATCTTTAAGTGCCCAGATATATTTGCTGCTAGCCTTTGATGAACGGTCATTTACTTCACCTATTTTCAAATAGGGGTCATCCTTGCCTCTTACAACATGCCACCAGCGGTTTAGATCGTGTGCTATAGTTCCTGTGCCAACTAATCCTAAACGATATTGCTTAGATATATTTTCAAATTTTATTGCGATGTCTAACATATTCAGATTTGTTTATTTCTGTTGTTTTTGATATTTATATAATCTTATCTCGGCACATGTATCGTACCATGCCCAGAAAAAAGATAATAAGAGTCCATACAATCCGTCTTTATACCCTTTCATCTTGAGAAAACAGGAGTGAAAAGCTTTGAATGGACGTTTTATGATACCTTTTTTTGAAGCAATAAATCCCATGAAATTTCTTGATTCAGCTTCCATTTTTAAGTATCTTAAATGTTTTTCCCGCAATTGAGAAAAGCTGATCATCCAATAATGATGATCTATATTTTTCCCATTGTATGCAATCCAAAACGGTTCATAAGGAGGAAGTACCGTTCTGCCCGCATGTACTACGCCTGTCATTTTACATCTGTCTTTGTGAAACAATAGCATACGGGAGTGAATACCTCCCCAGCGTGTTCCTTTCAATGGATGCTTTTTGTAATAATATATACAAGGAACGAGTATTGCTCCAATATTATCAGGGATTCCTTTTTCAAAAAGTGCTATTATATCTTTATATAGCTCAAAGCTAATTCGTTCATCGGGATCTATTATAAGTATCCAATCATTTTTTTCCGATTTGTAATACTCTGCAACAATAGCTTCGCCTAGCGGTACCCTCTTGTGCTCTATGATTTCATTACTATATTGCTTGGCTATTTCTATCGAATTATCATTAGAGCCTTGATCTACATATTTAATATTCTCGCAAAAAGAAATTGACTTCAGACAATCCTCCAAAATATATCCTTCATTGTACCCTGTAACAATGGCGCTGAAAGGAAGCTTTTTGTATGTATTAACATTGTCTACCATATTTGCCAATCTATGTCAATACTTATACATTTAGCAGAATCCATCCTCATTCCTAGATACATACCCGGATTTGAACCAAAAGTCCCTACGAA
Source organism: Dysgonomonas mossii (assembly GCF_004569505.1). Lineage (NCBI taxonomy): Bacteria > Pseudomonadati > Bacteroidota > Bacteroidia > Bacteroidales > Dysgonomonadaceae > Dysgonomonas > Dysgonomonas mossii. The sequence continues at coordinate 1,194,236 of NZ_SPPK01000001.1, forward strand.
AAATCTACTGTTGTTTAGCACATCTAATGATGCAAATAGATTTAAATGTGCTTCTTTTATTATAGATTTATTTTCTTTTTTGAATTTAGCATGGTCGTACCCTTGCTCAGACTCTTTACAGAATGTGAATATCGTCCACTCTTTATATTTATTCCTTATTTCAGATATTACTCTAAAATCATCAGTTAATATAAAAGTATTCTTTATATTACTTATATTTTCTGCTCTATTCAGATAACTTGATGTTTCGACTAAATCTTGTTCAATATGTTTATCTCCGCGCCGTATATGAAAACCGATATAATCTTCTGGTAAATTTAGTAATCTTATTTTATTTTTTATCTCCCGAGCAGTTATTTCATTGTATTGCCAAGTTAGGGATATTAATTTTTGGCATGCATCCTTTAATGAACAGTTTACAATTCCCATCTCGGGGATATTATATATGTTTTTTTCGTTTTTTCTGTCCCTGATAAGGATCCATAAGTCTTGAGTTAGGAAATTTATTCCATTAAACACCTTATATGCTTTAATTTTCAGTTTGTCTTTTATTCCTAATCTTTCTTGGATGAAATCGTAGTTTCTAAAGTTATATTTTTTGTGAAAATTATCTTTAACCTCGTCACAAAACGGTAGAAAATAGTCAGTCCACCCGTATTGATACCCGAAATTAGCATCTTCAGAATATAGTATAAATTGGATCTTGTGTGTTAGGCAGTATAACATTGCTAATATCATATTGTTATACTCTGAGAAAAATCCTGCATCATATCCCAGATGAAAAACGAATTTTCTCTTGAAGGATTTGTTTAGAGCATAATATTTTTCTCTCATTTCTGTAGCTTCCATCACACTACATCAATAAAGCTGCGTTCTACTTTGTTAAATACCCATGAACCGAGAATGATAACTATTATTGTAACAACAAAACTATAGCTGAGCCAAAACCAATCAACTGTACCTGCTCCCATAAATCCATATCTTAATGTTTCTACGATAGATGTTAATGGATTCAGCTGTATGAGCCACATATATTCTTCATATTTTTCTTTCATTACTGAGAGTGGATATATTATCGGTGTTGCATACATCCACAATCCGGTTACAAAACCAAATAGGATAGCCATGTCTCTATACTTTGTTGTAACAGACGATATTATGATGCCAAACCCCAGTCCCAGTCCGGCTAGCATTAAAACCAATAATGGAAAAGAGAGAATATATATATTAGGTTTGATGTCTGTGCCGTTGTATACGAAATAAAAGTATACGGCAAGGAATAGCCCTAGCTGGATTATTAATCGTACTAAATTGGAAATAACACTTGATATAGGAACTACTAATCGAGGAAAGTATACTTTGCTGAACACTCCGGCGTTACCGAGGAAGGTTCCTGAGGCTTTTCCCATACAGTCAGAAAAGTATCCCCAACATAATATTCCAGATAGGTAGAACAATGGCTGAGGTAGTCCATCCGTTGGTATTTGGGCTATATTTCCAAATACAAACATATACATTATTGTAGTAAATAGTGGTTGAATGATGAACCATAGAGGGCCGAGTACAGTTTGTTTGTATATAGTTACAACATCGCGGCGAACGTACATTTGTAATAAGTCACGATATTGCCAGACTTCTTTTATATTAAGGGAAAAATTGCTTCCGCGCGGTTTGATCTCTATATCCCAATGTTCTTTTTCAGTTTCCATTTAGATATTATATTGTTTCTATATTTGTTTGTGTGATTTTGAGTGTGCAAAGATAGTTATTTTTAATGTTAAAGATTTTTAAATAAAAAATAACTATAATAAAAAAACCCGTATGAGTGTATTACCTCATACAGGTTTCATAAATCTTAACTGTCGCTGGATTATTTTTTTACAGCAGTAGCTACAGAGTCAGCAGCAGCTTGAGCAGCAGCAGCGATTGAGTCAGCTTGAGCTTTAGCAGCAGCTTCAGCAGCTACTTGAGCTTCAACAGCAGCTAAAGAGTCAGCTTTAGCCTTAGCAGCAGCTTCTTCAGCAGCTTTGTTATTACATGATGCGAAAGAGATTGCGATAGCAGCAACAGCAAATAAAACTAATTTTTTCATTTTCTTTTCTATTAAAACTTAAACGGTAAATGTATTTGAGTTATAATTTCTGATAACACGATGCAAATATATACATATTTCTTTACATGTTGTACAGCACAATTATATTTTTTTTAGTGTTTTTTTTATTTTTTTCTGAGGGGGGTACTTTTTTACTGTTAAATACACTGTAACTATTTAGTTATCATATAGATATCTTTTTATGCTTTTTTTAGGAGTTTTTTCAAATTCACTCGGGTAAATTTGTACCGCCGATATATTTTCGTATGCTGCAAGCATCTTATTTAGGTTTTGCCTATTTTGTTCCATTATTGCCGGCAACATTTCGTGATCTACATGGGCGGCATCCATAGTTTCATAATCAGGATGAGCTAATGCAACCAATTTACCATTTCGCTCCACGACGAGGCTTTCCAATACGAATGGCATATTGTTAAGCTTAGATTCTATTTCTTCAGGGAATATATTCTGTCCATTAGGGCCTAGCAACATCGTTTTGCTGCGTCCTCTTATGAAAATTGTGTTATTTTTATCTATAGTTCCCAAATCTCCTGTTTTCAACCAGCCATCTTCAGTAAAGGCTGCTTTTGTCGCTTCTTCATTTTTGTAATAACCCTTCATTACATTTTCTCCCCTTACCTGTATTTCTCCTACAATATTATATGGGTCTTGCGAGTCTATACGGACTTCCATAATATTGTCTAATATCCTACCGCAAGATGTGGGTATAAAATCGTAATGATGCTCGTATGAAATTAAAGGAGCACATTCAGTCATACCATAACCAACCGTAAATGGAAATTTGATTTTGTGAAGAAAGGCTTCCACTTCTCCATTTAGAGCTGCACCACCAATGATTACTTCATGAAAATTGCCACCTAAAGCATCTATTAAGCCTTTTCTTATTTTTGCATAAATCTGATCCTTTACAATCGGAATTTTCAAGGCCATTTTTATAGCAGGCTTCTCTATCTTAGGTAAAATTGCTTTTTTGTATATTTTTTCAATAACAAGAGGTACTGTTATAATAAGGTGTGGTTTTATTTCGGCAAAAGCCTCGGTTAGTATCTTAGGAGATGGGGCTCTTCCTAATAACGTTGTGTGCGAGCCTTCGGTCAAGGAATACAAAAATTCAAACGCACAGCCGTAAGCATGCGCCAGTGGAAGAAAAGAAACGATATCTTGTCCTCTGAATAGTAATTTCAGATATTGAGCATGAGTTATATTTCCTGCAAGGTTATTGGCTGTAAGCATAACCCCTTTGCTAAAGCCTGTTGTTCCCGAAGTATAATTAATGAGTACGACTTCTGAGTTATCTACTTTAGCGTAATTAATATCATTAGGAGAGTAACCATTGGGGTACTTCTCCTTCATTTTTTTGTCTAACTCTTCTACCGCCAGGGAAAGCTTTTCTCCTTTTCCCTCGTGCAAGCAAGTAAGCTTGAAATCATTAATAGAGAATACTCCTCTTACTCCCGGTATATGATCTTCATCCAGAGAGTCCCATATATTATTGGCTGTGAATAATAATTTTGATTCAGAGTGATTGATTATATGCTGTATATTGTCTGCATGGAAATCCTGTAGGATAGGTACAATGGTAGCACCATAAGTGATAACGGCAAGATAAGTAACACACCAAGGAATATTATTTTTGCCAATAAGAGCAACTTTATCTCCTTTTGCTATTTGAGCATCATCCAGTAATATATGTATTCTAGCTATTTCACGAGCCAGATCTTTATAATACAATGTTTTTTTTTCGGAATAGTCAGACAAGCCCTTCAAGTCCCAATTGTTTCTAAAACTGTCTTCATATAAGGTTATTAGATTCTTGTCAATCATGATTTGTTGCTCATTTTTATAAATTTTGTGCAAAAATAGAGACTATCATCATAATCTACAACTATTTTATATGTAAAGTTTCACGTAATTGTGTAATTTTGTACTCTTTTTGTATGACAATAATTAATAAATTGCTTGTAGAACAAAGTTATTTATTTCAATATTATTAAATTAGGTTCTGTAATATACAATGATAGATAATTCAATTTTTGAGAATAAAAAAGCAGCCTATCTCACATTAGGCTGTAAATTAAACTTTGCAGAGACATCAGCTATCGGGCGACAATTGTCCCAAGTTGGTGTTCGTAGATCCAGAGATGGGGAAGTTGCAGATATATGTGTTATAAATACTTGCTCGGTAACCGAATTTGCAGATAAGAAATGTCGTCAGGCTGTACGTAAAATGATTAAAGAAAACCCCGGTGCTTATGTTATAGTAACAGGATGCTACGCTCAACTTAAACCCGAAGATATTGCGGGTATAAAAGGTGTGGATATTGTACTGGGATCGGAGCAGAAGCTTGATGTAGTAGCTTATCTTGACGAACTAAAGAAAAAAGATAAAGGGGTCGTACATACTTCTAAAACGAATAAGATAAAGTCATTTGTTCCATCGTGTTCACAGGATGATCGTACCCGCTATTTTCTGAAAGTGCAGGATGGCTGTGATTACTTTTGTTCTTTTTGTACCATTCCTTTTGCCAGAGGACGCAGTCGTAACGGCTCGATAGAAAGCATGGTACAGCAGGCAAAAGAGGTTGCTGAAAAAGGAGGTAAGGAGATTGTTCTAACAGGTGTGAATATAGGAGACTTTGGTAGAACTACCGGCGAAACCTTTTTTGACTTAGTCAAAGCTTTAGATGAAGTGGAGGGTGTTGAGCGTTATCGGATTTCATCAATAGAGCCGAACTTGCTTACCGATGAGATTATACAATTTGTAGCTCAATCAAAACGTTTTGCGCCTCATTTTCATATCCCATTACAGTCGGGTTCGGATGCTGTGCTTAAATTGATGCGCCGCCGCTACGATACTGCATTATTCAGGCATAAAGTAGAAAAGATTAAATCCGTAATGCCTGATGCATTTATCGGAGTTGATGTTATTGTTGGTACAAGAGGAGAGACCGATGAATATTTTGAAGAAGCAAAAGCTTTCTTAGAAAGTCTTGATTTTTCACAATTGCATGTTTTTACATATTCTGAACGTCCGAATACGCAGGCTTTGAAAATAGATCACGAAGTAGATCCTAAAACTAAGCATGCACGTTGTAAGGCTCTACTAGATTTATCAGACGAAAAATTGCAGGCATTCTATCGGTCGCAGCAAGGAACAAAGCGAAAAGTGTTATTCGAGCATACTCAACATGATAGCGTTATGTATGGTTTTACTGAGAATTATATAAAAGTAGAAACTCAGTATCATGCACATAAAGCGAATGAAATAAAAATGATAACTTTGGGCGATTTTAATTCCATAAAAACAGCTCTTACCGAGATCTGACGATGAATAAGATATTATATTATATATTGTATATCTGGATGTATTTGCATGCGCTGTTACCATTCAGAGCATTATATATTTTATCTGATTTCCTCTATTTTCTAGTATATAAGGTTATTCGTTATAGGTTGAAAGTCGTACGCATCAATCTTAAAAATAGCTTTCCCGAGAAAACGGATAAAGAGTTGCACGTTATCGAGAAAGAATTTTACCATCATTTTTGCGATTACTTCGTAGAAACACTAAAACTATTACATATCTCTGATGAAGAGATGCAAAAGCGAATGGTTTTTGAGAATATGGATATCGTGAAAGATTTGATGAAGGATGGAAACTCTGCCTTAATGTTCTTAGGGCATTATGGTAATTGGGAATGGGTTCCATCAATCACGATGTCGTTTCGCAATGAAGAGGATCAAAATAAGCTTTTAGGACAGATTTATAGACCTTTGAAAAATAAAGCTGTCGATAATTTGTTTCTCAAGATACGTAGTCGGTTTGGTTCGTTCGGAATAGCTAAGAATGAAACGTTGCGTGTTATTGTAAAGCTAAGAAAGGCAAAACAACAAGTATTAATAGGCTTCATGGCCGATCAGACGCCGTCTTTTCACAACATACATTATTGGTCAACTTTTATGAATCAAGAATCTGCTGTTTTTACAGGAGTTGAGCGTATTGCAAAACAAACCGGATTTGCTGTCGTTTACCTTGATATAGAAAAGGTGAAAAGAGGACATTATAAAGGAACGGTAAAATTGATTTCGGATAAGCCTCAGGCTGCCCCCGAATTCTATATAACAGAAACTTATATACGAGAGATGGAAAGAACCATTCTGCGTAATCCTGCTTATTGGCTATGGACTCACAAGCGATGGAAAATGACTCGGAAGGAAGTTGAATTAGCACAACATAAATGAAAAAAATAGCAATTGTTATTCTTAACTGGAACGGGAAAAAGTTACTAGAAGAGTTTCTTCCTACAGTTGTACGGTATTCATCTTTTCCTGATGTCGAAATTGTTGTGGCTGATAATGGTTCTACAGATGAGTCTTTATCTTTCTTAGAGACATCATATCCTCAAATATCATTGATAAGACTCCCTGAAAACTATGGTTTTGCAGGAGGATACAATGTTGCATTGAAAGAAGTCGCTGCCGAATATTTTGTTATTCTCAATTCTGATGTTGAAGTAACCGAAAACTGGTTAAACACGACTATATCCTATCTGGATGAAAATGCAGATGTTGCTGCCGTCCAGCCTAAGATATTGGCTCAACGAAACAAAGCTAGTTTTGAATATGCAGGAGCTGCGGGTGGATTCTTAGACAAGTATGGTTATCCATTTTGTAGGGGGCGTATTTTTCAAAAAATAGAAGAGGATCATCATCAGTATGATACGCCAATAGATATCTTATGGGCTACGGGAGCTTGTCTCATTATACGTTCTGCAGACTTCTTTGAGGTAGGAGGGTTCGACTCTTCCTTTTTTGCACATATGGAAGAGATTGATCTTTGTTGGAGGTTGAACTCAAGAGGCAGGCGTATTGTTTGCTTACCTTCTTCGGTTGTATATCATGTGGGAGCCGCTACCTTGAAAAAGGAAAATCCCAGAAAAACATTTCTCAATTTCAGGAATAACCTTATAATGCTTTATAAAAATCTGCCTCAGGATAACTTAAAGAAAGTGATGACTATACGGCTGATATTGGATTATATCGCGGCGTTCCAATTTGCTGTAACAGGAAAGTATGCTAACGCGAAAGAGGTTGTTAGAGCCCATAAAGACTTTTATAATAACAGGAAGATGTATCGGTCTGCTAGAAATGAAAATCTGGAAAAAATGATTGTTGAATACCCTGCAACTATCTACCCAAGAAGTATTCTTGCTGCTTATTATCTGAGAGGAATAAAGTTATTCTCAAATTTGAAGTTTGGACGTTAAGCTCTTCAACTGCAATTAAGTTTGATATTTCTTATCTGAATTTTCTTTTTTCTTGTATATTTGGACTGTATTTATACTGCGTAACCCAATGAGAAAGATTGTATTTTCTTTTGTCTTGTTATTGTTGGTTTCTGTGGCTCTCAAGGCACAGGAAAAGCAAGATACGTATATAGATATGGCAGTTATCTATCATGGGGATACGATTGCTATTATGAACCTCAAGCCGGTTTATATATATGCTCCATTAAAATTTAAGAATAACAAGCAAAGACAGGAATACTCAAAACTAGTAAGGGACGTCCGCATAGCGTACCCTTATGCAAAGATGATTACAGCTGCTATTGTTGAAACTTATGAATATATGCAATCCTTGCCCAATGATAAAGCAAGAGATAAGTATATGAACGATGTGCAGAAATATATGATGGAGGAATACAAACCCAAGATGAAGAAAATGACCAAGAATCAGGGTAAGGTTTTGGTGAAGCTTATCGATCGTCAATGTAATACCTCGTCATATAATATTGTAAAAGCCTTGGTTGGTAGCTTCAAAGCCGGTGTATATAATGCTTTTGCCGGATTGTTTGGCAATAGCCTGAAAACAGAATATGATCCTGAAGGTAGAGATGCCGAAATAGAAGCCATCGTTACTCAGTTGGAACAAGGTACATTAGATTATTATTATTCCATTAATTATCATGGATATAAATGATTGATAACAATTAGATTACATAAATAAAACAGCGACAAGCCCTTTTGAGTTTATCGCTGTTTTGTATATGGGGGTAACTATCTTCTTATAGCTTATTAATTAGGCTCTTAGGAACATAGAATGTGTCGTTCTTGTCTATGTATACAGTCACTGTACTTAACGAGATTGGCTGATTGTTGAGATAAACTACCGACTTGAACGCAGGTATAGTCAAGGTCATATTTCCTTTCTTTACTTTTAATACAGGGAAATCAGTAGACTTATCGATGCTATACTCTAATCCTTTGAAGACTTCTGTATGTTTAGCAAACACTTCTTCTGTCATATCTTTCAAAGATGTTTTGAGCCCTATAGCGTCAGATAAATATTGGTTTATTTCTACATTCGTATTCATACCTATAGGCAGATCACCATCAGGATGATAAGCTGCGAGAAATACTTCTTCGCCGGTATGCCCTCCCGTTGTGAAACCGAAATATGTATGTTGATTCATTATATTAATAATACTCGAACCCATATTCACGCTATTGCTTACTTTCATATAGTCAGCTTCTTGATAGTTCTTAGAACTGAGAAGTAAGTTTAATTCATCGTCGTTCAGGTCTATATTCGTATATTCTTTAAATATGCTTTTGAAATCTTCCGGTTTCGATTTTAATAAGATACGCTCCAAACCTTCTCCTGTTTTTTTGTATTGCGATACATTTTTGAATAGTTGATCGATGGTTGCTTTGTCATAGCTTTTCAGGTCTCTACGACCAATTGTGAATCCGCTATTTCCATGATCGGGAAGAACTATTACAGTTGTTTCTCCATTCTTGCGGGCAAAATCCATAACAGTAGCAACTGCTTTGTCGAATGCTAAATATTCTGTAATACAGCCTACAGCATCGTTTCCGTGAGCAGACCAGTCTACTTTACTGCCTTCTACCATGAGGAAAAAGCCGTTTTCGTTCTGAGAAAGCCTGTCTAGCGCTTTTTTAGTCATTTCATTCAGTGACGGAACTAGAGTAGAGTCTCTGTCGATGTCGTAAGGTAGCTCTCTTTCTCCGAATAATGCCCAAACTTTATCTTTTCCATTAAAGTTACGGAAAGCTTTTAGATCATCCTGAATAAGTCTGGTTCCCGTGTTTTTGAAATGTTGTTTAATGTCGTCAGTAAGTATAGAATTACCACCACCAAACATGACATCTAAGTTTTGATATGCCATTTGTGATGCGATATATTCATATTTGCCTCTGGCATAATAGTGTGCAGAGCAGTCTGCGGGTGTTGCATGCGGGAATTCCACCGTAACAACCAATCCCGTAGCTTTGTTTTGTTGATGTTTAGCAGCTTCCAGTATTGTAGCTAATGGTTGGTAAGCTTTTGCCGGATCTACAGGTACTAAGTCATTTTGAGGATCGGCAACAGGATAGATCGATACATTACCCGTCTGTTGGGGCATACCGGTCATATAACAAGAAGTTGTAGGAGCCGAGTCTCCAATGGGAGCATTTGATGAAAATGTTTTTACCGTGCCGCATAGATAAGGGTCAATAGCTAAATTGTTGCTTCCAAGCTTGTTGTAAATCTGATACCAACGTGCGGCAGAAACTACACCGATAGATGTTCCGTCAGGTATCATCACAATCACATTTTTGGTAGGTCTGACATGCTTGCGGTACTGCTGTTGGGCATATATCGCGGTCGAAAAAATCAGCAGAAGCAATAAGACCGTACTTGTTTTTCTCATGTTGGGAATATTTTGAATGATTAATAAATTGAAAAAGTATACCAAAGTTACAAAATATGTTTGCATCGCAAAGACGCTGGATAATAATTTAAAGCCATTTCAAACCTTTTGTAAATAACACAAAAAAGAGTTTGTTTTTTAATGGCTATAATTCATTTAAGTCACGCTTTTTACCGTGCGTGGGTGTTACTTTTTTATGGTTTTGTATATTGTTGTACATCATATGTTTAGATATTTAATGTTGTTAAAAAGTAACAAAAGTAACAGTCGTTATGCTCTTTTTAATGTCACTTTTACTTCTTTCAGATCACTATAATGTCTTATATAAGATAAATCTGCAATATAAGATTACAAACAGTTATTTGTTGATAAATGTGACTGCTCGGAGTCGTTCCTTTCGTCGATTTCTTTTTACAAAGGAAATAAATACGCTCTAAAAATATTGATGTATCTTTGTTTCTTAACTGAAATTTAATTTTTAGTTCTTAGTTTTGTTTTTTAATGATAAATAAAGATAGATGGAGAATAGGAAGCCTCTGATACTGATTACGAATGACGATGGTTATCAGGCTAAAGGTATAGAAGCATTGATAGATAGCGTAAAAGATTTAGGAGATATTATAGTTGTAGCACCCGATGGACCTCGTTCGGGAATGTCGAGTGCAATAACATCATTACAGCCATTACGGGTATATTTGATAAGTGAAAGCCAGAATATCAAAGTCTATGCGACAACAGGAACTCCTGTGGACTGTGTAAAGTTGGGTATAAGTGAACTGGCTGAACGCAGGCCTGACATTGTTCTTTCGGGTGTAAATCATGGTTCGAATGCAGCGGTAGCTGTCCTTTATTCGGGAACAATGGGAGCAGCAATAGAAGGAGCGGTATTTAAAATACCATCTATTGGATTTTCGTTGCTTGATCATAGTCACAATGCTGATTTTACTTACTCAAAAAAATATATTCACTCTATTACCAAGCAAGTATTGGAAGATGGGCTGCCTAGTGGAACATGTTTGAATGTAAATATTCCGAAAGGAGACGATATAAAAGGAATCCGTGTTTGTCGTCAGACATCCGGACAGTGGGTGAATGAATTTATGCAGTCGAAAGATGGTGCAGATAAAGATATATATTGGTTGACAGGAAACTTTGAGAATGATGAGCCTAGTGATGAAATGACGGATGAATGGGCTTTGGCTAACAGGTATGTTTCAGTTGTGCCGGTGAAGGTGGATATGACAAATCATGATCTTATTGCCTCAATAAAGTCTTGGGAAGCCATTCTTTAATTCTCTATCGATAAAATTACAATACAATGAAATATTTTTTGGTGGCAGGAGAAGCTTCGGGAGATTTGCATGGGTCTAACTTGATGGCAGCTCTCAAGGCGCAGGATGCAGAAGCTGAATTTTGCTTTCTGGGAGGGGATCTCATGTTGGCTCAGGGAGGACGACTCGTAAAACATTATCGCGAAATGGCTTTTATGGGATTTATTCCTGTACTTCTCAATCTGAGGACTATTCTTCGTAATATGAAGATGTGTCAAAAGGAGATTATGGCGTTTAATCCCGATGTGTTGATATTGATCGATTATCCCGGATTTAATCTGAAAGTTGCCAAATATATTAAAACGCATACCAACATTCCTGTATATTATTATATCTCCCCAAAAGTATGGGCTTGGAAAGAATATAGAGTGAAATCGTTTAAGAAATATGTTGACGAAATGCTTTCTATTCTTCCTTTTGAAGTCGATTTCTATAAGAAGCATGACTATCGTATCGATTATGTGGGGAATCCTGTGGTCGATGCTGTAGCCAATTTTAGAGAAGAGAATAAGAATGACGTTAAAGATAAGTTTATAGCGGAAAACGACTTAGATAATAAACCTATTGTAGCATTACTTGCCGGTAGCCGCCAACAAGAAATAAAAGATAATCTGCCCGCTATGCTCGAGGCAATTGAAGGCTTTAAAGATTATCAAGCTGTGATAGCCGGAGCACCCGGTATAGATCCTGATTATTACAAAGAATATATAGGTCGTAATTCTTGTAAAATTGTATTTGGTCAAACTTACAGACTTTTGCAGTATGCTGATGTGGCATTGGTGACATCCGGCACGGCTACATTAGAAACTGCTTTATTCAAAGTTCTGCAAGTTGTCTGTTACAAAACGCCTATTCCTCATGTGGTTTATTGGGCATTCAAGAATATACTTCATACAAAATATATTTCGTTAGTAAATCTGATAGCCGATAGGGTAGTGGTACAAGAGCTTTTTGCCAAATTTTTCTCTGTAGATACAATTAGGGAGGAAGTTAATAAGCTTTTGAATGACAACACCTATCGTGAAACGATGTTAGCCGACTATGATGAAGTTATAAGAATATTGGGTGAGTCTGGAGCGTCGCAAAGAGCTGCAGATATTATTATACAAAAACTAAAGAGAGGAAAATAATTCCTCTCTTTCGCTTTCTAATTTTTTATAAAGTTTATTATAACTTTTCCTATTTCTTTGTTTAGCGGAATATTTTTGTTGCTGTATGTTGGCGTTTGTTCTGCCATGTCGCTACTTTTGCAGTCTTTCAATACATGGTTCATATTCTCTATAACAACCTTTTTTGCTTTAGGATTTGCTACAGATAGTAGGTTTGCCTGCTCTGTGGGTACTTGTATGTCTGTTGTTCCTTGTATAATTAAAGTTGGAATGGTAAGTTTTGCTATCTCTTCCTGAGGATTATATTTCATTACTGATATCATATATGGTTGTACGCTTGGGCGAAATAGTGCATTGAGTGTTGGAGGAACATTCGAGATAGTTTCACCTTGTTTCAATTTATCTAAATAAGAGAATATCAGATCTTTTGTAGCCTGGGGCTGTCCCGCCAACTGCTTTTCTAATTGTTCTTTGAGTATCACATCAAAAGGTACACCCATTCCTGCTATAGAAATGTATTTTGTAACTTTTGGATTGTTTTCTGTGGCAATCATCCCAATCAACGAACCTTCGCTATGCCCTATAATTATTATGTTAGAAAACCGCTTGTCGTTTGACAATAAATCTATCCACCCTTTTACATCTTCAATATAATTCTCAAATCGGATATCCGATTCCTCTTTCATTGCTGATTTGCTCGCAGCTATACCTCTTTTGTCGAAGCAGAGTGTAGCTATTCCACTGTAGAATAATTCATCAGACAACATTTTGTATGCATCGTTTTGAGTAAGTTGACTATTTCCATTGCGGTCTGTTGGTCCCGAACCTGCTATAATAATTGCTATTGGTACAGGAGTTTTACTATTCGGAACTTTTAATGAGCCAAATATATCCCCTGTTTCCGTTTTCAATATAATAGGTTCTTCACTTACGATTAATTGTGCTGATATATTTAGGGATAAGAGTAATAATAAAATAAATGATAGTTTTTTGCGATTCATAGTGGTCTGTTTTTAGTGTAAATAAGGTATGGTGATAAAAATAAGTACTTTAATTAATATTTCGGATATGATAAGAGCTGCTGTAAAAGAGATTCCTCCAATAACTCCTTTTATATTACCCGAAACGGAATAGGCATTGTATTTAAGAACAATGGACCAAGCTAATATTACAACAGACAGTAGAGAGGCTATTACTAATATTCCAATATTATCTTTCAGTATAGAAAATATTTCATTTGTATTTACTGCATTTATGTTTCCAAAATCTAAATGAACAGGGGGTATTAAGCCTACTAGCCCAAACAAGATATGGGGTGCTTGTGATAAAGACATTGTGCCTGCAATATCAATAATACGGACAGAAGATTTGGATACAATGCGGGCCGCAATATAGAAAATCACTGTCATAGAAATGAGGGTGATGATCTGATAAACTATGTGGACTGCATAGTGTTGAGGTTGATTTGGTGGCGCATATTGCATCCCGATCACTCCATTGAAATGAGTATTTCCCAAATACCCCAAAACCGATAGTAATAACATTACAATTAGCCCAAGTATAAGAGCTTTTGTACCGGCAATGTATTGAAATGGTTTGAATAACCAGCTTGTCACAGAAGGTTTACTTTTCATATTCTTTTAGTTTATCAATTATATCGTCTAATAAATTTCTCACGGTAGGGTAACTCAATTTTAAATCTTTAGCCATCTCTTTTAAACTTCCACTATTTTTCACAAATTTTAGAATAAAGTCTTGATCTTCTACAGACAGACGAGCTAGTATGGGGAGTGCATAGAGACCGTGCACCTCTGTTGCACAGTTTTCACAAACAAGGCTTTTGACTTTTAATTGTGTTTTACAACTTGGACAATTACATGGTAACATATTTACTGCATTTTTTTTACAAACATAATGTTTTATTTAGTAATATTAAATATATATTTAATAAAATTTATTTTTATTTTAATTTTATGTTCGCTGTATTGTTTTTAGAGTTTCTAAATAAGAGTTTTAATAATGATAAAAGAATTGCTAAACTCATTATATTTGTGAAGAAAAGATGAAGAAATGAAGAACAATATAAAAATTAATTTTATTCTACCATTCAAGCCTCGTCGCCCTGCAGGTGGATTTCGTGTTATGTACGAATATGCAAATCGATTGGCTTACATGGGGTATCAAGTTCATCTAACATTTCCTATCAAAACAAAGTATATGAAGTATCGTTTACCATACTTCGTACGCTGTCTTTTATCTAAAATTGAACGATTTGATAGAAATAAATGGTTCGAGTTTGATCCGGATATTACGATGTCTTATGTAAAAGAAGTAAAGGACAAATATGTGGTTGATGCAGATATTGTTATTGCTACTTGGTGGTCTACCGTATTGGATATGGGAACACTATCTCCTCAAAAAGGTAAAAAAATCAACCTTATACAAGGCTATGAAAATTGGGAAGGACATGAAGATTTACTTTACTCTTCGTATAACTTGAAAGATACGGTTAATATCGTTGTTGCTTCTTATTTAAAAAAGATAGTAGCCAAGCATACCAATAATAGAGTAGAATTGATTGAAAATGGAGTTGACAACAATGTATATTACATTAAGGAAAGAATAGAGAATAGAGAGATTGCAACCGTTGCTATGATGTATTCTGTTCAAGAAATAAAAGGTTCTAAATATGGGTTAGAAGCACTACATCTTGTAAAAGAGCAGATTCCCGAGCTTAAAGTTGATTTATTCGGCATTTATCCCTCACCTGAAGATTTGCCCGACTGGATTCATTATCATAGAGATCCGGATGATTTGTGTGCAATCTATAATCGTAACTCTATATTTATATCCAATAGCTTTACTGAGGGGTTTGGCCTGGTATCTGTAGAGTCTATGTTTTGTGGATGTGCTCTTATATGCACCAATATAGAAGGGCATAAAGAATATGCGGTTGAAGGAGAAACGGCATTGTTGGTAGAACCTGGTGATGCGAAAAATATGGCTGATAAAATTTGCTATTTGATTAAGGATAATGAATATCGTATAGACTTGGCTAAGAGAGGACATGAATATGTGCTTCGTTTTAGTTGGGATAATGCTATAGGAAAAATGGGAACCATTATTAGAGGTATGTTATACTAAAATTTTAATAGTGAGTGATTAAAGTGAATAAATGTTGCTTTTCTCATGGTTTGAGTCTTAAATCCTTTATTATGATCGTGGATATTGATATTGTTAAAGTTGTGTAAATAAAGGTTAATTTGATAAGCCTTTTAAACGATCTGTTTTCTTTTTTGTGAAATTTTACAGCATTTTTTGGATTAATACCCGAATTCTTAAATCCTAGACACCATAACACTTTCAAGATTTTTTTTTAGTCTGATATCTTCTTTTTTTTAGGCTTTTTCCTTTTTGTTTATTTAATGTTGATTCCATTTCTTAAAAAAGTTATTATTTTTTCTTTAGTCAAAAAAGATAAAAAATAAATTATCTTTGGCAGGAAATCTCTTTTATAAAACATTATTTATTTTAACACAATGAAACCAAAAAGGAGTTTGCGCAGAATTCTTCACTCATTAATAGTTTCTTTTTTAGTTATTTTTTTAGGTTCGTGTACGGGTTATAAACAGTTGCCTTATTTAAAGAACGCAGAAACAGTTTCACCTGAAGTTTTATCAAGTATGGCTGCTATTCATGAAGCGAAAATTATGCCTAATGATATAATTACCATTACTGTCAATTCTAATATACCTGGTGCTGCAACAGATTTCAACCTACCGATGGTACCTACTAATTTAACCTCACCAATACAGACAACGGTAGTATATGCCAATACAACCGGTAGTTTACAAAACTATTTAGTAGATAAAGATGGGAAAATAAATTTTCCAATATTAGGAGAATTAAGTATAGGAGGGATGACGTCTAAGGAGGCTCAAAATTACATTGTATCGTTAATTTATCCACGGTATATAGCTGAAAAACCGGTTGTAAATGTTCGATTCGTAAATTTTGGGGTATCTGTTCTTGGCGAAGTTGCGCGCCCCGGAGTATATACTACACCTAATGGTCAAATGACAATTTTAGATGCTTTGGCTGCAGCCGGAGATATGACAATATACGGACGTAGAGATAATGTATTGTTGCTCAGAATACAAGAAAATGGAGAGATTGCGATGCATCGAATTGATATGCAAGATAAGAGCTTAGTGCTTAATAAAGATCTCTTTTATTTACAACAAAATGACAAGTTATATGTTGAAACTAATAAAGCAAAAGGAAATAATTCTCGATTTGGAACCTTTGAATCGATTAGTTTATCCGCATTATCAATCGTAATCTCAGTAATTGCTATCATAACCCGCTAAATTAAATGGAAACCAATAAAAACTGGAAAGATACAAGTGCTTCAACTTCTGTAACTGATATCATATTTGATTATTTACGCTACTGGAAATGGTTTATTCTATCAGTAGCTGTGTTTTTGATTATTGGAGTCACAATCATTCTTGTTACCCAAAAGCAGTATAAATCTTCACTTTCTATATTGCTCAACGAGGATAAAGGAACAAGTAAAGGAAATGCAGCAGCAGAGTTTGATTTAGAGGCTCTCGGTTTGCTTTCTACAACAAACAATATAGAAAACGAAGTTGCAATTTTATCTTCTCCCGATTTGATGCGTTCTGTTGTAGATACATTGAATTTGCAAACTGTATATTATATAACTCAGAGACTTAGGAAAGTTGAGCTATACAATCAAACGCCTTTTCATGTCACTTTAGAACCTGTAGATAAAAAAGGAATAGGAAATATTCAATTCTATATACAGAAAAATGAAACAGAATATGAAATCAGCGGTACATATGAAGATCTATTTGCTTCAGAAGAGAAAAAAATAAATGAGAAATATGAATCTCTTCCGAACGAAATAAAGTTAGACGATGCGGCTATAAAAATTGAATTAACAGGTAAAACGCTAACGGAACATGAAAAATACTATGTTCAGGTAAATGATATATACTCTACTGTTTCTTCTCTAAATGACGCGTTATCAGTTTCGCCAACAAGTAAAACGTCTTCGGTCCTTAATATAGGGCTGATTGGCAATAATACTGCCAAGGGTGCTGCCATTCTTCGAGAACTTGTGAAGCAGTATAATGAAATGAACGTAAACATAAAGAATGAGATAGCATACAATACTGCAATCTTTATCAATGATAGATTGAAAGAAATATCTGTAGAACTAGGAGATGCAGAAGAGAATGTTGTTGATTTTAAACAAAAGAACCAAATAACAGATCTGAGTACGGAAGCACAACTATTTGTACAACAAACGGGGCAAAATGAACAAAAATTACTGGAGGTAGAAACCCAGCTCAATGTGATCTCTTTAATAGAGCGTTTTGTGCAAAATCCTGCAAATAAATTTTCAGTGATACCTAACATTGGAATTGCTGATCTCGGTTTGGCTCAAATAATAAATGATTACAACAATAAGCTACTTGTTTCAGAAGTTCAGTTAAAAGG
The DNA here is from genome assembly GCF_004569505.1 of Dysgonomonas mossii. Lineage (NCBI taxonomy): Bacteria > Pseudomonadati > Bacteroidota > Bacteroidia > Bacteroidales > Dysgonomonadaceae > Dysgonomonas > Dysgonomonas mossii. The sequence continues at coordinate 1,212,032 of NZ_SPPK01000001.1, forward strand.
ACTGGGTGAAGAAAACCCTACGCGTATAAGACTAACTGATGATATAAACAATATGCGTAGTAGCATATCCAACTCTCTAAAAAATGTCAAGCAGACTTACAATATTTCAAAACAAGATTTATTGAAGCAATCATCTTCTACAAAATCTAGAGTATTGTCAGTTCCTCAACAGGAAAGAGGACTCATCGAAAAAGTAAGGGAGCAACGGATTAAAGAGAATTTGTTTTTATTCCTAATGCAAAAGCGTGAAGAGACTAATTTGTCTATTGCTTCAACCGCGAATAAGGCACGTACAATAGTTTCTCCACAGGAAGATATTCTTCCGATAGCACCTAAGTCCAATATTATTCTTCTTTCGGTATTAATACTCGGTTTTTTATGTCCGATTGTAATTATCTATTTAATCAACCTATTCAAAGTTCAGATAAGAAGTAGAAGTGAACTTGAAAGATTATCGGAAGTACCTATTATCGGACAGATAGGGAAAAATGAGGTTAAGGATCAGGTCGTAATCAGGTCAAATCAAAGCTCTGGTATAGCTGAAATGTTCCGGTCATTAAGAAATAATTTAAATTTTATACTTAAGCATAAGTCAAATCAAACAATATTAGTGACCTCTACTGCTTCCGGTGAAGGAAAAACTTTTATAAGCGTCAACTTGTCGATGAGCTTTGCTCTATCCGGAAAAAAAGTTTTAATCGTCGGTGGGGACATAAGGAATCCGAAACTCAGAAATTATATTCAAGTATCAAGAAACAAAGGTTTGAGTGATTATCTAGTTAGTGATGATTCTTGGCGAAACTATGTTAATGATTCGGGGCTAAATGATAACTTGAAAGTGATGGTGGCCGGAACTATTCCACCTAATCCGAATGAGTTATTAATGGAACCACGCTTAAAAGAATTTATGCTCGAAGCAAGAGAAGAGTTTGATTTTGTAATATTTGATACTGCTCCGGTAGGATTAGTCTCGGATACATATCTAATTGATGAGTATGTTGATGTTACATTGTACATCGTTAGAGAAAATGTAACACCTAGAGCTGCTGTAGACTTCATGAATATGCAAAAAGGTGAAGGTAAATTAATAAATATGTATCTGGTGCTCAATGATTCATATTTAGATAGTAGTTACAGATATGGATATGGAAAAGAATATGGATATGATTCAAAATCAAAAACTCGATAATTCAAGAATTCTTATTACCGGAGGAGCCGGCTTTATAGGTTCTAACCTTTGCGAAGAGTTATTAAAGTACAACTGTGAGGTTATCTGTTTTGATAATTTTTCTACAGGTAAAATGGAAAATATACTTCCATTCTTTGATAAAAAAAACTTTCGGTTAATAGTAGGGGACATTCGCAATTATGATGATTGTTTAAATGCTATAAAAGGCATTGATTACGTTCTTCATGAAGCGGCTTTAGGCTCTGTTCCCCGTTCTATAAAAGATCCGATAACAAGTAACGAAGTGAATGTTTCGGGCTTCTTAAATATGCTATTCGCCGCAAAAGAAGTTGGCGTTAAGCGGTTTATTTATGCTGCAAGTTCTTCTACTTACGGAGATTCTGTCTCGTTGCCCAAAGTAGAAGACGTTATAGGCAAACCCTTATCTCCATACGCAATAACTAAGTATGTTAATGAGCTTTATGCTGATGTGTTTTCACGTACATACGGAATTGAATGTATTGGGCTAAGATATTTTAATGTGTTTGGAAAGCGTCAAGATACCAATGGAGCATATGCTGCTGTTATACCGTTATTCGTTAAGAAGTTAATCAATCACGAATCGCCTGTAATTAATGGGGATGGTGAGTATTCAAGGGATTTCACTTATATAAAGAATGTGATACAGATGAACTTGCTGGCTTTGACGACATCTAATCCTTCAGCATTAAATACAATATATAATACAGCTTTTGGAGAAAGAACAACTCTAAATCAATTGATAAAATATCTAAAAGAATATCTGAGTGAGTATGATCCTCAGATTGCAATGGTGGATATTACACATGGCCCAAATAGAGTTGGAGATATCCCGCATTCATTAGCAAGTATAGATAAAGCAAAAGCTTTGTTAGATTACAATCCGAAATATAGTATGAAAGAAGGATTGAAAGAGGCTGTAGAATGGTATTGGAGTAATTTAAAATAACACAAATGAACAAAATTAAGATCGCAATTATTGGCCTAGGGTATGTAGGCTTACCTCTAGCTAGGCTTTTTGCCACCAAATATCCGGTAGTCGGTTTTGATATTAATCAGGCACGCATTAAGGAATTAATGTCAGGTGTTGATCATACCTTAGAGGTAGATGCTGATATTTTACAGTCTGTTTTGAAAAACGAAAATAGTGACAATATTGGCTTGTTTTGTTCTTGTAACTTAGAGGATATTAGTGACTGTAATTATTATATAGTAACTGTTCCAACACCTGTAGATAAAAACAATAGGCCAGATTTGACCCCTTTATATAAAGCGAGTGAAACAGTTGGGAAGGTTATCAATAAAGGAGATATCGTTATATATGAGTCAACAGTTTACCCCGGAGCTACAGAGGAAGACTGTATTCCTGTAGTAGAAAAAATTTCAGGTCTGAAATATAATGTTGATTTTTTTGCGGGTTACTCTCCTGAAAGAATAAATCCGGGAGATAAAGAACATACTGTCGAAAAAATTAAGAAAGTAACATCCGGTTCTACACCTGAAGTTGGAGAAAAAGTAAATGCCCTTTATTCCTCAGTTATTAAAGCAGGAACGCATTTGGCTCCAACTATAAAAGTGGCAGAAGCGGCAAAGGTTATTGAAAACTCTCAACGGGATATAAATATTGCATTTGTAAATGAATTAAAGAAAATATTCGATAGAATGAATATTGACACCAATGCTGTATTACAAGCTGCCGGAACGAAATGGAATTTCCTTCCATTTAAGCCCGGGCTGGTTGGAGGGCACTGCATCGGTGTAGACCCATATTATTTGGCTCAAAAAGCGCAGGAATATGGCTATCATCCCGAAATCATACTTGCTGGTCGCCGCCTGAATGACAGTATGGGCGAGTACGTTGCTAGTGAGGTTGTTAAGAAGATGATTAAACAAGGTATACAAATAAAGGGGGCTAATATACTAGTTCTAGGAATTACATTTAAAGAAAACTGTCCCGATGTTCGTAATACAAAGGTTGTAGATGTAATTCGTGAACTCAAAGAATACGGTACAAATATAACAATTTATGATCCTTGGGCTAATCCAGAAGAAGTGGAGCATGAATATGGATTGGATATAGAAACCAAACTACCTAACGGCAAATTTGATGCTGTAGTGTTGGCGGTGAGTCATAAGGAATTTGAAGAATTAGATATGTCGTCTATTTCTAAATATAAGATTAAGTATAGTTTAAAATAAAATTATTTCTATATAAAGATAATGATTATTTCTATTATTATTTTTACGGTTATTATATTAACTACCATTTGCAAAATAACAGAACCAATAAAAAATAAAAATTTTGGTCTTTTTGATTATTTTTTAATTTGGTTTACTTTTATATATGCACTAGTTCCTTTATTAATAATAGGTTCGAATGATTATGTCTTTATGTCTTTTATAGGTTTAGATAAACAAAATAAAACAGAACTACAATATATCCCAGAATCTTTAATAATTCTAGTGTCTTACTTATGTATTATATTGGGGGGTAGAATAAAACAAACTTATTGGAGTATAAAACAAATTAATATAAGTGACCGATCTTTATTTCAGTATTCAATTCTGTTTTTTATTCTCTCTATTTTCTTTTTTTTCTTTTTTATATCTAAATATGGCGGATTCGATTATGTTATTGCAAACTTATCCCGGATACGAAGTGGAGTAGATGAAAATAAGAGCTATTTAGGTGCATTTATGCTCATCCTATCGGATATAATAGTAGTGTCTTTTATAATCTGTTTATATTTGAAATTCAAAGGATTTTTTAGAGGGAAAGTTATTGCTTCACTTTTTTTTTATATTATATTGGCGTCTGTTTTCTTTAAATTTTTTATTGGAGCAGGACGTGCTAATATTATTCTGCTATTTATATATATAACATTATCTTATTACTTTATAAAAACAAAAATTCCATATAGATTTTTATTTATAGGGATACCTATAAGTCTATTTGTTATTTTTTATGGAAAAGTATTCCTTTTCAATATATTCTCTGAATCAAACTCTATTGCATTTGTTGATGCAAGAAATAACCAAGAATCATATAGCTATTTTAGTATGTTCATCCATGAATTCAATCATCAATTTTTCTCTATGAGTAATTTCTTAGAGAATAATTATGAGTCTCGATATATGAAAGATTATTGGGTTTGGTTACTAAAACCGTTAAAATTATTTGATAAATCAAATACATTCTATGATTCTATTTCATATTATAACACATATCTGATAAATCGGAAATGGGATAGTGAAATTCCTCCCGGATTTATAGGGCTTTCATATATCAATGGAAGCTTGATAGCGTTAACAATCCAATCTCTTTTATGGGGAAAACTGACTAAATGGTTAGATCTTTTATTTAAAAATAGCGATTTTAAAAATAAAGGAATTTTATTTGTTATATATATTCTTATATTTAATTATGGATGGTTCATATTTCAAAATGGAGATCCTGCTTTGATTATTCAATATGGGCTTATATATATATTATTATTCTCTTATTTAATAATCCGCAAAAAAATAATTCTAGTAAAGGTCTTTGAAAATTAAATGTTTAATATAATTATTTATGGCAAATAAAGTCATAAAACAATCTATCTCTTTGAAGAAAAATGTATTATATATGTTTATGGCTAATTTTATATATGCATTGTCTAATTGGTTTCAATTGTCTTTGGTGTCAAAGTTTATGAATATCAATGATTTAGGTGAATATACACTATCTATTGCCATTGTTTCTCCATTATTTTTATTTTTCTGTATGCAGTTAAGATCATTAATTCTAACAGACCATAAGGATGAGTTTAGCTATGCTACCTATTTTTCATTTAGGCTTTTTACCAGTATTATTTTTTTGCTAATTGTTTGTTTTTTAGGGATTCTCATGAGGTTTAATTTGTCTATATTAATTTTATATGCATTAATTAGATGTATTGAAGGAGTAGCTGATATATCTAATGGTAAATGTCAACAACTAGAGCAAATGAAAACTGTTTTTATATCAATTGCGTCTAAAAGTATTCTTTTGTCAATTGGATTCTTTGTTGGATTATATTTTTTTAAAAGTATTCAGCTTGGTTTCATTCTCGGCATAGCATCGATGTTAGTATTCTTACTATTTTATGATATAAAAAGAAATATGTTTGAAAAGTTTATCCTAAGGTCATTTGAATATAGATCTCTTTTAATAAAAGCCTTTCCTTTAGCTATTGTTATAGTTGTTATTTCTTTAAATACAAATATTTCAAAATTTTATATTGAATATTTTATAGATACTTCGACACAAGGTATATATTCATCTTTGTCTTATTGTATAATTCTAGGATCATTTATCGCTAACGCTATTGGTCAAACTGTCTCTCCCCGGCTTAGTCGATATTATCAAGAACGAGACAAAAAGAATTTTGACCAAATACAGAATAGATTTACTTTGTTTACAATAATAATAGGTGTTCTTGCTATTATTATATCTATTTTTGGGGGAGAGTTTATTCTAAATTTCTTGTTCAATCAAACTATTGCTGCTTATAAAAATCAATTTGTTTTGATTATGGTATCAGGATTGTTTATATATATTGCCACCTCATTAGGCTATACTTTAACTTCAATGAGAGAATTCAAAATTCAGCCTTATATCAATGGAACTATTCTTTGTCTGAATTTAATATGCTCGTATTTTCTTGTGAAAAATTATGGCATAAATGGAGCTATATACACTACAATATTCTGTTATGTTATTCAGGTTATTATAACTTATTCTATTATTAAGAAAAAGAGTAAATTACAATTTTATAAATGAGGATATTACATGTTATTCCTAGTTTGTCCATAGGAGGTGCGGAGAAACTTCTCGTAGACTCTTTAAAATTATATACAGAAAGAAATATAGTTGTAGGATTATTGTTAATTAAAGAGACAGATTCTTTGTTATTTGATATGCTAGATCATAAAGATATAAATATTCATATCTTAAATAGAACTAGTTTTTATAATCCATCATTAATATTTAAAATAGGAAAGATTTTAAAGAAATATAATCTTGTACATGTTCATTTATTTCCATCATTATATTTTGTACCTCTTGCAAAGCTGTTAAAGAGACTCAAGCTTCCTTTAGTATATACAGAACACAGTACAAATAATAAGAGACGAAATAAGAGATATTTGGATATATTAGAAACGTTTATTTATAATCGTTATAGAAAAATAATAACAATATCTCCAGAAGTAGATGAAGCACTTAAAAATCATGTTAACATACCATCTAATAGGATTACTTTAATACCAAACGGAATAGATATTAAAAGATATCAAGATGCAAATTCTTATGAAAAAAAAATGTTCTTCGAAGGTGTTGATGCCAAAATATTAATTCAAGTATCAAGCTTCAGATATCCTAAAGATCAACAAACAATCGTACGAGCGTTAAAATTATTACCCGATAATGTTAAACTATTATTAGTTGGAGAGGGACCGCTCGTGGATCAGGTCAAATTATTGGTCTCTCAACTAGAGCTAAGTAATAGAGTCTTATTTTTAGGAATAAGAATGGATGTTCCTGAATTATTAAAAACCTCTGATATTATTATTTTATCATCAGCTTATGAAGGTCTTTCTTTGGCCTCATTAGAGGCTCTGTCTTCTGGAAGACCATTCTTAGCCAGTGACGTAAGGGGTATTCGAGAAACGGTTCTTGGCTTTGGTATTCTTTTTGAATATCAAAATGAAAATCAACTGGCAGATAATATTAAATTATTATTGTCTGATAAAGAGTACTATAATCAAACATCCTTAAAGTGCATGGATAGAGCAAGTAATTACAGTCTAGAAAAGATGGTGGATTCCTATATCAAGATTTATAAGGAAATATTAAATAATGAATAAGCTCATTCGTATAACCACAGTTCCAATATCTTTGGATAAGCTTTTAGATAAGCAGATGGCTTTTATGAAAGATTATTATAAAGTCATTGCTGTTTCTTCAAATGAATCTTTACTGAAGAAAATTGGAGAAAAAGATGGTGTTGATATCTATTGTGTTGAAATGACAAGAAAGATTACACCTTTTCAAGATGTAAAAGCGATATGGAAACTTTATTGTTTTCTCAAGAAAGAGAAACCTTTATTTGTGCATACTCATACGCCGAAAGCTGGTATGGTTGGCATGGTCGCGGCATTGTTGGCAAAGGTTCCTAATAGACTACATACTGTAGCGGGTTTGCCACTCATGGAAACAAGGGGGCTGAAGCGAAAAGTACTGAATCTTGTAGAAAAAATAACTTATAAATGTTCTACAATAATATATCCTAATTCCAAAGGTTTAAGAGAAATTATAATAAAAGAGAAGTTGTGTCCTGAAAAAAAAATAAGAATAATAGGAAATGGTAGTTCGAACGGAATAAATACATCCTATTTTGATCCCATTAATATTTCTACTCTGGAAAGAGCCGATTTAAAAGAGTCTTTGAATATCGATAGTGATGACTTCGTATTTATTTTTGTTGGGCGCTTAGTTACGGATAAAGGAATAAATGAGTTGATCAGTGCTTTTGATGATATATCACATCGTAATAGAAAAGTGAAGCTCTTACTTGTTGGTAACAGAGAGTCCGAACTCGATCCATTGAAAAAAGAAACTCTGGAGATAATTTCTAAAAACTCCAATATTATAGAGGTTGGTTACCAACCTGATGTAAGACCATATTTTGCTATTTCTGATGTACTAGTATTTCCTAGTTATAGAGAAGGGTTTCCGAACGTAGTTATGCAAGCCGGAGCGATGGGGTTAGCGTCTATCGTTACTGATATAAATGGCTGTAATGAGATTATAATCAATGATACAAATGGAGTTATTATTCCTCCTAAAAACTCATTAGAATTGCAACGTAGAATGGAATTGTATTTAAATAATAATGCATTACTTGCAAAACATAGGTCTAATTCACGAAAAATGATTGTATCTCGATATGAACAGGAAATTATTTGGAGAACTTTATTATCAGAATATAAATCCTTAGAGTAATGTATCGCAACTTGTTTAAACGCATTTTAGATTTTGTATGTTCACTAATAGGCTTCATAATTCTATTGCCAATATTTCTATTTCTGACAATATTTCTGACAATAGCAAATAATGGGAAACCTTTTTTCTTTCAACAACGCCCCGGTAAGAACAATAAGATATTTGAAGTTGTTAAGTTTAGAACAATGAATGATAAAAAAGATGCGCAAGGAAATCTACTGTCAGATAAAGACAGATTAACGTCTCTTGGCAGATTTATTAGAAAAACTTCATTGGATGAAATTCCTCAATTAATAAATGTAATAAAAGGAGATATGAGTTTAGTTGGTCCTCGTCCTTTACTTCTCGAATATCTTCGTTTATATAATGAAAAGCAGATTCGCAGACATGAGGTTCGTCCAGGAATAACAGGATGGGCACAAATTAATGGTCGAAATGCTATTTCGTGGAAAGATAAATTTGAATTAGATGTATGGTATGTAGATAATATATCTATATCTTTGGATATAAGGATACTACTCCAGACCATATTAAAAGTGTTTAAATCGGAAGGTATAAGTTCAGACACAAGTCTTACCATGGAAAAATTTGAAGGGAACAAATAGGATGAAGAAGGTGTATTTATATGGTGCAGGAGGGCATGCTAAAGTAATATTAGATATTCTTCAGTTAAACAATATCGTTGTTGAAAAAATATTTGATGATGATATAACCATAAAAGACTTTATGGGAATTCCTGTATCAAGAGAGAGCAGATCACCTCTGATTGTAAGTATAGGAGATAACATGATACGAAAAAAAATTGTTTCCACCTTCTCTAACATTAGATATGAAAGAGCAATATCACAAAAAGCAATAATATCTGGATCTGCTTTGGTAGAAGAAGGTACGGTGGTAATGCAAGGCTCAATTATACAATCTTGTGCTCGTATCGGCAAGCATGTAATAATAAATACTGCATCAACTATAGATCATGACTGTATTATTCACGACTTCGTACACATTGCACCTGGCTCAAATCTATGTGGAGAAGTTGAAGTAGGGGAAGGAACTTTGATTGGTGCAGGATCTACAATTATACAAGGAGTTAAAATAGGAAAATGGTGCAAAATTGGAGCGGGATCAGTAGTTACTCGAAATATTCCGGATAATGTAGTCGCTATAGGAGCTCCTTGCAAAGTAACAAAACTTTTATAAAATGATGAATACTAATGAACGTATCTGGCTCTCTCTAGCACATATGGGAGGGCACGAACAGCGGTTTGTTCAAGAAGCTTTTGATACCAATTGGGTAGTGCCCATGGGCCCAAATGTGGATGCTTTTGAAACGGAATTAGCCGCATTCCTTCAGAGCAATGTATATGTCGCTGCGTTAAGTGCAGGAACAGCTTCTTTACATTTAGCTTTGATTATTTTAGGTGTAAAACAAGGAGATGAAGTCCTTTGTCAAAGCTTTACTTTTTCGGCATCGGCCAATCCTATAGTCTATCAAGGTGCAACTCCTGTCTTTATTGACAGTGAGAAAGATACGTGGAATATGTCCCCGGAACATTTAGAAAGAGCTATAAAGGATCGGATATCTAAAGGCAAAAAACCTAAAGCAATTATACCCGTGCATCTCTATGGTATGCCCGCAAAGATAGAAGAGATACAAAGTATTTCCTCAAAATATGAAATACCGATCATTGAAGATGCCGCAGAAGCATTAGGATCGAGATATAAAAGCCAGCATTGTGGAACTTTTGGTGAAATGGCTGTACTCTCCTTTAATGGGAATAAAATAATTACGACATCCGGAGGTGGTGCACTTGTCGCCCATAATGAGGAATATATAAAAACGGCACGATTCCTGGCAACTCAGGCTAGAGATGCTGCGCCACATTATCAACATTCACATATCGGATATAATTACCGAATGAGCAATGTCGTAGCCGGAATTGGTAGAGGGCAAATGCTTGTTTTAGAAGATAGAATCAAACAAAGACGAACAAATAATGAGTTTTATCGTAAAGGTTTAGAAAAAGTTGAAGGAATAAGTTTCCAAACAGAGCCTTCATCTGATTATTTTTCTAATTATTGGCTGACATCTATACTTGTTAATCCTTTAAAAACAGGAGGGAAAACGAGAGAAGATATATATGATGTATTAAACGAAAATAATATAGAATCCAGACCTTTATGGAAGCCAATGCATATGCAACCAATATTTAGCGGTTGCCCATATTATGGAGACGGAACATCTGAACGATTATTTAGAGAAGGGTTATGTCTTCCGTCTGGGACTAGTTTAAGTTTTGAAGATGTAGATAGAGTAATAAAAGCTATAGAAAGTATGTTCTAAACCCAGAAGAATAAAAATGATAAACAATACTACACGAAAAATATATAAGAGATTCTTAGAGAATCGTCTGCTGAGCAGATGGTTCGTCTTGTTGATAGATATGGCAATAGTCACTTTTGCGACTATCATATCATATATTCTAACACTTCAGATATACAAAAATATTCATATAGTATATCATCCGGTATTCTTCGAATATCTCGCTATAACCGTATTATTTAATGCAGTCTGTTTTAGTATATTTAAAACATATAAAGGAATTGTCCGTTATTCTACAATTCATGAATTTCAAAAGATACTTACATCCTTGTTATTTGCTGATTTACTTATATTTCTTACATTATATAAAGTTATAGGTCCATCAGGAAGCGTTGCTGTCGCATATTGTAGTACACTCTTTTTAGTTTCATTGGTTTGTTTGTACGGGTTTCGCTTAGTTGTCGTTTATACTTATCAGACATTAACACGACGGTTTGGGAATAATCCGTCTATACCTGTATTTGTGTGGGGATTAAATGAAGACAATATTGTCCTTGCACAACTGTTGAGTACAGGAAACAATAGATTCAGGATTATAGGCTTTCTTACAACAGAGCCTGACTCAAAGTTAAAGAAACTCACAAACGTACCGGTTCTGACTATTCAGAAGCCCGAAGATTTCGTAAAATACAAAATAAAAGATATATTGTTTACCAAAGAAGATGAACTAAAGAATGAAGCTAATTATGTTGAAAAACTATTAAGCTTAAATATTCGCATCTATATAAGTAAACAAATGAATATAGACAGTTTATCTCAACTGTCTGATATTAGTCGGAGTATTCGTCCTGTTCAGATTGAAGATTTGCTTGGGCGTCCCGAAATAAATATCAGCTTGAATGTTATAGCTGAAAATGTTCAAGGTAAAAATATTTTGGTGACAGGTGCTGCAGGTTCAATAGGAAGTGAAATCGTCAAACAGCTAGCTCAATTTTCTCCTGCTTCTATTATTTGCCTCGATCAGGCTGAAACGCCCTTGAATGATTTGGATATTGAATTAAAGAAGTTGTATCCTTGCTTAAACTATACGACTATTATCGGAGATGTTCGCAATCATACAATTATCAATTTTGTGTTTGATAAATATAAACCTAATATAGTTTATCATGCCGCTGCTTATAAGCATGTCCCTATGATGGAAAGATATCCATGTGAAGCTATAATTACCAACGTATTAGGCACAAAGGTATTAGTTGATTTAGCAATTGAGTATGATGTTGAGATGTTTATTATGGTCTCAACAGACAAGGCTGTAAACCCTACAAATATCATGGGGGCAACTAAACGCATCGCAGAAATATACGTTCAGTCTTGTGCTGCTGATCAGAAGAAAAATAAGTCTCATACTAAATTTGTGACAACACGCTTTGGTAATGTATTAGGAAGTAATGGCTCTGTTATTCCATTATTCAGAAGGCAGATAGAGAAGGGTGGTCCGATAACTGTAACAGATCCTGAGATCACTCGTTATTTTATGACCATTCCGGAGGCATGCCGCTTGGTTTTGGAAGCTTCTGTTATCGGTAAGTCCGGTTATATTTACGTCTTTGATATGGGGCAGCCTGTGAGGATCTATGATTTAGCAAAAAAAATGATAGAGTTGGCCGGTTTAGTTCCGGAAAGAGATATCGAAATTCAATTTTCAGGATTAAGGCCCGGAGAGAAGCTGTATGAAGAGTTATTGAATGACTCTGAAATAACAGAACAGACTTCACACAAAAAGATTATGATGGCTAAAGTAAGGGAATACCATTTTCAGGATATTTTACCTCAAATAGAGCAATTAATTTTAGTCGCCCAGACAAATGATAAATACAAACTCGTACGACAGATGAAAGTACTCGTACCTGAGTTTGTTAGCAATAATTCAGAATTTGAACAACTTGATCAAAATAATATAGATACCACTAGCAATTCTCAAATTTGGGTATAAAAGAAATACCTGTATTTATTTTTACAAAACAGACAACAGAATCCGACAGATGCTCATTGTATTTACTCCGAATATGAAATCACTTGCCCACTAATTTGCATAAGCGATATTTCACATAATTTTGTATTATATTCAGCTTGAACAAGTCTTTCTTCGGCTTCTAATAGACTGTTTTGTGCCTCTCGTAGTTCTATACCTGACAGGTCTCCAAGTTTGTAGCGTTCGATAGCTATTTCATGGTTTTCTTTTGCTGTCTGTACATTTTCTTTTTCAAGATTTGTCAGATCTATATTATTTCTATAAGCCATCCACATATTCGAAAAATCGGCTTTTAGAGAGAGTATAGTTTGCTCGTATTGGAGTTCTTTGTTTTCAACTTCTATACGGGCATTCTTTTGTTTTCTTTTTCTATTGAAGCCATCAAACAGGTTGAAGCCTAGAGTTAATCCATAGGTTAAGCCCAAATTGTTTTGATTATCTATAGTCCCCGTATTGTAAATGTTTTTTGTATAACCATAGCCTGCATTAAGTTTCAAATACGGATAGTTCTCACTCTGAACTGTTTTTAAATCAAGCAAACTAAGATTCTTATTTTTATTTGATAACAAAAGGAAAGTATTCGAAGATAGCGTTTTTTGCCAAACATCTTCTTTATTTATAAACTGATTGAATTCAATTATAGAGTCCGTGGTTACAATGAGTTGCTCGATATTGTCTGCAGCCATCATTTGGTTAAGTGATATGCGAGATGTGTATAATACTTCATATTGTTTAATCAAGCGAGAGCTGTCACTGTTGAAGTCTACCTTCGCTTGTTGAAGGTCGAGTCGAGAGCCTGCTCCAATTTCGTATCTAGCTTCAACAATGCGCAATCTTTCTTTAGATAACTTAACGGCTGATTTCAAGTTTTTTAATCGGATATTCTGCTGGATGTAATTGTAATATTCTGAAGTTAACCCCGATACGAAGTTTTCTATCGTTAAGCGGGTATTCAGTTCCCCCATCTTTTGGAGCTCTTTTAAGCGTTGATGATTCGTTTGGATATTGAAGCCATCAAAAACAGTCCAATTCAAGTTGACGCCTGCATTCAATAATTGGTTGTGAATGCCGTTATTCTTATTTTTCTCTCCATTTGCCAAATTCTGTGTTGTATTGTTTACCGAACCCGAATAACCCGTTGTGAGATCTACAGACGGAAGGTATCCTGCATTTCCCACAGTGAGATTGTTGTCCGATATTTCCTGATTATTGCGCATAATACGAATATCATAGTTCTTTTGCAATCCCGTTTCGATACATCTTTTCAGATCGAATACAACCTGAGAATTACATATGCTTGGTGCAGCTATTGCCAGAATGATAATTAATATATATTTTTTCATCATTAAAATTCTTCTTAGTCAAAAGGTGACAAAAGTAACAGCTTTTATCTCTTTTTTATTTGTTACTTTTTGTCCTAGTATATAGTTGTTATATTATAGATAAATTTATATTTACTAAATCCTATCTTTCTTCTTACTTCTGTCGGTAGATATATATAAATACATAGCCGGTACAATGAATATTGTTAATAGAGTAGAAATCATCATTCCTCCAATTACAGCCACCCCCATAGCCATACGTCCATTGGCTCCTTCGGCACTGGCAAATATTAGAGGTAACAATCCCAACACCGTAGAGAAGCTCGTCATAAGGATCGGACGCAAACGTTGTACTGCAGCTCCCTGTATGGCTTCAAGTTTATTCATTCCTGCTTCTTGACGCTGATTTGCAAACTCCACAATAAGAATACCATTTTTAGCGACCAGCCCGATAAGCATAATAATTCCTATCTGACTGAATATATTCATCGTTATATCTTTGACATACATAAACAAAAGAGCTCCGGCAATTGCAAGGGGGACTGTAAGCATAATAACAAATGGATCTTTGAAACTTTCGAACTGTGCTGCAAGGATCAAAAAGATCAGTAATATAGCAAGTATAAATGCGAACATCAAACTCGAAGAGCTTTCGCTAAAATCCTTCGAATCTCCCGCCAATGCTGTTCGAAATGTATCATCAAGGGTTTCTTTCGCTATGCGATCCATTTCTTCCAACCCGGCGCCGATTGTTACTCCCGGAGATAATCCTGCGGATACTGTTGCAGACTTGAATCTGTTATACCTGTATAGCTGGGGAGGGGCAACACTTTCTTCTAAGCGCACAAGGTTATCCATCTGAATCATATTCCCTCCTAAGTTTTTAAGATAAATAGATTTAAGGTCGAGAGGTGTATTCCTTTGTTGGCGATTAATTTCCCCTAATATCTGATATTGTTTCCCATTCATATAAAAATATCCCATACGTTGTCCACTTAGTGCATATTGCAATGTTTGTCCTATATCTCTGGTACTTACTCTTAGTATGGCGGCTTTATCTCTGTCTATGATAATACGGGTTTCAGGTTTCGTGAATTTAAGATTTACATCAGCCATTTGAAACATTGGGCTTTCTTGTACTTTTCTCATAAATTGAGGGATGAATTCCTCTAACTTTTCAAGGTTGGTAGCTTGCAATACATATTGTATAGGCATACTCGATCGTCTTCCACCGAAGGTAGATTGCTGTTGCACAAATGCCCGTGCCTCTGTTTCTTTTCTTACTGCCTTTGTCAGTTCGTTGGCGATCTCCATTTGGCTTCTTTCTCTGTCTTTAATATTGGGCAACATGAGGTTTATCATCCCGCCTCCTGTCCAGGCACGCATTGTATTAATGAGGCGTTCAGGTGCAACAGAATCAGCTATCACTCCAATCTTTTCTGTATAATTTCGATTAAATTCATAAGTAGAGCCTTCTGGTCCGCTGGTTCTTATTGTTATCTGTGAGCGGTCTTCCAATGGAGCCATTTCGGAAGGGATCGCACTGACTAAATAACCTATTCCTGCGAGTGTAAGGATTATGATAGGCCATGTTATTATCTTATGTTTAAGGAAGTGTTGCAAACCATTGTCGTAAGCTTTGGTCAACCATTGAAAGAAAGGATCTGTTTTACGGTAAAACCATCCCGCCTTATCTTTCTTCTTCAATAACTTGGTTGCAAGCATCGGTGTAAACGTAAGAGCTACAAATGCTGAAATAAGGACAGCTCCGGCAATAACAATACTAAATTCACGGAACAAACGTCCTGTCATCCCTTCAAGAAAGACAATAGGGAAAAATACCGCAACTACAGACACTGTTGTTGAGATAACGGCGAAGAATATTTCTTTAGAACCCTCTATCCCTGCTTGCTTGGGAGTCATACCTCCCTCAATTTTCAGATAGATGTTCTCTGTGACCACAATAGCATCATCAACTACCAATCCCACAGCCAGAACTACGGCCAACATGGATAAGACGTTGATCGAGAATCCTGCAACATACATCACAAAGAAAGCTCCTACGAGTGATACGGGAATAACAACGCAAGGAACCAATGTCACACGCCAGTCGCGAAGGAAAAGGAATATTATGATAACGACCAACGCAAATGCTATGTATACCGTTTCTTCCACTTCTGCTATCGAAGCCCTTATAAATTTAGTATTGTCGAAGGCAACATCAATTTTGACATCCTCCGGTAAGTCTTTCTTTAGTTGTTCGAGACGGACCATCGCTTCATCAGAAATTTCAATCTGATTGGCTCCCGGTTGTGGAATAATAACAGTACTTACAGCAGGAACACCATTGCGACGCATAATACTCTTATAGTTTTCTGTACCCAGCTCCGCTGTACCTACGTCTCTAAACCTTACAACATTATAATTGTCTTCTTTGATAATCATATTGTTGAATTCCTCCGGGGTTTGCATCAGTCCCAATGTTCGTATAGAAAGCTCAAGGTTATCGCCTTCTATGCTGCCGGAAGGCAATTCCACATTTTCTTTATCTACGGCACTTTTTACATCCATAGGGGTAATGCCATACGATGCCATTTTTACAGGATCGAGCCATAGTCGCATCGAATAGCGGTTTTGTCCCCAGATTTCTACAGCACTTACATTGGGTATGGTTTGTAAACGCTCTTTTACTGTCAACTCAGCTATTTCACTTAGTTCGAGCAAAGAACGCTTTTCGCTTTGTATACTTATTTGTATAATCGGGTTGGCATCGGCATCAGCCTTCGATACAGTAGGAGGGTCGCAGTCGCGAGGCAGATAACGTTGTGCCCGCGAGACTTTATCCCGCACATCATTTGCTGCTGTTTCGAGGTCTACAGATAATTCAAATTCCACTGTTATACGGCATGAACCCTGACTACTACTACTTGTCAAAGACCTGATGCCCGGTATTCCATTTATATTTTGTTCTAGTGGTTCTGTGATCTGATTCTCTATAATTTCGGCATTAGCCCCGGGATAACTCACGTCTACCGAAATAATGGGGTTATCTATGTTGGGATATTCGCGCACCCCTAAATATGTATATCCGATCAATCCTAAAAGGAATATAATCAATACAAATACAGTGGCTAATACCGGGCGCTTTATACTTAATTCAGATATAGTCATCTTTTAGAGGTTTTGGATGTTTAGAAATCTACGATCTTAAATATCCGAAGCTATTATATAAATTGTTTTACTGATTGTTTTCTATAAAATTATCGATAATAACAGGCAACCCGTCACGCAATTGCATGACACCCGTTACTAAAAGAGTATCGCCAACATTTAATCCGTTTAATACCTGAACGGATGAAGCTGTACGCATACCCTTCTTTAGTACTATCTGGTGGGCTACGCCGTTCTTATATACGTATGCAATATCACGTCCCATTTCTGCTATCGTAGATAAACTAGGGATGACTAAAGTATTCTTTATCTCCTGCAATTTTATCTCAACATTAGTAGAGAGACCCGGTTTTAATCTTCCTCCGGGATTAGCATACAAAGCTCTGGCTTTTAGAGTGAGTGTTTGTCTATCGAGGTTAGACTCTAGGGCATAAACTGTAGCTTGGTATTTGTTTAAATCATTATCGAATGTAAAGGTGAGAGGTGTTCCGGGCTTTACATTATTTACTTCTGACTCATTTACCGAAAACTCTATTTTTAATGGAGTTATTTTGGTTAGCCGAGATATTATTATAGAAGGTGAAGCATATGTTCCTTCACTCACTTGTCTCAAACCTATGATACCATCAAATGGAGCACGTAGTTCCGTCTGGGTTATTCTTGTTTTTACCAGTTCAATATCAGCCTTCAATTTTTCCAACTCTGTATTGACAGACTCGTAAGCTTCCTGACTTACAGCGTCTTTTGCCAACAATGCCTTTTGACGGTAAACTCTGTCTTCGGCAAGAGGTATTTGTGTTTGTAATTTCTTCAACTCAGCTTGTAGCGGTTTATCATTCACTTTGGCTAAAAGCTGTCCTTTTTTTACATTCGAACCCTCTTTGAAGTGTATTTCTGTTATCATACCTGATGTTTCGAATGATAGATCAACTTCCTCATCAGGGATCAATACACCTTTCACCCTGATGGTATTATCCAGATTACCGTATTTTAAGATCTGGGCATTAACATTCAGTATCGTACGATTGCTTGTCCCTTTATTTCCTGGTGGAGTTGGTGACGGATCGGCATTCGTTGTTAAAAGACCTTTGATCTTTGGGTAAAAAGCCATTCCGGCAATAAATAAAAGAATAATAATCAGAAGTCCTATTTTTGTTTTTTTGTTCATAGTAAATATTCTATTTTGGGCTTATAATACAGGTTTCCAAGAATACGATTTAAAATAGATGGAAAGGTTTAATTTATTGGATGTATTTTAATTTTTGTTTGCATTACTAAACAAAAATTAAACAAGACTTATTCTCTCTCCATTTTCTTTTGGCTCATCATTTATTGGGAATGTTTTTTAAGTTTTGCGTCGATCTATTTTACAAATATAATATTTAAAATAGAAGTGTTACAGCATTCTAAAATGTCCTTAAAAAGCGATGTCTTAGAATGTCCTAAAAATAGTTATTTATTCAGATTCATTGCCTCTGTAATGGCTCAATATTCAAATGAGATAGTTATATTTGTAGAGTTTAAAAAATAACCTAAACATAAAGATACCTTATGAAGAAAGATATTTTTCATCTTAAGTCGAAACAACTAAAAGAAATAGCCCAGTCGCTCCAACACAAGGTAGAGGTTGGTCTGAGTAAAGAGAATGCCGAAATACAGTGTATTCCTACTTATATTATACCTAAAACAACCAGTGTGAACGGTAAGGCTACTGTTTTAGATTTAGGAGGAACTAACTATCGGGTTGCTGTAGTTGACTTTGTTGATGGTAAACCAACAATTCATCCTGAAAATGGATGGAAGAAGGATTTGTCTGTTATGAAAACTCCGGGTTTTACAGAAGAAGATTTGTTTAAAGAACAAGCCGATCCGATAGGAGAAATCAAACGTGATCAAGAAACTCCTATAGGATATTGTTTTTCTTATCCGGCTGAATCTCTTCAAAACGGAGATGCGAAGCTTCTTAGATGGACAAAAGGTGTTGACATCAAAGAAATGGTAGGAAAACCCGTAGGACAACCATTGGTAGATTATCTGAACCAACGTAATGATATTAAATTCAATGGTGTAAAAGTAATCAACGATACAGTCGCAAGCTTATTTGCCGGACTTACTGATTCTAGTTATGACGCTTATATCGGGCTGATTGTTGGAACAGGTACAAATATGGCTACTTTTATCAACGCTGATAAAATAAAGAAACTAAATCCTGATTACAAACTGAGTGGGGTGATTCCTGTAAACTTAGAGTCTGGTAACTTTAACCCTCCTCATCTGACAGCTATCGATGATAAGGTAGATGCTTGCTCTGATGCAAAGGGTGCTCAACGTTTCGAAAAAGCTGTATCGGGTATGTATTTGGGAGAAATCCTAAAATCGGTTTTCCCGTGCGATGAATTCGAACAAAGATTTGATGCTCAGAAGCTGACTAATATTATGAATTATCCTGATATTCATAAGAAAAGATATGTAGAGATTGCTCGTTCAATATACGAAAGATCAGCGAAGCTAGTTGCTGCATCTATCGCCGGATTGGTTTTGGTTCTTGTATCACATGATCCATCTATCAAGAAAATAAGATTGGTAGCCGAAGGTAGCTTATTCTGGAGTGAATACAGAAAAGGCAAAAATTATAAAGATATGGTAATGTCTGAGTTACAAAAACTTCTTACAGAGTTTAATCATGGAGATGTTCATGTACATGTGGCTCAAATGGACAATGCAAATCTTATAGGTTCTGCTATAGCTGCTTTGTCGTAAACTAAAGATATAATAGCAAGTAGGGGTTTGGATGTTTCCAAATCCCTTTTTTCTTATAATCAATATCGGTTAAGTCACTTTTTATAAGTATTTTTGCCCTGCAAATAACTATTTGTCGTTTTATTTTATCTGGACTATTATATGACTATGTTAGAAAAAGCAGTTGACGCACTCCCTATAAAAGGATATCTGAATATGGAAATACCGAAAGGTATAAATCTGGTAGAAGAGATTAATAAAATGCGAAAAGAAAAGAATGCTATTATTCTTGCGCATTATTATCAGACAGGCGATATTCAGGATATAGCCGATTTTTTGGGAGACAGTTTACAACTGGCACGTGCCGCCGAAAAAACAAATGCAGATCTGATTGTATTCTGCGGAGTGCATTTTATGGCCGAAACCGCTAAAATTTTGAATCCGACCAAAAAGGTAGTTCTTCCTGATTTATTAGCCGGTTGTTCTTTGGCGGATTCTGCGTCAGGGGAGGGGATTCGTGAAATGAAGAAGAAATATCCGAATGCCATTGTTGTGAGTTATATCAATTGTGACTCTACCGTTAAGGCTGAGAGTGATATAATTGTTACGTCATCCAATGCCGAGCACATCATAAACTCTTTGCCGGAAGATCAAGAAATTATATTTGCTCCTGATAAAAATCTGGGTAGATATATCAATCAAGTGACTGGACGAAATATGATACTTTGGGACGGTGCTTGTATTGTACATGAAGCATTTTCTCTGGAACGGATTGCGCAGCAGATGTTAGAACATCCGAAGGCTAAACTTATAGCTCACCCCGAAGCTCAAAAACCGGTTTTACAGGTAGCTCACTATATTGGCTCTACAGCCAACTTGCTCAACTATGTGGTGAATGATAGCAGTCAAGAATTTATTGTGGCTACAGAAGAAGGTATCTTGCACGAGATGAGAAAGCGTGCACCGCACAAAACTCTAATTCCTGCACTGACGATTGATGATAAATGCAATTGTAGCGAATGTCATTTTATGAAATTAAATACAATGGAGAAATTGTATTTGTGTATGAAGTATGAGCAGCCTGAGATATTGATGGATGAAGAAATCCGACTAAAAGCTTTGAAACCTATAAATAGAATGTTGGAATTGTCTAAGACTATTAAATAAACAAATAACAAAAAGTGATGATTTATGAATTGTGAGCACATAATGTTGTGTGTTTGTAATCCGTAATTTATAATTCATAACAAAGAATGATATATACTGATGTTTTGGTGATAGGTTCAGGAATATCCGGCCTGTCGTATGCTTTAAAAATAGCGCAACAGAGACCCGATACTAGGATAACAATTATCACAAAATCAGACGATGAAGAGTCGAGTACCAAGTATGCACAAGGAGGGGTTGCTGTTGTAACCAATTTTGAAAAAGACAGCTTTGATAAGCATATTGAGGATACATTACGAGCGGGAGACGGCTTGTGTAAACGTGAAGTTGTAGAGATCGTAGTGAAAGAAGGCCCTGAGCGTATCCGCGAAATGGTGGAGTGGGGTGCTAATTTCGATAAAGACGAGTTTCAAAGTTATGATCTGGGACGTGAAGGCGGACATACCGAAAACAGGGTAGTGCACCATAAGGATATAACCGGAGCAGAAATAGAAAGAGCATTGTTGCAAGCTGTAGAGCGACTCGAGAATGTTACTTTGCTCAACCATCATTATGTTATCGATTTGCTTACCGAGCATCAAGTACCTCAATCCGAATTTGATAAATATAACCTCCACTGCTATGGAGCATACGTGTTGGATATGAAAGCCAGCCGGATCATTAAAATGACAGCAAAAATTACACTAATGGCTACCGGAGGATGTGGGCATGTATACAAAAACACGACAAACCCGACTATCGCTACAGGTGACGGTATTGGCTTGGCTCATCGTGCAAAAGCCAGAATCAGCAATATGCAATTTATACAGTTTCACCCGACTGCATTCTATAGCAATACGACCGGTCAACTACCTTTAATATCGGAGGCTGTAAGAGGCTTTGGAGCTAAATTGCGTACTGCTTCAGGAGAGCCATTTATGCATAAATACGATGATAGGGAAGAGCTGGCATCACGAGATATTGTAGCACGAGCCATTGATAATGAAATGAAGCTGCGTGGAGACGATTATGTTTGTCTGGATTGCCGACACTTAGATCAACGAAAGTTTCTCGAACATTTTCCAAATATCTATAAGCAATCTAAAGATGAAGGGCTGGACATGTTCATGGATTTGATTCCTGTAGTACCGGCGAGCCATTATCTATGTGGAGGAATCGATGTAGATTCATTTGGACAAAGTACAATAAAGAATATGTTTGCTGTCGGTGAATGTTCGAATACCGGACTTCACGGTGCAAATCGTTTAGCTTCCAATTCTTTGCTTGAAGCTCTCGTTTTTGCACATCGTGCAGCAATGAAAACGATAGAACGCTTGCATGAAGATAATTTTAATTATGATCATCTTCTAAAAATTCCGGAATGGAATCAGGAGGGGATGCGAGTGAACGAAGAAATGGTTTTGCTAAATTATCTTCGAAAAGAATTACAGACATTGATGAGTGATCTTGTTGGCATTGTGCGCAGCAATGCCCGTCTCAAAATGGCAAAGCAGAAAGAAGAAGAAATATACAAGTCTGTAAAAGAAATATATAAATTTTCGATATTATCGCCGCAACTTTCAGAATTAAGAAATCTGGCTAGTGTGGCTTATCTGATTATAACCCAAAGTATAGAACAAACCGAGAATAGAGGTACATTTTATAATAAAGATTTAGATATTCATGAATAGACCTTCATACGTAACTGATAGTAGATTATATCATTTTATTGATGAGGCCATCAAAGAAGATATTGGCGACGGAGATCACTCTACATTGGCCAGTGTGCCTGCTGATCTTCAACAAAGAGCACATTTGATCATAAAACATGACTGTATCTTAGCCGGAGTTGATCTGGCTCGCGAGATATTTCATTATTATGATAAAAATCTGAAAATAGAAATTCTCAAAAATGACGGGGATCAAGTAAAAGAAGGCGAGATCGCATTTATCGTATCAGGTGCGGCTCGGTCGATTCTCACAATGGAACGCTTAGTCCTAAATTGTATGCAGCGTATGAGCGGAATAGCTACATATACGCATCGGATGGTAGAGTTGCTGGCAGATACAAATACACGTATTCTGGATACCCGAAAAACGGCTCCAATGTTCCGTATGTGTGAGAAGTGGGCTGTGTATATCGGCGGTGGTCAAAATCATCGTTTCGGCCTTTTTGATATGATTATGCTAAAAGACAATCATAACGATTATGCCGGAGGAATAACCAATGCTGTAGAGGCCACACTGAAATACTTGAAAGAGAACAATAAAAATCTCCGAATAGAGGTAGAAACACGCAACCTGAAAGAAGTAGAAGAAGCTTTGGCTACAGGTGCAGTGGACGTTATTATGCTCGATAATATGTCTTTATATGAAATGAGTGCTGCTGTAAAACTAATAAACGGAAGAGTAAAGGTTGAAGCCTCGGGGGGTATTACAGAAGATATGGTGCATGATATAGCTAAGACCGGAGTTGATTATATTTCTTCGGGAGCAATTATATATTCTGCTCCAAATATTGATTTAAGCCTTAAAGCATTTTAATTTTTATCTGAATTGCCATGAAAGCAGAAGAGATTCTATCCTTACGTCTATCAAACCATCAACTTGATGGTTCATTCGTGGGCGAGGCATACGAGTTGGTTTCGTGGATGGGAGCAATTCAGGCACAAGATTACAATATGGCGAAATGGGGCATCGGTATACGTATACCCGAGATTACCGATCAGAAGATTGAGGGGGCTTTGAATAGGGGCGATATTTTACGTCTTCATATCTTACGTCCTACATGGCATTTCGTATCGAAGGACGATATATACTGGATGCTATATTTGAGTGTTCCGAGAGTGAAAACTGCAATGCGATCTTATGATAAAGATCTGGGACTTACCGAAGCATTTATAGCCCGTACAAATTCAATTATAGAAAAGGCACTTCAGGGAAATTCATTAACACGTCAAGAATTGAAAGATGTAATAAATAGAGCAGGTATAGCTGCTGATAATAGAACCGTTAATCATATAATGATGCATGCCGAATTGGATGGCTTTGTATGCAATGGAGAGATGAAAGGCAAAAAACAGACGTATGCTTTGTTGCAAGAAAAAGTTCCCAAAATGACCAATCAGTTCGATAAAGATGAATGCCTGTATAAATTAGCATTCAAATATTTCAGGAGCCATGGCCCTGCTACTTTACAAGATTTTATTTGGTGGTCGGGATTGACTACAGCAGAAGCCAGACAAGGGATAGCTCTGATAGGGAGCGATTTTATTCATGAAACAATAAATGATCAAACATATATTTTTCACAGAGACTCTAAACTAGTCAGCAGTGATAATTTGATAAATCTTTTGCCTGCTTTTGATGAATTTACAGTTAGCTATAAGGATAGAAAAGAAAGTCTGCATATAGACCATCACCATAAAATAATAACAAGTCCGGGAATATTCAGACCAGCTATCAGCCTTGACGGCAAAGTTATCGGTACTTGGAAAAAGTCATCAAAAAAGAATGAAACTCTTGATACCGAATTCTTTTACGCATCAAGTAAGAAAACGCAGAATTTGGTTACTAAAGCTATCGAAGGATATAAAAAACACCTACTTTAAGTATATATCATATACACTACAAATACAACATAAAATGTAAAAGTAAGGAAGATAAAGAAGCTATTTATTCCTATCAGAACAAAAGATTTTAAATTCGATACGAATCTGTTTTCTTCAAAAAACACCCTGTTTCCTCTGAAAAAATAGAATGTTACGTATAGCGTAGCAAAAGAATATAAAAGAAAATAGAATGTGGTATTTAAGTTTAACCAATCGAACAGACAGCTTAGAGTCGTTGCTATAGTTATCGTTAGCAAGGTCGTAGAAAAGAAATGTAATGTAAAGACAGCACTGTCGAAATAATATTTTTTCTTTTTATTATGGAACAACCATAGCCAAAAGGCAAAGAGAGGCATATATATAAAGAGAACTTTGGGGATGTTGTGAATGAAAAACTCGATAGCTTTTTCTCCTTTTTCTTTATCTTTTACATTTTTTAATATACCTGCTATAAATTGTTTTGTCTCATTCTCTGTCTTTTCATCTACACCCGAATTATTAATTTTATCTTCTATCTTGCTGACTTTCTCCGGTATTTTAGCCTCATTAATGAGATTTTTTTTATTTACGTCCAGCTTTGCTATAATCGTATCTAAAGAGTCACTATTTACATTTTCGCTGATCTCTTTTTGTGTTTTTTCTTTGTTAGGTGCTGATACTTCAGGAAGGAGAGGGGGGATAAAAAAGGCAATGAAACTGATGAATATATAAAGAGTAAAAGGGTTTACATATGACTTTCGTTTTCCATTCATATACTCCAATGAGAGTTTACCGGGAGAAAGAAACAGATATTTAGCTGTTCTCCAAAATGAACTGTCGTAATGCAAAAAATCGAAGACAAAATGAGTAAATACATGATGGAAAGATTGCCTGCTTTCGCTGTTTTCTTGTCCACATTTAGGACAGTAGTACTTTTCAACAAAAGCTCCACAATTTTGGCAAGTCTTGTTGATCCTGATTTTATGTTTACTCATAGTTCAAAAAAAGCTATTATAGTTATTTGCTGAATCGATAGGT
Source organism: Dysgonomonas mossii (assembly GCF_004569505.1). Classification (NCBI taxonomy): domain Bacteria; kingdom Pseudomonadati; phylum Bacteroidota; class Bacteroidia; order Bacteroidales; family Dysgonomonadaceae; genus Dysgonomonas; species Dysgonomonas mossii. The sequence continues at coordinate 1,237,621 of NZ_SPPK01000001.1, forward strand.
GATACCTAGTGTACCGTATATATTGTAGAACGTGAATTTAATAGGGTTTGATCCCGAATAAAAATAAGGAAGAAGTCCCCATGTGAAACTGCCATAAAACCCGATACGGTTATTTAAGCGATGTTCACCTCCTGCTAATAGTCCAAAATCATAGTAACGAGAGTCGTCCCCAAAGTCGAATGTTGCACCCTCTCCGCTTATTTCTTGTTTCTGACCTACCGGAGAGTCTATTCTGATGTATCCATCATTTACATATCCGTCAAATGTGGATGAAAGGGTTTTTGCTGCATATACGCCCAGTTTCACTTGCCATTTGTCATTGAATCGGTATGTGCCATATATTGGTATGGTAAGATAAGTCATATCTACATTTGTTACATTCTTTCCTACAAAGTAACCTGTAAGCTTTTCGCTCCCTTCGGTCAGAGTAACACTTGTGTACATGTACTTCACATGATCGGAAACTCGCATCCCTTTCCAATCGAGACTTAGTCCTGTACCTACACCCCATCGTTCGTTGAGTTTATAGACTAGATTGAATCCTAATTGAGGGTTGAATTTTGGGTTGTAACTATTAATCTCTCTTACTTCAGCCGGAATAGGCACAGGAGCAGTTGCTCCCATATTAAACCCTAGGATAAAGCTCAGATCAAATGTTTTGTTATCAGAATTCTGCGCTGAAATATTATTACTTATCATTAATACTGTTGCAAGTACTAGGATGATGTTATATTTTAATCTCATCAGATATATTCTTATTTTATAGGATCACATACTAGTTCAAGATCATCAGCAATGAGAGTACTCCCTACCGCCCCCTGATATTCGTTTCCATCTTTGCTTGATGCCAAAACAATCGTAAGACGATAATCATTTTTCGTAAAATCAAGATCTTCTTTATATCTGAATGGTATAGAAAAATGTATAAACCCATTGTTAGCTGGCGTTTCCACTATACTTTCGTCAGTATGAGACCACTTGGCTGTTCCTACAACTCTAGGCGATGTAAGAATTGATTCTCCATCAAGAAACTCTTCGTTTGCGGGAGCACCTTTACTCACTTTAAATATTATAGCATACATCGACAGCGAATCTGTTCTGTTTGCTATAACTTTTCCATCTTTGCCTGTAAAAATATCGCCCGGCGTATATTTATAGTAACCATTGAACATGATTGGTTTACCATTTTCTTTCGGATGAGCCTGCCCCAATATTAGTGATTTTAGAGGGTTAGACATATTCGCGGAAAAAGCTCCTCTAAAAAGTGATCCGGAAAAAATAGGGTAGTCTATTCCAAAAACCGTTGTTCCTTTTATTGTGCGTAGTATCGCAGCATATTTTCCATTAACACAGTCGGCCGTTTTATCGGTAGGATAATGATCCAACTTTAATGATCCGGTGCCTACCAAAATAGATAGTCCCGAGTTTGCATTACTCCATAATAGATCACTTAAAATCGGATACGGTGCTTTTTCTGTACCCGCTGTTGTCCATTCTTCGAACGTATTTTTAAGACTAATCTTGGAGGTTACTGTTACAGTATATGTTTTTGTATACTTCCCATCTTCGGAAGTTACTATATAGATAACATTTTTTCCATTCGAAAAATCTTGAGAAGTTCCCGATTTGGGCTCAATTGTCGCTCCGGTGGTAACCTCAATTATTGGTGTAAGATGTGAGTAATCAGCATTGTCAGAAACGAAAAGCTGAACAGTATGCTCTGTTATAGCGCGAGTGATAAATACTTCATCTTCAACTTTCATATCTATAATGTCCGCCTCCATATTGAGCGGCTCATCTTTTATGCATGAAGTAATACTTAGCATACACAAGATAAATAGTGATAGATTCTTAATATTCATAAATTATTCTAAAAGAAACGATGATAAAGTTACACAATGATTTTGTGGCAGAAGTTTTTAGTTTTGTAAATTAATGCTTTTTAACGCTAAAATCTTCTGAGATAATTTATCATATTTCCTTCTGAGAATATGATATAGTTCCCGAATAGAGTCACTTCCTAGTAGTATATTTCAGTAGGAGTACTACTTAGTTCAACATATAGGTTTTCATTTTTGACTGAAAAGCGTACTTTGTTTTCCTTCGAGAGCCAACCTAATGCAAGAAGTATCAACGAATTTTTGTAATGTGTTAATTCTTCAATTTCCTGAACCGACATTTTGCCTCTTTCTGACAGATACTGCCAGATAGCTGTGGCGTTTATACGAATATCTTTTTTTAGCATGGCGAATAGTTTTAGTTTGGTTAGCATATCTTATATGTAAATATACTAATTTTAATTGATTAACGTGACAACTAAGCCTCCTAATATTGTACCAAAACCACAATTTACCCAAGATTCAGCTGAAAGGGGATATGTTCCCCAATAACATGCAAAATAGTACCAATAGATATATGAGGCTATGAAACCGATCAACATACCTATCAGTACAATTTTGTTATGCAATATAAATTGTAATATATCTTTCATTATTGATTAAGCTAAAGAATATAGACCAGCATGAGTTGTTTCAGGCAGTATAACGGATTCTTCTTGTACACTTGGAAATACCGCTTCTCTAATGGCTCTGGCAAACATATTATTTATTTTATGTCCCGGACAATTAGCTATAACTTTTCCCTTTATAAAACGACCGACTAAAGCTAAATCACCTACAATGTCTAACAATTTATGTCTAGCCGGTTCATTCGGATAAAGCAAAGGCTTGTTCATGATATATCCTAGCTTTGTAGAATCTTTTCTTTTTGCTCCCAGCATGTCGGCTAATAGATCGAACTTTTCTTGCTCTATTGGCTTATCGTATATAACAATAGCATTATCCAAATCTCCACCTTTCACTAAGTTATTATTGAGTAGAGATTCAATTTCTTTTACAAACACAAATGTTCGTGCAGAAGCAAAGTCTTTTGGAAACTCAGATAGGTCATGCATTGTTGCATCTTGCCTTTTTAGGAATGTAGAGTTGAAAGATATATGTGATTCTATACTAAAAGACTCATCCGGAATTAGTATCATTGACGATCCGGTAGCTTTATCTACAACCTTAATTTTTTTGCGTTTTATCGAAATATATTCTCTTGCTGTATTCTGTATTTCTGTACCGACTTCTTTTATTTTGCTGACATACAAAATCGAGCTTCCATCTAATATAGGAAATTCGGGTCCATCTACATCTATCAGGCAATTGTCTATTTCGCATGCGTATAATGCAGCCATAGCATGTTCTACGGTGCTCACATTAACACCATTGGCTGATACTACAGTTCCTCTTTGGGTAGCTGTAACGTTCTCTGCTAAAGCATTTATTATCGGTTTTCCCGGTATATCTACACGTCTGATCTTATATCCATAATTTTCAGGAGCCGGATTGAATGTGATATGTATATTTAGTCCTGTATGCAATCCTTTCCCATGTAAGGAAAAACTGTTTTTTAAAGTACGTTGATAAACCATAATAATATTTCTTTAATTTTATATTTAGGGAATCTTGATCAGGCATGAGCCTGCAGAATATCCCCCGCCGAAGACCGATATGCATATCAGGTCTCCTCGTGCGATTTTTTTTATATTTTGTGCCAATACCAATAGGGCACCTGTTGAGCCGGTGTTGCCTAACTCTTGAATATTCGTTAATACTTTTTCTTCGGGTATTGCTAGTTGTTTCGCAACATTCTTTAATATTCTCATATTAGCCTGATGTCCTATAAAAAAGGTTAGATCATCTAACGAATATCCGTTGATTTCGACTATATCCTTCGTGTTTTGCGCCATATATGTGCAAGCCTGCATAAATACATCCTTGCCATGAGGCATTTTCAAACCATCTCCTTTAGGATCAAGATACACTGCTCTCGAAGCTAATCCTATATGACCTAATCCTTGTGTTGTGATATCTATAATCTGAGGATCTTTTTCTGAATAGGATTCGGTTGAGAAAAAGTAAGCCGTAGCTCCGTCTCCCCACAAATGTCCTGATACGCAATCTGTATCATCCGAATATGTTGAGTTCCGATCTGCACAGATAAGCAATGCTTTTTCGGCTATCTGCGATGCGAAGAAAGAATATATGATTTCTATCGCATTGAGTCCCGATGAACATGCTGATGATACAAAGAATACTTTTGCATTTGATATATTGTATTTGCCCTGTACATAATGCCCTGTTGTAACAATTGTATCGCTAGGCGTATATGATGCAAAAATTATCAGATCTATATCTTCTATTTTGTAGGGAAGATCGGGTAATGCCGACTCTATGGCTTTGCTAGACATATAGTCTATCGTTTCTTCCTGCGAAGCTCTTGAACGAGTTAAGATTCCTGTACGTTGACTTATCCAATCGCTTGTTAATCCGTTTATTTCGGTGAAATAATCGTTTGGAATCCTTGTTTTCGGGACGTAATATCCTATTGAGTTAATAAACATATTAGTGTGTTGTTTTATACTACCTACAACTATTTAGCAATCCTACTATAGATAATTTCCAGATTGGAGGTTGGAACTAAACCCATAATGCGACTTATTTCTTCTCCATTTTTAAGTATCAAAGTACAAGGAACCCCGGATATATTATGTTTCTTATATAATTCGGAGTTCTTATTTACTTCCGATCTGTAAAACTTACTGTTTTTGTTTGTTAGCTGATTTATATTATGCATCATTTTACCACAAATATTTGAGTCTTCTTTGTAAAAAATAATAGACACAATCTCAGTCGAATTTTCTATTTCAGACAAATCATATATTTCTTCTATTTGCGCAATCTCATTTTCAATAGAGTATGAGTTACCGTTTATAGATATTAGTCCGATAATGTTTACCAGAATAAAAAAAAGGACGAATAGTAGAACAAAATGCCATGTCTTGAAACGAAATTTTTTTAATTCAAACATTCTTAAAAGAAATTATAGAAATTAGGTTTTATACAAATACCTACTCTTATATTCATCGTGTATTGATTGTAGCCGAGCAGACTCTCTCCGTACCCTTGGTAGAAACGAGCAAATAAATACTGGTTTGATCTGTCTGACATTTTAAATGCAGCGGTTAGAGTTGTATTCACATTACCCCATCCTTTTCGAGGATTGATATCTGCTGAAAGCCACCAGCGATGTTTATCACTTGTGTAATTGACCGATACAAAGCCGAGTCCTCTATAATCTAGCAAATCTTTATTATTCCCCCCGTCTACATATGGAATCCAAACTTCCCCAGAAATATTGAATCGGGCGTTGAAATAATATTTCATTGATAAACTTAAATAGTTCCAACTTCTGGATTCTTCCTCATCACGCCCGTTGGATTCATGTTTCAACTGTACGAAGGCGGCACCAACTACTCTGTCTTTATACAATATATACTTTCCAAGCCCTACCCCCGGATTGTAGTTTGTATCCCTAAATGGACTTGATTGAGCATATATGTTCCAAAATGATTTTTGTGTATAAGTTAAATACAAAAATGATTTGAAAGGTAAGATACTTCTGGTCAGTCGTTGTCTTATACTTAGCTGGAAAGTTACATCAGCAGAGTTTTCTGAAATTTTCTCATCCAGTGGTACCCCCGTAACAAAATAGGTGTCCCTATATACAGCGAATGCAGGCATCCGGTCTGCCATTTTTATAGCATCCCTCTCAGATATTTCTAAATGCCTTGGACGAAAAATGTGAGGGTCTTTCATTGCACTGTCGTACTGCTGACGTATGCTATCGTTGCCTAAATACATTAAATCTGTATCATTTTGAGCAAGTAGTGTAACTGATGAAATAATAAATATTATAAATATATAGCTTCTTAACATGAGGTAATTAGTATTATAAATTGTCTAATGATGATGAGTATATAAATGAATTCTCTTTTCTGAGCGTTGTCTTGATATTTTTTTCTATGTTGCTGTTTTTATAATGAACATTCATTCACATTTCATTGTTCATCAACGCTATACTTTTATTAGGCTATATAAATAACGCATTACTTCCATCCTCCGATTCATATCCTGCATTACATTAATAGCGAATGAAGAATCGTTACAATCCCTGTCAGAGGTTTCTTTCACACTTGTATTATTAAACAAGATAGCTAAGATATCGATGTCTATATCATCCTTAATTTCACCTGCTTTTATACTGTTTCGCATAGCATCTTTCCATGACTCCAAAGATCGATTGTTTATTATTTTGAAGCGTTCCAAGAAATTGGGATAATGCTTGCCGGCCTGTATTACAAGAGCTGTATAATTTAAGAAAATAGTATGAGTAACCCCTGCTCTGGTAAAAGCATTGACAAATATTTTTTGCCGCCTATGCATTACTTCTATAAATTTCTCTAAAGAGTATGTATGTTTATCCATATTGTGCTGCAACTTATCGAATATCTTAAAGAAATATTCATCAATAACAGCGTTAAAAAGCTCTTCTTTATTTTTAAAATAGCGATACAACGCACCCCTAGACATCTGTAATTCTTCTTGTAAGACAGATATTGAAGCACTATCATAGCCTTTATTCATGAAAACATCAAAGGCTCTCCTTAATATATATTCTCTACTATATTTCATTATTTGAGTTAAAAATAAAAGACGTGAACGATCGTTCACGTTGCAAAGATCATGATAAAATTTAAAAATGCAATATCTTTTTTGTTAAAAAATATTTTGCAAATGCTTAGGTTTGGATATGCAATCAATAAGATTAGCGATGATCTTATTGATTGCTAGAGTATAATGGAGGGTGATTATTTGTCACGATAAAAATCGTGGATGGAGAGGGGATTTAAAAAAAATGTTTGTTAAGAAAATCCATGAATTTGTTTTTATATGATTCCGAGACAGGAATATATTCTTTCCCGAAAACGATACAATTTCGTTCTATTGTTTTTATTTTTTTCAGATTGACAATAAAAGAACGATGTACTCTCATAAATAAATTACTTGGAAGTTTTTCTTCAAGCGATTGCATACTCATTAAAGAGCTAATTGGTTCTTTTTGATTTTCGAGATGGAACTTCACATAATCTTTCTGGTTTTCTATATACAGAATATTATCAAAATCTATTTTTTCCATTCTGTAACCCGATTTTATAAATATACTTGTTGTTGAATGGGATATATTTGCCAGTTTAAACCACTCTAGTGCTTTGTTTGTTGCCTGTAAGAAATCTGTGTAGTTGATTGGTTTGAGTAAATAATCCAAAGCGTTTACACGGAAGCCTTCAACCGCATATTGATCATATGCTGTAGTGAAAATAATACGTGTAGATGCATGTATTGTTTTTGAAAACTCAAGTCCATTGATCTGAGGCATATTGATATCAAGAAATAGTAGATCTATCTGTCTCTCATTTATTGTGCTGATAGCAGATAGTGCGCTATTAAATGTTCCAACTAGCTCCAGATAAGATGTTTTTAAGACGTATGATTTTAGTAAATCGATAGCCAAGGGTTCATCGTCTATTATTATACATTTGAGAGTCATACTGTTATTTCTGTTTTTTTGAAATCTATCCTCAATAATGTAAAGAAGCGATCAGAGCGTTTTTCTGCGATGAATTCATATCTGTCGGGATATAACAACTCCAACCTCTTTGTAAGATTTACAAGTCCGATTCCTGAATTATGAGTTTCCATATTTTCAGCTTTTTCAATCAAGCTATTTTCTACAGTGCATAAAACACCTTTTCCCGGATCAACCAAGATACTTATATTAATGAAGCTATTATCTCCATTGTTTATTCCGTGTTTAAAAGCATTCTCAATAAGTGTAATAAACATCAGGGATGCAATCAGATCTTTGCTTCCTGCGCTATTTATTTCAACATTGAGCTTTACCGTAGAACTAAGACGAAGTCTCATCAAATCGATGTAGTTTTTTGTGAATTCCAGTTCTTTATCCAATGGTACAAATTTCTGATCATTATCATACATAACATATCTCAGCAAGTTGCTCAAGCGATGTACTGCATCCTGAGCTCTGTTTTGATCTATGGCAATAAGCGAGTATATGTTATTTAATGTGTTGAATAGAAAATGAGGATTCAGCTGACTTCTAAGATTTCGCAAATCCGCTTCTAATTGTACACTTTTTACTTTCTCGAAAGTGATAGAATCTTTATACCAACGGGCTGTCATTTTTATTGCAACACTAAGACCAATGAGAAAGAAAATAGACATATAGTCTATAATAAATTTCATCAAAGGAGGACCTCCGGGACCACCTCTTCGATGTTCTTCCATTCGTGGGAATTCTCTTGGATGTTCCTGCATATTGAAGGGTATGGAAAAAGCGAGCAGGTCTGATATTACTGTTTGTAATGCAACAATAATGATAACAAGCACAATATTTATACTTATATAGGTAATAATCTTACGGTTGAATAAAAATTTCTCTATCAAATATAAATAATTGAGGTAAAACAGTATCGCTAGTAGGGCAACACGTATGCAATAATTGTAGAAAGGCTTGATATCAAATACCCCTTCTCTTGACATCAGATAAGTAGGAACAATTAAAACAATTGTCCAAATAAGTACATGTGGAAATATTCTTATAAAGTTTTTCATCGTTATTCGTATCTGAGTGCATCTATAGGGTCGAGAGTCGACGCTTTTTTTGCCGGATACCACCCAAAAAATATTCCGGTAGCGGTACATACTATAAAAGACAAAGCTATAGTATAAACTTGAATATCGATAGGCCATGCTAAAATATTTTTCACAATATATGCACTGCCAATACCAATGATCACGCCTATAACGCCTCCTGTAACGCTCAATAGTATAGATTCTATAAGGAATTGCATCAATATATCAAATCCCTTGGCTCCGATAGACATTCGCAAACCTATTTCCCTTGTGCGCTCTGTTACCGATACATACATGATGTTCATAATACCGATGCCACCAACAAAAAGAGATATTCCGGCAATACATGCCAGCAAGATAGTCATCATGTCGGTTGTAGAACTCATCATAGTTATTAGTTCCTTTTGCGATCGTACATTGAAGTCATCTTCCTGATTTCCTGTTATTTTATGTTGTTGCCGCATTATATTTTCTATACTCGAAATGGCTTGATCTGTAGCATCTTCGCTAACCGCCGAAACCGATATGGATTGTATATAAGTTATTGCCAATATACGCTTTTGTACAGTAGTATAAGGTGATATCATCAGGTCATCCTGATCCATTCCCATTGTATTATCCCCTTTTGATGTTAATACGCCGATGACTTTGAATGGAATTTTATTGAAACGTATTGTTTGCCCTACAGGATCTTCTCCATTCGTGAATAGGTTATCAACTACAGTTTGTCCGATTACACATACTTTTGCAGACGTCTTCACATCGGCATCGGTAAACATTTCACCTTGTGCTATTGTATATTTGCGGATATCAAGAAAAGAAGGATTTACCCCATAGATAGATGTTGGGGCATTATTTGCTCCAAAAATCACTTGCCCCGAAGATTGAACTTCCGGCGATGCTGCAGAAATGAATTCTGCCTGATCTACGATTGCCTGATAATCTTCCATCTTTAATGTTTGCATACTGGAAGAGCTTTGGCGCACACCCCCAAATTGTCCGGTTCCGGGGCGTATATTTATCATATTAGAGCCCATTGTGGAAATCTGATCCTGTATACTTTTTTTAGATCCTTGACCTATTGCAAGCATCGTAATAACGGCAGCTACACCGATAATTATACCAAGCATAGTAAGGAATCCCCTAAACTTATTACCACTAAGGGCTCGTAATGCTATTTTAAAGAGATTGATGAAATTCATTTTAATATATCAGTTTTCTACCGGTAATTTAGCGAGAAATTCTTTTGCCGATTGAATATTTATGTTCCTTGTATCTTCCTTGATACGTCCGTCTCGTATAACAATATTACGACTGCTAAATGCCGATATTTCGGGGTTGTGTGTAACGAATATAATAGTACGTCCTTCGGAGTGTAACCGCTGCATCAGTGATAATATTTCGAACGAAGTACGAGTGTCCAAATTCCCTGTTGCTTCGTCTGCTAATATGATAACAGGTTCGTTCACTAATGCTCTGGCAATGGCTACTCGTTGCATTTGCCCTCCCGACATTTGATTCGATTTATGATTCAGTCTGTCTCCCAGTCCTACATCTTGCAAAGCCTTTATGGCTCTTTGGTGACGATCTTTTGCCGATATATCCGGATTGTACATCAATGGCAGCTCAACGTTTTCAACAGCTGTTGTTTTTGCCAGTAAATTGTAAGACTGAAATATAAATCCTATCTTACGATTCCGGAGGGTTGCTCTTTCATTTTTACCCATTTTGCGTACAGAAATCCCATCCAAATAATATTCACCATCGGACGGTGTATCCAAACAGCCCAGTATATTCAATAAAGTAGATTTACCCGAGCCGCTTGTACCCATGATTGTGACAAATTCGCCTTCGGATATACTAAAGTCTATTCCCCTCAAAGCAAGAACCGTTTCATCACCAACAATATAGTTTCGCTTAAGGTTTTCAACTCTTATAATTTCTTTAGTCATTACGTTATTTTTTCTTATTGTCTTCGGGGCGTTTTGGCATAAAAGGGCTAGATTCTCCATTTCCATTCGTTTGTCCTTCGGGTTTATCACCATTTGTCTTTTGTGATACTCCGGTTACAACTTCCTCTCCTACATGCAGTCCTTCTATTATAGCCGTATGTATGCCGTCGGTTTTACCAATCACAATATGTTTGGGTAATAGCTTATCTCCGTCCTTTACCCATACTATTTTCTGAGTTTTATCATTATTAGGATCAACAGGACCTCTTTGTTCTGATACCTTTAACCCTTCTATATCTTTCATTACTTCGGGTGCAGGGTTGAAACGTAAAGCTTTTGAAGGAATCAATAGTAAGTCTTTTTCTTCCATTGTATAGATGTTTACGTTTGCTGTCAGCCCTGGTTTTAATTTGAGGTCAGGGTTGGGTGCATCTATTACAACTTGATATGTAACTACGTTGGATGTAGTTGTTGCTTCCAGTCTTACCTGCACTACTTTCCCTTGGAATTCGTCTTCGGGAAAAGCATCCACAGTAAAAGATACTCGTTGTCCCTCTTTTACTCCGCCTATATCTGCTTCATCTACATTGGCTATTACGCGCATCTTGGTCAGGTCGTTTGCGATGGTGAAAAGAGTCGGAGTGCTGAATGATGCAGCTACCGTTTGTCCTTGTTCTACGGCACGGGAAACAACTACTCCGTCTATTGTGGAAGTAATAGTTGCATAACCAAGATTGGTTTGAGCCTTTAATACGGCTGCTTTGGAAGATGTTACAGCCAGTTGAGCGGTTTTGTATGTCGATTCGGCATTTTCCCAATCAACCTTGCTGATCGCTTGTTTTTCCCAAAGGCTTTTTTGCCTCTCATAATTTTTCTTTTGAAGATCCAGATCTACTTGTCTCGATTGAAGTGCTGCATTTGCATTTTCCAGTTCAGATGCGAGTAGGCGTTTATCTAGTTCGGCAAGTACTTGTCCGGCCTTGACCTCCGAATTGTAATCCACATATATTTTAGATATTACTCCCGAAACCTGTGTACCTACTTCTACCAGGGTAATGGGTTCTATTGTTCCTGTCGCTGTGATGGCTATAGAAAGGTTCCCTTTGTCTACCTTAGCTGTTGTTAATGTAGTTATTGTCTTTTTCCCTTGTGGGAATATAAGAAAAGCTATACAGCATAAAGTGAGTACTATAGCTCCTATTATCAGATATTTCTTGGATTTTCTTTTCATCATTATCTTATTAAAGCGTTAATTCTTGTCCTTGATAGAAATTTAGTAATTTCAAACTTAGCAATGCTGTATATTTGGCTTGCAGTAAAGACTGTAAAGCATTGGCATAATTGTTTTTCTCGGTAGTGAGCTCTACTGTATTGCGTATTCCTAGTGAATATTGCTCTAGTACGAGCTGATAACTCAATTCCGAAGATTTTACTTGATCCTTAGCTGCTCTATACTTGCTTTGCCCCGATACTGCATCTTGGTATAAGGTTTCTATCGTCTTTAATAATGTTTTTTCTGTATCTATCAAGTCTAGTTGAGCTGTCTGTATGTCGAGCTCTGCCTTTTTTACGTTTGACTTGTTTTGTTTATTATCGAAAATAGGCACACTAAGCGTAAGCCCTATAGACTGATTGAAATTTCGTCCTATTTGTGTTGCAAAAGAGGGTGAATTATTAAATATATTACCGGTGCCCATACTTCCTGTAACAGAAACAGTAGGTAGATAGCCAGCCTTTGCAGATGATTTACTGAGATTAGCCAGCTGGATATTTAATTTGCTATTTGCTACTTCGGGCATTATATTCAGAGCTCTTCTGTAAACTTCGTATTTTGAAGGAATAAATAATAGTATATCTTCGTCATTTATCTCAGGAAATACAATGTCTATCTCTTCATCATAATCTAATTCGAGCAATTGTTTCAGTTGTAACTTATAACTTTCGTAAGAACTTTGTGCTTGTACAAGATTGTATTTGTCGGAACTATATTGAGCTTCCACCTGAGCATATTCACTGTGTGTAATACTTCCTGCATCAAGAAACTCTTTGCTCTGTTTCAATTGCTCTTCATCCGATGCTAGAATATTCTCGTTGTTTTTTATCGACTCTCTACTATATAAAATTTGTAAATAAGCCTGTGTAATAGATATCTCAGTCTGATTACGGATATTTTCTGTATTTAGGTTTTGAGCTTCTTTTTTTAGTTGAGCTTGTTTAATATTGTTCTTATTTTTTCCACCATTGTATACTGTCCAGTTTGCATTTAATGTATATTCCCCATTGAACAATCCTTCATAATGATAATTCCCGGCACCATCCGGTGACTGAGAATTTGTGTATCGCTGCGAAACACTTCCGCTTAAACTCGGAAACAATGCAGCCTTCGATTGTGAAATATCTACATTGTAACTTTCTGTAGTGATAATGGACTTCTTTACTTGGATGTTTTCTTGTCTGGCATAGTCTATGCACTCTCTTAATGTCCATTTTTTTTGAGAGAAAGCAGCAACCGGAATGAAGAGTCCGGTTACTGCCATTACTAAACCTAACAAATTTTTAGTAAAATAAATGCTCATCTTTAAATTGTATCTTAATGTTTTCAAAACATTCCATCTGGTGATTCATCGGGAGCTGTACCTTCGTTTGGCATTGCTGAAGGGCGTTGATCTCCTTTCTCTTCGAGTCTCCTTCTGGGTGGTTCGCGGAACTCCACGCTTTGTTTCTTTTCAGCAAATATGTGGTATTGTTCCGATGTAAGTATAGACTTGTACTTTTTGTCGTATTTCTCTTGTTTAGTCTTAATCTTCTCGTCTGTTTTACTTATTTTTTCTGTAAGTTTTAATCTTTCTTTATTTGCTATTCCGGGATTCTCTGATCTCATTTTTAGCTCTTGTTTCTCTTGCATCAATTTGAAGATATCCTTCCGTTCATCCGAAATCGTTTTACTCAATTTCTCTCGTTGTTCAAGGGTTAGGTTCGGAATGTCAGGTATACCCATAATAAAAAAGCTCTCGTCTCGAGAATTACCTTGATGCATAGGGGCATGGCCTTCCCCTCGTCCTTTGCCTCCTCCGGGAGGTCTTCCTCCTCCCATACCTCCCATAGAGCCTTGTGCAGCAAGGCTACCGCATGTTATAACAAGAGTTACTGTCAATAATATTTTCTTCATTTTATCTTTCTTTTTACTCAAAAGTATATTTGTGTATTTCGCTACACAATGGTAATCGATGAATAAGTCTGTTTTATCGACAAATAGATCATATTTAGGTTTGATCTGTTGGCTAGTTCAGATATTGGTGCACCGTAACTAAAACGAAACGTTTTCTTGAATTAAACTTATTGAGGGTGTAGTTCTCTTGTAACAAAAATGTAAGTGATTTGCAATGTAAAATATCAAATAAATATATGTTTAAAATTGACTATTCAGTGAAAAAGAAGAACCGCAACTTACTAAAATCAATGTTGCTTGTATTTGCTTTATTATCAATAACTACACTTTCTGCTCAGACCATTCTGACCGGAAGTATTATAGATGCAAAAACAAAAGAATCTCTACCGGGAGTTACCATTTCTGTTAAGAACACAACAATAGGTGCTATTTCTGATGAAGATGGAAAATATGAATTGAAGCTTAGTCCGGGGAAATATACCCTCGTAACTTCTTACATCTCATATCAACCATTAGAAATTACAGATGTAGAGATCAAAAAAGGAGAGCCCACTGTAGTAGATATTCCCATGATAGAAGCATCGCATACATTAGACGAAGTATACGTTGTAGCCTTGGGACGTATAAATTCTGAAGTGTCTTTACTCAGCTCTATACGAAAATCGAACGCAGTAGTCAGTGGAGTATCCTCACAGCAAATTGCAAAAAGTCAGGATCGCGATGCATCGGAGGTGATAAGACGTATTCCCGGCATATCGATTATAGATGATAAGTTTGTTGTTGCCAGAGGTCTTTCTCAACGATATAACAATGTATGGGTAAATAATAGTGCTATACCTAGCTCGGAAGCAGATAGCCGATCTTTCTCATTCGATATATTGCCAAGCTCACAGATAGAAAATATTATGATTGTAAAATCTCCGCAACCAGAGCTGCCGGCTGACTTTTCGGGAGGTTTTATTAAAGTAGAGACAAAGGGGATTCCGAATGAAAATTCTATCCAGGTCAGTTACGGAGCCGGTATAAATACGCAAACTCAATTCAAAGACTTTAAATACAGCAAAGGTAGTGCAACAGACTTTCTCGGATTTGATAATGGTATGAGAAGTCTTTCGAGTGCATTTTCATCCGGACGTATAGATAATGATAATTCTCAGCAAGTAACAGATCTTACCCAAAACGGATTCAATAACGATTGGCTTGTAAAAAACAAGAAACCATTACCTGATCAACGTTTAGGTTTTGTTATCAACCGAAAATACGCCGGAGCCAACAACAGTATGTGGGGACTCATTGCTGCTCTGAATTATAGCAATACAAGTAAGACTTTTACAGATATGGAAAACTCTCGATATGGAGTTTATGATTCGGACAATGATAAACCATACTTTACATTTAAATATAAAGACAATCAGTACAACAATGATGCAAGGGTAGGGGCTTTGGCTAATCTGATATACATGCCGAACGATAAACACCATTTCGAGTTTAGAAATATTTTGAACCAAATAGGTAAAAGCAGATATACTGAGCGCGAAGGATATCAGAATACAAGTGGCTTCTACGGGCAACGAAAAGCAGAATATATCTATAGCAGTCGTCTTGCTTATTCTACCCAATTTGCAGGGAAGCACACCTTGACCGAGAAAGACAAATTAGATTGGGTATTGGGCTTTTCTTACAGCAATAGAAATCAGCCGGACAGACGTATTATCAACTGGGAGCAAAATGGTTATCCGGGTGATGCACACTATATGGAATACCAAATCGATCAAAATGATATAACACGCGACTATAACAAACTAAACGAATATAATTATTCCTTTTCTGCCAATTATACACATGATTTCTCTTTTGATAATGGATTTAAACCGTCTATAAAAGCAGGTGTATATGGAGAATATAGAGATCGGAATTATAATACACGCTATTTTAAATATCGCTGGATACCTGAGAATCTGGATGAAGACTTTGGATATAAAGATGTTTATACTCAAATGCTGATTCCTCAAAACTATGGAGCAACCAAGCTGTATGTTTATGATGATACTGATCGATTAAATGATTATTCGGGAACAAATACGCAGGCTGCAAGCTATATCGGCTTCAATATTCCACTGAATAAATTGAATATTTATACCGGAGTTCGTTTAGAACACAACAAAATGTCATTGAAGAGCTATACAACAATATCGGGAGATAAGTCAAAAACATCAGATTATAACTATACAGATATATTTCCTTCTTTGAATGCTTCTTACAATTTATCTAACGATCATTTAGTAAGATTGGCTTATGGGCGATCTACAAACAGACAAGAATTCAGAGAAATATCATCTTCGTCATATTATGATTTTGATTTGTTCAGTTTTGTTTCGGGTAATCCTGACTTAAAGCCTGCATATGTCAATAATTTTGATTTAAGATACGAGTTTTATCCTTCCAACTCAGAAATTTTCTCGGTAGCTCTATTTTACAAAAACTTTACGAATCCGATAGAATGGACTTATCTCGATGGAGGTGGAACATATATCTATACTTTCAAAAATGCGGATAAGGCTAACAACTATGGTATTGAAGTAGACATAAAGAAAAGTTTAGACTTTATAGGGCTTAATAACTTCTCTTTGACCTTCAACGGGTCTCTGATAAAAAGCGAGGTAAAGTTTAAAGAAAGAAGTAGTGCCAACTACGACCGTCCTATGCAAGGTCAATCTCCTTATCTGGTAAATACAGGTATATTCTATCAGAACGAAAAATTGGGAATTAATGCGACAGTACTCTATAATATAATTGGGAAACGAATAGTTGGTATTGGCCGTGTATCTACTACTTCTGGTGGCTCTGTAAACAATGATATTCCCGATATGTATGAGATGCCAAGAAGCGTAGTAGACTTTATTATAACTAAAAAATTCGGGAAGCATTTTGAACTGAATGCAGCAGTAAAAGATATACTTGCCGCAAAAGTAAAGTATGCTCAATTTCCTAAGTTCATAGATGCTGATGGTAATACACAAGAAAGAGAACAAATAACAAAAGAATTTAAGACCGGACAAAATATATCATTAACAGCTAGATACTCTTTTTAGAAAACAAATTATAAATCAGAAAGTAATACATTTTAATAATATGAATATGAAGACATTAAATTTATTTGGAAAATTATTTTTAGTTGCATCTATCGCTATTCTATCAGCTTGTTCTGATAATGGCAATGATGATCCAACAGTAGATCCGTCTAAAGAACAGATCCTATTTAACAATGGTACTGAAATAGGTAATGGTGAACAGGAATTTAGCATAAAAGAGAGCCATACACTTGCAAAAGGTACTTATGTATTGAAAGGTTGGGTATATATCGAAGATGGTGCTACACTGACTATCGAGCCGGGTACTATTATCAAAGGTGATAAAAATACAAAAGCAGCAATTATAGCAAAAAGAGGCGGAAAGCTAATCGCCAAAGGAACAGCTTCTGCACCTATCGTATTTACTTCTAATCAGGCGGCAGGAAGCCGTAAGCCGGGAGACTGGGGAGGTATTATACTTTGCGGTAGAGCAAAAAATAATATCGATATCGTAGATGGAATGCAAATAGAAGGTGGAGTAAATGCCAAACATGGTGGTAATGACGATAATGACAACTCTGGTGTAGTCAGCTATGTGAGAATTGAATATGCCGGATTTCCTTTTGCAACAGACCAGGAAATCAATGGTTTGACAATGGGATCTGTAGGTCGTGGTACACAAATAGACCACGTACAAGTATCTTATTCTAATGATGACTCTTTTGAATGGTTTGGCGGGACTGTAAATGCTAAATACCTTGTAGCATATCACGGATGGGATGATGATTTTGATACAGATAATGGGTATTCAGGTAATCTTCAATTCCTTTTAGGTGTTAGAAACCCTCAGATTGCAGACCAATCTTTATCTAATGGTTTCGAATCAGACAACAACGCGAATGGTACAACGGACGAGCCATATACAAAAGCTGTATTTAGTAATGTGACTCTAATAGGGCCAATCGGACAAGCTACAGATTTTGCTAATACAACTCAATACATTACAGGTAATGGACTAAATCCTAATAATGGATCAAGACTAGGTGTATTCCAAGCTGCAATACAAATTCGTCGCAACTCTCGTTTGAATCTTTTCAATTCTGTTGCAACAGGCTATCCGGTAGGTTTAATATTAGACAATCAGAAAGGAACAACTCAAAAATGGGCTGAAGACGGCACACTTAAACTACAGAACAATGTTTTTGCCGGAATGAACGTTCTTGGTGCTGATATCAATAAACAATCGCCTACATGGACAGACCAATTGTCAACAAATGGAACATCTATAACTGACGAAACAAAAGCATCATTCTCAAGTACATTCTTTAAACTAACAGCTAACAATAATAAGGTTTTGACTAGTATTTCAGACCTGAAATTGAAACAACCAAACAGTAAAGCAAGTAATCCAAACTACGGTCCTGTTTCAGGTAGCCCTGTCCTTGGATTGGCTTCTTTCTCAAACGCTTCGTTGTCAGATTCATTCTTCACAAAAGTAACCTATTCAGGTGCTTTTGCCAGTGACTCTAGCAATGATAACTGGTTGCAAGGATGGACAAATTTTGATCCTCAAAACACTACTTACTAATAATAACAGAAATTTTCAAAATGAGAAAAGGCCGGATGTGAAAAACATTCGGCTTTTTTATGCTTAATATTGGGGATATCAATAAGCATATAAGTGCATAAAATAGAAGAGAATGCAGCGTATATTCTCCTTCCTTAGCATGATTCTGGAATTGTATTGTTTTAACAAAGAGAAATTATATCACGGTAAGATTAACCCTTAAATTGATACTTTAATCATATCTTTGTGTCTTTAAATCCATAATTTTTAACCATAAAAAGGAGATTATGTCCACATACACAGAAGATAACCGCAAGGTCACTACTCGCCGCCTGATAGAAATGAAACAGCGTGGCGAAAAAATTTCAATGCTTACAGCGTACGATTTTTCAATGGCATCTATTATCGATCAGGCAGGAATGGATGTTATCTTGGTTGGTGACTCCGCCTCTAATGTAATGGTTGGTAATGTTACTACTCTTCCGATGACTCTGGAACAAATGATTTATCATGGGCGTTCTGTCATGAATGCAGTTAAACGCTCTCTCGTTGTTGTTGATATGCCATTCGGTACTGTGTCAGGTAACCCATTAAAGTCTCTTGAATATGCTATCCGCATGATGAAAGAAACCGGAGCTGATGCTATTAAGGTAGAAGGTGGCGAAGAAGTTATCTCGGATATCAAGAAGATAATCGATGCCGGTATTCCAGTAATGGGGCACTTAGGGCTTATGCCACAATCTATAAATAAATATGGAACTTATAATGTGAGAGCAAAAGACCAGTCGGAAGCAGATAAACTACTAAAGGATGCTCTTAAACTTCAGGAAGTAGGTTGTTTTGGTGTGGTATTAGAAAAAATTCCTGCTGAACTGACAAAAGAAGTTACATCAAAACTATCAATTCCTACTATAGGTATAGGGGCGGGACCTCATGCCGACGGACAAGTTTTGGTAGTACATGATATGCTTGGAATAAATAAAAATTTCTCGCCTAAATTCTTACGTCGTTATGCAGATTTACATTCTGTAATGACTGAAGCTGTTCAGAATTATATCAAGGATGTAAAGACATCTGATTTTCCGAATGAGAACGAAAGTTATTAGAGCTTGATCTCTGTTGCAAAGTATAGCAGATCTATTAAATATTATAATATCTATAAAAGGAGTTGACAATAAATGAAGGTTTGTATTGCAGAAAAACCAAGTGTTGCAAGAGAGATAGCAAGTATTTTAGGCGCGAATGCTCGTAAAGACGGCTATTTTGAGGGCAATGGCTATCAGGTAACATGGACCTTCGGACACTTCTGTACACTCAAAGAGCCTCACGAATATACCCAAGAGTGGAAAAAATGGTCTCTATTCGTGTTGCCGATGATTCCACCTCGTTTTGGTATAAAGGTTATTGATAATGATGGTGTTAAGAAGCAGTTCTCGGTTATTGAAACCTTGATTTCTCAAGCTGCTGAGGTTATAAACTGTGGTGATGCTGGACAGGAAGGAGAACTAATTCAACGTTGGGTATTGCAAAAAGCTCAATGTAAAGTTCCTGTAAAACGTCTGTGGATATCATCATTAACCGAAGATTCTATACGCGAAGGGTTTAATAATCTTAAAGAAGAGCAGGTCTTCGATAAACTTTATGAAGCCGGATTGTCCAGGGCAATAGGCGATTGGCTGTTAGGTATGAATGCCACCCGATTATATACTGTAAAGTATGGGCAAAATAGATCCGTACTGTCTATCGGACGTGTGCAAACACCTACATTGGCACTTATTGTCAACCGTCAGCTCGAGATTGAGAACTTTAAGCCTGAGCCCTACTGGGAGCTAAAAACAGTTTATAGAGAAACGACGTTCTCTGCAACTAAAGGACGGTTTCTGGTAAAAGAAGAAGGTGAGAAGTTTCTTGAAGAAATAAAGCAAGCTGATTTTGAAGTAACAGATGTATCAGTAAAGAAAGGCGAGGAGGCACCTCCACGCTTGTTTGACCTTACTGCTCTACAGGTGGAATGCAATAAAAAGTATGCATTCTCGGCAGAAGATACATTAAAGACGATACAGTCTTTGTATGAAAAGAAACTGGTGACATATCCTCGTGTTGATACTACATTCCTTAGTGATGATATTTATCCTAAAATTCCTGCCATCCTCCGTGGAATAAGTGGCTATGAAGAGCTTGTGAAACCTTTATTGGCAGCAGCAAAGATTCCAAAGTCAAAAAAGGTTTTTGATAATAGTAAAGTTACCGACCACCATGCTATTATACCTACAGGTGTAAGGGCGAATGCGATAGCAGGTAACGAACAAAAGGTTTATGATCTTATAACAAGGCGTTTTATTTCAGCTTTTTATCCAAATTGTAAAATAGCAACAACGACCGTTCTGGGTGAAGTAAATAAAATAGAATTTAAGGTAACGGGCAAACAAATTCTGGAACCCGGCTGGCGAGTAGTATTTGAAAAGCAAGCAGAAAGTCAGGATGAAAAAGAAGAGGATGCCGATGATAACATACTACCTGCTTTTGAAAAAGGAGAATCGGGGCCTCATATCCCTGCTTTGAACGAAAAATGGACTCAGCCACCTAAATATTATACCGAAGCAACTTTGTTGCGTGCTATGGAAACTGCAGGGAAGCTTGTGGATGATGACGAGTTGCGTGATGCCTTAAAAGAGAATGGTATAGGTCGTCCTTCTACACGGGCAGCAATAATAGAAACTTTGTTTAAACGGAATTATATCCGCAAGGAACGAAAGAATCTGTATGCTACTCAAACAGGGGTTGAGCTTATTGGTACAATCAAAGAAGAGCTGCTAAAATCAGCCGAACTAACCGGAATCTGGGAAAAAAAGTTGCGCCAGATAGAACGAAACGAGTACGATCCTCGTCAGTTCATTGACGAGCTCAAGCAAATGCTAATAGAGATTGTAGCCAATGTGAAAAATGATTGGGGAACGACTATTACAATACAAGAAGCCGTAAAAGAAGAGGCTAAATCGACAAAGAAACCGACTAAGGACAAGAAGGCTAGTGATAAAAAAACGACACCAAAGCCTAAGAAAGAAAAGAAAACCGAATCTAAAAATAGCGAGCCTCTATCTTGTCCGTTGTGCAAAGTCGGTAAAATATTGAAAGGGAAAACGGCTTACGGATGTTCTGAGTGGAAACAGGGCTGTACCTTCCGTTTGACCTTTGATGAAGTTGGTGATAGTTTGACTGATGATGAACTAAAAGAAATATTTGAAACGAAATATAAGTCTTAGCTACTTTTGTGAAAGTCACATATAAAAAGAAAGAGCTATCAATCAATGATAGCTCTTATTTTTACCTTAAGTTTTAATTACTTTTTCTTATCTGTAGCAGCTTTGTCTTTGCAACAAGCTTTTTTCTCTCCGTCTTTTGTACAAGCTTTTTTGTCGGCAGCAGCTTTGTCTTTACAGCATGCTTTCTTTTCTCCGTCTTTAGTACATTCTGTTTTAGATTTAGGACAATCTTTTTTAGGTGCTTTGTCTTGAGCCATTACACTTGTTGATGCAATTAAGGCTAAACACATAATTGCCGACATGATCATTTTTTTCATACTTTGTACGCTATTAAGTGAATATTAATATTTTCGTTTGGATACAAATATAGTAGCAAATCAAATAGAATTTAATTAACTAAAGTTAAATTTGATAATCAAATACAGTAACTATTCCTAATTAATATTCAAATCGGCCAAATTCACTATCAATAAGCAGTTCTGTCTTATCCGACTTCTCAACATATCCAACGATCTGAGCATCGATACCGAAAGATTTTGATATATCAATTACTGCCTCGGCATATTCTGACGGTAAGTATATTTCCATACGATGCCCCATATTGAATACTTTGTACATTTCTTTCCAGTCGGTTCCCGATTGTTCCTGTATCAGTTTAAATAAAGGCGGCACAGGGAACAAGTTGTTCTTTGTTATCTTTACTTTATCTACAAAGTGGAGAACCTTTGTTTGTGCTCCTCCCGAACAGTGTACCATACCGTGTATTACCGGACGTAATTTATCCAGTATCTGTTTTATAACAGGAGCATAAGTACGAGTAGGAGATAGAACCAATTTGCCGGCATCAATTCCTAACCCTTCGATCATATCCGTTAACTTCATATTGCCTGAATAAACCAGATTGCTAGGAATAGACGAATCATAACTTTCCGGATACTTCGTTGCCAAATAGTTCGCAAACACATCATGGCGGGCAGATGTTAATCCGTTGCTACCCATACCGCCATTATACTCTTTTTCGTATGTGGCTTGTCCGTATGAGGATAGGCCGACAATCACATCACCATCCTGTATATTGTCATTAGATATTACATCCGATTTTTTCATGCGGCAGGTAACCGTACTGTCCACTATTATTGTACGTACGAGGTCGCCTACATCGGCAGTTTCTCCACCGGTAGGATATATATTTACTCCTAGTGACGATAATTCTTCACAAAGATCATTTGTTCCCTGTATAATGGCAGAGATCACTTCGCCCGGAATCAACATCTTATTACGCCCTATAGTAGACGACAATAAAATATTATCAGTAGCACCTACACACAGCAGGTCGTCTATATTCATTATCAATGCATCTTGTGCAATACCTTTCCAAACCGACAAGTCGCCGGTTTCTTTCCAATACATATAGGCTAACGAAGATTTTGTCCCTGCTCCGTCGGCATGCATGATATTGCAATATTCGGCATCGCCACCTAATATATCGGGGATTATTTTACAAAAAGCCTTAGGGAATATTCCTTTATCGATGTTTTTTATAGCATTATGTACATCTTCTTTCGATGCTGAAACGCCACGCTGGTTGTATCGTTGGTCACTCATTATTATATGAATATATTTAAGCTGCAAAGTTAATAAAATAGAGGTAATATCGAAATAAGAAATACAGTTCTAATTTTTGCAATCATACAATACTATATATAACTCTCTTTTAGGCGGGAATTGTGTGAAAAAATGAGAAGAAATTAAGCGCATACTTACATGTAAATTTTATCTTTGTTGGAATAGAAGCCATCTTGACTTTTTAGTTTTCTTTATTATCTTTATTGCTACTAAAATATCTTTCAACTTATTATAATATGTCATTTTCACAGTCATTGTTGCGCAGTAGAGGGAATGGTATCGCGTCTGTTTCTTTCTCCGAACTTCTTTTTGACCTTATCTATGTATTTGCCGTCACCCAGATATCTCATTATCTCCTGCATCATCTTACATGGCTTGGATTTTTACAAAGTGCAGTAATCTGGTTTGCCATGTGGATGGCTTGGCAGCATACTACATGGATGACTAATTGGTTCGATCCTAATACACGAAAAATCCGTATTTTTCTGTTTATCTTAATGTTGATAGGGCTTATCATTGCTGCAGCAATACCAGATGCATTCGGAGATAGGGGGCTCATATTTGCCTTGTGTTATATTGTTACTCAAATTGGACGTTCGGGTATTATCCTTTTTATGCTTGGCAAGAAGCATCATCTGACAAAGAACTATGCTCGTATATTGATATGGTTTTTTATCTCAGCCGTATTCTGGATCGTAGGAGCTTTGGAAGAAGATTTCATTCGATTGATATTATGGACTATCGCTGTTCTGTCTGACTATATAGCTCCTATGCATGGTTTTTATCTTCCCATTCTCGGTCGTTCCGATTCGAGCAAAGAATGGACAATTGAAGGACACCATCTGACAGAAAGATGTCAGCTTTTTGTAATTATTGCTTTTGGAGAAACCATATTGATGACAGGTGCATCGTTGAGCGAATTAGAAGTTTGGACACTACCTGTTGTGGCAGCAGCCCTTTTGTCTGCTGTCAGCAGTCTGGCTATGTGGTGGGTCTATTTTGATACGAGCAGCGAAGTAGGTGCTGAGAAAATCCAGAAAGTGGACGATCCCGGAATGTTAGGGCTGAAATATCATGCTGTGCATGTGGTACTGGTAGGTGCACTGATAATGAGTGCTGTTGGAGATGAACTGACTGTCAATCATCCTCTTGGCTATATTTCTTTAGCTGCAATCTTTGTAATCATAGTGGGGCCAGTCATTTATCTTGTGAGCAATATTGCCTATAAATGGCTTACTTGCCATATTATCGCAAAATCGCATATTGTGGGCATAATAGCTTTATTGCTGATAATTCCGTTTTCTCCATACCTGAATCTGTTAATAATTAATGCCTTG
The DNA here is from genome assembly GCF_004569505.1 of Dysgonomonas mossii. Taxonomy (NCBI): domain Bacteria; kingdom Pseudomonadati; phylum Bacteroidota; class Bacteroidia; order Bacteroidales; family Dysgonomonadaceae; genus Dysgonomonas; species Dysgonomonas mossii. Next base: position 1,262,206 of record NZ_SPPK01000001.1, read on the forward strand.
TCTGTGTTCGTATTTGTGGCAATCAGTATTTATGAAATGATGAATCCATATGTTGAATGACAAAAATTGAGAACAAGAGTGCTAGAAATATGTTTTATAAATAAGAAACAAAACTTATAGTAGAAATGAAATATGGAAACAAAGGAATATGAATTGATAAATAATACAGATGAAAGCCAGTATGAATTTCATGTAGGAAAATACATTCCCAAAATAAAATATATGAAATCGGTCAACAATGAGATTTATCTGACACATACCGAAGTACCTTCCGAACTTGGAGGTCAGGGTATAGGCAGTCAGTTGGTAGAAAAAGTATTGCAGGATATTGAGATGCAAAAACTTCAATTAGTACCATTATGTCCTTTTGTTGCCGGATATATACGAAAACATCCAGACTGGAGGCGTATTGTTATGAAGGGGATAAATGTATAACGTAGCACATCTTTACAAAAATAATCAATTAAAAAATATTTCATAAAATGGAAAAAGTAATAGAATACACAAACGGAGAAGTGACCGTAATATGGAAACCTGAAATATGCAAGCATGCGGGTATTTGTGTTAAAATGCTTCCAAATGTTTATCATCCTAAAGAAAGGCCATGGGTAAAACCTGAAAATGCTACCACTGAGGAACTAATAGAACAGATAGATATGTGTCCGTCCAAAGCTCTTACCTATCGGATGAATAAGACTTAATATACTCTTTTACTTTATCCTTAAACTTTTTATATATAAATACTTTATCAAATTCAGACTTATATTCAACCTTATTTATATAGTCAAATAGTAAAGCGGAAGATTCTGTACAAAAAATTGGTAGTGATAACAAACTAATTCTAATCAAAATAATTTCTATATTTAGAAGTCAAGAAGACTTTATAATAAAAAAGACTTTAATGCAAGAAGAAATATTTCCTCTAGTAGATGAACAAGGTATTGTAGTTGGACAGGCGCCACGCAGTGTCTGTCATGATGGATCAAAGTTGTTACATCCTGTAATTCATCTCCACATCTTTAACTCTAAAGGTGAATTGTATTTACAAAAACGTTCTGCAACAAAGGATGTACAGCCCAACAGGTGGGACTCTTCCGTAGCGGGGCATATAGATTTAAACGAGACACCCGAAAAGGCAGCATTGCGCGAGGCTTCCGAAGAGTTAAATATATCAGATATTATACCTCGCTATATAACCAAATATATAATAGAGACAGATCGGGAACGCGAATTAAGCTATTGCTATTACGCTATATACGATGGAAGTTTTAAGCTAAATACCGAAGAACTTGCCGACGGACGTTTTTGGACGATCGATGAGGTACAAAAAGAGTTGGGTAAAGATGTATTTACCTTAAATTTTGAATCCGACTTCAGATTATTCCTGCACAAAGGCTCTCAAAATATAGCTCAACAGTAGTCCTATATTTAGTTGATATATTCGATGACTTGTTTTAGATCTGAAAAATCTGAAATTATAAAATCGGCTTTACCTTGAAGTTCATTTTCGGGAATTGTAGTGGAAACACCTACAACACGCATTCCGGCATCTTTGCCTGATCGTATTCCATGAAAAGAATCTTCGAATACAACGCATTCTGAGGGAGATACATTCAGGTCTTCCGCAGCTAATAGATAGCATGCCGGATTAGGTTTACCTTTGGTTATGCGTGCCGCTGTAACTTCGGTATCGAATGTTTTGGATAAATTTAATATATCCAAAGCACGTTTCATTTTGAAATCCTGCGAACTGGTTACCAATCCTATTTTATAGTTATTGTTTTTCAGATACTCAATAAACTCCATCACACCGTCTACCAAAGGAAAGTCCATTTGCAATTCGAATTCACCTAATTCTTTCTCTACGGTTTTTACTTCTTCTTTGGGTAAGTGGCTAAAATATTTTTTTAGTATGTCCGGACTAGTGGTTCCTTTTACTTTCAAAGCAAAATTTTCGATACCTAGATTATATTTTTCACCTAAAGCATCAATGTATATATCATATTGAGGCTCGGTGTTAGCTATCACTCCATCAAAGTCGAACAGTACGGTTGTTATTTTTGTCATATTTCAATATTATTTCTTCTTTTCTGCTGCAAAGGTAAGGTTTTAAATCGTTATTAACAATTAGCGTTTGATTTGTAAATAGTTACTATATTTTTCTGTTTAAAATATCTATTATAAAGTACTGTTGCGATTGCAATATAAATTCATTAATCGCTTGTCACTTGTAAAAAGCATAGCAGAAAAGTGACAATAATAATTATATAAAAAAGTGTCACCTTTGTCACCTTTTGCTACGTAATTGTTTGCAGTATATTGTGTTGTGATATATTCCGGATTGTCACTTTTTGTACCATTATATAAAGAATGTCATAAAAGTTGGAATTAAGGTGCAATTAATACTTATTTGCTAAAGAATCGGTGTTGTAAAAAAGCCTCTTTATTTATTTTATTTATATTTTTGTATATTTGATTGTTTAAGATGAGAAGAATATTCCTGATAGGATATATGGGTGCTGGAAAAACAACAGCAGGTAGAGAGCTAGCAAAAGAGCTTAATCTAGAATTCGTTGATTTAGACCACTTCATACAGGCTCGCTATCAAAAAACAGTAGGACAGATTTTTTCAGATGTTGGAGAAGGCGAATTTCGTAATATTGAAAAGAGCATTCTGAAAGAAGTAGGTGAGTTCGAAGATGTAGTGATATCTACAGGTGGAGGCACACCCTGCTTTTTTGATAATATAGAGTATATGAATCAAGTAGGTACAACCATTTATTTGAAAGCATCGGCTGATGTGCTGGCTTCGCGATTGAATGATTGTAAAGATAAACGCCCTTTGATAAAGGATAAAAATGAAGAGGAACTACTTCGGTTTGTAACAGATACTCTAGAAAAGAGAGAGTCTTTTTATTCCAAAGCGAAAATTATATATGAAACTGAGGTGTTGGTCACTCGTGAAGATGTAAATGAGTATGTTCGGAAATTAATAAAATTATTATGAACTTAAGTCTGATTCGTTTTTTAGCAGGTATTACTTTGTTATCCTGTATTATTTCACTCTCTGCCCAAGAAAAGCAATATAGTTTCAATAAAGATAAATCGAAATTGACTCTCATTGTTGAAAAAGAAAATACAAAATTATTAGTAGTAAAAAACAATGTAAAAAGAAGAGGCCTTCCACTCAAAGAGGCCAAAATTTATACATTAGATATAGCTTCCGACACAGTTGGTACATGGTCGGTATTGCCTACAAAAAAAAATGTTTGGAAGTTGTCTTTCGATATTCCCAATGCCAAAGGGTTTTATATAGGATTCGATGATTTTTATTTACCCGAAGGGGCTCAATTATATGTATATGAAAAAAGCAATGTGAAAAATGCTATTGTATACAAACATGAAGATAACCCCCAAGGTGGAGCTTACTCTCTCGAGAATCTGAAAGGAGATAATGTTGTACTTGAATATGTAGCACCACAAAATCTAGGAACTCCACGATTGCATATATCCGATGTAGGGTATAAATATGTTGATGAACAAGGCGACCCAATCAGTGGCTTTAATACCGCCTCTAATTCTTGTATGGTAAATATAAATTGTGCAGAAGGCGGCTTTTGGAAGAATCAGAAAAAAGGAGTGTTGCAATTGCGTGTCAAAAGAGGAGGTAGTACTTATCTTTGCTCGGGTACGTTAATTAATAACACGAGTGAAGATAAAACTCCCTATGTGTTAACAGCATATCATTGTTTTGAATACTTATCGTCGTCAATAATATCTAATACTGAATTCTTTTTTGATTATGAGACTCCCGAATGTGAAACAGAAAACAGACCCAACTATAAATATCATAAAGGTGCAAAACCATTGGTGCTTAATTCAATTGATGATGGTTCTGACGGCGCCTTACTTAGGTTGTCGGAGTCAATTCCCGATAACTGGGATGTCTATTACAACGGTTGGGATAGAACAAATGATGGCGCGAGTGTAACAGGTGGAGCGGTAATTCATCACCCTCTGGGAGATGTTAAAAAAATAACTCTATTTAATAAACCTCTTACTTCGAGTAAATGGGATCCGGACTCTGAAGACGAGCCAGATGGTACTCAATGGAGTGTGACTTATTATAAAGGCGCTACAGAGGGTGGTTCTTCGGGAGCTCCTCTCTTTAATCAAAATGGTTATGTGGTGGGTACATTATCAGGAGGAGAAAGTAATTGTTCAAATCAGGGGTTAGCTGATTCTTTTGGTAAATTTTGGTTTCATTGGGATCAGTACTATGATGCAGATCAGCATATGTCTAAATATTTGGATCCCAACAATACAGGAGCTACTAAATTGAAGGGTTTGAGTTCGCTTGGAACTGACGAACCAAATCCTGATCAACAGCCAGAACTCATTGCATATTTTAAAGATGATGCTTTGCGCATATATGCTAAAGATATATTAAAGAAAGTAAGTATTGCAGACTTAAACGGACGAATATTGTATACTAAAACCACAGGTTTTGATTCTTCTATATTTGAAGAAACGTTCTATGGATGGCGTCCGGGAGTATATATTGTCTCTGTGGATGTTTCGGGAAGGTCTACGAAGTCGATAAAAGTAATGAAGTAAAGAAGAAAGATCCAATAATAAAATGGCTAAAACCAAAACAGTATATGTTTGTAATAACTGTGGAAATGACTCTCCTAAATGGCTAGGGAAGTGTCCTGTATGTGGAGAGTGGAATACTTATGTCGAAGAGATTGTTAGTAAAGACAGCTCATCGAGAGGGAACTCCAACTTATTTGAAATATCTAAGGCGAAGCCGTTATTATTGAAGGAAGTAGAAACGGGAGAAGAACCTCGTATAGACTTGCACGATGGAGAATTGAACCGTGTGCTTGGAGGAGGACTGGTTCCCGGTTCGTTGGTGCTGATTGGTGGTGAACCGGGCATCGGAAAGTCGACACTCGTTTTACAAACAGTCTTAGGACTGAGAAAAATAAAAACACTATATGTTTCGGGAGAAGAGAGCGCCAGGCAATTGAAATTGCGTGCCGATCGTATAAACTCCAATAGTGAGAACTGTTTTATCGTATGCGAGACAAATCTCGAACAGATATTTGTTCATATACAAAATCTGAAACCGGACTTTGTTATTATAGACTCTATACAGACAATCTTCACAGAAACCGTAGAATCGTCTCCGGGTAGCGTATCGCAAGTCCGCGAATGTTCTGCTTCAATCCTTAAGTTTGCAAAAGAGACAGGAACCCCTGTGGTTCTTATCGGGCATATAAATAAAGAAGGAAGTATTGCCGGACCAAAAGTACTAGAGCATATTGTAGATACAGTACTGCAATTCGAAGGAGATCAGCATTATATGTATCGTATCTTGCGAAGTATAAAAAACCGTTTTGGGAGTACTGCCGAACTCGGTATTTACGAAATGAGGCAAAATGGGCTTCGTGAAGTTAGTAATCCCTCCGAATTGCTATTAACTCAGAATCACGAAGGGCTGAGCGGTGTTTCTATTGCCGCAGCTATAGAAGGAATACGTCCGTTTCTTATCGAAACTCAGGCTTTGGTAAGTACTGCTGCTTATGGGACTCCTCAACGTTCGGCTACAGGTTTTGATCTGCGACGGATGAATATGTTACTTGCGGTATTAGAGAAAAGAGCAGGTTTTAAGCTGATACAAAAAGATGTATTTCTTAATATCGCAGGAGGGCTTAGAGTGAATGATCCTGCTATGGATTTGTCAGTAATTAGTGCTGTATTGTCTTCAAGCTTGGATATCTCCATCGAGAAGCATGTTTGTATGACTGGCGAAGTAGGCTTGTCGGGTGAAATACGTCCCGTAAATCGTATTGAACAAAGAATATTGGAAGCAGAGAAGCTGGGCTTTTCTAAGATACTTGTTCCTCAAAATAACCTGAAAGGATTTGCCTCGAAAGTAAATATTGAGATCGTGCAAGTACGAAAAGTAGAAGAGGCTTTTAGGCAATTATTTGGATGAAAATATAACGATATTAGAATCGTATCAAAAAGAAGTATTGACGACATTATCTTTTTTGCTTACTACGTTATTGGGAGGTTTGATAAGTATGTCATTTTCCGTTGTATTACAACTGATAAAGAAAAAGATAGAAGAATAGTTTATAATGAATTACGAAGAAACACTAGAATATTTATATAATCAATTACCTGTTTATCAAAAAGTAGGAGGTACAGCCTATAAAGAAGGATTGGACAACAGTCTGTCTCTTGATAAATATTTTTCACACCCTCATATCCGATATAAGACGATTCATATTGCAGGAACAAACGGAAAAGGATCTACGTCTCACCTTTTGGCTGCAACATTGCAACAGTCTGGTTACAAGGTTGGATTATATACTTCTCCCCATCTAGTTGACTTTAGAGAGCGTATTCGTGTAAATGGAGAGAAGATATCGAAGCAATATGTTTTGGATTTTGTAACAAAACACAGAGAGGCTTATGAGCCTATACAGCCTTCTTTCTTTGAGCTGACGATGATGATGGCTTTTCAGTATTTTGCCGATACAAATGTTGATGTTGCAATAATAGAAGTCGGACTAGGAGGAAGACTGGATAGTACTAATATTATAACACCGGTGTTGAGTATAATTACCAATATTAGCTTCGATCATATGCAATTTTTGGGCAATACACTAGAGAAAATTGCGGCTGAAAAAGCAGGTATAATCAAGAAATATATTCCTGTTATTATTGGAGAGGCAGAAGGTGATGTCCGTAAGGTGTTTGAAGATACTGCAGAGAGGGTAGGAGCACCTATCGTTTTTGCAGAAGATGAAAAACTTATACACTCAAGCTTGCGTACTGCCAGTGGGTGGTTGTATGATACAAAATACTATCAGCAGCTCAAAGGTGAACTTTCGGGCTATGCCCAGATAAAAAATACGGCGACAGTACTATGTGCTATACGTGAACTTCAAAAACAGGGCTATGTAATACCATCCAAGGCTGTATATAATAGTTTTGCCTATGTGAATGAATATACCGGACTAATGGGACGCTGGCAAATACTACAAGACTATAATCCCAAAATTGTATGTGATACAGGGCATAATGAAGCCGGAATGAAATATATATCAGAACAGCTTGTAAACGAGCGTTATGATACATTGCATATTATTCTGGGTATGGTAAATGACAAAGATATCTCATCTGTATTATCCTTACTCCCTAAAAAGGCTATTTATTACTTTACTAAAGCATCTGTACCTCGATCGATGAACGAACGAACCTTGCAAGAATTAGCTGTCAAAAAAGGGCTTACAGGCTATTCATATCCTACAGTGAAAGAAGCTATTCGTGCAGCAAAAGATTGGGCTATACCAAGTGATTTTATATTTATAGGAGGAAGCAACTTCGTTGTAGCTGATGCACTTATCGAATTCGGCTATGAATAGAAGCAATACAGGGTATTAATTCTTTTGCTCTTTCTTTACTTTACTATGTTGCGGCTTTAGTGCATTAAGTATTGCACTATCATATTCATACACATCATCAGCATAGTATAGCATATCGTCGTCAGGATACATATAGACTGTGTAATAATCTATGAATAAAGAAATCTTGTCTTTAGGATTAAGAATATCCGGTAGCTTTTTTAATTTGTTTTCTTGTGCGAGCTTCTTTCCTGCCTTTGATATAGGTTGTTTATCTATACTATAAAATAATCGATCTTTGTATATGTCGTCTGATGTTGTCGACATACAAAAGAAAGCCAGATCGAAAGGTTTTTGTACTCTGACACATCCATGGCTTACGGCTCTGTTTTTTCTTCCGAATGCCGCTTTAGATGGGGTGTCGTGTAGATATACTGAAAATGCGTTGTTGAACATGAATTTTACTAAGCCAAGAGCATTACTTTCTCCGGGACTTTGACGAATTGTATATGAAAACTTAGAAGGGTCAACTTCTTTCCAGTTGATAGTCGTAATATCTACTTCTTTGCCGTTCCTATACAGTTTCATGTTGTGACGCTTAATGTATGTAGGATCTTTTTTTTGTAATACTGCTACTTCTTTCTGTGCTATACTTGTTGGAATATTCCATATCGGATTCAGATTCAAGTAGCTGATATCACTTTGTAATAAAGGTGTTTTATTAGTAGCAGTGCCAACACAAACTTTCATGATCAGAGGAAGGCTGTCTTGCTCCGTGGCCATAAGATATGCCGATGCAACATTTACTTCGATATGCTTGTTATGCTTTGCTTTTGTCATTTTCCAACGATAACGCTCCATATTAGCTTGTAGCTTATCCAAATAGTAATCCAGTGGCCTGTTTAGCGCATCTATAGTCAGCTTGCCTACTTCTTTTTCTTCCGGGTATGAGTTCTTTTTTCGGAATACATTTATTGCCTCGAGCAGATTTTCATCCAAGATCATATCTGAAGAATCATCTCCGATAGAGTCGCCTTCTTCCATAATATATTCTCCTGTTAGGGCTAATCTTCTGGCAATTTCAGATATATGTTTATTTTTATCTCCCAACTTATAGGTTTCTGTACTTGTTATCTTTTTAAATCCTTGTTCTTTGTTATCTTTCAGATTTTGGTATTCTTTTTGAAGTCTCAGATAGATCGGGTCTGTAGGCACAGAATTAATGATACTAGAGATCGGATCTTCTTTCAACCCCTTATATATCTCTTGATAGAAAGCAGAGTCGGCGGTTAATACTGATATATCATAATCTTTTTTGTACAATTTTTTAGGGTTGACAAAACCGTATTTCATCCCTTTGATGTATTTTACAGCAGTCAGAGTAGAAGTCAGTTCCAGATCAACCATCTTTTTATACAGATCGTCAAGGTTATACAATCCTGCGTCTATAGAATCTGTAAGAGCTTCTATTCTACTCGCAGAGAAATATTCTGACAATAAACCATGTTTATCACTTTCTTTCAGAACAGAAACAAAGTCCTTTATTCTCGCTACGTCTAATGTATCATGTGACCAAACAGGATGATATACATCTTCGGTATAAAATGGCAGTAATAGGGAATCTTTTAGAATAAGCTCATGTATAGTCTCTTTTATCAGCTGAGGATTATAGTCGGGATATAGTCGTGCAAATTTAGACTTAGCTACCTGTTTATTTGTTGATTCGCTAAGCTTTGTAGTTTCCTTTTCTTTACAGTCCGTGAAGCTAAAAATTAAGAATGCTAAGACTAAAGAAATGGATAATGTTTTTTTCATAAAAGTAAAGTTGATCAAGTACAAGTGTTTTTATAAAGACAAAATTATACAAAAAGTTATGATAGTACAAACGTGTTAAGGTACCTGATGTTATTATAGTTATTTCAGAAAAATAGCATCAGCAACAATTGTGTGAAAACGATTCGAGCAAACATTGATACCGGATACACTGTAGCATAAGCAACGGCAGGTTCATCACCGTCGATAGTAGAATTGACATAGCTTAAAGCCATCGGATTAGCCATACTACCACATAGCATCCCTACATTCCGGGCAAAGTTGATCTTATATACTTTCATCCCTATCAATGCAACAATAAGTACCGGTACAACTGTGAGTATAAAGCCAAAACCAATCCATATCAATCCTTCGGTTTGGAATACTGTTTCGAAAAAGTGTTCTCCTGCTCCGATACCCAGACAAGCCAGATATACTGTTAAACCAAACTGGCGCATCAGTAAATTGGCACTTTGCGTTGTATAAGTAGTAATATGAAATCGAGGGCCAAATGAGCCCATCAAAATTCCTACAATAATAGGACCGCCGGCAATCCCTAACCTGATTGGAAAATCCATTCCTGGAAAAGGTATAGGTAACGCTCCTAGTATAAGACCTAGTGCGATTCCAAGAAATATTGCTATCAGATTTGGTGTATTCAGTCGCTTTTCCTCATCACCAAGTATTTTAGCAACATTGTCTATCGATGCTTTTTCTCCTACTACAGTGAGTTTATCTCCAATTTGTAGCATAAGATCCGATGATGCTAATAGGTCTATACCTGCACGGTTAATACGTGTTATGTTTATTCCATAATTATTGCGCAGTTTCAGGCTTCCGAGTTTCTCACCGTTTATTTTGCTATTGGTGATAATGATTCTTCGTGATACTAATTGGCTATTGTCTATGTGGTTCCAGTCTATATCTTCTTTATTCCAGTCAACGTTTTCTTGTTCTCCAAATAGAACTTTGATATGTTCTACGTCGCTTTTTTTAGATATAATAAGCAAGTGGTCATTATGTCTGAGAATACTCGCAGAAGTAGGAATAGTAACTATACCATCGTGCCAGATACGTGAAATAACGAAATGCTTAGCCGTTAATTTCATTATATCAACTATCGATTTTCCTTCTATAGCCGGATTAGTTATATGAAATTCACCTACGTGCATTTCATTTTCTTTCTTTTCTGATAGCTTCGCAAATTCATCGTTTGGCACAAAGCACTTTCTAAGAAATATTATAGCCAGAATAACTCCCACTACCCCTAATGGGTAGGCAATGGCTGTAGCCAAGGCCATGTCGGCTATTACCCTTTGATTTCCGCTAATTTGTTGTAATGCCTGCTGAGCCGCACCAAGAGCCGGTGTATTTGTAGTAGCACCGCATAATATTCCTACCATATTAGGAAGGGATATGTCACTCGCATAGCTGAATATAACGGTGAGGATTAGTCCTAGAAATACAACTCCCAAGGCAAGCATATTCATACGCAATCCTCCAGCCCTTAAAGATGAAAAGAATCCCGGTCCTACTTGCAATCCCAATGCATATACAAAAAGGATAAGTCCAAAATTTTGAGCAAAGTTGAGCATGTCTTTGTTCAGGTCGAAATTGAAGTGACCAATAACGATACCTACAAAGAAGACAAAAGTAATACCAAGAGAGATATTGAGAAGTTTTAGTTTTCCTAGTTGTAGTCCAACAGCAGAAACTATAGATATAATTATAATTGATAGAACCGATGGTGATTCTATTATGGTTTTCATAAACCAATCCATACAATTTACTACTTAGAAATGGACTGCAAAGGTAAAACATTTAATGTGAAAGAGCCAATATCCGCATGTGAAAAATAAAAAGAGAGAGAAGAATATAAATTTTCCGTCTCTCGTTATTCAATTACAGAAGGTGTTAATGATAATTTGCGGACTTCCTATTTCTTGCAAATGTTTGTGAATATACACCACTTACAAGCTTCTCCGGTAGGTGTTTGCGTAAATGATGTTTCAGGGTCGAATATCTCATCGAGGCACGTATCGAAGTACTCTTTGAATTCTTCTCTATACATTGAAAAGTCTGTTATATTGTCATCGTTGCGTCCCGATTTGTTGATTACTCCCGGCTCAAATTTAGCATCGAATAGATTTCGGAGATAGTATATGCCTGGTTCTATTATTTTATTCGGATATTTTTGCATATAAAGATGTGAATACATAAATACCTGCATCACTGCTTTAGGGCGATCTTTAAGATCTTTATCAAAAAGATCTTTCATTTCTTTATATCGTAATACTCCTTTTCCTGTCTTATAATCGATAATACGGGTACGGCTTTTAACTTCATCTACACGGTCGATAAATCCTTTTAAGGATACAACTTTCCCCGATGGTAGAGTATATTCCATTTTTATTCTTTCTTCTGAGTCGACATAGATAAAAGGTGTAAGTCCCGCATCAGTAACTAAAACTTGTTTGATATATTTACGAAGCACTTCTCCGGTCAGATAATTCTGCCCTGTCAATTTTTTTATTTTCTCAGTTTTGAAATAGTTTTTAGCAAAAGATCGTTCTATATTTTCTGTCAGCAGCTTTTCATCCTTTCTGATCTTGTGTAACAAGTCCGCAGTAATCATCTTTCCCTTAAATGGCTCGTACAACCATTCCATTATTGAGTGAAAAATTGTTCCAAACATACTGGCCTCTATTGTTTCCACTACCTCATCCTCTTCTGCCATGTTTTCTACTACAGAGAAATAAAACTGTAGAGGACAATTGAGATACATATTGATAGCACTGGCAGATAGTTGTTTGTCTCCTCCTTGCAAAAACACATTCATCTTTTCCTGTATCTCAGGAGTTTTAGATACTGAAATGGGAAGACTCTCGGTAGAAGAAACTTTATAAACAGTGAGCTTTTCCCTTATATCGAATGAATTGGCATATAAATGTTTTATCTGTTTAAAATAGCGGCTCACTTCGCCCGATTGTAAGCCTTCGGTGCGAGTATCATACAAAAGATAAATTCGTTTAGCCCGGTTTATCAAACGATAAAAGTGATAAGCAAAAATACTGTCCTGATGCTCGTAAGTCGGCAAATCAAATCCTTTTCGAAGATTGTATGGTATAAAAGAACTGGTAGCACGTTTGAGAGGGAAGATACCTTCATTCATCGATAGGATAATAAGATTGTCGAAGTCTAAAGCACGAGTTTCGAGCACTCCCATAATTTGCAATCCAGATAAAGGCTCTCCCGTAAAAGGCACGTTGATGTTTACGATCAACTTTTTCAATAGTTTGAAATACGTTTCAATTTTAATTTCAAAGGAAACATTTTGCAAAGCATCGTTCATTTTATTGATCGTCTTGTAGTATTCTACAATGAATTCACCTTCAATGTCCACCGAACGGGCACTTATTTGCTCTTCTTCGTTCTCTGTTTCTTTCTGATTATATAAGGATCTCCTTAGTGTGGATAATATGTTTTTTAAATATTCAGGTGCATCGTACCAATTATCTATTGTTTTGAATATGAGACTAAATAACGGATGAATCTCCAATTCTTTAACCGATACTGTAATCTTATTGTATTGAAGTATATTTTGTCCCAGTATTTTTGCCTCCTCTCCGGCTATATTTCTTATATATCGGTGATTGAGTATAGCCAATACCGGTTTGTAATAAAAGCCTGCGCTATTTTCGGATCTTCTTACATTCTTTTGCAATTCAAAAATGTGTTCCATCAGTCCCGAAACAGAACTATTGTTCAGGCTATACCCCATTGTTATGTTTATTTTGTCTATCTCTTGGGGTATGGAGTACAGCGTTGGCAATAGAAGATTTTCATCAGGTAGCACCAATGCTATATTCATAGCTTGATCGGATGATACTATCTGATTTTCGGCCAACAAAGACTTGATGATTGTATGCACATATTTTGCTTGTCCTATTGACGACGGAATGCCAATAGCTTCCACAGTCGGTCGATCAAGGCTTAATTCTTCCGGTTGTAACGCGAGCTGAGACGGAAATTGCACCTTATTCTTATCCATAAAGAAAGATGCTTTGTTCTGAGGATCGCGTACCAAAGGAGATGAATAATCCCAATAAAAATCGGCAATACCTTTTTTATGGAGGTAACTAAGCAGTTTCTCTTCGGATTTGCTATGCCCGTTTAGGCCTATAAATATTATTTTTTCGTATGGAAGTTCATAATCCGGATTCTTTGAAAAAGAATCTATTACATCTCTGAAAATCATTCCTTCATAGGCTTGATTTTTTTCTGCAAGTTGGTTTCTTAGAGAAGAGTATAGCTGAAAGAGAACTTCCCACATTTCGAGGAAGTCTTTCTTTTTGTCATTTTCTCCTACGGGCAAAAAGTTTGACCAGAAACGTCGTATAACCTCTATTTGTGTTTCGGTTAAGTATGAAAATCCGGCGTCAATATCTTTTAAATCTTTTATATTTCTGAACAGTTGGTGTGCATCAACTAAATATTTATCGATGTCGTCAAAATCATTGAGCAGCATTTCTCCCCAATATAGAAATTCATCGAATGTTTCGTTGGTCTTACCTACCTGTTTGTATATATTGAACAACATAAAAAGCATCTCAATGCGATCTGCTTTTTTATATGGACTTAGTTGTTCGAATAAGTCTGCTATTGTCAGTATTTGGGGCGAAAAAATAGGCTTATCCGCTATCTGCGATAAGTAATGTTGGAAAAAGACTCCGGCTCTACGGTTCGGAAAAACAAAAGTATAACGACTTATATTTTGTCCATCGGCCTTATAGTATGCTTGAGCTACATTGTATAGAAAAGGAATCATTTTTTTAGAAAGTAGGTAAATCAACTACATGCAAAAATACGAATTTAAGACATTGGCTGTATTATTTTCTTCAAAAGATTACCGGGCAAAGTTTTTATTCTTGATGAAGTGCTTTATAATTAAAATAGATTCCTTACACGACTATAAAGATTCTGGTTCTCTTATGAGAAAGGGATGCATTTAGTATGCACCCCTTTCCCAATTTGGTTAAATGTTTAATTTTTATAATCTTACAAGGCTCATTGATTTTGTTGTATGAAATAAGCTTTACCGTTATTATACCATACTTCAAATCCTTTTGATTTTAGCAAATCCATGATTGGTACGGGCTTGAATGGTGCAGTTAATTCCATAATCTGATTGTTTTGCAATTCCTTTGATAACCGGATAATCTCTTGCATGGGGTTTTCTCCAGACTCTATAATAGGACGAGCATCAAACCGAATTGTGATATTCATTTCGCCAAACCATTCCGGCTTATCTTTCTGTTCATTATCTATATCTATTGATTCATTACTGTTATCAATAGGCAACCCGGCGGCTTGGCGCAGTGTTTCAAGAAGTAGAATAGGGGAGATGCCCGCAACTTTTGCAGCCTGCTGTAATGTCGTAACCTTTGCTACAGTACGGCGCAAAATAGGATTCCGCAGTTTAGAGAATGCAGGAGAAAGTTCCAATAGTGTATCCTCTAAGTGAGGATATGCATCCAGCAAATCAGAAACCTTTATATGTAGATTAATATCCATGACTCTTTATTTTGAATAAGAAAGTAACCTCTGATCTCCTTCCAGCTTTCGCAAATCGGTTATATCCTGAGTAATTTCTATCACGCCTAAATATTCTCCGTCCTGTCCCCTGAGAGCGGTATAATCTATATGCACAAAGCGTCCTTTGAAGTTAGATATCCAAAATGCGGCTTTGTTTTCTTTGCCGGTCTTGAAGTCATCAATGATTTGTTCTACGATATGAACGCTGTGGGGAGGATGGCACATACGTACATCACGCCCGATAATAGAACGATTTCGCTCAAATACACGATTAGGACTATGAGAAAAGAACTTTACTTTATCATCTTTATCAACAAATGTGATATCTACCGGAAGAGTAACAAATAGAGCTTCTAACTCCTTTATGTCGAAGTTGCCTGAAGATAGCTTAATTGCATTACCCGGCATAAAGATCGCTTCTTCTTGCTTTACAAGTTCGGGTTTCCATTCTACGCTTGGATCATAAAGGCAAAAACCGTATATCGTTGTTTCTTTATGTATTTGATACCAATTTTCGTCAGTGAGTGTATCCAAGCACATTGGCAATAGAATTTGTTCTTCTTTCATTATCATGCCTTCTATTGCATCGATAGCAGGTTGCAAAACCAAAGAGCAAACTGTTTCCAGCTCTTCTCTTGTCAGTTCGCTTTTGAGAGCTTCATGAGCGGCTTTCAATAATTCCCGGGTTTCATCATGTTTACCCCACATCACTTTCGGTGGACCTGTAATTCCTGCCTTCTCCAAAAATGGAAACAGTAGATACTCTTTGCGCAAATAGTGTTTATCTACATCCGATAGTTGATTAAAGAGGCTTCGCAATCCCATCGTATAATCTGCAATGTCACTATCTTTCAAGTTTTTCAACACATCGAACATCCCATAAGTCAGGTCGATGCGCTTTTCCAGTTCTCTGTTTTCTTTGATAAAAGTATCTACAGGATGTCCATCAGGTACACCTTTGGCGGTTGAGGTATCTATACTTCCGTCGAGTACAGCCGTGTGTATATCACAGAGACGTAATATATCTTCTTCGGGAAGACCTTCAGCTATCAATTCCTGCTCTACCTCTACTACCTCATTGTATGGAACCGAGTGCAGTAAATTTATCAGACGGCTTTTCACTTGTTCGGGAGCTTCGCCGTTATGTAATTGAAGAATAAGATGTTTAAGTAACTCTTTTCTTTTTTCGGAATTATTGATTAGCTCGCTCATCGTCTATTCTTTTATCATGGTTAATAACATCTTAAAAGACTTCACAGCTTGAAGTGCATGAGTTATGTTGGCCGGCATTATAATAATCTCACCTGCCTTTACCCTATGAGGTTCGCCATTTATGCGAATTTCAGCTTCACCATCCAATACTTGTACAAGCGCATCGAAAGGTGCTGTATGCTCGCTAAGTCCTTGTCCTTTATCGAAGGAAAATAATGTAACATTTCCTGCTCGGTTTTTAAGTATTTGTTTGCTTACTATTCCTCCTGTGGAATAATCGATTTGCCCCGCAATATTGAATACGGTTGCTTTAGCGAATGTATTTGTTTCCATTTTTAATGTTTTATGTAATTATGTGCTGACATTATGAAGCAAGAAACATCTTCATATCTTCGTCAGGTGTGGTAATAGAGCCAATACCAAAATTATCAACCAGCACTTTAGCCACGTTAGGCGATAAGAATGCAGGGAGTGTTGGCCCTAAGTGAATATTTTTTACACCGAGTGATAACAATGCAAGAAGAACGATAACAGCTTTTTGCTCGTACCATGCAATGTTGTATGCAATCGGTAATTCATTAATGTCATTTAGTTCAAAAACTTCTTTAAGTTTCAGCGCAATCAAAGCGAGAGAGTAACTGTCGTTACATTGTCCGGCATCGAGAACACGAGGAATACCACCTATATCACCCAGAGGCAATTTGTTGTAGCGATACTTAGCACAACCGGCAGTAAGTATAACTGTATCTTTAGGTAGATTTTCTGCAAATTCAGTATAATAGTTACGTCCTTTCATACGACCGTCACAACCTGCCATTACAAAGAACTTACGTATAGCTCCTGTTTTTACAGCGTCAACAACCTTGTCAGCAAGTGCGAATACCTGTGCGTGAGCAAATCCTCCGATAATTTCTCCCGACTCTATTTCAGTAGGAGCTTTGCATTGTTTTGCATGCTCTATCAATTTTGAAAAATCTTTAGGCTGCCCGTCTTTTCTGTCTTCTATATGTTGGAAGCCGGTAAACCCTGATGCACCGGTAGTATATACTTTATCTGCGTAGGTTGACGTAGAACGTGGAGGTACAATACAGTTAGTTGTAAATAGTATTACACCATTAAATGATTCAAAGTCTTCGTTCTGACGCCACCAAGCACTACCATAGTTGCCTACAAAATGGCTATATTTCTTAAATGCAGGGTAGTAATGTGCCGGAAGCATTTCGCTGTGTGTGTAAACATCTACGCCTGTTCCTTCTGTTTGTTCTAACAGGTCTTGCATATCACGCAAGTCGTGACCAGAGATAAGAATACCAGGATTATTGCGAACTCCGATATTTACTTTTGTAATTTCAGGATTTCCGTATGTAGAAGTATTAGCCTTATCAAGCAAAGCCATTGTTTTTACACCATATTCACCACACTTAAGCACAAGAGCTGTAAGCTCGTCTCCGCTTAATTCTTGGGTTGTTGCAACTAAAGCTTCTTGCATAAAAGCATGGATGTCATCATCCTCATATCCCAGATTTGACGCATGTTCAGCGTAAGCTGCCATCCCTTTGATTCCATAGATAAGAAGTTCACGCAACGAGCGTATATCTTCATTTTTAGTTTCAAGGATTCCTACATTTCCAGCCTTCACTTCCATTTCTTTTACGCTTTCGGTAGTCCAAGTAATGCAGTCACAATCTAGGTTGGGTGTAGTGTTGCCTCCTTTAGCTTTTAATTCGAGTAAAAGTTCGTCTCTCAGATTTATAGCTTCACGTACACGTATTACGAAACGCTCTTTGTCGAAGTTTGCATTGGTGATTGTCATAAATAATGATTCCATTACAAAGCGATTTGTATAAGCGGGTATTTCTACACCTGCTTTACGTAATTCTACTGTACTGTATGAGATTCCTTTGAGAAGAAACATTAACAAGTCTTGAAGATTAGCAACCTCCGAAGTTTTTCCACAAACACCTTTTACCGTACAGCCTGTATTGTGAGCTGTTTCCTGACACTGATAACAAAACATATTCATATCCTTAGTTTTTTAGTTAATTATTTTTTATAGAATGATTATTCCTTTATTTCTGATAAATTGGTTATATAGTAAATTTAACTCCTGATTATTGTGACTACCTGTTATTTCCTATGCAAACATACGATGGTAGTAAAACTAAAATCGTAACATTTGTTACGACTGTGAATTATTTTTTGTAACTTTGTAAAAAATTACAAGACTATGAACTCTGACTTACTCTTTTTCTGTACAATGTGTCGTGAAAAATCTCAAGAAGAGATTGCTCGACTAAAGTGTACGATAGATCATACTATAAAGCATTATAAAAAAGGAGAATATATCGCCTATCAGGGCGATGTTATTTCACAGTTATATATGTTATCAAAAGGGAAAGTAAAAACAGAGATAGTTTCCGATTCGGGGCTTACTCTATCAGTAGAAGAAATTTCAGCTCCTTATCCTTTGGCTGCTGCTTTTATTTTTGCCGAAAATAATCGTTTTCCTGTGGATGTGATAGCTCTTGATGATAGCGAAATCTTATTTATCACCAAAGACTCTGTGGAGAAACAAATGGCTAAATGTCCCGGATTTTTGCGAGGTTTTATGGCCTTCAATGCCGATCGTGTCCAATTCTTATCCGAAAGGCTCAAAATATTCTCACAAAAAGGAATTAAAGCTAAAATAGCATATTACATTTTGCAGCACGATAAAAACGGATCTTTTGAACTAGGGAAAAGTATCGCATCTCTTGCCGAGTATTTTGGTGTAGAACGTCCTTCCCTATCCAGAGCTATTTCAGAAATGGCTGCCAGTGGAATCATAGAATTTGAAGGAGGTAAAGGTAATATACTAAACTATAATGAAATAAAAGAATTGTTAGGATAATTGATTTCCGAATATCTTTTGTCTTACTCTATAGTAATAGAGAACAGAATATTCTATTCTATCTATATAACTCTGTATTGTCAATATACATGTACACTCCCTTGTGCGGCCGGTAGGTAATTTACACCAATCCAAGTTATCATCAGTAATATGAATGCGATAGGCAACGCCCAAAGCGCAACTTTATCATATTTACCATACAACCGTATATGTATATACGCGAGATAAGCCATGGACGTAACAAAAGCCCATGTTTCTTTAGGATCCCATGACCAATAGTGTCCCCATGCTTCTTTTGCCCATACAGCACCCATCAGCATTCCTAATACAAGGAACCCGAATCCTACATAAACGATATTATCTATAAAATTGAATATCTTTTCATCAGAATAACCATAACGGTGTACTTTTCGTAATTGTACAAAAGCTCCGATAGTAGCAGCTCCAAACATAGCGTAAGAAAGAATATAAGATGTGACATGAGGTACAAACCATTCGCTTTGAAGAGCAGGCATCAAATTTTTAGAATGTATTTCGGGCTTAAATAAATTGATAAACACAAAAACCGATGCTACCAATGCAGAGAAAGATAATAGCCAAGGATATTTCCATCTGCGATAAGCTAGGTATCCGACCGAAGACAGAAAGAAAGAATACCATAAGCGAGTTTCACCCATCGTTCTCATTGGCGGACGTTCGATATGTATCCAAAAGCCTGCGATAAATGCAGCAAATACAGCAATGCCACATAGCATTAATATATCAGCTAATCGCTTTTGTGATCGATACACTATAATTCCGGCCGAAAACCAGAGTATCACAGCAGGAAGTGAAAACCATATAAAATTATTCCAATTCATATTCTTATCTTAGTACTATTATTCTTTGTTGTTGTCATTCTCACTTCTATGCTTAACCAATCTGCCATTCCAAATTAAAGCGATTGAACCTAGAGCGATAAAAATAAATCCGATATATACCGGTATAAGCCAAGGGTCGTATACAAGTTCCATGCTACTGTATGAAGATAAGCGTCCGGCCTGATTATCATATCCATATTGATAGATCGTCCAACTACCGATACGCATTGGTTTATTTACTTCTATTGTTCCTTTTTTTATTGTTCCGTCAGGTGTGTATGCTTCTATATCCGATATGAATCGTTTTGGCTCGGGAACACTCATTACCACACACTGGTGTTCATCGAGGGGAAGGGTCATATAAAGTTGAGCTTGATTTCCTCCACATATCCATCCGGTGGTATCTTTACCTTGAGATACATTGAATGCCCGTATTTTGGCAGCCGGAGTTGCTCCGGGCATAGGTACTTCCCGATAGGTACTATCGCTATTGCGTACTGCCTGATGGATATATTCTTTCAATTCAATCTCCCATCCATTAAGATGTCCTTCAGTTATTTCTGTATCTATCTGATAATAGTCCGGCTTGTCTTCTGGTAGAGGTTTTCCACTTTTGCGATCTATAATAGTTAGCTTGGGCGGATATTCTTCCATATCAAAATCGTTGAGCTGTATCGCAATAGGTAATCCCTTTACGTTTTCATCTTCATCATAAACTCTCCACTCTACCTCTCCTTCACGTATGTGCATCAGATAACGTTCAATATCAGCATGTCCCAGTCCTGCTGCGAAAAGTGTAATCCATAGTCCGATATGATTCAAGTAAAATGCGTAGTCTTTCTTGCGGAAATTAAACAAACGGCGAACGATAAGACAGCCAAGTGATAATAGGGTGATAAAGTAAATGAGTATGAAAGCCCATGAACTTGTCATACTGTCGAAACCCAGACTTGAAAATATGTTTACTGAAACTTCGTCCGTATGGCTTGTCGTTTGTGGAGTAAGCCCCATAATGATCGTAAGAATGAGTAATGCTGAGATTAAACAGACTGAAGAGGGAATACCACTAAACCATAGTATGAAATGACTCTTACGCACAAAAAGCGAAAGAATACATAAAATCAGTGTAATAGCTCCTACCAAAAGATTGGAAGGGAATGCCAATAAATAAAAATTAAAATTACCAATTGTGAGTTGAAGGAGAAATCCGACCAAAAGGATTCCGCACGTAGTAACAATGCTTTCAGGATATCCCCAAGGCTGTTGCCAAATTTTTCGATTCTTTGTTTTTTCCATCTGTTTATATAGAAGAGAGCTATTATTTCTTTGTCGAGAATAGTTTAGGTGTTATATTTATGGATACCCATCCCCAATCTTGCCAGCTTTTATGGTATCCGCCTTTTACTACATCCATCGACTTGCTTCCAAGCATGAACGAATAGCCTGCCATAAGTTTTACATCAGGCATGATTGACCAATTTACCTGAAAGTCAAACTCAGAACCTAAGCCTTTGTCTATTCTTTCATTTGATACAACAACTTCATTTGCAGTCAAGAAATAATGATAATTCAAAGATAGATCGACTTTCTTCGAGGGCTTGTAGAAAATGGCAAGTTGATTGTCCCATAACCCCGGATTGAGACCATTCGCAAATGAAGAAGCATAGAAGTAATCCATTGTTCCGTAGAATTTATGGTGTGTACCATATAACGGATCAAATGCTTTTTGCTTTGTGTCATCCTGCTTGTTTCCACTCAGATAGTCACTGCCTACACCTAATGACCATTTAGAGTCTATTTTGAAACCTGCAAAAAGACTTCCCATAAAGGCTGATACTTCTTTATTTGACTTATTTTTTCCTGTTTGATAATAAAAAGAACCTTTGATATCCCAACCGTTTGCTATATAAGTCAAATAAGTTCCAAAGGTTTGCATATACTTGTTGGCTGAATCTTCTTCGCTTCCGTACTGAAGACCCAGATTCATTGCGAGTAATGAGATGCCGAATGGGTTCTCTTTATTTCCATAGTGATACCAAAGTGTTTGCATATTTTTATAAGGCTGTCCTCCGGCTTCATAAAAACTTCCTCCTTTTATTTTTTCATCGTTCTGGTTTAAAGCCAGGATCAAATGCAAAGTGTTTATTTTATCCGCATATCCTAACTTTAATACATCATGATAGCGTCCCGAAACGTTCCAATCGAGCCCACCTAATATACGTTCATCGTCATAAGATAATGCTTGTCTTCCTAATTGGGCAAAGAATCCATTGTTAAAATTTAATTTAGCCCATGCTTCGTTTAGCATGAAACGCCCATTTTTATCTACTTGGGGATCTTGCCCCCAAACTCCAACGTGCTGTCCTGATAGTTTTAATTCCAGATTTGAACGTTGAAAGTCCATTGAGATTCGAGCACGGTTGTTTATGAAAGTAGCGGGGTGTTCACCTTCATTTCTGGGGAACAAGGCCCCATTGCGATATTCTCCCCGTGATCGTAGTTGCGCCGATATGGAAAATATGTCTTCTTGATTATTCTCTTGTCCTAATAATGTGAGAGGGAGTAATAGCAACCCTATTATGAAAATCTTTCTCATAATGATTATAGTTTAAAAAGCGCCTGCAAATGCTATATTAGATGAATGCAGACGCCCTTCAGGTAAGAAAAAATTAGTTCATAGCCAGCTTTCCTTCTGATTTGGCTTTTTCTATCCAAGTAGGAAGTGTTGTTTTAATCCACTTATCTTTGTCCTCACGAAGCTTTTTCATATCCAATCCGATATATTCCTGAGCTTTTGATTTTGTAGAAATATCTGGCATTTTAACGTCTGCAACTCCAAGAGTGAATAATACTTTTTGCAGTTCCAGTTGTGCCTGTAGCGTACGGTCTAGGCTATGAGCAAGGATTCGTTGAGTTTCTACAGGAGCATGGAAGGATGCACCGTGAGAGGCCACAGCAAAATCCCAACGCCATTGAGCCTGACGAATCAATTTCAAAGACTCTTTCATTTTAGCTTCATCTGCACCATTGTCCCACGCTGCTTTAGCCATTACATGGGCTTTCGCAAGTTCTACTTCTATCCTGTTTCTAATCTCTAATGCCTTATCCTGATATTGATAAACATAATTTTTCAGATTCTCTTCACTATCTCTATGGCATGTTTGACATGTTGATGACACATTTTTAAGTGGACTCATTACCTGATGGTTAGAATACTTAATGCCACCTTCCGAGATATATGGCATGTGACAGTCGGCACATGATAATCCACGTTGAGCATGTGGTCCTAAAAGGAAAATTTCATAGTCAGGATGCTGTGCTTTTAGCATTGGAGCTTTGCTCAGATGATGCACCCAGTCTGTATAATTTGCATTGTCATAATATTCTTCCATCGATTCTACTGTCATACCTCCATCCCAAGGGAAGGTCAGATATTTACCGTCACCCTTAAAGAAATATTCGACATGGCATTGGGCACATACCAGAGAACGCATTTCCTGAGGAGTTGCTTTTGTAATATCTTTGCCTTGACGCTCAAAGGCCTCTATCAAAGCCGGGCGAGTGATAGTCAGATTCATCGTCTTAGGATCGTGACAATCGGCACAACCTACAGGATTTACAATCTCACTGCCAAACTGACTCCATGTGGCTTTGTAAAAATTCTCTATTCCTACTTCATGCATCATTCGTGGCACATCAGGGCTCTTACAGGCCCAGCAAGTAGCCGGTTGCATATCTTTGTGTTCATGATCAGGTGTTCCGGTACGAAGTGTATGCGTTACATCTTCTATCGTATACATATGTCCTCGTGGAGCCGAATAGTCTCTGGAAAATGCATAACCAGCCCAAAGAACAACCATTTCGGGACGGCTTTCGAGTACATCTTCAGGCATATTGCCTAAATGCTTACTGCGGAAATCCATTTCTTTTGTTTTTTTCCAAGTATCGTATTCACGAGGATAATTGATACCCCATTCTTCACTATTGGTATTAATTCCTGTAATCTCTATCTTTTTATTATTATACAGAGTCGCTATTTCAGCTCTACGTTCTGTAATAGATGCTGCTAAAAGTCCAAGCATAAATACCAAAACCATTACTATCGCAAAAATCCCCCATCCAATGATCGGTTTTCGCCTGATTGCTTCTGCTAATTTCTTTAACATATTGGATCTTATTTTTTATTTTTCATAATATTATTCAACCAATCCGGTACTGCTGACTTTGGTAACGGAACAATCGCGTTCGGTGAAGAAGATAGATTGCTCACGACGGTGTGAGGAACTTCCCGATGACAATCCCAGCACGCTTTTCCTTCACCTTCTTTTACTTGTGTGTAGTTTATCATACCGGTATTCACAAATTCTGTATTCAATTGAGTATGGCAGCGAATGCAGTTATCCATGATTACTTTTTTACTGGCATCTCGAGGACGGATAACCTGTGGCTCAGCATTTAATGTAAATACTGCAGCATGATAAAGTCCATCCATAGCTTTGAATGCATATTTATTAATGACATTATCATGTGGTACATGGCAATCGTTGCAATTGGCCCATTCTCGGTGTGCGCTGTGTTGCCATGTTTGATAATAAGGAGTCATAATATGGCAATTGATACAAGCTTCGGGATCATCAGACAGATAAGAATGTGCCCGGGACATATAGGCCGTGTATCCGCCAAGTCCGGCTATGATTCCCGCTATAACAAATAGTGGAACAACAAAATTCCGTGGTATTAGATTTAGAAGTTTTCTCATTTTATTTACCAATGAACACTGTTATTAAACAAAGATATTATATAGAAATGATAATTTCCGTAACAAATGTTACGTGGTGTTATTTTTTATTAATTAATTTAGAGCTACTTATATCATTTCGTCTCTTTTGAGAGTTATCGAAATATGTTATCCTGTTTCAATGGATAATTAAAGTCGTGCCATAATATTAAAGAATAGAGTATCTGTTTATTGAAATAATTTATTTGTAATAGATACTTATACAGATTTTTTAGTTGTATGAGAGTGAACCGTTATAAAAGACGTATATAAATGTTTGTTATTCACGACAAAATACAAATTATTTTTTATTCTTCAAAGAATTTTGTTCTTTGTTTTAACTTTTTATTTGCTTAAGGTTTAGCTTGATCTCTATTTGTCCTTTTCATCTAAAAGCGGTAATTTTGCGCACAGCTTTTTTGAAGCACTAAAAAAACATACAAAAGAAAGAAATGAATAAGAAGATATCAGATTTTGAGATAATGGCTCCAGTTGGCTCTTACGACTCTTTGGCTGCGGCTATACAGGGTGGGGCAAACTCTATTTACTTTGGAATAGAAGGGCTGAATATGCGAGCCAAGTCCTCTAATAACTTTACAATGGATGACTTGAAGCAGATCGCCGCTATATGTAAAGAAAATGGACTAAAGAGCTATCTGACGGTGAATACAATTATTTACGACAATGATATCTCGTTGATGCACCAGATTGTAAATGCTGCAAAAGAGGCTGAGCTTTCAGCCGTAATTGCTTCTGATGTAGCTGTGATGATGTATGCGCGCAGCATAGGTGTTGAAGTTCATTTATCTACACAATTGAACATTACGAATACAGAGTCCTTAAAGTTTTACGGGCAATTTGCAGATGTTGTTGTATTGGCACGCGAGCTGAATCTCGATCAGGTGGCTTCTATCTATAAAGATATTGTAGAACAAAATATAAGAGGTCCTAAAGGGGAACTTATCCGTATCGAAATGTTTTCTCATGGAGCTTTGTGTATGGCTGTGTCAGGCAAATGTTACCTGAGCTTGCATGAAAGAGATTTATCTGCAAATAGGGGGGCATGCAATCAACTGTGCCGCCGCAGCTATATTGTAAAAGATAAGGAGTCGGATATCGAACTCGAAATTGACAATGAATACATCATGTCTCCAAAAGATTTGAAAACCATTCATTTTATGAACAAAATGATGGATGCCGGTGTGCGTGTATTTAAAATAGAAGGGCGTGCTCGTGGTCCCGAATATGTGCGTACTGTAGTCGAATGCTACAAAGAAGCGGTGCAAGCCTATTGTGAAGATACATATACTGAAGAAAAGATTGGAAAGTGGGACGAACGCCTTGCTACGGTCTTTAATAGAGGATTCTGGGATGGTTATTATCTTGGTCAGAAACTGGGAGAGTGGTCTAGTAATTATGGTTCAGGAGCAACAAAACGAAAAATATACATAGGTAAAGGGCTTAAATATTTCTCAAATCTTGGTGTTGCCGAATTCTTGATGGAAACACAATCGTTGAAGGTTGGTGACGAAATACTTATTACCGGGCCTACTACAGGAGCAGTAACACAGATCGTAGACGAAATTAGAGTTGACCTTCAACCTGTAGAAGAGACAGTAAAAGGCGAGAAGTTCTCTATTAAAGTGAATGATAAAATCAGACCTTCCGACAAACTATTTAAGCTAGTAGCGGTAGAACGGAAGAAGAAGTTTGTAGAAAAAATATAGCAATATTATTTTTTCAGATTCCTTTTTATATTGAACTTTACAATCTTCGTAACTAGATTCAATGGTAAAGGTTTATCCAATGGCAATTGTATTGCTCCTTTTGATGTTTTGTATTGTGTGAGTTCTTCTTCGAAGGCAATAATAGCTTCTGCACCCGGGTATAAACCGATGTGCTTTTTATGACCTGCAAAGTGTATAAGATTTCCATTCTGATGAAAGGTGGGCATTTGCCAACTGATTTTCTCGATTGCATCAGGTGCAGCTTTTTTGATGATTTTTCTTAGTTTATTCATCAATGCCTGAATATTCTCAGGAAATGAAGCTATATATTCATCTATGTTTTGCATAATTATAATGTTTAACTTTAATAAAATAAATTTGTAAGGCTTGAATTTAATTTTCAAGTCTTACAAATTTATTTAAAATTATTTCAATATGAACTAAAATAAAAAAGGTGGGAGTATGTACTCCCACCAATTCAGAATAATATTCGTTATAAGTCTTATATATTTTCTCTTATTTTTTTTGCAATTTCTTCAAATTCAAATTGCTCAATCTTTATTCTTGGATTTGAAAGGCTCATATCTGATTCTTTATTTATAGGAATCAAGTGTATATGAGCATGAGGTACTTCAAGGCCTACAACCATTATACCTACACGTTTGCAAGGAATGGCTTTCTCAATAGATTTTGCAACTTTTTTTGCAAAAATGACCATATCTTTTAAAATATCGTCGTCAAGATCGAATATGTAATCCACCTCCTGCTTAGGAATGACAAGTGTATGTCCCTTTGCCATCGGATTTATATCCAAGAATGCAAAGAACCTCTCATCTTCGGCCACCTTATATGATGGTATCTCACCCTTAACAATTCTACTGAAAATACTAGGCATAAGTTTATAATGATATATCCATAATTTCGAAACTCATAATTCCCGAAGGAACTTTTATTTCGGCTATATCTCCCACTTTTTTACCCATCAATCCTTGCGCGATAGGAGTGTTTACAGCCATCTTGTTTTCTTTCAAGTTAGCCTCGCTCTCTGCAACGATTGTATATGTCATCTTTTGGTTATTTTTCGTATTGCGTATTGTAACCTTGTTCAATATTTGCACAACGTCTGTTCCTATTGAATCTTCATTGATCAGACGAGCATTTGCCAATAGATTTTTCATTTGGGCTATTTTAGCTTCAAGTAGCCCCTGAGCCTCTTTGGCTGCATCGTATTCAGCATTTTCAGATAAGTCTCCCTTGTCTCTAGCCTCTGCTATTTGTTTCGATATAGCAGGCCTTTCCGTAGTTTCAAGAGTGTTGATTTCTTCTTTCAACTTTTTGTAACCTTCCGCGGTCATGTAAGTGATAGCCATGGTAATTAAAAATTAAATTAATTCCTACTGTTTTTTTAATTTTTGATTGTTTTTAAAGCGACAAAAAGAAAAAGAATTCCTGCCGTTAAAGGCCAGAACTCCTTTTCCTTTTTCATTTTATCAAAAACAAAGATATACTATATTTTTCGTATTTTCAAATATTTGGAAATACTTTTATAATAATTTTTGAACTTCTGAAGCTAGGTTATCAGTAGATAAAATTCTTTTTACAATCTCTCCATTCTTGTTTAATAAATATGTAGTAGGGAAGCCTTGAATGTTGAATTTGGCAAGCCATTCAGAGTTGAGTAATTTGCTATCTCTTACACATATCCAAGGTAAATTTGTTGCTGCATTTTTCCATGCATGTATATCCGTGTCAAAAGATACTTGGTATACTTCTACATTTCCTTTATTCTTAATATATACATTATTGATAAGTATATTGTGCGCCGGAGAAAAATCTGTTTGGTATGCCGTAAAATCGAGTATAACAACTTTTCCTTTCAATGAAGATAAACTTACTTCCTTATTATTAATATCAGGTAGCGTTATATTATAAAACACACTGTGATCTGTAGCTTCGGTATTCTCTAGCTTCTTCAGTGTTTCTTCCTGACTTGCCATTTGTTTCAACTCAGCCAAAGTAGTCAGCGTAAAAGTCTTTAAATGCTCTGCCCGTGGTGATTTTGATTTGTATAGATCCCAAACGGTAGCAACAGCTCTGAAAGCTACCAAGTCATTTTTATCATAAGGATCGAATATTAAATATCCATCTACTTTTTGAAATAAAGCAAAATAGCTGGCTAAGCTTTTTGAATCAGATAAGATTAGATCTTTAGCTTTAGTTTTATATTCATCCAGTGCTTTTTGAATTTCTGCGACATATTGATCCTGTGATATTTCTTTACTTTCAAATTGTTTTCTCAAATCAGACACAGTCCGACTAAGCTTGTTTTGGGCAAAAACAATATCTTTTATTTTCACAGAGCCTTCAGATCCCTCTATTGTATATTCCGATGCAAATGTAGGTTTGCTAGCATGTACAGTAATTGTTTCTATAGAGTCTATTGCTAAGTTTATGGATTGCTTATCCATTCTTAGTAAATAGAATTCAGGATATCCTAATGCAGGTTCTTCAAATTTGAAACTCCCATCTGCATCTAGTTTTACTGAGTCTATGATTGTCGTTTCATTCAAAGACCGTCTTTCTAGATATAACATTGTGGTGTCGGCATTGGCAATCTTGCCCTCTACTGTAAAATGAGGGCCTTTATTCTGACAAGATGCAAAAGTGATGACCGCAAGAGTAATAATAGATAACTTGGAAAAAAGAAATGTTTTCATGTATAATGCATGTTATATTATATAAGTATTTAGCGGAACAAAGATATTAATTATAATTATTATGTGATTCTCCACAAGAGTTTCTTTCCAAAAATATTTTCATATATATAATATATAGTAAGGTTAGGATTGCTCTTTTTGATGGATGCTCTTATAGTCGAAAAAACAATAATCAATTAAGTAGTTTTGTTTAAGGTGATTGTATATTTCGGTTAAAATATTTTGAAAAAAAGGCATTAAAATATTTGGAGATGTATAAATAAAATGCATATCTTTGCACCCGCTTTGATAGAGAACACGGCGCATAAAAAGAGGGTTTCGGCCACTAGTTTTAGTCTGGAGATTTTCACTTAGCGAACAGATAACGATCTTTGAAATTTTGACAACATATGAGTGTAGTACAATAGCACTTCGGTGCTAGAAAATATTATACCGTCAATTTACTTAATAAGTGAATCGATAAGGACAGGATCACAAAA